>NZ_LNYZ01000008.1 GCF_001468065.1 Legionella steigerwaltii
AACTCAGAAGTGAAACGAACCCGCGCCAATGATAGTGTGAGGTTTCCTCATGTGAAAGTAGGTCATCGCCAGGGTTTTATTATTTTAAAGCGGCATTTCCATGCCGCTTTTTTTTTCTTCGAATATTTGTTCCGATATCAGAAAATGGTTGGTTTAATAACCATTAAGTGTTTTTTCCAATGTAATTGGAATTAATATAAATTTATAACTTTTTGTTTATATTTTATCTTTATTGTTCACGTTTTTTTTGTCATAGGCTCATAAAATTGATTTTTATATAACTTTAGTTTAAGTTAATTTTATTTAGGATAGGTTGTAGTTTATGTTAGTCCAACGAATTTTGGATTTTATCAAAACGCTTGAAAAGGAAGGCACACCGATTCCGTGTGATAAAATGCTGTCTGAATGTCTTTCAGAGCGATTTTCTAAAAAGCCATCCAGCGCGGAATTAACGGCCGATGATATTCATTTTCTTCTTTCGTGTTATAAAAGTCGCTGGGAATCTATAGTCGATAAAGAGGATGATTATACTCGTAATCCATCACCCTCAAATCTTCTGTGGATAAATTTAGCCAGTGAGCTTACTCCGATAACAGGGATAAATTATTTAAAAATATTAATTCCAACTTTGGTAAATGAAAAAGATTTAAATGATTTTTCATCACTTAATGAAACGGTTAATCTTTTTAATTTTTATCTAGGCCACGGTGGAAAGACTTTATATCGAAAATGGAGTTTTTGTAAGCACTTAGAGAATTGGAAATTTACTTTATCGACTTATAGGGCCGATAAAAAATTAAGTGTTGTAACAATAGATGAATTAGCGCGTCTAAAGTTATGTAAAGAGACTGCACGCGAAGTAAGTGTTGATGATGAGTATTTCAAAAACTTTTGGGATCTTATGCGTAAAAAAGTTTTTGTTAACTTAAGAGCTCAAGGACGTATGCCTATAGCCTTGCTACCCCATTTGCTCGAGTTAATTGAACGCTACTATTATTTGCGATCGAAAAATTCAGATTTTTCTATTTTTAAAAACGACATAAGGAATTTTTTTAATCGCTTATATGGTTATGAATTGGCGGATGTAAATTTTTTGTATGGGACGAAAATAGAATATAAAAAGGATGAGCAATACTTACTTGATCTATTTATCAATCTTCATACTGCAAATGATTATTCAGAAATAGATTATGAAATTCAAACGTTAGGCAAATGTTTATTTGAAATTAATCCTGATTTAAAAGCCAAAAGTAAAGAGTTAGCCCCTGTCTATCAAAGGGTATCTGTAAAAATTGAACCCTCAGAGCCTCAATTTGTTCAAACAGATGCTTTTGTGAATTGTTGTAAATTGCTTGTTTCATTACTTACTACACAATTTGAATTTTCATTTTTCTTTACTCGTCAAACCCCTAGTTTATGGGATAAAAAAAATGCTGTATTTCCTGAAGCGTATGGAATTTTTGTTATTTTGTTGCCATTAATCGCAGCGAATAAGCCTAAAGCTTTAGAAGCTGCTTATGCAGATATTATTAAAGATATTGTCATTCCGGCAAGAAAAGATAATAGTTGGTGTACATGGCTGACGCGTTTTAAATCAACGAACAGGTGGTTGGAGCTTGCTCAGAATTGTAAGTTAGATGAACTTGGTGTTTATTGGTTTGAGCCTGAATTATTATTTAATGCATTACTCCTTTTTAATACAAATAATCAGTCTATAAAAACACATATTAATCACTTTTTAGATGATATAATTCAAACTTATGCTCAAAATCAAAATGATCTGATGAAGCAATTTCGGGTTAATATTTTGTTTACTGAGTTTTTAGATGAGTTAAGTGAGAGCCAGCGCACCAATTTGTTACGATTAATTAAGTTATGTGATCCGCAAATAGCAAAAGCTAAGTTTCTCCTTAATTGCACCAAACATATCAATGCGCATGTGGCAAAATTATCCCAACGTACAGAAGCATCATCGGTACATTTTTTCCCGCAAGTGAGCAAATTAGAAGTTACACGATTATTTAATTTGACAGAAGAAATAAAAGATGTAGAAACAATGATGTTTGAGTATAAAACTCAATTGTCTAAATTTAATATTCTACCTGTGATAGGCGAGCGGATAAGCAACTACTTATTGAAAATAAGCCAACCTATTTTGAGCGTGGCACAAAAAGAAAATGCTAAAGATTGTGAGGCACCTATACTCGATTATATTGGTCAATATAACTAGAACGGTTTATATTTCTACTATCTTGACCAAAACTGTCTTGATTTTCTGTGTTCGAAGCTCAAATAGCTCTATGCATGCTACGTTTGACTCTAGTAAATCAGGATATTTGCTCAAACTAGTGAAATGCCAATAGGACCTAAATCATTCTCATTATTTAATTACAAAATAAACTTTATTTTGTGTATTGTGCGCAAAGTTTAATGAAATTTTCATATCGTTTTTCTGAAATTAAACCCTCATCCTTTGCTTTAATAATGGCACAGTGTTGGGTGTCTTTATGTGTGCAATTACGAAATTTACACTGTGACAAATAAGGCCTAAATTCAGGATAGCCGCGAGAGATTTCTCTAGCATCGATATGCCATAAGCTAAACTCTCTTACTCCAGGAGAATCAATTAGTGCCCCACCGCTAGGCAAATGGTAATAACGTGAATTGCTGGTAGTGTGTTTACCTAATTCTGATATTTCAGATAACTCATTTATAGAAATGTTTTGTTCGTGAGGCAAAATATTGGAAATAAGCGACGATTTGCCCACCCCAGACTGTCCTACAAAGACACTAATTTGGTGATTTAATATGTGTTTAAGTTGTTGCAAGCCATCAGGCATGTTTTTATTCGTTTGCAGAATAGGATAATGAAGATTCCCATAATCCAGGAGCAACTGTTCTTTAAGCGCCTCACAAGGCAAATCAGTTTTATTTAATAAAATTACAGCATGCAAGTGTAATGTTTCTGCCATAACTAAGTAGCTATCAAGTAGCGGCCAAGAGATTTCAGGTTTGGGTGCAATTACAATAATAAGTTGCGTAATATTAGCAGCAACAGGCTTTACCGTACCTGAGCTAGTTGGTTTTGCTAAAACACTGCTTCTAGGGTAAAGACTGACAACTACACCTTGATTCATTCCCTCTGTTTGCCAAATTACCCGATCGCCAGCAACCAATGTTTCCAGATTCGGTCTAATAGAACACCGTATATGCTTACCCTCATGGTCTTCGATTTCAACATGCCTGCTAAATCGAGTAATAACTAAACCATCCGCCAGATCATCATGATTTTGTTTATTTTCATGATAGTTTTGTTGGATTTTTTCAATACGGGCAGATTGTTGCTTACTAATACGTCTTTTACTCATAGTTCAGATCTATAATATAATCATTAAAAATATTCTTTAGCGTGTTGAAAGCAAATCAAGGCTAAATAACCATACAGTATGAAGGTAAATTAAATTTAATGAAAGTCTACTTGGTTGGTGGTGCTGTTCGTGATCAATTATTGAATCTACCAGTAAAAGAACGTGACTGGGTTGTTGTTGGCTCTAGCCCTGATGATTTATTAGCAAAAGGATTCAGGCAGGTTGGGCGTGATTTCCCTGTGTTTTTGCACCCAGAGACTGGTGAAGAATATGCTTTGGCACGAACTGAAAGAAAATCTGCTCCAGGATATTATGGTTTTTCTTGCAATTTTAGTAACACTGTAACTTTAGAGGATGATTTAGCACGTCGAGATTTAACAATTAATGCAATAGCTATGGATGAGCAGGGGCATCTTATTGATCCTTATCAGGGTAGAAGTGATTTAGAAGCAAAGTTGCTTCGTCACGTATCTCCAGCTTTTGTAGAAGATCCCGTACGTGTATTACGTGTTGCTCGTTTTGCAGCGCGTTTTCATCATTTAGGTTTTAAGTTAGCGGATGAAACACGTTCATTAATGTATACTATGGTTCAGCAGGGTGAGTTGGCTCATCTGGTCGCTGAACGAGTCTGGCAAGAATGGCAACAAAGCCTGGAGGAGAAAAATCCAGAGCAATTTATTGTTACCTTACGTTCTTGTGATGCATTACGAGTAATTTTGCCGGAGATTGATGCATTATTTGGTGTTCCGAATCCGTATCGATATCATCATGAAGTAGATAGTGGTGTTCATACTTTGATGGTCTTACGTGCAGCAGTGGGTTTAACTGCAGATCCGATTATACGTTTTGCCGCAACGGTTCATGATTTGGGTAAGGCCTTATCTCCTATGCACAATTGGCCAAGCCATCATGGTCATGAAGAGCGTGGTGTTGCCATTATTGAAGCTTTATGCTCTCGTTTACGTATCCCTAATGATTATCGAGCCCTTGCCGTGATAACTTCACGATTTCATTTGAATATTCATCGCTTATTTGAGTTACAAGCAAGTACTATTGTCAAGCTTTTAGAAAAGAGTGATGCATTTCGTCGTCCCAATCTCTTCTATAATATGTTAGTTGCTTGCCAATCCGATGCAGAAGGTTGCGGTCGAGATATTGAGTACCGACAAAGCGAATTATGGAGTCATTTGCTTGCTGAATGTGCTAAAGTGAATAGCCGAGCGCTTGTTACTGAAGGTTATAAGGGTGAAGCAATTAAACATGCGTTACATCAAAGACGCGTGGCATGTGTTGAACTGATATTAAATTCTTGGAAGGCAAATGAAAAATAATCAAAATTTAATTTGGATAGATTTGGAAATGACAGGGCTTGAACCTGAAAAAGACAGAATAATCGAGCTTGCTACCGTCGTGACGGATCCTCATTTAAATGTAATTGCCGAAGGGCCAGTTTTTGCTATTTCTCAACCTAAAACCTTACTGGATGGTATGGATTCTTGGAATACCAAACAACATGGCCAATCTGGTTTAGTCAAACGAGTTTTAGAAAGTCAAATTAGTGAGACACAAGCAGAGCAAGAAACCATCGATTTTTTAAAGCAGTACTTGGATAAAGGTAAATCACCAATGTGTGGAAATAGCGTGTGCCAGGATAGGCGTTTTTTGTATAAATACATGCCGGAGCTTGCGGCTTTTTTTCATTACCGAAATTTGGATGTGAGCACACTGAAAGAGCTAGCTATTCGTTGGAGGCCAGAGTTGTTGAATGGAGTAGTAAAAGAATCCAAACACCTTGCATTAGACGATATTAAAGATTCCATTGCAGAATTGGTATATTATCGTCACCATTTTATAAATATGTCGGATGTAACAAAATGATAGAAAGAGAGCAGTTGGAATTACCTAACGGTGCAGATAAGTTATTACTGCATTCATGTTGCGCACCCTGCTCGGGTGAAGTTATGGAAGCGCTTATCAGTTCAGAGATTAATTTTACTATCTTTTTTTACAATCCGAACATTCATCCTGTTCAAGAGTATGAAATCAGAAAAAACGAAAACATTAGTTTTGCTGAAAAACACAATATTCCTTTCATTGATGCGGATTATGATAAAGATAATTGGTTTACTCGAGCCAAAGGTTTGGAATGGGAGCCAGAGCGTGGTAAACGTTGCACTATGTGTTTTGATATGCGTTTCGAACGAACCGCTTTATATGCTTATGAACATGGTTTTCCGGTGATCAGCAGTTCTTTGGGGATTTCACGTTGGAAAGATATGAATCAAATTAATGATTGTGGAATTCGTGCTGCAAATAAATATCCTAACGTTGAATACTGGACCTATAATTGGCGTAAAAATGGTGGATCAGAACGTATGTATGAAATTGCCAAACGTGAGGGGTTTTATAAGCAAGAATATTGTGGTTGTGTTTATTCTTTACGCGATACAAATGCTTGGCGTAAACAAAAGGAACGTAATCGGATTAAAATCGGTATTAATTATTATTCTGAAGAACAAAAAGACGAAGGAGTGTTATGAGTACGCACTCTCATGATGGTTCACATCATCACCATCACGGACCAAATGTTGCAGCGACTTATGGGAAAGCATTTATCATTTCGATAATTGCTAATGGTCTTTTTGTGGTTTTACAGATTGTTTTTTCCTATTTATCTAATTCGACCAGTTTATTGGCAGATGCTTTTCACAACTTAGGTGATGTTTTGGGTTTGGTTTTAGCATGGATTGCTACAGTACTGATGAAACGCGCACCTACGATGAAGGCAACCTATGGTTTAAAAAAAATATCCATCCTCTCTGCTTTGGCGAATGGGATTTTATTAGTTTTTACATGCGGAATTATTGCTACAGATGCCGTATATAAATTATTTTCGCCATCAGAAGTACAAGCAGTATCTGTAATGATAGTTGCAGGTGTGGGAATAATAATTAATTTTGCTACGGCATTATTGTTTGCTCGTGGCTCTGATGATTTGAATATTCGAGGGGCCTATTTACATCTCTTCTATGATGCTTTGGTTTCTGTTGGTGTGGTTTTATCTGCTGCATTATTGTATTGGACTGGCTGGCTCTGGATAGACCCAGTAGTGGGTTTGTTAATTGCATTAGTTATACTCAAAGGAACTTGGTCTTTATTTTCTGGAAGTTTCAGACTCATCATAGATGGGGTACCAGAAAATATTTCCTGGACTGCGGTTAGCGATTTTTTACTTGGTAAACCTGGGGTAAAAGGGTTCCATGATTTACATATTTGGGCGCTAAGCACTCAAGAAAATGCTATGTCAGTACATTTATATATGCCTGATGAAGAACTTTCTGATGCATTAAGAGCAGAATGGGTTGAACAATTACGCCATGAATTTAACATTCAACATGTGACCATTCAGGTAGAAAGGACCGAAATAAATTGTAATGATGCATGTCATCATCCAAAGTTTTTATAGATAAAAATTTATCGTCATCCTGGGCGTTTACGGCGAAGGATCTCCTGATTTGAGCAATCTATTTATCATAGTGCTCGTACCAGATGTTGGAGACCCCTAATGGCGTTCGGGATGACGTATTAGGAAGATCCATAGCATTCCTAAGTTAATTAATTGCCTTCAGTTAAAGTTTCTTTTGTAATTAACTCTAAACCCTGCTTATAGCTTTTACAAGCAAGTTCTTCCTCACCAAGCTTTTCATGCAATTGCCCCTGAGTTTTGTACGCTAAAGCAGTAGGCTCAACCTCATTTGATTTTTCAAGATAATATTTAGCTTTGCCCCACAATTTACGTTTCATACAGATTTGCCCTAAGCATAAATAAAGCGCTGCTGAATGAGAGTTTTTCTTTAATAATCCCTCGGCAAAAGTAAGTTGTTTTTCATCTGCAGGTAATAAGCTATAAAGCCTAATCAATTGGGGACTAAGTTCTTTGCGCAACGAACGTCGCAATAAATCATTAGCGGTAGTGTAGTCTGCTTTCTTTAATAAGAAGCGGGTATATTCGGCAATAATATTAGGTTCATCAACTAAAGTTTTAGGTAGCGAATAAAAAAAAGTATTTACAGCCTCCGGTTGATTTTGCTTTACAAGATCAATAAGCCTTTGTAAATAAGCATTGTGTTGCAATAATGCGAATTCCTGTGGGTTAACAACCTGGTATTTTTTTAAGTCAGGCAAAATTGTAATGAGTTGTGGCCAGTCTTTTACTTCTTGATAAAGTTGCATGATGAGTTTTAAGACATAAGGATGACGTGGTGCTATATCATGTAAATGTTTTAACGTTGCCAGGGCCTGTTCCCATTGATGATTTGCGAGTTGCAATTCTGCTTGCGTCAATTCAACAGCAATTTTAGCTTCAGGCATTGATTGCTGGGCTTCACGCAAATAATCATCACGTAATTGGTTGTCTCCCATTTTTTGAGCTGCTCGGGCTGCTGTTAAATAATTAAGTAATGGTGTATCCGTGTTGGGTAAGGCTTTAATCAAATGATTTTTGGCCTTTAACCAATGTCCTTCGCTGTATTCAATGAATCCTTTACGAGTTATTGCTTGAGCTTTTTGGGCCTGTCGCTTGGAATGCCATTGAGTTAATGCGCCTGGAGTACGAGAGATGTTCAGGAATAAACGCAGAATAAAATACAAAATAATGAACAAAATAATAAGACTAAAGACAGCTACCCAAACCGTAGTTTCAATAGTCCAATAGTTGATCGCAATGAGTACATAACCTGGATCTTTATTAAGTTGAATTCCTAAAGCTACAGCGCCCAGTAAAATCAAAAAAGCAAAGAGAAGACGAAGCATTATTGATTTCCTCCTTGTTCGCTGTTTTCGCTATTTAAGGATTGATTCACTGGAGTCTTCTTTGCATCAATCAACTCATTGAGCATCGGGAGAGCCGAACCCAGTGTCGGTCTTTTTTGAGTTACATTCATCTGCTGTAATTCAGTTAGTTTTTTGATTAAAGCAGCCGTACTTGGCGTATTTTGATTAAAATTCATTTTAAGATTATTAATCGCTTGTTTCAGAACCAATTGATAAACAAAGGGCTCGTTATTTAGAACTGCCCATTGTGCTTCTTGGAGATTCAGATGGAGTTTTTCTTTGAGCAGGGCTTCAAATAAAGGGGACATGAGCGGTTTAATTTCCTGATCATGTCGGCGAATCACCACAAGTTTTTCCAGTACATTCATACTGCTTTGTAAACGTGAGCGCCAAGAAGAATTATTGGGTGTAGTCGTTACATTTTCTGTTGCAGGAGTGTTCCCACTTATAGGTAGCGGTATGCTCAAATCATTAACACTGTTTTGAGCAGCATCCAATTGGCTTAACAAACCGGCAATATCTACAGAGGGCAAGGCTTGCATTTGTGCTATATCCTTGGCTATTGCCTGTCGTATATTCAAAATTTTGGGGTCGTTTAACTGTTTTAAGAGCTGATCAGTTTGCTCCAGCAATGCTATGGTCGAATCAACACCATTACTCCAATGTGCATTGATTTGAGCTAATTCAAGATAGTAGCGCGCCTTTAGAAGAAGCCAATCCTGATTTTGATAGAACCTTTGGTTCATTGCATTTTGTAATTGCTTGTTCAGGTGATCAAATTTAGTTTGTAATTGTGTTTGTATTTCTTCGGCATTATTTGTTTTTGCACTAATTTGTTCTTGAGTTTGTTCTTGTTTTTGCTCGAGTTGTTGTAGTTGTGTGGAGAAATTATCTCGTGCTTGGTTTAATTGAGCGTGCAATTGTTTATTTAAGGAAAGAGTATGGGCTGCAACGCCTAAGGCGCCTAAGGACACAATAAAAGCGAATGCAGGGATTAGGTATTTACCTTGAGAAACAGTAGGATTGCTTTTGGGTTTTGCTTTTTCAACTTGCATAGTATGAGGTATTTTTTTTGTTTTTTGTGCTTGTTCTTCGTTACCGTTTACCATAAGTTAATCCTTGTTTACGTAGTTAAACAATGTATTCATCACCCGACTAGGGTGGCATATCCTAATATTTCTTATGCCCAATGAAGAGGCTACTTGAGCAAGTCGCTTGCTAATCATTAGCCATTTTTTATTACGCAGCCAATCATGGGCTTCTTTGTCAAACAGTGTAAATAGGTTATGCAAAGACTGTTCACTTGTTAACAGTATAATGTCCACTAAATCATCGCGCCATATCGATTGAATAAATTGAGTGTTAATTTGAGGGATAACCCTTTTGTACACTTCGAGAATAACCAGGTTAGCTCCTCTTTGTATCAACTGTTCCTCAATAAGTGGTCTGCCTCCTACTCCCTTAAATAGTAGCACGTTTTGTTTTTTTGGTTGTTGTAATGTTTTTAAGGCCAATAAATGTTCGCTGTCAGGTATCTCAGGGATCGCACTCACTCGGATGCCGAACTTCTGGAGCGCTGCGGCACTGCCGTGGCCAATTGCAATGACTTGAATTGAAGAGGGCCATTCTATATGTTGCTGGTTTAATTGAGTAAAACAATAATGAACCGCATGAGCACTAATAAAAATAGCTTGGTTTACTGTGCTTAAATCAGGTAATAAATTGACCCAACCAGTATTTGTCGCTTCGATTTCTAACGTTGGGAGTTCAATTACTTTTCCTTCTGCGTCACGAATGCTTTGGCTTAGCGGGCCCGCCTGACTTCGTGGGCGAGTATTTAGAATGCATAAGCCACGTAGTGAATTGTTCATTTTGGAACTGATGCAAGAAGATTTGCAGCACCTTGTGCCAGCAATGATTCGGCGCAATGTTCCGCCATGCTGGTTGCCTGCTCTATTGGACCAGTTTGTGTGCTCTGGATGATTTGCGAACCATCAAGGGTTAAAATTTTTGCTTGTAGAGACAGCTGATTATTCGCCATTGGTGAGCAAAAAACGGCTAAAGGCACATGACAATTCCCACCTAAGAGTGCATTGACCTTTCGCTCTGCATGCACGCAAATAGACGATATTGGATCGTTGAGTTCGACAAGTAGTGCCTGAATTTCGTGATCATCGCTTCTGCATTCGATTGCTAAGGCACCCTGACCACACGCCGGCAGCATGATTTGAGCTGATAATTGTTCCGTTATGACATCGGTGAATCCCATACGTTCAAGACCTGCCGCCGCTAGGATGATTGCTTGATATTCTCCTGATTTAAGTTTTTCAAGCCTGGTGTTGATATTACCGCGTAACGATTTAACACATAAATCCGGTCTATGCGCTAATAATTGCGATTGGCGTCTAAGACTTGAGGTTCCCACTATAGATTGAGCAGGTAGTGTTTGCAGATCAGTGTGTTGATAACTGACAAAGACATCAAACGGATTATCTCTTTTACAGATTGCAACGAGCTCTAAGCCTTCAGGAAATTCTGCAGGCATATCTTTTGAAGAGTGAACCGCAAAGTCTGCTCTCTTATCCAATAATGCTTCTTCTAACTCTTTTACAAATAACCCTTTTCCGCCAATAGCCTGAAGTTTATCTATGAGGAACTTATCTCCAGATGTACTCATAGGTACTAATTCTATCTGCAGATTTGGCCATTTATTTAGCAGTAAATCTCGAACATGATTGGCTTGCCATAAGGCTAATGGACTTTGGCGTGTTGCGATACGTAATGTTCTACTCATATGATACTGCATTTAGGAAAGGATGCAGTATCATACTATGTTCGTTATATGGATGCACGTACAGAAAGAGCGATAAAAATATAAGTCCAACCATTAACAATCATATCAATTGCAATGAACATTCCGATAACCCATAAACCACTAATTGGCCATTGCATGATGATTAAAATGCCAAGAAGAATGGCGATGATTCCTGCAAATAAAAGCCAACCCCATCCTTTAGCTTCTTTTAAAGAGAAAGCCAGAATTATTCGAGTGATACCAATAACAATTAGAACCCCTGCCAAAAGTGCCGTAATTAAAGTGGATGCTAAGAAGGGGTCATAGATGACAACACCAGCGCCAATTAGGTATAAAACTGCAATGATTGCTTGCCAAAATATGCCTTTCCAATCTCTGTGTTTGAAAATATCAATAAAATGAGAGATTGCAGAGATAATTAATAAGGCCGCAAAAAAATACATACTGACCAGTGTCAAGCCAATAACCATACTCAAGCCGACGCAACCTAGAAAAACAAGTAATATTCCCAACCCTAAAAGCCATCCCCAATTACGTCTTAAAGCATCTGGGGTGTAAATTTCATTGGTGTTTGCCATATCATTTCCTTATTGTGATACATCCATATTGAATAATACAAAGTGAAATATACCCTAATTTTCAAAGAGTTGTCGAATGGAGTTGTGAGTTTCGTCGAATTTTTAGTTTAATCGTAAATACTGCCTTTAAATGCAATCTTTTAACGAAAATTTAGGTTGCCTGTGATCGTTGTAGCCTGGGTGCAGCGCAGCGAAACCCGGGTTACGGCTTTGCCTTCACCCAGGCTACAAAGCTTATTTATAACTATCGTAAATAGCATAAGGTTTGTGTTTATAATAAGCCCAATAACGATCTCCATAAGACCAATGCCAGTATTCGTTACGATAATTAACAAAACCTACGGCCTCTAAGACATGACTCATGATCTTTCGATTTTGCTTTGCTTCCTCGCTAATAATTTCTGAAGCAGTTAATGAAAGGGTGCCATCTAAATCTTCCATCCAATCTTTGGGATGAATTCCCATTTCAATGGCCTCTCCTTGTTTATTGATTAAATAGACATCTATTGCAGCACCTGTTGAATGAGGTGGAATATTGGGCGAACCGTCTTGGTTGATTACCGGGGAAACCATTCGGGTTGTTTCTGTAAAAATCTGTGCAGATGACCATTCAGGATGTTTATTTTTAACTTTCTCATAACGTGTATCAAAAAGCGATTTTTGTAGTGTCAGACTCCGATAACTTTCATACAAACAAAAACGTAATCCTTTAGGTAACAAGGATTGAGCTTGCTTTAATTTTTCAAATACTGTTTTTCGCATTTTTGTGTAATCAGTGTTATTCGGTATTTCTGGAGAGGGACCATAGCTAATTTCAGGATGATTTATTAAATCAACTATTGGATCTTGATTATCAATTACCGGAATGGCGACAATTTTAGGATCTGCAATGAGTAAAGCGGGTTCCAGTTCAGTATAGTCTGACATTTTGAATCCTTATAACTTATTTTTTTGCTATGGAGCTAAAGAAATCTGCTGCGTTTTTTTTGATTTCTTCGTCCGTTAGATCTTGGGTATGTGTGGCAATCATCCAAAAGTAACCAAAAGGGTCTTTAATTTGCCCGACGCGATCGCCCCAAAACATATCAGTTACAGGCATAGTAATTTGTCCCCCTGCAGCTACAGCTTGTTGGAACATGGAATCTACATCAGAAACATATAAAAAGAATCCAATTGGGGATTTGCCAAGAGTTTCAGCACTTTTAGCACAATTTTCTCCTTCCATTTCGTCCCCCATCATAATAGTAGAGTTACCGATTTGCAGGTGAGCGTGCATAATCCCTTTTCCATCTAAGGAAGGGAAAATATGCAGGGATTTGGCATTAAATGCTTTTTGGTAAAATTCAATTGCTTTGGCACATTCTTTAAAAGTAAGTGTTGGGGTTACAGTATGAAATCCTTTTGGAATTGCTTGTACCATATCTTATCTCCCTCAGTTTTTGTTTGAATAGCCATTATAGTTTGAAGATTGTTTCAAGGAAATAAAATGATTTTCCTCGTATTTGGTTTTAATCCTGCTGGAAAAAAAAATCACTTCTGGGTATCATCCTAAATTATTATCATGAGGTGTATGGGCATGAGGTTGCAGTTTTTCATATTATTGTTTTGTTTTTCATTTACGGTGTATGCATGTGATGAAGTGCGACAACGAGAAATGCAATTAAGAATTCAACCTGTAGGGGAAGTCGCTGTACAAGGACAAGCTCAAGCAGATAATAAAGCAATTAGTAATGCAACAACAAAAAAAGAACCCGGACAAGAAACGTACGAACAATATTGTATTGTTTGTCATCGAGATGGCCTTGCGGGAGCACCAAAATTCAGAAATGAACAGGATTGGAAGCCGCGTTTAGCCGGGAGAAAATTAAATGATTTACTTGCCTCTTCAATAAAAGGGTTGAATGCTATGCCTGCAAAAGGAACGTGCATTAAATGCAATGATGATGATCTTAAAGCCGCTATATCCTATATGTTGCCAAAATCATGAGAAAACTTACTTTCAGAAAAATTCAAACCTTCAATGCCACACTGACAGTGTTTGTATTATTCGCTTCTTTTTATTTTCAATATGTTGTTGGGCTTGTCCCTTGCCCTTTATGCATTATGCAGCGTGTTTGTGTCTTGTTGTTGTTAGCTGTTATGGGATTGAGTTTTCGAACCTTAAAAAAAGCGCGTGTTATTAGTTTCTTACAAATAATTATTGCATGTGCCGGGTTGTATTTTTCTTTACGCCAGCTATGGTTACAGTCCTTACCTGCAGGTAAAGCTCCCGCTTGCATGCCAAGCTTGGATATTTTAATTCGTTACTTACCATGGCAAACCGTAGTAAAAGCTTTGTTTTTAGGAACCGGGGATTGTGCTGAGGTCACTTGGCGCCTATTCGGAATCTCGATGCCGGGATGGTGTGCGATGTACTTTTTATTCATGGCTCTAATGGGATGTTTCTTATTTTGGCAGACCAGTTCGAGTAAGTTTCGCATGGATAATTTGTAGCCTGGGTGCAGCGCAGTGGAACCCGGGGGATTATGAGCCTGAAAGAATCGTTAGAACCCGGGTTCCGCTGCGCTGCACCCAGGCGTTAAATCGTTTCTGAAGTGTTAAACTGCTGATTTTTACCAACAATGCCAGAATCCTTTTCTTGCGCTACTTGTGATAAATAGGGATTGCGATGATTTTTTTCCGGATGGGCAAAGCGAAGCAGCTGATTTTTAAAGTGAGTAATACGAGCGGCTGATTCCGATGATTGGGATAACGTGATTTTTTGTAATAATTCGAGCAATACTTGGCGTGGTTGATGGCAGACAATCAACATATCACAACCCGCTTTAAGTGCCTCTTCTGTTCGTGTCATTAGATTGCCTATATCGGCACCGGTCATACTCAGACAATCGCTTAAAATCAGACCATCAAACTTCAATTCATGGCGTAATATCTCTTGCAACCAAATTGTTGAAAAGCCAGCAGGCTTGTCCGCATCTATTGTTTTATAAGTTACATGAGCAGGCATGATGGCACTGAGCAATCCTTTTCTAATCAGCTCGATAAAAGGTTTTAAATCTTTAATTTTCAATTCATCAATTGAGGCAAGAGAAATTGGCATTGAAATATGTGAATCAGCACTAACCGAACCATGGCCAGGAAAATGTTTGGCAACTGCAGGCATACCGGCTGCATTCATGCCTTCAATAAAAGCGCTTGCCAAAGCAATAATTACATCAGGATCATGGTGAAAAGCACGATCCAGATGTGCAATAACGCGACTTTGGCCATGTAAATCCAAGACTGGTGCGAGACTTACATCAATACCACAAGCCAACAGATCTTTGGCCATAATTTCGCCATATTGTCTTGCAAGTCTGATACCGACCTCTGGGTTCAGATCATAGGCATCGCCATAAACGCGTGCTGCAGGCAAGGAGCGAAAACCCTGACGCAAAAAGCGTTGCACAAAACCCCCTTCGTGATCAGTTGCTATAAAAATATGGGGATTGAGGTCACGGATTTCACGAATTAAGTGCTCTAATTGCTGAGGATTTGTAAAATTACGTGTAAAAAGAATGACAGATCCTACATGAGGATGTCTTATGATTTCCCGTTCAATATCTGAAAGCTCAATACCTTCTATGTCAATCATGAATAAATTAGTATTTGAACTGGGCATATGTTGATATCCTTTTTAGAATTTGGATGAATAGGACCATGCTTCCATTGGTTTTGCGCATGATATCATAGATTGATTCATTATTAACATGGCTAATGCTGGTAATCTGCAGTTGACTTAGCTATCATCGGCATTTTTGAATTATTTTTAGTAAATGAAAACCTTTTCTTGCAATGTGTTACATAAGCACGCCGCTACTCAAGCACGGGTAACACGTGTAACTACAGCCCATGGTGAATTTATTACACCGGTCTTTATGCCAGTTGGTACCCGCGCTGGTGTAAATAATATGACCCCTACAGAATTGCGAGATGCACACAGTCAAATCATATTAGGTGGGAATACTTATCATATGTTATGTGCCCCTGGTATGGAAGTTATTGAAAAAGCCGGGGGAATGCATCCTTTTATGGGATGGCACGGTCCGATGTTAACAGATAGCGGTGGTTTTCAGGTTTTTAGTCTTTCCAAGAATAAAGAAATTTGTACTATTGATGAAGAAGGGGCTCACTTCAAATTACCTAGTAGTCAGCGATTGATTCATATGACTCCCGAAATGTCTTTGGAAACCCAAAAGATTATTGGCGCGGATATTATCATGGCTTTTGATCAGTGTACGCCGGATAGTTGTACCAAAGATGAAGTAAGCCATATTATGACACGTACGCATCGATGGTTACGACAATCCATGCAATACCACCTCCAACATCCAAACTCACGATATGGTTACGAGCAGGCACTTTTTGGAATTATTCAAGGAGGAACTTTTAAAGACTTACGTCGTGAAAGTGCAGATTTTATCTCTTCAATGAATACCGATGGTATTGCGATTGGTGGCGAAACAATTGGTTTTGATATGAAAACTACTGTTGAGGTTATTCGTTGGGTTCGTGATTATCTGCCTGAAGATAAACCGCGCTATACAATGGGTGTTGGCATGTCGCCACAGGATCTTTTGGATGTAGTTGCCGAGGGAATTGATATGTTTGATTGTGTTGCTCCAACACGTAATGCACGCCATGGCTCTTTATATTGTGGGGAATTAATTCGAGAAGGCAATTGGTTACGTTTTGCCAGTGAATATGAGAACGAACGGATTCAAATTAAGAAATCATGTTTTGCTGAGGATATGTCGCCAATTATGGCACAGTGTTCGTGTTATACCTGCCAGAATTACTCACGTTCCTATTTACATCAGTTAGCAAAGCAAAAAACAAATTTATTTACCGCGTTGGCAAGTATTCACAATGTTCATATAATGCACGATGTTTGTGATAAAATGCGCGAGTTGATAATTAACGAAAGTTCAAACTAAAGGCATCATATGCCCGTTTACGTCATTAACGAATGAATTGTCCTATAAAAAGCAATGCTTTTTATATGGATTCATCAAATAATCTAAAAAATAACAGGAGATAAAATGGTTGTAATTAGCACATCTAAAGGTGATATTCATCTACAGTTAGATACAGAAAATACTCCAGCTACAGTAGAAAATTTTCTTAATTATGTGCGCAGTGGTTTTTATAATAATACAATTTTCCATCGTGTTATTGCAGGTTTTATGATTCAAGGTGGTGGACTGGATTCAGAGATGAAGCAGAAATCTACTAATGAGCCCATTAAAAATGAAGCAAAAAATGCGAAGCCAAACAAACGTGGATCTATTGCAATGGCACGAACCATGGATCCTCACTCTGCAACAGCGCAATTTTTTATTAATGTTGCTGATAATGCATTTCTGAACTACAGCGGTGACCACATGCAAGGATATGGATATTGCGTATTTGGTGAGGTAGTGGAAGGTATGGATATTGTGGACTCTATTGCCAAAGTAAAAACGGGACAACATATGGGACATGCTGATGTGCCAGTAGAAGAAGTAAGCATTATTGAAGTGAAAGAAGTTTAGGAATAAGAAGAAGTAGCCTGGGTGAAGCGAAGCGGAACCCGGGTTTGAACAATTCGTTCATATCCAGAGAATCCCCGGGCATCGCTGCGCTTCACCCTGGCTACAATTTTATCCCTAGGATTTCCGTCTACGCTTTTTGATACTCTCTGAATAATCAAATATGGGTATTTCAATATGGAAGAAAATAGCCAACAGACGCGCTGTAAAAATACTGACTAGTGTGACTATTATGTTAATATTTTCTGGGGTATGAAAATAATCTAGAACGATAAATAGTAATGCACCAGCAAGAGCAATCACTGCATAGAGTTCTTTTCTTAACACTAGAGGGATGTCATTACATAAAATATCCCGCAACATCCCCCCACAAATACCGGTGATCATGCCACTAATAATGGCGATGCTCGGAGATAAACCATGATGCAATGCTTTTTGAGTACCAATAATCACGAAAGTAGATAATCCAAGTGCGTCAAGGATTAAAAATATTTTCATAATTCGAATCAATGAATGGGCAATAAATATAGTTAGGAATGCACATAATGAGGTATACAGCAGATATTCAGGATGAGTTACCCAGGTCAGTGGATAAGTATTAAATAGGGCATCTCTTACAGTTCCACCGCCTAATGCAGTAATGCTGGCAATGAGCATCACACCAAAAAAATCCATTTTTTTGCGACCGGCTGCTAATGCGCCAGTGATCGCTTCAACACAAATGCCTATGATGAAAAGATAATGGAGTAACATATAAACTCAGTGTGTTTTTTTAAAATGCAATGATACCACTATTAAGTCAAATGGAGAAATAGGGCACTGCGAACAACGTGTGTTAGTTCCCAGATCCATCACCAAATAATGGTTCACCTAATTCTTGGACTATCTTGGGCTATTTTGGGGGGACTCTTTTGTAGATGTACTTTGGGAAGAACCACTTTCCAAATCAACATAAATTCCCATGCGAACAAATGAATCAAAATCGGCATCATCATATGATTTAAATAAAGCAGAAAACTCTTCGAACATTCTTTTTTTGACTCTTTCATGAATTGAGTCCCAAATGCTTTCCAGTGTTGGTTTTTGCTTGAACATGCTATTAACTAATAGAGGAGGAGAGGACTGAATAAATTTTTTTGCTTCCTCTCTAACTACTGCCTGTAACTTATAGGAAGCAACTTCTTTTGTGACAAAGTCGATCTCTACATCGGGATGGATTCCTACTAATTTTTCCATGAGCTTATTCAATTTTCCATCACGACAAATATCGATATCCTCTTGCGCACTCTCTTTATCGCCTTCTAATAAGTTATATCCTCTTTGAATCTCATATAAACCCTCTTTCAACATCCTGAGAGCCTCTGCTAATTCCCCCTGTCTATGTTCTTCATCATGAATAGCAATCCAAGTTAAGAGCAAAAGTTTTTTTAAAAGAATACCTGTCTTGGTATGGATTTCTGTTCCTTTCAAAAGGTCATCCAGAGCTCTATGAGCAGCTAATTCTTCCTGAGATTTTGAATTTGATAAAACAGTACCCCACATGGTTATTTCACTAATCGTTTTATCTATTAACGCTGGTTTTAGTTTATCCCCATAACGTTTCTGCAATCGTAGAGCTGATTCGGCTGCCGAACTGTCTACACTTGAGGTATGTGTACTTTGTTTGGTATTAAGACGAGGTACAATATGCATCTCTGCCAGTTTGGTGCGCAATGTATTGGCAATTTCAAATTGCTTATAGCGCTCTGCTAGAGCAACAAATTCATCTTCAGCTACACTTATAAGCTCCGCTCCATTATCTAACAGCATATTGACCATATCTAAATCGCCATTAACAATGGCTGTTTTTAATGGCAGCTCATTCTGAGCGTTTAAATTAGCGCCTTTCAAAATTAAATAGCGTGCGCAATCAATATGATTGCCTCGAACAGCAAAACACAATGCTTTATCTTCGCCAGCACGCAAATCAAAACCATGTTCTTCCAATATCTGAATAATGGGAAGATATCCATGAGCAGCCGCGATGAATAATGGTTCGCAATTGCTAAAGTCAATTTCCTTACTCTTTTCAAGTAATATATTTTTTACCAACTCAATATTATTTGCTTGGCATGCTTCTAGCAAAGCCTCATTCGCCGTAAGGCCGTGCTTTATCAGCAATTTTATTAATGAATATTTTTTAGATGCCGCAGCAAGATGTGCCGCCCCCTTGATTCTGGATGCCTCCCAGAGCAAGTCCCTTGACAACAATTCGCGAAGCGCATCTTCATTTTCGACAAGACAACATGCTTCCAAAAGGTTATAGCTTCTTACACTTTTTTCATGCCTGATTAAACCAGAAGAACGTTTTACAAGCTCCGCTCTAGAGTACTTATTTATTTCAGTTTTTAACTTCTCGATATCATTTATTTCGATGCACTGAAAAATAGCCTCAGATTTCAAAAATTTTTTCATACAGTTGAATCCTTAAACTTATATGATCAAAATCAATACTTCTTAATATTTTCTTAATCTATATAACTTAAAATACCCCACTCAGCATTGTGCTTACATGAGGTGTGCATAATATGCTCTTGAATTTAATTATACACAGACTTTATGGGAGTTTAAAATGCCTCGCAAAACTAGTGATCTAAGAAAAATGTTGGAAAACGGAAAAATTGATACTTCTGATTTTATTTTAATTGCATTAGACATACTCAAAAATGAAAACAATATACTAGAAGATCAAAAACCACTAAAAGAGGCGATGGATGCAATTAAAGTTGATTATCTAGAAGTCAATTATACTGATGCTGTTGAAAAACTTATTACAGCAGCCAAAACTCTAAAGGACCCAGGCATTGCAGAGTTATTTGAACAAGCTGCTGTAGCAGCAGCTAAAAACTGCAAGCCTGAGCAAGTAGAAAGTAGACGGTACTTTGAACATAAGTTTACTACTGAACAATGGAAAACTCTTGACACGACAGATCATCAAGACAGTCTTGACCGCCTTGCCAAATTTATGGTTGGTGCTAATAAGCTATATGCAGAAAAACAAGATTTTTCAAAGCTTAGAAAAGTTAATAATTTGAATGATATGGAAATGGTCGTTGCTGCAATAAGGGGATTTGGTGAGGACGCACATGCTACACCGGTTGTTTTAGGTAAAATAATTGAGATGCGGCATGAAGAAAATGCGTTATCTGATTTTAAAGACAGAGGTTCAGAACGTAAACCACACGATGTCGGTTACTCAATAAACCCTGGTATCATCAAAGCAAACACTCCAATGCCTTTAGTTGAGCGTAGAGAGGAAGCAGTAAAAGGCAGTATTACGGATAGTTTTTTAATCAAGCGAACAGTTAAAGACGGGTATTCTGCTAAAAATGTGGATGTTCCTTTTGTTAATTCAGTTTCTGGTACAGCTTATACTTTGGCAGCCGTATTAAATGAGTATGTTAAAGAAAACCAGCAAAGTCCTACGTTACAAAAAGATATGGATAATATTATTCAGACTTTCTTGGCATTTACTTGCAAATCAGGTTTTCATAGTTTATCAGAAATGATAGATGTACTAAATTCACCAGAAGTGACTAAAGTATTCGATGGATACGGTCTCAAAATAAATCATCCTTTTTCCAAAGAGACTCTTGAAACTGCAATTACTGCTGCATCAGATTATACGGAAACAAGACAATCTCAAAAAAACATGCTTAGTGAAAAATCAAAACATCCTCTCTTTAAGAGACATGCGGAGCCAACTGCTAAAGCAAGTTATCCTGGAGAAATTGCTCTTCGTGTTAGAGAAGATAAACTGACTGGCCCCCGGGTTGAAAGAGCATTGAGAGAAATGTATCAAGAGGGTCTTAAAGGTGATGAAAAATATTCTCCAGAACATTGCAGGGAAATGGCTCAACAATTTGTTAACTATGCAAATAAACATCATCGTCATTTCAATATGGATGGAGTGAAACAATTCCTTAAAGAAATGAATGAGGTCATTAAAGAAAGACAAGAGCATATCGAAAAATATATCGAGCGTTATACCCAGCCTTTCTCAATATGATTCCATTCAATTCATTTTACCAAGGGGCTAGAGACTATTTGAAAACTCGATGCCCTTTGGTCATTTTTCCATTGCTGAATTATTTGGCGCTTTTTATGTTCCAGGTGCATGGCTAAAGTGTTTGACTGAAGCTAAAGCCAAATCAATAATTTTTTTAGACTGCACTTCATCCGCATTAATTAGACTAATATCGTTAATTAATTCCATTAAAAAATTAGGTATTTCTTGTTCCAAGAGTGTACTGTTATAAAGACATGATGCTTTGGTGAAGAGATAGTGAAGTAAATTTTTATTAACTGTTATTTTTTCGCGAGTAATCCCTTGATCATTTTGAGAGTTTCCAAATAACAACCAACCCGGTGAAACATGAAGTTTCCCCGCGATTTCCACCAATTTGACTGGTTCAGGAATTGCTTCACCACGGAGGTACTTACGGCATATTTGTACCGAATACCCTGTAATTTCAGACAACTTATGGATACAAACACCTGAAGTAGAACGTTGTGAATTAAATCCCGCCGCGATCATGGCATCACGTAAGCGGTCCGCAAATTGTTTTGCCAAATTAATTTTTTCCATGCACTGATCTCGGAGTTTGATTTTGATATAAAAACAAATTATAACAAATCGAAACGTTAAATTCAAAATATACAAGTTTAAGAAACTATAAGTTTCTATTGGAAATTAAAAGTTGACAATAAAGGGTGAAGAAGTATAATGCCTCCGAAACCTATGGAAAGGTTTAGTGATGTAAGATGGAACAATATCACAGCACAGTCCAATAGAAGAAAAGTGGATAACTCATAGCAGTTAACCTCGCAAAATCATGGCTTGAATGGTTTCCCCTCCATTTAAGCCTTTCTAAATTCCATAGCCTTGCATTTTGATTGAGTACTTTAGCAAATACGATAAATACAGGGATGAAATAGACGATTTATTAATACAAAATAATCTAAATGATTGCTTTGTAATATCACCTTATTATATACTTCACCCCAATGTGTATGCAGGTCGTTTTATAGGCACGTAGCTCAGTGGTAGAGCACCACCTTGACATGGTGGTGGTCGGTGGTTCGATCCCACTCGTGCCTACCATGCAACTAAATCGTATTCCAGGAGCACCCACTTTCATTTGGGATGATGTTTGAGATCGACTCCTCTTAATAAAGGTTTAAGCCCTGCCATGCAGGGTTTTTTTTTGAAAAGAAGTGCTTACGGATAAAATTATGCCAAACATTAAATTACCTGATGGAAGTATAAAACATTTTGAAGCGCCCTTAACGGTTTATGATGTAGCTCATAGCATAAGCCCTGGTCTTGCTAAAGCTGCTTTGGCAGCTCGTGTTAATGATCGCATGGTCGATACTTCTTTTCTGATTGAAAATGATTGTGCCTTAGTTATTCTGACTGAAAAACAAGAAGAAAGCCTTGAAGTAATTCGTCACTCTACAGCGCACTTATTAGCACAAGCAGTTAAAAGTCTTTTTCCAACAGCTCAGGTAACTATAGGACCAGTTATTGAAGATGGTTTTTATTATGATTTCGCCTTCCAAAGAGCCTTTACTCCTGAAGATCTGGAATTAATCGAAGCAAAAATGGTGGAATTGGCCAAGGCGAATTACCCAGTGGTGCGCAGAGAATTGCCCCGTGATGAGGCAATACAGTATTTCAAGAGTATTGGCGAAGAATACAAAGCGAAGATCATTGCCGATATTCCTGAAAATGAAGTGTTATCCTTGTATAAACAAGGCGATTTTGAAGACCTCTGTCGTGGCCCTCATGTTCCTTCTACTGGATTTTTGAAGGCATTTAAGTTGACTAAATTAGCTGGTGCCTACTGGCGTGGCGATTCCAATAACGAAATGTTACAACGTGTTTATGGTACTGCCTGGGCTGATAAAAAATCTTTGGCAGACTATTTATTCCGTTTAGAAGAAGCTGAAAAGCGTGATCATCGTAAATTAGGAAAGAGCTTAGAATTATTCCATTTTCAGGATATCGCTCCTGGAATGGTATTTTGGCATCCCAAAGGTTGGACAATTTATCAAGAACTCGAGCGCTATATGCGCAATCGCTTGGTTGATTTTGGTTATCAAGAAATTAGAACACCGCAATTAGTTGATAAAGTACTTTGGGAAAAATCAGGCCACTGGGCTAATTTTAGAGATGAGATGTTTGTTACTGAAACAGAAAATCGTCACTATGCAGTTAAGCCAATGAATTGTCCATGCCATGTTCAAGTATTCAATCAAGGTTTAAAAAGCTACAGAGATTTGCCATTAAGATTTTCAGAGTTTGGTAATTGTCATCGCTGCGAACCCTCTGGTGCATTGCATGGTTTAATGCGCGTTCGTAACATGGTTCAAGACGATGCTCATATCTTTTGTACTGAAGATCAAATTCAATCAGAAGTAGCAATGATGCTTGAGCTGGTTCAGTCGGTATATACTGATTTTGGTTTTGGTGAGATTAAGTACCGTTTGGCATTACGTCCTGAAAAGCGGGTTGGAAGTGATGAGGTATGGGATAAAGCCGAATCTGCTTTAAAACAAGCAATGAAAGATCGACATATTGAATGGGTTGATGCACCAGGCGAAGGTGCTTTTTATGGACCCAAAATCGAATGTTCTTTAGCAGATTGTTTGGGTAGAATTTGGCAGTGCGGAACCATACAAGTTGACTTCTCAATGCCAGGTCGGTTGGATGCTTCATATGTCGCTGAAGATGGCAGTAAACAAGTTCCAGTGATGTTGCATCGTGCAATTTTAGGATCTTTTGAACGTTTCATGGGTATTTTGATAGAACACTATGCAGGAAAACTGCCTTTGTGGTTATCCCCAGTGCAAGCAATGATCCTAACAATCAGCGAAAAACAGAATGAGTATGCAAAGAAAATAACACAAATTTTGCAAAAAAGGGGTGTTCGCGCCAACTATGACTTGAGAAATGAAAAAATTGGTTTTAAAATCCGCGAACATACTTTACAAAAAGTACCTTATCTCCTAGTGATAGGAGATAAAGAAGTTGAATCAAACCAGGTTGCTGTGCGTTCACGCGAAGGAACAGACTTAGGTGTGATGACAATAGATACAATTTGTGATACCTTGGCGCAAGAAATTGCTCGTAAAGGGTCAATTATTAAGTAACAAGCAGGGGGGATTAAACCATTAGTGCACCAACTAAGCGTGAAAATGATCGCGCACGAATTAATGAACAGATCAATGTACCTGAGGTACGCTTAATTGATGTCGATGGTAATCAGGCAGGAATAGTTTCAACGCGTGAAGCCCTGCGTGCAGCGGAAGAAGGTGGGTTGGATTTGGTGGAAATATCCCCATCCGCCAAGCCTCCTGTATGCCGTATCATGGATTATGGCAAGTTTCTCTTTGAATTGAGTAAAAAACAAGCTGAAGCGAAGAAAAAGCAGAAGCAAATTCAAGTCAAAGAATTAAAATTCCGTCCTACGACGGAAGATGGAGATTATCAGGTCAAGCTACGCAACCTGATCCGTTTCCTAAATCATGGTGATAAGGTCAAAATTACGCTACGTTTTCGTGGACGTGAGATGGCTCATCAAGAACTCGGTATGAAGATTCTTGAACGTTTACAGCAAGATACAGCTGAATTTGCAGTTGTAGAACAGCATGCGAAACGTGAAGGAAGACAATTGCTGATGGTCTTAGCACCCAAAAAAACTAAGTAGCTGAATAAATGCGGAGTATATTGTTATGCCGAAGTTGAAGTCACATCGCGGAGCGTCTAAACGCTTCCGTAAGACAGCAAGTGGCGCGATTAAACGTCGCGGCGCTTATAGAAATCATATCCTCACCAAAAAGTCTACCAAGGCGAAGCGTCATTTGCGCGTGGAAGCTGGTACTTTGAAGCCATGCGATGCACGTTTAGCAGCACGCATGTTGCACGGTAGTTAAGGGGAGAATGAAGAATGCCAAGAGTTAAACGTGGTGTGACAGCGAAAGCTCGTCACAAGAAAGTTTTAGACCAAGCTAAAGGTTATTACGGAGCCCGTAGCCGAACCTACCGCATGGCGAAACAAGCAGTAATTAAAGCAGGTCAATACGCATATCGTGACCGACGTCAGAAAAAACGTCAGTTCCGTGCTTTGTGGATTACACGTATTAATGCGCAAGCTCGTGAGTGCGGTTTATCATACAGCCGTTTGATTGACGGATTGAAAAAAGCAGCAATCGAACTGGATAGAAAGGTATTGGCTGATTTGGCTGTTCATGACAAAGTAGCTTTTGCTGCAATTGCTGAACAAGCTAAGGCTGCATTGGCAAAATAATCTTTATAAAATATTTAAATGATCGGTGTAGCCTGGGTGAAGCGTAGCGAAACCCCGGTTGTTAATTGTATGTTCCCGGGTTTCGCTACGCTTCACCCAGGCTACAAGTTGACTAAGAATACTAAATAAAGATGAAATTTATTTAAGGAGGCTGCGGCCTCCTTTTTACTTGTGGGTATAATTATGCAGGATATCATCACCATACAAGAACAAGCTTCCGAAGCAATTAAAAACGCGCAAGATGTATCTGGACTGGAGTCTATTCGCGTTGATTTTTTAGGTAAAAAAGGTAAGTTAACTGAAATTTTAAAAAGTCTTGCCCATCTATCTGCCGAAGAAAAACCTAAAGTAGGCCAATTAGTGAACCAGGCAAAACGTGAAATCAGTGAGTTAATTGAAACGAAAATGCTTGAGCTCAAAGAAAAGCAGTTATTAGAAAAACTCTCAGCGGAACGAATCGATGTTACCCTTCCAGGGCGTAAAAAAGAGAGTGGTTCATTGCATCCAGTAACTCAAGTAAAGCATAGGATTAATGAATTTTTTAGTCGTATGGGCTTTGATATCATTGATGGTCCTGAAATAGAAACTGAATTTTATAATTTCGAGGCATTAAACATTCCCGGGCATCATCCAGCTCGCGCAATGCATGATACTTTTTATTTTGGTGATGGCCGTCTTCTGAGAACACATACTTCACCGGTACAAATTCGTGCTATGGAGCAACGTAAACCTCCATTTCGTTTAATTGCCCCAGGAAGAGTTTATCGTTGTGATTCAGATTTGACACATACACCTATGTTCCATCAAGTTGAAGGGTTGCTAATTGACAAGCAAGCAACTTTAGCCAGCTTAAAAGGATTACTCCACGATCTTTTTGCGGATTTCTTTGGTCGTAAATTAGCATTGCGGTTTAGACCTTCTTATTTTCCTTTTACAGAACCCTCAGCGGAAGTCGATATTGAATGCACGCAATGCAGTGGTAAAGGATGTCGTTCTTGTAAATTTACAGGATGGCTTGAAGTTTTAGGTTGCGGCATGGTGCATCCTAATGTACTTAAAGCAGTCAATATTTCCCCAGATGAGTATCAGGGATGGGCATTCGGTATGGGTATGGATAGACTGGCTATGTTGTACTATGGAATCGATGACTTACGTATGATGTTTGAAAATGATCTTACATTTTTAAGTCAATTTTAACAAACGCGCGCTGTTCCAATTATTTTTAGTATTAAAGCTCAATAGAATATGATGATAAAGAGACCTACTGGGCAATAAAAGTTTAATCTGGTGGTAAGGACTATAAATGAAATTAAGTAAATTATGGTTACGTGAATGGGTGAACTTCTCACTAACTGAACAAGAATTAGCACATCAACTGACTATGGCTGGTCTGGAAGTGGATGCAGTGAGTCCCGTAGCAGGGGAGTTTACTCAGGTTATTGTAGCCGAAGTTCTTAGTACCAAACCCCATCCTAATGCGGACAAATTGACTGTATGTGAAGTGAACGCAAATGGAGATAAACCTTTGCAAATCGTTTGTGGTGCTTCTAATGTTAGAGCAGGATTAAAGGTGGCATTAGCGATGGTTGGAGCACGTTTGCCAGGTGGATTTAATATCAAAGAATCCAAACTACGGGGAGAACTGTCACAAGGAATGCTTTGCTCTGTGAGTGAGTTGGGTATGGCTGAGCAATCTGAAGGCATCATGGAGTTAGAAAGCGATGCCCCGGTCGGTATGGATTTACGCGAATATTTAACTCTTGATGATCATATTTTCGATATCGATTTAACTCCTAATCGCGCTGATTGCTTTAGTGTGTTAGGGATCGCCCGCGAAGTCGCGGTATTAAATAAATTACCTTTATTGGAACAATCTATTCCTAAGGTGACCCCAAGTATTGATGATGTATTGGCGATACAATTGAAAAATCCTGACGCCTGCCCACGTTATTGTGGTCGAGTAATTCGCAATATTAATCCTAAAGCAACCACTCCTTTATGGATGAGTGAACGCTTACGTCGTAGTGGCATTCGATCTTTGCATCCTATTGTGGATGTAATGAATTATGTGATGCTCGAATTAGGCCAACCCATGCATGCTTTTGATTTAGAAACAATCAAAGGTGAAATTAATGTGCGCTTTAGTAACAATCAAGAACAGTTAGAGTTGCTCGATGGTCAAGAGCTAAACCTCAATGAAAAAGTATTGGTTATCGCCGATAAAGAAAAACCTTTGGCGATGGCGGGTATTATGGGTGGGGAAGCGAGTGCAGTACAAGCACATACACAAAATGTATTTTTAGAAAGTGCTTATTTTAATCCAATTGTTATTGCCGGTATCGCTAGAAAATTTGGATTATTCAGTGACTCATCACAGCGTTTTGAGCGTGGCGTTGATCCATACTTACAAATGAAAGCCTTAGAAAGGGCTACTGCATTAATTTTATCAATTGCGGGTGGTGAAGCTGGGCCGGTCATAGAAGCTCAAGATAAAAAGCATATACCTGAAACAGTAAGCTTCTCTTTTGATACAGATAAAGTTAAAAAATTAACCGGACTTAATATTTCACAACGGGAAATGAAAAGTTTATTAGAAGGACTTGGCATAACTGTCGGAAAAGAGCAAGCCAGTTTTTTTGATGTGACTATTCCTTCACATCGTTTCGACATTCAACAGGATGTAGATTTAGTTGAAGAAATTATCCGTCTGTATGGATATGATAATTTACATGCCCAGCCTACATATACCTTTGTACAAGCTGGAAAGACTTGCGGTAATGAAGAAATAGCGACCAAGCTTTCACGTTGGTTTAGCTCCAAAGGATACCACGAGACGATCAGTTATAGTTTTGTTGATCCTGAATTACAACAAGAACTTTATCCGCATAAAGAATTTATGCAGTTACTAAATCCAATTTCCTCAGAATTATCGCAAATGCGTGTTGGGATGTGGCCGGGTTTGATCGCATCCATGATTTATAATGTTCATCGTCAACAAAATGCAGTTAAATTTTTTGAAGTTGGTGTGGTTTTTGATGTGAGTAAGGAACAACTCATAGAACGCCCTTGCGTTGCAGGCTTGTTGATGGGAGAGCAAGGCAGCGTAAATTGGAGTGAGCCCGCGCGCTGTTTTGATTTTTTTGATCTAAAAGGGGATCTGCAATCTTTATTTGCTTCACTTAATTTAAAGCAGGTCGAATTTATCGCGGCTGCGCATGATGCGCTACATCCTGGACAATCTGCTCAGATTGTGATCAATAAAGTGCCCGCAGGATGGATAGGTATGTTACATCCTCGTTTGGCGGATGCATTGGACTTGCAAAATGATGTCTTACTTTTTGAAATCAATTTAGCGGCATTAATTGGTCATGAGGTGCCACGCTATAAAACAATTTCCAAGTACCCACAAATTCGTCGAGATTTATCCTTCCTGGTTGATGCGAATATTAGTGTCATGCAAATTGAATCAGCTGTTCGTGCAACGATTGATGAAAATTGGCTGAAATCTTTCGATGTATTTGATGTATATACTGGAGAGGGTGTACCCAAAGGAAAGAAAAGTCTCGCAATTGCTATGACCCTACAAGATGAAAGTCGGACTTTAGTTGATGCAGAGATTAATTCTTTAATTAGTGCTATAATCAATACGTTAGAAAATAAATTTTCAATCATATTGAGGGAATAATCGTGAATGCACTAAGCAAAGCAATAATGGCGGAAACCTTAAGTGATGAATTAAAATTGTCCAAACCCGCATCAAAAGAAATGGTCGAGAATTTTTTTGAAGAGTTGCGGCATGCGCTTGAGCATGGACATCATGTAAAATTATCGGGTTTTGGTAATTTTACCTTAAGGGATAAGCCACAAAGACCGGGAAGAAATCCTAAAACAGGAGAAGAAATTCCTGTAGTAGCCAGAAGAGTGGTAACTTTTAAACCTGGTTTGAAGTTAAAAACAAAAATTGAGTCTATAGGAAAGTAATTCATTGGCCTATTACAACAAACATGTTCTTATATGCACCAACCAAAAGGCTGCAGGCAAGCAATGCTGCGCCAATACTGGTGGTGAAGCTTTTTTTGATTATATGAAGTCGCGACTCCTGGAGTTAGAGATGCATGGTCCAGGTAAAATTCGTGTAAGTAAATCAGGTTGTCTTGGACGTTGCAGTTCCGGTCCGTGTATCGTGATTTATCCTGAAGGGGTGTGGTACACCTATTCATCTTTTGCGGATATTGATGAAATTATAGAAAAGCATATAGTTGCTGGTCATGTTGTTGAACAATTACTAATTGATCAAGAATGATTATTACTAAATTGTAGCCTGGGTGCAGCGAAGCGGAACCCGGGATTAATCGAATCAGTCATGTTTTGATCCCGGGTTCCGCTTCGCTGCACCCGGGCTACATTAAACCAAAAAATCACTGTGATTCTTGTGCGAAATTTGTTATATTTACGCGGATTTAATTAATTGTTTATAAAATTTTATCCTTTTTACTTGTAGGATGTTTCTGTTTTGGTTAAAATCGCCCGTCCATGATAGAAGATTACCAATTTAGGCGGTTCGGAGTTCATTTAATGAAGACATTTAGTGCCAAAGGCCATGAAGTCAAACGTGACTGGTTAGTGGTTGATGCCAGCGATAAAGTTTTGGGTCGCTTAGCTAGTGAGATTGCTCGTCGTTTACGAGGCAAGCATAAAGCTGAGTACACCCCTCATGTTGATACAGGTGATTACATTGTTGTTACAAATGCGGAAAAAGTTAGAGTGACTGGCCGTAAGTTTACTGACAAGATGTACTATCGCCACACGGGATATCCTGGTGGAATAAAATCAGATAGTTTTGAAAAATTACAGGCTAGAAATCCTGTTAGAATTATCGAACTTGCTGTTAAAGGCATGTTACCAAAAAATCCCTTAGGTAGAGAGATGTATCGTAAGCTAAAAGTATATGCAGGTAGCGAACATCCACATACTGCACAGCAACCCAAGCAACTTGATATTGAGGAATAAGTATTATGGCTGAAATGAAGCAATACTACGGCACTGGTCGTAGAAAAAGTTCAACAGCTCGTGTGTTTTTACGCCCAGGCAAAGGCGACATCAAAGTAAACGGTCGTACTTTACAGGAATATTTCTGTCGTGAAACCTCTTGCATGGTTGTTATGCAGCCATTAGAAACCGTTGAGCTTGTTAATAAGTTTGATATTTACATTACTGTATCTGGCGGTGGAGTTTCTGGTCAGGCAGGTGCTGTGCGTTTGGGTATCGCAAGAGCGTTAGTTGCTTATGATGAAGTAGGATTAGCAGAAGATGCTGAGCCTAGCCCCAATTCTATTCGCAGAAAACTTCGTGCACGTGGTTTGCTAACTCGTGATTCACGTCGTGTTGAAAGAAAGAAAGTGGGCTTGCACAAAGCACGTCGTGCAACTCAATACTCAAAACGTTAATCGTTTTTTGGTTAAAAGGCCCCGCAAATGCGGGGTTTTTTGTTTTGCGCAACACTACCTTAGGTTGAGACTCCCCTCTCCCATACGTGGGAGAGGGGTAGGGGTGAGGGTTCATTAGCTGCAATCAATACCCTCATCCCCTGATGGGCACCTTCTCCCCATGGGGAGAAGGGAACTCGTTTAACCAAATGGCGGTGGCGCACCCAGGCTACAAATATACATAAGTAGACGATATGGTGAATAAAATTGCTGGTCCTGCTCCTGAACAGGATAAAAGCGATCTTGTAGATGAAGATCGTCGTCGATTTTTGTTAACTACAACCTGTGTCCTAGGAGGCATAGGGGCTCTATGTGCTTTAACACCCTTTGTTGCTTCCTGGTTACCTAGTGCCAAAGCTCAAGCAGAAGGTGCTCCAGTACAAGTAGATTTGAGTAAGCTCGAACCAGGGGAACAGGCAGTTGTTGAATGGCGTGGTAAACCTGTATGGATAATCAGACGTACTCAGGAAATGTTGCAACGTTTAACTACATATTCTTCAAAGTTGCGCGATCCGAATTCGTTGAGCCAACAGCAACCCTCTTATGCAAAAAATGAGCATCGATCCATCAACCCAGAATATTTAGTACTTATAGGAATTTGTACTCATCTGGGTTGTTCCCCTAAATACAAACCTAATCTTGGAGATTTAGGGCCTGAGTGGCCGGGTGGCTTTTTCTGTCCTTGCCACGGTTCTACTTTTGATCTTTCCGGCAGAGTTTTTAAAGATGTTCCTGCGCCAATTAATCTGGAAGTCCCGCCCTATTATTTTATCGATAAGCATACTATTGTTATTGGCGAGGATAAGGCATAAGTTTCATGTCTACATAATTTGTAGCCTGGGTGCAGCGAAGCGAAACCCGGGAGTGTAAAAATAGTTTTTCCCGGGTTCTGCTTCGCTGCACCCAGGCTACAATAAATGCAATGAGTAAGGCTAGATTAAATGAATAGACTCCTTAATTGGATCGATGAGCGCTTTCCACTGATGAGCACTTGGAAAAATTATTTCAGTGCTTATTATCTTCCAAAAAACTTAAATTTTTTTTACTTTTTTGGCTCACTAGCACTGGTGGTTTTAGTCAATCAATTTATTACTGGTTTGTGGCTTACCATGTTTTATACCCCAAGTGCAGAACAGGCTTTTTCTTCCATAGAATATATAATGCGTGATGTTAATTTTGGTTGGTTATTGCGTTACATGCATTCTACCGGTGCCTCCGCATTTTTTATTGTTATCTATTTACATATGTTTCGTGGCTTATTGTATGGTTCGTACCAAAGACCTCGGGAATTGGTTTGGCTTTTAGGGATGTTTTTATATATCCTGCTTTTGGCGAGTGCGTTTTTTGGTTATTTATTGCCATGGGGGCAAATGTCATACTGGGGGGCAGAAGTCATCACTTCATTGCTAAGCGCAATACCTTATATTGGTAAAAGCCTTGTCATTTGGTTAAGAGGTGATTACACAGTTGGCAATGCCACTTTGCAACGTTTTTTTGCTTTGCATGTTATAGCGATTCCCTTCTTACTCTTCTTGCTAGTTTTCCTGCATGTTGTTGCCTTACATAAGGTAGGTTCTAATAATCCGGAAGGAATCGAAATTAAAAAACAGCTGGATGCAAAAGGTGAACCGTTAGATAAAATTCCCTTTCATCCATATTATATTGTTAAAGATTTAGTGATGATACTTGCCTTTCTCGTTCTGTTTTTTGCAGTAGTTTTTTTTACTCCTGAAATGGGGGGATATTTTTTGGAGCATAATAATTTTGCGCCGGCTAATCCCTTAATTACTCCAGATCATATTGCTCCAATGTGGTATATGTCGCCATTTTACGCCATGCTGCGAGCCATTCCAGATAAATTATCCGGAGTAATGTGCATGGGACTCGCATTACTAGTTCTATTCTTTTTGCCATGGCTCGATCGCAGCCCAGTTCGCTCAATGCGGTATAAAGGAAATTACTCACGAGTGATGCTGTTTCTAGGTGTCATTGCATTTGTATTTTTGGGTTATTTAGGAACAATCCCAGTAACTCCTGCGCGTTTATTTTTGGCCCGTGTCAGTACGGGATTATATTTTGCTTATTTTATATTAATGCCATTTTATACGCGTTTTGAATCACCACGCCCATTGCCTGCACGCATAGGAGGGCGATGATGTATAAGAAAGCAGGCCTTTTTTACTTGTTGACATGGTTTTCAGGCTTACTTGTGAATCCAGTTATTTGGGCTGCGCATCCAGTTGAGGCCAATGTACATGATAAGGAGAGTTTGCAAAGAGGGGCGAGGCTTTTTATGAATTATTGTTCAGGCTGCCACTCTCTGAAGTATTTACGCTATAATCATATGGCCAAAGGATTGGGCTTAACTCAGTTTGATGGTCGAATAAATGAAGATTTATTAAAAAATAATCTGATTTTTACTCAAGCAACAATTAATGATCCAATACGAATTGCTTTGCCTCCAGAAGATGCAAAACAATGGTTTGGAATTGTACCTCCGGATTTATCTTTAGTTGCTCGAGAAAAAGGTACGAACTGGCTTTATAGTTATCTAAATGGCTTTTATAAGGATGATGCACGTCCTTTTGGGACTAATAACCGGCTTGTCCCTGATGTTGCTATGCCAAATATTTTGGAGACTTTAAAACACGAATTGCCGCAGGGACAATTTGACACTAACTTACAAGATTTGGTGACTTTTCTTGCATACGTTGGTGAGCCAGTTCAATCCCTACGTTACCGTATGGGATTCTTTATTGTTGGCTTTTTATTTGTTTTATTTCTTGTTGTACTGGGTTTAAAAACAGTTTATTGGCGAAAAATCGGCATAAAGTAACCCAAAAAGGCAAAAATGTGGTAAAGTGCGAGTTTTGTGTGTTTACTTTACCTTTATATAGGTTTTATGAATTAAATAGGAGTTGCTCATGGCAATTGTTGCGAAGCGCACTATAATGTCTTTATTTTCCGATACAGATGATGTCTACAGCCATCAGGTTCGGATTGTGTTGGCTGAAAAAGGGGTGAATGTAGAAATTCTTGCTGCGAAACAGGCTGAGCCCAGCGCTGATCTTTTATCAGTTAATCCATATGGAACTGTTCCTACTTTAATCGATAGAGAACTTGTGCTTTATGAACCACGTATTATTATGGAATATTTAGATGAGCGTTTTCCTCATCCACCTTTATTACCTGTATACCCTGTTGCTCGTGCAGAAACACGAAAAATGATGCACAGAATAGAACATGATTGGTATTATTTAATGAATCGTATTTTAAAGGATGATAATGCAGACCAGGCTAGGGCAAATTTATTTGAAAGTTTAACAGCACTTGATCCTGTATTTGCAGATAAACCTTATTTTTTGAGTGATGAATTTTCCCTATTAGATTGTGCATTAGCACCTTTATTGTGGCGTCTGCCTCGATTGGGAATTGAGATTACTCCAGAGTTTAAAGGAATAATTGCTTACATGCAGCGCTTGTTCAAACGAGAATCGTTTCAAGCAAGTTTGACTGATGCTGAGCGACAACTAAGAGCGGCATAAAGATATGGCAATGACATCAAATAAACCCTATTTAATTCGGGCTGCCTACGATTGGATAGTAGATAACGAATTAACACCTTATGTTCTGGTTAATGCGGCATACTCGGGTGTGCAGGTTCCCAAAGAACATGTAAACCATGATCGTATCGTGTTAAATATTTCTCCAGCAGCAACTCGCGGTCTTTTATTAGAAAACGATCGAATTATTTTTACTGCACGGTTTTCAGGAAAGACAGAACAAATTTTTGTTCCACCTGGAGCGGTATTGGAAATTTATGCTAAAGAAAATGGTAGAGGCATAGCCTTTGCTATAGAAGATGAAGAAGAACCACCTCCAGCTTCTTCTGGGGATTCTGGTGCTGAATCTGAGGGTTCAACTGCTTCTAAAAGTAAGCCTTCATTAAAATTAGTCAAGTAAATGGACGTAGCCTGGGTGAAGGTGAAGCCGTAACCCGGGAGTTCTGAAACCCGGGTTTGCACTACATCCTAGACTATATATAAGAAACGTGTTCAAACTAAGGCCTGTTTCCATTTCGCTGGCCAAGGCAGTAGAAATGGTAACAGGCCTTAATAGATTTGGAGCACAAGGTGACCATACCAGCAAATTCTCTTTATCGTTGTGAACAAATTAGAGCTTGTGAGCAGCAAGCAACATCTTTGTATCAATTAGATGAGAATGAATTAATGTCGCGAGCGGGAGCCGAGGCATTTTCACTGATACAAAAACTTTACCCGCATGCACGCCATATTGCTGTATTTTGTGGTGCGGGAAATAATGCTGGTGATGGCTATGTTGTTGCACGTTTGGCGCATGAACAGGGATTATTGGTCACGATTTACCAATGTAAAACAGTAGCTGATCTTCCTTTTGCAGCGCAACATGCAGCGTTAATGGCAATAAATGCTGGGGTTGATTGTCAAGCTGCAGATGAACCCTTAGAGAGCGAAGTCGAGTTAATTATTGATGCTCTATTAGGGATTGGTTTGAAAGGACCTGTACATGGAGTCATTGCATCGGCGATTCATCAGATCAATGCAAGTGGCCTTCCTATAGTGGCTTTGGATATTCCATCAGGTCTTAATGCAGATACGGGAAAGGTTGAGAATTTTTGTGTCAAAGCGAATACTACTCTAACGTTCATTGCACAGAAAGTGGGTATGTATACTGCAGATGGCCCGGACTATTGCGGCGAGATTCATTGTTGTTCCTTACAACTTGATGCGTGTGTATCCAAACTAATTCCTTTGGCACGTCTTTTAAGCCCAACTACTTTATCTTTACCACTTGCTGAGCGTAAAAAAAATTCGCATAAAGGAAATTATGGTCATGTTTTAATAATTGGTGGCGGTCCGGGCATGCCTGGAGCGATTAGCTTGGCAGCAAAAGCAGCAATGCGAGCAGGTGCAGGCGCAGTAACTGTTGCAACTTGGCCTGAGCACGCAAAGAACGCTTTATCATTAATTCCAGAGGCCATGGTAAGCGGGGTAAAAACTGCGAAAGATCTAATGCCCCTCTTAGCTCGTGCCACAGTCTGCATTATTGGTCCCGGTTTAGGAGAGACTGAATGGGCGATTAACTTATTTTTGACCGCCATTACGTCACAATTACCTATGGTGATTGATGCATCCGCATTAAGATTGTTATCTGAGCATGCGCAATTGGATGATAATTGGATTTTAACACCTCATCCTGGTGAAGCGGCTTGCCTGTTAGCTTGTTCTACTGATTTGATTCAAAAAGATAGATACCAGGCGGCTGTAAATATCCAACAGCAATATGGCGGAGTAGTTGTATTGAAGGGAGCAGGGACAGTAATTCAAACTGCAGAAAAAGATACTTTTGTTTGTCCTCGAGGTAATCCGGCGATGGCTAGTGCTGGCATGGGTGATGTATTAAGCGGTATTATTGCGGGCCTTTGTGCGCAAGGATTTTCTTTAGCTGATGCGGCACAATGCGGTGTTTGGGCGCATGCGGTTGCGGGTGACCAGGTCGCAAAAAACTTGGGCGGAGCTGGATTATTAGCCAGTGATTTATTGGATGTTTTACCTCATATATTGAATTATCCTGAATGATGACAAAAAGCGAATCGGATACAGATACAAAAATCATATTAGATTTACCTGATGAAAAGGCAAGTGAACAGTTCGCCGCACAATTGGCGTCATGTCTTTGCCCTTCTTTAATCATAACCTTTAGTGGTGATCTGGGGGCTGGTAAAACCACTATTATTCGAGCCATGTTAAAGCATCTTGGTGTCCAATCTGCGATTAAAAGCCCTACCTTTTCACTGGTAGAAAGCTATATATGCAATCATTTAATCATCCATCATTTTGATCTCTATCGAATACATCATGAAGAAGAGCTGGAATATTTGGGATTCAGGGATTATTTTACGCAGGAGAGTATTTGTTGTATTGAATGGGCAGAAAATGCAGGAAAAACATTGCCTAACGTCGATATTCGTTTTAAGTTAGGTATTAAAGGGGCTGGACGTGAAATGCAAATAATGGCATTGAGCACAGTGGGTAAAAGAATTTTAGCTTGCCTGGCAGGTGAAACATGATATTTCGCTCATGGTGTTTTGTGGTAATGTGTCTCTGCTCCATTGCAACGTTTAGTGCTCAACTTAAGTCCGTGGTATTAAAACAGCAAGGAAATCAAACGTCACTATTTCTAACAATCAATGGACCATTCACACATAAAGTGTTTTTTTTAAGTAATCCCGAACGAGTTGTAGTGGATTTAAAGGAAACACAATTAGCTGTAGATTTAAACCAACTGGGGTTAATCAATGGGTTAGTAAGACAAGTTCGCAGTGGACATTCTGATCCACGAACTTTAAGATTAGTTTTCGACGTGAACCAAAAAGTACAGCTCAGATCATCTCCTTGGAAACCAAGTGGAGCTTTTGGTGGTGTACGCGTTGATTTAATACATAGCGGTCGTCTTGCTTATCCAACGGCAGTCAATATTCCCCAAAAAGCAGCGCCTGTATTACCCAAAAAATCCAGTATAAACAAGACACAACAGGCACGATTACCTGTAAAAATTGAACCGAAACAGTCAACACACCCTATTTTAGCAAATAAACAGCCTATTAAAGTAAGTGGTAAGCCTTCGAATTTACGTGATGTGATTGTTGTTTTGGATGCAGGTCATGGAGGCAAAGACCCTGGGGCTCGAGGTCCTCATCGCAGCCGGGAAAAAGACGTTGTCTTGGCGATTACTTTGAAGTTAAAACAATTAATTGATAGGCAACCAGGAATGCGTGCAGTATTAACCCGTTCTGGGGATTATTATGTAGGACTAAGACAACGCCTGGATATTGCCAGAAAATATAATGGTGATGTATTTGTGGCCATCCACGCGGATGCATTTAATAACCCTCATTCAAATGGTGCTTCGGTATTTGCTTTATCGCAACGAGGAGCAACGAGTGAGGCTGCACGTTGGCTTGCAGAAAAAGAGAACTATTCAGAATTAGGTGGCGTGAACTTGGGTGATTTGGATGATCAAAATGGTGTTGTACGCTCGGTTCTGATTGATTTGTCACAAACAGCTACGATTAATTCAGGATTGCAAATGGGGGGCCGAGTTCTAAATCAACTGGGTAATTTCACTAATTTACATAATAACAAAGTGGAACAAGCTGGATTTGTGGTGTTGAAGTCTGCTGATATTCCTTCAATTTTGGTGGAAACTGGATTTATTTCAAATCCCATAGAAGAACGTAATTTAACAAACCCAAATTATCAAGCACGCTTGAGTCAGGCAATTTTTCAAGGTATTAAAGGCTACTTCTGGGAAAATCCTCCTCATGGATCCCGAATCGAAGCAATGACAACGAATAATGTCCATTTGGTTCGTGCTGGGGAAACTTTACCTGCCATCGCTGCTCGTTATCATATTTCGGTCGCGGCCCTCCAATCCACAAATCATTTACGTGGTATTACTCAGCTTAAGGCTGGACAAAAACTGGTGATTCCTCCGGCATGGGCATAAGAATTCAGCAATTACCACCGCTTATCGCAAATCAAATTGCTGCGGGTGAGGTCATAGAACGACCAGCATCGGTAGTGAAAGAACTCTTGGAAAATTCTTTTGATGCAGGTGCTGATACGATTACCATTGAAATAGGTTATGGTGGTTTGAATCAAATTAAGATCAGTGATAACGGTATGGGAATCGTTGCTGAAGACTTGCCTTTAGCAATTGCTGCGCACGCGACGAGTAAAATTAGTTCACTTAATGACTTATATGCGATTGATAGTATGGGTTTTCGTGGTGAAGCATTGGCCAGCATTGCTTCGGTAGCAAAAGTTACAATTAGCTCTAAACCAGAACAACAAGAAACAGCAGCAATGTTGCGTATACAGGGTACAGAACGATCCATCACTCCCTGTGCTCGTAGTGTAGGAACTACAGTGGATGTGGTTGATTTATTTTTTAATGCACCAGTTCGCAAACGATTTTTAAAAAGTGAAAAACTGGAATTTCAAGCAATAGAAACTGTAGTAAAGCGTTTTGCTTTAAGTGCACCTAAAATCGCGTTAACACTAAGACATAATGGGAAACAGATTTTATCTTTGCCTGCAGCAACAAATGAACAAACTCGTTTAACACGTATAACCCGTATATTAGGAAGTACTTTTGTTAAAGAAGCAATTTATCTTGATGTAGAACATGGCGCAATGAAGCTCAGTGGCTGGATAAGTGGTCCTAATTTTCAGCGCAGCCAAAACGATCGATTGTGGGTTTATATTAACCAGCGCATGGTAAAAGACAAGTTGATTAATCAGGCCTTGAAGCAGGCTTATGATGGTTTGTTACATCCAGGTCGGTTTTCTGCTTGTGTGCTGTACTTAACAATGAACCATGCGGAAGTGGATGTGAATGTACATCCTACCAAGCATGAGGTACGCTTTCAGCAACCTCGGTTGGTATTTGATTTTTTTACTTCCCAATTGAGTGCTGCATTGCAGTCAAAAAAAGATATCAGCGAAGACACTTCATATAGGTTATTCGAACAGCCAAATCGAGAGCAAAGCCAAGAGATTTATGAACCCTATCCCAAATTGACTGGCTCAAGCAGAACTATTTATAACCTAGAACCTGAGCTGTCCTGGGTTCATTTAAATAATAGATATATTTTGGTGTTCATACAGCAGGAGCCTTATGTTGTAGACATAGTAGCCTTACATCAATATAGGTCGCAAGAACTAATCGCCCAGTTAGTTTTGCCTTTAACAAGTAGGCCTTTATTAGTGCCGATTCGTTATTCTCTTCCTCCCAAACTCCAAAACAACAAAGTGGAGTTGGAGCGGTGTCTTAGACAGTTAGGAATGAATCTTGAATGGACGGGAGAGCATGAGGTCCTTATTCGTACTATTCCTCTTTGTATGCCCAATTTGGATTTGCGTTTGTTTCTAGATTCTATTGCTGAATGTGATGAAATTGTTCAGAATCAATTGCTTGAATTACTAAATCAATCACAAACATTTGATCCTAGACTGTTGAGTCTTGAAGAAAAAATGGAATTAAATGAGTTATTACTTAAAATATATAAAGATAAGGATAAGAAAGCTGGGTTATTTAAAGTATTAACACAAGAAGAGTGTAGAAAATTAGTGGATGTCTGAGGGGAGTGGAACCCACCCCTACCCCTCTCCCACGAGGGGGAGAAGAGGGGATTCTCTTCTTAACATAAGTTAAGAAATATCCCTTCTCCCTATAAGGGAGAAGGTGCCCGCCAGGGCGGATGAGGGTATGATTAAGACTTGTTTGGTTGAGACGATGAATGGTTAAATTAATTTTTTGTTTGATGGGACCTACTGCCTCAGGGAAAACGGCCTTAGCTTGTGAATTGGTAACACGTTATCCTTTTGAAATTATTAGTGTCGATTCCGCAATGATTTATCGGGATATGAATATTGGAACTGCCAAACCAACTCTTCAGGAGCGACAAACTGCACCACATCATTTAATTGATATCAAAGATCCTATTGAGTCCTATTCGGCTGCTCAATTTTGTACTGACACTCTATCCTTATGCGAGGAGATTATCAAAAAAGGCAAAATTCCTCTACTCGTAGGGGGAACGATGATGTATTTTAATGCGTTACAAAAAGGCTTATCTACTTTGCCAGAAGCGGAGCCAATTGTGCGTCAGCAATTAGAAGATGAGGCTGCTTTATGTGGTTGGCCTGTTCTCCATCAAAAATTAGTACATATTGACCCTGAATCTGCTGCTCGTATTCATGCGCATGATGCACAACGAATTCAGCGTGCATTAGAGGTATATTATTTGACTGGTAAAACATTATCTTCTTTTCTTAATCAGGAGCATGAAAAACCTGATTATCATTTTGTGAACTTTATTCTTTTTCCTGAGCAAAGGGCATGGTTGCATGAACGTATTGCACAACGCTTTGATCAGATGTTAGTGGAAGGCTTTATTGAAGAAGTAAAACAGTTGCAGCAAAAATGGAATTTAACCATGAATTTACCCGCAATGCGTTGTGTAGGGTATAGGCAAGCACTTGAATATTTACAAGATGATACTGATTACTCCCTAATGCGTGAAAAAGGGATTGCTGCCACGCGACAATTGGCGAAACGTCAGTTAACTTGGCTTAGACATTGGGGCGAGGCTTTTTATTATGATCCACAAAATGAGTCTTTTCGCGATGAGATTATAGCGAAAATTGGGGAAATATTAGATAATCCTACCAAATAAGTTTTTAAAGGAACATCATGTTAAAAGCTAAAAAAAAACCAGCGAGTACAGAAAAAAATTATGTGGTACATCGTAATGAATTACCTCTGAGTTGTCCAACGAAGGATATGGTGTTATGGAACGCTCATCCTAAGGTTTATTTACCTATCGAAAAAACTGGAGTAGAAGTTTGTCCTTATTGTGGTTCGCGGTTTGTTTTACAGAATGATTAAATCCATTTGTATTGTACGTTTATCTGCATTAGGTGATGTTCTAATGGCTGTTCCGCTCATTAGAACATTACAAGCCAGTCTCCCACAAGCCAAATTGACTTGGATCATTTCCAAGCCTGCTTTTGATTTGGTAGAAGGGATGGATGGTGTTGAGTTTATTCTAATCGACAAACCGAACAGTGTTGTAGACTATTGGCGCTTTAAAAAACAAATGAAAGGGCGTACTTTTGATGTGTTATTAGCACCACAAGCCAGTCTTAGGACAAATTTTCTCTATCCCCTGATCAGAGCAAAACGAAAAATAGGGTACGATGAGCATCGAGCGAATGATGCTCATGGTTTATTTGTTAATGAGCGCATTACTCCAGGTTTAGAGCATACTTTGGATGGTTTTTTGAAATTTGCTCAGGCCTTAGGAATAAAGGAACGTGTTATTCGCTGGGATTTACCTATTTCCCCTGCAGATTATGAATGGGCAGAACACCATTTACCAAAACAAGGTCCCATCTTAGTCATTAATCCTGCAGCAAGCAAACCTGAACGCAGTTGGCCTGTTGATCGTTATATAGAAGTCTTACAGCGAGCTCAGGAACAATGGAATGTGCAAGTAGTTATAACTGGGGGGCCGATTGATTTTGATAAACATTTGGCAGAACAAATAGCTCAAGTTATTCCTGCAATCAATCTCGTTGGCAAAACCAAACCCAAACAGTTATTGGCGCTTATTAGCAAAGCGACCGTTGTTCTTTGTCCTGACACAGGTCCTTCACATATGTCTACTGCCGTAAACACCCCAGTTATTGCATTGCATGCAGTGACTAACCCGCTTATTTCCGGCCCTTACCTTTTTCAACATTTAGTTGTTAACCGTTATCCTGAAGCAGCAGAAAAAATTCTGGGTTGCAAGCGAATTGAAGATGTTTGGGGACAGCATGTCCATGGTGAAGAGCCCATGCAATTGATTTCTGTTGATGAGGTCATGGAGAGGCTATCAACCGTTTTGGATGATAAGTAGAGTCTACTGTATCACCGGAAAGCCATATTTGGCTCTTAAACGAACAATACACTGATAAATGCTCACATACTGATGTATGCTGCGCTTTCTCAACGTTTTGTTCGTTCAACCTGAGCTCAAAATCTGACTTTCCACCAAGATTCAAGCATATCCCCCTGAACGGTTATGCTAAACTCAATTAGAAAGAGCTAAGCTGCCCTGTTGTGTCATTTCGGCTTGTGTTTCAAATGATACGACATTCGGATGGAATTTCATTACTGTGGCGCGATGCGCAATACTAACCACCGTGGTGTTAGGTAGTTTCTCTTTTAAAAGACGATAGAGAAAATCCTCACTTGGCTCATCTAGTGAGGCAGTCGCTTCATCTAAAAATAGCCAATCCGGTTTCTTTAATAAGGCTCTGGCAAAAGAAATGCGTTGCTTCTGACCACGAGATAATCTTTTTGACCAGGTGTCTTCTTTTTCTAATTCTGGAATAAACTGTTCCATTTTTCCGCCAACAGCAAATAATACAGCTATATATTGTTCGTCAGTATACGTGTTGGTTAAATCAGGATAAGCAAGCACGGCCTTTAATGAATCTTGAGGAATGATTGGTTCTTGAGGTAAAAAATAAGTTTTCTGATGTTGGGGAATCCGGATTTCGCCTGTTCCATAGGCCCAAGTGTTACGGGCTGCTTTGAAAAAAGTACTTTTACCTGCTCCTGAAGGTGCTGTGAGTAGCGTATTTTCTCCAGGTTTAATTTCCAAATTTAAGTTGCGTATAATGTAGCCTGAGCTTGAGGCGCGTGGATAAGCAATGCTTAAATTTTTTACGGTTAAAGTACTTTCATGAGATTCATGGACATGAATATTTTTGGGACTTATTTCATCGCCTTCATTCTCCAACTCCTCTTCCAGATCGACAATTCGCTGGATACTGGTTTGATACTTTTTCAATGATGTGTAGGAATTAACGAACCAATTTAAGGCATTACTGACTTCATTGAAAGAAGCCCCGATTTGTACCAGTTGACCAAAATCGATTAATCCTGAGAAATAGGCAGGAGCAGCAAAAAGATAGGGTAATATATCGGCAAGATAACTATTACTCATTTGAAAGGCGGAGACCTTTAAATCAACCCACATTTTCTGAAACGCATTTTGAGATACTTGCTCTAAATCATTTTCTAATACCTTTTGGTGATAAGGTTCCCCACATTCGAGGGCAATATTTTCAGATTCGTTATGAACGAATTCCAAATCCTTTCTAAATTTTGCCTCTAAAAGATCCTCCTTTTGATTAATCGTTGTTAAGGATTTGCCTAACATATGGGTAATCACGGCATTTACTAAGGCAACACCTAATGAAGCCCATACCAGATATCCTGGAATAATGAAGTTAACACCGAAAACCACTATTGTGAGCGTACCGCCAATAACCCATAGAGTGCCAATAAAGGTTACTAAGGTGAGTGTCGATCTGAGAAATTCAGTGCTTAACGAAAGGGTGTGCTCAACAAAGTGTTTAATGTTTCCTTGGATACGTTGATCTGGATTGTCGATATGTGGTGAAACACGCGCTAAGTCTAAATAATTTTTTTTCCCAAAGAGGTATTTATTAATGTACTTTGATGATAACCATGACCGCCACTTGATGGATAATGTATCGGTTAAATAATCCATTAAGGTGCTCATTCCAACAATAACTGCACTGGTTAGCGCGATGAGACCGCTATAAAAAAAGAACCCAGTCAGTTCTTTTGCCGTAAGGGCTGCCCAAAACCCTAAAAAACCCCAAGGCAAGCAAGCTGTTAACGCAACAATGGCAAGAATGCAAAAAACAATTCCTCCAAGCAAGAGCCATGCAGTTAATTTTTGATCGGAATTAATAAAATAATCACTAAATAATTGAAACGCTTTTTTTCTGTAGGAAATGTCCATTTTTTTATTCCATTTCTTTAAATTAGCGTACGTTCGGGATAAAGATTTTAATGAGTCAGAATCTCTGGAGCCGTGCGGGCTGAGTTCTTCAAGAATCGGCTGAATCCTTCAAGAGTTTCTGGATCGGATGCGTTTGGAATCGTCTCAAAGTTTTGGCACGACACTTTGACTATCATGCCAAGACTTCAAGACGACGTAAAGACAACCGCGTATTTCTGATTGGGAGGATGATTTATCAGGTCATATAATCCATATATTTTTGCGTCGCTTTTTTATCGGGTTTTGTAAATACATACCCTGCAGAAGTAGGAACACGCGTTACATAAAACGTATCAATTTCGTCAAGATACTTAGTGGCATCAAATCCAATTTTTGAGCTAAGAGTGTGCTTTTTCGCAGACGGATCAAGCTTTGAACCCAGAGCACCATTGACCACTACAAGATCTCTTTCTGCTTGAAAACGTGTGGCTACGGCCCATTCAATTTGATTTTTGTCATCAATATCGATGTCATCATCGACGACAATGACAAATTTTATATCGTAATGGCATCCTAGGGCACAGCAAATAACATTCTTCGCTTCTCCCAAATTCGATTTTTTCATTTTAACAACCATATGGTACCGACCTAACCCACCTGGAGTTAATCTTAAATCCAAAACATTGGGAAAATTTAATTGTATTCGTTCAAGCAAAGAAGCTTCTCGTGGTACTCCCCCTAATACTATATTTTCTAACCCTGAAGGATGATTTGTTTCAAATATGGGTTTTTGCCTATGGGTGATACAAAGAACGTGTATTACCGGTAGCATGGAGCTGCCGCTATAGTATTTAGGGAATTCACCAAAAGGTCCTTCTAAGGCTTTTACTCCAGGAAGAATAATTCCCTCAATAGAAATTTCTGCTTCGGCAGGTATGAATACATTATTGGTGTACGATTTCACTGTAGATAATGGTCTACCCATGAGTGCACCAGCAATTTCCAACTCAGATTGATCGCGTGGCGCTATCATTTGAGAGGACATTTTAGTTAAGGGATCATGGCCAATTGTAATCGTGATAGGTAAAGGTAGCCCTTGACTTTCTGCATACTGATGATAGGCGTAAAGATCACGCGGCAACATCAATATACCTAACTTATCTGGTGCATGAACTTGCATGCGATTAATTGAAGTATTCTGTTTGCCAGTTTGTAAATTTAAACCGTGTACTAATCCGGAGGTAATGTATGGCCCCGCATCCTTTTCATGATGCGTTACCACAGGAAAAAATTTTAACAGATCAATATTCTTATCAATCACTACTTGATGTACGGGCGCTTGTTCCTGATTTACAGGACTCCAGGGAATAGGATTATGCAAGGCTTTTGATATATGTTGTAACATTTCAGATTCATGTACATTCATGGCTTCAGCGGCCCAGCTGCGCTGGCCTAATATTCCTGCCACAATAGGGATTTCATATCCTTGAGGTTCAGGAAAGAAACACGCTTTTTTCCCTTCATACTGTTCTATCCAAGTCATTACTTCAAATTTTGGATTGATGCCGGTTTTGCAAACCATTAATCGTTCTGTGTTATAAAGTTGATCAAGCCAATCGCGCAAATTATTCATCAGTTAATCCCTATTAATAATGTAGGCAGTCAAGAAAATGAACATTTTGAAATGTGTTGAAAGAACCGGTGGATGAGGTATCTTTGGGGGGGAGTGTTTCTTTGGATTGGACCGCAAAAAGTAATCCATACCCTGCATGTTCTTCTACGATGATTTGATAGTCATTGAGGATAATATCATGGCTCGCCAGAAATTGTTCTGGATTATCTAATAACAATTTTTTTAAACCCTCATTCTCTTTAACTTCATTAAGTAGGTTGGTTAATTTTTCTACGAACGAAGGTGATTGAATGTCTTGCATGCTCATCTCCCTATTCAGCAAGTATTATTACCTCTTTATCTTAGAGGGATTGAATTGATTAGGACAATAATAGCACCTATTTCTGTTGCCCGTCCCATGATTTGAATCGTTTTTACGGTGGTCCTTAATTGATGCTAATATAATCTTATATGCATTTTTAAATGTTTTACTTGAAAACGCGCATTGTCATTAACTTGGATTCATATATGAATAGCAACGAATTAAAGACATTTTTAATGGTTTATGAATACCGCTCTTTTTCAATTGCAGCAAAACGTTTGTATGTCACTCAATCAGCAGTAAGTAAACGCATTAATAATTTGGAGATAGAATTTAAAGTCAAACTATTTGAAACGAGAGGAGGGTTGCTTTTTCCTACTATGGAAGGGGAGTTACTCATACCCTATGCTCGGTTGCTTTTACATACCATGTATAATGCTGCTGATAATTTAAAAAATCCTGAACTTGAAGAAATACCGGTATTTCTTGGTACTTCAACTTTTCCAGCGTTGCAATTTTTACCGCTTTTTATCGATTATTTGATGGCAAATCAAATCAATTTTCCTAATTTTCATATTAAACAGATGATGAAACAAGAGCTTGTCCCCGGGCTACAAAATGGATTGATTGATTTGGCTCTAACCACAGAAGATCTAGTGGTCGATAGTGCCATTATAAGCCATCAACTTGATGAAGAGGATGTTATCATTGTTGTATCGCCTAAACATGAATTAGCCAATGAAAAAAAGGTTGATTTAGCAAAGCTTGCCCAATATCGGTGCATTTTGACGGAGCGCGGTTTTTCCATTCGCGATAATTTAGAACGAATTTTTTCCAAGCATGAATTGCCACTTCCAGTGGGACATGAGTTATTTTCTTTCGATGCAATAAAAAAATTGGTAAAAACAGGGTTGGGTTGGAGCGCATTACCAAAGCAATATTGTGATCATGAGTTGGTAAATTTAGAAATAAACAACTATTCTGAAAAAATAAGATTGTGTTGGTACTGCCACAAGAATCGCGTTAGCTCTAAAATTATACAGTATGTAGGAGAATTGCTGAAGAACTCGATCCATCATATTCATTATCAATAGAGACTAGCAGTCAGTCAAAACTCTATTGGCCCACTTTATTTTAAGGAAGTAAAAATGTCAGGGAAGAATCAGTTCTCTAATCATGATATGAAATATCCCTCACAACGCATGCCTATTTATGCAAAAAATTGTGTGGCCACTTCACAGCCTTTGGCGGCCCAAGTGGGCTTGCAAATCTTACAGAATGGAGGTAATGCAGTTGATGCTGCGATTGCAACGGCGATTACCCTAACTGTGGTTGAACCGACAATGAATAGTCTCGGAAGCGATGTTTTTGCTATGGTTTGGGATGGGAAACATTTGCACGGCCTTAATGCGTCAGGTAAATCGCCACATGTTTGGAATCGGACTCATTTTGCACGTTATAAAACAATGCCTCAGTCAGGCTGGGATACTGTAACTGTGCCAGGAGCAGTTTCAGGTTGGCTGGCCTTAGCTAAAGAATTTGGGCGGTTACCTTTTGCTCAGTTATTCGAGCAAGCAATAAATTATGCGAAAAATGGATTTCTAGTATCACCTATTGTTGCCGAGCAGTGGCAAATGTACGCCAAATCTTTTAAAAATAATCCTGAATTTGCCCGGGCTTTTTTGCCAAAAGGTCGGGCTCCTAATGCTGGAGAGCTATTCTGTTTTCCGCAGTATGCAAAAACTTTAGAGCAGGTAGCTCAGTCAAAGGGCAAAGCTTTTTATGAAGGTGAAATCGCTGAAAAAATAGCGCACTATGCAAAACAGGAGGGCGCTTTATTAACCCTTGAGGATCTGAAAACACATCAACCCCATAAAGCCATTCCCTTAAAACTGAATTATCGCGGCTACGAGCTTTATGAATTGCCACCTAATGGCCAAGGTTTAACCGTTTTGATCGCCTTAGGCATTTTACACTATTTTGATATGCACCAATATCCAGTTGATTCAGCGGACAGTATCCATTTGCAAATTGAAGCGATGAAATTAGCCTTTAGCGATGCGAAGCGTTATATTGCAGATCCCGATTTTATGCAGATTAAAGTAGAAGATTTATTAACGCCTGAGTATTTAAGTCAACGAGCCAAATTGATTCATAAGAAACGTGCGCAAAGTCCTGAATATGGCATACCCCATGAGCAGGGAACTGTTTACCTAACTACAAGTGATAGTAAGGGTATGATGGTTTCTTTTATCCAATCTCATTACTTAGGATTTGGTTCGGGGGTGGTAATTCCAGACTCAGGGATTCTCATGCAAAACCGTGGTGCTTGTTTTACTTTAGAACCAGGACATCCTAATGAGGTTGCTGGGAATAAACTCCCCTTTCATACGATTCTTCCTGGTTTTCTATTTAAGGATAATAAACCGTTGATGAGTTTTGGCGTAATGGGCGGACATATGCAGGCACAAGGTCATGTACAGGTTATTGTAAGATTATGTGATTACCAACAAAATCCCCAAACGGTATTGGATGCACCACGTTGGTATATTTCCCCAGATAATAAAATTAGTCTAGAAGCTTCTATTCATCCAAAAGTGATTAAAGAGTTGATAGATCGTGGCCATGAGCTTGTTCCTAGTCCCACTTCTATTTATGGAGGGGGACAAGCAATTTACTGTTTGGAAGAAGGTTATATGGCTGTGTCCGATCCAAGAAAAGATGGGCAAGCTGTTGGATTTTGATTAAATTAGATTTAAAACAAATGGGTGGTATGCTCTCGTGTACGGCTAAAAGATGTAGTTCTTACTACTATCTAAAGCAGTTTTATTGTTATCACGTTCAAATAAAGCAAGTTCCTTCTCATTACTTTCTTTACTAAAACAACTACTCCAAAAAGAATAGGACACTGAGTTATGTTGTTTCGGTCTAAAGTGCGTGGGGGGGGCTTGATCATAAAAAAGTTCATCTGAGCATGCAGGTGTGTGTTTGCGGATTTTTAAATGAGATGACTCTCTCGGAGAGCTTGCCTCCTCATATCGCTTTGCTTCTTCTTGTAAATGTTCTATAGGTTGTTCTTTAAAGCGGTAAACATTCATAAAAATCATACATGCTTGAAGAATCATTAATGTTACGCCAACTACTGGATTAAGAGTTAAACCCAGTGCAACTAATAATCCACCAGCTACTAAAATCGAGCCGAGATTATAAGCTAAGCTTATGGTCAGATTTTGATTTATATTGGATACAGTTTGTTTCGAGATCGCAAAAACTGACGCGATTGGTAATAACATTCCCTTATGAATGACAGCTCCTGCCGCCTCTTGAGTTAATACATCACTACTGTCAGATATTACTGCTATGCCCAAGTTGCTGACTTTAATTGCAGGGGTGTCATTTCCAGCATCGCCTACCATAGCTACTTTACGTCCTTTCCTCCTTAAAGCGAGAATATGAGCAGTTTTTGACTTATCATTTTCCTCTTGAGCATTCCCCACTATAGCGGTTGGAGGACAGCCGGCATAAACGTGTTCAATACCAAGCGCTTTAGCATAGCGATGTGCAGTTTCTTCATCCGCTCCAGTACACAAGCAGATTTCTTTGCCCATTGCCTTTAATGTTTGAATAGTACAATATGCATCTTCACGAAGAGGATCTGTTATTACCATAAATCCAATTACGGTATTATCGCGTGCAACATAGACTAATTGATCTCCAGCTTCTAATTCGGGTTGTTTGAATCCAGATGGGATGGAGATGCCTTTTTCTTTCATTAAAGTCATACTGCCAATGGTATATTTTTTATTCTTTATTTTTCCAGAAACTCCAGAATGATGAGAGTCATCAAACTCCGTGACTTCATGGTTTTGTGTTTGATATTGATTTGCAAAAGAATAAATGGCTTGGCCTATAGGATGACTCGATTTTTTTTCAAGGGTAGAGCAATAGGAGAGGAAATCTGCTTCTGAAAGCCCGCTTTCATCAAATAGATAAAGTTCTGTGACACTAGAAACTCCGGTTGTTAAGGTGCCATTCAAATCAAAAATTACGGTATTTATTTGTTCTGCGTGTTGCAATGTTTTGGCACTGTTAAATGTAACCCCATTTTCTGCTGCTTTGTGCATCCCTGTTTTTACTGCAAACGGAGTAATTAAACCTAAAGTACAGGGGCAAGCACTTACTAAAACCGAGACAGCGCATTGAATTGCTATAGCTGCAGGATAAAAGAGTCCAATAATGATTCCGGAGGCAACTGCTAATGCAATTACGGCTGGGATAAAATAGGTTAATAGTTCTTCTGTTTTTATTTCGATGGGGGCTGCGTCCAGCGCCGATGCTTCTATTGCCGCATCAAGCCTTGCTAGATAGGATTCTTTTTGAGTTTTTGTGACACGAATGGCTAAAGGGGGCATATTGTAAGGTAAACGCATGCCCGCGACTACTTTTGCTTGTGGGGGAAAATAATGAGGGCGAGTGGCTCCTGTAATAATGGTATTGTAAATGATGCTTTCATTTTCACAAATGCCATCAAGAGGAATAACTTCCCCTTGATGCACGATAATCACATCGTCTTCGTTGATCAGTTCTAAACTAATTTCATCAAAACCTTTAGAATTTCGTTTTCTTACAAATTTAGGGGCTCTGTCCTGAAATTTTGTTGTGCCAATTTTTTCTTTAATGGTTTCTTCTATCGCAATACCTATATGTCTAAAGCCATAAATAAGCAAACCCGCTTCAAACATCATAGGAAGCCACGGTACGAAGAGTGATGCGATGGAAAAGATGATGATGGAGGCAGTACTGAGGGCAAATAAACTGTCCATGGTTAATTTTTTGCTCTTGGTCAGTTTTATCCACGCGTCATAATAGGAATTAGCGCCTAAGGCTAGGGTTAATAAAGTACTAAAAACAGCAAGTGAAATCATAAACGGGAGTGAGAGCCCGCCAGCAAGACAAAGAATAAGTACCGCCACTCCTGACAGGCATCCGAGAGCACCAAGTAACCAATGCGAGGTAAAAAATTTTTTGGTTTTATTAAATATTCGATTTAAAGTACCTGTTTGTGCAGGTTGTATTTGCGGTTCATCTTTTTTATCCGGTTGATATTGATACTCTTCGCATGAAAAACCTATTTCATCGATGTGCTTCTTGATTTCCGACCAGATTTCTTTGTCGGCTCGCTTGTCCTCATCCTTAATAATAACTGTTGTTTTTTTAGGATCAGGTGTTGTGAGGTCTGCATGGAAATGGATTAGTTTGTCAGACAGTTGGTCCTTTAGGTAGTTTTTAATAGTTCCACTACAACCACCGCAAGTCATTCCGTTAACATAAAAAATATAGCTTCTGGATTTAGGCATACTGGCTCGTCAATTAAGGGTTCATTTATTAATGACTTGATATTCTTCTTATTCTTATTGCTGATGTGTTGTCATTCGCTGACTTGGTTGCTCATATATTTTTGATATATGTCTGATTTAGTCATTGAAAAACAAGGTGTTTTACTTGGATTGTATAAAACATCAAGCTTTAAGTTTTGTTTTAAAAACAGAAAGTTACAATGTGCATGAAATCATATCACATGCATCATTTTTTGCACCATATTTTTTAAAAATGCTTTATTAAGGGTTGATAAAAATCGAATCCAGATGCTTTGAGTCGAGTTAAGATTTGCAAGAATTGTACATGCGATTTTGGCTAAAATGATTCAGGGTGAAAGGTTTTCTTTCACCCTGAGTGAACTACTATTATTGTCCTGCATTCAGATCAGCATTAGGTGCGCCAGTACGAACGCTTTGTAACAACAAGATGCTATTCGTCATTAAAAGACGTTCATGGATTTGGCGATCTAAATAAAGTTGATAATTAATCTCAGCAAGTAAGATCGCGATTTCTTTTTCTACAGTAGCAGGAGCTGCGGTGTTAAGTGACTGAAGCCATTGACTTGATGGACCGCTATTACTACTACTTGTACCTGATTCAGTACCAACTGCTGCAGGCGTACTCGTTCCAGTACCACCGGTACCACTAGTACTACTACTAGGAAATAACCGCCAAGTTGCCATAGTAAATTCAGTCAAGGCTTGGCTCTGTGGGGTTAGATTTTGTCCTGATCCTGATGATTGTGTGCCCTGAGGGGGTTGTTGAGACAATCGTTTGGACATAATGAAGTACAGGTTACTTACGCCCACAGAGGTTTGAGCTGCATAGGTGCGTAAACTTGCAAGATATTTAGCAAGTGTTTGTTGCGCTTTCATTTGTGCGGGAGTAAGAGTAGCCCCCGCCTTAACATTAGCAAACTGCGAAACCAACTGATCATAATCATAACGTTTTGGTAATTTTATAGGAACAACACTACCTGAAACATAGCGAATAAAATTAAGTGCAAGTTGTTCTTGAGTTTGTGCGGTTAGTCCCATATTTCCACCAGTTCCATTTCCAGTTCCAGTTCCAAGACTCTGATTTGAATACATTAATGGTCCAGTTAAGGCGTTGCTATTAAGCTGATTTAAAAATTCTGAAATGTAAGTACCGGCAAAAAATTTGTATGCATTGGGAATGTCTCCTATTACATTTTGAGAGACTTTAGTATTATACAGATAGGGACAAGGATCTATAACCTTAGTTGGAGTTTGACTATTGTCCATACAGAACGTGTAATCCGGTGTTCCTAAAACATTTATTATCGTTTGGCTTACTGGATCTTGTTGAAAATTTTGTTGTGAAGCTTGTGAAGGTTGTTCCGGTAATTGAGGTGGTTGAAGGGATTGATCGAGTAATGGATTCGCAGTAACTGTTGTCGTGGAACCACCAGTTCCAGATCCATTAAAGCCATTAAATGTACTATTAACTTGGCCATTAATCGTTGAAGTTATAGTTGAAGTCACACTATTAGAACTATTAGCAGGTACTAACTGCGCGAAAGGATCTCCTGAGCTTCCAGAACTGGTTTGAGACGAATTCGAACTGCCACTTGTAAACGTGTTTACTGGGATCGAACCTAAATAAGTATTAAACATATAGGTTTGGATTGCTCCTACAATAGGAAAGTTAATCAGATTGTAGCTTATGAGATAGCTTTGTGGATTAGGAGCTTGAGTTACATTAAAACCCAAATAACTACCGAAATTTTGGAAATCCGTGACCAATTGTTGCATGCTAGCAGACATTTGTTGTTGTTGACTATATAACGCAGTTCCATTGTCTGCCGCAGCAGGAAAAACAGTAAAACAAAGCAGATTCAGCAATACCAATTTAGACGACGATACTTTCATTTATTCTTCCCCTTCAAGTGCACGTAAAACAAGTTTTAGACGGTACTGACAAAAAACTCGCGACAATAATCTTAAACGTTCAAATACTATGTTTCTTTTAAGAAAAACCCCCGCTGGATCATGGCTTCCTGTGCTCGTTTCTTCTGCATGGATTAAAACACGCGAAGCACTGCCTGGATGGACTGTATCGATTGCCTGCAGAAGACGCAGTCCTCGACCCGATTTAATATTCCCTACAATACGAATAAATTTCTCCTCTTCGGCTAAGAGCCCCATATCTATTTTTTCTATGTCATCAAGTTCCTTTCCTAACTGCTCCATGGCCTGTTCAAACTCTGGATTTCCATCAAGAGTCCAATCTTCCACACTCTCCATAAAAGTAATCACTCGATAGATCATAGGATCAATATATTCAAACCAGTATTGTGCGGATGCTTCATGACTAAGATCTGGCATTTTTTACTCTTTCTTTACTTAAAATTAGCGGATGGACGAAACCATTACTTACTACTATAGTATATTATGAAAGGTAAAAGAAAGAAGTAAAAAATATGAAAAAGCGGTCGAGAATAATTAGGCTAGTTTCAACGATCATTAATGTTCGAAGGTGGTTCGATTGGGAGCGAATGAAAGCGTTTACCTTATATTTAGGAAATGGCTGTAAACGTCTATTTGTACCTCAGAAAGAAGTCGAAGGGGAATCATTTAATGAAGCAGTGAAGCAGTTGAATCTTAGCGATGAAAATATATTAGCGAAGCAAAAATCATTGTTTCGCCTAAGTATTATTATGGTATTAGCCGCTGTCGTGATTTTGGGATATGCTGGTTTTCAGCTTTTTTATGGTTCGATAAAAGCATTTCTTGTGAGCCTTATTGTTACTATGATTGCACTTGTTTTAGCCTTCCGTTACCATTTTTGGTACTTTCAAATGAAAAATCGTAAACTAGGATGTACCTTTAATGAATGGTATAGGCAGGGGTTGTTGGGAGAGAAGAAATGAATAGGTTGTTAGTTACTCTGCTCCTCCTTTTATGTCCTGGTTTGGTTTTAGCTGATAGTGCTTTGAGTTTTGCCCCTCCTGCTAGTGATTTTTCCGTAGTATTTCTTGGTAATTTATTTGGTGTTGTTGATGGCGTTTTAAGCGGTACTGGTAGCCAAATCATGGGTAACATGTTTGCCGTATTTAACGCTGCGGTTTTGGCATTGGGCGGTATCATTATTATGTACACCCTCATCGTCGCTACTATGAACACCGCTCACGAAGGACAGATGCTTGGGCAAAAGTGGTCCTCTATTTGGATTCCTATTCGCTCCACAGTAGGTTTAGCGTTAATGATCCCTAAGACTTCGGGTTATTGCTTAATGCAAATTTTTGTCATGTGGGTTGTCGTGCAAGGTGTTGGCGCAGCAGATAAAGTATGGAATGCTGCCTTAAGTTATTTGAATCGTGGAGGCGTTATTATCCAGGCCCAACAGATAAATCCAGCCTCCCAACTTACAAATACTTCTGGCACAGATACAGGAGTGAGTAGCATTGCAAACGGCGTGGTCAATATACTTGCCGGCCAAGTATGTATGCTGGGATTACAGACTCAATTGGGGGCTCAACGGCAAGCCCTTCTAGATGCTCAATCGCAACAATCAGGAGCATGTTATGGAATCTCTCAGTCTTCTCCTATGTATCCATTTTGTAACACTGTAGTTCCTGACTTTTTGGGTTCGGTCAATGCGGTTGCTGTGCAAAATAATGCTCCAAACGATGGTGCTTGGAGTGTGGACATGCCCAATTTTGATTCCACTAACCCATATAGTTTTTTAAATGGGATTTGCGGCACGATTACCTGGAAAAGTATTTCCTCCCTTAATCCAACTTTTGCTAATCTTCCGACTAATCCTACTTCAGGAAATAACGTGACCGTTGGCAATAACACATTAACTCCTTCTGAGATTGCCGCCACGCAAATGTCTCGAGCTATTGCAATCCAGCAAATGTATATGGATTTGACTCCGGTGGCTCGAACTATGATCACGAATGATCCAGGAATACCATTCAATCAACCCCCTACGGACTCCACTACTGGAACTAGCACTTTTTCTCCAGTTGCGAACGAACAATTTGGTGTGCCATATAAACAAAATGGAACAGTGTGTCAAAGTTATAATAGTGGTACTGCGCAAGCAGATAAATGCGTTATATGGGGACCTACACAAGGATCTGCAATTGGTGGAACTTTGTTTACTGGTATAGAATTACTCAATGCGATTAATGATTATAACGGCATTATGATGCCAACGGTTAATCTATCACGCCTAATTAATACAGCAAATAATAATAATAATGCCACCAGCTTTATAAACCAGGCCGAGACGCAAGGATGGATTATGGCCGGCGCTTATTTTTTTAATTTAGTACAAATTCAGGGGACGTCATCCATAGCGAATGCAAGTCAAACCGATACAGACACTGGCTTGGGCGGAAGTACCTTTAACCCTCAATCGATTACGAGCCCATTTGTAATAGGCACAAATGGTACGAGTGTTACCTGTGGCCCAGGAAATATGACGGATAAAAATAAAGATTTTACTTTATTATGTACTTGGTTTAACCAAAATAATGCTCCTGTATTAGCCGTACAATCTTTAATTACTTCAAGTCCCACAGATAAAAAACCTTCTTGGTCATCCAATATGACTGCGGTTGGTGGTCCTCCCTCATCTACAGTATATGGTTTTATTAACAATGGGCTGATGATGCAAACCCCGGGCCAACCAGGGGTAGCGCCACTCACTTTTGCGAATACCATTAATTTCAGTGTGAGTACCTCGTTGTATCGATTGCAGCCACAAAACTTTTCTTGTGGTGAAGTAAAACCTTTCTTCTCAATTTGTTTAGGACAAATACTTGGAAACATATTTTATAACATCATCTTAGTGACCGTATATAATCTGTTTCTTGATATCTTTGGGCAGATTATCAATAGTGTGGTTTTGGCATTCTTAATGATTCCATTACAAGGAATGGCAGCAATCTTTCAACAGGGACTCCAGATTATCGCGGCTCCCGGGGTAAACCCAGTTGTTGCATTGGCAAATATGGGAAATGAGTACATCAATTTTGCTGGTAACTTATGGATGCTCTTATTGAATATGGCGGTATCCAGCGCGTTAATCCCAGTATTTGGTATCTTTATTTTTGCCATGATGTCTTTAGCCATGCCGCTTGTTATCGCCTGGGTTGGGGTCATGGTCAGCGTAGGCTTTACAACAGCTTATTACATTCCAATATTACCTTATATGATCTTTACCTTTGGTGCTTTGGGTTGGTTAATCTCAGTAATCGAAGCGATGGTTGCAGCACCTATTGTTGCCTTGGGTGTGACACATCCTGAGGGACATGACGCATTTGGTAAAGGTGAAGCAGCAATCATGATCTTGGTGAATGTGTTCCTACGACCTTCCATGATGATTATTGGATACATTTCTGCCATTGCGTTATCTTATGTAGGCGTGTGGGTTCTGAATGCAGGATATGATCAGGCTATAGCATTTATACAACAAGAGAATACCAATAGTGCTTCGCTCGCTGCTGGAGTCTGGTCTTCTGGTGGAACGGATTCGCCTTCTGGTACAGGTGGGTATTCTGATTGGGCTGGAATTTATGCATTCTTCTTCTCAATATTAACTTATACCACTTTGTACTTAGTGATTATCCAAAAAGCATTTACACTGATATCCTATTTACCCGACAAAGTCTTACGATGGATTGGAGGTACTCCCGAAAGCCTGGGTCAAGAAACCGCACAATGGGGTGAGGAAGTAAAAGGTAAAACTCAAGAAGCAGGTAAGGAAACCCAAACTGCACAAGGACAAATCGATAAGACACTCGGTGGCTATGGTACGAAAGCTGTTGGTGCAGTTAAAGGTGGGCTGGGCAAACTTGGTGGCAGTGGAGATGTTTCAGCCTCAGGTAACGCGACTCCGAGTAGCGATAAAGAAGGTGGCGGTAAGAAGAAGGGAGGCGGCAAGGGCCTAGGTGGTGTAGGTAAGTAATAATTGGTAAAAATGATTGTCATTTTTCTTCTGGATGTGAGAGAGTTTGACAATCATTTTTTTATGAAATGAATGATTTTTGTAAGTCAATCGTATAACTATTAGATACCGGTGTTTGTATTATGAAGGAATTATCTGCCCCTAAAAGTACTGTGAGCCCAGATGTGGCTGAAGACAAACTTAAAGCTTTGCAAAAAGCAAAAATCGATCAAGATCTATTTATCCAGGCGTTATTTCAATTTTTGCAAAGGATGTTTGATTCAACTCTAAAATACGAAATTGATTCCGAAGCAAAAACTAAGTTAACTGATCTAGCTAAAGATTGTGGCTATCAAGACTTACCTACTGCTTTAAATTCTGCAAAAAATGCACGCGGACAGTCCCCACTAACTCAAGCACTGCAAAACCAAGATTTCTCTCTGGCGCAATCTTTACTGGATTCAGGCGCGAAATATGATGTCCAATCAATGGATGAATATGGTATTGCAATTCATAGTCAGCGAGGACAACAGGCGCTTCAAGAACACACAATCACTGCTCCTGAGGGTGCTTTTCAATCACGCCCAGATGAATTGCATCGAGTTAAAGAATTTGGTCTTGTGCTGGGTATCGTCATGGTAAGTGTCGATAATACATCTTCTCAACGAGCAGAGGTTGGTCCTACTTATGCATTGATGACAGAGGCAGTAAGCGACTACAGTTGTAGTAACCAACCTGCAAAAGAGGACTTCGAGCAAATCAAAGAAGCGTTCGTTTTTACAAATAGAGAAGCAAAATTTGAATTCAGCACTCCTGAAGGGAGCCCTGAAGCAGGCGCTGCGCTTTCTGAGCGAATAAAAGACAGAGAAGTAACCTCAGTCCCTATCAATTGTAATGGACATGCCATGGGTTTATCCTTTGTGCCGGTTGAAGGAAATCGCGACAAAACTTATTTAGTATTCACTAATAGAGGGGAAGGAGCGAAAGGAAAATATGGGACGCAAATCTACGAGGTGGATACGAAGGATGTGACCCCAGATTTTATAAACAAGGTGATGAGCGGTCATGATCAAGGACTATCACACGCACAAGTTATGGCTGAAATTCATCAGGTTACTAAAGGTAAAGAGCCAATATATACTATCGATCAGAAAAAGCAATCATATGATAATTGTACTATAGCGAATACCCGCGCAAACATTCATGGGGTTCTCCTATGTCAAGAAGCAAATCGCAGAGGTGGCTTTGAGAATGTGACACCAGAGGTGAAAGCTGAAGTTAAAGGACGATATAAACAGTTTACTAGTGATATGAGAGATAAAAAAGTCCAAAAATTGGAAGGCTTGTTACAAGATCATCCCAGCGATCCTGATTTAAAAGCTCTGGCTAAGGGGTTTATGGAAAAACCCAATCATAAACATTCGGATGTATTACAAGCTGCAGTTACTGAAGAAATCCCCATGAAAGCGATGAAATAGAGAATTTGCAGTGCTATTAGAAGGGGGATTTAATCTAATTTGTCTATGAAAAGTTACTCTAAAGATCGCTGCAATAGTTAAGATCATCTTGACGTTTTTTCGTGAATGTTCCAAACGCTTTGGTGAGTCTATTGTTGATATTCTTTAGCGCCAGCAATAATTAATTTGTATACCCGCTCACTAATAATACCCTGTTCGAATTTCGCTTTTGCATCCCAAGTCATAAGCTGGCCCTTTTGGCGTACTAATTTACGTGTAGCAGAGGTTACATCATTAGGATCGCTTTCAAGTAAAATATCTCGGACCTCTTCGTCAAATACAAGATACTCTCTTAAAGCGACTCGTTTTTCGTCTACTGTAGGCACAAGTTTTTGCCAAATACACAATCTAATCGTTTCCAAAATATCAATAGTTCTTCCTAAACGCTCTTCACCTGAGAATGAGGTGACAAGACGGCGCATGGTTTCAGCAACACCCGAGGTGTGCAAGGTTGTATATACTGGGTGCCCAGTAAGTGCAGCTTCCAATGCGGCACTGATTGTTTCTGCATCACGACACTCACCCACCATAATTAAACGTGGTTTACGACGTAAAGCGTTTCTTACCCCATCAGCAAAACTTGGCAAGTGGCGAGGAATTTCTGACTGGCTTACTACAGCAGATATGGTTTCAATTTCATCATAAACAAATTCTATTGGCGATTCATAGGTCAATACTTTACGGTTTGAATCTTCCGTTTCAATTAGGTCACGAATAATAGAAGCCAATAATGTCGATTTACCCGAACCTGTTGCTCCTGTTATAAATACGATTCCCTCTTGAGGAGCAATTGCTTCAAGCACATTATCTGGCAGATTCATCGTCTCAAGTCTAGGAGGTGTTGTAGGAATTGTTCTTAAAGTAATCTGAATGGCATCATGACCTTCTACAAGACATGCTGTTCCATTGACCCGGTACCTGTATCTAACTCCACGATTAGGGCGGAATTCATAGTGAGTATCAATATCCTTACCTGAAAGAAGCTGTGTTGTGGCGTTAGGGCCATAGATTGCATTAATTAAATCACCGAGTTCTGTATTGGATAAACGACGATTTGTGATGCGTAAAAGTTTTCCATACACCTCTGCGTAAATCGGTTCGCCTGTTTGAATTGTAATATCAGAAGCACTTAAGCGTTCTGTATGTTCCAGCATTTTATCCATAAACAGTGGCGTAAAACGTGTTGGTTCATCAGGCATTAAATAAGTTTTATTGTTCATACTTAAAATCAGTGAATACTATTGTTATCGTTAACTGGGGCAATCGTAGGCTGCCAGGATTTATCTGTTATTATAATTTTAGAACGATTTGCTAATTTTTCCATGTTTTTAAATTGTTCTAGCGCATTTTCATCTTTAGACACTGCAGCTCTCCACTGCTCGCTATTCACATTTAGAGCAGGCAATGCAGTAATTCTTAGTACTCTATCGTCAATATGAATTTCAGAAGCATCACCTGTAATCCCCAAGTCTGTATGAGAAACAAAAGGAGGGGTGACCATATTCATTGCCAATAACTTCCTGTAAAGAATCATTCCAGTAAAATCTTCTTTGATGCGGGCTATGTTTTCCTCAAGAATGGTATTGGCTTGAGCAATACCATTATTCCAGCCTTTTTCTACGTACAGACACCATATCTTCTTCTCTACCTTGGTCTTAGGCAGCAAAGTCCAGTGAGGGTATTCCGGTTTTACATAATCCAACCATAAGTATTGCCGCCAATTTGGTGGTGTAGTAACAAAATGTGCTTGTTTTGCCACTCTGTATGTACGATCGGAAATGCGAATGGTTTGGGCATCCGCAAGATTGAGGGTATTCCTGCCTTCTAAGAGTACTGGGGGCAAAATGTTATGCTCTAGAATCAAAGAATTAAAATCATAAATGGCGTCGAGTCTGCGCGATTGTCTAATAAGATGTTCATCAATAATTTTGGCTCGATTTGCCAGGCCAGCTTGGGCGCCAAGACTTAAAGCAGTTTCCTTCAAAGCAATTTGACGAATTTTACCGTTTTGTCTTTTATTTCTATCCTTTTGGTTAACATTGGCCATAGCTTGTAGTCCTGCTAATGAGTTTGTATCACCCATATATTTTGATGAGTGACATCCAATCAATAAAGCAGATAAAACAACTATTAAACTAGGAATAAATTTTGGCATAGCGCAATTCAACAACCTGACTGTTAGGGTATACGTGAATATTAGCTTTTTGAGCAGCTTGGTAATCAATATCACGCAGGATTTCAGCTAAACTTTGATCTTTAATATTAAGACTAATTAATATCGGAATTGAAGGGGCTTTTCCTAAAACACGGAGCCTGAAATGTGCTGATTTGGCAATACGAGCAGTTAACTCTTCAATAGGGCCAGACCAGTCTACGCTTGCTCTGGCTTGTAAGTTATACGCATTAGGTATAGTCAATGTGTTGTCTACAGGCGGCGGCATAATTACTTTTTCGACTCGAGCCATTTCATGCATGGAATCACTTACCGATACTGCTGCCTCTGCTAATTTTATGTTAGCGTCATCACTGGGATTGTTCATTGGTGGCTTTTTAAAGAGCACACCATGTTTACAACCTACAAGCAGGATTGAAACAATAAATAGCATGACAATCTTGTTGTTCATTCAATGTTCTTAATGTCTTGGATTATTCGTTTGATTGAAACAGGAGCTAGGCTGCTTGTCAAGCCTATAAATAAGGAATTGTATGAATTTAAATGAAAATAAATTTCGAAAAAATTTTTGACTTTAATTATTTGCAGCCTGGGCGCAGTAAAATGAACTGCTGGGTTTTTGAGTGTATAAAAGTTCCTGGTTCGCCTGTTCAGAAGCTCAATTGAGTTTCTCAAATAATGCATATACAACTTGGCCTGCTTGTTTCAGTTTAATTTGTCGCCACTTTTTTTCATCTAACTGAATTACAGAAGGAGACTCCACATAAATCAAACCTCCCCGTTTGAGAATATTGCTTTGCGTTATATTTGAAATACATTGAGGGAGGTAGGTTTGTGCAAAAGGAGGATCCAGAAAAATAATATCGAATTCTTCTTGGCTGTGCTGAAGATACCGTACTGCATCTGTTTGGAGAAGTCTGAGTTTTGGACTGTCGAATGAGGTAATTATTTTTTGTAAATTGGCATAAGCTTTGGGTGATTGTTCAAGGAACACAACTTGCCCAGCACCTCGGGAAAATGCTTCCAAACCTAAAGCACCACTCCCTGCAAAAGCATCCAGGCAGTGTGCTTCTCTGATGTCATGCATCAGCCAATTAAATAAAGTCTCACGCACACGATCCGGGGTGGGACGCAGGCCTTCTACATCTGGGAAAGGTAGTTTTTTTCCGCGATATATCCCGCCTATAATACGAACAACCTGTTTCACGATTTACCCACAGTGACTAGTAATAATTTATCGGGATTGACTTGTTGTTTGAATGCTTGTTGTACTTGTTCACTGGTTATCGCATTGACACGAGCAGTATAGGTGTCAAGAAAATCTTCCGGTAAATGATAAAAAGTCATGCGCAATAAAAGCGTTGCAATACTGCGATTACCTGATAAAGAAAGTGGAAAACTCCCAATGAGATATTGTTTTGCAGCATTCATCTCTTCATCAGTAGGCCCCTGATCAATGTAGGTTTGCAAAACACTCTGAATCACATCCAATGCTTCTTTCGTTTGTTTGTTCTTGGTTGATAAGCTGATGAGGAAAGGCCCGTTTCCTGACATAGGAGCAAACTGACTTTCTATCCCGTAAGTTAAGCCACGTTTTTCCCTGACCTCCACTGCAAGTCGGGAAACTAAAGCACCTCCTCCTAAAATATAATTTCCTACAAGGAGAGGAAAATAATTGGGAGTATGATGATCAATACCAATCTGGCCAAGGCGTATCATCGTTTGTGATGATGGAAATGGAATATTGATTGTTTCTGCATGAGTGAGTTGGGTAGCTTTAGGTATAGCTGGGGCTGGTTGTCCTTCTGGAAGTTCTTGAGTCAATTGATCGGCAAGTTTGTGTGCTGCCTCGCTACTAATTGCTCCCACCATAACCAGAATGGCGTTTTTTGCAACATAATAACGTTTGTTAAATTCAATCAATTGGCTTTTATTCAGTGCATTGACCGTCGCAGCTGTCCCACGAACAGGATGTGCGTAGGGATGCTGTTGGTATAAAGCCTGAAAAAAGCCGATCTGGGCTACGTCATTAGGTGAATCCTGAGACTGTTCAATGGCCATCAGTTGTTGTTTCTTTTCTCTTGAAAATGCTGCATCAGGAAAGTCGGGATGATTAATGATTTGAGTAAAGGTATAACCCGCTTTGGATAGCGCCTCTTGGCTAACTAATGTTCTAAGACTAAATACCACCATATCTCTATTGATTTCGACTTTATATTGAACGCCTACGTCAGCCAGAGATTCAGCTACGGCTGTTGCAGTTTGACCAGAATTTCCCTGATTCATCATGCTGCTGGTTAAGGCACTGAGTCCATATTGGTTTTCGTCATAGGCGGATCCCGCCGCAAAAGCGATGCTGATATCAAGCATAGGTACTTCCATAGCTGGATAAAAAACAACTTGAACTCCATTTTTAGTGAACCATTTTTCGGTTTTGAATGTACTCGCAGTTGCTGGATGTGACAGTCCAATCGTTATTGCCAAAATACATGCGCTAAAAATTCTCATGGTGTCACCTTTTGTGTTTGAGGTTCTAAAATTGCAGTAGTCATATTCTTTTCTTGAAAATAACGTTGGGCTGTTTGCTGAATTTGTTGTGGTGTAATAGCATTGATTGCTTGCGTATAACCCACACTTTTTTTCCAACCAACTCCGATTGTTTCTAAAAGACCTAATTCAGAAGCTTGTCCGTAAATGGAGTCTTTTTCAAAAGTTTTTTGCGCGATGATTTGATTTTTAATGCGTTGCAATTCGGCATCACCTACCAGATTTTTTTTCAAATCATCCAATTCTTTAAGAAGTCCACTTTGTAAATCGCCAATTGTATGATTTTGATTAGGGGAGCCATACACGATAAACTGGGTTTGATATCTTGTGTAGGGGTTGTAATAGGTATCTGCATCATTAGCAATATGCTTGCTACGAACTAGATTCTTAGAAAAACGAGCGCTTTCACCCGCGTCTAAAATTCCAGCGATGAGCTCTAAAGCATAAGGCTCATATGCTTCTTTGGCAGTATTTACGCTGGGAACTGAGTAGCCTATCATGAGTAAAGGTAATTTTGCCGCAGTGTGAATATGAACAATCTTCTGACCTAATTCAGGTGGTTCTTTTTTTAATTTTCGTTCAGGAATGGGTTGTTTGGGCAACGCGCCAAAATAATTTTCTGCTAAAGCACGAACTTGTTCTGGATTAACGTCCCCAACAACCACCAAAGTCGCATTATTCGGTGCATAATATTTTTTATACCATTCCCTCAGATCTTCAACCTGCATTTGTTTCAAATCACTCATCCAGCCAATAACAGGATGATGATAAGGAGCACTTAAGTGCGCCGCTGCCAAAAAACGCTCAAAGGCGAGTGCTTGCGGATTATCATCTGTACGCAGACGTCGCTCCTCCTGGATTACTTTGATTTCTTTATTAAATTCATTGGCATCGAGAAGCAAATGATTCATACGATCTGCTTCCAGCTCAAAACTGGTAGCAAGTTTTGAAGCATCTGTTTTTTCAAAAAAAGCAGTATAATCATTACTGGTAAATGCATTCGCTTGGGCACCCATTTCAGCTATGGTTTTGGAAAAGACGCCTAAAGGAAATTTTTCAGTGCCTTTAAACATCATGTGTTCCATTGCATGGGATATGCCTGTAATCCCACCAGGCTCATCGGCGGAGCCTACGTTATACCAGATCATTGATACGGCAATAGGAGCTCGGTGATCTTCTTTAACTAATATTTTTAATCCATTATTCAAGATAAACTCTTGAACTTGGCTGAAGGTCTGGCAAGATAGTACCATGAGTAAAGTAAAGAGTATTTTGCGCACAACTTAACCTCAAAGTAAAAAAGATGATAGAATTTCATATTTTTCAGGATTTGTATACTATATGATTAAATGGTTTAAGCGAAGTCATGATTCTACCCCTGCAGAGGCTGATCAGTCACAAAGTGTTACTGATTCATTGCCCCAAGCTCCTGTGGAGGTAACTGAACAAAACCAAGACCTTGTAAAAGAAGGGATTTTTGCACGTTTCAGGAAAGGATTAAGTAAAACACGCCACCAGCTAGGTGATGGAATTGGGCGCTTGTTGCTCGGCAAAAAAGAAATCAGCCAAGATTTGTTGGATGAGCTAGAAACCCTTTTAATCAGCGCTGATTTGGGTATGGAGACAACACAAGCCGTATTAAAGCAGTTGACTGAAAGCTTAGCCCGTAAGCAGTTATCCGATGGCAATGCTGTTTATGATGCGCTGAAATCTCATTTACAAGCAATTTTAAGTCAAAACAACCAACCTTTAACTTTAGAAACCGCAGATCATGCTCCATTTGTTATTTTAATGGTCGGAGTGAACGGTGCTGGTAAAACGACTACTATAGGGAAACTGGCGAAACAATTTCAGCAGCAAGGTAAGAAGGTCATGCTGGCTGCGGGAGATACTTTTAGAGCAGCGGCAGTGGAGCAGTTGCATGTTTGGGGGGAGCGGAATGATATTCCCGTGATTGCCCAGCATACGGGAGCAGATAGTGCTTCAGTAATTTTTGATGCCTTGCAAGCAGCAAAAGCGCGTAAAATAGATATATTAATTGCTGATACGGCGGGTCGGCTGCATACACAAGACAATTTAATGGACGAATTGAAGAAAGTGAAACGAGTATTGCAAAAACTTTGTCCAGAAGCTCCTCATGAAACGATGTTGATATTGGATGCAAGTATCGGGCAAAATGCTTTGGTTCAGGCCCGACAATTTCATGAAGCAGTAGGACTGACTGGGATTACCATGACTAAATTGGATGGTACAGCTAAAGGCGGGATTTTGTTCGCTATCGCAAATGAACTAGGAATACCCTTTCGTTATATAGGGATTGGTGAAGGGATAGAGGATTTACGACCCTTTGATGCAGCGCAATTTGTTGGTGCACTATTCAATGATCACATTTGACCAAGTAACTAAACGTTATCCAGGCGGTTTTGAAGCACTAAGTCAAGTGAATTTTTCCTTAAAAAAAGGAGAAATGGTTTTTCTTACTGGGCATTCAGGAGCAGGAAAAAGCACCTTACTAAAATTGATCGCTCTTTTAGAATGGCCTACTTCGGGTCAATTAACGGTAAATGGCCTGCGTTTGAATCACTTAAAAAAGCGCGATGTTGCTGCGCATCGCAGTCAACTGGGTATTACGTTTCAATCACCCTATTTACTTAATGATCGTACAGTATTTGATAACGTTGCATTACCATTACAAATTCAAGGTATGGCATATCCCATGATTGCCAAAAGAGTGCACGCTGCCTTGGATATGGTGGGTTTATTAAGCAAGGAAAAAATGCTTCCTGTCCATTTATCAGGTGGTGAGCAGCAACGTGTAGGAATTGCGCGTGCAGTTGTGCATAAGCCCTCCGTATTATTGGCTGATGAGCCTACAGGAAATCTTGATCCCAAACTTTCTACAGAAATCATGTCTATTTTTGAACAGTTTAATCAAGTGGGTGTAAGTATATTAATTGCTACACATGATTTGGCATTGATAGCAGGAATGAAGCATCGCATTGTCATGCTCAAAGGAGGACGGATGTGTTAAAGCGAGCAAAAGCAATCCTTTCTTATCATCTGCAGGCAGCAGTACAAAGCTTAAATTTATTATGCCGAAAACCTTTGGCAACTATGATGACTTCTATTGTGATCGCTATTGCTTTAGCCTTACCAGCCCTCTTTTGGGTATTTTCTGATAATATAGCCAAATTAACTGCAAGCTGGCAGCGTGGAGGACATATCTCTCTTTATTTAAAACCCGGTTTATCTGAAGCAGAACAGCAGCTTGTACTACAAAAAGTGCGTGAAACGGATGGTGTAGCTCAAGTTTCCTTAAAATCCTCTACTGATGGTTTGTCAGAATTAACCCATCAAGAGGGGATGCAGGATATTATGCGTTATCTTCCTGAGAATCCTTTACCTGCTTTAATAGATGTAGTACCTGCACTGATTGTTGATTCACCTGCAAAATTGGATTTATTAGCGCGGCAGTTAAAAACTGTATCCCAAGTAGAAAATGCAAAAGTTGACATGGAGTGGATAAGTCGTTTGCATGCCTTGCTAGGTTTTGCAGCGAAGTTTGCCGATGCATTGCTGGCTTTATTAGCAATGGCAGTAATTATGATTGTTGGCACTACCCTGCGTTTAGCGCTTCATAGTCGACAAGAAGAAATTCAGGTTTTAAAGTTAATTGGAGCAAAAGATCCTTTTATTCTTAGACCTTTTTTGTATTCAGGTGTTTGGTATGGTGCTTTAGGCGCTGTTTTTGCTGTTTTTATGGTTAATATTTTTATTTTCAGCCTAGGTGCGGCTGTAAATCAGTTGGCAGTTGCTTATCAAATGCACTATCCGTTAACAGGCCTGTCAGTGCGGCAGATCTTGCTACTTGTCTTGTTTGCCATTATACTAGGATGGATGGGTGCACGTTTATCTGTAAAACGTCAATTGGCTTCCATTGAACCACAATTATGAGTTTTTGTTCTTACTTTTCACCTAATTTTTACAGAGAAATTTTAGAGGAAGAAGCATGAGTCAATATTTGCAACTTGCCGAAATGAATTTACCTGTGGGCAGTCTTGATTCTTACATTCACAGGGTTAATCAAATTCCTATGTTATCATTAGAGGAAGAGATTGCCTATGCTGAGCGTTTTCATTCTGAAGGGGATCTTGAGGCTGCACGACATTTAGTTCTTGCTCATTTGCGTTATGTTGTTCGCGTAGCTCGTGGTTATTTAGGCTATGGCTTGCCTTTGAATGATTTAATTCAGGAAGGCAATATTGGATTAATGAAGGCGGTAAAACGTTTCGATCCTAAGATGGGTGTACGTCTTGTCTCCTTTGCAGTGCACTGGATAAAAGCAGAAATTCATGAATTTGTTTTACGCAACTGGCGTATTGTTAAAATTGCTACAACTAAAGCACAGCGTAAATTATTTTTTAATCTTCGCCAAATGAAAAATCGTTTGGGTTGGATGAGTCATGAAGAAGTGACTGCTGTAGCAAACGATTTGGGCGTAAGTTGTGAAGATGTTTTAGTCATGGAACAACGTTTGAATGCAATGGACACACCTTATGATGCTCCTGATGCAGATGATCATGATGAATTTTTTACAGCCCCTGAGCGTTACTTGTTTAATGCGAATGACGACCCTTCTATAGTGTTAGAAAAGGAAAGTGCTGGGGAGCAAGGCCGTGAGAAGTTGATGCTTGCCCTAGAGCAATTAGATGAGCGCAGTCAGGATATTTTACAACAGCGTTGGTTAGCTGAGGAAAAGCTGACATTACATGATTTGGCTAAAAAATATGGTGTGTCTGCTGAGCGGGTCCGACAGCTTGAAAAAAACGCCATGAAAAAATTGCGACAGTATATAGAAAGTGTTTAAAAACGTAGGTTGGGCCTTGGCCCAACACTACAGATTCACATCAAAAAATCACAAACCAATCGTTCAACTCGTTCATCAAATAGAACGCTCACATGATTTGCCTCAGGGAGTAGACAAAGTTTGGCACCTGGGTATTTTTTACAAAATTCAATCGATTCTTTAGTGCTAATCGTTTTATCGAGCTCCCCGTGAATGCATAAAAAAGGGATATTAGGTGATTGAGAAATGAAATGGCGTAGGCGCACTAGCTTGATATCAAAACGTGCTTGCTGCTGCATTACCTGGCGTAATTGCAGATACCCATGACCACTTAGCTTAAATTTTTTTGCGATTCGGTTAACAGGACTACGCATTTGTGTTGGTGATGCTATTAAAATCGCACGCTCGGGTTTTTGGTTCAATTGCCAATCGGGAAGTTGACCGGCTACATTCAAGGTATTAAGTAGCATAGAACCACCAAAAGAATGTCCAATAACTCCATAAAAAGGGCCATATTGATTGATTGTATCCTTTAAAATTGCAACCGCATCAGTCCAAGGTAACTGCAACCCCTTGGCCTCACCATGTGCAGGAAAATCAAGAGCATATACTTCATATCCTTGTTGATGTAGCACTCTGATTAGGCGCGCCATATAAGCTGCGCGTGATATCCATCCATGAGTGATCAATATTTTTTTTCCTTTTGAGTTTTTCTGTGGCGCAAAACGATGCAATACATGATGGCGTGGAAATTCATTATGTATGACTTCCGTACGCCGCCCCTCAATAAACTCACAAGCCAGTTTTGCGATATCCCTATACTCTTTTTCCAATGGCAAAAAGATAGGAGTAATAAAAGCCTGATAACACAGTTGTGCGTGTAAAATATCTCGTACATGGATTAATGATGAAGTTATCATAATTATATCCCCTTCAGAGTTTACTTTAAGTTTAGTCTAAAAAAGAATAAATAATCGTTTAATAAGCATTGCTCACTAATGGTTAATGTCAAGTTAAGGAAAATCCGAGAAGAGGGGGAGAGAAGATACTAGGGTATAAGATGGTCGTGATCCGGCTAAATTATACTTAATATATTTCATAACTTTATCTCTTTAGCTCAATTTTATAAACTAGGGTCATAAAGAATTTAATTTTGGTTTATTTTAGGGAGCTTGGGATGCATACTTCAAATAATATTTATCATGATAATGGACAGGAGTTTCATGGCTTTATGGCTTATGATAAGGCACTTGCTGGCCCTCGTCCTGCAGTATTAGTTGTTCATGATTGGTCCGGTCGTAATGAGTTTGCATGTGAGAAGGCAAAATTACTTGCTCAGATGGGTTATGTTGGTTTTGCTGTAGATTTATATGGTCACGCTCAACTTGGTTCCACTACAGAAGAAAAACAAGCGCTGATGAAACCGTTGGTTTCCGATCAAAATTTATTACGCCGACGCATCCAAGCAGGATTAACTGCCGCATGTTCTATGTCCGAAGTCGATAGCAAACGAGTAGCAGTTATTGGATTTTGCTTTGGCGGTATGTGTGCACTTGAGTTAGCACGTTCTGGAGCTGATCTCAAGGGAGTAGTTAGCTTTCATGGTTTGCTGCATAAACCTGGCAGTCTAAAATCTGAACCAATTAAAGCTAAAATTTTAGCTTTGCATGGCTATGACGACCCTATGGTTCAGCCCGATCAGGTGCATGCATTTTGTAAAGAGATGACTGAAGCAAATGCGGATTGGCAAATGCATATGTATGGGCATGTGCAGCATGCTTTTACGAATCCACTTGCACATGATACGCAACTGGGAACCATTTATAATGAGGTTGCTGCTCAACGTTCCTGGCAATCCATGACCAATTTTTTGCAGGAAATTTTTAGGTAAATAGCTCTTCTATTAGGTGAAGCGAAGTAAAATTCGAGTATTTAGGACTGTTTCGCTTCGTTTCATCTAGACTGCTCATGGTTTTTGGTTAACGAACGGATGGATTAGCGGAACAGGGAATAAAAAGTTAAAAAAAATATTTCAAATAGGGCTCGATTGTAATTCGACAAACAATTATAATCCCCGAAAAATAATCTTACTTCCGTGTTTTTTTCCATAAGCCTTTTACTTTGATGCTAAATATAATATATTGAGAATGTAATTTCTTGCTCGCTTCTTTTTATTAAAAAAAAGCAATAAAATCAATTAAACTGTGGAAAAATAGCGCAATTAGTAGGAGTGGACCAATTTGAGTTTTTCATCCGGTTATAACACTATGCAGTTGCATCATTTTTTTGAGCAGTCAGTTGATAATTATTCAAGCAATATTGCCTTAATTTGCGATAACGCATTTATTTCTTATCAAGAATTAGAAAATCGCGCAAATCAATTAGCCCATTTTCTTTCTGAAAACAAAATATCCAAAGGGAGCATTGTCGGTATTCTATTAGAACGCTCTGTAGAATGTTATGTCGCTATACTTGCCACGTTAAAAACAGGTGCTGCTTATGTGCCTATTGAAGTAGATTACCCAGACGAGCGCATTAATTATATTTTTTCTGATCTACCTTTTGATGCTGTTTTAACTTCGTCCATGCAATTGGTTCAAAAAAACCTGACATGGCCAACTACTTACACACTTGACATACTTGCTGAAGAAATTTCTAAACGCCCTACACAAAGATTAATTCAAGAGGGTTTGAGTCCCGATGACTTGTGTTACATCATTTACACTTCAGGCTCAACAGGAAAGCCTAAAGGAGTGGAAATTACACAACGCAGCATTTGTCACTATGTTCAAGTTGCAAGTAAGCTTTATGATATAACCAGTAATGATAAGGTATATCAAGGATTTTCTTTAGCATTTGATGCTTCTTTAGAAGAGTTTTGGATGGCCTTTGCCAATGGTGCCGCTCTTATTGCGTGCACGGCAAAAGAAGTCCGTTCTGGTTTAGGTTTAGTTTCCTTTTTACAACAGCACCGCGTTAGTGTTTTTTCAACAGTGCCTACATTATTGTCTACTTTAGAGGGACAGTTGCCTGATCTGCGCCTTTTAATCTTAGGAGGCGAAACGTGCCCATCTACTTTAGTTAATCGGTGGAGTAGAGAGGGACTGAGGATAATCAATACGTATGGTCCTACTGAGGCAACGATCGTCGCAACTTATGCGGAGTGTCATCTCGAAAAAGAAATCACTATTGGAAAACCCCTGCCAGGTTATGAAGTACTTATTGTGGATGAACAACTGCAAGCAGTAGCGGATGGTGAAGAAGGTGAGTTGTGTATTGCTGGAGTTGCGTTGGCTCGAGGTTACGTCAATCGACCGGAAAATACAGCCGAAAAATTTGTTTTAAACCCAGCAAATAAAAATCAGCGTTTATATCGAACAGGTGATTTGGTTTCAAGAGATCCTAATGGTGACTTACATTTTGCAGGGCGCGTGGATGATCAAATCAAATTGCGCGGATTTCGCATTGAATTAAACGAAATCGAAACAGTGATTATGCAATATGCTGGAATTAAGCAGGCGGTGGTTTCTTTACATGTACTGGAACAGCCTACCCTGGTTGCTTATTTGATCCTTGATAAAAATCATGTACTTGATGTAAATGAGCTTAAAGACTTTTTAAGATCGCGTTTACCCGATTACATGCTACCTGCGTTAATTGAAATTTTAGATGCTTTTCCAGTTTTGGCGAGCGGTAAAGTGAACCGAAAAGAGCTCCCTAAACCAGCACAACAAAAGACAGAAAATATTTATAAAGCACCTGATTCTGAACTAGCGCGTGAAATTGCACTTGTCTGGGAAAAAGTGTTTGATTGTCAAAATATTTCTGTAAACGCAGACTTTTTCTATGATTTAGGTGGGCATTCATTACATGCTGCTAAAGTGATTTCTAACTTACGTAAAATACCTGCCTTAAAAAATATCTCAATTCTTGATTTATATAAAAATCCAACAATCAGTCAGTTGGAGCAAAAATTTAATGATCCTAATGCTAATCCTCAAGTGAACGAGGAGCAATTGGCTAAGAAAAAATATAGGGCACCTCAGTGGAAGTATTATTTATGTGGTGTCGGTCAATTTTTTGGGTGCTTGTTGCAATATGCAGTAGGTACGTTACAACTATTGGCCGTTATTTTGTGTTACAGCTGGGTTAGTTCTGAGTATTCAATTATTTCCAGAGAATCACAGCTTGCGTTTTTAGCCTTGTTTTTATCTATGCCCATCATTTCACTATTTATTACCATCTGTTTGAAGTGGATATTACTTGGCCGTGTGAAACCTGGTGAATATCCACTTTGGGGATGGTTTTATTTTCGTTGGTGGTTAGTACAAAGACTGCTCAAGAATTTGTTTTTAGCTAAATTTTTGGTTGGCTCACCATTAGCAGCCATATATTATCGATTGTTAGGTGCCAAAATAGGAAAAAACTGCCATTTGGGTTCCATGCAAGTTTCTGCCCACGATTTGTTAACTATAGGTGATAATACTTCTATAGGGTCTGATTGCAGACTTAATGGTTATATAGTTGAAGATGGCTGGTTAAAGATAGGCTCTATCCACATAGGTAATAACTGCTATGTAGGTTCACGTGCGGTTGTGGGTTTAAATACTCAGATCGAAGACAATGGGGTTTTGGATGACATGTCCATGCTTCATAATCAAGGATTAATTCCTCAAGGAGCTTATTTTGCTGGTTCTCCTGCATTGCCTGGTACTGTTCCTGCAGATCACATAACCCGGAAAAAAATTGCAGTCGAAGAGTCTACTATGCTGGAGAATACCCTTTTTGGTATTTTGCATTATTTAGGTGTTGTGTTTGTCATGGTGGTGTATTACTTATGCCTAATACCCTCCATCTCTTTGATTAGCTATTACTATGATCAAAGCCACTATTTCACCACAATGTTTTTTGCTATACCTTTAGGCGCGATACTCTTTTTAGGATTATATTATTTATGCATAGTAATCTGTAAAAAGATCATTATGGATAAGATAAAACCAGGTGAATATCCCTTAAAGAGCTTTTATTATTTCCGCCATTGGATTATGGTGAAATTATTGGATGGCGATGAAATCTCAGTGATGGCAGATACCTTGTACTTGCCTATGTTTTTACGCTTACTCGGTGCAAAGCTAGGTAAAGGGGTTGAACTGGGAGAAACACCCCATATTATTCCTGATCTGGTAACCATTGAAGAAGGTGGCTTTGCCGCCAGTTCAGTCGCTTTGGCTTGGCCCAGCGTGTGTAACGGTTTTATTTCTTTTGCGCCAGTAACTGTTGGACGAAGAGCTTTCGTAGGTAATGTAAGTTTATTACCAGCGGGTAAATCGATGGGGGAAGGTGCTTTATTAGGATGTTTATCAGTGACGCCACCAGGAGATAAAGCAACGGCGCCTTATTCTGCTTGGTTGGGGTCGCCAGCTGTCTTTCTGCCAAAACGAGAATTATTTGTTGGTTTTTCCGATAAGGATACGTTTTATCCATCTAAAAAACTCTACTGCATGCGTTTAGTCATTGAGTTTATGCGAATTATTTTACCATCAACATTCTCATTGATTGCTTTATTCAATATGCTTTATGTTTTAGATTATATGTTAAGCGAATACTCTTGGTTCATTACAGCGCTGGTTCTACCACCAGCCGAAATGTTCTTTACGGTTTGCCTTGTTGGTGTATTGGTAGCTCTAAAATGGCTGATGTTGGGTAAATTAAAACCATTAACCAAGCCTATTTGGGACCCATTTATTTGGAAAAATGATGTTATTGAGTATTCATATAACTATTATACGAACCCACATTTAACGAATAAAGTTTTGGGAACACCTTTCGCGCTTTGGATACACCGTTGTCTAGGAACTAAAGCAGGAAAAAGGATTTTTACAGACAGTGCTGAGTTTTCAGAGTTTGACTTAATTACTATAGGTAATGATGTCTGTATTAATGCAGAGACAATTATCCAAACTCATCTCTATGAAGATAGAATATTTAAAGTATCTAATGTAACTATCGGTTCTGGTTGTAATATAGGCGTCGGTTCAATTGTTCTCTACAACACGTTAATGGAAGAAAATTCTTCTTTAGGAAGCCTTTCTTTATTAATGAAGGGTGAGCGTTTGCCGGAAAATACCCATTGGGCAGGTATTCCTGCTCAATCGACAGCTCTTGGAGCTCAACATCAGCAAGTTGCTCCACAGCCAGCGATTACAGAAGAAGTTCCAGAAGAAGCGATTCCAGAATTATTGTAGCCTGGTTGTTTGCAAGGAGTCTCTAGAACTAGAATGTGTCTATTAAATCCTGGCTGCAAGCAGCCAGGCTAGATGCTTTTAAAAGATGTTATTAAATCACATGTGAGCTGTAGGCTGATCAACTAACTGATTGGATTTGATATAATCAAATAACTGGGGTGCAACTTCCAAGATATGCAATAAACTAGGAAAAGCCCTATCAATCTCTACCTGGTTTTTTCGTTCCATATTAAAAACAATCCAATTTATCCAACACTTATGGATGCTCGCGTAGAATGCATTTTCCAGGTTATCCTGCAATTTACATCCTGTACTACGATATCCATCAATGAATTGCAATAAAGCATTTTCGTTAAACCCATTATCTGTCGCAATTCCTGAGAAGGTAATTAATCCCGTAAAAAATTCCATGTCAGGATTAATCAAACCAGCTAATTCCCAATCGATAATCTTAAGATCAATTTGCTCTGTACCCGTATCAACAAGGAGGAGATTGTGCGGCTGATAATCACCGTGTCCATAAACCATGTGTGCTCGACTTTGTTGATAAGCAGTTTGGGTTTTCTCAGCTATTTTGGCAAACTTATCTGTCAATTGTGGGTATTTAGGTAATAACTCGTTCAACCGAATAAAATTCAGTGAATAGTTGTATTCAAATATTTGGCCTTTAAATAGATTGTTCAGATTAAGAGTTTGACCTAATTGGCCATTATGGATTTGACCTAATAATTTACCTGCTTGAAATGCTTGCTTAGCTTCCACAGGACCTATGGGGCCAGCAAGTGTACGTGAAGGAACATAAGGATAGACTAATACAAAAAAATGATCATATTCAAACACTCGTTCATAATTGATAGCCTTGGCTAACACTCCTGGTATTTGATGTTCATCAACAAAAAATTTTTGCAAACGTTCCATATTATTGTAATCGTGCTTTGTTCTAGCGCGTGGAGCGGTTCTATCAACAATTTTGATAACATACTCATTTACTTTGTCTTCGCAACTTGTTTTTACATGGAGCACCCTATTAGTCAAACCGCTATTTAATTCCTTCGGGGATTGTACTAATTGACCCAATTTATAATGGGTTAACACAGCATTAATTAAGGGATCATTAAAATGATTAGGTATTATTTTTTCCAACGAAGAATGCATGAAAATCCTTATTTTCCAATAAATTGCGTCATCGTAAGATAAATACAATGAGTAATCAACTAAGATTGCAATGCTGGAAAATAGTGTAGCCTGCTTGCTTGCAACCAGGTTTTTCTAGAATGTATCCATTAGATCCTGGCTGCAAGCAGCCAGGCTACATTCAAGTAGGCCTACGTTCTGTGGTTTGTCTCTGAAAGAATCTACCCTAATAAGTAATTATCAATTAATCGTATGTCACCAATTCGTATTGCAGCAAAACGCCGATTTTGATGTTCTTCAATATATTCTACGGCGATGCCCTTTGCGGTTAATTGTTTTATGATTTGTGCACATGTTAACTCTTTTCGTTGAAATAATGCAGCAAACTCTTCGGCTAAAGCCCTTTGCTCATTATTGAGTCGATTATTGCGTGAACTGTATGCCAAACTACTCGGTTCTCGAATAGTTGGGCAGGCTTTAATGTCTATATCCATAAAAAATGCCTTAACCATTCCTTGAATTAATAAGTATTGTTGGTAATCTTTCTCGCCAAAATAAGCCCTATGTGGTTTGACCAAGTTAAGTAATTTCAATACTACAGTTAATACTCCATTAAAGTGACCTGGCCTATGTTGTCCTTCCATCAGCTGGCACAGTTGATTTTCATGTACCTGGTAATTGTATTGATCAGCATACATTGATTGTTCATTCGGAAGAATACAAAAATCAACACCAGAATCCTCCATAATCTTAAGGTCAGCTTCTAAAGTGCGAGGATAATTCTTAAAATCTTCAGCCTGATTAAATTGGGTCGGGTTGACAAATAAACTTGAAACAGTATGGTTATTTTCTTTTTGGCTGGCTAAAAACAAAGATGCATGTCCTGCATGCAAATTACCCATTGTTGGTGCGAAGCCCAAAGTTAATTCAGCAGATAATGTTTTACGAAAACGTATCCATTCGCCAAGATCGTGAAAAATTTGCATGGATTACTCCTCTGGAATTTATGAAAACCGTTCGTCGGCATAGGTATTGTAGCCTGGGTGAAGCGAAGCGTAACCCGGGAAATTTGGACTGAAACCCGGGTTACGCTTCGCTTCACCCAGGCTACAATTTAGTATTCTTATGTGAACAGTTTCATTCTTTAATTAAAATGAATGTTCAGCTGCTGGGAAACTCACTTGTTGCACCTGTTGCACATAAGCATTTAATGCATTCAATACAATGTCTTTGCCTTGAATGAATCGTTTAACAAACTTTGGATTAAAATCAGTTTGTAAACCCAGCATGTCATGCCAAACAAGTACTTGACCATCAGTACCTGATCCCGCTCCAATACCAATAGTGGGTATATTCAGTGACTGAGTTATAGTTTCTGCTAATTGTTGGGGGATACATTCGATGACAAGGGCAAAGCAACCGGCTGCTTCTAAATCAAGTGCTTGCTGAATGAGTTTTTCTGCTTGCTCTTGATTTTTTCCTTGTACTTTATAGCCACCTAATTGATGAATGGATTGAGGTGTTAAACCGATATGACCTATCACAGGAACTCCTGCATTGACTAAATAGGAAATGGTATGACACGTATCTGCATCACCCCCTTCAATCTTCACCGCATGTGCCCCTGCCTGTAATAGACTTTTTACATTTTCTACAGTTTGGGTCAGTGAGATTTTATGGCTTAAAAAGGGGAGATCACTGATTAAAAATTGCTGTTTTAACCCACGAGCAACGGCTTGCGTATGAAGTATCATCATCTCCATAGTCGCTGTAACTGTCGTTTCATGGCCATGAACTGCCATAGCCACAGAGTCACCAACAAGAACACAATCAATATTCGATTCAGCTACAATACAGGCAGATGGATAATCGTAGCAGGTAACCAGGGAAATCTTTTGTTGCTCTTCTTTTTTACGTTTGAAATCATTAATTTTCATATTGCGTTACTCCTTAATACAATGAAGCAGGCATTATGAAAAGCGGGGTATACTATAGGTACCTGTCGCATGGATCAAGTCCTCCAAAATAATTTAAAAAAAAGTCACTGCCAACTTAGGTCAGTGCATTAGCTATCATATTTCAAATTCAGGTAATTGAGAAGTAGTTGATCTTTTAGAAGGTGGTTTAAGCAAAAACAAAAGCGGGAAAGCAAATAATACCAACCACATCATGAAGCGAAAATCTTGTAAGTAAGCAAGTAATACCGCTTGTTTGGTCACCGTTGCATCGAGAAAGGCCAGTCCTTGTGTTGACTGTAGATTAAAAACTCCTGACTCACTCGCATGATTTAAGCTGATGTTAAATGGAGTAATAAAATGGGCAAAGGCCGAATGATTTGCTTGCGTATTTTGAGCTAATTTGGTCATGACAATGGAAATACCAATACTACTCCCGATATTTCTGAGTAAGCTAAACAAGGAAGTGCCATCATTACGATACTGAGACGGTAAGGTGGTGAAAGTGAGCGTAGATAATGGAACAAAAATAAAACCCAAACCCAGTCCCTGAATGATTCCTGAGGAAATGATGTCGCTGCTGCTGATGTCCACATTGAATAAAGTCATAAGCCATAAAGAATAATCGGTCAAAATTAACCCGAAACCAATTTGATAACGTGGGTCAATTTTTCCTGATAATTTGCCCACAATCATCATCGCGAGCATAGTACCTACCCCTCTAGGAGCTAAGAGTATCCCAACGTCAATTACTGGATAATTCATTAAACCTTGCATGTAGGGTGGTAATAGGGCCATGGTAGCCAGCAAAATAATCCCAATAATAAAAATAAAGCTGAGGCCCACACTAAAATTACGATCTTTAAACATGGAGGGCTCGATAAAAGGGGTTTTTGAAGTGAGTATATGGGCAATAAACAAATACAAGCAGATGAGCGCCACTAATCCTTCAATAATTATTTCATTGCTATTAAGCCAATCCAGCGATTCGCCACGGTCAAGAAATAGCTGCAATGAGCCTATCGCGATACTTAAAAATGCGAAGCCCATTAAATCAAAATGTTTTTCGGTTTTTAATTTATTTTCCTGGAGAAACATGGTTAAACCGATCCAGGCAAGTGCCCCAAAAGGAAGGTTAATATAAAAGACCCAACGCCAGTTGTAATATTCAGTAAGCCATCCCCCAAGAGACGGGCCAAGAATTGGGCCAACCATAACTCCCATACCCCAAATAGCCATTGCCGAGGCTTGCTTTTCTGGAGGATTTGAATCTAAAAGTATGGATTGGGATATGGGAACCAAACTGGCACCGCAAATTCCCTGAAGCAGACGAAATAATACAATTTGGGACAAACTCTGAGCAGCGCCACAAAGCATGGAAGCAATAGTAAATCCAATTACGGACCAAATGAAAATTCGTTTTCTGCCAAAACGGTCCCCCAGGAAACCAGTCAATGGAGTGAATATTGCTGCCGCAACAATGTAGGAGGTAAGAACCCAAGAAATTTGCTCTTGAGTAGCGCCCATCCCGCCTTGCATGTGGGGTAAGGCTACATTAGCAATGGTTGTATCTAATGATTGCATCACTGTTGCAAGCATCACAGACAAAGTAATAAATACTCGTTGTGAGCCTTGGGGTGCTTGATATGTTTTTGCCATAGATCTCGCTAATCTATTGTTAAAATGTAGCCTGGGTGCAGCGAAGCGGAACCCGGGTTTTATTGGGTAAATGAATTTTATAATCCCGGGTTCCGCTTCGCTGCACCCAGGCTACAAAGGCTTTAACCCTCCCCTACTTTGGGAAGAGGGGGATTTTTAAATGAATATCTTTTATGTCCTGTATCAATTTCTACCCAGGAGCTGAGCCCTGAGCGCAGTGGTGGACTGTTAGGGTCTGCTTTCAATTGGATACGGACTGCAATGCGCTGAGCAATTTTAACCCAATTTCCTGTAGCATTTTGGGCTGGAATAATTGAAAATTCTGAACCAGTTGCAGGACTTATACTTTGGACCGTACCTTTCCATTTTTTTCCAGGATAAATATCAATGCTAGCAGTTACCTTTTGTCCTGGATGTACATAGGTCAATTCTTTTTCAGTAAAATTTGCTTCTATCCAAGGATGTTCATTAGCAACCAAGGTCATGGTAATCGAACCTTTGCTGACAAATTGCCCTTTTTTGGGAGGGGCACTAATGGTCCCAGATACTGGCGCTTTAATTTCAGTATGCAGTAAATCCAATTTTGCTTGTTCGTACTCTGCCTTTGCCATTAAATATGAAGGATGAGTCTCTACAGGTTCATCAATACTGCCCGCAAGTGATGCTGCTAAGCCTTGCAGATTATGCTCTGAGGTGACGATCTGTTGTGCAGCAAGTTCCGCGCCTTCATTTGCATCATCTAAACTGGATAGCGAAGCGAAATGTTTCTCAGCAAGATCCATCTGACGCTTTTTGTTGCGTAAGGAAAAATTATATTTAGTGCGGGCAAGCTCTAATTCAGCCTGCTTTTCACGATAATTGGCTTTCATCGCTAAAATATCAATACGGACTTGAGCTAACTTAGATTCAGCTTTAGTCAAAGCAACTTTAAAAAGTTCTGGATCAATGCGATAAAGAAGCTGATCTTTTTTTACATTCTGATTTTCTGTGACAAAAACTTCTTGAACTGCACCTGATACTTGTGGACTCAAAGGAATCATATCTGCTTTGACATAGGCATTATCAGTTGCAACATAACGGCCGCCCAGAAGATACAGAATCATTCCGATTAGTACAAAAACAGCCGGAATTATAACTAAAAGAATAAAACGGTTAGAAAAAGGGATGTATTTTGTTAGGGACATTGTTTCTTTTTGCTCTTTATGCATTTTGTTCAACTATAATTCGAGTTATCATTCATGCTTCATGCAGGGTACCTTCTTTTAGTAAAGCGGTTGAAGTCATTGCGTGAAATATGTACTTATAATAACAGGTTTTTTATGCAAATCACTGAAAAATTAGCTGTCCCAGGTGAACATGCTTTATTTCTGCAAGGAGCTGTTGGGAAATTGGAAGCAGTTTTAACTGTTCCAGAACAAAATCATTCTGCGTTCATCGCTTTTTTGGGACACCCTCATTCACTGCAAGGCGGTACAATGAGTAATAAAGTCGTTACTACTTTGGCCCGTGTCTTTAGGGAGTTAGGCATTCCTTCATTACGCTTTAATTTTCGCGGAGTCGGTCAGTCTGAGGGAGATTATGATGCAGGGCATGGTGAAAGTGAAGATATGCTGTTTTTAGTTAATAAATGGCAAAAGGAACAACCGGAGAAGGAACTTATTTTTGCTGGTTTTTCTTTTGGCTCTTATGTGGCTTATCGCGCTGCGGCCCAAACGGACTCAAAATTATTAATTACGGTAGCCCCTCCGGTGCATCATTATAATTATCGTGAGTTTAATCCTTCTCCTCGCCCTTGGCTTATTATACAAGGTGATGAAGACGAAGTAGTTCCTTCCAATTTGGTTTTTGAGTTTGCTGCCCAGACTAATCCTGAGATCCCAGTGATTCGTTTTGCCAATACGGGGCATTTTTTTCATGGGAAATTAATCGAACTGAAAGCAAAACTTATAGAATATATTCATTCTCAGGTTGTTTTATGACGAATTTGATTGCCCAATATGAAGCTGCAATTCATCGTGGTGACATTGATGATGATCCGCTGCAACGAGATATATTGGCCCAGATGCAATATTTAGCGGATGAGGTAAAAAAATCGAATTCATCTTGGTTTTATCCATTAATTAAAACCCGAATTAGGGGTGTGTATCTTTATGGACCTGTTGGGGTGGGAAAAACCTACTTGATTGATTTATTTTATGATTGTCTTGAAGAAAAAAAGAAAGCGCGTTTCCACTTCCACCATTTTATGCAACAAGTTGATTCGCAGTTAAGACGATTACAAGGACAAAAAAATCCACTTCGTAAAATTGCTAAAGAATTGGCTAAAACGACGCGAGTGCTTTGTTTTGATGAATTTATGGTTCATGACGTTGCTTATGCCATGATTTTAGCGGAATTGTTACAGGCTTTAATTGCTAATGGGGTTATTTTGGTCATTTCTTCGAATATACCTCCAGATGATTTGTATCGAAATGGGGTGCATCGAAAGCGATTTTTACCTGCTATTGCAGCAATTAAAGAAAATTGCGATGTATTGCATTTAAATGAACAAAAAGATTATCGAGTTGGACGCGTTCCTTTACTCGATGCTTATTTATTTCCTTTAAATGAGCATACGGCTTTGACTATGGAAAAACAATTCATGCTTTTAGCCGGCGAATTTAAGGAAAATGGTTTCATTACAATACAAAATCGTGAAATTCCTTACCTTAAGCTCGCTGAACAGTCGATTTGGTTTGCCTTTGATATTTTGTGTAATTTGCCACGCAGTCAATTGGACTACCTGGAGCTTGCAGATAAATTCGACACCATTTTTTTAAGTAACATACCTTCCTTAACAGTAAATCATACCTTACAAGCAATTATGTTCATTCACTTTATCGATGTGATGTATGACCGTGGTATTAATATTATTATTTCTGCAGAAGTTGCAGTTGAAAAGTTGTATGTTGAAGGAGAAATGAAAGAAACCTTCACACGGACATTAAGTCGTTTGCTGGAAATGCAGTCTGTGGATTATTTGGCACGCCACCCTAAAAGAGAGCTTAAAGAGTTTGGGGTTGCTGATAGCTCTTGATTATATTAACGTTTTGCCATCCTGAGTATCGTAGCCTGAGTGCAGCGCAGAGGAACCCGGGTTTACGGAAATGAATAAACTGCTTCGATCCCGGGTTCCGCTGCGCTGCACCCAGGCTACGGTTTTGTTCCAGGGATGAAATGTATAATTTTTTTCTTAATTGAGAATGATTATCGATTTCATTTGTGTTAAGATTAATATTATTTCACTTTTGTGCTGTTAGGACATGATAAGAATTACAGAGGTAGTACCAGGTGATAAAGTACGGTTAACCAGTTTTGGTACAACCGATATGCAATATAGACGCAGACTTTTGTCTTTGGGCGTAACCTGTGGCACAGAGCTTTTAGTGGTTCGAATTGCTCCTTTAGGATGTCCCATTCAAATAGAAGTCAGAGGAACTGCCTTAACCTTGCGTAAGGAAGAAGCGAGTCAATTGATTTTGGAGCGTATATGACTCATGTGCTGTTAGTAGGTAACCCTAATTGTGGTAAGACTACCTTATTTAATGCATTAACTGGTGACAATCAGCGAATAGGAAATTGGCCCGGTGTTACCGTTGAAAAGAAAACCGGAGAATTCTTTGTAGGTCAACAACGCATTGAAGTAACTGATTTACCGGGGGTTTATTCTCTGGTGGCTAATGCCGAGGGTGTTAGTCAGGATGAGCACATTGCTGCGCACTCGGTTGTAACTATGGAAGCAGATTGCATTGTTAATGTGATCGATGCCTGTCACCTGGAGCGGCATTTGTATTTGACGACTCAAATTTTGGAATTAGGCAAACCCGTATTACTTGCACTGAATATGATGGATATTGCTCAGCAACGTGGTATCTCTATTGATATCAATGCCTTGTCTCAGCAATTAGGCTGTCCTGTTATTCCCATTCAAGCACATAAAAAGATAGGTATCCCACAATTAATGCAGGCATTAATTCACGTGCCTCAAAAAAATATCTCCTGGATACTTCCTGTGCCCAAATCGGTCCAACAAACATTAATGACTCTGGAAAATACATTAGTTCATGAGGGGTATAGTCAATCTCTTGCCTATTATTATGCACGTAGGATTGCAGAGGGAGATAAGTTGTTATTCGATAAAACACTTACCAAAGATTTGACCCTACTGAACGAATTGGAGCCTAGCCTTGATATCTTATTAGCTGATGCTCGATATCACGAAATACATAAAATGGTGACAGCTGTACAAAAAAAACGAAGCGATGCCAGTGAAGATTTTACTGCAAAGCTTGATAAGATCATGTTACATCGTTTTTTTGCCCTCCCTATATTTTTTGGCATGATGTATTTGATGTTTTTATTTGCGATTAATGTAGGTGGTGCGTTTCAGGATTTTTTTGATATCAGTACCGATACAATATTCGTTCAAGGTACTGCCTGGTTATTACAACAGTTTCATGCGCCCAATTGGTTGATTGCTTTATTGGCAAATGGAGTGGGGAAAGGAATTAATACCACGTTAACGTTTATTCCTGTCATTGCTGCGATGTTCTTTTTCTTATCCTTACTGGAGACGTCAGGATATATGGCCAGAGCTGCCTTTGTCGTCGATAAAGCAATGCGTATGATGGGTTTGCCCGGCAAGTCTTTTGTGCCGATGATCGTTGGTTTTGGTTGCAACGTTCCTGCGATTATGGCAGCACGTACACTGGATTCGGAACGGGATCGCTTACTCACGGTGATGATGAGTCCTTTTATGTCATGCAGTGCACGTTTGGCGATTTATGCAGTATTTGTCGCTGCTTTTTTCCCATCGGGCGGCCAAAATGTAGTGTTTTCTTTATATCTTGTAGGGATTTTGATGGCTGTATTAACAGGATTCATCTTGCGCAAATCTACTTTAAAAGGCCATGCTTCTCCATTAATTTTGGAATTACCAGCGTATCATAAACCTGCACTCAAACGGTTATTTAAAGAAACCTTTATGCGACTACGCTTTTTTGTAGTGCGGGCAGGAAAATTAATTGTACCCATTTGTGTTATTTTAGGTGGTTTAAACGCCATCACTTTGGGTGGTGGCATTAATTCAGGTGAAGCCAGTGCTCAATCATTGCTTTCTTTAATGGGACAATGGATTACCCCTCTATTTGCACCCATGGGAATACATCAAGACAATTGGCCAGCAACGGTAGGATTGTTAACGGGTATGTTAGCTAAGGAAGTAGTAGTAGGTACGTTAAATTCACTTTATGCTCAGGTAGGCCATGTAGGTGAAATTGCCGCCGCTCATTTTGATTTCTGGGCAGGCATCAAAGCAGCTTTTTGGTCTGTTCCTCAGAATTTAGCTCAATTGGGTTCTGCCTTGACAAATCCTATATTAGCCAGTGCAGCAGATAACCCAGTATCTCAGTCAGTATATGGAATTATGGCCCAAAGGTTTGACGGTAAAATAGGCGCCTATGCGTACCTGTTGTTTGTACTTCTTTATATCCCATGTGTATCGACAATGGCGGTAATTCGACAAGAAGCAAACAGGAAATATATGTGGATTTCTGTGGTTTGGTCTTTTGTAGTTGCTTATGCTGCCGCCGTTGTGTTTTATCAATCTGCTAAGTGGATTCAAAGTTCAGAACACAATGCTCTTGAGATGATGGTTTTTTTATTGGTTTTTTTTCTTGTTATAGGATTACGTCAATATACCAAACGAAGTATGCGGAGGAATAATGCTGTTGCAAATACGTGATTACATCTGCCGTGAAGGTGTAGTGAGTACCCAACAATTGACTCGCGAGTTTCGTTTGGATCTGCCAGCATTACAGCCTATGCTTGATTTATGGATAGGCAAGGGGGTCATACGTAAATGCCAGGAAAGAGCAAACTGTGGAAGCACATGCTTTAAGTGTCGTGCCAACACTCCTGAATATTATCAATATATTTAGGGGCTCCCATCATCACTGCCTTATGAATTAATTTATTGATTTAAATTGAAATTAATTGGGTGCGATAGCGCGCTCATTCACGTGAACGCTTGCGGGCCCGTCTGCGATTGCGACACTCTATTGAACACATACCCTTATTTTTATAAACTGCCCGTTACAGCGAATAGTAATCAGAACCTTATCTCATGCATTACATTTTTTTACAGCTTTTTTACTAAAGCGGATTTAACTTTCGTGCTCATTCACCAAATTTGGGCTAATATAACCGTATAAGCTTGATTTATATGTGGTATGCAAAATGGCTGATGAATCAGATCTCCCTACTACTGACGAAAACACAGAACTACAAGAGGATTTTGATAGTATTGATAACGATAGCAGTATGGACTTGCGTAAACTGCAAATGGAAGAGGATTTAAATGATCCTATAACTTTAGTTGAGCGCGTTTATCAAATCTGGTGGCGTTGGGCTGATTTCCAACTTTATATTGTGTCTCCAACTATAGATCTTATTTCACCTCCAGTAATTATCAAACCTGAACTAATTTCAGGAACACATGAGTATGAATTCGTATATTCCATTCTTGATTCAGGATCAAAATTGTCTACTTCCAAAAGTGAGGAGATGCTCTCTGCTGGGATGTCTATGTATAAGCTCTATATGACCATAGAAAAAATGATTTATATTTTGGTTGAACGTTTAAAAGAAGGAGGTATTGATAAAGAAACGGAAGTGCAAGTATCTTTTGGTGGGCATTTGCTTCCCCAAAGAAAAGCCTTTGAGTCAATTATCAATTTACCTTACAACGTTGTGGTAACTAATTTTGATCCGGGTGCATGGGGTGAACGTTATTTACAAATTGTCAAACAAAATGCAGACAAGTACGGATATCCGCTTGAGGCCCCACGCGACACCTATAAACATCCTAGAACATCTTCTGTACGACCTAAATAAAAAAGCCCCTATTAAATATAGAGGGCTTTCTGTTAATAATCTACTCAAGAAAATCAAAGCTCGGCTTTTAGTGAAGGAGATTCTTCAATTTTACCACAGTGTGCTTTAATGAAATCAACACGACCAAGTAATTCTTTATTATCAGCCATAACTTTTTGTAACGAATGAACTACTTCAAGTACTATTTGATTTCTTGAACTTTCGTCATGTACTTCAGTTGCCTTACGTTTCACTTGAGAAAGGATATTCTTCACCCCTTTGACTTGACTATTAAAGAAACTACTTCCTATAAACGAATGATCAACATAATCCTGAAGTATGGCTTGTGTGAGTGCCAAAGGGTCTTTTTCTAAATTATGCTGATGGATGAGCTCACAAGAAAGATAACTGACAATTTCATGATGTCCTGTACGTTTTGCATCTTTGTATGCTTTTTTAATAGCACTCTCAGCAGGAGTATTTTCTGGAGACAAACTGCAAAGCAGTTTCACTGCATCAAATTGTCCAGATTTTGCTGCCATACGGAGCAATTGGCTTGCCGCGCCCCAATTAGGCTCTTGATGACTCAATAGAGAAGAAAATATCTTCCATTGCTCATTGAGTGTCGCGACATGTAATGCATAACCTATTACAGCCTGAGAAGGCTTCCTCCCACTTTTCTTGATGTGATCAAAAAAAGTATTCCATTCACTATCTCCCATCTTGTCTTTGATTAATTCTCCCAGCATGTCATCGAATTGTTCTTGTAGTTGTTGTTGGTGTTCCTCTTCTATTTGTTGTTGGCGTTCTTGTATTTGTTGTTGATACACTTGGTGCTTCACTAAAGCATTTTTTACAACTTTGGGGTTTGGGTGAGGTCCATTTTGGGACAAATTGCATAATTGAATTATTATTTTCCATAGTTTATCAATTTGCTCACTGCTTAATTTATCAGAACGGGTTTCCTTTAATGCCTTATTTATAGCCTCGTCAATTTTTTCTGGTTGAAGTTGCCTTATATTTTTTTTTAAAATATTACCCACAGTTACATCAAGCCCTTTAGTGGCGCAATAGATAAGTCGTTCATTTGGATCGTCAGAGATAGGCATAGTTGATTCCTAAAACAATAAATGTATATTAATTATACCAATTAAGCGAGAAATTAAAAAATTAAACTGACTGATTAATTTTTTATCTTTGGATTAAAAATATTTTTTCAAGTAAAAAGATCCTTTAAGGAATGGAGACAATGAATGAATTTATTTGAATAAGAGATCGACAAGTTAAATTTTGCTTAGAATCCATATCGACTTAATCTTGCGCGATAGAAACAGAGTGCTATACTTCGCATTTGTGCTTTATTTAATTAACTTTTCTAATTAAGGAAGAAACTCACAGTGAACAAAAAAAGACCCGTTAATCTGGATTTGGGTAGTTTAAAATATCCCCCTATGGCTATAGCGTCCATTTTACATAGGATTTCAGGGGTAGTTTTATTTTTACTGTTACCCATAATGCTTTATATTTTTGGCCAGTCAATGCAATCAGAAGAAGCTTTTATACAAGTGAAAAGTTTACTGTCTCATCCTGCTTATAAGATGATCATGTGGGCATTTGGTGCAGCAATGATTTATCACTTACTTGCAGGGATTAGGCATCTTGTGATGGACATGGGGTTTGGTGAGCATCTTGATGCTGGTCGGCGTTCCGCTGTTTTAGTCATTATTCTTGCCATTATTTTGTCAATTTTTCTAGGAATCTGGATATGGTAAATAATGTCACCAGCTTAACAGGTAATGGGTTAAAGGATTGGTTGATTCAACGAGTCACCGCGGTTTATTTTGCTCTTTATTCTTTTTTTATTATTGGATTTTTGTTATTGCATCCTGAACTAGGTTTTGCACAATGGCATGCTCTTTTTTCTAATACTTTAGTTCGGATCGCGTCACTTATTGCATTGTTTGCTCTTTCATTGCATGCATGGATAGGTATTTGGACAGTGACTACAGATTATATGAAGTGTACTGCATTGCGTTTATCAGTACAAATGTTAGTCGTTTTATGGCTCCTTAGTCAATTTGTCTGGGGCTTAATGATCCTTTGGGGGCAGTAGCATGGCAATTGCACGTAACACATTTGATGCAGTAATTATTGGTGCAGGCGGAGCTGGAATGCGTGCTGCACTGCAGATGGCAAATTCTGGTTTAAAAGTTGCACTTTTATCCAAAGTATTTCCAACACGTTCACATACGGTATCCGCCCAAGGCGGGATTACTTGTGCATTAGGAAATGCTCATGAAGATGATTGGCGTTGGCACATGTATGATACCGTGAAGGGCGCTGATTATATTGGTGATCAGGACTCAATTGAGTACCTCTGCAAAACAGGTCCAGAAGCTGTATATGAACTCGAACATATGGGCTTACCTTTTTCACGTATGGATAACGGAAGAATTTATCAACGTCAGTTTGGTGGTCAATCAAAAAATTTTGGTGGCGATCAAGCTGCCCGTACTTGCGCTGCAGCTGATAGAACAGGACATGCTTTATTGCATACGCTGTACCAGCAAAATTTAAAAGCCAAAACACATGTATTTAGTGAATGGTATGCTCTTGATCTCGTTAAAGATGCCCATGGTCACATATCTGGCGTTACTGCAATGTGTATTGAGACTGGTGAGATAGTCTTTTTCCAATCCAGGGTATGTATTTTGGCAACTGGAGGGGCAGGACGTATTTACCAATCTACAACCAATGCCTTTATTAATACAGGTGATGGTTTTGGTATGGCGCTCAGAGCAGGCATTCCGTTACAAGATATGGAAATGTGGCAATTTCATCCTACCGGTATCGCCGGAGCAGGCGTTTTGGTGACTGAAGGTTGTCGTGGTGAGGGTGGTTATTTGATTAATAAAGACGGTGAACGCTTTATGGAGCGTTATGCACCGCGGGTTAAAGATTTAGCTTCTCGGGATGTTGTTGCTCGTTCTATGGCTCTTGAAATTCGTGCCGGCAAGGGTTTTGATCCTAAAGGGGTTGATCACGTTAAATTAAAACTGGATCATTTAGGTGCTGATCTCATTATGTCGCGCTTGCCAGGTATTCGTGAATTATCTATGAAATTTGCTGGAGTTGACCCCATTGTTGAGCCGATCCCGGTAGTTCCTACATGTCACTACAGTATGGGTGGAATACCAACGAATATGTATGGACAAGTCCTCACTAAAACTAATGGAACGGAGCATGTTGTAGAGGGATTATACGCGGTTGGTGAATGTGCTTGTGTTTCTGTACATGGTGCGAACCGTTTAGGTGGTAATTCGTTACTGGACTTAGTTGTTTTTGGTCGTGCAGCAGGATTGCATGTTGAAGAGTTATGGCTGGCAAATCAATTGCCTGAAATGACTTATATTAGTGATGATGATCTTGCCCCATCTTTGCAACGATATAATCGATGGAATGATTCAACAGAAGGCGAAAGCCCCGCTGTGATTCATGATGAAATGCAACGTGTGATGCAAGAAGATTTTGGTGTATTCCGTACCGGTGAAGTCATGGCCTCTGGTTTAAAACGGCTACAGGCTTTACGTGAGCGATTGGCCCATGCCAAATTAGAAGATAAAAGCAAGGTATTTAATACAGAACGAGTCAGTGCATTAGAGTTGGATAATTTAATGGCAACTGCATACGCAACAGCGCAGTCTGCTATTGTTCGTACTGAAAGTCGTGGGGCTCATAGCCGTGAGGATTATCCGAAACGTGATGATGAGAACTGGATTAAACATACGCTCTATTTTGAGGAAGGTGAGAAAATTGATTTTCGTCCAGTTAATGCATCACCTAAGCATGTCGAGCCTTTTGCGCCGAAAGAACGCGTTTACTAAAGAGGATAGATTACATGGCAGATAGTAAAAAATTGACCCTATCAATATATCGCTATAATCCTGAGGTGGATGCTAAGCCTTATATGAAAGATTATGAGTTGGAGATCCCGGTTAAAAGTGATCCTATGTTGCTCACCTTACTTGAGCGTTTGAAAGCAGAACAGGATCCTTCTATAACTTATAGACGCTCATGTCGTGAGGGAGTATGTGGTTCCGATGGTATGAACATTAATGGGACTAATGCTTTGGCATGTATTACTCATGTATCCCAGTTGAAGACAGACAAAATAGTTATTCGCCCTTTACCCGGTTTTCCAGTAATTCGTGATTTGGCTGTTGATATGTCCCAGTTTTATCAACAATATGAGCGCATAGAACCCTATTTACAAAATGATGAGGTTGTACCTGCTCAGGAGCGTTTGCAATCTCCAGAAGAACGTGCGCAGCTTGATGGGTTATATGAGTGTATATTATGTGCATGTTGTACCAGTGCATGCCCTTCATACTGGTGGAATCCAGAGAAATATGTAGGTCCTGCGGGATTATTACAAGCAAGACGATTTTTAGCAGACAGTCGTGATACAGCAACCGAGCATCGCTTGGATAAATTACAAGATCCGTTTAGTGTGTTCCGTTGCCGAAGCATTATGAATTGTACCAGTGTCTGCCCGAAGGGTCTCAATCCAATGAAAGCAATTGCTGAAATTCGTCTGCAAATGCTGACACAAGAAACCTGACGGTACTTTTTTGTTATTTAAGGTACCTGGTAAAACTCATTGAAAATAGGAAATTTTATTCTCATAAAATGAGAATAATCCTGAAATGAGCTCGAAACCAGAATAAGGATGGATCCCCGCTTTTGCGGGGATAGCTGTTTTATCCACGGGGATGAGTGGAGTAGCCAATTTAAGTAATAGCTCAGGCCCCTATGTTATTCGGATGGTTGGATTTGAGCGTAGGTTGTGAGAAAATTTTTCTATGCAAGCGCAACATACATCTGTATGTGCGCATCGAGTAGGAGAATTTTCTCGCAAGATGCGCCAAATACAGTCGTTCCCTGATAGGGCTGAGCATTTACCAATTTAATGGTGGTGTGATTAATACCCTTTGGAGAGTAAGAAAATGAGCAGTTCCGATCTGCAAAAAGAATGGGCTTCTTCCTATTTATCTGGCGGAAGTATGGCATATGTTGATAGCTTGTATGAAGATTATCTTGCTGATCCGAGTTCGGTTTCCGCCGATTGGCGAGCAGTATTTAGTGCCTTACCCAAGGTTAATGGTGCTGAAAAGGAACGTTCACACAGAGATATTCGTGATTATTTTTTGCAGAATGCAGATAAAAAAGCAATACCAGTAATCCAATCTTCAGATAGCCAACAATTTCGAATCGCAGATTTAATTAATTCATACCGCTCATTGGGACATCATGCTGCCAAACTCGATCCCCTTGAAATGACAGAGCGTACTCCAGTTCCCGCATTGGAATTAGATTATCATCACTTATCTGATGTAGATAGAAGCCGTAAGTTTTTTGCAGGGACTACATTTAATGGCCCGGAAATGACTCTGGATGAAATATATCGAGCATTGCGTGAAACATATTGTGGCAGTATTGGTATTGAGTACATGCATATTTCTAATACCGAAGAAATCGAATGGCTACAAGAACGAATGGAATCTGTACGTGGACGTCTTCATTTAGATACAACAAAGAAACTGCAAATTTTAAAAGACTTAATTGCTGCGGATGGCTTAGAGCGTTATTTAGGGACACGTTATGTAGGGCAAAAACGATTCTCTCTCGAAGGGGGTGATTCTTTAATTCCCATGATGAAAGAAATCATTGAGTGTTCCGGAAGAGATAATGTTAAGGAAGTGGTAATCGGCATGGCTCATCGTGGCCGTTTAAATGTCCTCGTAAATGTGTTAGGTAAAGAGCCTAACCAGCTTTTCCAAGAGTTTGAAGGAAAAATAAAATACGAACGTACTGGTGATGTGAAATATCATTTAGGTTTTTCCTCAGATATAAAAACAAATTCAGGTTCAGTAGTACATTTGGCTTTGGCCTTCAATCCGTCGCACTTAGAAATTATCGGGCCTGTGGTAGAGGGCTCCGTTCGCTCTCGTTTAGGTCGTCGTAATGATCTAATTAAAAAGGAAAAAGTTGTTCCTATTGTTATTCATGGAGATGCTGCCTTTGCTGGGCAAGGTGTCGTAATGGAAACCTTTAATTTTTCTCAGGCTAGAGGTTATTCTACTGGTGGTACGGTTCACATCGTGATTAATAACCAAATCGGTTTTACTACCAGCAATCCTTTGGATGCACGCTCTACTTTATATTGTACCGATGTTGCGAAAATGGTGCAGGCTCCTGTTATTCACGTGAACGGTGATGATCCTGAAGCAGTTGTATTTGTGACCAAATTGGCATTTGATTTCAGAATGAAATTTAAACGAGATGTAGTCGTTGATCTTGTTTGTTACCGACGTCATGGCCATAACGAGGCAGATGAACCCGCTGTAACTCAACCTTCCATGTATCGAAAAATTAAATCTATGCGTCCATTACGTGAAATCTATGCCGATCAGCTTATTCAAGAAGGTATACTGACTAGCAAAGATTCTGAAAAATTAGTAGATGCTTACCGCGATTCTTTGGATCAAGGTAAGTCTGTAGTGGATTTGGTTCATGGTGATTATGAAGGGAAATATGCGGTAGACTGGACTCCTTATCTGAACGCAAAATGGACAGATAAAGTAGATACCACGATCTCTAAAGAGAATTTTAAAAAATTAACCAAGCAATTAAATGAACTACCTAAGGGGTTTACATTACACCCAGTGGTACAACGCTTGTTAAATGAACGCGATAAAATGACCGCTGATGAATTACCGATGAACTGGGGGTATGCTGAAATTATGGCATATGCCAGTTTAGTTCAAGAAGGTTATGGGGTGCGTTTATCGGGTCAGGATTCTGGAAGAGGGACTTTTGCTCATCGTCATGCGGTATTACATGATGTAGAAACGGGTGAAACATTTATTCCTTTAGAGCAAATAACGAATGAACTGAACCGACCTTTTTCTGTAATCGATTCCGTGCTTTCAGAAGAAGCGGTATTGGCATTTGAATATGGTTTTTCTGCTTCTGCTCCAAATTTTCTGGTACTTTGGGAAGCTCAGTTTGGTGATTTTGCCAATGGTGCGCAAGTTGTTATCGATCAATTCATTAGTTCCGGCGAACAAAAATGGGGGCGCTTATGTGGTCTAGTGATGTTATTGCCCCATGGATATGAAGGACAAGGCCCCGAGCATTCATCCGCGCGCTTAGAACGTTACATGCAACTTTGTGCCCAGCATAATATGCAAGTTTGTACGCCAACTACACCTGCTCAAATTTTCCATTTATTAAGAAGACAAGTTATTCGTAATTTCCGAAAACCATTAATTGTAATGACCCCCAAGAGTCTTTTACGGCATAAATTAGCGGTTTCCCCTTTGGATGATTTGTTTAAAGGTAAATTCCATACCATTATCCCAGAAATTGATGTTCTGGATGCCAAAAAAGTTACAAAAGTGGTGCTGTGCTGTGGAAAAGTTTATTATGATTTACTGCAAATGCGTCGTGATAAAGAATTAAATCACGTTGCTTTAGTGCGAATCGAGCAATTGTATCCGTTTCCTAAAAAAGCACTTTCTACTGAGCTAAATAAATATCCTCAGGCCAAGAAAGTTATTTGGTGTCAGGAAGAGCCACAAAACCAGGGAGTATGGTTCTCCTCTCAGCATAATATAATAGATTGTTTGCTTCCTGAACAAACCTTGCACTATGCCGGAAGAGAGTTTGCTGCTGCACCCGCTGTAGGAAGTCCAGCTCTGCATGCACAGCAGCAACAAGCTTTAGTTGAGCAAGCTTTATTGGACTGAATTTGAGTTTATCGTAGTCTGAGTACCTCAGACTACAATTTGTTAACGAATTTAGGGTCTGTTTACATTTCGCTAGTTTGAGTCAAAATGGCCTGATTTTAGAGCACCGAAGCGCAGAAAGTCAGGACAGCTTGACCAAGGTAGTAGAAATGTAGACAGGTCCTAATAAAATAAGAAGGTATAACCATGTCTATCGAAGTCAAAGTACCTGTTTTGCCTGAATCAGTTGCTGATGCAACTGTGGCTGCATGGCATAAAAAAGTAGGTGATAAAGTTACCCGTGATGAAAATTTGCTGGATCTGGAAACAGACAAAGTCGTACTAGAAGTTCCTGCTCCAGCGGATGGGGTACTGGCCGAAATAATGTTCCAGGAAGGTGATACAGTAAATTCCGGTCAAGTATTGGCAAAAATAAAGGAAGGTTCTGGCTCTGAAGCTAAAGAAGAAAAGAAAGAAGAAAAGAAAACGGAAACTGCTAAGGATCATGAAGAAGCAGGAAGTGATAAAGTAAGTGCTAAGGAAGATAAGTCAACAAGTCCTGTAGTACGACGAATGATGGCTGAACATGATCTGCAACCAGGACAAATCCAAGGTAGTGGCAAAGACGGTCGTATCACGAAGGAGGATGTTCTTTCTTATATAGAATCCAGCAGAGAGAAAACATCTAAATCCTCAGAAAGCCAAAAAGAGCAACAACAAAAAGCACCCATGGGCTTACGCGAGGAACGTCGAGTTCCAATGACGCGTTTAAGAGCTAAAATTGCGGAACGTTTATTGGAAGCACAGCATAATGCAGCAATGTTGACAACCTTTAATGAAGTCAATTTAAAAGCTGTAATGGATATGCGTGCTCAGTATAAGGACAGTTTTGAGAAAAAACATGGCGTTAAACTTGGATTTATGTCGTTTTTCACTAAAGCAGTTGTTGAGTCATTAAAGCGTTTCCCTGCAGTCAATGCGTCTATTGATGGTCAGGATGTGGTCTATCATGGTTTTTATGATATTGGTATTGCGGTATCTACGGAGAGAGGATTAGTTGTCCCTGTGATCCGTGATGCAGATCAAATGAGCATGGCTGATATTGAATCGGCTATTAATGATGCAGCTACAAAAGCCAGACAAGGCAAATTAGCAATGGAAGATATGCAAGGTGGTACTTTTACCATTACTAATGGTGGGGTATTTGGTTCTTTATTGGCTACTCCAATTATTAATCCGCCCCAAACAGGTATTTTGGGAATGCATAAAATTGAAGATAGACCTGTAGTAGAAAAAGGACAAATCGTGATTCGTCCTATGATGTATGTCGCGTTGTCTTATGACCATCGATTGATTGATGGCAAAGATTCAGTACAGTTTTTGGTGAGTGTTAAAGAGTTATTGGAAGATCCTGCTCGTCTTTTACTTAATGTTTAATGAAATGTAACAGCGAGATTCGCATTGACACATAAATGTACTCTGGGTGAAGACAAGGTTGGAACCCGGCAGTTTTAATTCATTGATGGTAAATCTGGGTTTGGCTTTCCGCCTACCCAGCGCTACTATGCATCAATTGACACTTATGAGTAGTGACGAATTTTGCTTTTTTAAGAAAGGTAATTGCAATGAATTTACATGAATACCAGGCTAAACAATTATTTGCTAGCTACAATTTACCCGTTCCTAACGGTGAAGTAGCTTATAGTGTTGAAGATGCTATGCAAGTCGCTTCACAGTTAACTACTGATCGTTGGGTTGTTAAGGCGCAAGTTCATGCTGGCGGTAGAGGAAAAGCAGGTGGTGTGAAATTAGTATCGAACAAAGATGAACTCGCTACAGCTGTAAAATCATTATTAGGTACTCGCTTAGTTACCTATCAAACTGATGCTCATGGTCAGCCAGTTAATGCTGTTTTAATTGAGGAAACGTGCGATATTGGCAGAGAGTTATACCTTGGCGCTGTTGTTGATCGCGCTACTCGTCGCGTTGTATTCATGGCGTCAACCGAAGGCGGTGTTGAAATAGAAAAAGTAGCTGAAGAAACGCCTGAGAAAATTTTCAAGGTTATTGTAGACCCATTAGTTGGTGTCATGCCATTTCAATGTCGTGATGTAGGTTTTAAATTGGGCCTTCAAGATGATCAAATTAAGCAGTTTACTCATTTGATGATGGGATTGGGTAAAATGTTTGTTGATTGTGATTTGAGTTTATTAGAAATCAACCCATTAGTTGTAACAAAGAAAGGACAATTAATTTGTTTGGATGGAAAAATTAACATTGATGGTAATGCCTTATATCGCCAACCTAAATTAAAAAGTATGCGCGACACAACTCAAGAAGATGAGCGAGAAAATCGCGCGAGTGATTGGGAATTAAATTATATTCCTTTAGATGGATCCATTGGTTGTATGGTAAATGGTGCTGGTTTGGCTATGGCGACTATGGATGTGATTAAGCTTCACGGTGGCGAACCGGCCAACTTTCTAGATGTAGGTGGTGGTGCCACAAAGGAACGAGTGAGTGAAGCACTAAAAATTATTGTCTCCGATGAACATGTCAAAGGTATTTTAGTAAATATTTTTGGTGGTATCGTTCGTTGTGACCTCATTGCCGATGGTATTCTTGCTGCAGTGAAAGAAGTGGATGTGAAAATTCCTGTGGTGGTACGTCTTGAGGGTAATAATGCGCAACTCGGTGCTGATATTTTAAATAAAAGTGATTTGAATGTGATTGCTGCAACCAGTTTAACTGATGCTGCAAAGAAGATTGTGGCAGCTGTGGCCTAATCCTAAAAGCCGCAGTTGAATCTACTACGCATTGCCACTGAGCTGACATGAGCAGTTCTTGCGATTCAACTGCATTTTTTAGGTTAATTACTAAATTTCGAGGTTAACAATGAGTGTATTGGTAAATAAACATACTAAAGTACTGTGTCAGGGGTTCACTGGAAAACAAGGCACGTATCATTCAGAACAAGCGATAGCTTATGGCACACGTATGGTTGGTGGTGTGACACCAGGAAAAGGCGGACAAAAGCATCTAGGCTTACCGGTATTTAATACCATGCGTGAAGCCGTTGAAGAAACCAAAGCGGAAGCAAGCGTGATTTACGTCCCAGCTCCCTTTTGCAAGGATTCTATTTTGGAGGCGGCTGATGCAGGGATTCAATTAATTGTTTGTATCACAGAGGGTGTTCCCGTATTAGACATGCTGCAAGTAAAAGTCTATTTGGAAAACAACACTCAAGCACGTTTAATTGGACCGAACTGCCCTGGAATTATTACTCCCGGCGAATGTAAAATTGGCATTATGCCAGGTTCAATTCATTTGCCTGGTAAAGTAGGCATTGTGTCACGCTCTGGTACTCTAACCTATGAAGCAGTAAAGCAGACTACAGATAAAGGCTTTGGCCAAAGTACCTGTATAGGTATTGGCGGTGATCCAATTCCTGGAACCAGTTTTATTGATGCATTAGCTTTATTTGAGCAAGATTCTCAAACGCAAGCCATTATCATGGTGGGTGAGATCGGTGGCTCTGCAGAAGAAGAGGCTGCAGAATACATTAAATCGCATGTAAGTAAGCCTGTAGTTTCCTATATTGCAGGTGTTACAGCACCCGCTGGAAAACGTATGGGGCATGCTGGGGCGATTATCTCTGGTGGTAAAGGAACTGCAGCCGAAAAATATAAAGCTTTGGAAGCTGCTGGCGTAAAAACTGTGCGTTCACCCGCGGATTTGGGCGATGCAGTTGCTTCAGTAACTGGCTGGTAAACTGTTGTATTGTAACTTTGTGTGAAAGCAAAGCAGTCATTAAGCTAAGGTGTAAATACATTGGCCGACGACGTCCTGCAGACAAGGAGCAGGGCGTCGGACTAACGTATCAAATACTTAGATACCCAATTTCTTTTTTTATGGTATTTCATGACAAATTTTCGAAGCATAGCTGATATAAGACGTGAATATGGGGATTTGAATTTAAGTGAAAAATCACTTCCAAAAGATCCACTTGTCCAATTTAAGCTTTGGTTTGAAGATGTTTTAAAAAATGAAAAAAATGATCCAACCGCTATGGTCCTTTCTACTGTAGATAATCGTGGTTGTCCTGACTCCAGAGTGGTTTTATTAAAGGGATTGGAGGAAGGAAACTTTGTTTTTTATACCAATTATCAAAGTACAAAATCAAAACAAATTCAAAATAACCCTCATGTGGCACTTAATTTTTATTGGCCACAAATGGCAAGACAAGTGCGTATTCGAGGCCAAATCAAACCAGTTGATGAGAGGCAGTCCGATCTATATTTTTCTTCAAGACCAATTAAAAGCCAATTCAGCGCTATTGTTTCTCCTCAAAGTTTTGAAATTGAGAGTAGGGAATTATTGGAGAAAGCCCTTAATGATTTAATTCAAAAACATGGGCAAGAACCTGTATTACGTCCTACCTACTGGGGCGGTTATATGGTTATTCCTAATGAAATCGAGTTTTGGCAAGGGCGAGATAATCGTCTACATGATAGAATTCATTATTATCAACAAGATGGGCAATGGGAGCATCATCGTTTAGCTCCATAGTCATAACATCACACTAGTACCCTTTCTACGTAATTTGACCAGTAGCATTTCATTTTGCATCCATTTTCTAGCGACGCATAATAGTTCAAAACTATTCGAATTAGTCCTGTACGTCCTGCGCTTTTTTCAGCTATTACCAAGGTCTGTGATACAATCTGAGCGCTACTTGTCAAAATTAAGTAGAAAGGGTACTAGCGGCAAAATTTGCCGGCAAAAAGTTAAGTTCTGCCACAAATATATTTTTTTTCCCTCTTTTTGTTCTTACTCTATTTTTTGTGTTTTTTAAAGAGACAAAAAAACTTGGCATAGTAATTGCTTTATAAGTATTAGAAATAACAACTAAATTATTTTGAAGTTATTTTTCTGGGTTAAAAAAGAAATTTGTCAAGAATTAGTAAATGTTTTTATTTGGTAAATAAGCGTTAACATAAAGTCGTAAAATTAACTTAAATGTTGAAATTATTAACAGTATTAACCAATACAAAATACTGTATAAATAGAGGGTATAATCATGAACGACATAACAGCCTTACTACCACATATTAAATTACGTTTTAACATTGAACATCCAACTTATGAAGACAGCTATGCATTTGGTTATGAATGTGCGCTTGCTGATGTTGCTGAGGAGGATAATCCTTTTCATAAGGGTACACAACAAGCACAACACTGGCTAGAAGGTTGGTGGGATGCAATTGAGGGAGAAGAACCTTTATTTGCATTAAATGCTATAGGAAATGACGAACTGTCTGTAAGCGAAGAAAGAGCTGCAAATGATCAAGAGTATGGCCATAAGCACAGCTTTCTGTCACTGGTTATTGAAATTAGTGGTGCCATAGCAGCTTCAGCAATAGTTGGCTATCAATTATTCGAGTTAGTAGCATAGATTTTGCAAGTTGGTGAAGCATTAAATAAAAAAGATAGAAATTCATCATTGTCGTGCTGCGTAACCCTCATTATTTCTTTCTCCCGTTGAGGGAGAAGGAAAAAATCTAAATATATATCAAAAAACTTCCTGTGTGCAAAAAAATAATAGGCTAAAAATAGCACTATAGAATTTATTGAGAATATATCTTAATCCTTGAAAAATTTTAATACCATAGATCGCATTCGCGCTAATTCTGAAGGATTAAATTCTTTGTATATTTCGCTGCCTATATTAAGACATACGGTTATATTCTCACCAAGTCCCTTAAGTAAATCGACACCCGATAATTTAAGAAGTTTTATCTCGTTCGCTATATCGAGAGCCCATGCGTCAAAATAACTCATTTCAGAAAACACAGGTAGAAATACATGTTCTTTATCTTGTAAAAACAATACCTTAGGTTGATCATCTGCTGAATTTTTTTCTATGGGTACAATAAAGTTTGCTTTAATAAACTCAAGATAGGCTTTATTCGCTTCTTTATTATTTCCAGCCGCATTAAGCGCTTCTTTTATTGCAAGATTAAGAGCATTCATTTTGAGCCTTAGTAAAATTTAGATCAAATTATCAGCAATGTTCCTCAATAAGATAACATTTTTTTTACAATAATGCTGATAAATTATGTCCGTAAATTATAATCATTTTCTGTACCTATGAAAATGAAATCAAACTATGTGTTGAAATAAATGACAACACTAGTATAATGTAGGTTTTGTTTTGCAGATTAATTGCTCATTTTTTGGATAAGTATATTAGGGTTTGATTCCATTTCATACCGTTAACGATGTACTAGTGAATTCGGAATGTAAATGAATGTTAGCAAACTCTATCCTGGAGGTTAGTTTTTTTGATGTGTCTACCAGTTAGAATTTCTTCAATTGAACAAAGCCAATTAGGATTTTTATTAACGTAGAGAGTTTATGAACAAAATACATGAGTCTAGAGTAGAAGTTTATAACCAAAAAAGTTATTTAGGATTTGCTTGGTTAGTTTGGGGGTTGGCTGCTGCGTTCTATTTTTCTGATTATATGGCTCGTGTTGCTCCTGGAGTAATGCATCGATATTTGCAAATGGATTTTGGGATTAATGAAGCTGGGTTTGGCATAATAACCGCCTCATTTTATGTTCCTTATATTTTAATGCAAATCCCTGTAGGACTTACTGTAGACCGCTTAAGCATACGGTGGCTACTTACAGTAATGTCATTAGTTACCGCGTTTGGTTGTTGTGTTTTTGGTCTTGCAGATGGCCTGTTTATGGCCTCAATAGGTAGGATGCTCATAGGTTTTAGTGCCGCCTTTGCTTTTATCTGCTCCTTAAGATTAGCTACATCATGGTTCCCACCGACAATGTTAGGTTTATTGGCCGGTTTAACTCAAGCCTTAGGAATGCTAGGAGCCGCTGCTGGAGAAGCGCCTGTTTCATTTTTAGTGACTAATGTGGGATGGCGCCACAGTATGTTGATTATTGCTTTTCTATTTATCGCACTTGCAGCTTTATTGTACCAATTTGTGCAAGATAAACCAGGCGAGCATCGTAGTGAAGTTCACTCCATGAATCAGCTCAGCATTCTTCAGAGCTTAAAAATTGTATTATCTTGCAGGCAAACCTGGCTCAATGCGTTATATGCTGGATTTTTATTTGGACCAACTGCGGTGATTGGTGAGGCAATTGGACCTGCATACCTGCAATTTGGTAGGGGGTTGGGTGCTCATGCAGCTGCTTTTGCTACAGGATTAATTTTTATCGGTTGGGGTATTAGCGGTCCTATATCCGGTTGGCTTTCAGATAAGATGGGACGCCGTAAGCCTTTAATGATTCTTTCAGCGGCTTTTGGGGTAGTTCTGACTTCTGTTTATGTATTTATCCCTACTTTAAGTCAAACCTCAGCTTATTTGCTCTTCTTCTTTTTTGGTGTAACGAATACTGGTGTTGCTATTGCCTATGCAGTGTCTACTGAGATACACGATAGAAATGTGGTCGGAACTTCTATTGCATTTACCAATATGATATCAATTTTTGTAGGGGCTCTATTGCAGCCTTTAGTTGGACGATTGGTCGATATGGTCTCAGGTGCCCGCGCCTATAATGTTGAAACTTTATTGCTCTCTGATTTCCAAGCGGGCCTGAAGATCCTTCCACTTTGTTCTATTATTGCATTGATATTAGCATTTACTGTTAAGGAAACTTATTGTAAGCCAAAAAATCATGCCTAATCTTTGAGATTTTTTAGGTTTGATCTCGCTTAACCAAATGATGCGCCCCGACACTTACATACTTTGTATATGCTGTGTTTCGGGGCGTCTAAAAAGAACCCATTTTTGTCCCAATTTAGCGAATTGTAAATAAACCCTATTGCTCTAAAAAATAGTTATAACTGTTTTTTTATAAGCTTATCGCACTCAGATGTTATTTGCTGTTATACTTTCAGCTGCAGTTTTGCTGCATGCGAATTAATAACATGGAGAACAGAATGAAAAAATTTACAGGATTAGTAATTATCCTGGCCGTTCTAATTCTAGGCGGATATTATGGCATGGGGGTTCTTACTGAAAGAACAATCAGAAAAAATATAGAAGTTATTGATCAATCTAATGGCTTATATGCTGAAATTGAGCAATACAATAAAGGATTATTTAGTTCTGACGCCAAAATCAAATGGCGCTTACATATTCCAGAACGCGTTGTAAAAGATGCGAATGGACAACCTCAAACTCTTCCTGCCCAAGACTTTAACATGGAGACGCCACTAACAATCCATCATGGCCCTGTTATTTTTGCTAACAATCGTTTACGTTTTGGATTTGGTTATGCTGAATCAGTTTTCCCATTTCCATCACAATATAATGAACAATTTGATGCGCAATTTACTAAAGATTCAGTGAAGCCTCAGTTGGATTTAAGTATTTTTGTTAATTACCTGAATGAAAGTACAGTGGATTTCAAAATTCCTAACTTTAAATTAATTGCAAAAGATGGTTCTGGTAACTTTGCATGGTTAGGTATGGACTCTCGTACAACGATGTCCTCTGGGATGAAAAAAGTTGAAGGTAAAATTAAGCTGGATGGCATAGATGCTATTAAAGACGATACTAAATTCACTTTAAGTAAGGTATCGAGTGATTATGATTTGCATGAAACACCTGCTGGATTGTATCTGGGGGATGCAAACTTCATATTACCTGCTTTTGCTGTTTTTGTTAAAGATCAAAAAATGTTTGAGATCATCGAGCTGGCAATTAAAACAGATAGTGATATCGAGCAACATCTTTTTAATACCCATTTTAATGTGACTTTAAAATCCATATTAGCAAATGGACAAAATTATGGTCCGGGAGAGTTGGAAGTTGCTTTAAGAAATCTTGATGCTGATGTGCTGGCTAAAATTAATCAGCAAACAACGGCAATGCAAAATGGTAATGACATGCAACGCCAACAGGCAATGCTTGCTTTGCTTCCTGAGCTACCCAAATTGTTTAACAAGGGAGCAGAATTTGAAATCTCTAAATTGAGCTTAAAAATTCCCCAGGGACAGATTGAAGGAAATCTTTTTGTAACATTGCCCAAAGGTGAAAATGCTAACCCATTTGAAATGATGCAAAAAATCCAGGGTAAAGCGAAGTTGCAAGTTCCTGCCGAAGCGGTAAAAGAAGTTATGAAGCAATCTGTGATTCAACAAATTGCCAAAAAACCTGAATTGCAACAAACTTTAACGCAACAATTGCAAGCGAACCAAACTGCAGCTCAGACAAATCAGCCTGCGCCAACCGTAGAACAATTAGCTGAAATGCAAACAAACAAACAAATAAATGCATTACAGCAAAGTGGTTTAATTACAGTTCAAGGAACTGATTTTGTTATTGAAGCAAGTTTGGACCAAGGAAAGTTTACAATTAATGGCAAACCTTATGACCCTTCAATGATGAAATTTTAGGCTGTAACTGGAGTAATTTTGTAAGGAGTAGATTGTAAAAAACAACCTACTCCTTATAAGAGCTTCTTGCGCTGCGAATGAACATTATATATTGATTTTTAATGCAGTTTTTTCTGTTCTGCCCTTGTCTCAATGGGCTTGTTTCGGTAATATACTGTTTTTAAAAGGAGGAGCTAATAATAATGACAACAATCAGTAACGAAGTAGTGGATAACACCGCTTCTCTGGCCGAAAGTGTAACTCATTCGGTGCAAAAATATTTTTCAGAGCTTAAAGGAACTGATCCTGTTGACTTATACCAATTTGTACTTGAAGAGATTGAAACACCATTGTTTCGTGCAGTGATGGAACATTGCAAGTACAATCAGTCACGTGCAGCAATTATGCTGGGGATTAGTCGAGGCACATTGAGAACTAAGTTACGTCGATATTTCGATGATAAATATGTTGGTACTAGGGACTAACTGAAATTTAAGTTTTAAAGAGGAGCTAATAAAGCTCCTTTTTTTTAATTGAAAATTTATGGTGATATTCAAGTGCAGCATATATTTTAGAAAAACCTGCTTGCAATTAACTGAGTTTTAAATCACATCTTTGCTTAGAAAAAAGTCTCATGCTAACAACTGAATAAATAAGATGTAGATATGGGCGCATTGGTCCCATATTTCTTTAAATGCAAATACATTAGGGAGCGAGCTATTTGTTTGGCCCAACCTACATCAAATTCAACAAGTGTATAGACAGGCTTGCTTGCAGCAGGAGTTAAGATATTCCAGAATACCCCTGGCTGCCAAGCAAAACCAGGCTACATTTTACTCAGCAAACATAGAGCTTACAGACTCTTCAATATTTACTCGTTTGATAGCCTGTGCGAGCATGTCTGATAAACTGACTACACGAATTTTTTCACATTTTCGTGCTTCATCAGATAGAGGAATAGTATCGGTTACTACAATTTCATCGAGGCCTGAATTTTTAATGTTATTGACCGCAGGGCCGGATAACACAGGATGTGTTATATATGCTCTAACACTATGAGCTCCATTTTTCTTAAGCTCATGAGCAGCAGAGCAAAGAGTGCCTGCCGTATCAACAATATCATCAACAATAATGCAGTCTTTATTTTTTGGTTCACCAATAATATGCATTACTTCCGATTTATTGGGGCCACTACGACGTTTATCGATAATACACAACTCAGCATGGTCCAGGCGTTTCGCTACAGCTCGAGCTCTAACAACACCTCCTACATCCGGGGAAACGACCATTATGTTCTTTAGTTTTTGATTTTTTATGTCTTCGAGAAGTATCGGAGTTGCATAAACGTTGTCTACAGGCATATAGAAGAAGCCTTGGATCTGATCTGCATGCAAGTCTACAGTAAGAACGCGACAAATACCCACAGAAGCCATCATATCAGCAACGACTTTTGCTGTAATAGGTACGCGTGCAGAGCGAACTCGACGGTCTTGACGAGCATAACCAAAATAAGGGACTACAGCAGTGATCCGAGCAGCAGAAGATCTTCTTAGTGCATCAGCCATTGTCAGGAGTTCCATCAGATTATTACTTGCTGGAGCACAGGTTGATTGAATTATAAAAACGTCCCTACCTCGGACATTTTCGAGAATTTCAATCATTGTTTCTCCATCGCTAAAAGTACCAACAGTCGCCTGGCCAATAGGTATTTTCAAATGCGAAGAGATTTGTTGAGCTAATTCCGGAGTTGCATTTCCGGCAAAAATCATCATTGTGGACATGTGTAAAAAGCCTTTAGATTTAAGGTTTAATCATTTAACTTAAACACATAGCAGAAGACAGCCAAAAAGATATTATTATTATTTGAGCATTTCAAGAACGCATCCTTCCAGGTTATCTTCTGCTGTCTGTTTACTTGAATCAACAAGAAAGTGGCAGGGGTGCTAGGATTCGAACCTAGGTATGCAGGGATCAAAACCCTGTGCCTTACCGCTTGGCGACACCCCTAAAATTTGCAGATTCTTACAATCATCCATTATAAAATTGCGTTCATCCCTGCAAATGTGTTGCGTATTTTGCAGTGCTTTTGGAAACATGTCAACTTTGAAAGCAATAATTATTTTATTTTTTAAATGGAAATAGGAGTTGACATTATAATATGAATATCATATGAGACTTAAGTTAAGACAAAGCAGAATTTGGAAAAAAGAGTTTCTAAATTCCGCTTTGTGAATCCAAATTTGGGAACTGGATTTAAACTGTCCAATTTTGGATAACTACTTTAACCATTACTCCATTGCCTTCTAGACGAATCATACTTGGCAAATCAATGCCTTTAACTGAAGTATATTTTGTGAAATTAATGGTATAACCACTTTGTTTCAGTTGTTCCAGGTGATTGTACTTATCACGGTGCTCCGCTTGAACTGGGCCGGGGGCCGGGAGTCCTCTAACCCAATAATAAAGATTGTTTACTGGGAGACGAATTCCTGTTTGTTCTACTAATAATTTGTCCGCATCGTGTGAGCTGATTTTTTTAGGACCATCTTGGTATGTTACTGTATCGCCTTTTTTGTCAATAAGGACTGTTCCGCTTCCCAAAGGACCCATGAGTCGGATTTGATAAGAACTAGGCCCATTTTGTCTCCAGTTCATAGCAGCTGACCATCCTTTTTCTTTATTTTTTGCTGCCATGGCCCCACGAAGTTCCCAGGAGGAAACGGTCTCTGTTTTTGCTTTACGTTGCTCTACCGGCATAACCTTATTTTCGGGTAATTCTGCTGCAGGTCGAGGAGGAGCGCAGGCGGTCAATAAAATGGGAGTTATAATTATTAATCGTTTTATATTATTCATTTATGTCACCTCAAGTCCATTTTTGTAGTTTTTCAATTAACAATACGCTAGACTGTTCGCATATGCAATCAGTCTTAATCAATATGAAATTAAAAGCAATTTATCCTGGTACTTTTGATCCCGTTACGAATGGTCATGTTGATATTATTAGTCGCGCAGCTAAGATTTTTCCTGATATTATTGTTGCTGTGGCGAGCAATAAGGCAAAACGTCCTTTTTTGCCGCTAGAGACACGAATTCAACTCGTAGAAGAGTCAATTACCGACATACCAGGAGTTCGTGTGCTTGGATTTGATAATCTTTTAATTGATTTTGTATTAGAACAAAATGCGGGAATTGTTTTGCGAGGTTTGCGAGCAGTGTCTGATTTTGAATATGAATTTCAGCTGGCCGGAATGAATCGAAAATTATCCAAACAAATAGAAACAATATTTTTAACCCCATCAGAAAATTTTATGTATATTTCTTCTACTTTGGTGCGTGAAATTGCACTTCTGAACGGAAATATTTCTCAGTTCGTTCCTTCATGTGTCGTCAGAGAACTCCAAAAGAGACAAAGTGAACATGGAGCTTAGAAGACTATTTAATGGCTTTTGCCTGATTATTAATTTTTTATATTTCCCCATTAATGCGGTTGCTCTGCAAAATAATATTCTACCTCCTGGTTATGCGATTGCTAGTGCAAATCCATTTGCAACGAATGCCGGACTTGAAATTTTAGCCAACGGAGGAAATGCATTTGATGCAGCAGTTGCAGTATCGGCGGTACTCGCTGTAGTTGAACCATATCACTCGGGACTAGGTGGGGGAGGATTTTGGTTATTGCATCAAGAAGACCAGCATAAAAACATCTTTATTGATGGACGAGAGGTTGCACCTCAAAAAGCGAAAAAAGACATGTATTTGGCGCCTGATGGCAGTGTGATACCTGGGCTATCCTTAAATGGAGGGCTAGCCGCTGCAATTCCTGGCGAACCTGCTGCTTTGGTATACATTGCAAAAAATTATGGACGATTGCCGCTGACAAAAACACTGGCTCCTGCCATTAAGTTAGCACAAGAAGGATTTTTGGTTGATAAGCAATTAAGCTTATTTTTGAAGAATGAAGATCGATTAGAACAAATAAAGAAATATCCTTCTACAGCTAAAATCTTCTTGAACAATGGTCGTCCTTATCTTATTGGTGAACGTTTCATTCAAACTGACTTGGCGAATACTTTAAAGTTAATTGCAGAGAAAGGAGAACAGGGTTTTTATGCAGGAGAAGTTGCAGAGCAGTTGGTTAAGGGTGTTAATGCTGCAGGAGGGATTTGGACACTTGAGGATTTAGCTAAATATCAGATTAAAGTCAGAGAGCCATTAATTGGCGCATATAATAACATGTTAATTATAACAGCGCCGCCACCTTCGGCAGGGGGTATTGCGTTATTGACTATGTTAAATATTTTGTCTCACTACCCCTTGTCTTCATTCTCAAAAATTCAATGGGTACATTATCTGGTAGAATCCATGCGCTTGGCGTATTGGCAGCGCGAGCAGTTTCTGGGTGATCCTGATTTTGTGACTATTCCTGTTGAGAAATTAATCTCGGCAGAGAATGGAAAACAGTTAAGTACATTAATCCCAGCAAATAAAGCACTACCCAGTGTAGTTTTACGAGGACAGGTAAAACAACCTAAAGGCAAACGAACCGAGAATACGAATACAACTCATTTCTCTATCATTGATGCCGAGGGTAATCGTGTTTCTGCGACCATGTCCATAAACTATATTTTTGGCTCCAGTGTTGTGGCTGACGGTACTGGTGTTTTGCTAAACGATGAAATGGATGATTTTTCTACCAAAGTTGGAGAGGAAAATGTTTTTGGCATTGTTGGTGGAGATAAGAATGCAATTGCTCCCGGAAAAAGACCATTATCCAGCATGACCCCTACTTTCCTTGAATCACCAGGACGGGTTGCCATTTTGGGCACACCAGGAGGAAGTCGTATTCCGACTATGGTTTTAATTGCATCGTTAGTGTTTCACGATGCGTACGGTGCAATAAGTATGGTTTCAGCGATGCGTTTTCATCATCAGTATTTACCTGATGTATTGCAGTTTGAACCAGACACTTTTCCTCCAGCACTACAAGAAGCCTTAAAAGCCATGGGATATCATCTAATACAATTAGAGAAATACTACGGTGATCTGCAAGCGATTACTTGGGATAAGCAAACGAATCTCCTTACTGCGGCATCAGATCCGCGAGCTATTGGATTAGCTGCCTCTATAGTGAATGCTCCAAGTGGATATGGGCATGGAGCAAAGTTTTGATTACTTTTAATAATATCAGATTATAAAAATCATTATCGTAGCCTGGGTGCAGCGCAGCGGAACCCGGGTTTTGTTGGCGCCGGATACCTCGGGTTTCGCTGCGCTGCATCCAGGCTACAAGAGACTGTTGTTCTGCACTAAGGCTGCAAAAATTGCGCTAGCCAGGCGGATTTTCTCCGACCAGCTCTTTAATTACTGCATAAGTTTGCTGAATCAATTGTTCTTTATTTTCAATAGTGAACTGCGATGCATCGATTGGTTTGCCTATATGTATTTCTGCTTTTTGTTTCAGATGAAAATTAAAGGTTCGCGCGGGTAAAATATTATTAGCACCGCGTATGCCTATAGGAATAATAGTTGCCTTGGATTGAATTGCAGTGATAAACCCTCCTTTTTTAAAAGAACCCAGTTTCCCATCTTTGGAGCGAGTTCCTTCAGGAGCAATCCACATGATAATTCCACTTTCCATTAATTGCTGAGCAAACGCTAGGTCTTTAATGGCTTGATATTTATTTTTTCGATCAATAAAAGGAAATTCTGCTGCTTGCATTGCTTTACCCATTAAGGGGACTTTAGCAAGTTCTTTTTTTGACAGCATACGAATGGAGTGTTCTGGAAATGCTTTAAATGCAAGTGGAATATCGTAGGCGCTTGAGTGATTACACATAATAATCGTAGCTTTTCCAGGTTCTGGTTGGACATTAAATGGATTTATTACCTTATATTCTACTTGTACTGCATTAAGTAATTGATCAACCCAATGATGTATTGCCTTATCTGTCCACTTACGATTTATGGTGCTAAAAAAATATTTAGAAATACAGCGCATGCTGGTGATTGCTGTATAAAACATAATATTACAAAGAACAAATGCGGTTCGTAATTGATTTATTTTCATCGATGACAGGAGTAAGTAAATTAGCGGTAATATAGCGCAAGTTCATCCGATTGCCCAGGTTTTTTAAAAGAGCCTAGTTCAAAGTAAGATCGTAAGCTCAATATAGAAAGTGTAGCAGGTTGTTCAAAAAATATTAAATATATCCTATTCTCCTCCCTAGAGTGCCTAAAAATGAGTCATCTTGGGGGATGGCATGAATATCAAAACCATTGGACATAATTTTATCTTCGCCCCAACGTTCGACCATGTATGCTTGATATAAAGTTCCATGTAGGTGAGCAATAGCATTTATTTTTTCTCGAACAACATGTCTTTTTTTATCTCCAACAAGTTCAAAATAACGTACACTATAATAAAGGTTTTCAGGCATGAGCTCTGTTGCTTTTTTGAAGTAGGGAATAGATTTTTGTTTTTTTTCTTCAAAATAAACAAGAGTATCTGCCAGCAAATAATACATTTTCGCTAGGGTTTGACGCGATTCTTTTGATTGTTTTTCATTAATAGAAATAAATAACTTAAGTTCCTTTTTTAACTCTTTTATTTCGTCCATGTGTTTTTTTACAAAATCGATTCGAACATCTAAACAATCGTTATAGTTTATGGGCACAGCTAGTCGTGCAATAAGACAATAAATTTTTCGTAATGATAATTTATTATAAACTTCCATTAGCTCAGTATTGTTGCTCAGGAATAGATATTCATTTAGTCGATGTTGTGCTTTATTCAATTGTTTGCGATCGGTATCTTTTGTAGAGTTCTTTAACACATCAACTGCCAGTAGCGTAGACGCATAATTTATAGTTGCTTTCATAACGAGTGAATCTTGAGGTCTAATTCGAACTATCTTTTTAGCCAGTTCTATTTGTTCTTCAGCCAATTGTGTTGTTGTTTCGATATTTTGGCTTAATAACGCTTCGGTTATCTTGGTTGCATTTGAGTAAAATTGGTTAAGGTAATGTTCTCGTAAGCATTCAAGCTTACTTTTATTGTATTTGAGATCTGGATTTTTTATATATAGTTCATCAGCGTCTTGAAAACGATTGCTATCTATTGCAAGGTCAAACTGATACAGCAACCATTCTTCCTTTATCAAAAGGTCTTGCAACGAATCATCTTGACCAAGCACTGGAGGATGAAGTCTAACTGCTTGGGCTAAAAACTCAATTGTTTGATTACCCATGAGCATTTTAGTGATACTCCATTTGCCTTTTTCCCTTTTGGCATCTTCTAAATATGCTTTGGCCACTTGAGTACGTAATTCAGGGTAGGGCACTAAATAGACAGCTTGTTCTTCGTAATTAAAATTCGCTTTGATGTAATCAATCGCTTTTTGCTGATCTTCTACTATTGTTGATAAGAATAATGCAGCAATGAGCTCTACAGCCATTTTTAATGCTTGAGGGTCAGATTGTTCTTGAGTTAAATAAAATTCAATAAAAGATTCTTTTAATCTTTTTTTGACTTCTGGAGACCACTCTAGTGCCTCTTGGTATTGCTCTTGGCCAGCCAGATATTCTGCATAGGCTTCGGCAAAGGGACTGGATTGAAAACAATCGGTTTTGTTAACTAATTGTCCGTAGTCTCTGATTTGGCAAATTGCATCTTGAACGGTTTTATCATCTTGAGGATCGATTGATGGTGCTAAATGAGCCAGATATTCTTGTATAAAAGTTTGACCAAATGGGTAGCCTCTATGAATGAAACTATTGAATTCAGGAAAGGCATATGAATGAGTTATGAAATAGCTCATTAAGAGGTGTTGGAGATCGCTAGAAATTTGATTCGTTCTGGGTGAGTTGACTAACTCTATAAAATGTGAAGAGATTGGGAATGCATCGGTGCCTTGTTGCAACACTGGGGCTTTAAAACCTTTGACATAACCCGCATAAGCAATTTTACCTAAAGTCATCTCAACCCGGTTAGGATGGCAATGATTCTCAAAGCCTAGCCACCCTTTAAATGACTCAAAAAGATGACGCAACCAATTGACTCGAAACACATCAACTCCATCAGTGTATAATCTCTTTCTTGGAGATGATGCAATTTCTTGCCAAAATGTTTGGTATTCAATTTCATCAAAATCATAAATAAGAAAATCCGGACGATGGACTATTCCTCTATCTTGATATTCTTCAATAATATGTCGAGCTAATCTTAATCGCAACATGAAAAATCTCAGTAAAATTAGGCAATTATATGGTAATTGAAAAGCAAGTCTTGGGCAATTGAGATAGATAATGAGCAAATTACGAGAACACAGTTTTTTTAACAATTAATTCTGGCATGTAGGACAGAAAAAAGAATTGCGTCCGGCAATTACGATGGATTCAATAGGATGTTGGCACCGCAAACAGGGCTGGTTTTTTCGGCCGTAGACTTTGAGTGATATGCTGAAATAACCCGGTTTGCCATCAAAAGCGTAAAAATCGCGTAGTGTTGTACCCCCCGAGATTATGGCCTGTTTTAGTACTTCTTTTATATGAGTAGTGAGCCTGCAACACATCTCTTCAGAAAGCATTTTTGCTGGGGAATTAGGGTGTATATTTGCCAAAAATAGGCTTTCTGAAGCATAAATATTACCAACACCTACTACAATTTCATTATCCATAATCAATGACTTGATGGGTTTATTTTTATTTTTAGCTCTTTGGAATAAATAAAGGCCATTAAATTCTTCAGAAAGAGGTTCAGGACCTAAATGGGTGAGCAGTTGATGTTGGTATGGATTTTCATGGATATAAATAAATAATCCAAAACGCCTGGGATCACAGAAGCGTAGCATAAGACCATTAGTCAGGATCAACATAATGTGATCGTGTTTTTCGGGTTTGCTCTTAGCTGTTCCAATGCGTAAGTGTCCTGACATGCCTAGATGAATTAAAAGATATCCTTTTGAGAGTTGAAGTAGAATGTACTTCGCTCTGCGGGTAACGGCGATTATTTTTTTACCGACACAAAACTCATCTAAATTATCAGGCACAGGGATACGCAGTTTGGGATTACGCACAATAACCCCTTGGATTATTTGTCCTTCAAGATGGGGTTTAATTCCTTCTTTAGTAGTTTCAACCTCAGGCAATTCAGGCATTATTTTTTATCGTCATGCTCAATGATACGGCCCTGGCTTTTTTTAATGACTTCTGTTTTAGTCGAGCTGCTTGGGAATAGGTATTGTTTTATTGTGGAAACCAACCATAGGATACCACCTATAATGATCCCCCAAACTAAAACGTAGGAAAACATAAATAACAGACCAAAAAATAGGGCGATAGCACAACCTGCTACGATAAAAGGCACCAAGGTTTCAAAGATTTTTCCGAGAGGAAATTTATCGTTCATAGCATGATTCCATAGTTTATTCTTTATTAATTATCGGCTACATAATGAAATGTTGCAACGTAAAGAGTAAAATTGTGGTATCCTTAACATGAGATAAGGATTTCCTGGAATTCTTACATGAGGTACCCAACTAAAGGATGAGTTTTTTCTTAATTTGCATTTTTGCATTTGAAGCGGAGCTATTATGGTTTTTGGTTATTTAAACCTGTCTTTTTGGGGATATGTGGTTGCAACATTGATTTTAACGCAAATTACTATTGCGGCAGTAACACTGTATCTTCATCGAAATCAAACCCATCGCGCGTTGACACTACATCCTATCATCAGTCATTTTTTTCGTTTGTGGCTGTGGTTAACTACAGGGATGGTTACCGCAGATTGGGTTGCTATACATCGTAAACATCATGCATCATCAGATGTTGAGGGCGATCCTCACAGCCCAGTGGTTTTCGGCATTAAAAAAGTGTTTTGGGAAGGAGCTGAACTCTATAAAGCAGCTCGTAAAGATAAAGAAATGGTTGCCAAATACTCTCATGGTACTCCTAAAGATTGGCTTGAACGAAAAGTTTATTCCCCTCATTCTGCCAAGGGAATTATTCTTATGTTGTTCATCGACCTATTTTTATTTGGTATCCCTGGAATCACGATTTGGGCAATTCAAATGATGTGGATACCGTTTCATGCCGCTGGAGTAATTAATGGAATTGGCCATCATTGGGGCTATAGAAATTTTGAATGTCCCGATGCAGCAAGGAATATTTTCCCTTGGGGTTTTTGGATAGGTGGTGAAGAGTTACATAACAATCATCATACTTTTGCTTCCTCAGCGAAGTTTTCAATTAAATGGTGGGAGTTTGATATAGGTTGGATGTACATTCGTATTCTTTCCTTTTTAGGCCTTGCCAAAGTGAAAAAATTACCACCAAAATTGGCTATGGACGCAGGTAAGCTGCAAGTTGATTTGGATACCGTGAGGGCAGTGATTGGGAATCGCTTTCAGGTGATGTCTAATTATTATAAAAGTGTGATTCGACCTATACTCAAACAAGAAAAAAGTAGCAGCGTTGAAACTGATGAAGGAAAGAAACTTTTTGCGCGTGCTGGCAGTTTATTGCGTCGCGAAAATTGCCTGTTGAATACAAAAGCAAAAATTCGTTTATCGAATTTGCTGGAGGCCCGTGAACAATTACGTGTTGTTTATGCATACAAGCAATCATTACAAAATATTTGGTTAAAAACTGCATCGACCCAAAAAGAGTTAATTGAAGCATTACAACAATGGTGTAGACAAGCAGAAGAATCAGGTCTTGAGGTATTGAGGCAGTTTGCGCAACAACTAAAAGGATATGTTCCTGTATATAGGTAAAATTCTTTTATAATTTTTTAATTCACTCTCCTCTCATTTTATGGAGATGAGATGAGGGGGAGAGTGATGATATTTGATTTTTAGTTTCAATTTTCTATAGTAGTATTTTATTATCGCAATAACAGGGAGTTGGTTATGATGAAAGGTGTAGCAATAGTTACTGGTGGAACTGGTGGTATCGGCACAACCATTTGTCAACGTTTGGCTGCCGATTTTCAAGTTGTCGCGTGTTATTTCAAACATGGAAAGCATGAAGAAGCGAAGCAGTGGCAAGAAGAGCAAAAAAAGCTAGGCTATGATATCGATATCGTTTATGGAGATATCGCGCAATTTGCGGATTGTGAAAAAATAATGTCCTTAATCATGGAGCGTTATGGTCGTGTTGATGTCCTAGTTAATAATGCAGGCATCACCCAGGATTGTAGCTTAAGGAAAATGACTCCTGAACAATGGCAAAATGTTATCGATGCGAATTTGACTAGCGTATTTAATATGACCCGCAATGTAATTCCAGTGATGATCGATAGGGGCTATGGTCGTATCATAAGTATTTCTTCAATTAATGGCCGAAAAGGTCAATTTGGACAATGTAACTATGCTTCTACTAAGTCTGCGCTGTATGGCTTTAGCAAAAGCTTGGCTTTAGAAGTAGCAAATAAAGGCATAACCGTAAACACGATTTCTCCTGGCTATATAGAAACCCCAATGCTTGCTTCTTTAAAAGAAGAAGTACTAAAGTCTATTATTTCAAGTATTCCTGTTGGTCGTTTAGGACGTGCAAAAGAAGTCGCTGATGCAGTTGCTTTTTTAGCATCTCCAGATAGCGGATTTATTACCGGCGCGAACTTGGACGTGAATGGTGGACAATATATGTAAACGGATGCTCAGGGTTTGATGTTGAGAACCTAGGCATTGTAGTGTTTTTTTATTCTCAAACCTCTTAACTTATAGAGAATCCTATGCAACATAATAATATCGTTTTGATAACTGGTGGTACTGGAGATATAGGCACAGCAATTGCGAAAGAATTAAATTCTTCTTACAAACATGTTTTTGCTCTTGATTTAATTGCTGAAGAGGATGGCAAGGAGTGGCAGAAAGAGCTCATTGAGCAAGGACACAAGAATATCTATTTTCGTCATATGGATGTCACTGATTTTGATCAATGCGGAATGGTTATTTCTTCTATTATTGAAGAGTTTGGAAATATCGATGTGTTAATTAATAACGCCGGTATCACTCGAGATGCTGTATTTACAAAAATGACTAAAAAACAATGGGATGAAGTATTAACTGTAAATCTTGATGGTATGTTTAACGTAACTCGCCATGTAGTTGAAAACATGAGAGAGCACGAATCAGGACGAATTGTTAATATATCTTCGGTGAATGCCCAAAAAGGACAGTTTTCGCAAGCAAATTACGCTGCCTCAAAAGCCGGTGTCTATGGTTTTACCAAAAGTTTGGCACAAGAATTAATGAGTAAGAATATCACCGTAAATAGTCTTTCACCCGGTTACGTTGATACTCGCTTAATGAAAGGTATTAGACCCGATATTCTGGATGCGATTATTGCTCAAATTCCTGCAAAGCGCTTGGCTCAAACACAAGAAATTGCTTGGGCTGTTGAGTTTTTAATTAGTGAGAAGAGTCGATATATTACTGGAGCTAATCTAAGCGTCAACGGCGGTCTTCACATGTATTAAAGAGAAAAATTATGGCTCGATTAATAAAAAAATACAAAAATCGTCGACTCTATGATACTGAGACAAGTCAGTACATAACCCTTGAGGAGTTGCAGCGTTACGTTGTAGATGGCATACAGTTTACAGTGGAAGATTCCCTAACCGGGAAAGATTTAACTAACTCCATCCTGTTACAAATTATTGTAGAGATGGAGGCTGGTTCAACTCAATTTTTGTCTTCCGATATTTTGCGACAGATCATTGCCCTGGCAAATCATCCTATGCATGCTTCTTTGAAACAAATGATGGAGCAAATGTTTCAGGTGATGGAGAAACCGTTACAAAATAATCCTTATCTTCAGGCGACTGAAAATTGGAATCAACAAATGCAAAAGATGATGCAACAATGGCAGAGTTTATTCAAAAGTTAAAAATATTATTTTGCTTATGAATGGCGTAGATATTTGAAGATTATTTTTATGGTGCACTGCAAAAAAAAATTAGTTAACCCATTGACAAATTTGTCATCAATATACTAATATTAAATTGTGCAATGCAACATAGTGGAGAATATCATGAGTCAACAAAATTTTGAAAGATGGACTGAGGTGGCTAAAAAGTTTCAAGAGCCTTTTCAAGCAATCGCTGAATTGAATGTGAAAACTTTACAAGGTATGACTTATCTCAAACCTGAAGAGCTTGCTGGTATTAAAAAGCCTGAAGAATTATTAGAAAAACAAATTAACCTAGCGGTTGAAAATGGTCATAAGGCTTTGGATTATATGCAAAAATCTTTTCAAATTCTTGAGAAAGCGATGTTAGGTTTCGTTCAAGAAGCTAAAAAAGCGACTGAAGTAAAGCATTAATTAAATATCTTATTTGAAAGCAGTTGAAGCTATTACGCTTGAACTGCTTTTTTTATTTCGATCTAATTCTATGAATCTATTGGAAATGCCCCACTAGACCGACTCAATATGCTCTATCAAGAGTGATCCGCATTAACTGCGAAGAAATTGATTTTCTAAAAAAAGTTATACGTTTTGATTTATTTTTAACCAAATGCGTGATTTTTATAATGATTAAGGAGATTAATCCAAGGAGGTTATGCCTCGGTTGTAAAATAACTCATATCAATTGAATAGATCATGCAATTCTATATGTCGATTGTACCTGTTGAAATTTTTCCAAGGGTTCTCTTTGTTTGCCAAACGTTGAAATATATTGTTTATGTGAAAAGATTGTGGATTTAATGAATTATCGTTGAGTTCTTCCCATTCAAGCGGAGTCGCTATAGGAGCTCCTTTTTTAGCACGTAAAGAATAAGGGGCAATTGCAGTCATGGCATAATCATTCCGTAAAAAATCGATGAATACTTTATTCCCTCGTTTATCTTTTCTTTGTTCTAAAGTAGTGATTTGAGGGGTTTGTTGATGCAGTTTTTCTGCTATTTTTTTTGAAATTTTTTTGATTAGATCAAACTTATAGTGCACTTTAATAGGAAGATGGATATGCAGGCCGCGAGAACCTGAGGTTTTGACAAAGGTCGTGATTTCATACTCATCTAGTATCTTTTTTAGAGTGAAAGCGGTTTTACGAATTTTTTCAAAATCATTATCTTGGGGATCCAAATCAAAAATAATTTGATCTGGTTTTTCAAGCGCAGACATTGTTGACAACGAAGTATGCAACTCTAGAGTATTTTGCCCAGCCAGATAAATCAAAGCCTTTTTAGAACGAATGCCGGTCATCTTCATTTCCGAATTATTTTGTACCGTTGGTACCGTAAATTCTTCAATGAACCCTGGAAAGTAATCAGGGCGATGTTTGTTATAAAAGCCCTCTTCATTAATCCCATTAGGATATCGTTTAAGCGATATCGGTCTATTTTGCACAAAAGGCAGGAGATGGTCTGCGATTTTATAAAAATATTCTACAACTTCTTTTTTTGAAATTTTGTCATCTGGATAAAGTAATTTATCGGCATGAGGTATATCAACACCTGCAATTTTCATAGTGACTTACTCCAAGATGGTCCTATTCTTTGTTCTTCAATAAATTATCCCTTTACAAAATCAATTGAAATTATGGTTAACAAATAACCTATATATAAATTTATTATTCAATTGATTAAATTTCAATAAAATAATCTTGAGGATTGATTGTTTCTTAGTGTGGATAGAAAAAGACTTTTTTAGTTCTCTGCAAGAGGATACAATGCTTCAAGGTTAGAAAAGAAAAAGTTAGAAAAAGTTAGAAAAGTTATTGAAATAGGGGCATTGGGTGATCATTTTTCGTTATTTAGCTAAAGAAGTGTTCCTTACTTTAATTGCGCTCACCACCATACTCGTATTAATTTTTCTGAGTAATCAACTCATTCAATACCTCAATCGGGCTGCTTCTGGAAATATTCCAGGTGTCATTATTATGAAGTTAATGATGCTTGAATTACCTACGTTACTGAGTTTACTTGTTCCATTAGGTTTTTATATTGCCATGTTGCTCGCGTATGGCCGTTTGTATGCTGAAAGTGAGATGACTGTATTGCGTGCATGTGGCTATGGCCCAAATCAGTTATTAAAACACAGTTTTATCATGGCGACCGTAGTAGCCATTATCGTAGCTGTAATCATGATTTGGGGGAGTCCGTTAATTTACATTGAACGAGCCAAGCTGTTGCGAACCACAGGGATAAAAACTTTAGTACAAACAATTATGCCTGGACGTTTTCATGCGATAAATGAAGGTCAAGAAGTGTTTTATGTTCAATCCATGAGTCGTGATCATACCAAAGCGGAACAAGTATTTTTGGCAAAACGAAGCACTGTCAATGATCAAATCCGCTGGGATATATTATGGGCGGATCAAGCCTTTGCAGAAACTGATGCGAAAACGGGGGAGGACTATATCATTCTGCAAAAGGGCAAAGAATACCAAGGCATTCCTGGACACGCAGATTATCAAGTCGCGGAATTTGGCCAATATAAAGCACGATTACCACATCCTGTTATAGAAATCTCGGAAGATCTACGCACGATGAGTACAGCCAGTTTATTACCTTTTAATAATGAAGATGCTGCCAAGGCAGCTGAATTACAATGGCGTTTATCGGTACCTATTATGGTATTTACCTTAACTTTAGTCGCTGTTCCTTTGAGTCGTATTAACCCACGTTCAGGGAAATATGCCAAGTTACTCCCTGCAATCATTATTTATATCTTATATGCTAATTTATTGTTTATTGCGCGTGATGCAATGGTTTCTGGGAAAATGCCGCAATGGATCGGTTTGTGGTGGATACATCTTATCGTAGTGGCCTTTGGATTGTTTTTAATTCGGCGTAATCAGGCGAAATTGGCATGAGTATGAAAATATTAGATCGCTACATTGCGAAAACTGTTCTTGGTTCTATTGGTTTAGTCACGCTCATGCTCGTAGGATTACAAATTTTTATTTTATTTGTTGATCAAAGAAATGACATAGGTCGAGTGGATTTCGGGATTACACAGGCTGCTTTTTTTGTCTTGTTACAAATGCCCTACCAAGTCTACTTATTTTTTCCTATGGCAAGCCTTCTTGGCTGCTTGATTGGTCTTGGAATTTTGGCCAATCATAGTGAATTGGTGGTTATGAGAGCCTCAGGAATGTCTATAGGACAGATAACTTGGGCAGTTTTAAAAGCATCAATAGTACTTATTGTGTTGGTAACTGCATTAGGGGAAACGTTAATTCCTTCCTTATCTCATTATGCCAATGATTATAAGACAGCTGCGGTCAGTGGCGGACAAACATTAAGAACTTCAAAGGGATCTTGGTTGCGTTATGGCAATGATTTTATTTCTGTGGGGTTAATACTCCCTGATAATATTTTAAATAACATTTATCAATTTCGTTTTGATAATCATCATCATTTAAAAATGTCTCGTTTTATTAGTGAAGCCCGGTATACCCCCACAGGTTGGGTGGCGTATAATGTACAGCAAACAGATTTTGAAACAGATAAAACCAAAACTCAGACTTTTGCTTCTCTTCCCTGGGATGTATCCGTAAAACCAAAAATTTTGACGATTAGCAGTATTGCACCTGATGAAATGACGTTACAGGAACTAAATCGTTACATACGAGAACAAAAGCGTAATCATCAAAATGCGGATAATTATCAGTTTGCTTTTTTACAAAGGATTATTCAACCGGTTACGACTATGGTTATGATGATCCTCTCCATCCCATTTATTTTTGGTCCTTTGCGTTCAACGACTATGGGGTCAAAACTATTGGTTGGGGCTGCAGTGGGATTTAGTTTTCATATTTTGAGCCGTTTTTTTGGTCCGCTGAGTACCGTATTTCAATTACCGCCTGAATTAGCTGCTTTAGGTCCGACCTTTATTTTTGCTTTATTAGGTTTGTATTTGATGAGAAGAGTTAGGTAATAAAACTGTTTTGAGGTAGTTTTTCTGTTTCTCTTCTATTTCATGGTAAAATATTAGCCATATAGTATTAAAACCTAATAATATGAAAATCCAGTGTAAGTTTTGCCGACAGCGCATGGAACCTACTGTGTGTTGGGAAAAAAGATTAGTCACCACGGACCAAGCGGTTTATTATTGCAGTTTATGCAAAAAACAATTATTTGTTCTAGGCGGTTTTTTGGATAAACCATTTTGGCAACGCCCTATCTATTTATGGTTTTGTGGCTCGTTTATCGTCGAACTGATTGATTATTGGGAAAAAGCGAAAAATCTTTTAAGTGAGCTGCATCTTGGTAAATTAGCTTATTTAGTTTTATCCATAATCTTAACTGTAATTGCTTATTTCTTTTTGAAATAAATTCGCATGTAGCCTGGGTGCAGCGAAGCGGAACCCGGGATCAAGTGGTTCATATGATAGAAAACCCGGTTTACGCTACGCTACACCCAGGCTACAGAGCTATACCACTTGTCCAGCAGCCCATCCTGATGACCAAGCCCATTGAAAATTATAGCCGCCTAGCCAACCGGTGACGTCTAAGGCTTCGCCAATAAAATAAAGTCCTGGAATATTTTGGGTTTCCATAGTTTTTGAGGAAATTGCGTGGCAATCCACACCGCCAATGGTTACCTCAGCGGTACGATACCCTTCAGTACCATTAGGTTTTACCTGCCAAGAGTTGAGCTGTGTCGCTACGGACTCCAAATCTCGATTTGAGAGTTCAGCAAGTTTTTTTTCGACAATCTCTGGCGCAATGAAGAGTTCAATGACGCGTTTGGGTAAGTGCAAAGACAAGATTGAATTTAATTGTTTTTGAGGTTTTTCGGATCGTGCGGTTTTTAAGTAGTTCAGAAGATTGATTTCAGGTAATAAATTAATACAAATACTCTCTCCTGCATGCCAATAAGAAGACAATTGCAAAATGGCGGGGCCACTCAAACCGCGATGAGTGAATAAGGTATTTTCACGAAATTCAATGCGTGCATTTTTAACTAAACTGTCAACACCAATCCCAGAAAGTAGGGCTATTCGTTCCTTTTCCAAAACGTCCAGAGTAAGAGGAACTAATCCGGCGCGAGTTGGCCATACTTTGATACCAAATTGCTCCGCAACTTTATAAGCAAAAGGACTGGCTCCCATTGTGGGTATGGATAAACCGCCACTGGCAATAACCAGTGATTCACAATGAAAAATCCCTTTAGTGGTTTGTATTTTAAAGCTTTGTGATTTTTGAATGTTTTCTATGCTAGTATTCAATTGGATTGTAACTGTTGCAGCATCACATTCTTTAAGTAACATATCAACAATATCTTTTGATTTATTATTGCAAAATAATTGCCCTAAGGTTTTTTCATGAAAGGGAATCTTATGTTTTTTTACAAGATCAATAAAATCCCATTGGGTATAGCGAGTTAAAGCGGATTTAAAAAAATGCGGATTATGGGAGTTATATTTTTCAGGTTCGATGTAATAATTAGTAAAATTACAACGACCACCGCCAGACATTAAAATCTTCTTTCCAACTTTATTGGCATGATCCAGTACCAAGACTTTACGGCGACGTTTGCCTGCTTCAATCGCGCACATTAAACCTGCGGCACCTGCACCTATAATAACGACATCAACTGCTTCCATAATCGGATTTGACTTGTATTAAATAATCGGGTCCAAGGGTACCATGCATCAAGGGTAATGCAAAGGGTGATCCTTGATCGGATTGAGATTTTTTTATACGATGATTATTCACACTTTATAAAATAAATGGATTTTATGTCTTTTTTGACACGACTTTGGGCAATCTTACTAGGAAGTACTGTCTTACCCTTACGTATTCTGGCAAACAATGCCCTATATGCAATGGCAGCATTCCTTTTAGGAATTGTACTTGTAATCGATTTTCCTATTAAGGTGGCGATTAATTTTAAAAATATGGGTGTGTCAAGCGGGACGAATTTTCTGTTATCTACGCTAATTGTTTTTCCGCTGGTGGCGATAATAATTACAGCAGCTCTTGCAGTTGCAACGGCTTATCTCACTTACAATACTGTCATTAATGTGCTTGAGTCATTCTGGCTTGGTTTTAAAAATGGTTTATTCTATGGCATGGACGGTTTTTGGAGTGCATTAGATTCACAATCTCTTTTTGATCCAAGTTTGTATCTAAGTGCTTTTCAAGGGGGAGTGAGTCCAGATCAATTAATTGATGATGTAGATTTTGATGGGTTTCAACGGGTCCCAGCGGAGTTGCGAGACGTTGAGGTGGTGCACGAGGATTTGGAAGTTCCTGATTTGCAAGATATCCCTCCAAAAATCGCTACCAAGTTATTAAGTGACATTGAATTTAAAAAAATTGATGAATTAATAAACCTGCTTAGCCTTCCTAAAGAACCTTTACGGCCAGAGATAAAAAGAAAATTAGATGTTTTAAAAACTTTGTATACCCAATATAAGGACTTGACGAAAAAATTGGAGGATGTACGTACTGCTTTAGTTGAGGGTGATAAGTCCAAAATTAAGGATGAAATGATCGCTTATAATGAGGTGGAAACGCCTATTTTGTTGGTTAAGCAATATAAAGACGGAGAAAAATGGCATAATGTTCCCGCTGCCAGTTATGTGACGGATAAAGGGAGTTTATTGCGTTGGTTAAAACTAAATCCAAAACATACTTTACTTAAAGATTTTCTGAAAACCCCCGACCCTTATAACAAAAAGGAAACCAAATATATTTGGTATGAACTTACAAAAGATGATTGTTCTTCCCAAGAATTAGATGAGGCAGCTGTTGAGATGCGTGTTTTGGCTAATACCTTATTGCCTCTATTATCAGAACAACAAAAATTAGATTTAGAGCCAGGGTCTTCCCCGCAATCATTTTTTGTTCTTGGAGTTCATGATAATTCTGATCTGTCTCACGATAAGGTGAGTGCAATCAATCCTCAAATTCTTTAGGGAAATTTATGGTTCAAAAAAAGAGCACATCCGTTTTTTTTCTTTTTTGATTTATAACCCAGAGGTCAATTTAAGCTTATACTGTAAATATGCAAAAATGATTCAGTTAAGGGTCAACATCATGAATGAACTTGATATTTTACAATTATTTTATGATGAGATGAAAAATCGTGGAATCACTCGGGATCAAGTATTTTTAAGTATGGAAGAGGACGCAGCGGCAATGCTTTCTCAAAAATTACAGCAGCCTGTATCAGTGGAAGATGTACAAAAGTTAACTGACATATGCATTGCCAATGAATGGCTGGAACGGACGACAGCGGATCCTCATTATAAATATTTGTCGTTAACTGAAGCGGGATTACAAATCATTTTAGCAAATCGATACAGTTAATTACGCCTCAAGGGTATAAACTTTAAGCAAAAGTAGGTAAAATACGTCAATTTTATTCTTTTTTGTTGTCAATATGCCAAAACGAACCGATATTAAATCCATTCTTATCCTCGGAGCAGGTCCTATTGTGATAGGACAAGCATGTGAATTTGATTACTCTGGTACCCAAGCGGTACGCGCCCTAAGGGAGGAAGGGTATCGAGTAATCCTGGTAAATTCTAATCCTGCTACCATTATGACTGATCCAGAACTTGCTGATGCAACTTATGTTGAGCCTGTTTCCTGGAAAGAAGTAGCGCGTATCATTGAAATTGAGCGCCCAGATGCTCTTTTGCCTACTATGGGAGGACAAACAGCTCTGAATTGTGCTCTGGATCTAGTACGTGAAGGAATCTTGGCGAAATATGATGTTGAAATGATCGGCGCAACACGAGAGGCAATTGATCGCGCTGAAGATAGAGAAAAATTTCGTCAATTGATGATTAAAATTGGTTTGGATATGCCACGTTCGGCAATTGCTCATAGTATGGAAGAAGCGATCCAGGTACAAGCACAATTAGGTTACCCAGCAATTATTCGTCCTTCATTTACTATGGGTGGTAGTGGTGGCGGTATTGCTTATAACCGAGAGGAATTCGAAGAAATTTGTATGCGTGGTTTGGAGTTGTCACCAACCCATGAATTGTTGATCGACGAGTCAGTGCTGGGTTGGAAAGAGTTTGAAATGGAAGTAGTCCGCGACAAAAATGATAATTGCATTATTGTCTGTACCATAGAGAACTTTGATCCTATGGGGGTGCACACTGGAGATTCGATTACTGTGGCTCCAGCACAAACGCTCACCGACAAAGAATATCAACGCATGCGTGATGCAGCCATTAAAGTGTTAAGAGCTGTAGGAGTGGACACAGGGGGATCGAACGTACAATTTGCTGTTAATCCAGAGGATGGTCGTATGCTTGTTGTAGAAATGAACCCTCGAGTTTCACGAAGTTCTGCTTTGGCTTCCAAGGCAACTGGTTTCCCTATCGCAAAAGTTGCAGCAAAACTGGCTGTAGGCTACACTCTTGATGAGTTAAAAAATGAAATTACAGGTGGCAAAACCCCTGCTTCATTTGAACCAAGTATTGATTATGTTGTCACAAAAGTACCCCGATTTAATTTCGATAAATTCCCTCAAACCTCAGATACACTGACTACACAAATGAAGTCCGTGGGCGAGGTGATGGCCATCGGCTCCAATTTCCAGGAATCGTTACAAAAAGCAATTCGTGGATTAGAAATAGGGCGTTCTGGTTTGCACCCTCTGTTCCAAAAAGGCGATTTAGCACGTTTAAGAGGGCATTTACGCGAGCCAACCCCAGATCGACTTTGGTACATTGCTGATGCATTTAGAAGCGATATGTCGCTTGAAGAAATTCACCAGGAAAGTCGTGTTGATCCTTGGTTTTTGGCCCAAATCGAAGAACTGGTTGCCCTGGAGCGTTCAGTCGCAGGTAAAAAACTGGCGGATGTGGATGCCGTGACCTTACGGTTGCTGAAACGACGCGGTTTTGCTGATGCTTATTTAGCTAAACTCTGGTCGTGTGCCGAAGAACAAGTACGTACACAACGTAAAGAACTAGGCATTGTTCCTGTTTACAAGCGCATAGATTCTTGCGCTGGGGAATTCCCGAGTGATACGGCTTATATGTATTCTTGTTATGAAACCCGTTGCGAAGCTCGCCCAGATACTACTGACAAGAAAAAAATTATGATCCTTGGCGGTGGACCTAATCGTATTGGTCAGGGTATTGAGTTTGATTATTGCTGTGTGCATGCCGCTATGGCGCTTAGGGAAGCGGGTTGTCAAACCATCATGGTCAATTGCAATCCCGAAACAGTATCTACTGATTTTGATACCTCAGATCGCTTGTATTTTGAGCCGGTGACTTTAGAGGATGTTTTAGGTATTGTCGACGTAGAAAAACCAGACGGAGTTATTGTGCATTACGGTGGTCAAACCCCCTTAAAATTAGCACGTGCTTTAGAAGCAAACGGGGTTAAAATCATTGGGACTTCTCCTGACGCCATCGATAGAGCGGAGGATAGAGATCGGTTTCAAAAGTTAGTGACGGCGCTGAAATTACATCAACCTGATAATGGTACGGTACGTAGTGAGGCAGAGGCTATTACTTTAGCAAATAAGATTGGTTATCCATTGGTCGTTAGACCTTCCTATGTTCTCGGAGGTCGAGCAATGGAAGTTGTCTACCAAGAAGATGATTTACGACATTATCTCTCGCATGCGGTGGCTGTATCTAATGATTCACCCGTATTGTTAGACAAATTTTTAAATGATGCCATCGAAGTAGATATTGATGCAGTTTGTGATGGAAAAGAGGTATTGATTGGTGCTGTAATGGAGCACATAGAGCAAGCGGGCATTCATTCGGGAGATTCTGCGTGTACCTTACCTCCATTTAGCCTCAGTGTTGTGGTGCAACAAGATTTAATGGAGCAAATGCGTCAAATGGCATTGAATTTAGGCGTAGTGGGTTTGATTAACGCGCAATTTGCGATTCAAGCGGATGACATTTATGTTCTAGAAGTTAATCCAAGAGCGTCAAGGACAGTTCCTTTTGTTTCCAAAGCGACAGGGCTTCCTTTGGCTAAAATTGCTGCGCTTTGCAAGCTGGGAATTAGTCTAAAAGAGCAAGGTTTAAGTCAAAATCATCATATGCCATCGTTTTATTCAATAAAACTCCCAGTTTTTCCTTTCATCAAATTTTCTGGAGTAGATTCTATTCTTGGCCCTGAAATGAAATCAACAGGTGAAGTAATGGGTATTGCCAGACGTTTTGGACAAGCTTATGCTAAGGCACAATTGGGAGCAGGCTGTAATATAGCCAAACGACGACGTGCATTTGTCTCCGTTCGTGATGCAGATAAAACACGAGTGGGGGAAATTGCAAAGCGATTGATTGAGTTGGGTTTTGAAATCATTGCAACGCGTGGCACTGCTTTGGCTTTGCAGGCAGCAGGTGTGGATTGTCGCAGAGTATTTAAAGTGAATGAAGGTAGACCACACGTTTTGGATTTTATAAAAAATAACGAAATTGATTTTATTGTCAATACAACCGAGGGCAAGCAAGCAATCGCCGATTCTTTTGCAATCAGACGCAATGCATTACAACACAAGGTTAGCTATACTACGACTTTGTCAGGTGCTGAGGCAGCTTGTTTGGCTATGAAATATGAGGATAGGGAGACTGTAACCCGGTTACAGGATTTACATTAGGTGCGGTTGATAATTGTCAACGGACCATAATAAAACGTGTAACCCGGATGATTGGATATCGTATTCCCGGGTTACGCTTCGCTGCACCCAAGCTACAACGGTTTCTTTAACTTAATGCGAAAGCTCTTTTTCTTGATGTATTGGAGAAAAGGTAGAATTACCAGGGAAATATTTTTTTGAGGTAGATATGAGTAAACACCCCATGACAGTACATGGTGCAGAAGCACTGAAAGAAGAATTACAACGTTTAAAATTTGTTGATAGACCTCGTATTGTTGAAGCGATTGCTACAGCACGAGCTCATGGCGATTTGAAAGAAAACGCTGAATATCATGCTGCTCGCGAACAGCAAAGTTTTAATGAGGGACGTATTCAGGAGTTAGAAGCAAAATTATCTCATGCACAAATTATTGATATTAGTAAATTGCCTAACAATGGCAAGGTAGTTTTTGGTTCAACCGTTACCGTTAGCCATACAGCAACAGATGCTCAGGTAACTTACAAAATTGTGGGTGAAGATGAAGCCGACATTAAACAAAATAAAATCTCCTACAGTTCCCCTATGGGTCGTGCTTTAATCGGTAAAGAGTTGGATGACTCAGTCACAGTCAATACACCAGGCGGTATGGTGGAATACGAAATTATTGATGTTCAATATGTATAAAAATATTGAGCTATCGTAGCCTGAGTGCAGCGCAGCGCAACCCGGGATTGAGGCTTATTCATTTCCAAAAAACCCGGATTCCGCTGCGCTGCACTCAGGCTACCTGAATTGAACTTTTCAGATGTAAAGGTCTATAATATAAAGAGCATTCTTTGAGCGCTTCACTGCCTAACTTTTAATTTAATCTTTGTGTTTCTATTACAGGAAGTAATAATGGACACTTTTTCTGAGTGGTTTCAAACAACTTCAATTCCCGCTGATGTAATAACGGGTCATTATGATTTGAAGTTAGTGTTCTTATCCTATGTAATCGCAGTTTTTGCTTCTTATGTTGCATTAAATCTTGTAGGCAGGCTTCGCGCTACAAAAAATAAGCAGGCACGAATCTATTGGCTTGCTGGTGGTGCTTTTGCCATGGGGGCAGGAATATGGTCAATGCATTTTGTGGGTATGTTAGCTTTTATCATGCCTATGCCTATGGAATATGATTTAAGTTGGACTGCTGCCTCGCTAATTGTTGCCATACTTGCATCTGCCTTAGCTTTGTTTATTTTACAGAAAAAAGATTACTCCATCTTACATTTTGCGTTGGGGGGGTTAATCGTAGGTCTTGCTATATCCTGTATGCACTATGCGGGTATGGAAGCAATGAAAGTTCATGTAACTATTCATTATTTACCGGGTTTATTTTTTCTTTCTATTGCTATTGGAATCGCTGCTGCAGAAGCCGCAATTTGGTTAGCATTAGAAAGTAACTATGGTTCAAGTAAAAGACAATTTAATCTGAAAATCATTAGTTCTTTACTAATGGGACTCGCTATTTGTGGCATGCATTATACTGGAATGTCAGCAGCAGTATTTACCCCCAATTTATCCCATGTGATGGTAAGTGAAAATGCAGGGATACAACCTAGTTATTTAGCCTTTTTTATTGCAGGAATTAGTGGATTGATTTTTGCTCTTGCACTGACTGCATCAAATTATTACAAAAAAATGGTCACGGCGATTTCAAATGAGAAGGAGTTTCTCAATGCAATGCTTGATAACTTAGAAGATGGAATTATCGCATGTAACGCAGATGGGCGAATTACTGTCTTGAATCATACGATTCAAAAATACATAAACTCAGACAAGTCAAATAAAAATATTAACAATATATTGGATTATTTTAACCTTTACACACCGAATAATAAGCCAATTAACCCCAATGATTTTCCGCTCAAGCGAGCCTTAAACGGCGAACGTTTGCGCGGTGTTGAACTCATGATGCACATTAAAAATAATGGGATTCGCAATGTGGTCATTGATGGACAAAAAATTATTAATTCAGAGGGAAAGAACCTAGGCGCAGTGATTGTAATCCATGATATCACTGATCTGAAACAAACTGAAAAACTAAAGAATGAGTTCGTTTCCATCGTAAGTCATGAGTTACGAACGCCACTTACTTCAATACGTGGCTCCTTGGGGTTATTAGTGAGTGGGGTTATGGGTAAATTCTCCGAAAAGATAATGAAATTGCTTGAAATAGCAAATAATAACTGCGAACGTCTCCTGTTGTTAATTAATGATATTCTGGATATTGAAAAAATTGAAGCCGGTAAAATGGATTTTGAATTAAAAGTCATAAACTTAAATGAAATAGTACAAGAATCAGTTGATGTTAATAAGATGTATGCAGATAAGTTTGGGGTGAAAATTGAATTCATCCCTCCTGAAAAAGAATATTTAGTAACAGTCGATTCAGACCGTTTAATGCAAGTTTTAGCCAATTTAGTTTCTAATGCGTGTAAGTTTTCTTATGAAAATGAGAAGGTGACTTTAAGAATTCAACAAGTAGATTCTTCTGTTCGTGTATCTGTTTCAAATAAGGGGAATGGAATATCACCTGAATTTCAGCCACGAATTTTTCAAAAATTTTCTCAAGGAGACTCCTCAACAACCCGTGGAAAGGGGGGGACTGGCCTAGGGTTAAACATTAGTAAGACCATTATAGAAAAAATGGGCGGGGGGTTAAATTTTGAGAGTAAGCCTAATGATCTAACTACATTTTATTTTGATTTACCATTAGCACAGCAATTACTTATTAGCCAAGAAAAAAATCAAATAGTCGTCCCGGAATCTAGAAAGAAATTGCTTATTTGTGAAGACGATAGTGATCAATCCAATTACATCAAATTACTTTTGGAATCAGCCGGTTTTCTTGTAGAGGTGGCCAATACTGCTGACGAGGCACGAAAATTGTTAAAAAAACAGGAATACCATGCACTCTTGTTGGATCTCATATTACCGGATCAAGATGGAGTTTCATTTATCAGAGAACTGCGTGCCAACAAAAAAACGAAGAATTTGCCCATCATTGTACTTTCAGTCATTGCTGAGACAGGAAGGGAGTTGTCAAATGGGGATGCTGTGTCAATACTCGATTGGTTGGATAAACCAATAGACTTTAATAAGCTGCTTTTTACAATCAGCAAAATACAGAAAAATAACGCCCACGGCATACCGCACATATTGCACGTTGAAGATAATAAAGACACACAAAAAATTTTAGAGGTTCTTCTGGAAAAACATGCGAAAGTTTCAGCCGCGAATAACTTAAACGAAGCAAAAAAGATGCTCGAAAAAGAGAAATATAATTTAGTGATCTTGGATTTATTGTTGCCAGATGGAAATGGCGCAGACATTCTACCCTTGATATCGAAATATCATGCGCCAGTGCTTGTATTTTCTGATACTAAATTAAATGAAGATTATTCTAAATACGTGAGCCAAGCCTTGCTTAAGTCGAATTCTTCAAATGAAATTTTATTAAATACGATTAAAAACCTTCTTTAACAGATAGATTAAAAGAGAGAAATATGACTGATAAAGAACTTAAAAAGATTTTATATGCTGAAGATGAAGAGGATATAAGGGCAATTGCTCAAATTGCATTGGAAGATATTGGTGGTTTTTCAGTAAGGTATTGTTCTAATGGGAAAAAAATTCTTGAAGCAGCAAAAGAATATATCCCGGATTTACTTTTATTGGATGTCATGATGCCTGAAATGGATGGACCTACTACGTTACGCGAATTACGTAAGAATCCAGATTTTATAAAAATACCGGCTATATTTATGACTGCTAAAATACAAAGTAATGAGATAGAGGATTATAAATCAATTGGAGCAATTGATGTCATTAAAAAACCTTTTGATCCTTTGACTCTTGCAACGTCAATAAAAAATGCATGGTTGAAATATAATGGATGAAAAAATACAGAAAAAATTACATGATCTTTTTGTTCTCTATAGTAAGAATTTACCCGAGAAAATTCATAGTATAGAGATGCAATGGCATGAGCAACTCAAACAATGGGATTTGACGGGTTTTCAAAGCTTTCATCGCGATGTCCATAGTCTGTGTGGCTCAGCAGGAACCTATGGTTATACCGAATTAAGCGGCACAGCACGCAAGATGGAAATATTATTAAAGGAAATTCTAGCTAAGGGTACATTAACCCATGATGATCAAGAAAAAATTAATTCCTTTTTTGGTCAACTAAAGAGTGCATTGGCTCAAGAGGCTCCTAAAAAACCGTTAACTTTTGCAGATGGAGCGAAGCTTACAGACAATAAATTGGTGTACATATTGGAACCGGAAACTGAGTTAGTTGATGAACTGAGTGAAAGTCTTAAACAGGCTGGTTATCACGCACAAACCATCAAAGATACATCATCATTATTAAGTTTAATTCAAGAAAAACAGCCCATTGCTCTAATTATTAATACTCATTATTTGAAAAAATCAGCTCTGGATCAGCTGCTTGACCTACAAAAAAAACAAAAAACACCGACCCAATTATTTTGTATCGTTCCAAATGCTGATTTATTCCCTCGGCTTACGGCCATACGCGCTGGTTGTGTGGCTTATTTTCAAAAACCCCTCGATGTATCTTATCTGGTACAAGAATTAAATATAAATTGCAGTTCAACTATGAATGAAGCATATCGCATTTTAATTCTGGATGACTCTAAACCATTAGCTGAATACTATTCACTGATTTTAAAGCAAGCGGACATGATTACTCGTGCCATCACTAATCCATTAAACTTATTAAAAGAGCTTGAAACGTTTCAGCCAGATTTGCTGTTAATGGATATTTACATGCCAGAATGTTCTGGTTTAGAGCTTGCTGCGTTGTTACGTAAGGATAGACGATACACAAAAATGCCTATTATTTTCCTCTCTACTGAGGATGATAAAAATAAAAAATTAGCAGCCATTAGTTTGGGTGGAGACGATTTTCTTACCAAACCTGTTTCTCCACATGATTTGGTTTCAGCGGTACGCTCGCGATCAAATCGCGCGAGTATTTTAAATTATTACATGACTACTGATAGTCTGACTGGTTTATTAAACCACTCGAGTATTTTGAATCGCTTAAATATTGAAGTAGCAAGAGCAAAACAGCAGAATTTACCTTTGTCTTTTATCATGATCGATATTGATCATTTTAAATTGATTAATGACACCTACGGTCATCCATTTGGTGATCTTGTAATTAAAAAGCTGGCCTCTTTATTTATGGTGAGTTTACGTAATCGAGACATTATTGGGCGATACGGTGGAGAAGAATTTGCACTCATATTGCCCGGTGCTGATCTTGAAAGCAGTCAAAAAATTTGTAATGACTTGCGGCTTCAATTTTCTAAAAATTATTTCACTGTGAATGAACAAAAAGTACATGTAACGATTAGTGTTGGAATCTCTTATTTTAATGGCAATCATGATATCAACAGCATCGTAATCCAAGCAGATAAGGCTTTATATAAAGCCAAGGAAAATGGCCGAAATCAAGTAGTAGTCTTTGATGAGACTCTGATTTTGAATTAGTTTCTCAATTTATCACTAGCTATCATCTTAAAACTCTGCTGCGCTTTATTTTCCATTTGGAGCAAAATGCTCCCTCATTAGAAACTTTAAATCTTTCTCAACAAAGCTTAGAAGTTGGCGAGTTAATAGCAATTCTAGAGGTGCTTGAAAAAACCACCGCTTCTATCCATCAAAACAGTCTTACTGCTCTGACCGTTTAGATAAAGTAGGGTCGTAAAATTTCTAGAGCTTTTTCCCAAGAGGAAAAAGTTTCTTCAAACCGTATGCTTAAACACCATCGCTCTTTTTTAAGATCTTTCATCACTACGTTGTGTGGAATGTCAGTTCTTACCAACGTGGGGTGAATGATCTCCACAGACTCGAGTAACTGTAACTGGTGTGGTTCGAAGTAAATGTTCGAACGTGTGCCATAGTGAATGCCATTGAGTATATCAATACCTGGTATGGTTGCCTCTTGCTCAGAAGGCCATATTTCGGAAAGAGTACATTTCCACCAATTCATGATAGAGGAAGCCTTTGTTAGATTCCAATTAATTGCACATACACACCGCTCCCAACGATACCCATTGCGAATCACATCAGAATGAATTAAACCAGATGCTCCTGGCTTTTTATAAAAAAGAATCACCCATTTGATTTTTAATCCCACTTTTTTAAATAACTGAAAAATTTCTTTATTCAATATTTCATCGGGAAAATAAGTTATATATCTAGCTTTCACATCTTGATTCATATGTGGGTATTCAAAATAGGGACTTAGAGGATTGTGATTTAAGTTTAAAACTTGATAGTAAGATGGCATAAAAACCTTGCAAGCTGGAAGCATAATATAGCACCTATTAAAGGTGATTCTCTCTTATTATAGCCATAAATCGACAAGACCAGGACAAGCGCGTGAGTGCTTAAAAAATAACAATTCTCAGTTATATGCTTATAACTAATCAAAATACTATCAGAGAGTTATTTTGGAGCCACTATTTGGGCTAGGCTTGTAATGCTTCAATGATTAAATCTGGACCGATGCCCACAATCCAAATGAAGTAGGTCATGAGAAATCCTGGGTCTCACTGAAACCCAGGATAATTTAATGTTAAGGCTGAAATACGTCTTGCTGAATCCCACCGACAACCCATTGAGGACTGTTAGGGAATTGGCGAAAGTGCCAAATTTCATCAAGCTGGCTTATAGGCTCATCATTTTCTTTAATAGAGCCAGTAAAGCGAACACTAGCGATTAGGGAATTAGATTGTCTTGAAACATCAAGTAATTCAGCCTCCAAAGTGATTACTTCTGTTTTATTGGGTGCATCTCCCCGTTCATCTAATTGCATTTTGATTTCTGCAAATACTTCAGGTGCTGTGAACTCACTCAAATCCTGAATATTTTTTTTGTCGTAAGCGGCTTGTAACCGATTAAATGTTACTTTGGCTTCACGTAAAAAGGACTCAGGAACAAAACCTACAGGATATTCAGAAACGCCATTATCGGTATTGCTTCCTGAACTGCTATTGAATGATTGAGTAAAATTACTAAAAGGACTTTGGTTAAAAGAGTTGGTTTGTCCTTGTCCTGATTGAAAACCAGGTTGCATTCTTTTGCGGAAAAAACCGACAATAAAGAAAATAACGACACCTAGAATTAACCATGACAAGATCCCGCTAGTAAGACCATGTCCCATAAATAAGCTAGTAAGCAAGCCGCCAATTAATAAACCACTAAGTAGTCCACCCCATCTGCTTGGATTTTTAGTACTTTGTCCCATAACACTGGATTTCTGTACTTTATTTTGGGAAAACAGGGCGTTTTGTGAACGCTGTATACCGAAACTTCTACCGGCACCAAAACGTTTGGCAGAGGCTTCGTTAATTAACAGTCCAAAACTTAATAATGCAATAAGCAAATAGGAAATAAACGTACGCATAGAATAGACCTTTTCTTTTTTCAATAGAGATCAAGAGTATATATGAATTTGAATGAATCTGCCTCTTTGTTGTTAAAATTTTAACTAGGGTTTGTTTGCAATTCTACCATTTTGGCTCAATCTAGCGAATTGCAATCAGACCCTATATTAATATAAAAAATTGGACGATTTTAAAAATTCATCTCAGACAAGTAGAATCGGATAAAATTCAATAAGGGCTAGAATCTCTAGACTATTGAGTCACGCAATGTAAATCCATTCAAAATTCCTGGTGTGAAGGGATTAACTTGATTGTTTGTTTTTAATAAGTAACGCCCTGAATTACTGTTAATTTCAAAGAGAATTTGCAAGCTGGAACTGTCTTGCTCATCAACCAGAACATTTACTTTTTCGAGTAGTTTAAATAATGCCCAGGCTCCTTGTTCTGCAAGTTCGTAATGATTGCCTTCAATGGAATCCAGTGCCAGTTTTGCATTGGCTTGCGGCCAGGTAAAACGAATGACTGAGTCACTTCCTTGATTATCAGTTAATTTAGTGCCACCGATTTCAAGCACTAGATTAGCAACTACAGGATCAAGGCTGATTTTTTGTAAACTAAAATCAATTTTGCTTTCTTCGCCATGATTGGGGAAAAACATATTGGTAATAATATTGGCTCGTATGAGTGCATCTAATGTTTCTGAAGCTATGGGTAATACTGAATCATTGACTGCTTTAGGTTTCCACTCTGCGTTGGAAACATCTAAGAAGGGTTTCACAAAATTTTCAGTAAATGTGTTCAAGGAACCATGAGTAGAAAAGAAATGATTAAAATCATTGATTGCTATTTCTTCGCGCTGTGATGCGTCAAAAGGATAGCGGCTGGCAATCGTTGTTTGGAATTCTCTATAAACAGTTTGTTGCCATTGTTGGTTGATATACTGACGGCTGTCTTTTATTAAAATACCCCAGGTGTCGCTTGCTAATTGTTTTGTCCAAGTGCTTAAAGGCTCCGGTAATTGTCGCGCTTGATTGTAAAGCAGACTTACTGGATCGGATGCAGTATCACTGGCAAAGCGTGTTCTAATAATATTAAACGCGGTTTTGCCGCCATCATTTATCATGGATAAGGTTGAAATAAAGCGTTCCAAATCAACGATTTTCAGACTAAGTTCTTTAGTACTGGAGTGGCTCATCAAGTTTAAATCAGTAAACTGATTGGCAATAGAATGATTAAAGGGAGAGGAGTTATTGGTTAGATCCGCTTTCGTTTCTTGTTGAATTAAGGCAATTATTTTACTTAGTGCATGAGACTGCTCTAGGTTTTTAACTACCTGTCGTCCTGCTTGATAATCTTGGTAATGCAACGGTTGTGATTTTCTCATGAACGTTTGCCACCAAGTAACATAATCAAAACAATACGCTTGGGTTATCATTTCCTGTAATTGGGCCAAATCATTGCGTGCAAGCACCCAGTTTTCTTTTTGCAGGTTATGGCTAATATCAGGAATTTTTTGCATGATTTCATTAAAACCAGCTCGGGTAAAGTAAACCGGAAGCTCGTTGGTTGCTACCACAAACCCATTGATTGCAATTTTTTGTTTTGCAGAAGGGAAGGACTCTTTTGCAATGGAGTAATAGAGATAACTGGAGGGTAATGCATTTAAATAATTTCTGGCATCACTAATTACTTGTGGTTTCACAGTTATATTTTTAGGGGGTTTGCTTAATAGAAGTTTGAGTAGTGCTAATTGTTTCTTTAAAGCACTTTCAGGTTGATTTTTCCATCGTGTAGCAAACCAATCATGTACTTGTATTGTTGAAAAATGTTCAGGCTGGCTAAGCATCAAGTAAATTTTCAATGCATTATAGCGAACAATAGGTGTATTTCCTGGATTGTTGATTACCTCTTCCAGTTCATTGGTTAATGAGGGCAAAAATTCACCATGAAGACGATTTTCTGCATTGCGGTGCAAATTAAATTTTAATTGATGTACTGTAGGTAGTGACAAGGAGTTGCTCGGAATATGACTCATCGTTTTTGCAGCATTAGATAAATGATAAAGAGCTTGCTTTTCTTTGTTTTGTTGACTATTAAGTACATCGTATGCGAGTAATTCTTTGCTTGCCTCATCCAATAGATGAGCTGTTTTGTAATGGTTGTAGCTTAAAAGTAGCAAACTGATGCCGGCAATACTTGCGGTAGCTGCAATAATGGGCTTCTGTGAAAATCTTCTCACTTGTGGCACCTGGCTACAGTGTTCTTGAATCGTTTTTAATGCCCCTTCAACAAAATAAGCCCTGAAATTTGTAGCTTGTGGGAAGGTATCTTGTACGATTAATGCATATTCATGCTGAATTTTCTTATTCAGACGATCAATACTCACACCGCCTTGCTCCGCGCTACTAAAATAAATGGAATGTAAATTAAAAAGCTTAGGTGAGATCCCTTGAATTAATGCTTGGATAGGAGCGCGTAAGCTTGCTACCTGTAATGGAAATTCCCGAATTAAACTGCGTCTCATTGTCGAACGAGCGGGATGCATTTTATTAATTACTTGTTGACCAATTTGTTCAGTAAGTTGATTAAATTGTAATGAATAGGCTTCTACTTTTTTCTTGAGTTCGTTTCTACAGTCAAGCGAAAATCCTAGAGGTTTCGATAAATCGGTTGCATGATCTGCTTGGTAAAATTCAGTGAAACCCGCAAGGGTATCCATTTTAGTAAATATTAGTGCAAGATTGACAGAATAACCTAAATTTATTCCAAATCGTTCCAGTAGTTGCAAATGTGCTTTTTTATGCTCTGCAAATTGCCCCGGATCAGCAATAAGTAACTCGTTTACATCAATACATAAAACAAGGCCCGTAATTTTTAGAGATGCGTTGCATCGATTTAATTGTTTCAGAGTAACTTGTAATAAGGTTTTGCTGTTGGTTAGCCAATTTTCACCAAGCTCAATGATGATTCCTTTCTGATTGAAATAAATTTTGGCATGTTGTTCGCTAAAAACGGGTATTTCTTCCATATTGCTTTGCTTTAATATGGCCGATTTTCCCTGGGCATTTCTCCCGGTAATTACAATAAAAGAGAGTGGATTACTTTGAGGCTTTAGTTGTGAAAGTATTTTTTTTAAAGCATCACATAATGCGCGTAAAGAATTGTCCATCAGCTATCCAGAAGAGCAAGTTGGGTATGTCCAAATAAAACGGTTTTTGCCTTATTTTCCAATAGATATTGGCTGGTAAAAAAAGCAAGTGCTACTACAGCAACCGCGGAAATCAGAGTTATTATGACTGCTTTATAATTCTTTTTAACTATTTTGGGTATGGGGTTTTCATTAAATAAGCGACGTGGCTGATTAAACCGATTTTGTTGAATTATTTGATAGAGATCTTCAATGTAATTATCTAAAGCTTGTCGCCCATCAGGTTTGAGATGGTAATGGCCTTCAAAACCAACAATCAGAAAAAAATAAACCAGCTCAATCAGATCAAGGTACTGAGTTGGTCGTTCCTTAATGTAATTAAGAATTTCAAAAAAACGATGTTGTGGTTGCGCACTATCACTCGTCAGAGGCGTAAATGCTTTAAATTCAGCATTAAGTTGATACACGCGCATGTAATTTTTACCAATTAGTTCATCTATCGTTGCTGACATTAGATAATAGGCAATAGCAGCAAAGTCTGTCGGGTATTTGGATGCGTCCATCTTGCTCTGAAAAGCAAGTAATTCATGCTCAATGTTGTCCCTGATGTTCTCAATGGGGGGGAGTGAAGGACTAAGGCAGAGTCGTTCCAATAGTGATAATAGAGGACCCGCTGCTGCAACTAAAGCATTAGTAGAAAAAGGAGCAATAAATAATTTTGAGCGATAGTAACCTTGCGGGACAAGCATGGATCCCGAATTAACAAGATGACTGCTGACCAGTGAGGCTGGATAATGCGCAACGGTCATGGTCGTGCTCCTAATGGGTCTTGATTCAAGCATGAAATCGTAGTGCAAACACTCTCATATTTAAAAAGAAGATGATACGTTATATAGCGCGCATAGTTCAAGTGATCAAGTTATGGGTGTGACCCTATTTTATCGGGCACGGGCACGTATACGGGCACTGGCATGTGAATAAGCGTTAGCGCTTCGTTTTCGTGCCTATGCCGTGCCCGATAAAATTAAATTGCCCCATGCGTTTGAATATTTCATTTGCATCATTCCTTAACAATAATGTACTATTCATGTTTGCCAGATATAGAACTATTTTGGTACTATATTTATATATATAGATAAAAAATTAATTAAGCCGGATTTTTGTCTCTAATTAAGACTTATTCAGTACTAGATTATTCGATTTCGAGGTGTTATGCTGCGCATCAGCAAGTTGGCCGATTATGGAACAGTGGTGATGGTTTATCTCGCAAGGCACGCGCAAGGATTATGTAATGCTCGTGATATCGCATTACATACCCATCTGACTGTACCTACGGTAAGTAAAATTTTAAAGCGTTTGACGAGTGCAGGTTTGTTAACTTCGGTGCGTGGAGTGACTGGAGGATATCGATTGCGACGACCTGCAACTGAGATTTCAGTGTCGCAAATAATTTTTGCATTGGAAGAGCATCGTGGTTTCACAGAGTGTAGTTTGCAACCTAATGATTGTTCATTACAAGGCGTTTGTACTATCCAGGGTAATTGGCGGTTGATTAGTCAAGCAATTGAAACCGCTTTGGATAGTGTCAGTTTAGCTACTTTGGCTAAACCAACGTTACAAGCACATGATGTGGAGCGAGTTCGACAATTGGCAAGTGGAGTTAATCGTGGCTAAAAGCAGTGAGCAAATTAATTCTCTGCTCGATAGAGAATATCAACATGGGTTTACAACGGACATTGAAGTAGATACTTTTGAGCCTGGGCTGGATGAAGAGGTTATTCGTCGTTTATCCAAAATTAAAGGCGAGCCAGAGTTTTTGCTCGAGTGGCGTTTAAAAGCCTATAGGCATTGGTTAACCATGTCGCCTCCTCAATGGTCCAGCGTGCATTATCCGCCCGTGGATTACAATGCCATTTCTTATTATTCAGCACCTAAAATGAAAAAAGATGCGCCCAAGAGTCTGGATGAGGTTGATCCCGAATTACTGAGGACCTATGAGAAATTGGGTATTCCTTTAAGAGAGCAAGAAATGCTGGCGGGTGTCGCTGTAGATGCTGTGTTTGATAGCGTTTCTGTGGCCACTACATTTAAAGCCAAACTCGCTGAGAAAGGCGTTATTTTTTGCCCTATTTCTGAAGCAGTACATAAATATCCTGAATTGCTGATGCAATATTTGGGTTCCGTAGTGCCTTATCGTGATAATTTTTATGCTGCGTTGAATTCAGCTGTTTTTAGTGATGGTTCTTTTGTTTATGTGCCCAAAGGGGTACGTTGTCCTATGGAGTTATCTACTTATTTTCGGATTAATGCAGCTTCTACAGGACAATTTGAACGTACTTTGATTATTGCGGATGTGGACAGTTACGTTTCTTACCTTGAAGGGTGTACTGCGCCTATGCGTGATGAAAATCAATTGCATGCAGCTGTGGTAGAGCTGGTTGCTTTAGATGGCGCACAAATTAAATATTCCACAGTCCAAAACTGGTATCCTGGTGATAAGGAAGGGAAAGGGGGTATTTATAATTTTGTGACCAAGCGTGGCGCATGCCGTGGCAAACGCTCTAAAATTTCCTGGACACAAATTGAAACAGGTTCAGCAATTACCTGGAAATATCCTAGTGTGATTTTACAAGGGGATGATTCCGTTGGTGAATTTTATTCTGTGGCCTTAACCAATAATTATCAACAGGCTGATACAGGCACTAAAATGATTCATATTGGTAAAAACACGCGTTCAACCATTATTTCCAAAGGAATCAGTGCAGGACGTGCACATAATGCTTATCGTGGGTTGGTTCGTATTGCACCAACAGCGACTAATGCGCGTAATTATACTCAATGTGATTCCATGCTAATGGGTTCTGAATGTTCCGCACATACTTTTCCATATATAGAGGTCAAAAACCCAACAGCGCAAGTAGAACATGAGGCAACAACTTCAAAGATCAGTGAAGAACAATTGTTTTATTGCCAGCAACGAGGAATCGACACAGAGGACGCTGTTTCAATGATTGTAAATGGTTTTTGTAAACAGGTATTGAAAGAATTACCTATGGAATTTGCGGTGGAAGCGACTAAATTGCTAGGTCTGAGTTTAGAAGGGGCAGTAGGCTAATATGTTAGAAATTAAAGACTTAAATGTTGAAGTAAATGAGCAAGCCATTTTAAAAGGCATTAATCTTCAAGTAAATGCTGGGGAGGTTCATGCCATTATGGGGCCTAATGGTTCCGGGAAAAGTACTTTGTCTAAAGTATTAGCTGGTCATCCTTCATATCAAATGACTGGTGGAAAAATTAGCTATCTAGGCAAGGACTTGGCTCCTTTATCTCCCGAAGAAAGAGCGCGGGCGGGTATATTTTTATCTTTTCAATATCCTGTAGAAATACCGGGTGTTACTAACGTTAATTTTCTTAAGGCTTCTGTTAATGCAGTACGTAAAGGCCAGGGAAAAAATACATTAGATGCGATTGAGTTTCTGACCTTCATTCGTGAGAAATGTCAGTTACTGGAAATGGATGAAAGCTTTTTATACCGCAGCATTAATGAAGGCTTTTCTGGTGGCGAAAAAAAACGTAATGAAATTTTGCAGATGGCTGCGCTGGAACCAAAGCTTGCTATTCTTGATGAGACGGATTCAGGTTTGGATATTGATGCATTGCGTATTATTTCTCATGGTGTTAATGCGATGCGTTCACCAGAACGCTCTATTATTTTAGTAACGCATTATCAGCGGTTGCTTGATTATATTGAGCCAGATTTTATTCATGTGTTGGTCAACGGTCGTATTATTATGTCTGGTGATAAATCATTAGCACTTGAATTAGAGAAAAAAGGGTATAGCTGGCTTGAGGAAACGGTGTAGTGATGAGCGAGATTTTGGATTTTTACCAACAACGGGCAAAAGCCAGTTTTTCTACTTTGCCATGGCTTGCCCAATTGCAAACTAAAGCATTAATGGATTTAAGTCGGCATGGTTTTCCAACACGCCATGATGAAAATTGGAAATATACCAGTGTTGATGCCTTGTTAAATCAACCCTTTATGCATTCTGATGCGGCAGAGAGTCCTAAAGATTCTAGGATCGCTGCATCCGATGAAAAAGTGCACTCTGATTTGCCGATAAAACAGAATTTATTGATTCTAAATGGATCCATTTCTGGTGAAGAGCAGCTTGCTAAAGTACTGCCTAAGGGGGTATTGGTACTTCCTTTATCTGTAGCGTTAATTCAGCATCCTGAGTTGTTGAAACCCTATTTAGGCACTATTTTAAAACAAGAGCATGGTTTTCATTATTTAAATACAGCCATGATTGACTGCGGCGTGTTGATTTACATACCCGCAGGAGTTGTTATTGAAGAACCGATCGCTTTAACCCATATGCAAAACCGAATGAATCAAGCGGTCTATTTGCGACATCTGATTATTGCTGAAGCAAACAGCCAGGCTACAATCATTGAAGATTATCAAGGTTTGACGGATTGTTGCTATTTGACCAATAAAGTAACCGAGGTTGTGGTGGGTGTTGGTGCAAAATTGACACATTGCATGATTCAAAGAGAGAGTAAATCTGCTTTTCACTTAGGTCATCTATCAGTGAAACAATTAGCAGGTAGTGAGTTTGCTAATCATTCGCTAAGCCTTGGTGGACAATGGGTGCGTTCTGATATCAGTTTGTATTTGCAAGAAGAAAAAGCACATTCCTTGATGAACGGGATTTATGCGCCTGCAGAGGGACAACATGTGGATCATCACACAACGGTGCAGCATCTGGTACCTTATTGCAGCAGCGAACAGGATTATAAAGGCATTCTCACAGGGCGTTCGCGTGCGGTATTTAATGGCAAGGTGATTGTTGCAAAAGATGCACAGCATACAGATGCCAAACAACAAAATAAAAACCTGTTACTTTCAGCAAATGCAGAAGTAGATACCAAACCGCAGTTGGAAATTTTTGCTGATGATGTATTGTGTTCTCATGGTGCAACAGTTGGACAATTGGATGAGGAAGCATTATTTTATTTGGCAACTCGTGGAATTGATCGACTTGAAGCATCGCAGTATTTAATTCATGCCTTTGCCAGTGATAATCTACGGCTTATTCCGCATCGTCAATTGGCAGACTACATGGGTCATTTATTAACACAACAGTTGGGGTAAACTAATGGACGCTTTGAATATTCATGCAATTCGTAAAGATTTCCCTGTACTCAATCAAAAAATAAATGATTTTGATTTAATTTATTTTGATAACGCAGCAACGGCTCAAAAGCCTAAAGCAGTGATTGATGCTATGTCTCGTTATTATGAGCATGATAATTCGAACGTCCACCGTGGTGTTCATACGTTAAGTGTCAGAGCAACAGAGCATTTTGAAGCAGCTCGTTCCAAAGTAAAACGTTTTATCAATGCTAACTCTGCATGCGAGTGTATCTTTGTTCGCGGAACAACTGAAGCAATTAATTTGGTAGCGCAAAGCTTGGTTGCACCGCGTATTCTACCGGATGAAGAAATTTTAATTACTCATATGGAACATCATTCCAATATTGTTCCTTGGCAGATGGTGTGCAAAAAAACAGGAGCAAAACTGCAAGTTGCTCCTATTTCACTTGATGGTGAAATTTTATTAGAAGAATTTGCCAAAAAATTAAATAAAAATACCAAGTTTGTTGCGATTACTCATGCTTCTAATGCCTTAGGTACGATTAATCCAGTAAAAGAAATGATTAAGATGGCCCATGAGTATGGTGCTGAAGTATTACTAGATGGTGCGCAAGCCATTCCTCATTTGCCTGTAGATGTACAAGATTTAGGGTGTGATTTTTATGCATTCTCAGGGCATAAATTATATGGTCCTACAGGCATAGGTGTTTTATGGGGTAAAGAAGAGCTTTTGAATGCCATGTCTCCTTATCAGGGAGGGGGCGAGATGATTAATTCCGTGAGCTTTGAGGCAACAGAATACGCGGCTCTTCCACATAAATTTGAAGCAGGCACGCCTGATATCGCAGGTGTAATTGGGTTAGGGGCTGCTATAGATTATTTAGAATCTTTGGATATGGACGCAGTTATCGCTTATGAGTCCGGGTTATTAGAATATGCAACTGCCGGGGTTCAGTCTGTAGGCGGATTTAAGATTATTGGAACTGCTCAACAAAAAGTACCGGTTGTTTCTTTTATACATGGAACAATCCATGCTCATGATGTGGGGACTATTTTGGATAGTGAAGGCATTGCAGTACGTAGTGGCCATCATTGTGCCATGCCCTTGATGGATTTTTATAACGTTGCTGCTACGTCACGGATTTCCTTGTCATTTTATAACACCAAAGAGGAAATTGATCGGTGCATCAAAGCGTTGCACCGAGTTAGAGAGGTATTTGCATGAGTGCTGAACTGCGCGAGCTTTATCAGGAAATCATTATCGATCATAATCGCAACCCACGCCATCATTATGAAATGAAAGATGCGACGGTTCAAGCGAATGGTTTTAATCCTTTATGCGGCGATAAATTAACTGTTTATGCCAAAATCGAAGAAGATTTGATCACTGAATTAAGTTTTTTAGGATGTGGTTGCGCCATATCCCAAGCCTCAGCCTCTTTGATGACTGACTCTATAAAAGGGAAAACCATAGAGGAAGCCCATGAAATGTTTCATCGCTTTCATCATATGTTGACGCAAAATGAAGAAAGCCAGTTACTTTATATGGACAAGTTGATGGTTCTTGCGGGCGTGAAGGCTTATCCAGCTCGAGTAAAATGTGCTACTTTGGCATGGCATACCTTGGAAGCGGCATTGAATAAAGACAGCAACATAGTCAAAACAGAATAGAAAGGATTGTAGCCTGAGTGCAGCGAAGCGAAACCCAGGAATAATGAATAATGACCGATCCCGGGTTCCGCTTCGCTGCACCCAGGCTACAGTTACCCAGAAAACGCAGGTACTTTTATGTTTGGTTTTAAGAAAAAACAGGATGCAGAATTACTGAAAGAGGCCATTATTAATGCGCTTAGGGAAATTTATGACCCTGAAATTCCTGTTAATATTTATGATTTGGGTTTAATTTATGATGTATCTGTTGATGATGAAGCCCATGTTGCCATTCAAATGACTTTAACTACTCCTGGTTGTCCTGTTGCGCAAACTTTTCCCGGAACAGTAGAACAAGCAGTCAATAAAGTTGAAGGTGTTCGTGATTGTACTGTGGAATTAGTCTGGGAACCGCCTTGGACTCAGGAGAGAATGACCGAAGCAGCACGCCTTGAGTTAGGAATTTTTTATTAAAATGTGGCAACCATCAGCGCCTATTGAGCTCTTGCGCCAACGCGCGGAAATAGTAACAAAAATACGTCATTTCTTTACCGAACGTGGTTATTGGGAAGTTGAGACGCCAATTATGGCACGTTATGGTACAACCGATATTTATCTTAGTAATATCAAAGCAATTTTTCGCGGTGAAACCTATAGTTTACAAACTTCCCCTGAATATCATATGAAACGTCTGCTCGCGGCGGGAAGTGGTTCTATTTTTCAAATAGCACGCGTATTTCGCGACGATGAATTAGGACGTTGGCATAATCCTGAATTTACTTTATTAGAATGGTATCAACTGGGTATTGATCACCATGCATTGATGGATGAGATGGATCTTTTTTTACAAATGGTGATGCAATCGAAACCCATGATCAGAAAAACCTATCAACAGGCTTTTCTTGAAGCGTGTGCCATTGATCCATTAACTGCGACAATACCGCACCTTCGCCAAATATTGGTACGTTTTGATTTGGATAATGTATTACCTCCCCAGGAAGAAGATAGAGATCAATATCTATTTTTACTGATGAGTCATGTTGTAGAGCCTTTTCTAGGAAAAGAAAACGCGCCCGTTGCAGTGTATAATTTTCCAGCATCACAAGCTGCTTTAGCAAAAATTAATGAAGGAGTCGCAGAACGTTTTGAGGTCTATTACCATGGGGTGGAATTAGCGAATGGCTTTCATGAGTTGACGGATGCGGATGCCCAAGCAAAACGCTTTATTGAAGACCAAAAACTAAGAAGCGAAAAAGGCTTTCCCTCTGTAGAGGCAGATCACTATCTTTTGCAGGCTTTAGAGCATGGGTTGCCCTCATGCAGCGGCGTGGCTTTAGGTATTGACCGGTTATTGGCTTTAGCCTTAAAACAATCTGAGATTGCTAAAATAATTTCTTTTGATTTTGCCAGGGCGTAGCCTGGGTTCCGCTGCGCTTTGCCTAGGCTACACTCTAAAAATGGACTCTAAGGAAAATTGGTTTAAACCATAGGGGGTTCAGAGCCTTTATGTTTTTCTTGCTGAAACACGATGTAATCTCTTTGTTCTTTTTCACTGAATTTGCGAAATTCATTTATTTTTGCGGTGATTCTTTCCTTAAGAATTTGTTGATACTCAGAATAATCCGCAGCAGATTTCACAAAATCTTTAGGGGTATTAAAACAATAACGTATGTAGTTTAGTTGATCTTGTGTTGCTTTTGGAAGGACAATTTTGGGACAAAAAATGCTTTTAATAGCCAAGACAAAATCTGAGGTAATAATATTTTGTAAGTCTTGAGCAATTAAATTAAATTCTTCGCGTCGCTCCATGGGAATACTATCCAACTCCCAATTAATCATTTCAATATAATCTGCTTTTAATTTAGTAGAAAACGGCATATTACAAATACTCTTCCTGATATTAATTGTCCGCATTATATAAAATTTGATCACGCGATATCAATAGGATTGATTGATCTTTATCTATTAAAAGTCCATTTCATAATAAGCAGGGTCTGCTTTTGTATAATGATTATTTTCTGTAGTTAATTTTATAATTAAATTTTGACAGTCTTTTTCAGAGATACAAAGTTTCAAGTGCAGGGAACATAAACCTGGTTTTATTTCATCGGCTGGTAATACGGCACATAATCCCCCCTTAGTTTTAATCACATCAGGGTTTTTGACTGAAAACAAGGGAGCGTAATTTTGACAATCTTTACTTGTTTCGACGGTAGAAGAATAAAGTGATGTTTTATTGGTATTAATTTTGATTACGGAAATTAAATCACTTTGTTTTGCGTATAAATTTTCTAATGCCAGTTGGCAATAGTCTGTTTCGGCGAAAGTAATATTGGCTACAAGAGAAAATAGTAGTGATAAGATAAATTTTGTCATAATGTTTGGTTTTAAGTGAGGATGCTTTAATTATATTGGAGAATTTTGCTCGTTAAATATATTTTTGTTTCGGTACCCTCACCCGACGCTTTGCGTCGACCTCTCCCACAAGTGGGAGAGGTGATCATTCCTCAGTAGAAATATTTAAGATCATTTTTATTTTGAAAATGATCAGAATCACCTCTCCCACTTGTGGGAGAGGTCGACGCAAAGCGTCGGGTGAGGGATATTGAACATGAGTATTTACTCCAATGCCTTTAATATTATCTCTAAAACCCCATCGATATGATTAAGAACATCATTATTCCACACACGCAATACAGTATAACCATAGGTTTCTAAATGTGCGGTGCGCAACTTATCATATTCCACAGCCTCCATATGTTGGCCACCATCAATTTCAATAATCAATTTTTTCTCACGACAAACAAAATCTACAATATACTGCTCAATGACATATTCTCTTATGAATTTACATCCATTAAACCGTCTGTTTCGTAAAAAATACCACATTCGTTCTGTTGCAGGAGTACGATTTTTTCTTAGATCTCGAGCTTTCTCCTTCATGAATTTTCCTTGTCGATGCTCGTTATTACACCAAAAGTCCTCCCGACGCTTTGCGTCGACCTCTCCCGATCATTCCTCACATATCGATTTGTTTTCGGCAATGATGGAATAAACCTCGTTATCGCCAATAATTAAATGATCGAGTAAACGTGCATCAACTAATTCTAAGGCATCCCGGATGCGTTCAGTTACAACGATATCCTGATGACTGGGATCGGATAAGCCTGAAGGGTGATTGTGGGCGAGAATCAGTGCTGCTGCATTGAGTTGAAGAACGCGTTCTATGATGGGTCTTGGATGAATCGTTGCTGTATTGATTGTACCAGAGAAGAGCTCCTCGTAAGCAATGATGCGGTGCTGATTATCAAGAAATAACGCAGCAAAGGTTTCATTTTTACTATCGCGCAAACGTTTTTTTAAATAAGCATAGGTTTGCTTGCTGTTGGTGATTTGGGTTTCTTTTTGTAATTGGATAAAATCACTACGTCGACACATTTCTTTGGCTGCTTGCAGCTGGGCATAACGAACTTCCCCTAAACCAGGTACTTGCTTGAAACATTGTTTATCCGCGTTAAGAATGGCTCGTAAGTCACCCAAATGTTTGAGGAGGTCAAAAGCTAATTGCACGCAGGATTTTTTACTATTACCAGAGCTGATAAAAACAGCGAGTAACTCGGTATCTGAAAGGCTTTGTACGCCCTGGGTGAGCAGTTTTTCACGCAGGTTCAACTGCCGTGTTGATTGGACAACCGTCATTTTTCTATTCCTTTATTGCGAAGTTTATGCTTTGATCGATGCTATTCTTATCAAAAAAGACCAGTCATGCAAGATTTTATTGGGAAAAAAGTACTTCTTGGAGTCTGCGGGGGAGTTGCTGCGTATAAATCAGCATATTTGATTCGAGAATTAACTCGAGCCGGGGCTGAAGTAAACGTAGTGATGACGCAATCAGCTCAAGAGTTTGTGAGTCCTTTGTTAATGCAAGCGTTATCAGGCAACAGCACACGTGCTGATTTATTTGATGCCCAAGCAGAACGCGCTATGGGACACATTGAATTGGCACGTTGGGCGGATTATTTAGTTATAGCGCCTGCTTCTGCAAACATGCTTGCCAAAATGGCTCAAGGTATTGCGGATGATTTACTTTCTACTTTGTACCTTGTAGCAGAAGTCCCGGTCATTGTTTGCCCCGCTATGAATCATAGTATGTGGGAGCATCCTGCAACCCAAGCAAATTGCAAAATTTTGCGGGACAGAGGAGCAATTTTTGTTGGTCCTGAAGAAGGTTCACAAGCGTGCGGTGAGTATGGATTGGGGCGTGTAAGTGAAGTGGAACAAATTATGGGGGCATTACGTTTATACGATATACACCAGTTATTGGCGGGTAAAAAAGTACTTGTCACCGCTGGACCTACTCGTGAACCCATGGACCCAGTACGCTATATCAGCAATTACAGTTCTGGAAAAATGGGGTACGCTATGGCAGAAGCCGCTGCTATGGCAGGAGCACAAGTTACCTTAATTAGTGGACCAACTTTGTTACAGGCTTCAGTTGGAATCAAGCGAATTCAGGTTGAATCCGCACAAGAGATGCTTGATGCCGTAATGAAAGAAATTCCTACAGATGGTATATTTATAGGAACAGCTGCTGTAGCAGATTATCGGGTTGAGTCGCCTGCGTCAGAGAAAATGAAGAAAAAAAATCATGAAGAAATGACGCTTAAATTGATAAAAAATCCTGATATTCTAAGTCGTGTTGCTGATTCAGCTCGGGCTTCTTGTGTGGTTGGATTTGCTGCTGAAACCACAGATATCGTGCATTATGCTACTGAAAAGTTACAACGTAAAAAACTGGATATGATTGTGGCTAATTCAGTAGGAAAAGGACTTGGGTTTGATAGTGAAATGAATCAAGTTATTGTCATTACAAAAAACAAGCAAATCGAATTGCCCTTAACCCATAAAACACGTTTGGCAGGACAAATTATTGCAATCATTGCTGCAACTCTGCAAAATGATGCGCATTAAGATTAATAGGAAAAATTATGACCCAAGCAATTCAATTAAAAATTCTTGATGCCCGAATAGGCGATACAATTCCATTGCCTACTTATGCGACCCATGGTGCAGCTGGATTAGACTTGCGAGTTTGTATTAATGAACCCATTCAAATTGCACCGCAAGAAACCGTATTATTGCCTACAGGATTATCAATTTATATCGCAGATCCTAAATTGGCGGCAGTGATTTTACCCCGCTCAGGTTTGGGACATAAAAATGGTATCGTTTTGGGTAATCTAGTGGGGTTAATTGATTCTGATTATCAAGGTGAACTTAAGATCTCTTGTTGGAATAGAGGCGTTGAGCATTTCACAGTGAATCCAGGAGAACGCATTGCACAATTAGTTTTTGTTCCGGTTGTGCAAGCTGCCTTTGAAATCGTTGATTCATTTACCGAAACCTCCAGAGGTGAAGGTGGATTTGGCAGCTCAGGGAGACATTAAATGAAATATGAACAAAAACAAGTTTCTCGTTCTGTGTTTCGTGCTTACGATATCCGAGGCATAATCGACCAAGAGTTGGATGAAAATGCCTTTTATAGTATTGGACTTGCTCTCGCATGTCATTTGCATGATTTAAAACGCCAACAAATCTTTTTGGCACGTGATGGTCGCCTCACCAGTTTTGCTATGGCTTCGGCTTTAAAGCAAGGACTTCTGGATAGCGGGATTGATGTATTTGATTTGGGTGCAGTTCCAACACCAGTTATGTATTTTGCAATTCATACCCAAGGTCTTGATTGTGGATTGATGGTAACAGGAAGTCATAACCCAGCAAATTACAATGGGATTAAAATAGTATTGTTGGGTAAAACCTTAATGCAAGAAGATATTGATATCTTGTATCACTTGGTTCTTGAACGGAAGCGAGTTGTTGGTCAAGGAAAAGAGACTGCACTTGATGTGTTGCCAAAATACAAGCAACGGATTGTAAGTGATATAAAGATCAAACGTCCATTAAAAGTCGTGATTGACTGTGGAAATGGCATCGCCGGACCTATTATACCGGAAGTACTTAAGGAATTAGGTTGTGAGGTTATTGCACTTTATTGTGATGTTGATGGTCACTTTCCTAATCACCATCCTGATCCAACTATAGAAGCTAATTTAGCTGATTTAAAAGCTGCAGTGGCTTTGCATCAAGCGGACTTGGGTTTAGCTTTTGACGGAGATGCGGATCGATTAGGTTTAGTGACAAATAATGGTGAGATGATTTGGCCCGATCGTTTAATGATGCTCTATGTTCGTGAATTATTAACGCGTCTTCCCGGAGCTACTATAGTTTTTGATGTGAAATGCTCAAGTCATTTAGAGTCTGTGATCAAAGAGTCTGGCGGGTTACCTAAAATGTGTCCCACGGGTCATTCCATCGTGAAGCACGTGATGAAAGAAGAAGGTGCGGCTTTGGCAGGTGAAATGAGTGGGCATTTGTTCTTCAAGGATCGCTGGTATGGATTTGATGATGCATTATATAGTGCTTGTCGTTTGCTCGAGATCATTAGTGCATCGAAGCTAACGATAAGTGAACAATTTGAATCAATTCCTAATAGTGTTAATACCCCTGAATTGAAAATTGCCATCGCCGATGATGAGAAGTTTCAATTTATGAAGCGCTTTAATGAAATGGCAGAGTTTCCTAAGGCACGAGTTATCTCAATTGATGGCTTACGTGTTGAATTTGATAAAGGTTGGGGCCTATTGCGTGCTTCAAACACCACTCCTTGTCTTGTTGCCCGTTTTGAAGCGGATGATGAAGATAATTTAGAGCAAATTCAACAATTGTTTAAGAAACAAATGCATTTATTGAATGATAAGTTGGAGTTGCCATTTTAATGTGGGTTTAACCTGGGTGAAGAGCTGTAACCCGGGTTTAAAAGGCTTAAATTACTGTTCTAAAATAAATCATTTTATTGAAAAGTTTTATAAAAAAGAACACACTAAAAAGATAGGCCATGATGATTTTTTCATTACGATAAATGGAGTTTACGGTTGGAACATCTAAAGTCTTTCAATACGCCCCAAACGCCTCATACTGTAGATGTGAATGGAAAAGGCATGCCCATTGTAACAATTGGGTATGGTTGTCAATTGACTATTGCTTCTTCTCAAGCATTGGCACATTATTCATCACCAGTGGCCTTACCACCACAGGCGATGGAGGCGATTGAAGCGTCATATCAATTTTTGAAAACTCATGTTGATTCGAGGGTTCCTATTTACGGTGTGAATACAAATTTTGGTGATCAGGTCCGCTATATCGATACTGCACTCAAAGATACTGACACACTTGATTACTATGATTCGATTAATGAACGACAAGAAAACATTATTCGTTCGCTTTCTTGCGGTTTAGGTACTGTAGTTTCACCTCATATTGTACGTGTCACGATGATGTTGCGTGCCCATTGTTTGGCGCAAGGGTATTCAGGCGTTCATCCTGAATTGATCAATTCACTTTTAGACTTTCTCAATGCAGGTATTACTCCTGTTGTCCGTTGTTATGGTTCTATTGGTGCTAGTGGCGATCTAATCCCTCTTTCTATGATTGCAGCAGCACTTATTGGCGAGCCAGTCGCAGTTACTTATCAAGACAAAGTGATGTTGGCACCTGAAGCAATTCAATTAGCTGGCCTCAAACCGTATAAGCCCGTGATGCGTGATGGACTAGCTTTAATTAATGGCACTTCATTTATGACTGCAATTGCCAGTTTGGCAGTTTATGATTTGCATCATCTATTTAAACGTATGTTGGCTGCGGTTGCGATGACATTAGAGTCCTTACTCGTGATTAGTAGTGCGTATCATCCGATGGTACACCAACTGAAAAAACAGAAGGGTGAAATAGAAATCAATCAATTTTTTATTGATTTCTGGGAAGGTAGTCAACTATTGACTGATTTAGATGAGTTGCGGACAAAAGATTATACCTATAAACCAGTACAAGATTATTATTCTATTCGTTCTGTTCCTCAAGGATTCGGCCCTTTCCAAGAGAATTTGGAGCGTGCTATCGGGTGGATAGAAAGTGAAATGAATTCCGTTAATGATAATCCTGTTATCGATGTTACTGCGAATAATATTTATCACAGTGCAAATTTTATGGGTTATTATGTTACTGATGCATGTGATATTTTGAAAATGAATATTGCGCAAGCTTCAACTTGGATGCATGCATTGCTCGCAAATTTAGTTCATCCACGGAAAAATCATAATTTACCGGTGAACTTAGTACCTAATCCAGAAAAACACAACGGTTTTCGTTCCATGCAGCTTTTGTCTGCTGCTCTTGCGGTACAAAATCGCAAATTGGCTCAGTCACATCAGGCATATACTTTACCGACTGAAGGTGATAATCAAGATGTGAACAGTTTGGGAACACATGCTGCTTTTGATTTGCAAGAGTCAGTTGCCAATTTAGAACGTCTAACCGCTATTTTGCTTCTCGCAGCAACACAAGCGCTTGAATTTCGTGGTGTTGAAAAAGCAAGTAAAAAAGCTCAATCTATTTATCACACGGTTCGTCAATATTCTCCAAAAATAGAACATTGCAGACCGATGTCGGAAGAAATTGAGATGATGGTTAATTTATTAAAGGATGGCAAAATATAGTAAATGGTCACCTTGTAGCAAGGCCTACGTGACCTATGGCAAAATATAAGGGAGTGAACGTGCGCCAATTGTCTCATTTATACCTAGCGATTTCTGTATTTGGTCTTTCTTCACCTGTTTCGGCACACTCCGATTTTAGTTTGCCTTTTGTTAATTCATCGAGTTTGGGGGTGGCTTATGCAGATTGGGCATCCGCCGCCAGTGATGCAAGTACGTCTTATACAAATCCGGCGGGTTTGGTGAAATTACCGCATCAACAAATTGTGGGCAATTTATTAGGTATCACAGGTACTGCGCGTTTTACAGGAACTTCCGTCACTCCGTCATTTCCTTTTCCTTTCCCTGTGGTGCAATCTGGGGTAGCACATAGTCAAATTAAGGCGTTCATGCCTTCATTTTATTATGCAGCCCCCCTGAACCAGCGCATTAGTGTTGGTTTAAATTTTACGACTCCATTTGGGTTGGGCACGAATTATGGTTCTTCACGCTCATCAATCGCGCGTTATGCATCAACACGTTCCCAAGTTGTAGGGATTGATGTAGGTCCGAGCTTGGGTATGAAAATAACCGACCGTTTTTCTATAGGCGGAGGATTTGATGCGCTTCATTTGGCATTTACACTCAATAATATGTATGGCCCACCCATTTCTTTTCCTTTCGATTCAAGGCTTGAAAATCATTTAAGTGGCTGGGGATACGGTGGGCATGGTGGTTTGTTATTTGACTTTTCGCCGGTAACCCGAATTGGGCTAAGTTATTACTCTAAAATCTCAATTACGACAAATGGACACAGTACTGTTCGTATACCTTTTGGAGGAGTCTTCAGAACCAATCAACAAGAGACCAAAGCCGCTTTGCCCGCCCGAGCTCAATTAAGTGTGCAACATGATTTTACCCCGCGATGGACGGGGATGGGCACGGTGTTTTATACCAATTGGAGAACATTTAATCAAATAACAATGGAACATACGGAAACTCCTTTTGGAGTAACAATTCCAGTAACGATTCCTTTCAATTATCACAATTGTTTTGATTACGCAGTTGGTGCTACGTTTAAGGCAACCGAAAAATTGTTATTACGCGGTGGTATTCAATTTATGAGCACACCTTCCAATGACAAGGATCGTGGCATTGCAGATCCTGTAGGCAGTGCAACGATTCTGGCTGTGGGAGCACATTTTCAACCCACTGAGAATTTAGGCTATGATGTAGGAGTTGGTCATTCGTTCTTCAACCAAATGCCGGTGAATCTTGTTACTCCTGTGACATCACTTTCAGGACATACCAACACACAAACGACAGCGATTGGTGGACAAATTACCTGGAGTTTTGCGTAGCGCACCGTGCCTAAATTTACCGAGCGGATGTATTTGGCGCATCTTGCGTGATAATAATACTTCAAAAGCTTCACATACGGATGTATGCTACGTTCCTCAGCATCACTATCACGCAACCTGTGCTCAAATCCAACCGTTCACCAAGATTCATCCACTTCTCCTGAACGGGTTGAGTTTATTAGTCGTAGCCTGGGTGCAGCGTAGCGTAACCCGGGTTCCAGAAGCATGATTTTTAAATCTAAACCCGGGTTACGGCTTTGCCTTCACCCAGGCTACATTAGACATCACATGCTTCTTTACAAAAGTGCTGTAACTTTTCGGTGATTTTTTGAATTACTTTCGATCGTATTTCTTTTTCTCTTATAAAAAGATGTCCGCTATCAAATTGTTGAAATTCACAATGTCCTGAGGTGTGCTCGGCCCAACCTAAATGGTCTTCTGGAGAGACCCAAGCATCGTGTTTTCCTAAAAATACAGTAGTGTTTAGCTTTAAAGGGTGTTCATCGCGATAAGTATAACTTTTTACAATATTCATATCACCGATAAAAATGGGTAATAATACTTTAATGATGCTTTTGTTCATTCGTTCATCGCTGTAATCAACAATGCCATTTTCTTGAAATACGATGGATAAAGCAGTTAATTGTTCGTCATCTAACTCACCAATTCGTTCAGAGTTTAAATCAAATAAATTGATATTCATGTGCTGCAGTTTTGCCAGCAGATTATTTAAACTTTTGGATGGTACTCGTGGATCAGGATAGGCTGATGCAAAAAGATGGACAGGTGTGGGTAGGTGATGGCTACGTAAATATCGTGTCAGCTCAAAGCCAATCAGTGAACCAAAACTATGCCCAAAAAAGGCAAAAGGTAAATTAAATTGGGGTTTAAGTTGATGGGCTAATAAAGAAACTAAGGTGTCCAGGTTTGCAAGAGGTTGTTCTTCCATTCGATTTTCCCTACCTGGCAATTGCACTGGGCATACTTCAATAAAATCAGGGAATTCCTGCTGCCATTCGCGATAAATGGAGGCGCCTCCACCACCATATGGAAAACAAAACAAACGAACTTGGGCATGTTCTTGCATTTTTCGATTGGCGATCCAAATGTTATCAAAATGGGTTGATGGTGCAGGCTCTGGTTTCGCTCCTATCCATTGGCTTGATAACACATACTCAGCAATCTCATTAATTGATGGACCTTGCATCATCAATGGCAAAGAATAAGTAACGTTCAAACTGGATTCTATGATTCGGATTACGGCTAATGCCATTAGAGAGTCCATTCCTAATTCATGCAAGGATTGAAAGGGATTGAGATCACTCTGAGGCATTGAAAAGATAAGAGCGAATTGCTCGGTCAAATAATGGATCAATTTATTTTTACATGCGTCATAAGGCAAAGATAAATCAAGTTGAAACTGAGACTGAATTTCCATGATTTGATTAATTTGTAGTGTATCGTTGAGTATGGTCATGCGTAGATCATGACATTGGGCGATTAAACGATAGTTTTTATCCAACAAATACCAATCAGCAATGATGTGTTTTCCTTCTGGATGCAGTTCTTTTAATACCGTGTAGATGTATTTCTGGTCCTCTACTGAGCCATAAAACTCGATAGTGCCCATATGTGATGCAATATAGGGTTTAGTAAATTGTTCTGGCAATAGTAAAAAGAGGGTTTGAATGCAGGCATCGATGATGCCCGGATGCATTTGGGTTGCAAATTGTTTTCCACGTTCTGAGGCTTTAGGTTCGCGTAACTCACAAAATAATTCATTGTTGTTTGCCCAATATTGCTGGGCCCAACGAATGGTGTCACCCGCCGGCATCCCCATGCTGGTGATGCGATTGTAGAAAGTTTCGATACTTCCTGATGTAGGAAGTCGTTTGATCAATTCCTTCTTAGTTTCGAGTTGACTGGAGAGCGAAGTATTCAATGCTATAGTTCCTGTTGCATGCTCTATCCAATGTTCTTTGTCATTACAGCTGTAAAAACGAAATGATAATGCATCATGTTCCCTTTTCTCGATAATTAAGTGGACCAAAACAGTTTTTCCATCCAGAACTAATATCGGAGATAAAAAATTAAGATGATGCACACTAAAGGACACGGTGGGTTGTAATTGCTTTGTGGCATACGCTAACATTTCCAAATAATAACCTGCATGCAAAACATAAAACGTATCCTGGATCTCCGGCATTGTTTTTGTATCAAAGACAAACTCAAATTGTCGCGCGGATAAAGGCGAAGAAAGGACTTTGCCTCGCATTGGATAGCTTGTATTTATAAATTCACTTGAGCCTTGATCAAAGGTTGGCCAATAGATTTTGTGTTGCCATGGATAAAACGGCATATCCAGAGGCATATAAGTTCGTTCTGCTTCAAATTTTCTCCAATCAACCTGTGCATGGTTTACATAGTTTTTTGCTAAAAGTGGTAAATCTATGGTTGAAAACTCGGATATTTGGAGTGGCGTGCTGGTTTTTTTTAGTTCACGATTAATCAATATCTGTTTATTTTTAGTGTTAGGATCGGCACGCAAAATCTCCAGTTTTTGATAAAGATCTGCAATTGAACTGGTAATTATTGCTAAACGATGTATGTAATGAGAGCGCCTGATATGGAGGTTATAACAGAGTTGTGCCAGGTTCGTTTCGGGATAGTTTTTTAAAAAATCACACCAACATTCAATCAAAGCAGATAATGCAGAGGGTTCTTTTGCCGAAATGGTGAATAATTCTTTATCCCGAGCAATGACATTTGTAGAATCGGGTTGTTCATTTACAGCAAGTTCTCGGAGCACAAGATGTGCATTGGCACCACCAAAACCAAAACCACTCACTCCAGCAATACAAACATCACCATATCTAGGTAATTGTTCTGCTTTAAGTGGGATACGCAAAGAATAACGATCAAATGGAATATGTGGGTTCGCCTCAGCAAAATTAAGATGAGGTGGAAGCAAACCATTTTTTAAAGCTAAAGCTACTTTAATCACACTCATAATACCTGCTGCGGGCTCCAGATGGCCTACATTGGTTTTAACTGAGCTTATCCAGCATGGTTTTTGGGGATCGCGATTTTTACCGATGACCTCTCCCAAAGCTTGTACTTCAATAGGGTCTCCTAGAAAAGTTCCTGTTCCATGGCATTCGATATAGGAAACATGAGCAGGATCTGTTTTGGCTGCTCGATATGCTGAACGGAGTAAGTGTTCTTGTTGCAAACCATTGGGTGCAGTTAAACCATTTGTTTTGCCATCTTGGTTGATTGCTCCACCCATAATCACTGCATAGATTTTGTCTTTATCCTTTAATGCCTTGGAAAGTGGCTTCAGTACAATGGAACCGGCGCCTTCTCCTTGCACATAACCATCCGCTTTGGCATCAAAAGTGTGGCACTGTCCAGTAGGAGAGAGCATCGTTGCTTTGGCCAAAACAGAGTGTATGGAAGGTAATAAATTGATATTCACCGCGCTGACTAGCGCGGTATCACATAATTTTGCTTGCAGGTTGAGACATGCTAATTGAATGGCGATCAACGAAGAGGAGCATGCTGTATCTAATACCAAACTGGGCCCGCGTAAATCGAATAAATACGATAAGCGATTTGCTGCCATACTGATAGCACTTCCGGTAGGAATAAACAAAGCATCCATATCCGAATCCAGTTTTTGCAGATGACTAAACTGGCTTGCGTATAAACTGGAAAAAACGCCCATATTTGATCCTGCCAAGGTCTCAACAGTTAAACCGGCATCCTCAAGAGATTCATAGGCGACTTCCAATAAGATCCGTTGCTGTGGATCCATGCGCATGGCTTCGCGTGGACTAATGCCAAAAAAATACGCATCAAATGCCTCTATGCGTTGTAAATAACCACCCCAATAGGGCAAATTGGCATCACGTTGTTCTGGTTCTCGAGTTCCTTTCAGGAGTTCCCAACGCTCGTCGGGTATTGGGGAAATGACATTGTGACCTTGGCATAACAATTCCCAAAATTCTTGAGGGGTATTCGCAGAGGGTAAACGACAACTCATCCCAATAATTGCAACGGGGTCAAATGATTTTTCATTTTGTTCCTGCAAAAGCTTTTTTAGCTTTTGAATCATTAACAATGATTTTTTTAAAGTAGTTGTATCATTCATAGGTAAGCTCTAGCTCTTTTAATTCCAATTCAAGCAGTTCATTGAGTTGTGCATCGTTTAATTGATCCAAATCAATCGTTCCTTCGGCACTAAAAAGTGGTGCAGGACTGGGTTCGCAGTTTATTTGCACCCGTTGCATGATGTAATCTGTCAATTGATTTAGGGTGGGGTAGCGGTATAAATCCATCGGTGCGACCACATCAGGGAAGTGTTTGCCCAGCTCTTCGGTATAATCGATGCCGGTAATGGAGTCCATCCCATAGTGTTGGAAGGGAGTTTCCCGGTCAATTTCAGCCACTTCTAATCCTAATACGGTGGCAAAGAGATTCAGAACTAATGCAATAATTTCTTCCGGGGTTAATGAAGAAACGACTGCGGTTGGTGGGCTTGCAGCATATTTAGCGACGAAATAGTTAAAGAAATCAAGTTGCTTGGCGGTGGGATTCACTTGTAAGAATTTCTTCCATTGAATCTTACACACGGTAATTTCAGCACGATTAAGTCTGAGGAGGGTATGAAACAGTGCAACTCCTTCTTTAATACTCAAAGAAGCCATGCCCACAGCATCTAAAAATGCATCATGATTATGTCGGTGACTCATCCCTTTTTCCGACCAGGCGACCCAGTTAATGCTGGATGCGGGTAATTGCATACCGCGACGATACAGAGCAAGACCGCTCATAAATTCATTTGCTACGGCATAGGCACTCAGCCCAGCCATGCCAAAATGGGGCACTGCTGCAATAGAAGAAAACAACACGAAACATGATAATGGAGCTTGCAAAAAGAGTTCATGCAATACCAATGAGCCTTGTATTTTTACGCGTATCACATTGTTCCATAATGCTTCATCCATATCGGCAATTGTGACATTATCTGTAGTGATTCCAGCCAAATGGAAAACGCCATCAATGGACTGCTGCCATGCTTTTTCGGCATCCATGATGACCTTGTGCATTTGTTCTTTGTCAGCCACATCGACTGCAGCATATCGAACTTGTGCTCCTTTCGCTTCTAATTGTCTGAGCCAAGTATTTTTCTCTGCAGTTTGCGGGGACAGTTCTGTAGTTCCCGTAAGTAAAATAAAGCGCGTACCCTGGGCTACAATAAATTCCGCTATTTCATAACCTAAAGCACCTAAACCGCCAGTAATTAGTGCAGCAACAGGAGTACTGCAGGAAGGCGGCATCTCATGATTTTTTGGCATTTCATAAGGCATAAAGCGAATGGTGTAGCGTTCCGCAGCACGATAGGCAATGTGATTTTGCTGGGTTTGATACAGAGTCAATTCTTTGGCCAGGATCTTCGAATGATGCTCCATACGTTCATCCACATCCAAATCAAGCAGTAAGGCTTGGTATTTTGCCTGTTCAGCGGCAAAAATACGGGTCATGGACCAAAGATGGTGTTGCCAGATGTTCACGGAATCACTGGGATTCACGTATTGAGCAGATTGTGATGCAAGACAAAAGATTAATTGATGTTGCCAAGAATGCTGGATCATGGCTTGGAACAGATATAATAATGCCTTGGCGGGATCTGATTGGTTTTCTTTGCTTGCAGTATGCTCAGAACATAAATAGATGATTCCGCGTAAATGTTCTTGATGCAATGCATGGACTGCGGCAAATAATTGGTCATAATCTGCTTTTTGAGACCCATTAATTGCGAATTCATCATGATGAATCGATACAAATTGATTGCTTGCAAAACAATAAATACTGCTAGCAAATTCTTGTCTCAATACAGGAACTGATTCTTGGTCACAAAAAATAAGCCATTTCCCCTTATTTTTTGTCAGTCCAGGCTGAGTTGTTTGCGGATTTTTCTCCCATTGGGTCATGTAAAGCCAATCTTGGACATCAACTATGTCCATATCGGGCGCTGCAGCCGGAGTAGTTGGTTGCACAGTGGGTAACACGATGGGAGATGTTTCTACTTCCTTAGTAGGTATCCAGCAACGTCGTTTGGTAAATGGATAGGTAGGTAACGAGATCATATTAGGGAGTACTTGTTTGTATAATTGTTCCCAATCAATTTTTGTTCCATTAATCCAAAGCTGGACTAACTCTTCATACCGTGCGTTGCTGATTAATTCTGCTAATTGAGCTGCTGGTTGAGGATTACTCTGTGCATGATGATTTATCCAGTTACCCTGAGGATAATTCGCCAAAGCTGCAAGCAATTCCTCTTTGTTGCTGGCAATCACTGCAAATCGTGCGGCCATATGCTCTCGCCCTGTTTGCAAAGTAAAACATGCATCTCTGAGCCATTCTTGATTTTCGGTATAACGGTTTTGCAGCAAATAGTGATGCATTTGCTGTATTTTTGCCGCCAATCGCTCCTCATTTAATGCAGAGAGTAAAAAGATATATGGGCTATTTACCAGAGTTTGTTGTTTTATTGGTGGTATGTATTCCTCAATAATCATATGTACGTTCGCACCACCTGCACCAAAGGAACTGACTCCGGCGCGACGCGGTACATGATGATTAGGTTTCCAATCAGTGAGTTCTTGTTGTACATAAAAAGGCGAGTTTTTAAAATCAATAAAGGGATTTAATTGGGCGCTATGTAATGTGGGCACTAGTTTTTGATGACGCATTTGCAAGAGTACCTTGGCCAATTGCGATACGCCTGCTGCGGACTCCAAATGTCCAATATTGGATTTGACCGAGCCGATCGCACAAAATTGCTTGTCTTCCGTATAGTGTTCAAAGGCATCTTGCAAGCCCCGAATTTCTATGGGGTCTCCTAAAGAGGTTCCTGTACCATGGGCTTCAATATACGATACAGTTCGAGCATCAATATTCGCATTCTTTAAGGCTTGGAGAATCACAGCCGCTTGAGCATTGGGATTAGGAACAGTATAGCCGCTGGTTTTCCCACCATGGTTCATACTACTCCCTTTAATTACCCCATAAATCATATCATTATCGGCAATTGCATCAGCCAAAGGCTTCAATAATACAGAACCAACACCTTCTGCGGGGACATAACCGGTTCCACCTTCAGCAAAACTGGCACAACGCCCTTGTTCGGACATAAAATTAAAACTGCCTAGGAAGTGGTACTTGCTGGGATGTAAGGACAAATTAACGCCGCCAGCAATCGCCATCCTGCAATCGCCTCGTAACAGACTCTCGCAGGCTAAATGGATTGCTGCCAAGGAGGATGAACAGGCTGTATCGACCACAAAGCTTGGGCCGTTTACATCAAGGAAGTAGGAAATCCGGTTTGCTACTGAGAACGATTGGATATCCAGTGGCACACGATTTCCCTTTTGCCACTCTTCCGCAATAAATAAAGGGTAAAAATTATAAGTTACGCCAGCAAATACACCGACTGAATTGTTCGCCTTACGTTTTAATTTGTCACGTGTATAACCTGCATCTTCCAGAGTAGACCATACCGATTGCATGAATAAACGTTCTTGGGGATCCATGAGCCCAGCATCGCGTGGCGAGATATTAAAAAACAAGGGATCGAATTTATCGACATCAGGAATAAAGCCTCCATGTGGGAAATAGTGTTCTTCTCCTCCGATCACTACAGGATAGTCTTTATAATTCCAGCGATCAGCCGGTACCTCACCCACACAATTACGTCCTGAGCTTAAGTTATGCCAAAACTCATCCATAGAGTTGGCCATAGGGAATGTGCCATTTAAGCCAATAATTGCAATATCGCGAGATGATTGGTTCCAGTGTTCATGAGTTGATGTTATGGGTTTTACGGCTTCTATCTCAAGAGGGATTGCTGCTGGCTTGGCATGGATCGCAGATACCAGGTCAGACAATTTTTCTTTATAGTTTTTGATAAAATATTTGGCTAAATCATTTAACCGATTGCGTTCATAGAGTAACGTTTTGGGTAAGGTGCCAAAGTCTTTTTCCAAACGATTAGTAATTTCCAAGCCAATCAATGAGTCAACACCATAAACCTCATAGGTTTCATCCAATTGAATGAGTTCAGGAGCCGTACGTAATTTTTCCGCGAAGATTTGCTGTAAATAGGTTAATACCTGACTGGAAAGATCCATTTCTACCGGGAGGACTCGCTTGCTTACTGGTGCGAGGACTGTGGGTGCTGGTGTGGTATTCAATTCCTGATCATACCAATAGCGTTGTTTGATGAATGGGTAAGCAGGTAAAGTACCTAATCGCGATATTCTTTCCCCAAAATATACGTGTTGCCAGTCAATCGCATAATGTTTCGTATAGAGATCAGCCAGGATAAATAATTTGTGGCGATACTGGTCTGGATTGTCTGACTGGTGCAACGCATTAATTGCTGCTTGATATACTTCATCAAATACTGGTCCCTGAATCGTCAAGGTTTGACCTTCATTTAACATGCAATATTCCGGAATTTCATGTTGGATTAACAACGTCAACGCGTGGAGTAATGCATCAATAGAGTCTACTACCAGAGCACAGCGGTACACAAAATGAGCACGACCAGCGTTCAGTGTAAAACTGAGTGAAGGTAAGCAAACCGTTTCTTTATTTTGGTTCAGCCATTGATACAGGTCTTCTATTTTTTGTTGCAAACTCTCTTGGTGTTTGGCTGAAAGAGCAATTAAATAACAGGGTTTCGTTTGATGAGGCCCAACGATGGTCTGGTGGGGGCGACCTTCCTCAAGAACAATATGAGCATTAGTGCCACCAAATCCAAAAGAACTAACGCCAGCACGCAATGGGATATCTTCTCCAGCTTCATTTTTGATGCGTTGCCAGGTTTGCGTCTCTTTGAGGATGTAGAAAGGTGTATTGATTAAATTGATATAAGGATTTAACTCATTTAAATGCAAAATACCGGGTAAGGTTTCATGGGTCATGGCCATAATCAGCTTGATTACCCCTGCAATTCCTGATGCAGGCTCTAAATGACCGATATTGGTTTTTACAGAACCTAAAGCAATCGAGTCTGGTTTGATTTCAGATGCAAGTAAAGTAGTAAATGCACGTTTCAATCCTTCAATCTCTACCGGATCACCTAAGGCCGTTCCCGTACCATGGGTTTCAATGTAAGTCACTGTATCTGGGTTGAAATTGGCTTGAGTGTAAGCACGAATTAATAACTCACTTTGTGCGGCAGCATTAGGTGCCGTCAGGGATTGCGCCTTCCCGCCATGATTTACTGCCGAGGCTTTTATAACCCCATAGATATGATCTCCATCTTCTTGTGCTTGTTTTAAGGGTTTTAGTAAAAGGCCGGCTACGCCTTCTCCTTTGACATAGCCATTTGCAGTCTTATCAAAACTTTTGCAACGCCCATCGGCAGATAAGGCGCCTAATTGGCTCGTGACCACCAGGGTATCTGGACTTAATATAAGGCTTACGCCGCCCGCAATTGCCATATCACACTCCCCATGGCGAATGGCTTGTACCGCGCGGTGAATGGCAACCAGAGAGCTTGAGCAGGCGGTATCGATGGCTTCACTCGGACCTTGAAAATTGAAAAAATAGGAAACGCGATTGGCAATCATGCTATGTGAGTTACCTGTAGCAATAAATCCATGATGTTCTTTTTGTTGTTTGGCAATTAACGTTTGATATTCGCTAAACTCAACACCGGCAAAAACCCCAATGCTCTGTGAGGATAAAGCAAACGGATCGTAGCCTGCATCTTCAATGACTTTCCATGCGATTTCCAAAAAGAGTCGTTGTTGTGGATCCATAAGATTTGCTTCGCGGGCTGAAATATTAAAGAAGCCTGCGTCGAATTGATCGAAATTGTTGATAAAAGCACCCCATTTGGTGTTACTTTGATTTGCTTCAATGCCGTAATGATCACGCCAGTCCCAGCGTTCTGCAGGGATCTCAGTCACTAAATCATGACCATCAACCAAATGTTGCCAAAATGAGCTAAGGTCATCTGATTGAGGGAAAAGTCCTTGCATACCGATAATCGCAATCGAATCCGCTTCATCAGTTACAATACGTCTGGACTTTACTGGATGAGTATTAACGTGCAGTTGGGCTACTTGATGATGGGTTGTCGCCACTGCTTCGGGAAATTGATTTATAAGATATTGGCTGATTGCTAAGACACTACTGTGAGTAAAGAAAACGGCAGGTGTGAATTCTACTTTGTAGTGTTCCGCAATCTTTTTGGCCAATTCAATAAAATGCACTGAATCCATCCCATATTCACCAAGATTTTTTTCGATTGCAATTCGGTGTTGCGTTATTTTCAAGATTTGAATAATGTGCCGCACCAGAAACGAGTTTACTTTATCAATAAGCCCATTTTGCGTTAATGTCCAATTGATTGGCTTTTCTTGAGCAAAAGCAAGTTGTTCCTCATCAGAGTACCAATAACGTTCTTTGGCAAAAGGATAGGTAGGTAAAGATATTTTTTTCCTGGATTCACCGGCGTGGATATGATTCCAATCCAGATTTTGACCCTCCACATAAAATTTTGCCAGCGTCAGCAAAGCCTCTTGATAGTGAGTGGCTTGTGACAATTGTTGCATCACTAGAGGTAAAAGCGTTGTGTTAATTAGGTGGTTTTCAGATTTATTGCCCGCATTTTGTTGCATAAACAAGTGCGCTGGATTTTGTCGTGCTTTAAGTTGTTGAATTAAACGGATCACCTCATCAAGTGAGCTGGCAACCATGGAACAACGATACTCAAAATGACTTCTGCCTGCATTTAAGGTGTAGCTAACCTGTTCTAGCTGTGCTGATGGATTTTGCTCTAGCCAAGCCAATAAATCATCGAGACGTTGATTTAAGGCGATTTCGGTTTTGGCCGATAGCGTGAGCAAATAATGCGATTTATTCCTTGTCGAAGAAGAAAATACCTCCGGTGCTTCAGACAAAATCAAATGGGCATTCGAACCTCCTGCACCAAAAGAGCTAATTCCGGCAATTCGTGGTAAATTGACCAATGGTTGTGCCCATTCACTGATGGTTTGCTGTACACGAAATGGGGTGAGTGACCAGTCTATGTTGGTATTCAATGGTTCAGAGAAAAGTGAAGGAACTAAGGTGCGGTGTTGTAATTGCAATACCACTTTGGTGACTGCAGCGATTCCTGCGGCAGACTCACAATGACCGATATTCGATTTGACTGAACCAAGTGCACAGTGGTGTTGTATGGATTGGCCGAATACTTTATTTAATCCGGCAATTTCAATAGGGTCTCCCAGCGAAGTTCCTGTGCCATGTGCCTCGATATAACTGACTTGTGCCGGATCGACATTGGCTTTTTGGTAGGTTTCTGCAAGTAACTCAGCTTGCGCATTCGGGTTGGGTACCGTGTAACCATTTGTTTTACCACCATGATTGAGGTGACTTCCCTTAATTACCGCATAAATAAGATCGCCATCTTCCAGTGCTTTATCCAGGGGTTTGAGCAATACTGCGCCAACGGCTTCACCTGGTACATAACCATCGCCGCCTTCACCAAAGCTGCGGCAATGTCCGTCACGTGCTAAAAACTTTCCGTGGCTCAGCAAAAGGTACTTATTGGGATGCAGCGACAGATTCACTCCACCAGCAAGTGCCATGTCACATTCGCCTTCATGGATGCTTTGACAGGCTAAATGGATGGCCGTAAGCGAAGAAGAGCACATGGTATCCAGCGCGATACTTGGACCATGAAAATCAAAAAAATAGGAAACCCGATTTGCAATGGAAGCAAAAACTGAGTTTGTTGGTGAAAACCGCGATGATTCATGACCAAACAACTGGTACTGACCATACATCACACCTACATAGACTCCAATTTTTCCCCCAGCTAATGCTTCACGAGCATATCCGGCATCTTCTATAGTTTTCCAAGCTGTTTCTAAAAATAATCGTTCTTGAGGATCCATTAACGCTGCTTCGCGTGGTGAAATATTGAAAAACAAGGGGTCAAATTGATCCACATCCCTTAAAAAGCCGCCCCATTTGCTGTACATTTTACCCTGGTGCTCTTGATGGGCATCAAAATAATCTGCCCAGTCCCATCTATTCTTAGGGATTTCTGTAACGCAGTCTTTGCCTGCGCAAAGGTTGTGCCAAAACTCGGTTAAATCATCCGCCTCGGGATAGCGTCCACTAATACCAATAATGGCGATGTCTTGAGATTTTGATGAATTTTTTTTAAAACCAAGAGGTTTGGGCCTTGTTATTATGTTAAGGATTTTCCCTTCTCCCCATGGGAACAGGGCGGATGAGGGTATTGATTGTGGACAATGAGCCCTCAGCCCAGCCCCTCTCCCACTTGCGGGATAGGGGATTCTTAACTCATGGGAGTGATGTTCTATGAAGTATTCAGTTAAATCAGCCAAGTTGCGACATTCAAAAAATAGTGTTTTGGGTAACGCGGTGAACTCTTTGGCCAGGCGTTGATTGAGTTGAATAATCATTAAAGAGTCGATGCCATAATTTTCGAAAGGCGAATTTCTATCAATACTTTCTGGCGAACACTTTAAGGTTTCGGCGAGTATGTTCTTTAAAAACTCTTCGGTTTGTTCATGTAAATTGCGATTTACTCCTTTGGAAGAAGTTATAGATTGTTTCAACACTGAATTTTTTTGCATTGCATGCATGAGTTTTTGCTGATAACCCGGGAGAACAATAAAATTTGCAACAGAGTGATGTAAAGCGTGCAGGAAGGCGCTCAATCCTTGCTGAGTGGATAAACTCAGAATACCTAAAGTTTGCTCAAGTTCCTGTTGGTATTCGGGAGCAATATGTAGTCCCCCCTCTTCCCAAAGAGGCCAGTTAATTGAAAGAGTATGTCCATAACAGTCCCCCTGAGCTCTTTGTTTCTCTCGTTCGCAGGCAAATTCATCGAGAAAACGATTGGCATAGGCATAATCACTTTGTCCTAAATTACCAAACACTGCTGAGGCGGATGAAAACAGAATGAAAAAATCTAAAGGCTCTTTACATGTTGCAGTATGCAAATTACAGGCGCCATAAATTTTGGGTGCTACAACCTTTTCTATTTCGGGTATTGTTTTATTGACAATCAATCCGTCTTGAGTAAGTCCTGCAGCATGAATAATGCCATTTAGTGCACCAAAGCGTTTTTTAGTGGTTTGAATCAGTGTTTGCACATCCTCGTAGGAGGATACATCTGCTGATACATAAGCTACTGAGGCGCCGTTCTGTTCCAGTTCTGCGACTCTTTTTTGATGTTGTTCAGACAGGGTTGTACGACCTGTTAATACAATTTTGGCCTGATAATGTTTTGCCAAATACGTTGCAAATAAATACCCCAGCCCACCCATGCCACCAGTAATTAAATAAACTCCAGATTTTTTGAGCATTGGCGGCGTTTCTTTTAGTGAAGGAAGCGGGACGTAATGTCTGATATATCGCTGATTCTGTTCATCATAGCGGACATAAATCTCATTTTGGGTTATTTCATTTGCAAGCAGGCTTAGATCATGTAATTCAATAAAGCGGCAGGAGATGTTGGATTGTTCCTGATGTACGCACTTTGCAAATCCATCCAAGGCCCGAGAAAAAATGGAGGGGGTTTTACTAATACCAATTAATTGTACGGGGTGTTTGGGTTTTAATTTACTGATTTGGGTTACTACAGTATGAACCAGATAATAAGTTTGCTCGAGTTTTTTTTGAATCTCTGTCGTTGAAAGGGACTCACCATTTAATTCTTCCAGTGCAATAATAATACATTCGCTGAGTGCATTGATGTTTACCTGTGCCAGATCGTGTAAGAGCAGATACGAGACAGTATGGCCTGAGAATTGTTTTCTTATTGCTTGTACTGACTGTTCATTACTTCCTAAAATTAGAATGGAGTCTGGAGTTTTCCTCGTTGATGCACGCACCGCTTGTGTAGTCCATTGATGAGAATAATAGGCTACAGTTGCTTCAGGTTGTAACGGCTCATGCACTGCATATAAAGTAAATCCAGTAATGACCAATAAGAGTGTTCCTTCAACATCAGTGACTTGAATGTTACATGTCGGCATACGCAAACTGTCTTCTGTGGAAATCAGGTGAGCATGTACATAACAGGTATTGGACAAAGCCCTATAAATATCGACTTGTTCAATAGAAAAAGGGAGATAAAGCGCTTCGCGATTTTTAAGCAGTGCCTGAGTTGTCTGTAAGATTCCATCGAATAAACAGGGATGTAACACAAATTCATTATGCTGTAGGTCTGCAGGCAGAGCAATTTCTGCTAAGAGCATATTTTCATCAAAGTGTATGCTTTGGATGACTTGAAAACTAGGACCGTAGGATATGCCTGTATGATTAAAATGGGTGTAAATGGCTTGGGGATCTTGAGTATAAGGCAACGCTGTTTTTAATTCGTGTAGGTCAAGTGCGGTATGTGGCGTCTCGGCAGCATTATCCAGATAATGCATTGTGCCAGTCACATAAGAAACCACCTCATCTTTGTCAGTTACTGAAAATGAGACGCAATCGGTTTCAGGAAATAAAAGAACATGCAGTGGGGTCGATAAATCCGGATTTATTATTGGTTTTTTCCAAGTGATCTTGCTTAGAGTGGTTACTTGCTGATTATTTGCAGCCATGTTGGCCGCAACGCGAACCATTTCCAAACACACAGCACCGGGCAATACTTGCTCATTGTTGATTCGGTGATCGCGCAAATAGAATTCGTTTCCAGTAAATCGTTTACTGAAAGCGGAAGCGGAGAACGTAGAAATATTCTCATCTATTAATGTATGCGTATCGCATTGTGAATTATTTTTGATTTCTACCCAATGTGATTCTTTGGCGAAGGGATAAGTAGGAAGCGATATTTTCCCCTGATAATCGCCATAGATTGCCTGCCAATCGATTGATTGACCTTGTAGATAATTGATACGTAGTTGAATTAAATCATTAGTCTGCTGATTTAATTCATAGTCAAGCACATGAGACTCTATATCTTTGTGGGATAAAATAGACTGCAATTGTTTTTTCAACTCCGCAATGGTTTTCACAATCACGCAAAAACGCTTGCTAAAATGTTGTCTGCCTGTATTTAACGTATAACTGAGTGAAGCTAAACTTGGTGCATCTTTTTGGTTATCCAACCACTTGAGCAGATCAACAATACGTTGCTGTAATGCAGGTAAAGTCATTGCCGACAAACTAATAAGATAAGAGTGATGATTGGGAAATGGGGCGGGTGTTCGCTCAGGACTTTCTTCAAGGATAATGTGAGCGTTTGCACCACCAAAACCAAATGAACTTACTCCCGCTCTTCTGGGCTTACCGGGCACTTTTGACCATTTAGTTAGCTTATCAACGAGATAAAATGGGCTGTCCTCAATCTCGATGTAAGGATTTAATTCATTTAAATGTAGGTTAGCCGGCAACATTTCATGATTCATGGCTAACAATGTTTTTATGATTCCTGCGATTCCGGCTGCAGATTCCAAATGACCAATATGTGTTTTAACTGCGCCTAATCCACAATATTGTTTTGGCAATGATTGAATGTTTTGCTCCAAGGCCAAGTGTTGGAATGCTTTTTTTAGGCCATTAATTTCAATGGGATCACCGAGCGGTGTACCGGTTCCATGGGTTTCAATGTATTGAATACTGTCGATGGGCACTTGAGCCCGTTGGCAGGCTGAAATAATGACCTCTGCCTGGGCATTGGGGTTGGGGGCAGTTAAGGTATTAACATGTCCACCATGATTCACAGCAGTTCCTTTAATTACCCCATAGATGTGATCGCCATCCTGTAATGCCCGAGATAATTTTTTTAATAAAATAGCGCCTGCACCTTCGCCACGAACATAACCATTGGCGTTTTTATCAAAAGTTTTACAACGTCCATCGTCACTTAGCATGCCTGCTTGATGGGCTGCAACAAATGAAGTGGGGGTGATTAAAGTATTCACTCCACCTGCAAGCGCCAGATCACAATCACCTTGCAAAATCGCATGGACTGCCTGGTGAATGGCAACCAGGGAACTGGAACATGCTGTATCAATTGTTTCACTTGGCCCGCGCAAGTTTAAAATGTAGGAAATACGATTGGCAATCATGCTGTTCATCGTGCCCGTAGTCAGGTAGGCATCCATGACCTCATTTTTTTGCAATAATTCGGCATAATCATGATTAAATACGCCCACAAACAAACCTGTTTTCAATGCAGCAAGGGTTGCAGGGGTGTAACCGGCATCTTCAATTGTTTTCCAAGCGGTTTGCAGAAACAATCGTTGTTGTGGATCAATGAGCTCTGCTTCGTGAGGTGAGATATTAAAAAATGCAGCATCAAATTGATCTACATGATCAATAAAACCACCCCATCTTACGGTTAAATCACGCCAATTCCAGCGCGATGAAGGCACTTCGCTGATGCAATCTTTCCCCTGATATAAATTATTCCAAAAGGCATCCACATCGGGTGCTTGCGGGAAAATACCGCTCATCCCAATGATTGCAATGTCGCTGGACTCCAGTGTATGTTTTGCTTTTTCTTGATGCACGACTGCAACGTTTTTTGTAGCTAATAGATCGGTATAAAACTCTGCTAAAGTGGTGTATTCATACAAAGCCGCAGGGGATAGGGCGAGTTGATACGTTTCATTAAGCACACTGGTGAGATGAATGATGTTCATGGAATCAAAGGAATAACGACTTAATGGGGCATGCAAGTCAATTTCATCCTCATCTATTTTCAATACATGAGCAACCAGGGTTGTGAATTGGATTTTGTTGTTGCCTTCATTTTTGTTGGGTGTTGGCTTTATGGATATATCTTGGATTAATACGGCAAGACTTTGTTCATTAAATAGTAATTGCGCTTTTTTTCGTTGTAATTTGCCACTTCCGGTTTTGGGAATTGCCCCCTTAGGGCTTAAAACGACTTCATGAACATCCACACCATGATGTTTGGTGATCGCATGACGAATCGCATTCTTGATTTCAGGATAGAGCGATTTATGCGTTTCTTCCGACAATTCCTGGACAATGATAATTTTTTCATTGCCCGCAATTTCTGTTGAAAAGGCTACTTGGGGTAGTTTGATCTGGAACGTTGCCAGTGCATTGGCGACAGTGATTTCTAAGTCAAGCGGGTAGTATTTTTTGCCATAAACGACGATAACCTCTTTTAATCTTCCAGTTAAATAAATTTCATTATCCAAGATAAATCCGAGATCTCCAGTTTTAAAATAGTGAAGATCACTTCCTGGTACCGTTGCGTGAAATACTTCTTGGGTTTCATCAGGACGTCGCCAATAACCTTGGGCCAGTGATTTGCCGGATAACCAGATTTCACCACTTTCTCCGTTAGCAACAGCTTGCTTGGTTTCGGGATCAACCACAATGGCCCGTAATCCTGCTAATAATTTGCCACTACTGACCAATTGTCGCTGGGCATTATCTTGAAGTGTTAACGAGCAGGGTTCGCGACCAAAAGACGTTACTGCAATTGCTCCAGATAATTCGGACATCCCGTACGCGGAGCAAAATTGCTTTAAAGCAAAGCCACATACCTTGAATTTAGTGATGAAATTGATAAGTGTTTGATATTGAACAATATCTCCGCCATTAATCGCTACTTTCCAATGTTTTAAATTAAGCGAAGCAAGCTCCCCATCCTGAATATCACGTACGCAAATATCATAACCAAAATTAGGACAACCACTATGGGTGACGCGATAGGTTGAAATGGCGGATAACCAGGTAACAGGCTTATTAATGAAGGCTGCAGGCGGCATGATAATTGCCAGTGTGCCATGATATAAAGGTACAAGGATACCGCATACTAATCCGTATACATGGGTATGGGGAGCCCAGGTTAACGTGATGCTTTTCTTGGTGTAATGCCAAACTTTAATTGTTTCTTGCAGGCTATGTTGCAAATTGCCATGCGTGATTATTGCTGCTTTGGGCGCAGAAGTTGACCCCGATGTATATTGTAAATAGGCAATAGTATCCTCAGTGATACGAATGGGTTGATAAGCTTTGGTAGATGGTTTTTTTATCGCATCCGTGGCCAATACAGGTACTTTTTTCTTTAGAGTCGTTTCAATACTGGAGCGATACTGATTCAAGCTTAAAACCGCAGCAATGTCCGCATCGTAGGCTATGGTGTTCAGGAGCGCTTCATGTTTTGCAAATTCATCGATTTTAGGGCATGGCACTGGCACTGCAATGACACCTGCATACCAACATCCTATTAAACTTGCTATAAATTCAACCCCGGCAGGATAAAGAAGTACAACTCGATTGCCTTTCATTTGCTGGGTTTGTAAATAGGACGCAATAATTTTGGCTTGATGATCCAATTCGGCAAAAGTGAGACTTGCTTTCGGATTTTTCCCATCTTCTAAATAGAGGACTGCTTCAGATTGAGGATGTTTTTGAGCTCGGTTCTGTAATACATTAACAATATTTTGCATGCGCAACTTCCATTTGCTAAATCGATCATTTGAACTTGCTTCATGCTACCAATACTCTTAGGTAATGTCATCTGATATTGGAGAGATAGAGAATAGTCATGTAGCCTGGCTGCAGCGTAGCGAAACCCGGGATTCGGAGTTTGAATGAGCTTCACAGTCCCGGGTTTCGCTGTGCTGCACCCAGGCCACAAGAAATTTTTTTCAGGAAAGAATGGATGGATTTAGTGTTACCAATTCGTTAGCGCTTCATAGGCATTTTTAGAATGTGTTTTTAAAAACTCAGAAAATTCTTTGACATCCAGTGGCTTACTAAAGTAAAAACCTTGCATTATGTAACACCCATTTTCTTTTAAAAATTTAATTTGCTCTAAAGTTTCTACACCTTCCGCCAAGCAATCAATATTCATTCGATGGGCCAAGGCAATGGTGTTGCACACGATATTTCTACTATCGATGCTGACTTCGATATCTTGAATAAATGTTTTATCAATTTTTATTTTATTCACTTTAAATAACTTAAGATTACCAAATTCTGAGTAGCCTGTGCCAAAGTCATCAATGGCTAGTGCGATACCCATCTCAGTAAATTTATTAATAATTGGTATCGCTTCGTTGTGAAATGCATTGGACTCCGTTAGTTCCAGCTCGAGGTACTTAGGAGGGAGTTTCAGGTTGTTTAAAATTTGTCCTATACGATCGACAAGATCATGTTGTACTAACTGTTTTGCCGACAAATTAACTGAAATAATCAATTTAAATCCGCTGTTATGCCATTTTTTCAATTGTTGGCATGCAGTGCTTAATACCCATTCACCAATAGGAAGGATCATCCCATTTGTTTCTGCTAAAGGGATAAACTCCATTGGAGAAAGCATTCCCAGCACGGGATTATTCCAACGTATTAAAGCTTCTGCACCACACACAGTCCCGGTTCTTAAGTCAATGAATGGCTGGTAATTTAGTATTAATTCATTATTTTCAATCGCACGATAGAGTTGATTTTCAATGTTCAATTGCCTACAGGCATCGGCAGTAATTACCGTATTGTAAACACGTACACTATTGCCTCCGCGCTCAGTTGCAAGGGTACGCGCTGCTTCTGCATGGGTAATCAGTGTGTCTACATCTCGGCCATCACTCGGAAATACACTGATCCCAATACTGGCAGTTAAATTCAATTCTTGTTGCGCCACATAGACAGGATTATCTAATACAATAAATAAATCCTGAGTACATTCTTCAATTTCCAGCGTGTCGATGATTGGATCAATTAAAATAACAAATACATCTTTGCGTAACAGTGAAATGAAATATTTTGTGTTTTTCTCTGCAAGTTGAGCAAAACGTTGGGCAATACGATGAACAATGGTGGCGGATGCTTGATGACCAATACTGTCATTAATTTTTATCATATTGTTTAGTGAAAAGCAGGCAATGGCAAATTTGTGATGATCTTTAACCGCTTTTTCTGCGACATTATGTATGTGCTCATAAAGGAAACGTTCATTAGGTAAATCGGTTAATAGATCATGCGTTGCTTGGTAGGTCACCAATTTCAGTGATTGCTCCAATTCTGTGGTGCGCTCTTTGACGCGACGTTCCAAGGAAGCATTCATGTTTTCCAGTTTATTACTGAGTAATGCATTTTCATAACCTAAACGAAATAATTTTAAAAGGATTCTATTTCCTACAAAACACGCAAAGAGCATAAATATTCCAAGTACCACAAATGAGCCTATAATTGACAGACTGAGTTGATTTGCCTCGGAATCAGCTGAGTTAATGATTAAATAGAGACGGTATAAAAGTGTGGGGGTGAGTAAACAAACGATGCTGGCGACTCCCATCGTTAAATCAATTGCCGTTGAGAAACAAAAACAAATCAAAACAGCTGATAAAAAGATAATGGTAGTCATTTGTTGATGTATTCCATCATGCATAAATACAATGCCGATGCTGCTCCATATCAGACATATTAAGATGACAATGTAGAGAAAGCCTTTTCGACATTTAAGTATTTCTTCACGGCTTATATGTTTGTATTCAAAACGAAGCGCCCATAGCACATTGAGTAAGTTTGCAATCACCAAAAGAAGATACCAAGAAATGATCAATCTGGGTTGGGTTGAACTATAGATAGCAAGAACATAAAGAAAGGCACCAAAAATATTGGCGAAAGCACCAAGCTTAACCATGCTGTGAAATGATTTTGCGGTTTCAAACTCAATTTTCCGGTTGATTTCATATTGTTCGTCAGAAGTTAGTTGCGGGGCCTCGACAAATTTACGTGCATTGATGGGCTTCGACATATAAGCTCCTTGCTCTCTATAAAAGTGGTAGAGTCACTTTCCTATTCCCTACTATATATAGTATATCTACTATTTTGCTTTATTGCTTCAAATTATTCAAATTGTTAAAATATAAAGCATAACTTCCAAAACACGTTGTTCTTGTATGCGGGCAGGAATTTTTTCCTGTTTTACGAGCTGGAACCGATTTTGTGCTACTAATTGCTTAATGTAGTCTGGATGATGGCTGAAACGAGCACTTGTTTCAAGTGACCAGGGATTTTCCAGGCTGATTTCTGTGGTGAAAATAAAATAGCCTTTGGATTTGAGATGTCGATGAATCGTATGGAATAGTGTATCGAGCTCGCCAAAATAGGGGAGGACATCGGCTGCAACAATCAGGTCATAGGTTGCTTTGTTTTGCTGCAGAAATTCATTGAGCTCAGCTTCCACCAAATTGTCATAAATTTCCTTGGCCTTAGCTTGGGCCAGCATTTTTCCTGAAATATCAACTCCGATTAAATGTTTACTGACTTCACGAAGAATAATTCCAGTTAAACCGGTTCCGCAGCCTAAATCTAAGGTATGGGTGTTTGCTGGTAATTCTAATTGGTGGATTACTCGTGCTATGTGTTGTGGAATGGAATAGTTTAACGTGCCTTTCATGTGTTGATCATAATAAAGCGCGTAGTTATTAAATAAGTTATGGGCGTACTCAGGAGTCGTTTCTGCTTGTTTATCTCCAGTTAGGGCGTGGAGCATGTGAGCACTTATTGTATCTTTAGGATTAATTGCCAGAGCACGTTCTAGGTAATCTTGGGCTTTAGCCCTTTGCTCCAATTTAAGATAAATTGCGGCCAGATTATTGAGTGAGGAAGTATGCGTGTGCTCTAACTCAAGTATGTGGTCAAACAGAATAATGGCTTCATTTAAATGGCCTAAAGCCATTTGTGCGACCCCAGAATTATATAAATATTCAATATTATCCGGTTCTTTTTGCAGCAATACATCATAATGCATGAGTGCATTCTCAAAACGATCATGATGCATGAATGTGGCAGCTAAGTTATTTCGTGCTTCAACATTCTCATTATCCAGGGCTAATGCCTTACTAAAATAATCGATTGCCAATTGGTTTTGTTGCCTTTTTAAAGCGATTACACCCAAGTTGGAAAGAGCTTCTATTTGCTTACTGTCTTGTTCTAAAACATTTTGAAATGCTTCCTCTGCTTCGGCAAGAGCATTTTTCTCCAGATGCAAAACACCAAGATAAAACAGTGCTTCAGTATGAAAAGGATTTAAGGAGACTACGTTATTAAATTGAATTTTGGCTGCATCTAACTGATTATTTTGTAGCAATAATAAGCCTAAATTAAAATGTGCTGCACTAAAATCAGGTTCAGCATGAACTGCTCGGGTATAATGTAATAAAGCTTGGGCATAATTATTTTGCAATGCATAGACAGTGGCCAAGTTATTATGAGCTTGGGCATAATCTGGCTTTAGTTTTATAGCGTGTTGGTAATATTCAATTGCCTTATCAAGGTTATGTAGTTTTTTGTATGCATTCGCTATGTTGTTAAGCAAACCAGCATTCTCAGGACTTAAGGAAAGTGCCTGTAACAGATAGAGAATTGCATTATCCATGTCGCCTAATTGAGCATAAGTGAGCCCTAAAAAATGCAAAGTGTTCAGGTGTTTGGGTTCTTGCAACAAGATTTGCTCATATAGGCTAATGGCTTGTGGCAAGTGACCTTCGTACTGGAATTTATATGCTTGCGCAAAGAGTGCATCAGTGTCCATCGTCAATTCTTAAGTAGGGTACGCAGTTGCTTTAATGCTTGTGCGCGGTGACTGATATTATTTTTAATTTTAGCAGGTAATTGTGCTACCGTGCATTGAAAGTCAGGAATATAAAAAATTGGATCATAACCAAATCCGCCTTCGCCAACGGGTTGATTATGAATCATCCCCTTGCATATTCCTGTTGCAATGATTGGCGTAGGGTCTTTCGCATGCTGTACTAATGCTATGGCACAATAAAACCAGGCCTCCCGCTGTTTTGAGGGAATATGAGTCATTTTTTCCAATAATAAATGGATGTTTTCCTCATCGGTTGCATCATTACCCGCATAACGAGCAGAATAAATACCCGGCTCGCCATTTAAGACAGGTACTACTAAGCCCGAATCATCGGCCAAAGCAGGTTTCCCTGTGTGCAAACTGGCATGACGGGCCTTGATTAGTGCATTTTCAATAAAACTTAAGCCATTTTCTATGGCATCTGTGACACCTAAATTGGTTTGCGGGATACATTCTATCGGTGCTAATAAATCACGTAATTCTTTAATTTTACCGGGGTTGCTGGTAGCGAGAATAATTTCTTTCATAATTTAGTCCACAAAAAAATAGAATATCGTAGATACTGTCTTTAAATGCAATCTTTTAATGAAAATTTAGGTTGCTTTTTTGTGATCATGGTAGCCTGGGTGCAGCGTGCGAAACCCGGGATTTAGGCGCGTGATTTTTTTATCCGAAACCCGGGTTACGGCTTTGCCTTCACCCAGGCTACAACTGACTACATCGGTGTTTATGATTGCTGTATTCTGGGTGCGATGCATTCAAGCTTTGCTTTTTTTAAACATTTTAGTGGCTAAAAAATAAACTATTTAAATGGCTTTATTACAGCCATTAGGCTAAAATATAGCTTTTGCGGGAGCACTTGATGATGCCTATTACACATCTGTTATTGGCTCTTTTAGTTGTTTTGATTTGGGGGGTAAATTTTCTTTTTGTTTCCTTTGGATTGGAAGAAATTTCACCTTTGCTACTCTGCGCCCTACGTTTTTTATTTGCAAGTGTGCCGGCTATATTTTTTGTCAAAATACCTCAAACGTCATTCAAAGAAATTGTTCTCTATGGCTTTGTAATGTTTGCTTTGCAATTTGCTTTTCTGTTTATCGGCATGAACATTGGTATGCCAGCTGGAATGGCGTCATTACTCATGCAAACGCAAGTATTTTTTAGTATGTTTTTTGCTGTGATTTTTTTGGGTGAGCAGCCCAATCTAGGCCAGATTATTGGTGCCCTTGTTGCGTTTACTGGGATTGGCTTAGTGGCTATGCATTTTGATAGTGATATCTCTTTGCCAGGTTTTATCTTTATTCTTGCCGCTGCTGCAACATGGGGATTTGGGAATCTGATCACTAAGAAAATTAAAGGCAGCAATAGCAACATGATGGCAATTATTGTGTGGGGAAGTTTTGTTGCCTGCATCCCGATGTTTCTTTTTTCTTTAATGTTTGAGGGGACTTCGAGTTTTGTTTATACCTACGAACATATAAGTTGGCGGGGCACATTGTCATTGTTCTACATCGTTTTTGCTTCGACTTGGATAGGTTATGGGGTTTGGAACTGGCTCATTGCTCGTTATCCAGTAGGGATGGTCGCACCTTTTACTTTATTGGTTCCCATTGTTGCCATGTTGAGTTCTGTTTTTGTATTGGATGAACCGTTTCAGCTGTGGAAGCTTGCTGCAGGATTATTAGTAATCGGTGGTTTGTGCATCAATATTTTGGGCGCTCGTTTTTTTCTTGTAAAAGCACAGTCAGAAGCAGTCTAGTTAATCCTTAAAACCAATCATGTAGCCTGGGTGAAGGCGTAGCCGGAACCCGGGTTCCGCTTTGCTTTACCCAGGCTACATGTTCATAGCAAAAATGATATATCATATGTTTTTGTTTCAAATATTGGTGCTTGATTGTGATTGATTCGAAAACCATTGTCTTATGTGCCGATGATTTTGGCTTGGATTCCGGGGTTTCTGAAGGCATTTTAAAGTTAGTATGCATGGGCCGCTTGTCTGCGGTAAGCTGCATGGTGAATATGCCGGGTTTTATTTCTTATGCCAAAGAACTTCTTTCTTTAAAAAAGAGTAAACACATCAAAATTGGTTTACATTTCAATTTAACCGAAGGTTATCTAGCATCCACCCCAGAAAAATTGGGTTTTACTTTGCATGAATTGTTAATTAAAACACATATGCGCTCGATGAAATTATCCTTCATTGCAAAAGAATTTTTAGCCCAATTGGACCAATTTATAAATATCATGCAACAACCCCCTGATTTTATTGATGGTCACCAGCATGTACATCAATTTCCCGTAATACGGCAGGTTATTTTGGATCTTTATGAACAAAGATTAAAAAATTATGGGACCTCAATTCGTTCCACTTGGCCTTCCATTAATTTGCCACAAAGTCGATTTAAAGCAAAAGTATTGGGTTTTACAGGAGGTAAGGCATTACTGAGGCAGCTTATCAAATTAGGTATTCCACATAATCGTTATTTCTCAGGCATTTATGATTTTGCACCCGAGACAAATTATAGAGAGTTATTCAGGAAATGGATGAGTTTAATTAAGGAGAACACACTGATTATGTGTCATCCAGCGGAAAAAGTGAGTCCTGCTGATCCTATAGCTCGTGCTCGTTTGAATGAATTTAATTATTTTTTAAGTGATGAATTTTTAAAGGATTGTGACGAGTTTCATGTGCATTTAGCCCAACACGAAGGTTCATTATAGGTAATTTAGGTTAAATTTACGGGCCTATTTTTTTTATGTATTATCTTTTTTAGACCATTGTGATCTGTTTGAATAAAAAGGAAGAAAACCTTGAGTGACTTTTTTTGGGTCTCCTTCGGAGCGATTTTTGGGGCGAATTTACGTTATTTAGTGAGCCGTTTTTCCGTCAAATATTTATCAGCAGATATTCCTTTTGGAACATTGATTGTTAATCTTACAGGAAGCTTTATCCTGGGTTTTTTTATGGCCTGGACTTTAGAGCGGGTAGAGATTGATCCACGATGGCGATTGTTTGTTGCAGTTGGATTTTGTGGTGGTTATACAACATTTTCAAGTTTCAGTTATGAAACTTATATGCTATTACAACAAAGTGATTACGGTCTTGCTGCACTAAATATTATTTGTAATAATGTTTTTTCAATAGCAGCAGGTATTGCGGGTGTAGTGCTCGCTCGGACAATCTGATATGAATCATGTAAAAGTTTCTATCTATATTAACGAAGCCGATAAATGGCAACATCGTCCTTTGCATGTCGAGCTCTTAAGTATGCTTGATAAAAATGACATTGCAGGTGGAACAGTGTTGCGCGCAATTGCTGGATTTACACGTGGAGGCCCTGTTGTCACTACATCATTGGTTGATTTAGGGAGCAAACTTCCTTTAGTGGTAGAATTCATTGATACCGCAGAAAAGGTGGATGCTGTATTACCTAAAGTGCAAGAAATGGCAGGAATACGCCTCATCATTCGTGAGTCTGTAGAAGTAGTTACTGGCAGTTACCCCGATTCTTATTGATCTAAATTTTTTACAATTCCATGTACGATGCATGAAAATCTATGAAATCCCATGACTAAGCAAATAAAATGATTCTAACGGCAGGCCCAAAATTTAGATACTGTAAAGCTATAAACAGAAACAAATCCCAAAACGAGAAATAAAGCAAACAAGTAATTTAAGGTAGTGTAGCGTAAAAGAAAAAAATAGAGCATTTCATTAATGGCTCCAGCAGAAGCTGCTACCAAAAAAAAATGGGGTAGGCGCAACATTTTTTCATTATGCAGTCGGGAAAAAGTAAGATATTTATGCCCTAAAAAACTGACATTAAATGCAATTAAAAAGGCAAAAACATTAGCAGTGAGCGCTTGCATCTGCATGAAATTCACTAAATTGAATACTGTAAAGAGGTGTATCAAAGCAGCAGAGCCACCTATACCTACAAAATAAATCAGCCTATGCCTTAACTTAAGTTGAGCTGTCATCAAAGCTGGATTCCTCATCAATAATGTAATGGGGTCTATGTTTGACTTCATCAAAAACGCGGCCTATGTACTCACCAACTACGCCTAAGGCAAAGAGTTGTAAGCCACCAAAAAAAGTAATCGTTGTGACTATGGTTGCCCAACCAGGGGTTTCAATACCAAATATCAATGTACTGATTATAATCCAAATGCCATAAAATATGGCTAGGGTTGCAACACTAATCCCACCAATAGCAATCATACGCAATGGAAATGCAGTAAATGAGGTAATTCCAGTGATTGCCAAATCCAAAAGTGAGTAAAAATTCCATTGTGAAGTACCTGTCTTGCGAGGTTGTACTTCAAAAGGAATAGCAACTTGTTTAAATCCAACCCAACTGTATAAGCCCTTCATAAAACGATTACGCTCAGGCAATTTTTGAAGTGCTTTAACAATCTTGCGATCCAACAATCTGAAATCGCCAGCGTTTGCAGGGATATTAATCCGATTTATTCGCGAAGTCAGTTGATAAAATGCTTTGGCACAGGTTCTTTTTAACCAAGATTCATTAGCGCGATTTTGGCGAACAGCATAGACCATATCATAGCCTTCTTCCCATTTGGTAAGAAATTGACTTAGGAGTTCCAGAGGGTGTTGGAAGTCAGCATCCATTAGAATCACCGCATCACCTTGGGCATGGTCAAGGCCGGCACTTATGGCATTTTCCTTGCCAAAATTCCTACTAAAACGAATGCAGCGAAGAGGAAATCGTGTCCTCAATTGTTGAATAATTACAGGTGTATTATCCTGGCTGCCATCATCCACTATCAGTATTTCATAAGCGTAGCCAAGTTTATTTAGCGTATCAGTTAATGCCGTAATAAATTCGGCTATTCCTGCTTCTTCATTGTAAACTGGAACAACATAAGAGACGCGTTTTGTATGATTTATTGGTTTGGACATGTTTGGGTTTAATTGGTCTACGGCTACTTTAACAAGCGCTTATATTAACCTGAATCGAGAATTCTCGTAAGTGGATTTAAATTTTTTTTCTTATTAAGAATAAGCTGATATTATGGGTATCCTATTTTTGCTATTTTGCGTTATGGAAATCGCATGAAGTATATTGATTTTAATGAACTATGGAATAATCCGCAGCAACCAATTTTTCTAGATGAAAAAGTTGCCAAATTTTTATTTAAGCAAAATGAAAAAGTAAATTTTTTACCCTCAGTCTTTGATACCCCGTTTCCATTAAAATCGTCAAAATCAAAATTAAGTATTTTTAATAAGAACAATCCCAAATTTACTTTTAGCCACAGTTTGGTTCTTTCAGATAAAAATCAATGGCATATTGTTGATAGTGCCCATAAAGGGAAAGGTGGTTTTGGTTCTGTTAATGAATCAAAATATAAAATCGTTATAACTCATGAACCTAAAAAGAAGCGTTATCAAGCACAACTTATCCCTGTAAACGATGTGGTCAAAATACAATGGCCCTCAGAAGAAATCCCCTACATTGATCTATTGAAAAGAACAGAAAAAGAAGCATTAAGACAAAAAAAGCATGGGGTGAACGTTGTTGGTGTTGTTGGAGCAGGAGATAGAGTCTTTACAGTCCTTGAAGATTGTGGGCTCAGTTTGGATAAGCTGTTGCCTTTTAAACCCAGCAACAACTATTCATTTCAGTTTCGCCTGGAAGTCGCAGCGCGGATAGCCAGTGAAATGCTTTTATTACAACAAAAAGAGGTGGTGCATCGCGATCTTAAACCCGCAAACATTTGTTATAAGGCACTGCCTAATGGACAATTTCTTATCATTTTTATTGATTTTGGCTTGGCTGAAGATATTGATTCAAAAAATAATCTAAAACGTTCAGGAACGCCTGCTTATATGGCGCCGGAAGTAATTCTTGGGGAAGGAAGTTCTTATCAATCTGATATGTATGCTTTAGCAGCAATATTGGGTGAGATTTTTGGAGCTAAAAAGGTTTTACAATATAAAAACGCAGCGACAACTCTGTACGAATTAGCAACGGCGCCTTATTGTTTGGATGGTCTGTTTACAGGTTATGATGTATCCGAAATCGATCCTTATCTTTTAGACGATATAAAAACTTTACTCAATCATCTACAAAGTAGAAAACCGATGGACCGCCCGACGATTGATGAAGTAAATAAATTTCTAATTACACTACCTTCCAGAATGGATGCATATAAAGATTTTAATGATAATTGGGCAGTGATGGTTGAGCACTTTAAGGAATTCGAAGAGTACCATCAACAAATGAATTTGTCGAAAGCAAAACATGATATATTTCCATATAGAGTCAACCTATTCAATGAAAATAATCCACTGAGTAATGCATTTAATCGGGTGATGCTCCAAAAAAGAACGATAATTTATAAAGAAATCGCAACATTTGCTTTTCCTCAATCTCATTACGAATTGGCAAAAAGATTGATTAAAGAAAATCGAAGGGCAGATTTTGATGATGAAGATAACCCTTATCCTAATGTGGAAAAAGTAATTCACATGTTGCAGAAGGAAAATGGGAAATTTAAAAAGGCAATAGGTAGTTTTAATGAATGCGTTTGGCGTATTGTAGAAGGCAAACAGTTAGCAAAGAAATTTATTAATACAAACAGTACAGGGATGAGAACAATTGCCCGCATTTTATGTTCTCAATTATCCCCTTTAGAACAATTGGAAAAATTAAACCAAATTGGTCAGGCAAAGATTGAACCAGGATTTTTTTACTTTTTCAGCCACTCCAAGGTTTTAGGAAAAGGCCGGCATCAGAATATAGAGAAACTTTATCGAAAACTCGCGCAAATTGATCCGGAAAAAGAACAAACAGAGTATTTTGCAAAAAATCAATTGGATGAAATCGCGCAATTTATTCAGAACACAACTGCTTTTACGTATTAATTATACCTAGCCTGGATCGGTAGTTCTGTAGCCTGGGTGCAGCGCAGCGGAACCCGGGATCAAGAAGCTTTTTCCCTAGTGAAACCTGGGTTCTGCTGCGCTGCACCCAGGCTACGGGCTACATTATTCAATAATGATGTAAATTCGGATTATGTTTTAGCCTTGAAACCGAGAGATAATAATCAAGACCCACACTACAAGAGCATTAACAATCGTAATAAACACTGCGGCTGAACCCAGATCTTTTCCTTTTTTAGTTAAAGGGTTCCAGGCGCGATCAATTCGATTTAACGTGGTTTCTACAGCGGAATTCAATAATTCAGCGACCAATACTATGAGTAAGGAACTAATTAATAATGCCCGTTCAACAGCTGTTTTCCCTATTAAAAACGCAGCCGGTAAGGCAATAATACCGACAAACAATTCAAGGCGAAAAGCAAATTCGTCTTGAAAGGCTGCTTTTAACCCAGCAAAAGAATAAATGCTGGCTTCTTTTACTTTCAAAATGGCTTTAATCATGAATTTGAACATTCAATTAATCCTACAACGTCGTTTAAAACTTTTTTAGTTTGTCTGAGATTGCTGTACTTTTCAAATAGATATTCCATAATAAATTACTTAAAAGATTATTTATTACTTAAAGAGCATTTCGAAAAATTTTACACGAAGTTTTTTAGTATCGATTCAGGGGTTTGGTATGGGGGAAAGTTACATAAGTTTGGTCGATTTACTGGAAAAAAAAGTAGAGCAAAATCTGGATTTCCCAATCTATACATTCATAGACAAAAAAATACAAGAAAACAAGAGCCTAACTTATGGTGAATTGGCAGAGCAGGCAAAAAAAATAGCAAGTGTTCTATATGAAGTAACACATCCCGGTGATCGAGTATTAATTATTTATCCCCCTGGTCTAGATTTTATCGCTGCCTTCTTTGGTTGTTTGTATGCAGGAACCATTGCTGTCCCTTCTTATGCTCCTACTACCAAAGACTGGGCTGAAAAATTTCAACAGATTATTGAGAATTCCGGAGCACGTGTTGTTTTGACAACAAAAGAAATTGTGCTGCAACTCAATAAGTTAAATGGAAAATATAAGAATTATGAAGCGGTACGGTTTATAACTACAGAAGATTGGATTCATGCAGTAGATACATGGCGCTATCCTTCGTTGACTGGAAATCACCTCGCTTTTTTACAATACACCTCAGGTTCTACCGGAAAACCTAAAGGGGTTATGATAAGTCATGATAATTTGCTGCATAATTTATTTGTAATCGAAAAGGCAACTCAGCTTACTCAAGAGGATGTTAGTGTTTCTTGGTTACCTCATTTTCATGACATGGGACTAATCGGGGGAATATTACAACCTGTTTTCAGTACAATTCCTGTAAAACTTATGTCGCCATTGACTTTTTTGCAGCGTCCGGCAACTTGGTTGGAAACCATCTCACACTATCGTGCTACGGCAACTGTCGCTCCCAATTTTGCTTATGACTTATGTACGAGTGAAATCAGTGAGGAAGAAAAAAGTCTATTGGATTTAAGTAGCTTGCAATTTGTCATGAGCGGCGCAGAGCCTATTCGCAAAGCGACAGTTGATCGTTTTATTCAACGCTTTGCATCATGTGGCTTTTCGCCTGAGATTTTTTATCCTTGTTATGGACTTGCTGAATCGACATTGATGGTTACCGGAGGGAGTCGCAAGCAAGGAATAAGCAGCCAATGCGTAGATAAGAAAGCACTCAATCAGGGCAAAGTACTTTATTGTGATGAAACGCATCCTGATGCCCGCAGTTTGATTCACTGTGGACAACCTATAGACAATTGCTTTCTTGCGATTGTTAATCCGGAGACCTTAGAGGAGTGTCCCGAAAAAGTGGTTGGCGAGATATGGGTAGCAGGTAAAAGTGTTGGCCAAGGTTATTGGCAATTACCTGAGGAAACAAAATATTATTTTAATGCGCATATTGCCAGTAAGGAGTATTCTTTTTTACGCACAGGAGATTTGGGCTATCTGGATCAGGGAGCACTTTATGTAACAGGACGTTTAAAAGACCTGATTATTATGCGTGGGCGTAATTATTATCCGCATGATTTGGAAGATGCCATCCATACATGCCATCCTCATTTACGAGCGCATAGTTGTGCTATTTTTTCGGTGGAAGAAAATGATCGTGAGTTATTGGTTATTGTCCAAGAAATTAAAAAGAAAGTTCAAGCACCGAACTTAGAAGAAATCATCAGCACCCTACGCAACAATTTATTACAAACACATGGGATTGATGCAGATGTGGTAGCGCTTGTCGGTCGTAATTCAGTTCCCAAAACAACAAGTGGTAAAACACAACGTTTATTGTGTAAGAAAAAATATTTGGAAAAGACTTTAGATATTATCTGTATTGATAGGATTGCTGCGGATCACACAGAGAAACAGGTAATGGATGCTGCGAATTCAGAGATCACCCAGTTGCTCAAACCGATCTTTAATAGCGACATTACCGCCTTAGATAAAGAGAAAAAATTAAGTGAATTAGGATTGAATTCGGTGAAGCTGGCCCAGTTACATTATGTCCTTTCAACCCACTCTGATAAAGACATATCCATTGAGTTTTTGCTTGCGGATCCCTGCCTAAACGAAATTATGGACTTATTCTATACAGAGAAAGCGGAACGACAAAAACGGCTTGATCATGCCTTCGTCGATCTGGCCGCTGAGTTTAATCAATATAAAAACATAGCACCACACATCACCTGTTCACCCCAATCTATGCCACAGCATATATTATTAACCGGTGCTACAGGCTTTTTAGGAGCTTATTTACTGCGTGAGCTATTGACCTATACCAACTGGCGCATTACGTGTCTTGTTCAAGCCAGTTCATTCACTGCTGGAATGGGCAGAGTGATTAAAAACATGGAACATTATGGTCTATGGAATTCAGCTTTTCATGAGCGGATCAAGGTGGTATTAGGTAATTTGGAAAAAAACAACTTAGGCCTTTTCAGACAAGATTGGGAATATTTGGCCGATACGGTCGATCTTATTGTTCATGGGGCGGCGCTACTTAATTTTATCTATCCTTATCAAAAACTGATGGCGAGCAATGTACTTGGCACGAAACAACTCATTAAATTAGCTGCATATAAGCGCTTGAAGGCACTGCATTATATTTCAACCGTAGGTTATTTTATGGCCGCTGATTTGGCAGATGACGTGGTGATCAGCGAACAAACGGAATTAGCGCCAGAAGATGGAATTTATGGTGGATATAATCAAACAAAGTGGTTGGCTGAACGATTGGTAGTTCATGCGCGCAGTTACAATATTCCAACAGTAGTTTACAGGCCAAGTTTGATTACGGGCGAAAGTCAAACGGGTTATTGGAACCATGGGGATGTGGTATGCCGTATACTCAAAGGCTGTATCGAATTAGAGGCTAGGCCCAATCTTGATGTAGGATTTAATTTTGTCCCCGTCGATTACGTTGCCAAAGCAATTACACATTTTGCTAAGGAAAAACCCTACCATGCGGACACGTATCATTTGATAAATCCACAAGAAGTCTATGTAGATCAACTGTTTGGCTATGTGCAAGCAAAAGGGTTTAAGGTAAAGAAAGTTACCTATCCTGATTGGGAAAAAATGATTAAACAAAATAGTGGGTATCTTAATCATTCCTTTTCTCCTTTACGCCCCTTTTTCACGGAAAAAATAGTGCATAAAGGCAGTTCATTATTTGATTTATATCTCCACAATAATAAAGCGAAAATTGATTGTACTTATACTAAAACGCAGTTAGCGAATCATGAGATTTATTGCGAAAAAATAGATGGGGCGTTATTCAATAAATACCTTGATTATTTAATTCATTGCGGTTACTTAACTCAAGTAACAGAAGAAGCATCTAATGAGGAATAAACTGCAAGTAAACTAAGGTCTGTTGACAATTGCTCTACAACCTCGACGTAACGCGGCTTGTCCCTGAACATTGGAAAATAGGTCCATAGGAGCGAAACCCGGGTTCCACTGCGTTTCACCCAGGCTACATTACCATATAGGAGACTTCAGGGCTTGTTCACAGTACGTAGTGATCAAATATGAATTGTCCAGACCCTAGTGTGCTGATTCTTTATGCTATAGTTCTACAGAGAGTTATTGATAAGGAAAAGCATGACTCGCATTCATCAAATTACATCATTGCCTCATGATAAAGAGATTGTCTGTGAGCATGTAAAAGAACATAGTTTTGGTTTATATGAGACTATGGGAGCCCGTCCCAGCCAAGAGGATGCGGCTTTTGCCTGTTGGTATACCCCAGATCATTTTCATTTGCTTACTCCCCAAGAAATTGGTCGTCGTTTATGGACCAGTTATCACCTGGTTAACCGCTCAGGTCAGCATGTGATCTATGGTGGTACCACTGCATCAACAACAGTGTACGATGGTCAAGGAACTTTAATCACTGCAACTTTAGCGGACTCTGTTTCTTTTGCAGTGGTTTATGACAAGCACGAAAAATTGATAGGGGTGTTACGCCTAAATAGCATCATTCATCATCCAAATGTCGAGCTAGAACGTATAAAAAGAGCTGGTGGTTTTGTTCTTTTTGATCGCATCAATGGTCAGTTAGCTGTTTCTCGTGCGATAGGTGATTTCGATTTTAATGATAAGGTCGTTTGCGCTGATGCGAGCATTGACATTAATCCGCTCGATAAAATTTATGAGCATCTAGATATTTCCTCAGAAAAGGTAGGGAAGGTACAAATCATTAGTACTTGTGATGGTTTTACCGAACCTTTAATTTCGCAGACTCAGAAAGAGCATGAGCAGTGGCTTTTTAACTGTTTAAGTAAAATACCCTCTGCCAGCAAGCAACAAGAGCAGCAATTAGCAAAAACGCTCGTTAATGAAGCGCTTGAATGGGGTTCACGAGATAATATTTCAATTGCCATACAAACGCTTTCACCGTCTTTACCCTTCTTGATAGGGATTTATGATGGTCATGGTGGAAAAGGTGCTTCACATTACACGGCAGAGCATATTGGCGCTATTTTTGACTCTCAGTGTGCCTTAACTCAAGAAGCCTATGCCCAACAATCTTTGAGTGCGGATAAAAATTTCATCATCTATTATCGTGATAACAAGGATCAAAAATGGTATGAGCCCCTAGCTGAAGCTGAAAAAAAGAACAGAGAATTAAAATGTTTTGGAACGAGTACTATTCACTCCCCATTGAACTTGCTGCGGGCTGAAACAGAAGTGTATCTCACCAAAACTAATAAAAAGGATGCCGAGATTTTAAGTACAGCAGTACAAGGTTTTTGCCATTTTTTGGATGCCTTATGCAGCCACTATGTTGATCTGTCACTTAATGAACGAGAGTTTGTTGAATGTTTGAGTTATCTTCTTAAAAACGATGCCATGTATCGAGGTATTGATGCACGATATTCATTTTTATCCTTAGATTTTAAAGCATGTCGGGAATATGTAGACATCATTAAAAAGTATGATTCATTAAGACAGATATTGATGCGATTAGTCCTATCTGGATAAAATGCTTGTCTGTTCGTTGCCATGCAAGAGAGCAGGGGTTTTTTCTTGGTGATCTGAACGCAGAATGGCGATGAGCGTGAGGCAGGCACAAACCAATATGTATAGAGCCGGTGCTTCAGGTACTCTCAAGATATGGATGAGTTGCGTAAAGGCAAGGGGGGCAATACCCCCAAATAGCGCGATACCAAGGCTGTAACTGAATCCAACTCCAGAGTAACGTAAATGAGCTGGAAATGATTCACTAATAAGGACCACATAGCTGCCATTGATCATTGCTCCAAATAAAGCAAAACATAATGTGAAAATCCAAACAAAAGATTCACCAAAATGACTTAGTCCATAAAAAAGTGGATAACTCGATAAAATCAAAAGTAAGGCCCCAGCCATCAGTAATTTTTTACGATTGAAACGATCCGATAAACTACCAAAGACTGCAGTTAACACAGCAAAGCTTAAAAAGCTTACTAAATTAATCAAATAGGTATGCGTTATCTTGAGTTTGACTATAGAAGTAAGATAGGCCGGCAAATACAAAAAAAGCGAAATAATACTGGAAGAGACGGCGGTGAATAAAAATGCATGAAATAATTTTTCCCAAGATAAAGTCCACAGCCCCCAAAATGGTTGACGATGTAATTTTTTTTCTTTTGCCATAGCAAGAAAAACAGGGGTTTCAATCGATTGTCTTCGAATAATGTAGCTGATAATTCCTAAGCCAAATCCGATTACAAAAGGAATGCGCCAGCCCCAAGACATCATTTGTTCTTGGTTTAATAGTGATGTAAGAATAAATCCTATTAATGCGCCCAGACTATTACCCAGGGTGATGCACATAAATACAAGGCCGATAGCAAATCCACGCTGTTTCTGAGGAACGTGTTCCATGGTAAATACTGCAGCACCAGGAATTTCACCCCCCACAGAGAATCCTTGTATCAATCGCAAAAAAATGAGGATAATGGGAGCGGCAATGCCAATGGAGTGATAATTAGGTAAACATCCCATAAGCAGGGTTGCTGTTGCCATCATGAAAACAGCTAAGGAAAAAGCAGATTTTCGACCAAATTTATCGCCTAAGTGTCCAAATACCATGCCGCCTATAGGTCGTGCCAAATAACCTAGGGCAAAGACGGCAAATGTATTAATTAAGCCAATCAGCGTATTGGTGTTTGTGAAAAAATTCTGGCTAATGTATGAAGCAAAGAGTGCATAAATCGTAAAATCATAAAATTCTAAGGCACCACCAAGTGCAGTAAGGGAAACAATTTTATATTGAACTTTATTCATGATTATTCTTTATTCTAGTTGAGCCCCATAATAGCATATTTGATTAGAGATACTTAATGGAGAGTTTCGCTTTTTTGCTTCATGCATTGGATCATAAATTTTCCGGGGGCTTGGATGTCCCCGGATTTATGGTTGCCGTATTTTCTGGGTATGGTTGATAATAGCTGATTCACTATTATGTCCTATAATAGGCTGAAATATACTTAATCGATGTGATGTACTGAAAGACGGTGGTGGTAAAATCTGATTTCTCTGTTTATCAACGAATGTTTGGGCATCTTGGACGAGCAGCTTAAACTCTCCACAACAATTTTCGCCATCTAATCGCGTAGAATAATTTTTAATAAAAAATTGAGCTGTTTCTGTGGTGTGGTATTTATTGAGAATGATCCTTAAATGTTCAAAATTGATATTAACTGTGTGCTCTAAACTTGCGAAGGTATCCATTTCAATCTTATTGAGAAGACGAATCGATGATATTTTTGCTCTTTCCTTCTTATCCAAAATTAAAAAGTGCTTAATTTTTCCTTTTTTTAATGCTGGAACAAAATCCGAATTCCAAATAGCGAGATCGTCACTGGATTTAACATAGAGCAGAGTGAGTCCCAAAATATGTTTGCAGAATTCAGTCAAAGAGACTGAGCCAGGTTCTTTCCTCTCAAATTTTAAAAATGATTTCTCAATCAAACCTAGAAAAAACTCTATTTCCGTTTGTTGTTCGGTTATTTCTTCAACCGAGAAAAAAAGCTTATTTAAAAAAATTCTTCCATCTTTTCTACTTGCCTCCGGAAGTACAGACAATAATTCACGCATTATTTTTAAGTACCACATAAGGACTCACCCCAAAGTTAATTTGTACTGCACGGAATACATAAAAAACCAGATTAAGTGATTATTAGGGTCTGTTTACAATTCTACTATCTTGGCCCAAAATGACATGATTTTATGCGCTCCGATACTCACATACTTCGTGTATGCTGCGTTTCGGTGCTCTAAAATCATGTCATTTCGGCTCAAGCTAGCGAATTGTAAACAGACCCTAGTTGAACATGGAAAAATTGCGTTCGATGGTTCATTTAATATCTAATATACAGTCATACACTATAGGCACTTTTTTTTCAAATTAGGGTTGAAAAATTAAACTCATGTAATTTTTTTGAACTAATATTGATACTAGGTGAGTACTGACTTCGGTGCTTTATAATGGAAATCAGGGATAATTTGGACAGCAAAAAGTGGATGCCGTTACTTTTTATAGGTCATGGCTGTCCCATGAATGCGGTTCAAAACAATAAATTTACATTGAGTTTGCGAGCACTAGGCAGCAAAATTCCGCAACCAAAGGCAATTGTATGCATTTCAGCGCATTGGCTAACTGAAGGCACTTGGGTTACCCATATGCCGAATCCCAGAACAATTCATGATTTTTATGGCTTTCCCAAAAAGCTTTTTAATATTTCATATCCGGCCCCTGGATCTCCTGAAACGGCGGAACTGATTAAAACCATTGTGACATGTGTTCCAATCCGTCTTGATGACGAACAATGGGGATTGGATCATGGAACTTGGTCTGTGATGCGGCATGTATATCCTCGTGCGAATATTCCTATCGTTCAACTGAGCATCGACTTGGAACAACCAGTAGAATTTCATTATCAAATCGGTCAGCAATTACAATTGCTTCGAGAACGAGACATTCTTATTGTCAGTAGTGGTAATCTAGTACATAACCTTTCTAAGATTAGTTGGGAATGCAAATCAAAACCCTATGATTGGGCAATTGAGTTTGATCAATGGATCAAGAAAAAGCTAATAGCCAGAGATTTTGCCGCATTGCGTACTCATTATAGTGATACAATTTCAGGCCAGCTAAGTGTTCCTACAATGGACCATTATTATCCATTACTTTATATTTTAGGAGCGGCACGAAATGAAGATGAACTTGTTTTTATTTATGAAGGAATTGAGAACAGTTCTATCTCAATGCGTACGTTTTCTTGGGGATAAAAATTTAAATGAAAATAATGCTGAACTTTTTGATCTAATTAAAAAATACTAGGGAGTTATAAATGCAATCTCAAATGGACACCCCTCATATTCAATTAGCGATCATGTCACGTTGGTATGTGGTTTCACGTGCATTACATACTGTAGCGAAATTAGGTATCGCGAATCATCTTTCATCTGGACCTAAACGGATTGATGAGTTGGCCAAACTGACAGAAACCAAGCCCGAATTACTGGATAGAGTATTAAAATTTCTAACAAGTTATGATTTATTTAATTACGATAATGGTTTTTACTCATTAACTGAATTATCCAAACCGCTTCGAGATGATGATCCACATTCCATGCGCGATGTGTTGTGTATGGTTGATGACATTTGGTGGCAAGCATTTTCTCAGTTAGATACCAGCCTTAAGACAGGAACGCCAGCATTTGAAATACAACATGGCGATGACTTTTTTAGCTTTCTTAGTCAACACACAGAGAAACAACAGAATTTTGATAGAGGGATGGCGAAATTGTCTTCTTATGATGAAATGGCAATCAGTCGTGCATTCAATTTCTCTATTTTTTCCAGCATCGTCGATATGGGCGGTGGGAGAGGGGGACTTTTGAAAGCAATCACCACTCAATATCCTGAGTTAAAAGCCATTCTTTTTGACACGCCGGCAGTGATTTGCCAATTGAATCCCAATGATTTTTCCGAACAAGTTACTCTGCAAGAGGGGGATTTTTTTGCGACGATACCGAAAGCAGATGCTTATATATTTAAGGGAGTACTGCATGATTTTAATGATGAAATGATGCATAAAATATTAAAGAATTGCGCACAGCAAATGCCTAAAAATGCAACTTTGTTCATCGCAGAACAAGTCATGCCAGATGACAATAAGCCTCATCCCAATAAAACGATGGATCTAGTGATGATGGTTTTATTAGGAGGTAGACAACGTACCTTATCCGAATGGCAAAAATCAATTGAACCCACAGGCTTTACTTTTAAAAACAGTTATCCAACGAATAGCTTATTTACTTTAATGGAATTTGAACCGAAGCGGTAATCCCCTCACCCTAACCCATGAATGAGAGAGGGGACTTCTTCATTTCGATGTAGCCTGGGTGCAGCGCAGCGAAACCCGGGATCTTTTTCTGTCATCCCGAGTGCAACGAGGGATGACGGAGCCATTGCGCAGCACCCAGATTTGGTATTCAATACAGCGATTAATAACATTAGAATAAAATTTTTATTTTTATTGAGGATTGTATGACAACTATTTCGTTCTCACAGTTAAATTGGTTTGATAATGTGAATGAAAGACCACATCCGTGGCCTGGGTTAAATTGGTTAACCGCCATGTTAGTAGTGGCGGATGTAAAAAAAGCAATGAGTTTTTATGAAGAAGCTTTTGGCATTGTGCCAATTTTTGAATTGCCTGACGAATCAGGGCAAATCGTTTTTGCCCGAATGCGTTATAGAGGAACAAATTTTACACTAAATCAAGAGGGTGCATTTAATTTTGATGGGAAAGCTCCCTTAGCAACGAACACCACCCCACCATTTATCTTTTATATATATGTTGATGATGTAGAAAAGACTTATAACGCAGCAATACAAAAAGGCTGTAAATCACTGGAAGAACCACACATAGAATTTTGGGGTGATAAAAAAGCTCGCCTTATAGATCCTTTTGGATATGTCTGGGATATCGCTTTGAAAATGGACGAATGAGTTACAACTCATTCTATAAGATGTTGCCTGGGTGTAGCGCAGCGAAACCCGGGTTTTGGGGCATGAATGAATCTGGCGATCCCGGGTTACGGCTTTGCCTTCACCCAGGCTACAAAAGCATAGGTTATTATTCAGGATGTAACACAGAGCAAAAAATATTTTGTGGATCATACTGCTCTTTTAATTTAACCCAATCATCATATCGTTCCTCGAAATGATTTTGCCAAAATTTTTTATCTGGGTTATCACCTAAATATCCAGAAAGATAACGTTTGCCTCCTTGGGGTAGGAAAAGCGCATCTAAGTGTTTGATGGTTTCCAAACAACTTGGAATTAATGCTTTTGGTAAACCTGGATTCAGGATCATCAGTGCAAAAATATCTTGGCCTTTGGGCAGTTGTAAAAATCCAGTAGGGGAAATTGGGGCAACTCGCGCAATATGCACTACGGTAGCATAATGTACAGGTAAAGTAGCTAATAACTCGTCCAGATTCTCTAGTTGTGCACCAGGTATAAAGCACTCGTACCACGGATGTTGTAGCTCCCATTGCCCAGTCATTTTCATTGCATGAAAGCGCGAATCATGACGATGTAAATAAGAATGGACCGATTCCTCTTGAGTATGCAAAAGTCTCCAGGGCTTTAATCCCAAGTCACTGAATCCAGGAGGATCGTTGTCGTATTCCAGAGAGACATGAAGCGCATAAAACCATTGCGCAAAAGGTAAGCGGCCTTTTTCCGATAATTTCGCACCTTGTAGTGCCGGGGTACAAAAGGACTCTACATAATCTGCCTTTGTTTGGCACAAAAGCATGTCATTAAGCCATTCATGCTTATCTAAATAAAGCAAAAAGAACGTTTTAACATTTTTTAAACAAGGTTTTAATGAAATACATGCTTTGGTGATAAGGCCAAAGCGTCCTTGTCCACCCAAACAGGCATGCATTAAAGGTGATTTTTTCTCTATATGGAGTACCTCTCCATTCGCTTGTATCACTTCCAATGCGTTTACATGAGCAACAGCGCTACCGTATTTAAATGATGCAGCACCTACTCCTCCAGCAGAGAGCACACCTCCAACGGTTAAATTACAATTATTGGGTATTACATAAGGGACCCTGGACTGTTTTAATGAACACTCTAATAAAGAAGCCCAAGAGGCATTTGCTTCAACCCAAATCGAATCTGCAGCAGCTTCTGATACCTTGTCAAGGTGTTTCATACTCAGGATTAATCCACCAGGAACTGCAAGCGATTGTCCGCTTTGGCTCATTCCATTCCCGCGTAATGTGATCGGCAATTGATGTTTATAAGCGTATTGTATGAATGATTGGGCGTCTTCAATGGTCTTAGGTTCGAAGACAGCTACAGGATTAGAATGGATTAATTTCCCAAAATCTTCATGAAATAAAAAAAGCGAGTGCTCATCGCTGAGCACCGCTTGTCCAAACACTTTTTTACACTGCTTTATGTGAAATGAGTTCCACTGGTTCTTTGTTTGCAGCATCTTGATGAGTCCTTTGTTTTGCCAATTCGAGTTTTCGATTACAAGCAATAATCAATCCATCAAACATCGTGTTAAAAGCATCATAGCATCGGTCTACCAATTTTAATGCTTCACGTCGAGTGTGGATAGGTATTTTTCTCGAAAACAATGTGCGTTCCATTTCTTCTTCAAACAAGGCATGTGCCATTTCTACTTCCAAGTGTGATGTAGAGAAATATTGGAGGTTTTTATCTTCTCCTGTTTTTTTCACTTGTTTTGAAACTTTTTCAAAGAAAACGTGTCCGGATGATTCAATAGTTAAAAGAAGAACAATATTGAGAATTTCATCACTCGCTTTATACACCTCAGCTAAAATAGCATAGGCGGCGTCACGAGTTAATTGAGTTTCTTTACTATAAAGCCAGGTTACATCATTTGTATTATTTGTTGGATCGATATTAACTGCTCCCATATATTTTTTATCATGCAGAAACCATTTTTCATGGCCTGCATCTTCGAGCCTGTGATGACGAGCAACTTTTCTTAAGTAAGGGTCGGTCACTCTTTCTTCATTTAGTCTTAATATGTCTTGGAAGGTCATAGCCCAAAAGGTTAGTTCAGGAACAAAGTAGCTCAATTCTTTTAAACTTTTCAATTGTTCGAGTATTTCAAAAAAAGGATGATTCATGAATTCTTGTTGTTTGGAATCAATATAATCTTGTATGATTTTCATAGCTATCTCCATGAGAATAAATTTGTTGGACAGTTTTAGCAATGCATGCTGCGTACCAACTTTTTTCTCTTTTTTTTTGCAAATACTATGAAAAATGGGCATTTAGACCATCTTTTTCATCAAAAAAAGCTCAATTCGTCAATAAAAATAGCTAAAAAATAGTCATAATGTCAAATTTTTGACAAAGTAACCCCTTGAATTTTTTAAACCATTTTAAAATTCAGTTCAATTATGCCAATTTTTTGTCATATTGTTTAAGTTCTTTCTCTACTTTTTTCCAATCAATCTCTTCAATTCGCTCCACTTTGTCGCATATTTTATTTAAAAATGCTGCCTGTAATTCCCCATGCGCTTGTGCTTCAGCATATGGGGTATTGGTAAACATCACCAAAACGTGTTTTGAAACATAATCTTCTGGATATCGATGCATTAACTCATGTTCCAGTTGTTTCTTTAAGTTAAATTGTTTGTCTCTAATGTCGATTTGAATTTCATGAAAATTATCCATGGACATTTGTGCCACAGCATCAGTATTCACTTTTCTGGATTGATAAAATGCTGGCATTACTTGTGTCCAGTCGTCATGATATTTATCCAGAAGATCATTTAAAATACGACAGTCTTCGAAAGCACTGTTCATTCCCTGGCCGAAAAAGGGTACTACCCCATGAGCGGCATCTCCTATTAATAAGCATTGATCCTGGTAATACCAAGGATCGCATTTTATAGTACTCATATTACCGGTAGGATGTTTCGTAAATTCTTCAAGCAAGTTGGGCATTTGCGCATACGCATCCGGGAATGATTTTTTAAAAAAGGTAGTGATTTTTAATTCATTTTCCAGTTCGGCAAAACTGTTTTTCCCTTCAGATGGCAAGAATAAGGAACCTGTAATTGACTGGTTAAGATTGGGATTGCCTAGCAATAAAAAGGCATCTCTTGGCCAGAGATGTAAATGTTCATGAGCGAGGTGATTTTGAGCAGGCTCCCCAATGGAAAGCTCTTTGTATCCGTAGGGTAGAAACGTGCGTGATGCATGAACCAAATGCTTTGCTTGTAATTGTTCACGAACACAGGAGCCAGCGCCATCTGCACCGATTAAAAGCTCGTAGTTTTTCCTCAAAAAGGTGCTATTTTGTAGTTCAAAAGTGGCCCTTTTCTTGTCCACATCCAAATCAATGAGCTTCGTGTTGAAATTAAGCTTAACCTCAGGAAATTTTTCTAATTCATTAAGCAATAACATATTGAGTTCATTGCGTTGAATGGCATTAATGTATTCATCATGATGCCGTCCAAACGATTGAAATTTAATTTGTCCCTGAAGTTCATGAATCGCACGGGCACGCATGGGGACCATGAGTTTTTTCACCAGGGGCATGATGTCTACACCTTCCATACCGGTAATACCACGACAGGACAAAGCCAGATTGATGGAGCGTCCATCATCTGCATGCATGAATCTTAAATCCGGTCTTGCATCAAATAATTCAAGTTTATAACCTCTTTTTGCCAAATAGAGTGCGAGTAAGGACCCTGCCAAACCCGAACCAATAATGGTTGCCTCTTTCATCCAATTCTCCTTAGAACGATCGCAGCCTTAGGTGAGAGTAGGGTTTTCGCTACTACCCGCAGGGCGGATGAGGGAACACCCTCACCCCTGCCCCTCTCCTACAAGTGGGCGAGGGGATATTTTCTTAATGGCAGTGAACCCATACCAAATCACATTAGGCAACAATACTGCGATTGCTTATTTCATTTAGTCAATCAAATCAACATAAAAACTCTCTAAATCAGCACAACATAATTTTTACCAGCAAAAATCATACCGAGTTGAGAGAATAATTAAAGAAAATAGTAGGCGGGTCAGTGGCAAAGAGGGTAGAGAGGTAAAGACTAAATATGCTGAATAATAAAGTCTTTTAATTCTTCCGGTTTTTGAGGTGTTGCAAAATAATATCCTTGAGCATAATCACAACCATGTTGCATAATAAATTCACGTTGTAAATCCGTTTCTACTCCTTCAGCGAGTACCTCCAAATTTAAGCTATGGCCCAAGTTGATGATTGCTCGGGTAATGGCTGCATCATTTTCCCGATTGACTAATTCACTAATAAATGAGCGATCAATTTTTAGTTTATCAACAGGAAATTGCTTGAGATACGATAAACTGGAATAGCCAGTACCAAAATCATCAATGACTAATTTTGCCCCCATGTCTTTCAATTCATACATGGTTTCGACAGCATGTTTTACATTATCAACAAGCAAGCTTTCAGTGAGTTCCAATTCCAGAAATTTAGCCGGCAGACCTGTTTCAAGAAGGATTTTTTCAATGACCTCAGATAAATGAGCTTGGCGGAATTGTCGACCAGAAATATTTACAGCAACCGTTAACTGGTCATAGCCTTGAGCATGCCAACGTACCAGTTGGCTGCATGCTTCTCGCAAAACCCACAGACCAATATCAAGAATTAAGCCATTTTCTTCTGCCATGCCTATAAAATCATTGGGTGGGACATTGCCTAAAATATGGCTATGCCAACGCAATAAGGCCTCGAAGCCAATAATTTTATTCGTAGCCAAATTAATAAAGGGTTGGTACACCAGATGAAATTCATTTCTCTTGAGTGAATCACGTAAGGCATTATCCAGTTGCATGCGATTAATGATGCGCATGTTCATTTCTTTATCGTAGGTGCGGAACGTATTGCGACCGCTGTCTTTGGCATGATACATCGATAAATCAGCACTTTTCATTAAAGATTCATAATCATCACCATCTTTAGGGTAATAGCTGATGCCTATACTACCGGTAATTTTTAAATTGTGCTGATCAATTTGAATGGGTTTAGCGATTGAAGTGAGGATTTCTTCTGCCTTTTGTTGTGCTTGCATTTCAGTTGCAACATCTTGTAATAAAATGACAAATTCATCACCACCTAAACGGCAAACGGTATCAAAATCATCGGTAGCAATAAGTAAACGGTTGGATACTGCTTGTAACAGTCGATCCCCAATGCTATGCCCCAAGGTATCATTGGTCATTTTGAAATGATCCAGATCAAGGAATAAAAAACCTAACATAGAACCCTTTTTCTTGGCTTGTAAAATTGCTTGATCCACACGGTCAATTAATAAAACTCGGTTAGGTAATTCAGTGAGCGAATCATGAGTTGCTTGTTGAATTAATTGTTGTTCCATCTCACGACGTTGGGTAATGTCATTAAGGATACAGACGTAATGTTTGACGTTATCAAATGAATCTCTAACTGGAGCGACACTCACTTCAGCCCAAAAAACTTCACCATTGCGTTTATAACTTTCTAATTCAACTGTTTCTTCACGCAATTCTTTAATTGCCAGATTAATTCGCTTTTGATTCACATGTTCCATTTTACTGCCATGCAAAAAGGAAAGATTTTGTCCTAATATTTGCCGCTCACTGAATCCAGTGATGCGCTCGAATGCTTTATTAACATAAATAATTGGCAAATTGGGTTTGGAGATATCAAGAATTACAACGCCATGGGTACTTGCTTCAATGGCACGCTCTCGAATGCGAAGTTCATCTTCTTCCATTAGTTTCTGGGTTATATCCCTAAAACTGTATACTCTTCCAACAATCTCGGAACCTATTCGTTGTGGCTGGGTAAAGCGCTCGAAAATTCGTCCATCTTTAAAATGCAAAACAGGTAATTCTCCTTGCCATTCTGGATTTTCGTAAAGATATTTCACATCAGCAATGACTGCTTCTGGATTACTTAGCTGTTGTAAAATGTATTCAAAACCGATACTTTCGGTACCAGATTCCAACATATGAGAGGGGATACGCCACATTTCAACGAACTTTTGATTCCAATCCACCACTTGTCCCTTGCCATTAACCATCATAATGCCATCAGCAGTTGATTCAAGAGTAGCGCGCAATAGGGATAAGGATTTTTCCAATTCTATATTTTTTTCAAGAATATTATGGGTCTTAACATTAATATTTTCTGATAAAGGCGCCTTAATAGAACGTTGAAATTCAGGTTGTGTGTGATACCATTTTTCAAGAAGGGTTGATAGATTAGGTGTTGGTGTAATAATTCCCAATTCTTCGCATACATTAGTAAGCGAAGGTTCTCGGCCTTGCTTTTTAACTTTTTCAGCAGCATTAGCCACTTTTTGGTAGTCTATTTGACGTCTGGTCATGTTCCCTCACTCATTCCCCTCAACTACTTGCAAATGTGTAAATCTGTTGCTCTGAGCTAGTTTACCTTAAAGTATATACTGTTAATGCATTTTTTGCTTAAACCAAAATCAGAGGGCATAATTTGTTCTCTCTTTTACTGTTTTTTTTGGAATAAGTAATCACTTTTTGTTAAAAACATGATTAAAAAATAGGAAAAACTGGGATGCTTGGACATGAGGATTTCCCGCTTTTGCGGGAAATGCCATTTAATTTATTTTATTTTTTTCCCGGAGCAGCTGGCGCTGGGACGGATACGGGTTGCATGCCTTGTTTACTCGCTAATTGTTGAACTTGAGAGTTTACCGTTTGTATTTGTGTTTGGAGCTGGCTTTGCATTGTTTTTATCTGATTTTGCAGTTGCGTATTGACCGATTGTATTTGTTGTTGTAAATCAGTTTGTACTTTTTTAATTTGAGCCTGAAGTTGTGTATTCATTTGTTGGGTTTGCTGTTGCTGATCTGTTTGTAATTGTTTGAGCTGATTTTGGATTTGTGTATTAAATTGTGATACATCATCAGCAAAAGCAATATTAGCTAAAAAGATCATACAAAAAAGTGATTTTGCTAAAGTTTTCATTACCATTCCCTTAATTGAAAAATATTAGAAATGATACTTTAACCTAATAATCTATAAATTGACTAGGACCTATTTACATTTCTACTATCTTGGCGAAATGTAAATAGTTCTTCTGAATTCATTGCTATTTTTCACGTCTAAAACCCAAATAGCAGAGGATGATTCCAATGATCAGATCAAAGCCAGCAGCGCTGTAGGCAATACTTCTATTTTGCACAAAAAGAAGGCTTGCTTTATCAATATAATGTGGATAAAAAATGATACTCGCCCCTTTTAGTAAGATGAGCCAGGCAATAATGGTGATTAAAAGTCGCCAATTCCATTGCCAAACATTATGACTGACAACCATAAGTAACCCAAGAATAAAGGTCCAAAAACCCAGAACAAGCATTAATGGAGCATTCTTTAGCAATTCTTGGACATAGATTGTAAATTGATGCATATTGGTAAATATGGCTAAGCTGGCTACGATTAGATAGATCCCCAGGACCTTACTTAAAAACTTTGATGTGTCCATTTGAACACTCCTTTTATACCTTATAACTCAAGTGTAGTTCCGGATGAGAAGAAGCGCTACGATCTGATTTTCTGCTTTAGGTAGCATATTTACTTGCCGTTTCTAGTTTACCTAGGTCCCTTCCTTAAACACCTTGACCCGACAATATTACTGCCCTGAGTTCTAGTTATCAGGCCCCGACCTATAGAGCGTCTCTAGGAGTGCGGAATATAATTAATTACCTATATACACAAACAATTGAGTAAATTACTATCCACATTCAATAATAAATAAACGGAGTTGCCAATGACTAAGCATAAGCGTATTGACGAAAATCGTCTAACTGCAAATAGAAAATACAAACTAGCCCTTACTCTACTTGATAGTACTCAAGAAATGGATGATCCAGCAACGATACAAGCTATAAAGTTCTTAAAAGAATCGATTGAACTGCTCGAGAATATTGCATTCGATTTTGGCGAAGAGGATATGATTGCGTCTGATTATCTTCTTTTTGCCGGAGCAAATTGTGGTTTAGCACGTGCCTACGCAAAAATGAGCACTGGTATAAACCCCGGTGATATTAGTTTTCGTTTAGAGATGACTACTAAATACATCAACTCGGTTGCTTCTAAATCTGCTGAAGAAAGTACACTTAGAAAAGAAAATTCCCCTCATGTAAGTCTTTCTTTATTAAATACAACCCCACCACCATCCGATAATGACGGGGCTAGAAATGAGCCCACATTAAATATCTAACATAAAGCAGCAGATGTAGGTCGGTCCAAGGCCCGACCCCGTCCAGTTGCTTTTTCCGGGAATAACTTAACTGAGCTAATACCCCAATACTTCATGTCTTTGTTCTTCCTCCGCTACTTTCATCACATTTCGTGAGTTTGGAGGAGGGAATAGACTTTGGCTTTGCGCATAAGTGCGCGCTGAAAAATATTCCTCAGTCAGGTTTTTTGCCTTCTCTATAAGTAATTGGAATTTTTCTGTCAGTATTTGTATGAACTCACTGAAGTTATAATGGCTTAACTCAATAGACATCAGTCGATTATCTAACGCTTTGGATAAAGGCTGTCTGCCGTGAAACGTAGTCGGGTTCTGGGTACCAATAAGACAAAAACCTGACTTATTAGGTGGATTGCCCTCAAGGTCATAACCCGAGAGTAATGCATTAAGCAATTGTTCATGAACTTGAGTATTAAACTCTTCTATAAAAACGACTTGTCCCTTATGAAACGCATCTAAGAGTTTCTCTTGCATTTCTTTAGGATTTGTTGGGGCAATGGTGATGTATTCAATCCCTTTTGCTTTCAGCAATGCATAGACTAACTGGCTTTTACCTAGTCCCGGTTCTGCTTCAAGAATGACTCCATTGATACCCAGCTCCTGATCCCAAAGGCCTTGTATTTTTTTTTCTCGAATAAGCAACAACATTTCAATACTTAACGCGACTTTTTTGCGTGAGTCAGTCCAGATGAATTTTTTATCAGTAGTTTTGGGCTGTAATGCTTCTAAGACTTCTTTGAGTGACTTCTTCTCTTGTTTCCAGCTGTTTGCCTGCTTAATGTCCTTGCGAATATGCTGGCTCAGTTTTTTATCGAGATTTAATGTTTTGATTTCACTTAAAATGGCATAACGCATCAGGAAATCATTGGGCAGCAATTTGGTTTGTGACAGTTCTTTTAAGATAAAAAAGCGCAGACACATCATTTGCGCATTACGGGAGGTAATATTAAGCCCAGCATCTTGTGCTTTGGTATAGTATGTTTGAATGAGATTGAATAAACTCTTTGCATCATCATAGTGCTCAAGTAGAGGACTTAAAATTTTATCCAAGCGTTGCCCTTCAAAAGGCAAATAATTAGGGAAGCGTCTAAATAAATCAGGCTCGAAACGTCCCTCATAATGAGTAGGATTCCCTGCAAAAATAATTTTATGATTTTTAAGCGGATAACATGTTCCTTCATACCAAAACTCTTTATCGCTACGTGCCAGCGCTTCGAACAAAGCATAATGTTCCTGACTTATATTGGCTTCATCAAGAAATAATATAGGTTGGCTCTCGCCCTCATGCTTAAGCCAATTTTTCACTCCAGCCAATCCATGATAGATAGTGATGGGCTTTAGATGTTCTTTTCCATACTTAGGTAGGATTTTCTGGACAAAATAGCTCTTCCCGGCCCCAGTTTTACTGGTAAGAAACACAAATGAATGATCATCCAGATAGTTCATCACCATTTCAGGAGTAGTTGGCTCTGCATTTTCAGGAAGGATTCCTCCTCGCCACCCCAGGCGCTGGACTAAATGATCCATCCATTTTGCATGCTGAATCGGATCTTTGGGCAAATCAATAAAATGGCTATGGCATGGTGTCAGTTGAAGTTGTTGATAGATTTTCTTTAATTGTTCTGCCAAATCAGGGGTTAAACGTGCAAAATCATCCTCAGGTTTATAGACATGAATTGTCTTATGGATGGCTTTAAAAGGAGCGGCATTGTCACTGATTAATAGGATGTTTTGAGCTGAAACGGGTTCACCATTGACCCAAAGAGTGGGTGGATCAACAAAGAGGGTCTGTAATTGTTGGGCAAAAGTTGTCGAAAATTGTCCTTTGAGAAGTACAGGTTTACCCTTTTTAATGGCGTTTAATAATTCAGTATCTTCACCTTTAAATTGTTTGCCTTTTAACGACACATGGAAGAACAAACTATTAAAATTGGTTTTAGGATCCACATTGATGGTGATTGCGTCTGCTGGTTTATAATGTTCCTCAGCATCATCTAAGTCATTGGAAATAATGAGTCGATTATTTTCTCCTAATGGTTCTATGGGAATAACCAATTTTTTCAACGGTTCAGGAATGAATACTTTAGGCGTTGCTTTAAGCGTTAGTGCGCACTGTGCTTTTTTGGCCTCTTTTAAGAGACTGTACCATTGAATTTCAGTTAAATTATCGGTAATGAGTAATTCAAGAGAGGGGTCTGCAGCAAAAAATCCAGGAAGCAGTTTCAGTGTATGATGTTTGGTGATTTTGTACTGACTAGAAAATAATGGCAATGTGGTTTGGTTGACAATTCGTTTTTGTCCAGGAGTTTCTTTAGGCGTAATAACCTCAGGGTAAGTACTCAAATCAGGCTGAGCAAATTCAAAGTGAAAATCCTTATGTAACTCATGCCATTCGCCATTAAAGAAAAAACGCTTCCTTGCCATTAATTCTTTGATTAAGAAACGGAATTTAGGATCTTCAAATGGAGCATTGTGCAAAACTAACTTGGTGGTTTTATTTTTGGATGCTTTCATGAGAGCACCCGGTAAAATATCTAAAGTACCCTCATCAAAAGTATGCCGCCCTAAAAAAATGGATTCCCAATTTAAAGGCGAAGGAAAAAGAACATCATCGTCATTTACCGGTTGATTCGGTTTAATTTCTGGCAATACTGTGGGAGGGATTTGAGGCACTTGGCTGATTGCATCAAAACGCGAATAAAAATCATCACCCATTTTGAATGCAGAGCGTTCGTCCATTCCCACAACGACATGCACATTGGGTGGGATAGTCAGATCTCCGAGCTTACGGTCTTCATTATCAATAACACTATTTAAGCTGACATGACGTGCTTTGGGATCAGACCAGTTAATGAACCACGTATAGGATTCATTCGGATTTAAAGTCGCATTTTTTAAAAATTGGCTTACCGGGCTATCCACCTTTTGGTCTTTGTTGTGCTCTACTCGTGTGTTACGGAGGACCAACGAATCTAAGTCACGTGAGAAAAAAGTGTTTTTGCACTGCAAGGATGCTTGATGCAAGGCTTCTATACCTTGATTGTCTTTAAAAATAAGCCATTGCCTTGGGTGTGAATCATTAGAAGTTAGTTTCTGTGCAAGCTCATCCGCGGTTTTGGCTTGAATAGGGAAGCTATTCCAGGTTTGAAATCGATTACCTGCCTTTAGGGGGGGAATGGTTTTCTTTGTTTTTTCTATGGGTTCTTGTGTTGCTCTTGCTTCTTGTCTTTTGTTAAGTGGCGGCATGGGCAGATTCACAACATTCGCCGCCCCTCCACCTAAATTCAGAATAAAATTCGCGTTCATGCATTTTACACGAACGAATTGATGAATGTCGTTATCCACTAGGCTTGCTTCGATCTTCAATGCATCTGCCAGAGCTGAAAAGAGTTGGGCTCTGTGTCGACAAACCCCCGATCGTTTTTGAATTAAGGCATTCAAAACGTCAATGACATTACCTTCTATATCTGATTCCGCTGCTTCGTTTTCAAAACGACAATATTCGGCTAACGCTTGAATACGTTGCATTACATCGAGTTGTAACAACTGTTGATATTCAGCGCAGTCAACTAATTTTCCTGTTGCATCAAAAGATAATTTGGATATCCATTTGAGATGTTCTTTGGGGGCATTTCGGCTAAGGGTGAAATCAATATTTTTTCTTAGGTCAAAGATGTAATTCACAAGACAAGAATTGACCCCTGTCTTAAACTTGATGAAGTAATAACCTGAAGTTTTATCTCTTTTGATTTCAAAATTCGGGGGTTCTGCTGCATAGTTAATGAGTTTATCGTGGGTACTTAACGCAGGTAATTGAAGCCATTTGCCGACCTGGGGATTTTCAAAAATAAATTGACCATATACCGATTTTTTGGATGTATCTGGATGGTCAAATTGTTCATCTAATTGTTGTGTCGTCCGTTTTAGGGATTCAGAAACGGGCTCCAAATTTTTTTCTAAAGGGATATACGGTTTAAAGCATTTACCGGAGGTAGACCAAAAAAATGAATTAAGGTGATAATCAGAAACTGGAGGATTTGCACCCTTTTTTGCTCTGAAAATTGTTCGTGCCGGTAAGGTTGGAATATGATCCGTTTTACCTATGTTCCCATCAAGTGAAAAAGAGCCATCACTGGGTCCAGCGTATTCTTGAGTTCCTTTTGCATCTTCCTCTAAAAACTTGATTTCAATTTGTGGATAACTGTATTGAAGCCATTGTGATCCAAGTACATCCACTCTATTTCTTGGATTAGGACAAGATATTGATTTTAAATTAGGTGCTACCTTAATTAATTGATTGAATTCTTCAAAGGTTAACGCGTCCGAAGTAAGGGTAATGTGTGTTAACGAAGGAAGCGAGCCCGGATCCAAACTATTAAGCAGATCAAGAAGATTGGCGGGATAATTAATTTTAATCTTATGTAAATTGGGTGCAGCTGCGAAAAGGTTTAATAATTGTTTGGGCTGTAGGTTATTTTGGGGAGCAATAACTTCTTTTAAATTAGGTAGTGAATTGGGTGCTAAATTGATAAAGTCAGAATCAATAATGCAAGACGAAATTTCAAGATGGGTTAAATTAGGAGCACCGATTAGGAGGCTATGGAATTGTTCTGCAGTCATTTTCCCTTGTTCGAGAACCACTTTTTTTAGGGATTTGAGCGGATTATCTAATTGAAATAAAGGTGCTTCGTATTCTGTCCAATCGAAGTAGGAAATGGTCAGTGATTCGAGATTAGGCGCAGAATTAACGAGCGTATGTATGTCATCAAAAATAAAACTGGAATTGACGTACAGTTCTTTTAAATGGATAAGTGGGGCATCAATTATAATGGGCCAATCCCAAGGCCCATAAAGTTTAGAGAGCGTCAGATCAGTTAAATTGGGTGTCGCATTAATTAACTCGTTTATGTGAGAGACCGCTATGCTTGTGTTTATAAGAGAAATTGATTTTAAATTGGTTAATTTTTGAGGATTAAGGTTGAGCGGGGTATTATGTTTAATAGATCCCTTTAGGAGGTAAAGAGACATCAAATGAGGCGAATTATTCAATAAGGTTGAAAAAAGTTTTTCTGAAAAATGAGTTTTTTGCGCGATAAAAAATCTTAATGCAGTTGTTAAAAGGGATTCATCATCCTGCTCTTCCTCCTCGTCCAGTGTTCTTAACTCACAATTCTCCAAAGAAAGTGAGAGCAAACTTTCTCTTCGATTGAGGAAAGAGAATAATGATAACCTGCTGTTTGTCAACGAAATATGAGTTGGTTTTTTGAGCAGGTCAGGGTGATTTTGCAATAAATATGAAAAATAAAGTTTATCGAGTTCCTTAGCAGTTTGTGTCGCTTGTGTCGATTGCAAAAATGAAGGAATTGGTTTTCCTGGGGTTGGGTCGGAAATTTTTTGCTCAAAATAGAGGTATTTTTTCAGCCAGTTTCTATCCAGATTGGGGTGAGTATCAAAAGACCATTCGAGCGCACTGTTTAAATCACTGATGTGCATTTCGGAATAACTTAGATCGCTGTCAAATTCAGGAAAATCCAGGGTGAGAAAATTGATAAAATGAAAAAACGCATTGGGAGATTTTAAAATTTTTTCACAAAGATCATCAAATCCAGGGATATCCAAAAAAGCAACGCGATCGCCAATGAGATTTAATTTTTTTAACTGCTCGGTTTCTTGTGTGAGATCCAACGCACAATATTGCTCATGGATGCGAGCAACCTGTTCCTCATTCTCTATTTTTTTTAAACCTTCCTGAGTAGGAAAGTACACGGAAAAATGATCATCAATTAATTTTTTTATAATCCGTTGTTTCAGGTAAAGATTGCTTGTAGATTCATTTATATCGCATTTGATAATAATTGCTTTTTTTTCGAGCTGCGAGGAACCTATAGTGATGGTATCCCAGCATTCTGGATTCTCTGCGAGCGCTTTATCAAGGTTCAGAGTCCCACCATTTGGCTCAACAGAAGATTCAATAGTGGGTAATTGATTCTTTTCATACAATAAGTCTAGGACTTCGAGGATTTCAGTCTGGGTTTTCATTTAATTCCTGAATGTTATTTTATGTATGGTTCGTATTTCTAATTGCTAAAATGCGTAATTATATATCTTTTGGTGATTTTGTGAGCATTTTATTGTAAAAATGATGAGGGAAGTAATTACTTATATTATCTAGCGCGCATGGCCAAATATTTATCTATCATTTGGCGTGAAAGACTAATGGGTTTGGGTAGTTGTGGCAGTTTTTTTATTGAAAACCATTGGGCATCTTCGAGCTCGGTCGCATCGATTTGAATCTCGCCACCATCATATTCAGCAATAAATCCTAACATCAAATTACTTTGAAATGGCCAGGGCTGGGAGGAACAATAATGCAAGTTTTTGATTGTCAGTCCGACTTCTTCTTTAACTTCACGGATAACCGTTTGCTCAAGTGTTTCTCCAGGTTCCACAAAGCCTGCTAAGATACTGTAAATTCCAGGCATAAAGTGAGGAGAACGTGCAAGTAAGATTTCATTATTTCGCCAAATGAGTGCCAACATAACGGGGGCAATTTGTGGAAAAATTAATGAGTTACAGTTGGAGCATACTTTGGCTCGCTCTTTATTACTGTACTGGGTTTTATGGCCACAATATCCACAAAATTGAGTGCTACTGTCCCAGTGCAATAGTTGTTTCGCTTTGGTAACCAGTAAAAACAAATCCTCATCGTTTATCAGTTCATGAGCCTGGCGAATATGCTGAAAAGCCATATATTCTGGTAATCCTTGAGGTTGTTTACTAATCTGCACTGCAAAACATGGGGTATTACCATATATCCCTAAATAAATTTGACGTTCAATCGATAGATTGAGTGCATTGATACCAAAAAACTGAGGTATGGTATGGTTCTGCAAAAGAAGGTCTTCGCCATGAAAGATGAACCAGAACGCGGGTTCAACAAATGAAGCAGGAGGATGTATTTGAGGAATAAATGGTTTTGACATCATGAGAAAATCCAATTGGTACACTATTAAGTGTACATAATGGTTTTGTACGTGGTCAAATTTTATGATTTTTCCCCTCACCCTGGCCCTCTCCCGAAACGGGAGAGGGGACATAATGGTACAAACCGGGTAGACTGGTAACACTTTAAACCGGGATGATAGGTAACACTTTCTTAGGAGAAAAAGGTGTTACCGATGA
>NZ_LNYZ01000009.1 GCF_001468065.1 Legionella steigerwaltii
TAAAATTTTTAGACCCTAGCATCTTAAATCTGTTACCTATCAGCCCGGTTTGAAATGTTACCTATCAAACCGGTTGCACAAATTGGATCCCTTCTCCCCAACGGAGAGAAGGTGCCCATAGGGCAGATGAGGGAGAATGATCCCTAAAACAGCAGCAAAACATTTAATTGAACTCTCCAAAAAATGCTCGTGCACCAGGGGCTGTTTCCAATTAGCTAAACGTCGGAGAGCCGATCTGGACTGAAGGGATATATTGGCCTATAAATAATAAATTAAAGCCACCCTTAATAAAGAGAACTCTATGAACAGGTCAAAAATAAGCTTTATGCTCAGTGGGTTGATGATGTTATTTTCTGTTACCGCACAGAGTATGACTGAAAATGTGTCACAGGCTGATTCAGATGCTGCTCGAATTTCCATGTTGGAGAAAGCACTGGCGCCACAGAAGCTGGACGGAGTCGCGAATTTGTTCGCAAAAGCCAATAAACAACGTAATGGTGCCGTCCAATTCATGTTATTTTCGGATCAATTAAAAAAGAAATTTAAAGATCGTTGGCCTTACTGGGTTTCAGGAGTTTCCAGCCCATGGATTACTTCATATAAGATTAAAAAAATGGCGCAAGGGAAGAACTCTTGGAAATTTGAAATAACGTATCAATGGGCAACTGCTGATGGTCCATTTAATCCTCCTTTGGTGCAAACCATAGTTGTAGCACCTGTGCCTAAAAATATAAATTCATCACAAAAATTTTGGATCACTGAATTTAATGAGAAGTAGTGAGCTCCTCACAAAATTTGAATAATTCGCTTATTTACGTGAAAGTACGTGCCAGAAAAAGGGTAGCCTGGGTGAAGGTCCGAAGGACCGAAACCCGGGTTTCACTTCGTTTCACCCAGGGCAGATAAGTTAAGCCGCACGATATGCACGACCCCTAGGTAAGACAAGATTTTTTCGGACACGCTTATGGGGATGTAAATGAGCGCAAATTACACGCTGATACTATAATTATCTTAGGTGTCAGTTTAAGGAACAGACAATGCATAACGGAGAGGATGTAATAAAAGAAGATTTTCAAAACATTCTATTCAGGAATGGGTTTTCTGCTCATGAATTCAAAATAACAATAAAGAGTGGCTCAAGCTATGATCCCAACCAAATAGTTAGTGCGCAAGTATGGATAACGATTGAGAGGAATTCCATAAAAAAACAATATGGGTTATATCGAAGTAATTGGCCAGAAGATTTTGAAACAGACTTAAAAAATGGCTATTTTAACTAGTGCAGCTTAGTGATTACTATAGCCTGGTTGCTTGCAACCAGGCATTTAGATTCTTTCTATTTTTTGAACGCAGCAATTCCTAGTGTTGCAACAACGGCTAAAGCCACTCCTACTCCAATCGAAGTTGGAGAGAAAAAGCTATAAGGATTTACTTCGCTCTCTTTTTCCTGCCCATTCTCTTGCGAAGATGACTCTTTTTGTGCGCCCTGCTGTTCACTTCCTGGGGTTGGTGATTTTTCTTTAGGAGTAATAGCTTGAGTCCATTGCATTTTCCCTCGCGAAGATGAAGATGGTGCAATCACTTCACTCTCTGACGATTCTTCTTTACCTATACGGGTATGGGTTTGTGCCGCTAAAAATCTGCGCTCCGCTATTTTTTCTTTAGAATCATAAAATATGGGTTCTGTTATAATCACTGTTCCGCTGGGTGTTTGCGCTTTTCCTACTATCGCAGTTGCTTCAAGTTCTGAATAACCAGTTTTTTGTAATTCTGCAATCTGGTCATCTAATATTTTTTTGGTGGGAGAAGCAGCTTCCCCAAGCTTAAGATGTTCTTGATCTATTTTTCCTTCTGTCTTCTTGTCATTCCAGGATACATTTTTTTTCTCCCTCTTGGGCGCTCCCATTGTCGTGGATTCGTATTTCTTTCTCATGAAAAACCTCTGTACTGTCACTAAAATGAAAACAATTTTAACAATAAATAATTAAGGAAATATGAACTAGATCTTTTTGTATTCATTTTGTTCAATAATGTTCTGTTCGCTGTTCGTACTATCAAAATCAAGCCCAATTGCTTAATTCAACTATACTTAGGGAAGTAAAACTTTTTATGGGATTGGTCAATTTCATTCAAAGGACGAATGCAGATGAACAAGGGAGATAATAGGGAGGACATTTATGAATATCGTAGGGTAACCTATACTCCTTATGTCTCTATGCAACCCCCTCTCTGGAGAGTGTTCATACCGCCTATATTTCTATCGCTAATCTGTATTCTTATTGAGTATAAAACGAACTTTCTTGTGTTCCATACTCTGACTGAGTTAATTTCAGTGTTTATCGGGTTAACTGTAATGACGGTCGTAGTCACGACCACGCAATTCACACAAAATCAGTTTGTGGTATTTATTTCTTTTGCTGTGGGTTGGTGTAGCATCATTGATATCGCCCATATTTTATCGTACGAAGGAATGAATTTGTTGCCTCATGGTGGAGGTAATTTAAGCACTCAACTTTGGGTTTCTGCGCGCACTCTCCAGGCCTTATCTTTTCTTTTTTCCATTTATTTTTTCAGGCATTCCATGAAGATTTGGGTGGTTAATTTGGTTTTCTTTTTAATAATCTGCGCTATTTTTGTTGCCATTTTCTCAGGTTATTTCCCTACAACGTATATTGATAATTATGGGGTAACCTGGTTTAAGCTCTATTGTGAGTGGGGGGTAGTCCTCATCTTAACTATGGCGCTCATATTGCTTTGGTATGAGAAGGCAATGATATCAAAAGAACTGCTGTTTTATATAAGCCTGAGTATGATATCTATGATACTTTCCGATTTGGCATTTTCGGATTATAAAAATTTATTTGGTTTCGAGAATATAGTCGGGCATATATTCAAAATATTCTCATTTTGGTTTATTTATATCGCGCTGGTGGTACAAACCTTACGTCGACCTTTTGCTATGTTGGCACGTGCTGCAACAACGTACGATAATATTCCAGATCCCACTTTTATTGTTCAATCTGAAGGGACCATCAGCCAAGCGAACACTGCCGCAGGAAAAATTACCCGTATTAAACCTGAGGAATTAGTAGGTCTATCCTCCCATATGCTTTTTCATAATAAGTTTGTAGCGATCGAGCAATGCCCCATATGCTCGCAATTATCAATCGCGAGAAACAAATTTATAGTGGAAATCAAGACTGAAAAAGAGAATTGGGTGGAATGTAACTTATCACCTATAGATTCTGATTTATTTCCCAGCTCTTGGGTACAAATAGTAAGAAATATCACGTTCCGTAAGGCACTCGAAGAAGAGCGGAAAAAATTGACGTACGACTTGGGTGAGCGGGTTAAAGAACTTCAATGTCTTTATACCATTTCAAATTTAATTGTGCTCCAAGGCTTGAATATTGAAGAACTATTTATAAAAACAGTTAATGAGTTACCATTCGCTTTTCAATTTCCTGAAAACGTGGTTGTAAAAATAGAAAGTAATTGGGGGGAATTCAGTTCAGACCCCAAAGCGAAACAATTACATCATCAATTGAAAAAAGAATTTAAATCTAATGGGGGAACCGTAGTAAAAATAAATGTATTTCATCGTGTTTCCTCTTCAAAATCGGCGGTTTTTTTACCTGAGGAAGTTGCCTTTTTAGACTCGGTAGCTACTCTTTTACAGAATGCGCTGACGCGGTTTTACTCAGAACAAAAAGCAACAGAAGCAGAAAAACGATTTCAAGAAAGTGAAAAACATTTCCAAGCATTTATTGAGCAAGCACATTTTGGAGTATATATACGTAATAAAAAGCAGTTTTTGTACGTAAATCCACGCTTTTGTGAACTTGTAGGAAGAAAAGAACAGGATTTGCTTTCTATAGGATTACTGGATTTGATAGAGAGTGAATCTATAAAGAAATTAGTTCTTGAACAGTGGGAACACTTAGATCGAGGCGAATCAAGCATTACGTATAACTTGCCTTTAACAAGAAAAAGTGACGGTGTTTCGTTCATTTTAAGAGTTGATACGACGGTCATATCTTGGAAGGGTAATTCTGAATTTCTGACTATAGCCGATGACGTGACTGAAATTCAGCATGCAAAAGAACAAATAGATCAATATGTAGCTCAATTAGAAGCTGCTATAAAGGGGACTTTTCTCGCTGTGTCATCTATGGTTGAGCTTCGCGACCCCTACACAGCAGGTCATGAGCGTCGGGTAGGCTTAATCGCAAAAGCGATTGGCGAAGAGATAGGTTGGTCAGCTGAGCGGTGTGCATCACTTGAGCTTATGGGCTTGGTTCATGATATAGGAAAAATCTCGATACCTGCTGAAATTCTTTCCAAGCCAACTCGATTAACCGAGGCTGAAATGGCGCTCGTTAGGGGGCATCCACAGGCAGGTTATGATATTTTAAAAGAGGTTCCACTTAAAGAACCTGTGGCGGAGGTTATCTTGCAACATCATGAACGTCTTGATGGGAGTGGCTATCCTCGAGGATTGCAAGGAAAAGAGATTTTGCCTGAGACATTGGTGATTATTGTAGCTGATGTATTGGAAGCCATGTCATCCCATAGACCCTACAGGCCTGCTTTAGGTTTGGATGCTGCTGTAGCGGAAATTAAACGTGGAAGAGGTATTCTATATGATGAGGAAGTTGTAGATGCTGCATTAAAACTTATAGAAAAAAATAAATTGCCACTTGAGTATTGAATTTTCTTCTCATAAATAGGGAAAGAGTCTGAGAGAGGTTCATCACTTTCACTTATTAGATAATATCATTAACGATTTATTTTAATCGTAGCCTGGGCGCAGGCGAAGCCGTAACCCGGGTTTCGCTATGCTTCACCCAGGCTACACAATCCCTTAGAATGTATTAGTATAATTAGATTATATTCTTAACCCAAGGGTATCTTATGTTTCGAAAAACCGCGCCTTGTTTTTTTGCAGTTGTTATTGATGCTTTAGGTTTTGGACTTGTTTATCCAGTCATGACCGCTCTATTTACAGCAGAGCATAGTCCTGTATTAAGTGCCGATGCTAGTGTGGCAGTAAAACATTTTTATTTGGGATTAAGTTATATGCTCTATCCTTTATGCATGTTTTTCGGAACGTCCTTTATGGGGGATTTATCTGATGTTTGGGGACGGAAAAAAGTATTACTGCTGTGCATGTTGGGAATAACTATCAGTTTCCTACTCATGGGGATAGGAGTTGCTTTTTCATGTTTGAGTTTATTACTTATTGGCCGAGCTCTTTCTGGTTTAATGGCGGGTAGCCAACCCATAGCGCAGGCCTCTATTGCCGATTTGAGTACCCCTGAAACCAAAGCCTTGAACATGAGTCTGATTTCCATGAGTTTTAGTTTCGGCTCTGTTCTTGGTCCCTTACTTGGCGGGGTTATGTCGGATCAACAATTATTGCCATGGTTCACTTTTACTACCCCATTTTTGATGGCAGCATTTCTTGCGTTTATTGCTTGGGTGTGGATAGAACTTGGTTATCAAGATACTGTTTTAGTTTTGTCGCATAAAAAAATATCTTTTTTTCGGCCAGTACAAATTTTCATAGAAGCATTTGAACATAAATCAGTTCGCATACTGGCATTGGTTTTTTTATTGATGCAAATGGGATTTAGCCTTTATTTTCAATTCATTATCGTAGAGATGAAGCTCGTTTACCATTACACTAACTGGCAACTGGGTGCAGTACAAGGCATGATTGGTTTAGGTTTTGCTATTGGTATCCTGATTGGCATGCCTTTTTGTGTGAACCGGTACAAAGTACAGCACATCGCTTTATACACACTGGTGCTTACGGGATTGGGCCAATTGTTGGTTTATATTATTCCCAATCCTTTGTTGCAATGGCCCTTGGCAGTGCTCATCGCAATTTTTGATATTATGGCATTTGCTTGTTTATTAACTTTATTCTCCAATGCTGTTGATGCTCAATCACAAGGATGGGTGATGGGTATATCTGGTGCAGTGATGGCCTTTGCCTGGATGGTTACGGGATTTGGGTCCAATTTATTATCCATTATTTCCAGTGCCGGTTTAATTGTTATCGGAGGAGTGCTCCTGCTCGTTTCGGCGCTGCTTTTATTGAAAAATAATTGATACGTGCTATCTCATTTTAAAAAGCCATGACCTATGAATACCAAACAACTTTTTGAACAGGCTTCTTATCTGACACAAGTCAGAAGATTAAGGGCTTTGGCTATTGAAGCGCTTAAACAGTACCCATTTATTACCCGAAAGATTGAATTTATTAAATACAGTGCCAATGCGATTTTCAGAGTCACAGACCATCAAAACAAACGTTATGCATTGAGAATTAATCCTTATGGACATCATCAACAGGCGGCGCTTCAGGAAGAAATGCAATGGATACAGCACATACTTACTACGACCAATCTTAATGTGCCTGTGCCAATAAAAACTAGTTCCGGACAATACTTTATCGAAGTTCGTCATCCGCTGGTCCAAACAAATCGATATTGTTTTGTTTCTGAATGGTTAGCGGGTAAGAAAAAATGGAACAGCATCAATGAACACTATGCCAATAAACTAGGGCAGTTGATTGGCATTTTACATCAGAGCGGGCGTGGGATATCCATGCCGCACAGAAACTATTGGCTCGCAGATGGGTTAATTGGTGCTGAAACAGCAAAATTTTACAATATTGAAATGCTTTCGGAGGTGTCCATTCAAGAACAACAGGTGCTCACTGCAGCGAGAAGAATGGTTTATGAAATCTTAAAAGAATTCGAATGCAAACATCCAGATAAAACTGGCGTGATTCACTCCGATACCCAGCCTAATAATATTTTGGTGCATCAGGGACGGTTTGCAATTATTGATTTTGATGACTGTGGACTTGGATTTTATCATGATGATTTGGCGGTTGCTTTGTGTGCCTTCGAACATGTAGCCGAGGGGAATTCGCAGCAGTCATTTCATCGGTTAAAAGAGGCTTTATTGCATGGTTACAGTGAACAAATGCCAATTTTAGAGGAAGATATTCGATTGCTTCCCTATTTTATGTTGGCAAGAAAGCTGGTAACTATAGCTTGGCTGGAGGCGCGCAAAACGAATCCAGGGATTCGTTATTATTTTCCCACAGCAGTTGACCGCGCGATTCGCTTTTATCAACAAATCTGACTTTTCTCTCAAATTCTTTATTTGTTACTGTAACTTAGGAGTACTGGATACATTCTCCAATTGCTTTGTAGGTTTACGTGAGAAAAAAGAGCCTACATAACTCAAGAGGGAACGATTCGAGTTTGTCTCTGTGCTCTCTTCAACTTCGATGATTTCTGGCTCGGGATACAAATTCTCTTGAACCATTTGAAAGCCTGCAAAGATACTCTTTAGAACGAAGGGCAGTAAGGTTAACATCATCAGCATACTGCTTAAATTCGTTGACTCGTTGAACAGGAGATAATTGGCCAAGGATTGAAAAACAGCGATGAGTAGCGCAATGCCCATGGTATTGGAAATTAGTCTTGACGCATTGATATTTCGGTTATCCATGGGTAAATCAGCGCTTTGATTAATTTCATAAAACGCAATCCACAACCATAATAGGTCGAATGCAACGCTATACCAATGTTGCTGATTCATTTCTTTGACATTTGCGCCGACCGCTTTCGCTAAATAAAAGGTCATGTTTCCGCTTTTAAGTGCTAAAGCCATAGTCGGCTTTTCTTGTGAATTTGCTAAAGGAGCGAATTGCTGTACAAACAGGCTCTTTGGAAGATTAATGTCAAAAAGCTCATAAAAGGTTTTATCAGAACCAAATAATCTTCTTAGTTGTTCTTCACTGATATTTGATAGAGCACCTACTCCAGGCGCAAACGTACCATCATCGGAATGATGCGCGATAACCACATTGGAGTTTTTCATCATCATGACATCATTCGTCCCATCGCCATTTGCGACGATAAAATAATGATGGTCCTTGAGATAACGGGCCAGAATACCCTTTCCTTCAGTACTCATTTCCGCAAAAATAATGGCTGGACGTTTTGTTTTATCTCTATCCATCAATTTTTGAAACTGGCCTAATACGGTTTCATTGACGCCTGCAAATATGACTGTGGCATCGGGTGGGCAATTTTTTTCACTTAAACCGTCAAAAGCCTGGTCTTCAGCCTGATTGGCGCGAATGATAATGATGTTTTTCGCGTTTTCCGGACATAATACTTTAGCAATATTTACCGCTGCTTTAGTTGTATCGCCAGTTGCTACAAATACTGGAACTGATATTTCTCGGCATTGAGCGATAAATTTTTCAGCTCCTTTTTTTACTGGGTTATCAATAATAAACGTGCCGTAATAACCCAGTTTTTTGAGCAATGATGGATTTTTTAAAATAAAATCTTCAATCGTTTTTTTATCATCTTTATCAAATAATTCTTTTAAGGTTGTAAACTCAAATTCATTAATTGGCGTGTGGGCGATGCACCAATCACGGGATAAAACTGCGGTACGACTTTGCATCGAAGCATAAGCCTGCAACAAAGGAGTTTCTTGAAATGCATCCGCTTTAGGCACCCCACAAAAGACAAGAGAGGATTTTTCACCATCGTGAACGAGGGTGAAACGACCGCCAAAGGTACGATATAAACCCAGATGAAACGTCTCAACTTCTTTTTTAGAAGCAATTATTTTTTTAAAGTGATTGTTTCCCAGGGTGGTTACTTCCAAACACTGAGAATTATCCAATAAAGATTTGAATAATCCCAAAATGGCATGTTCCTCAGGTTCTAATTCTTTTATATTGTTGGTGAAGGCATAACAAAATACCTCAAAGGATTTGCGCCATTGTGTTTCTTTGGGAAGAAGTAAATTTCCATTGTTTTCTTTAATTAGATGCTGTACCTCAGATTGCATATCGGTAGTCCACAATCCTAATACATTCATTTGTGTTGTTGTCAGGGTGCCCGTTTTATCTGAAATAATGGCCACCCCATTGGGAAATTTGTCACGATAATATCCTCCCAATGCATTACATAAATCCACTAGACGAAGCGCATCAATGGTTTCAAAAGGTTGATCTCCCAAATTGCTATTCAGGCTTTTCATTAAACGGCTATTTACTGTTTCACGTAAAAAAGCCTCAGAAAAGGGAATCATCGTTTGGAAGAGGGTGAACATAAGTCGGAGTGTTTCTGCAGGCATTAGGGTAATGTCTCTCTGCAGAAAAGCAGCCATAATAATGGAGCCTAAAATAGAATATAAAACGCTTCTTTGTTTTCGTTCGGCAATAATGTCATTAATAACCGCTTTCTTCTCGTAGTTACTGCTTAATAAAAGTTCCTTCTCAGGTTTAATTTGAATAAAAATGTTGTCATTACCGTATAGGTTTAATTTATCACCTACAAGTACGCCTGCTTGTTTGCCATCCCTAACTGCATATAAGTCCACTTTCTTGTAATTTGAATTCAAATTAGCTTTGGTGTTATGTTCTATCCAAACATCCTCACCATTTTGCGCTTTAAGATTCACGCTGAATTTTTTTCGCTCCAATGTTTGCGTGAACTCACCTTCTAAGTTACGTTGTAGCGCAACGAGCTCTCCAGATATTGGCACACAATCCAAATTGATGCGCTCATCGCAAAGAACTAAATCCCCAGTACGGAGCTGGTATCGAGGAACACTAACGAATCTGGGACCATTCGCAGTAAATTTTAAAACACGATGTAATTGATGATTGTACTCAAAATCATGGTCCAGTTTTTCCTGCTGCACACGCATTTTTTTTATAGTCGATGGTGCTAAATCAGCAATTAATGCGGGTAAGTTACGGAATTTTTGTACGATTCGGTCCGCATAACGAATATTGTGAGAAATAAGTCCCAATTGAAAGGCACGGGAACTTACCATAAGCTCACTGGCGATAAAGTGATTGATTTGGAAATACAAATTGGATATTGGCGTCAACCCACTCGAAATCACTGCAGTATCTGAACGCTGCGCGCCTCGACTGTATTGGAAGCGGACGAGTAATTCTTGTGCTTTTTGCGTGAGATAAGAAATTCCGCTTGGAACAACCAAGGCACTGGTTCCCAGTCCGGCAATTAATGAATATTCATCAGCTATAGGGAGTAAAAAGGTAGTGCCTTTAAAAACTGAACTGTACATGTAAGTTATTGCCATAACCTCACTGGCTACAGCAGCAGAGAGCGCTACTCCGGACTCTAGTTTATTGTCTGTAATCCGATTTAAAGCACAACAGCCTAATATGATGGCGCCAAAAAGAAATTTGACAACAAAATCATATTCGGAACTCCCCATTAGGTATTCACTTAGAAGCGGTGTTAGATAATGACCAAGAAGTAATGCTGCCCCAGAAGAAATTGTAGGCCAGATGTATCTATTGAAAGTACTCCAATCCACAGAGTCTAAAGAAAAGGTCCATGCCAGAGTGTGGTACAGCTCTTTGACGCGCAAGGAAAAAAAATTGTTTATTTGTGCTGCGGTACTTTTTAAATAGTATGTTCTATCGGGTTCGGCGTGTTGTATCAATTGAAGGGGTAAGGCTCTGCTGTTTTTAGGATTTTTGTTTTGCGATTTTGGGGAAGTAGGTATTTTTGTCTTCATGTCTAAATCCTTTTTGCATGCCAATAATCCCATTGGATATTTAGGGCCCATCTTGATAATTAACTTATCTCCATTAAAGGTTCAAGAGGATTTGATAAAAAATAATTATAAAATGGCTTTGAAATGGTTTTTGATAGGTAAAAGCAAACACAGGCCAGACCTATGTTTGCTACTCAGTATTATTTAAAGTCGCATATCATGAGGAAGAACATGAGCTCCTGCAGGTTGTGGGGCTGTGTGGGCAAAGAGTCCTTTTTGTGAAGCCAAAACTCCTGCCGTTTGAGTGTTAGAACCCGCTTTATTTTGATTATTAGCAAAGCGGATGTCTTCAATATTCTTGGTTTGATTTACAAGTATTTCTGCAACAAGGGTTTGTTCGTTCAAAATATCCAATAAGTTTTTTGAAACGTTTTTGAGCTTACATGCGCCCTTGTTATCCAGAACAAAAAGATCTCCTTGATTATTCAGGCCATAACGTATAGAAAAAATTCCCTTAGCAGTATTAAAGTCAGTAGCAAAAGTGATCATCCCTTTCCTTGAGGAGCTGCTTTTACGTATTACAAAGGGGAGTTCGGGATTATCTGCCAGAACGGTTTTACCTTGTTGTGCATCTGCAACAAAATAAGGACCTTCTACAAGCTCTTGATAAAGAATTTCGCCTTTAAGGTTTGATTGAGCCTTATGAGTGCCAGGCTTCCATGTGTCATCGTAATTTATTATGAACTTTGCTTGTTCAGTAAGCAAAAACAGTGTGGTCACTATTCCTCGCGGATGCATTTCTACCTCGAATCGCTCATCTTCATCAATCAGAAAGATTTTTTTATCATTAAAATCAAAGTCAAAGGGAAATGAAATGATACCCTTAGCCGTTTTAAAGGAAATAGAGAACAGCGCACGTTCATCACCATGTTGCCTGCTGGGATGCACAACATAGGGAGCCTTAGGATCTTTAGCGAAGTAATCCTTAACCTCATCAATACTTTTGATAAATCGGCCATATTTAAACACATCACCCATAATATAAAATATTTTCTCTTTGCGGCTCATTACACTATCCATCAGTGTCTCTGCAACTTTACCCAGATCATCGATATTTTGATGCATCGCACGTACCCAGAATGGATAGTTTGATATGGGTTTTCCTTCACCCTGAAGAGACTCTATTAATTGCTCTTTTTCTCCGTCGTAACGATGTAAACGCAGGGTTACATTTTGAGGAATCATGTAGGGATATTCGCTAAAATAGTGATTCAGCGCGTTCAATATATCCATTCGATCATCAAAAAAATCAAAAACTATTTCTTCTCCGGGATGATCCGCCGCTGCTTTTTGCATTTGTGCAAAAAGCAGCGGCCTCTTATATTCATCAGTTTGTTTGCAATCAACATGATGATGAGTATTCCTATGGAACATACCCCATGTGTTCTTAGTGATTTCGCTCATGATTAAATTGAACGAAGTGCCGTTTTCCAAATCTCCCTCTATATCGGCCAGCAGTAAGGGGTCATGTACCATGCCCAGAGCATTACAAACAGTGAGTATGGCTGGGCAACATGATCCTTTCCCATTCAATTCGTCAATACTAAGGTCCTGTCTGGTAGAGCCAATGAATGCATAGGTTGCTGAAAATTGATTATTTTCTCTTTTCAGTTGGAATAGAAGATCTTGATTCGCAAGAATAAGGGCATTAGCCTGCCGTCCTTTATATTCATTATCCCATAATTCCATGAACGTCTTATTGAATAAACATCCATCAAAATCTAAAGATATATAACGTATTGCCATTTTGAACCTTAAAAAGTTAATTCGTTTTTAAATAGAAGCACGAGTATTTTTGAGAGTTAAAAGCAAGCATAAATTAGAGCTTATGCTTGCTACTATGTATCATTTAGGGTTGCATATCATGACCAAGAGGATGTTCTCCTGTAGGTTGTTTCAGTTTAGGGGCAAAGAATCCCTTTTCTGCAGCCAAAACTCCGCCTGTTTGATTCGTTTCTTCCTTAGAATCAGTGGTGTTTTGATCTCTAAAGGTGACATCCCCAAGATTCTCGGCTCGATTGACCCGTACTTTCGTAGTAAGAGTTTGTTTTGTCAAAATACCTAGCAAATCTTCAGAAACGTCCGTAATCTTATGTGCGCCCTTGTTATCCAGAACAAAAAGATCTCCCTGGTTATTGAGCCCAAAGCGTGTAGAAACAAGCCCTTTTGATGTATCAAAGACGGTAGTAAAAGTAATCATCCCTTCCTTTGGGGTGCCGCTTTTACGTATCACAAAGGGGAACTCAGGATTGGCTGCCAGAACTGCTTTAGCCTTATTTGCATCGGCGACAAAATAAGGACTCATCGTGAGTTCCTGGTAAAGAGCCTCGCCTTTTGACACTTCCTCAGGTTTTGACTCAGGAGTTTGCATAACAGGTTTATCCCAATCTTCAGTGGTTTCTACGATATTTTTTGCGTGTTCCACATAGATTGCGAGTGTGGCAGCTAATCCTTGGGGATCCATTTCTATTTCAAATCGTTTAGTCTCATCATCAACTAGAAATAATTTGCCCGCAAAATCCAGACCATATCTTGATGCAACAATACCCTTGGAAGTTGGATAGGAAACAGTGAACAGAAATAGATCGTCAACCTTACGTCTGCTCGGGTGTGCAACAAAGGGTGCATTAGGATTTTGAACAAAAAAGGCTTTTGCTTCTTCAGAGCTTTCGAGAAAAAGCCCTTTTTCAGCAAGCTCCTTCACAATAGAAAATATTTTCTCTTCGGGACGAGTTGTTAAAGCAAAATCTTTAAGCGCCTCTGCAACTTCATTCATGGCATTGAGATTTTTGTGCATCGTGCGTACACAGAGTTGATAATTAGATATAGGGTTTCCTGTACCAGGTATAGCTGCCACTAATAACGCTGTTTCTCCAGCATAACTATGCAAGCGCAATCCTACATTTTTAGGAATCATGTGTGGATATTTGGTAAAATATTCTTCTAGAGCCCCCAATATTTCCGGCCGATCATCAAAAAAATCAAATATTATTTCTTCTCCTGGATGGTCCGCAGCGGCTTTTTGCATTTGCGCAAATAGAATCGTTCTTTTACACTCATCCACGTTTACCAAGCCTGCATGCTCATGAATCGTTTTACCTGGCTCAGACCATGTTCCATTTTTTATCTCATCCATGATGCGTTGGTATGAGGTACCGCTTTCTAACTCTCCTTCAATGTCTGCGAGCATGAGTGGTTCAAAAGTTATTCCTAGATAATCACACACAGTCGCAATTGCTGGGCAACAAGACCCTTTGAATCGTGTTTGAATACCACAGTTCATTAGGTCTGTAATATAATCTTGTCGTGTTGAACCAATGAGACCGTAAGCTGCTGAAAAGCCAGCGTTTTGTGTCTTCAGTTTTTCCAGGAATTCTCTATTTTTAACAAGAACAGCGTCGGTTTGATCCTTGGTAAAATTGTTATGGGGTAATGCAACATAAGCACTGTTAAATAAACACCCATCAAAATCAAAAGATAAATAGCGTATTGTCATTTTTGAACCTTATACAGTTAATTCGTTTTTTAAAATGAAAAAGAATAGTTAAGTGCGAATTAATTTTTAGTCCTAAGAAATCGTGTCAATTTGCGTTAGATATTGAGTGATTAGATGATTTAAGGTAGGGTGCAAACAAAAATATGGAATAGTACTAACCCTTATTTTTCTTTTTGATTGGGTTTCATTTGTTAAACATCACTGATAAAACTTAAAAAATCTATTTCAACAAAATCGAGCTTATTGATTAAGATTGCCTAAGTTGTATCAGTCCTCCGCTCATCCAGATTTTGATTGTCTTTTTTCTGCATGAATAGTTTTAACAATGACGGTATTTTATAGTTGAATTATTAAGGAAATATTAAGTTATTTTTTTTATGGATTATTTGTGCTAAATTTACACAATTGGGGATTAACAAGGTTGTTGGATTCCTTATTCTTAAAAAAGATTTAATTACTATCAAAAAAAACAAACTCAAGGAATTCATGGATGAATACAGGAGGTTGTGAAAATGACGATAGTGAAACGAATAACCGATCTTTCGAATTATACCACCGTACTTCCTTATGATAGTGAGTTGTTTGGTATATACCAGCCTTTACTTGGATGGAAATCAAAGCGAATTCAAGAACGCTTTCAGACGGGGTTTCAAAATGACAAAGCCTCGATTTTAGAGAAATTGAAAAAAGAATTTGCGGGTTTGGTTGATATTAACTACAACCAGGATGGCCAAATTAATATCCAAATTAAGCCTGGTGTTTTGGAAGGAGGGAAAATACGAACCTTTGATAGTGTTGTATTACAACAGATTTCATTACAACTGCCTAACTATCAAAATTATCAACCCGATATATGGGGTAAAGTGATTACAAATGATACCCTGAATGCAATTCTTAATAAAAATATAATTAAAATATATACCGATGCCTATTCGCAACTTAATAACAGAAGCACTTTAAATCCCAGTTCAGGTATGCTTATGCGTGCAGGGAATATTATTGGATCGGCAATTAATACAAAAAGAATCGATATTGGTGTGTATGAACATCAATTGGAATATGAATCATCCGTAGCAGGTTCCTTGTTGTTCCTCGTGAAACAACGTGCCTACGATATCTTATCCGAAATTTTTTATGTTACGGTAAATCAGACTGAAGAAGCGACTAACTTAATTAAGATGCTTTCAGCCGATAACAGTGCCGATGCATTTCTCAATATTAATGATCTAGACCCAACCAATAAAGAGTATCTTGATTGTGTTGCTTTATCACCAATCAGTATTGTTCATTTATTTCGACAATATTTCTTTGAATTAGATACCTTTCTTGGAACGCCGGTCGATCATGTTTGGCTTAGCCCAGGCTCTACCGTTGAGCTCATCGAAGTCCATACGCGCAGCACAACGATTGAACGTACATTAGAAACCACACTGGATATGATCACCAAGTCTTCAACAACGACAACAACTCAAGATGAGCTGTCCGATGCAGTTAAAGATGACAATCAACAAGATGTCAATTTCGGTGCGAGTGTTAAAGCATCTTATGCGTCAGTTGAGGCAACTTCCAGTTTTGATGACAAAACTTCGCAGCAAACAGCACGCGAAACAACACACAAACAAATGCGTCAACAAACAGAACAGTTATCTTCTGAAATAAGGAAGAATTATAAATCAACGTTTAAAACGGTAACCGAAACAACAGATGTTTCGAGCATAAAACATACTTTAACGAACACAACGGAAGAACTCATAAACTACGAATTACGCCGAAAAATGCGTCAAGTTGGGGTGCAAGTTCAAGATGTAGGCTCTTATTTGTGTTGGCAAACCTATGTGGATGATCCAGGCAAAGAACTAGGGATAGCGGAGCTGGTTCATATTGCCATACCCGCTGATTTGGATAGTATTCCGCATCCGGAAGAAATTCCTACCTTTCAACCCTTTCAAGAAGAAAAAAACATTACCATTCCTTTTGTTTCTATAGATGGTACGGACGCCGATAATAAAAAGGTTTATGTCGATGGTGTTTATTCAGGTACGGAATGGGTTGTGTTTGATGATGTGGAAAAAATTCAAGTGGATTTTGCGCAGGAATTTGTATGCTCCAAAGCGAATTATGATCTGACTGATGTGGAGTTCGACCCTCAGGGTAAACCCGTAAAGGTGTCAAGAAAAGATTCCATTCAAAATTTATCGGATAAAGCAACGTTCACCTTACATTTGGACTACGCTGATTTTCAAGGAGAAAATAGTCTGGATATAGCGCTTATTTTGCATTGGACTCCCAAAGCGGGTGCCAATGATGCAATTATTCAACAAAATAATGCAAATCTTGCCAATTTTAAAGCGAAAGAAAAAGCAGAATATGAAAAAGCATATGTAGAAACGGTTAAAGATAGAGTAACCAAAGCGAGTAAAATTCAAACGCGCGATAGTGATGACTTAAGGGAGGAAGAACGGATTGTCGTATACCGTCAGCTGGTTCAGGGTATGCTTTTAAACAATGTTCCCTTGCCAGATGATCGAACCAGACATGTGGTCGCAGAACTCATAAATTCTATTTTTGATATTGATAAAATGCTTTATTTTGTTTCCCCTGAATGGTGGAGGCCAAGATTGCATCGTAGCAAACAGCAGCTGCAAGAATCACCCACGCCCGTTTTTAATCCATCAGGACCGGTAGTGAGTGGTGTCAATAAAGTCTTACAAAAGGGCTTGATGAATAAAATAAGCATCGCTGACTTAAATTCTGAAAATAACATCATGAGTTCCAGTACCGTAGGATGGGGAGGCATTAATGAGCAACAAAGAGATAACTACTATATTACCGAAGATTCAGATCCAGCCAAGTTGGGGAGCAGTTTAGGCTGGTTGTTACAATTGGATGGCGACAACATGCGCAATGCGTTTTTAAATGCTCCCTGGGTTAAAGCCGTAATTCCTATCCGGCCCGGGAAAGAAGAGGCTGCCATTAATTGGTTAAAAGGCGTTGAAGGCATGAATGGGATTACCGACGATGTCATTTATCACACCAATAATCCGGATGAAAAAGACATTAATGGCCATCCATTAGATGGCCAAAAGATGATTGATGTCATTATGGATTTAGCTAAAAAAATACAACAGAAATATGAAGAAGGCATCAAGACTGGAAAATATCCTAAACCCAGTGAAGTATCTGATCCCGCATTGGTTGATGACACCAATACGGTAACAGCAACACCAATTGATCGCGTTTACGAGCATGGATTTTTCCCCTTACAAGGCGGTTTTAGAGCAAATGTAGGGAAAAATTATGAAATTTTTGATCAATGGATAGAAATTCTGCCAACTGATCAGATTGTTCCGGTAGAGGTAAAATACGATCCCAAAACGGGTAGGCAGATTTAACCATGGCGAATAAATGGTTAAAAATATTTCCTGATGCAACACGGAACCAAATTGAATATATGGTCGATGGGGCAAATGCGTTTAAAGAAATTGTGAATGCCCTAAAGACGGCAAAAACCCAGGATCATTATATTTATATTCTTGGGTGGATGCTGGATATTGATTTCCCTCTCATTGAGACGGATCCAAAATCGACTTTATTTAATTTATTAAATACTGCTTCGACAAATGGGGTCGAGTTGCGAATCTTAATTTGGAATAATCCAAGCCAAGAGATACAACGTATGAGTTTGAATAATATTCCAAGATTAAACAAGCTTTCCACTGCATACGCTGCGTTAGACGATAATACTTATTCCACCGCGGAGTCGAAGCAATTCGTTGCTCAATTTGTCCCTTTTATTATGCAAAAATTTAATCAATATCAATCGATTTTCAAAGAATTGGATCCATTTTACGCACTTCTTCGATACTGTATAAGCAAGAATGTAGGCAGTCAGCATGAAAAAGTGATTATTGTTAAAGGGGAAGAGGGACTTATTTCTTTTTGTGGGGGAATGGATATTAATAAAAATCGTTTTGATGCCTATCATAAAGACTATTCCAATGTTCATGATGTCCATTGCAAAGTACAAGGGCCGGCTGCCTATCAAATCCTGCAAAAATTTAAAAAAAGATGGCATAATCATCCAAGCACTAAAAACATACAGCTCAAAGGAGAAAATGAAACCAAACCCAATGAAATCACTATGGGTAATTTTTATTACGGAAAAGTAGTAGGTACGTATAATGATCCCAACAGCAATGATAAAGATCGAAGTTTCAGGGATGCCTATTTTGCAATCATCGCTAATTCACAAAAGTATATTTATATTGAAGATCAATACTTAGTAAATGTTGACGTAGCAAAGGAACTCAATAAGAAAATTCAAGAGTCCAACTTTGCCTGTCTCATTTTAGCCATTCAGGATTCACAAGAAACTACAGACATCCTGATTCCCGATAGAAAAAGAGGTGAATTTTGGGATGCTTTACTTAACGGGGTGACCCAAGAGGTAAAGGATAAGGTAGCGCTTGTTTTAATCGATCGAAAAAATGCGCCTAATGGAAATTATCATCCTGCAATGCATTCTAAAATAATTATTGCGGATGATGATATAGCCATTATAGGTTCTGCTAATGTGAACCAACGTTCTTTTACCCATGATAGCGAAACATCGATTGTCATTTTTGATGATGATAAATCCAGTGTTTTTAAAGATACATTTGCTAAAAGACTGAGGCTGGAAATATGGAAAGAGTTTGCCAGTAAAACAATGTCCCCCGATTCAATCATTGCATCTTGGGAACAGTTTTTGAAAATTTTAATGAATACGACGGTGCACCCGCTGATGTTAATTCCCTATCTCAATAGTATCGAAGACCTGGATAAGCGAATTATTGATTATATAAAACAAAGTGGTGCAATTGCCCCCATTGTCGCCAATATTTTAGTGGGTGACAGCAGTGACTTATCTGTTGCATTGGCGAATGTTTCGGTAGTCCTTAGCCCTTTTCAAATCGTGCAAATATTTAATAATCTTTGGGATTATGTGATTGACCCTCAGGCTAAATAGTTTATTAAACTGAATTTTCAAGGCTGTGTGACTGAAATTGATTATCAGGAAAAACGCGTCATAATTAATTAAAGGCACCACATGGATGTAAGTTAAAATGAATACTTTTGATACCATTGCAATTGAATTTGATTTAACCCATCACCGCATTCAACAAGTTGCTCTTGAGGAGTTGCAGATCAATACCCAAGAGAAAAGCAAAGTTTATTGGGTTCACAGTAACTTAACTCAAGCAGATGCTTTTAATCAAATAGCAGACAAGCTCAAATTACCTGAAGAAGTAATTAAATTATGTGAGGAAAATAGCTTAACCAATCTTATAGATAATGATAATGCCCTAACATTGCAAATTAAATGTCTGGCTTCACTTGAGTTAAATGATAATAATGAAATTAATTTAGATAACTTAGTTCTTCATCTTACTGCGAATTACTGTTTTACCGCATCGACAAAACCGCTGCCTGTATTATCTGAGTTTCTCAATAACTGCTCAAAATCGATTCATTATGCAAAAACCTCTTGTTTTATGTTATTTTTATTTCTTGAAGGGATTATTAATGATTATGCGAGGGTTCTCTTTAATTATGAAGAGCTAGCAGAACAGTTTGAGTCTACATTACAAACTGCACATGAGAATATCTATAAGGATGTTGCTGAAGTCAAGCACCAGACCTTGCAAATCAAACGCTATATGATGGCAATAAGAGAAATTTTAATGCGGATTACCACCCGAAATATATCTGTCATCTCAGAAAAATGCCGTTCTTCTTTGTATAACTTATCGAATCATAGTCATCTCATTATTAATGAGGTTGATTCAATCCGCGAGTTATTAAATAGTTTATTAGGGCAAATTAATAATGAATTGATGCAAAAAATGAGCGAAACAATGGCCATACTCACTGCATTTGCCTCCATTTTTCTGCCACTCAATTTAATTACAGGAATCTACGGAATGAATTTTGTATGGATTCCCGAATTACACTGGAAATACGGATATTTTGGCGCGCTGGGTTTAATCGTTTTCTGTGCTTTTTTTCTTTATATTCTTTTTAAAAGAAAAAAATGGATGTGATCTTCGTGTTTTTTATTTTCTATAGAAATTTTGGTCCCCCAAATTATTGAGTTAATTAGATGTTGCCCTCATCCGCCCTATCGGGCACCTTCTCCCCTGAGGGGAGAAGGGAGCTTTGAGAAATCCCCTCTCCCACTTGTGGGAGAGGGGCGGGGGTGAGGGCTCATTTTTTTCAGGACAAAGTGCAAAGATGAGTTCGATTAATTTCTGTAGATGTATGAACTCCCATCAAAGTCATGGCAATTCCTATTTCGTTATGAATAAGATCGAGCATATGCTCTACTCCTGCTTGTCCCCTTGCTGCTAAAGCATATACAGTAGGCCTCCCTAGGAGCACTGCTTGAGCACCAAGAGCAAGCATTCGAACCACATCGAGTCCTGAACGAATTCCCGAATCAACTAGAATTGCGAGGTCAGAATGGACCTTATCCGCAATCATAGGCAGGGCTTTGGCGGTAGATAATACGCCATCAAGTTGCCGTCCGCCGTGATTCGAGACGATAATTCCATCGGCGCCGAAGGCGACTGCATCTTTTGCATCTTCTGGATCAAGTATTCCTTTAATGAGCAAAGGTCCTTTCCAAAAATGACGTATCCACTCGAGGTCTTTCCAACTGATTGAGGGATCAAAATTGTTATTTAACCATCCCACGTAATCTTCCAGCCCTATTGTTTTTTTTAAATAGGTGGAAATATTTCCTAACTCATGCGGACGTCCCATAATCCCAACCTGATAAGCCCAGGAGGGCTTCATTATGGCTTGGAGAAATCGACGTTCACGGGCAAATGGACCAGACATTCCTGATCGTGCATCTCGATAGCGGGCACTTGGTGTGGACATATCTACTGTGAATACGAGATGAGTCACACCACAATTTTGAGCTCGTTCAAGCATATTCTGCATAAAACCACGATCTTTAAGTACGTACAGTTGAAACCACACAGGCTGGGAACTGTGAGCGGATACTTCTTCCAAGGAGCATACTGAAACGGTAGATAAGGCAAAGGGTATCCCTTTTGCTGCAGCCGCTTTGGCGACTTGGATCTCACCACGTCGAGCATACATGCCGGTAAGGCCTATAGGACTTAAGATGACGGGCATTGCCAGTTTTTGTCCCAAGAGTTCCGTCTCAAAATGGAGCTGTCCTACATTTTTTAAAATACGTTGCCGTAATGTTACTTTGGCAAGATCTTCGATGTTGGCTTTTAGAGTTTGTTCCGCAAAAGCGCCGCCATCAATATAATCAAATAAAAATCGAGGAAGTTTCCGTCGGGCGGCTTCACGGTAATCTGCAATAGAAGAAATAATCATCTTTAATTCCGATTTATAATTGAAATCCTTTTAAAAATCAGCATAACAAAAAAGGGAGCCATCTCCCAAGTAGTCGAAGAAAAATACTGTATTTACCTGCTAGTCGAATCTCTATAAGACAGTTCATTCTCTATAATCTAAACTTAATTGAGTGAGACATTTTTATCTTAATAGCAGGCGAGAATATGCTTCATCATTTGATTCTAAAAAATTGTGGTGTACCCATTATTCGCAATTACGCCAAAAAAATCGAAAAAAGTGCTTATGATCCTTATCCTTATCAGAACGCAGCACTTAAAAAAATTATCAGCACATGCAGAAGAACAGAGTTGGGGATCCAATGCGGATTATCTCAATTAAAGACGATGGATAATGCACGAAAACTTCCTTCCTTCAATTATGAAATGCTCAGACCAGAGTTTGAAAAAATCTATAGGGAGGGTAAAAAAGGATTCTTTAGCTGGGAACCTATCAAAGCAATTTCTTTAACCTCAGGGACTACTGGTGGTCCCAAGTACATTCCAATAACCCGAAATTTAATCAACAATCTTATGAGAATTGGGTTTAGTTTATTTGCTGGTTTGTCCAATGAATTAAACAATCCTTATGAGCTATTTGATGGCAAGGCGCTGTATTTGAGTGCGCAACCCCACATCTATGATTCTCCTACTGCATTGCCAGTAGGATTTATATCCGGTTATATGAATTCAAATCGGCATTGGCTTTATAAAGACTTGATTTATCCTTCAAAAGAAACATTGTCTATTACTGATGCACAAACACGAATGACATGCATCTTCGAAGAAACCAAAGATCAAGATATTCGCACCATTTTAGGTTTCCCTGCGATTATTCAATTAGTTACGACAAAAGCGTTGTCCTATTTTAATGTGAATCATCTGCAACAGCTATGGAGTAATTTGTCTGTTTGTGTTTATGGGGGAAATTTTTTATCCCTTTCGCAAATTGATTACCTTAAAAAAAGTTGGCTAGGTGAGGTAAACACAAAGAAAACGCTCCTATTTTTAGAGCATTATTCTGCGGCAGAAGGTTTTTTTGGGCATACCTTGCATCGTGATTGGCCTGGTCTTGTTTTTAATCCCTTTGATGTATTTTATCAATTTAAAAAAAATCGAAATGATGCCGAATTCGTGCAATTGCATGAGCTTGAAGAAGGGGAACGTTACCTCATTTATGTCACAACCCTTGCAGGGTTAATCAATTATGAAATGGAAGATATTATTGAAATCACTTCAGTGAAACCACTTACATTCAAATTTTTTGCACGGGCTAAAGAGCAAATTTCCCTAATTTCTGAAAAAATTCTTGTTTCTGAAATAAAACAGGTAGTGGAGTGCCTTGCCAACTCCACAATTCAACCTATTAACGATTTTGCTGTTTATCTTGATTGTAAAACAGGCAATAGACTCTTTTTTATCTTATCGACGCCTATATCCAATGTAGAAAATGCAATTCAACTTTTAGATGACAGTCTTCGTAAACTAAATCCAAACTATAATGAATATCGTGCAAATAATACGTACCAGCCACCGCAAGTAATTTACAAGCCACCAGAGTTTTTTAACAAGTACCGTGAAAAAAACATTCATCGAGGCAATTTTAAAGAAAAACGATTGTTTATGAGTGAAGCAGAATTTACGGCGGAATATATTTGATCCCGTATTAGCGTAGCGTAATACGGGATCACTGCATTATTTGCTACTCTTATTTTGATGGTTGTGGGATGTTGTTAAGTTGCATTCTTACAAGGTTGGTAATTGACTCAAGCATTTGTTGGTGTGATTCAGGATTTCCTGGAGATTGTTTGTAAATAATATTCGCCAAAAATGCAGAGAGAGCCTGGGATATGATATTGTTGTTGCGACAATGTGGTGGTAATTTTTCCACGGATTGAATTAGAGAAGACAATAAATTTTGTCCGATAAAATTCATCGCTTTGGAATAGTCTTCATGGGTTAAATTTTCGACTGGCTGCGTGTTTTCATCTATTTTCATGCTCTGTCCTGTGATTTTTTAATTAAATGAAATTATAGAGTGTGTCTCAAGTCACTTCAATGTGCTGAAGTGACTTTAATAAGAAGTATTAAAAAATTCTTTAGACTGGAACGATAAGTGCTAAATGCATATAAGAAGTAACCTTATTAAGCTGAGCTAATCGATAGGCTACATTTTCGGATCAAAAACTTCCCATAGAATTTCTGTGCGATTCTGAGTGGGTTTCATCAGATGTTGATTGCATGTCACTTAAGCTTTGGCGCATATCTTTAGTAGGATTTATCAAACTTTTAATATAAGCCTTGCCATTTTTGAGATTTTGATTTTCAGGGTCATCCTTTAAAGCATTTTTTATCTGATCTTGAATTTCTTTTAAGCTGCCCTGAAAAAGATGACCACTGCCGCAGGAAAATACGTGTTTATCCATGGGCTTGCCATCCTCACCTAAGTAAACGCAATGGAATTCGCGAGGTGGTTTCGCAGTTGCTTGCGCCATGAAAAATTTGGTTACTTCTTCGGGTGAATCAAAAACCAACGCGCCATTTTTTTCATCAGGTTCTCTGCCATACTGTTTTTTGTAGTCATCAACTATTTTTGACCAATCCTTATTTATGTTTGTCGGTTTGATTGTTGTTTTTTTTCTATTTTGCTCTTCAATTTCTAATTCTTGCTGTTTCTTTTTTTCTCGCTCTTCTTTAGACATTGACATAATGTATCTCCAAAATACTGTATTTATAAAAAAATTAATGCAACTTGTAATAATATAACTCAATAATAAAAGGTGACATCAATTAAACTGCAATTCATTGCGATTTCTTTACAATTCATTAGGAGCTCAACATCATCTTACATGGGCTGATATATACTAGGCTTATACGGACTGTTGTCGTCAACTAACTGAATGAAATGAAGAGCTTAGGTTGTCATCTTTTATATCAAAGGATTTTTATAACGGTGTAAATAACGAGTTACCAAGTGATACGAAGCATAATCCCTGATAGGTCCAGAATCACGAAATACAGGGATGCCATTAATCTCCACCCTGCATTTGCCTTTGGGACATTGCACCTTTTTAGTGAAGTGGCAGGGGACGGTCCGGGACGGACCCCTAAGGAAATAATACATTTTGTTTTAAAATTGTGTTATTCCCGCAGAATGGCCCAATATGAGAACAAGCTGCCGTTAAAAATCAAATAAATTATTCAGAAATTTACAATTTCTCGCCTCAATTTGCACGACATTGGGAGAGCTGTGTCGTGTTGGGTCAAAATGACCAACCTACAAAGGATGCCAATTTATAGTTTACTAACCACAGAAGAACTTTTATAAGGAAACTCACCAGCTAAAATTGCATCTGAAATTTGTTTTTCAATAGTTGTTATTGATTCTGCATCACTTATATTATCAACAGGAGAATAAACTCCATGCCCTACCCTTGGGATTTGAGATTGAGTCCCCTCATTTAATTGTCCTTTAGGATCTAATATGATTAAATCGTCGCCTAGCCCTGTTAAGTTAAATGCAACACTATCAGCGAATAAAGGCAGCGGGTTTGCTTTTGCTTGAGTTAATATTTTGAATATTTGCTTATAGCCTAGACTCGGTTCTTCTACGTCGCTTCCAGGACCTACCAGGGTTACTTGATCTTTCAAGTCGGACCAAGAGAGTTTTCTACCCGTAAGTTTTTTTACGTCAGAAAGAATTCGATTCAATTCCTCTTCAACTGTACTTTTTGTTGTTCGGTCACCGAATACATGGGCGATATAATAACAAGGCGTTCCGTTTTCATCTTCTGTAGCGATTAAAACACCGGTGCAGTGTAAAAAACCTTCAGTACCGAGCACATCTAAATCGCCTTCTTTAAATCCTGCTCCTGCATCTGCTCCAACCCGATAACAGCTCAGCTTTTTCATGCTGGCAAGTTGCTCTGAATTGGGGGTATTAATTAGTGAAAAATCTTTACATTGTTGTATGAGTGAGTTGATTTCTGGTTCTTCAGAATCTGCTTTTTTCTTCTTTAAGTTTTGGAGCAGTATTGCGATTCGCCAATTTTCTTTGTCGGTCAGGTCCATGCTCGACATGGTTTGCAAAGCCTCATCCAATTTGTCGTAGGATGAAAGTTTTTTATAATATTCTGATGTTCCACCTAACTTGATGTTTTCTGTATCCAGAAGAACTATTTCCTTATCTTGTTCAGTCGCAACTATTTTTACCATGATATTTGCCTTTTTAACTGATTGATACTTTATTATACACATTGGGTGTTTTATTTGTAAAATAAACAGTCATAGTGGCAAAAATATGAATTTATGGTGAATTAATAACTAGACTAAGGAACTTATTTGAGACAAGGGGGAATGAGTTGTTTATTACCAGTCTTTTATTTATGATCTGCTTCAATTGATTCATGAATTGCGCGTTTTCTTACGAACAAATAAAATGGTCTAAATACAGTGAAATATCCGATACTCTATACCTTTAGGCGCTGCCCTTTTGCGATTAGAGCAAGAATGGCACTTGCGTATTCCAAAATTAAAGTCGAACAACGTGAGGTTGAGCTTAAAAATAAACCTCAGGAGATGCTTTTAGCCTCACCCAAAGGTACTGTGCCGGTGCTAATTTTAGAAGATGGTCGTGTGATTGATGAAAGCATTGATATTATGATATGGGCTTTAACACAATCTGATCCAGATGGATGGTTATGTAGCAAACTCAAAGAGCAATGTAATGAATTAATTCACTTGAATGATAAAAAATTCAAACCTATTCTGGATAACTATAAATACCCACAACGCACAGAGAAAAAAGATCCGCTTTATTATAGAGAAGAGGCGGGCGATTACCTCGATAAATTAAATTCATTATTAACGAAACAACGCTTTCTTTTAGCAGATCGAATCACTCTAGCCGATGTTGCTTTATTTCCCTTTATCAGACAGTTTTACATGGTTGATCCACAATGGTTTGAACACAGCGGATATCCATACTTGCATGCATGGCTGCAGTTGTTTTTGCATTCGGAATTGTTTCTTACGGTGATGAAAAAGTGAATGTAATAATTCAGTTAAAGAATGGGCACCCTTTGTTGACGTCCCCGGCTTGTCCGCGGGACGTCGAGGGAAAGGTGAGGCAAGCGTTTAACATATTTAGTTACTTTTAAAGACAGTATCTACAGTAAAGAAAATTTATCTTTATTTTCAAGGGGTGCTTCTTGTTTTTGTTGGTGCTGATGAGTCTTAAACAGACACATAGCTGCAAGAGAGGGGATTTTATCGTTTGCTCTAAGTAACATACGTCTATAGCATTCTGTTTCTTCGATTGATTTTACGGCTGCATTTACATCACTATGGAATCCTTCAAGTCGGAATCGCGCTGGAGTGTATGCACCTAATAGCATGCGACGTAAGCCCCAATGATATGAACCTAACTGGGGAATTACTTCTAATTTCTGGGCTAGAGAGGTGGAGAATTTGATTTCATCGCGGTCTTTGGGAGTATTTGCGATTTCTTCTTTCATTGTTTCTAGAGAAGGGAGCTTCAGCCTGCCTTTGAATACGCCGCAAGCATACCGTGCTTGTAATTCGACAAGAGGAAATACCGCGCCACGTGCTCCAGGATACATACCAATATATGCTAGGTTCTTAGCATCAATTGGAAAAGTATCTTCATAAAGAGAGGTGTTGGGTTTTAAACGTAAGTGTTCGGGAAGAAATGATAAATCTCTTTCATAGCCGGTACAAAATATTATTACATCGAAATTATCAATAGAATGGCCATTTGTTAAAACAACGCTGGATTCGAGGAAATGATCAATTTCTCCGCGAGCGAGTTTTAATTTACCACTGCGAACCGCTTGAAAGTACTCATCTGCGACAACAAAGCCTACAGAGGAAGAAGGGGACATGTACCATTCAGGAAATTCATTTTGCTCAGAGCAGTGCTGCAGCATAAATTGATATTGCTCTTCTTTAGAAAGAGAAATTTGAGCGCTTTCATAGGTTTTTAATAGATCTCTTGGCAAAAAAGGGCCATTATTTGGGGGATCAGAGGAGCGATATCTTTTGATTACCCAACGCTCCTTTCTAAATAAATGGATGACCTCAGTCTTTTTGGCAACCTCTTCAGCAATTGATGTACCACTTAATGAACCCCCTACGATTAAGACCCTCTTGTTAATAAAATCTTCGGCAGATTTATATTGTGCACTATGAAGCATCTTGCCTTTAAATTGTTCCAATCCGCTAAAATTAGGGATATAAGGATTCGTGAATTTACTGGTTGCAATAAGAATCGCGTCAAACAATTCCTCTTTAAGTGTTGTCTTGTTTTCTTGCCAACGAATGAGCCATTTTCCATCCCGTTCTAAGACTTCAATAACGCGACAGCCAAATCGGATATAGGGGAACAGTTCAAAATGCTTTGCATAGTCATGTAAATAATCATATACCTGTTGTGTTGTGGGAAAGTCTGGTGTTTTTGGTGGCCAGTTAAAGTTAGAAAAAGTTCCGGTATGGCGTGAGATATTTACTTTCATATTTGGCCAAGCAGAACCTTGGTCTGATGGCTCACGAAGATCGGGGCCCCAGACCCCGCCAATTCGGTTTGACATTTCAAAAATGCAGGGGATAATTTCTTCTGCAAGGGCTGCAGCAGCGGAAGTAAGGCCGGATGCACCAGCGCCAATGATTGCTACTTTAAGGCTCATTTTTATTATTTAACTGCACGTGTTGTTGTTTTATAAACTGCTTATCTTCAGGAGTTATTCGCAGTAGGTTATTTTGTTTTGACTGATGCGAGAGAAACTGAATCTGGGTAAGATTGATTATTCTCCAGTCATTGTTAGCCTATCACCTGAAGCGGCAGTAGACAAGATGATCGCAGAATGGAATCAGCAAGTGTAAGTCTACTTTTGTGAATGCAGCCATTGGGCTAATGCTTGGATTCCAGCTTTTAAATCCTCTTCATTTCCTCCAAACGACATACGCACATAACCTTCCTTGCCAAATGCAATTCCTGGCACTAGGGCAACATGCGCTTTTTCCAAAGCTTGTTTACAAAACTCTTCGGAGTTTTCTTTTTCAAAACCTAAACTTTTTAAGGAAAGAAATGCATAGAGAGACGAACGCGGAAGCTCTATGGTTATGCCAAAAGCGGTCTGTAAGGCATGAATCATCGTATCCCTTCTTTTTTGCATGCATTGTTGCACCCAGATACTTATATGATTTAATTCGTTTAAGGCCGCTATGGCTGCCCATTGACTTAAGGTAGTCACGCCACTGGTGCTTTGGCTCACTAACGTGGTTAATGGTTGGATAATGGATTGGGGTGCGAAAACAAAGCCAATTCGCCAACCCGTCATGGCAAAATTTTTGGAACAACTTTGAATAACAATAACCCTATCCTGAAATTGGGGAAAAGAACCACACGATATATAGGGATGCCCATCGTAGGTGAGGGCACTGTATACTTCATCCGCAATAACGAGTAGATCATGTTCGTGAGCTACTTGCATTAGTTCGAGAAGCTCGTCTTCAGTATATAAGGCCCCTGTTGGATTGGTGGCGTTATTCAAAATTAGAAGTTTACTTTGCGAAGTACATGCTTTTTTAAGTGATTGGGGTGTTAATTTCCATCCTTCTGTTTCTTTAGTGTCAACGATGACAGGATTCCCGCCAAACAACTTAGCCATGGCTGGATAAGATACCCAGTAGGGGGCGGGGATAATCACTTCATCGTTTTGTTGTACTAATAACTGCATCAGCAAATAGATTCCAAATTTTCCGCCATTAACGACGAGGCAGCTTTCTTTTTTAAACGAACAACCATAAGTTTTGTTCATCCAAGCACTTGCCAGATGTCGTAGTTCTGGAATACCTGCTACTGGAGGATAAAGAGTTTGCCCTTGCTCCAGAGCACGTGTGGTCGCATTAACAATTGAGGGATGAGGGAGTAGTTTGGGCTCACCGGCGCTGAGATTATAAATTTTAATCCCTTCATTTATTTTTTGCTGAGCTAATGAATTAATCACAACAGTCGCAGAATCTCCAGGTAACGTCTTTTTTATAAAATGATTCATTATTTTTGTACCTTTCTAGAGTTGGATAGGATTATTTTGAACAAACGATTAATAAATTCCTCTTGCAAGTGGTACTGCTTGGACAAATGATCATAATACTCAAATAATTGTTTTTCGCGCGAGCGGTCCAGTATTTTTTTTCCTTCTTTCGATTTTAAAGCACCGATTTGTTTCGATAGTTCTTGGCGCTTTGCTAATATTTCAATGATGCATGCATCAGTCTGTTCAATTTGTGTTCTCAATTCTTCGAGTGTAGTCATGATATTCTCCTTACCTGAGAAGATTTGTATTGTGATGCTTTTTTACCAAGATAAAAGCGGTTCGATTCGGCTGACTGTCTTGGATCTTTGCCGCTTTTATTTCTAAACCATACAGTTCTGCACAACGTGCCGATGCAATGATTGCTGAATGAGGTGGCAATATTCCTTCCGCTAAATCCTTGGCTGCTTTTGCAGTATCAATCCATTCGATGTGTTCCGTGTTTTTGAATTGTTGTAGAAATTGACGGCATTGGGCAAACCCTTGCGGATGTGACACGATGTGCGTAATTTGATGAGGCTGAATGCCTGGTTTTACAAGGAGACATTGATTGATTTCATGCCATAGTTCATCAATGGGGGTAAATAAATGTCTGCCCATTGCTTGAAATGCGGGTTTGACCAATCCACCTATAAGATTTACTACCGGCACTATACCCAGAGCTATGGTTTCATTTTCAATCGCATGCAGAACACCTTCCATATCCAGTAAGTGAACAAGAGTCGGTTCGATTCCATTTTGTTTGGCATAAACCAAGGCCGCTTCTTCGGAAAATGAACCTGCATCACCAGAAATACCAAATAAAGTACTCATATCGCCACCTCCATTTCCAACTCATTTTTTTCTAAAGAGCGCAACTCAGCGAGCTCTAATAGAAAAGCCTCTGTTTTTTCCCAACTAAGGCATGGATCGGTAATCGATAGCCCACTTAAATCAAGGTCTTCTGGATTCATCGCATCAACTTTTTGATTTCCTTCTTTGATAAAACTTTCAACCATAAATCCTTTGACCAATTGTTTTAAATCCGCGTGATTTCGAATACTTTCTAAAACGTTTAAAGCGATGGAGGGTTGCAGGTGATGATTTTTTTTGCCATCGACCAGGCAATTATCATGGCTGACATCAACAATGATGGACGGGTTGATGATCTGATGCATGTCCATATGGTGTTTTACTTCTTGAAGATGGGCAATGGAATAATTAGGGGCATGATTGGAGCCGCGTAAAACCATATGTGCATGTGGGTTGCCATGTGTTTGTACTTCGTAGCCATCGAATACCGCAACGTGATCATGTTGCGATGCAACAATACTATTGACCCCAATAGCCAATGATCCATGAGTGGGGTTTTTTAATCCTACGGCACAATCTAGGGAGGAGGCAAAAATTCGATGTTCCTGATCTTCGGAACTGCGGGCACCAATCGCAACCCAAGACAGAAGCTCAAGAAATCCTTTGGCATTATGGGTAAACAAAGCTTCATCAGCAATAGGCAGTCCCATTTCGATGACTTTCACCATCATATCTCTGGTGTATTTTATTCCTGATGCAATATCTGGAGCAGAAAATAAATCGGGTTGGTTTACAGGACCAGTCCATCCCTTAGTTGTTCGAGGTTTTTGAATGTAAACCCGCATGATGAGTTTTAATTCATGTTTTACTTTCTCGTTTAATTGCACTAAACGACGCGCATATTCTAGAACCGCTTTTTTCGGCCAAGCAGAGCAAGGTCCTACGATCATTAAAAGACGATTATCACGACCTTCTAAAATTGCTTTGACTTCTCTCCGGTCACGGGCAATTTGCTGACGTGCCGAAGGAGATAATGGGATTTCTCGAATAATTTCTTCTACAGGAGGTAGTTTTTTTAAGATTGAATAGCTCATCATCCCCTCCTACACGCAGTAAGTATTTTGGATAGATCCGGGGAACAAGGTGTTCGCGTTTGATGGTGCATGATGGACACTCCTCTTTTGGTTTGTCCAACCCCCATGCTTTTTATCGTCTGGGAATTCGGGTACCAAAAACCCCCAGACTATGCTGGGGGTTGGAGTGTTAGTTAATTCTACCGACCACCCAGCTCCTGGCTAAAAAAGCTAAAATAAAAGCAAGCAAAGGCTTTTGTGAAACCTGCTTCTTTATTTAACTTGTGGTGTACGGTAGAAAGAGACATAAAAATTCTGTAAAAAATATTTGTATTATTACTATACAGTTTTGTGACGCTCATGTCAATACCTGTAGTCATTTTGAAGCGATTTGACAGCAAAGAGATGCGGCAGATCGTCCCAGCTGAGGGTTACGAACCCGCTTAGAAATAGTTTTTAAAAACTTATTTCAATGAACACCAAAGACCACAAATGATAAATAAATATTGGGTTAACCTTTGATATATCAACTACACGCTTAGCAAGCCTTGATAAATCGTAGCGTAATCAAGGTTTTCATTTTCGACAATTCCCTGTTCTAGGTCTATAACTTAAATTAGAGAAAACAATAACCAGAGCATGAAAGTTATTTATTTTTTAATGTTGTAAGAGTTTATGAGTTTGTAAAGTTTTACTCTAGTAACGTTTATTTTTAGATTATTAAGGGCCATCATGAGAGAAAAATCAAAAAACAATTCTGCTGCACAACGCGATTACGTATCCGGAACTCATAACAATATAAAATGGGAACCCCGAGGCCGAGTCGATACCAAAACTCTGACAGTTGCAGTTGAACAATTGGTGTCTCCGACATTTAGTTCGAAGGCAGATGCGCAAAAAGCATTAAACCAACTGTTGGAGAAAGAGCGGGAGGAGAATAAAGCAGCATATAGTGTTGTGGCGTCAAAAGAGGCAGGCAAGTTTCGAGTTTTAGTGAGTCTAACTGGTATCAAGAATAGCAAGGCCTTATCAGAGCTTGAAAGGACTGCTATTTTTTTAAATTCTATTTCGCCCCCTTATATGAAGGATGGGAAATCAATTCAAACCCGCTGGATAGTAGAAAATGACGCATTAATGTGCACTGGCCCCACTGCATACCAAAAGCTCAATAGCAATAGTAAAGACACTACACCTAAAATGTTTATAGAGCAGATGCAAACTAACCTTAGCAGAAAGACGGGCTCAGAAGAACTGGGTAGAAAACTCGAGTCACAGATGAAGAAAGACTATAAACGAGAAGGTACATACCTTTCTTTTGACAAAGATGCATCTATTTTGAAAGAGTTAAGTCAACTCGGACAAAAAAAATCGGATGAAAAACAAGAGGTTAGGAGCTATGGACTCCACTAATATAAACCATGCTCTGTTGGGTTTTGTCGAATACAGTTGGTCCACGTTATAATGCCTGCCAAAGAACAGCAGATAAGGCCATGGGATGATTAGTTATAAAGGACGACATTTTCCAAAAGATTTAATCAGCGGTCCTCATTAAATATCTAGCGCAAAATCGAAAATTTAAAACAATGGGTCAGGCCTTAAGTTTGAAGAGTAGCAACTGTCTTGAAATAAAATTCAAGACAGTTGATCTGTTTGCGTAAGCGTATCATCTTGAGTAATGTGCTTTATTTGAGGTCATAAGTTTTTTGAGCATCAGGCGGGTGAGCGGAAGAGGGAGACTGAAATCCACTGAATATGCCTATTTGGCTGGCTTTAGTTTCTTCCTTTTGGGGTTTGTGTAAAGCACATAAAGCAGACTGTAATTGTTTTGCTGCTTGTGCAAAGACCTCAGGGCATTGAGGCAGTACTTTTTCCCAAGGCTTGTCCTCTAAAGACACAAATAATTTTTGCTCTAAAAGCTCGTCACGAACAATTTGATAGACGATATTCGCCAGATAATTTTTGCCTAATGAATCACAAACACCTTTTTCTTCAAGATGATTGATAATTTGCTGCAACTCATTTAATTTTGCGGTAATCAATTGACTTTCTTTAAAACTATTAAATAAAGAGAGCGCCTCTTCGATACCAAAAAAGCTGTATTCAACACCTAATTCGTTGAAGTACTTACCGTCTTGACAGTAAGACGCAGGTCTTTCACCGCGAATCCAAAATCCTAATTCGGCACACAGTTCAATTGCTTTGTCATCATGAGTAAATAGTTCAAGTTTTTTTACCCTGTTCTCTGTCAATATGGAGTTTAAAGCAAGTCTTAATGCGGCAGTACAAAGTTTTTTATCATTTTGATAAATTTTAAGATCCTCAAGAAATCCAATATGTTGAATCACACTTTCATCAGGATAATAATCAAAATCAAGGACTAGATTCTTATCATGCAACACTTGAATCTTATTGTTTACACGTTGTACGGTTAGATGACTTGGTGTTTGATCTACTAGTGGTGGAAGTTTCGGTTCATATTTTTTGGAGGCAAGAGATTTTGACTGCTCAAGCAATGCAGAATCAATTATCTTATAACTAAAACGTTCAATAAGATAATAAAGACTTTTTTGAGCTTCTCCAGAGCGCTGCAACCAATCTGGGAATACTGCCTCTGTTTTATAACCTATTGAATCGGAAAGGTGGAACGCTTTGTTGTTTCCTCCACTTTGGGTGAAACGAATGCATTTAACTTTGGGATTTTGTTTTACAATGTCTTCAAATTCTTTCCAAAAAACTTTACCATAGCCCTTATTGAGGTACTGACCATCCACTCCCATCGAACAAAATTCAGCAACATGTTCATAAGGGCCAGAGAGATATTTAATACGGCGAACGCCAACAATGGTTTCTTTATCATCGATTAAATCGACCAGGACATAGACATCACTTTGTTTATTGAGGCGATCAAATGTTGCTTTAAAAGATTCTAAATCTTTTTTGGTAAATGACATCCATTGGATAATATGATCTTGCATCCATATTTCCCAAACTCGTTGATAATCGCTTTCTTTAACTCGTCTAAGAAAAGGATGTTTAATTTCTATAGGTTCTTGCATGATCTGTATAAAAAATGAACATTTCTCATGATATAATTTCATGGGCTAAATGTCAATCACTTAGAATATATTTTGCTCAAAATGAGTGTAAATTAAAATAGCAAGCCGTTGTGCGGTTCTTATTACACTTACGCGAATACGGCTACGTTACTATGTTGATGCTCTTGCCAGCGACTTATAACAAAGCTATATTTTTAACTCACTTTCCAAAAGAGTAAGAAATGGCCAAAATAGCGCTTTACCTGGCTGGTGGCGGAGCACGCGGAGCGTATCAGGCTGGGGTGCTCAAAGCGATCAGTACAATTCTTGACTCAAAACAAATTCCTTTTGACATGCTCACTGGTGCCAGTGTTGGCAGTATTAATGCAGGGGTGTTAGCTGAGAATGCACTGGATTTTTCTGCTGGAGCGAACAAGTTAGATGAGTTATGGCGTAATATTACCTGTAATCACATTTTTAAGGCCAGTAATTACGCTCTAAGCAAATCTGCCATGTATAACATGAGCAGTATGTTGATGAGGCAGCGTCTATTGGGGCATGTTCTTGATACATCACCGTTACAAAAATTTATTAATAACATTATTAATTTTGAGGTCTTAGAACGTGTCATCAAGAATAAACACTTAGAAATGATGGAGGTGATCAGCAGTTGTTATGAAACTCAGAAAACCATCTCGTTTTATCAGCATCATGCAGACGATTTTGAGGATTGGAATGATCCGCTGCATAGTAGCCAAAGAGTGAATCTGCAAATGGAATATTTCCTCGCCTCAACTTCCTTACCCTTGTTCTTTCCACCTGCAAAAATAGATGGGTTTCATTATGGAGATGGCCATGTAGGTTTAGCAGCCCCTCTACGTGGCGCCATTCGTTGCCAAGTGGATAAAATTTTAGTGATTGGCACTCGGAAACTACCCGATGTAGAAAACCCAGTGAAATTACAGGGAAGCGATATGGATTTCACACGTGTTTTGGGTAATATGGTCAACGGATTATTTTTAGATAATCTCGAACGTGATCTTGAAATGGTTGACCACATGAACACCATGGCTCATATGTTACCCATGGAGAAAAAAGATCATGCCCCTTGGCGACCCATTCAAACCTTACATTTACGTCCAAGTACGGATATAGCTACTTTGGCTCAATCTCAGTATAACAACATGCCCATGTTACTACGTATGATGCTTAATTTTCTTGGTGCGAAACGTCATTCCGGTGATTTACTCAGTTTTCTTTTGTTTGAGAAAAAATTCACCCGCGAATTAATAAAACTAGGTTTTGACGATACGATGGCAGTACATGATTCTGTCGCGGCTTTTTTTGAATAAGAATTCACGTAATGGCGTCAATTTAAAGGTAGCCTGGGTGAAGGTCTGAAGGACCGAAACCCGGGTTTCACTTCGTTTCACCCAGGCTACAAGTACTAAAGATTTATTACTAGAAGCTTAATAAAGTCGAATTGTGTTCGAGAGCTGAATTAGCTCTATTCTTGTACATGGAAGTGATTTACAATCAACAGAAGTAACACTCAATGAGAGCTCATTTTAACGCAGCAAATTTGATGAGTTTTCAAGCTAAAGTCATGCAGGGGAAATAAATTTCTATAGGCATCGATTGATTCATCTCAAATAAGTTTAGGAGTAATAAAAACAATGGAAGGCGTGTTAATTTGTTTGATTCTTCTTTTTTTAATGGTAATTTCTGGAGTGATTACACGCTTTGTTCCGTTCCTGCCAACACCATTAATACAAATTGCCATAGGAACACTTTTGGCCGATCTATTTCCCGCTTTTTTTGAAGTAGGGTTTAATCCGGAACTTTTTATGCTGTTGTTTGTTCCCCCCTTATTATTTAATGACAGCTGGCATTTTCCTAAACGTGAGTTTCTACTCTACACCAGACCCATTATTATGTTATCAATTGGTTTGGTATTTTTTACTGTGGCAGGAATTGGTTATTTAGTGCATTGGCTAATCCCAGTTATTCCTTTGCCTGCTGCTTTTGCATTAGCGGCAGCGCTTTCGCCGACAGATGCTGTATCACTCAGGTCCATGACTGCTGGAGCGCGAATACCCGATCGGATTATGCATATCTTACAAGGAGAAGCACTGTTAAATGATGCATCTGGCTTGGTTTCATTTAAATTAGCTGTTGCTGCAATGTTAACGGGTATGTTTTCATTGACGGGTGCATTATGGAGTCTATTATTTATCAGTCTCGGTGGGATTGGGGTTGGGGTTGTTCTTACCTATATTTTTATTTCACTTTTAGGAAAGTTAACCAAGCATAATGTTCATGAGACTACCACTGAAAATTTATTATTGCTGCTTTTACCTTTTACCGTATATCTTGTTGCTGAAAAATTAGGCTTTTCAGGCATATTGGCTACTGTTGCAGCAGGGTTTACTGTAGATCGTGCTGGATTTTTAGATAGAACAATGGCCAAAATGCGTTTGGAAGGTCATTTTGTTTGGGAGGTTCTCGATATTACTTTAAATGGAATTATCTTTATCCTTTTAGGATTATATTTGCCCCATTCGATTAAATTTCTTAATGCAACAGGCTATAGTTTATCCGAATATGCAATGATTGTTGTTCTGATTACGGTGACCCTAATTCTCCTGCGTACCGTATGGATTTATTTAACCTTGCCTTTTGAGGCATTGATATCCCGACGTAATAAAAGTTCCTGGCGGTTTCCTAATTTTAAAATAATCAGTACCTTTTCTCTCGGAGGCGTACGTGGGGCAATTGCACTGGCTGCGATTTTATCTTTACCGCATATGGCCGATGGTGGCCCTTTTCCTGAGCGTAAGCTTTTAATTATCCTTGTTATTGGGGTTGTCCTCTGTTCGCTATTGATTAGCAGTCTACTTTTACCTTTAATTACACCGGGTTTGAAAAACTTACTGCATAAGCCTAACCAAGATGAAGAAAATGAAGCGGTGCTTGCATTATCTAAAGCTGCTATTGAAGCAATCAAAATAAAGATGCAGAGCTTATGTGAAGAAGTCAATGAGCGAGAGAAAGCCTTGTGCATTGAGGTTGCCAATAAATTAATGGACTCCTTTAATCAATTTATCGTATCAAACCATGGTACTGAAAATGAAAAATTAGAGAGTATATTAGCTTTAACATTTGAACGACAGCTTCGATATGCCGCTTTAGAGGGAGCCCATCAGGAATTGCGCACGTTGAGGAAAGCAAGAAAAATTAACAATACGACCATGATGAAAATTATTTCTCGATTGGATTTAAGACAAATTGCGTTACATACAGAGCATCAAACTATTTCGGGCCCTTTAGAAAAAAAGATTCAAGGAGTAAAAAATATTCTTAGTGCACAAGTTGATTGAGTATCTTGTTTGAATACCGTCATTTTACACAAATTTCCCCACTGCCCAGGTGAAGAGGGTATATTTTTGAAAACAAAGAAGTTTTCATGCCGTTATCAAGGATAACGGGATTAAAACTCCATTTATCTTGGTTGACAACTGTTAAATACTCGAGCTTCCTGTCCATTGCTTTCAGCATTTTCATTCATCCAATTTTTAGTAAGATCTTTTTCTCGAGCTGTTTTTGCATCACTAAACAAGAATGTAGTGCCCATAGCCATTCGACCAAATCCCACGAATAGCCCTATACCACCAAAACAACTTATAATAAGTACTATATCTGCAATAAAACGTCTCGTGCTGTGACGATGATGAAATTCATTATGTGCTAGTTTTTTCAACCGTTGGGATATCTCTTTAATCGATAACTCAGAATTACGAAGAGCGACAGCCGAAATATAAAAACGCCTGATAGACTGATTGTACTCTAAACCAAACTTATTCTCTTTATTAAGCGCTAATTTTTCGTCACGGAATTGCTTTAACCTGTTTAGATCTTCACCCAGATATTTGTTACTTGGAATAGGGGTGTACTTAGCTGAACTAAAATGGGCTAGTACTTTTTCCTTTGTAACTGTATAACTTTGTTCTAAGTAGCCCGAGTCGTTTAATTTCTGAATATTCAGTGTATCGGCCAGTTGAATCTTAGCCTTAATTAACTCAGGGAAAACAAATTGCAGCGAGTCAAATGGGGGACGAAAATCACCACTTTTATTATTAATGAATTTTAATGTATTATTCTTTTCATCAAAAAAAACATTGCCTGCAGTGAGACAAAATGCTGCTAATATTGAGTCTTCCCCGGCCATCTGCCAGTGGGCTGGAATAGAACCACCAGGATATCCCTCGCGGGCAAAAACAAGTTCACCGTTTGTTCTTACTAAAAATCGAAGAACTTTATAAGTTTCATCGTCAATTTTTACTTTTGTACATTCTTTGTCTTGCAATAATTGAAGTATTTTATCAGGTGGTACTATAAGTGGAGATGGGTTAGTGATTTTCTTAACTGTACCACACATAGGAATGTTTGTTCTTTTGTAGTTTATGTCAAATATTTTGGATAGCATAAAAAGATAAAACGGAATAAGAGAGTTTATATTATAATCTGATAACCTTAATGTATTATTAATAGGGATGCAGATTGAGACAACAGGCGAGCATAACCCAAGTTATACCCTCATATGGGTTATGTTTTCTCATCTTTTTATAGTTTGTTATCGGAGCCGTAACCAAGTCCTATATTAAATCCTGGTTGGACTTCGTATTTATCGTCAGGTGATTTACTCGTCATTCCCTCATACAAATCATCAGTAAGATGCAACCTGCTCATTTCCAGTTTCGTTGCAAAATATAATGCTCTAATTAAATGAATCATAGATAAAAATTTGAAGTGAAATTGCTTACAGGGTTATAGGTTCTGTTTTCATTTCACTAGTGGGTTTGGCGCATAAAAATCTAGAAATGCCCTGATTTTTGGTAGCTTAGAGCCATAAGGCTGATAAAAAGTAAAAATTTCATATCGCTTAAATTGTATTTCTGGAAGCACTTGTATTAATGTTTTGTCCTTAAGCGCCTGTTTAACCAGGCTGTCACCCGTTAAAAAGAGACCTATTCCATTTTTACACGCTTGATTTAACGCATTAAAATCATCCATAAAAAGTATGGGCTTAGGGCAGGGTAGATAGGTTCCATTTTCTAACGGGAGTTCTGTAGCAGGCTTTCTTAGGCTATGGGAAATAAAAGGAAATGACATGAGATCGGATGCTTGTGTTGGCATCCCATAGTGTTTTATTAAGCCAGGTGCCCCACAAAGAATGTTGGTCACAGCGGGCATCTTTCGATATTTTAGTTGATCGGTAAACGGGGGAATTTCAGGAAAGCCCACCATCACATCAATGTCTTTTCGCGCTAAATCATTATCGTGTTCTGAGAATAGGAACTCACAATCAATCAATGGATATTGATCAACAAAATCAGCAAGCCTATTCAAAATTAATTCTCGAGCAAGAATGTTTGAAACCAAAATAGTGATTTGACCTTGAGGATGGGTTTGTCTTGACTCAATAAATTGCTCGATGCGTTGTGTCTCATGGAATAATTGCTGACATTTTTCGAGCAGCATGAAACCAAATGCAGTCAGTTGAACCTTGCGTGTGTCTCGAACAAAGAGTTGTTCACCCAATTGATGTTCCAGATTTTTAATTTGTTTGCTCACGGCAGTTGCCGTAATACTTAGTTCTTCTGCAGCACGATTGTAATTGAGAAGTTCGGCAACTTTTATAAAACATCTTAATTGAGAAAAATTCAGCATAATAAAATTTTATTCATCAAAAACATCTTTAATTATAAACCAAAAGTTGATAACCCAGAAAATAATATTGATTAATCTCGGAACAGTCATGAGGTAAAATGTAAATAAATCAACGTATTCTGAGGTTTATTATGAACTATCAATATCATCATGTTGGAATCCCAGTAACAGAACCTCGCACTGGTGAGCGTTATAGCGCTGTTATGGATATGTATACCTCTGGAGGGGAATTACCTGGCCGCATTCAATATCATCGATTTGGTCCTAATTGCCCGCTCCATCGGTTGATACAAACTCATCCACACATAGCCTATAAAGTGGCGTGTATTGACGAAGCCATAAAAGGAAAACATGTTCTTCTCGAGCCTTATTTTCCTTTAAAAAATTTTAGAGTCGCTATGATTGAAGAACACGGTGCTGTAATTGAGTTCATAGAAACGAGCTTATCTGAAGATGAAATATGGGATGAATCAAAACATCAAGATTCAATGCTCTATTCGAAACAAGTCAAGTAGCGAAAAAAATCCACTTGCACTAATCGCTATTTTAAATTTCAATGCACTCTTCATAGAATGCATGGAGAGTTAGATATGGGTAGTGAAAGCTCGAATGAGCAAGCAGGTGAAGGTGATCCAAAGTTAAATTTTATGCAAAAGTTTAATATTGATGTTGCCAGTGGATTAATTGTTGGTGTATCTACTGCTGGAATTTTTAATCCATGGGATCGGGCTTTATATTTATCTGTGAAATACAATCGTCCTTTCCTTTCGATTGAAAACTTTAAAGATCCATATCAAGGATTCTCACAAGCATTAGTACAACGCACATTTCTTGGAAGTATTTACTATATTGCTCAGGGAGAGCTCAACACCTATCTATTTCCTTACCTCCATAATCATTTAGGATTTAGTCAAACATTGTCCCAATTTTATGTAGGTATGGTTGCAGGAAGTATTGGCGGGATATCAACCAATAGTATTTCTGCGGTTAAATACCATACTTGGGGAAAAGAAGATGCTTCTTTTCGCAAAAGTGCCCAGGAGATGTGGGCTCAAGGAGGTTTTAAACCTTTTATAAAAGGAACCACCGCTACCGTGACACGTGATATGGTCTTTGGCAGTACGTATGAAATGTTGCGAAGTTTGATGAGGGCTAAAGCCAAAAAAGCAGAGAGTAAAGCACCCAGCTCAAAGCCGTCTTATCAAGAATTTTTTTATAATGCGAGTGCTGCTGGACTGGCTACGATTGCATCAAGCCCATTTAATTACGTTCGCAACATGCAATATGCAACCCCAGCAAATCGAAAATCACCATCTGCGTATGAAGTGTTAGCTCACTTATGGAGTGAATCCAGAAAACTAGAGAAACCCCTCTTAGGTCAATTGAGTTTTTTTCAACAAAAATTCAGAATTGGCTGGGGGACTGCGCGAGTTGCAGTTGGAATGGCTGCTGGTCAAAAACTATTTGATTGGACTCGAGAACATCTGAGTCATATCACATCAAATAACACCGAGAATACTTTGAAAAAATAGGGTCTGTTTACAATGAAACAGACCCGAATACTAAGATAAAAAACATTAAAAGGAGTTAAAATGATATTTTTTACTGCTGCAGGAAAAAAACACACGCTTCAATTTAAAAAACTCTCTGAATATAACGAAGATAAAGAGGAGCTTATAAAGCTTGTAGCATCATGGGCAAAGAAAGCATGGGGTTATTTGCATCAAGACGATAAAAAATTTTATCAAAAAGACATTCATAAAAAACAGGAACAGATTTACGTTGCAACGTTTTATGGACAACCTGTTGCTATGTTTGGTTTATTCGAAAAAGGTTTTGATCCTTTTCGTATTGGGGATGACGATGCTCTACCTCCCGCTGATGATGAAATAGGATCTCTTGGTGATGCAGAATTAAAAGCCGTTTATTTTGATTATGTTTTTGTGGAAGAGAGATTAAGAGGCTTGGGTTTTGCGCGACAACTTTTGGAAAAAGCAAAAGCTTTGGCTATTGAATTGGACGCTGATTTAATTTATCTAGATACTTTAAATCCCAAGTTAAATAACATGTACATAAAACTCGGAGCAAAGGTTATTTGTGAAGGGCAATATCTTGAAAACCCAACGGACGTATTAAGCATCAAGCTTTAGAGGTTGTTCACCATTCTACTATCTTGACCTAAATGGCGTGATTTTATGTATCCCGAAGTTCAACCCCTCGTCCCGATCATAGCGAGGGATCTCCACACTGTGGCACAGTGTAACGATGGACGTCGGGATGACGACTGCGTTTCGATGCTCTAAAACCACACTATTGTGGTGCAATTTTGCGAATGGTTAAGGGCCTAGATAAAAGATTGTACATTTAACGATCGTTTTTTGCCCGACAAACCCAAATTTACTCACTATTTGCAATCTATAGTTCAGGTAATGAGTCAACTTAAGCATTCTAACCTTTTGTAGCCTGGGTGCAGCGAAGCGGAACCCTGGATTTGTTGGCACAAGCATCCCCGGGTTCCGCTTCGCTGCACCCAGGCTACTTTATAGATAGCAATTGAAAATAATGTGTAAATTTATTGATCATTAACGCGATTCATTTTTGGCCGAAATATAATAGAAACTTACCTGATTAAGTGAACAAATAAAATGCTACAATCGATTGAATTAGCGGTAACCAGAGAAAACGCCGCGCATCCAAAACTAACGTCCTGGATAGATAGCCAGCTTGATTCCGCACCCAAAACCGAGTCGGGGGCGATTGATTTAAGTAAAGCTGAGCGTATCGGTGAAGGGGGCACTCATGTGCTTTATCGATTTCCTGATGCTCCTTTTGTTATTAAGCTCATGAAACAAAATCCCAATCCTACAGAACTTGAAGAATTAGAGAAGAAATATGCCGTTTTATATGAGTGCTTTGATCGAGATGGGAAACATCGATGCATACGGGAACAGCATATTACAATGCACGTGAAACTTCCTGAGAAAGAGGAGCCTCAAGCTGCAGCCTTGTCAATCGTTCCTTACGAAAAATGCTTCAAATCAAAGGTAAAGTTTGATTTTAAAATAGAACCGGCCGAACTCGATCCTTACTTAATGGAACACAACAAGGTGATGTTCGATAAAGCCAATAAAATGCTTGTACATAAAGAGAGTACTGAATCGACTTTTGATCTTAAGGATTATGCGCTCATTGATGAACGAATAGGTGCCATTTTACAACGTTTAGACAGTGATCCTAAACTCAAAGAAATCATGATTGAATTTATAAATCACTATCGCGATTTTTATCAAAAAACCAATATCATCCTAGATGCTATGGGATTTGAAAACATTCTATTTTATAAAGACGAATCGGGTGATTGGCAATTTAAAGTAGGCAGTGCGATTAAGCATGATACTGGGAAATACACCAACGAATTGTTTGATAGGCTTCATAATGGAAAAGAAGTTAATTTGAATGATTTTTATAATTTTACCCATGCGTATTTTTCACCGGCAAATATTAGAGCTGTCAATGCATGTGCGATGAAACTTGGCTTAGAGCCTGTTATTCATGATGTACTGATCGATACTAGCGATTTATATAAAATCTCCCAAGCATTATCAGTTCCCGAGCGAATGCTTGCTTATGCCAGACATGGTGATTTTGCTAAAATGGATGAAATACTCCAGGCGAATAAACACCAACTCAGTTTTAGTCTTAGAGATTTCTGGGCTTATGCTTTAATCGCAGATGAGTACATTAATCACGGACAACCACCCACAGCACTTAAAAGTTATCTGGATACGGTAAGTAAATTCCCTGTTATTTTGCCTGAAAACAAGGATGACGCCAAACGAGTACAGGATTCAAAAATAGCGATTATTGATCGAAAAAACATGCATGATAAAAAAATTATGCTTCATGATGAACTGGCCACGTTTTTACCTAAATCTCAATTTAGAGAAAAAACTGAATCAACAGAGACAGTGACGCACAATTATAAAAAACAACTCCAAGAAGTAAGAGAAGATTCTCATTATTCTGCTTCTGATTTATCTACTTCATATACCTGATGTATCTGTCTCATTTTTGAGGCAGATAACCAAACATAAAATTTTGAGAGACAAAAGTCTTTTCTATCTCGATAACCGAAGAACTACAGACACATTTCGAGTGGTCAACAATAAATCAAATAGATTATATTTGCTATAATATGAGCAAATATAATCTAATTGTTGGAGGCGATAATGTGGAAACAAGGTTTAGGTATTTTTAAAAAGGGTACGTCTATTGAACAGTTTTTTAAACTTGACTCGAATATGTGGGCATTCGAATCCCACAAACATAAGGTTTGTTTGCCCATATCGTTTGGTGGTTCCCTCATAACAGAAGAAAATGTTATAAGGAAATTAGGAACACTTGCACAAAGTAAGTGTTATGCAAGAACAATGAGTCTTAATGAGTTTGCACACAGCCCTCCGCTTATCATTGCTGGGACATCAACTAAAAAAATACCTTCCGGATTATGTGGTCTTTCCCAATTAGTGAAATATTCACCAGATGGAAGCGTGGATATAGAGAAGTCAGTACGTGCTTTTATGGGACATCATAAGCAAACGGGTAAAGACTTCGAAGGCTCTGCATTGTCTTTTTCGCATCAATGGACTCTCTATCACTTTCTTGCTCTTATTTCTGGAAAATCAAGTGTTGTTTTGGCTGACTCAACAGGACTTCCGAATGATCATGAATATACGCATGGTGCTGATGATGAAGTAGTGAAATATGACCCATCAGGTATCCCAGAAGTACATACTTACGAACATGAGGTAACCTTGCAAGATGTACCCTTAATCTCAATACCAGGAAGATTTCATAGGCAAGGTTTTAAGCTGACATTTTCTGCTAACCCTTATTTTATTGATCTGCAAAATAAGTTGTTGCCAGAAGAAGTAAGAGGTTTAGCACAACAAGCGATTCAAGGTTATATGATAGCCAATGCCATACGAAGAACGGGAAGAGAGGTACCAGGTCGTCCCTATATCACATTGGAACAGGCGAATCAAATGCAAAAAAAAGCAATTAGTGCAAATATTGAAGTGATGATTGAGGTGGAGGCTATGAGCACCGAACAGCAGAATCTCTATTTCGAAATTCTTTATAGTTTGCGCGGACAAAAAAAACCAGTGCATCATACTCATATTGAAGTTGAGGAACAAGAAAAAGAACAAGGATTGGAAACACAGTCTAAAAGTACACCAAGGATAGAAGAGATTACTGATGAGGAAGCAAGAGAGTTACAGGAAAAAGAAAGGGATGTCGAAGAAGATGATACTGGCCTCAAAAAAAGGTAATCTAATAGATGGATTTATACTCAAAATCATCAAAAATATCAATAGGATAAGATATGGTGATGAAAATTAATTTGATAAAGTGGTCAAATTTTATTAAGATGGTTTTTGATCATTTATTTATCATTTTTTAATTCAAAGGAGTATATATCTATGATGATGAAGTTTACGCAATCATTTGCATCGAGAAGTCCTATGTTTTTTCAGACTTCATCGTTTTGGAGTCGGGCATACAGTAACCCTGCATTTCGAGTTCGTTTAATGGAAAAAGATGGTGAGCGAATTGGTGTCATCACTTCAAAAGAAAATGATCTTGAAAAGCTATCAAAATTAAAACAAGAGTTAGCAGCGAAAGACTATGAAGTGTACTCAGTAAAACCAGATGAAATTATGGTGGTACAGAGTAAAGATAAATTCCTAAAAGACATCAATGACTCTGCAAAAGTGATTGAGGATAATGCGGCTAAATTTACCCCTTAGTGTTTATAGACCTGAGGCTTCATTAAACCCGTTCTGATGAGCAGACGTCGGGCCGTGGCCCGACTTATTCCTGGTTTAATAAACCTGAGTGATATCAATTTAAGATCGGGTTGTATCGATCAAATATAAATTGATCTCGGTCAGAGCAGAAGGTAACATGTGCGCATGATGCTAAGATAAGAGTTTATTATGTTTTTTAAACAAGAAAAGCCCAGTATTACACCTCAAGATTTACAGCAAGTCATTCAAAATCTAAATGCACAACGTGAGTTGGTAGAACGTCAATTGAAAGAAGGCTCTATATTGCAAAAGACTGCGCAGGAAGAAAAGCAACGTCTATCAATGCTTATTGGAGCTTATAATAATAATCTGATGTCCACATTAGAGTCACAACCAAGCAATTACACCCCATAGAAGTAATCACCTAACCTGCGCTTATTGCCCTCCTCATACACCTGTTATCCCTGCGCAGGGATGACAGAATGTGCGAGGACGATAGGCATTCAGCTATGACTGAAATTGTAGTTTTGTGGCGATTCGTCAGCTCATGGGTATGCATACCTGAGCGATCCCCATCCTTTTTTATTTTTATAGCAGATAGGGCAAAATTAGGTCGACATTTTTATCCATATTGAGGATACTCTAACGTGGTTAAAATTACGCCTTTTCTTTTAATAATAAAAATAAAATGAGGTTTTCCTATGGAACAAAAATTTGATATGGTTGCCCAAGTCCAAAATAGTGCAACTAATACAACTAAAAAAAGAACACATGCGCCTCTCTCACAGCAAATCGACTCTGCTCCACAAGCGACCCCTCCTCCAGCAAAAAAACTCAAATCGAACAATTCTCCTTTAGAGAAATCTTCTCTATCAAAAGATCCAAAGAGTGTAAGCTCAGCACCAGCTCCAATTATAAGAAAATTAATTTCTCCTTATTTAAATGAATTGATTAAGCAAAAAGCTCAAGGTGATCCTAAAGAATATGCCCAAGTGCAACGGGAAATGATACAAAGGAATGAGCATTATAATAGCCACGTTTCCATGCACCACGTATCTGCTATAGGACAACGTGCCGATTTAAAAAAGGAAATAAAAGACACATTTCCTGACAGTCTTAGAAATAAATTTATCTATTCACATCATGTTACTTTTCCATTCACTGTAAAAAAAAATAGTAATAGCTTGCAACGATCGGCTTTCTACCAAAATGAAGTATCTCGACGTGAATTCATTGCCAAAGACGTCATTCCTAACATAAATATAAATCCTGCTTTAGCTGCTCAGAATTTAATTTATTTATACCAACATCATTTGATGTATAGTCTCTTTCTACAACGCAAATCAGGAGAGCAACTCGGTGAAATACTTGTTTATCATATCAACAAATTAGGTTTTGCCTTAGATTCAGCAGAAATAAAAAGATTAAGATCAGCGATTAATACAAGTTACGACCTCATTAAACGGAAAAAGCCTTTTAAGGATATTGTCATGCGCTCTCCTATGGCTCAGATTGAAACTCCTGTTGAGATTCCCCAAGATATGTCGGATGGGGATACTATTGCCAAAATGGTCTTGCATGAAAACCGTAATAAAAAAATTAATATAAATGATACCTTTGATACCCCATTTCCTAGATCGTTAAAAATTGAGCAGGATACTAATTTTTATGATACCAAAGGCAAATTGGTTGGCGTATACCGTATTGGTGCAATGAAACCCGATATGATATCGGATGAATTGCGTAAGGGGTTGTCTTCAATAACCCAAAAACAATTGAATAGAATGGGTGCTGTATCTGCAGAAGAATCCTCTAAAAAAAAACGAACTGATGAAACAGGTCCCCGAAATATCCGCTCAGCTCCATTCGGGGTACTTGGAAAAAAACTGAATCGGATTAGACCCACCAAATTTTCAGAGGCCAAATTTGGGATCGAAGAGGGACTTGCGCCACTATTTGATACGGCTGAAAAAATCTATGCGGATTGTGCTCCTCTTGAATATGCTAAGCGTTGTCGAGTAATAGGGTATGCATCCAGTTTTACTATAAATGGTTCGCATTATCTTTTGGCTGCTGAAGCAAATTTTGATAAACAAACTAATACTCATGTTGACAGCAATAAGTTTCCTATTCATGGTTTAAATCCCTTATTTGTTCTCTATCCATCTGGGTCAAGGCAACGTGATGTTCAAAGAACTTATGAGGGCGCATATACCTTCTTCCCAGGTGTATGTGTTTTTTCCTCGAACGATCCTCAATCTTATTTCGAAGGCATTTATTTTGATCTGAATGAAGGGGACTTATTGTTATGGAACTTCGATAAGTATTTTCATTGCAACACGAAATTAATTCCTATAAATGGAGTAACAGATTCCAGTTGGCACCGTATATCCGTTGTGGGTTTTTCAAAGGGTGAAGCTTTAGATAAAATCATAGAGCCTCTTATATTTGAAGATTCAGATGATGAGGATACTGATCTTTTTAGCGCAGAAGAAAGTACAGATGCTAAGCAGCGCTCAGAGGAATCTTTCATAGAACTTCCTGAAGTCACACAAACAATGGAACACGTTGATTCTCTTCATATTGAAGCGCCAGTAAAAGATTTAAAACAGGACAAGTTTAACAGATTGTGGGAAGAAGGGGATGAAATTTCTGTTTTGGATAGCCTAATGAGCTTGGATTCCTTACTAATATTCGGTAAGGATTCTGAACCCGAGAAGCGCAACGATCCAATGGATCTATCGTTATTTGAGCGCTCTTTGGAGTCTGAAGCGGGAGAGAAAGAAGAAGAGAGTCAATCTCCTGCAGATTCTGCACAAACGAATCCTTTAAGTAGGTTTTTTAGACCTAAAAAAGCATCTCAAGAAGCACCGAGCGCAATGCCGCGAAACGACATGATTCTAACTTAATGAAGAGCACCGGCTAGTACAACAACTGTCTTGAAATGAGTTGTTCATCCAAGACAGTTGTTACGATTACAGCAATAAATTAAAAATTAGACCAATAAGAAATTTATTGGGCTCTATAATAAAAGAAGATGATTTTTAATGTAGAGGGAAATATGCCTAAAGTAGGAATGGATCATTTTGTACTCAATGTAAAAGATATTGATATTATATTGGAATTTTATGAGGAGATTTTGGGATTACATCCAGAGCGAGTAGAAGAATTTCGTGCTGGCAAAATATCGTTCCCATCAGTTCGTATTAACCCAGATACGATTATTGATCTTTTTCCCAAAAAAGCATCGACACACATGGATGATGAACAGTCGAATCATTTAAATCATTTTTGTCTTTCCTTTAATAAAACTGAATGGGACACGGTATATCAAAGAATTAAATCTTGCGGTATCTCAATTGAGGAGGGTCCAGTAGAACGTTGGGGGGCACATGGAAATGGTATTTCGATTTATATTTTGGATCCAGAACATAATAAAATTGAACTACGATATTATCCATAGGCCTTTTTAAGAAGGATCGACCATGCTTAGACTTCGAGTATAATAATAAAGTAGGCAGATGTGCCTTTAGATGTAAATAAGGAGGCAGATGTGCCAGTAAGCGATGAAGAGTATAAAGATTGGCTCATTGAGTTGATGTACGAAGCAAAATATCATCCTGATCCTGGAGGAATGTGCTTCGGCATCGCCAATATGGGTATGCAGGCTATTCTCGCAGAAGAATTCAATCTATTTGAAGAACGTTTTCTAGAACTTATCGACATTTATGATGAGCGTGATGAGATTCATAAGGTTATCGAGATATTGAAAGAGGAGGCGATCAATCCGACGAAGCAATTACGGGATGACCCCAAAAAAACGCTTATAAACACTTTAAAACTTGAAGAAAAACTTCGAGAGCTGAGGAAAACATGGACGGCTCATCTGTTACGCGTAGAAAAGATTGATTTCAGCCAGTTAAAAGAAGAACTGAACAAGAAAGAAAATGAATTTTTATACCCTATTTTTATAGAGCAAGAATTAGAGCAGTGCAAAAATGAATTAGGAAAACTCAAAACGGAGCTTACCAACCCAGAAAGCGATTACCTGGCTTTTTTTGAAGGAACAGAAATATATCAACGACTTTGGTTGCACAGTTATTTGCTTGAAAAGGGAAAGCAAATAAAACAAGACACGCTGCTCAGTGCTCCTCTTGCTCTTTCCAAAAAACTGGAACAAAGTGGAGGAATCTGCAGAATAGGCAGTTTCATCGGAGGCTATAATTCTGATGAATTATTTCAATATTTTTCTACGCTCAAAAAAGAATTAGATGGAATTAAAGAACCCATTGTCCTGATTCTTGGCAGTGGGGATCACGCCATTACCGTTGGATATGATCCGACCAAGAATGAATGGCTATTCGTTAATGGCAGTCGTAAACCGGAACATATCCCAGGAGATAATTTACAAAAAGTTGCCCAAAATATTATGGATGTATTTGCGATGGGCAATCAGTGCTCCTTTGTAACCAATATTTATTGTAATAAATCGAATGAAGAAGAATTTAAAAAACGCATTGTTGCATGGGAAAAGCAACCAAAATTTCAAGAGATACATCGAATCGATGCAAAAAAAGTCAAACAGTCAGGTTCACATTTACTTCTCCTTGCTGCCATGGAAAACGATCCGATCATCGTGAAAAAACTTATAAAAGAAGGGATGAATCCCAATCTTGTAGCGGATGAAAATGGAAATACCCCGTTTTTAATCGCTGTTTGCTGTAACCATATCGAGGTTATGGCAGAATTGCTTGCATGCCCCAAAAAAATAACCATGTCATTGAACGTACAAGTCGATTCTCTGTATAAGTTTGCTCGTGAGGCACAGATATATGAACACTCCATAGACGAATTAGTTAAGAAAAAAATTGGCCGAGAAAAAACCATTGATTCCACTACAGTAATTTCTTTTTCACTGCACGAGCTGGCAACCGCTCTGGGGTATACTGAAATAAGCAATTTGCTGTCTCAATATGAGCAAAAGGAACCCGGAAAAACCAATTCTGATAATTTTGTTTTTTTTAAGACTGAAGAGTATCTCAGTAGTTCATCGATGAGTTCATCTAAGCCATCAGCTGAAAAGAAAACAGCTCTTCCTAATCCATTTGAAAATCATTAAGGTCCGACTTACCCGTAAACACCGTGATCAACACGGTATTCAAAATTTTAAATTAATAGCACAATAAAAAGATACAGTATAAAAAATTTAAAGTTGGCCCAATGAATGAATTGACGCAAATTTTTCCTAAAAAAGTACAAGGTAAAGCTCTAGTGAGATTTGCCATTTTATTCGGGCTATTAGGCATAGGCACTTTGTTTTTTGGGCATCTATATCTGTATGATCTCAAAGAGAAATTTGATCCTATCTTATTCGCTATTTTAATATATGTTTTTTTATTGTCCTTTTTTGCAGGTAGACCAGTTGCAAGTTTAAAATCATTACATAGCTTTTTGTTTGGATTACTCTTAATGTGTTTTTCTATCTTTTTCCACGTTTTTTATTTCAGTAATACTTCAATTGCACATATGCTGTTTCTATTTATCTCTCTTGTTTGTATGTGGGGTATGGGACGTACCTTGTCAGTCATGGTTAATGTTTCTAATTCAGGAGATTAAGCCCTTAGTTCTTTAGTTACAGGATTCAATTATTCGAACGTTTTTGGCTTTATTGTTCGTTTATAGAGTTTACGACGGGGCATTAGAGGACAAGGATTTCTGTACATAAGTTGAACACTATTGTATAATGGTGCTAATAACTTATTATCGATGTATTATGATAACACGTAAACTTGCCCACTATATGTACACGGAATTTGCTAAAACCACAGGTGTAGACAATATTTTGGATACTACTTTGGCGAACGTTTATTTGAAAGATAATAAAGGGCGCTATTTAGACTGCAATCACAACATGTTATGTGTTAACAAGATACCTACAGAAGATATAAAAGGAAAAACGGATTCTGACTTGTTATGGAAAGAACAAGCCTCCATCCTCATGAAAAATGATGCAGAGATTATACAACGGGATAAAGCAAAAACTTTTATTGAAGCAGTGCAGTTGGATGTTGGCCCTTTGCAGTATTACATTAGTCGTAAAGCACCATTGCATACGCGGCAAGGAAAGGTTATTGGTGTCGTTGGAATATCTATTTTGATTGATTGTGATATTTCATTGTTTACGACAATACAAGAAACGAATCCAGTTGCGATTCCAAGCACTATTGATAACGTTAATCCTACTCAAAATTCAAATAGTCAGCTCACACCAAAACAAATTAGATGTTTATATTATTTGGTTAAAGGAATGACAATAAAACAAATTGCGCAACAATTAAATCTATCACCAAGAACAGTCGAAGATCACCTCAATGCAGCGAAGAATAAGCTCAACTGTCATAACCGAGGTGAGTTAATTGCAACCGCATTGCAGTTGCCGATTATTCGAAATCAATTGTAACAAAGCCGGGTTCTTGAAACGAAGCTTGCAACCAGGATTTGCTTAGAACCCAAATAGCAGAAAACAATAGACCCGCACATTAAGGTTCAGGAGGAGGAGGGGGGGGTGATTACTTCAGGTTCAATTCTATCGTCTTTATCTTTTCTCTCCTCCTTCATCTCTGTCAATGCTTTTTTAAGAGAATGTGACGATGTAACTGAAGGCTCGGAAGAAATACGTGGTGCAGTAATCCCTGCTCCAGCTCCTGAGGTAGGGAGTTTAATTGTGGGAGTTCTATTAATTAATAAACCGGACTCACAGTCCCACTCATAAACTGGAACCATTTTTCCATATTGCTTCGCTACTTCCTTTTGAAGTTGCAACGCTTTAAGTAGAAAATCTTCAGGCTCAGATTTTGTCACGGGTGTATCACTAAAAAATTCTTCATTGGACACCGCAACGGTATTAGAATAAAAAATACCTACAACATCACCCGAGCCAATATCAGAGGCGACAATATCATTATTCATCCTGGGATAGTCTGGATCATCTTTTGCTTTTAATAACCAAGCTTCCAGCTCATCTAATGTACTAAATTCTTTTAAAAATTTATCTTGTGACAGAGTAATCACAGGTTTGCCGTCAGGGTCTATTAATGAAAGACCCTCCAAAGCTCCTTGAAGTGTTTGCGCATCTTTATTGAATATTTTGACAGGTCGAGAGCGCGTTCCATCAAATAAAAACCCTACATTTCGTTGCGAAAAAGGATTCATAGGAACCCCCTCCACCAGCAGCGAATAATTTTTACCACCACCTTTTTCTAAGTCAGATACAGCCAGACTTGGATTAAATGTAACAAAACTTTCATTTGTTTCAATTGCTCTCATAAGCGTATGAGGTGCCCTTGGTTCTACCCTAGCTCTACTCATTTTGTCACCTAATAGTGCATATTTTATAGGTTAATTATAGCAAGCGCAGGTCAGATTTTGGCCCGACAAGGTGCGCTAAATCTTAAAATAATAAAAATTGAATGAGTTAATGGATTAAATTTAAGGATTTCCTAAACGTGAGTAATCAATATGATAGGTATCATCAATATTCATCTGATCTTAAGGTAAGTACCTCATGTCCGTTATCAGTGACTAAAATTGTGTGCCCATTGTTTCTCAATTAATTTAGGCGAACTATTTTTCTTAGGTGCTAGTAAAAGGTCCCAACAAACGTTTTTGTAACAGTGTTTCACGCACCTTTGAATTATTGAATAAGCAACCGATATCCTGATCATCTATCTCTTTTATTTTACTTTTGTCGTATGGTGTTAATTCATAATTCTCGATCATGATCATCAATCCATGAAAAAAATAGGCATTATAGAGACTTGCCTGGTGAATAGAAACGGCCTGTTGAAAAGGGTGGTTGTGTTTCCATTATCGTTTGTTGCAAACCCAGGTTCAAATTCTATACTTTCAATAGGTTTTTAATTTTGGAGTAGGGCAATGAAACGTTTGCCACTAGCATGTTTACTAGTTTTAATTTCAATATTCAATTCCGCTTTCAGTGATGATACTTCGAGTGTACCTAATAAGCCTCAAACCAATAATATCCTCGATCAAACAAAACAAAAACTTGATAAAGCTGCTCAAGTTGAGAAGGATAATTTAGAGAAAGGCATTCAGCAAGGCGAGGGGCAATCTGATAAAAGCAATTAATAGCAGGGTGGGTCAGAATGCCCCACCTACTCTAATTGACACCAGGTGCCGTGAATTATTAGCGGCACCTAGTATGAGGAGTTATTCTAATCCTATTGATTTTGGTGGGCAGGAATATGCATTTCCTAAGTTCGTAACGTTAGTTTGTTCAGAGCCACCACTCATAAAACCACCATGCTTATTAAAAGAGCCACTCATGGAACCAGTCACTCCGGCACGATTGGTGACTAGCTGAATGTAGTTTGCACCTAATTTTGCTGCTTTATTCTTAAGATCATTCATTGCCCCTTCTTCTAGGTTACGGTTAGAAGTAAAGCCTCCGGTAAAGAAGTTACCTTGATTTCCAACAACTTGGCCTAGGTATTTGCATCCTTTGGGCACTGGATTGGGTGAAGCAATAATACGCGCTGCTTGCGGATCAGCAGGAATAGAAGCACAGCTGCTAATTAAAATTGAAAGGGTGGTAAGACACAAAATTTTTTTCATTTTTACAACCTTTGTTTTTGTTTGTGATCAAATTGTGCGCATTCATCTTAGTTTATCTCAACTATAAATTCAATAAACAGATTTTCGATTCTGCGGGTCGGGTTGTCGCGAAGTAGGGCTAAATATAAAATTATACGACGTAAGAAATATGTGTCACCGTTAAATTAGATTCCCCATCACCAACTCGTAAGGTCCTACTGTCTCCAACGCGAGCTTTCAATAATGTTTTCGCCAAGGGGGAGATCCAGCTTATTTTTCCTGCATTAATGTCTGCTTCATCCAGACCTACAATTTTGACAGAATGGGATTCGCCTTTTTCATTGATGTATTGGACCGTGGCGCCAAAAAATACTTGAGTCAGACCCACTTGCAGTTTCGGATCGACTATTTGCGCGCTTTCTAAACGTTTTGTCAGATAGCGAATGCGTCGGTCAATTTCACGTAAACGTTTTTTTCCATAAATGTAGTCCCCATTTTCCGAGCGATCACCATTACTCGCTGCCCAACTGACTACTTTCACAATTTCAGGCCTTTCATTACTGACTAAATGACGTAATTCAGTTTGCAACATGGCAAAACCAGTTGGGGTCATATAATTTTTGATGCTTGGTAACTTTGAGTCCGGACGCTCTGGTTCAACATACTCATCATCTTCTTTAGTAAAAGCCTTACTCACCACAAACTCCTATGATAATGGTCGTTATGACAGGTTACTTTAATTATATCACTCATTATAAACAGCTATGAGTCTTTGATTAGTTGAAAAAGCCACTTTTTAAATCATTTTCAAAATCAACTAACCAAGCCGATGAATAGTCTGATTTATAGGTTTTACTTTTCTGTGTTGCCAGCCTTGTGATCGTAGTTACATCTTTTAGTGGTGTAACAGATAGGGTGCCCCATTGTATTAAATTAGTATCATTTATTTTAAAATCTTCTGGAATGAAACCTAAATGGTTGAGTAAGTCTTTAAGTTCTTCTTGTATATCTTTCATCATCCTGTTTCCATTAAAGTTATTATATTATCAGTTCGAAGCAAGGAGCCCGACCCTATTAATCTAAAAAGCACTCTGATTAATAATTAAATGCCCAATAAGGGCTTATTTGCTATTAAGGATTATCTTGTTTATTTATAATTTATAAAAAATTAATTGTAGATAAATCATATGATTAATGAATTTTACTGATAACAAGATAAAATAAATTAATATATTCGACGAGATGTCTGAGAAACACAACTATAATAAAATAAACTTCAATTTGCTAAGGTTCTTATATGCCAAATAAAGATAATTTAACGGCTGTAGATCAAATTGCAAACACAATAACCAGCACATTTAATGATAAAATTATTTATTCCGACCCAATAGAAAAAGATGGCGTCATTGTGATACTTGTTGCTAAGGTCGCTTATGGACTTGGTGGTGGCAGAGATGATGATAGTGAGGGCGGAGGCGGCGGTTTTTTTGCAAAGCCTGTTGGATATATTGAAATAAAAGATGGGAAGACTAATTTTAAGGCCATACGTGATCCATTGACTTACGCTCCCATCATTGCGGCAAGCGGCATAGCGGTATCATTGCTATTAAGAGGTTTAACACGGTTGTTTCGTAAGTGATTGAATATGCTCCTGTGGGTATGGCAGACAACGTGCCCTAGAGAGAAATCTCAAAAAAATATCGAACGAAACAATAGATTTAATTTAAAAATTTAAGCCACAGTCTAGTTGCTCACCACCAGCATTTCCTTAGAATTTATCCAATAGTAAGATAAATCAATTAACGTTATTAGTAATAATTTTAAGTTTTAACACTCAATGTGAATAGGAGCATTTAATGCCAATGGTCTCGATAGAGGTAATCAATGTATTGACCAAAGAAAAAGAAATAGCGCTGATGAGCGCCGTTTATTCTGCCTTGAAAGAAGCATTTCAACTTTCTGATGATGCAATCAATATTCGCCTTTTTGCCCATGAACCACATCGATTTTCCATACCCCCTACAAAAAATAAATCAGAAACTTACAGCCATCCTGAACTCTATACACTGATTACCATCGATTGCTTTGCTGGTCGAACGATTGAAACCAAACGCCATCTCTACCGCCGTATAACAGAACACTTAGAGCAATGCGGTATACCTCAAGATCATATAAAAATCCTTTTAAGAGAGAGCAGCCGAGAAAACTGGGGCATTCTCGGCGGCCATGCAGGATGTGATGTTGATGTAGGCTATAAAGTTGAAGTCTAAAGCGTAACAACTCATTATTAAATAAAGGGGATCCGATATGTCTTATACTGCTCTATTGAAACGTATTTGGGAGTCTGTTTACGATCCCAATTTAGATGTTACTTCAACAGTAAAACACTATTTTCATCCTGGATATGAGCAATGCATTAATGGGGTACTAATGAACTATGATGACTATATTGCTCATGTCATAGAGCAAAAGCAGAACATGAGAATATACGACATTGAATACAAACACATTGTTGAAGCAGGCAATGAAGTATTTGCCCTATATTATCCTAAAGGAATCAATCTGAATGATTTAGCAATTGAAGCTGAAGTGATTGCCTATTTTCAATTCAAAGAACACCAATTACTTAAAATACATGGGCAAGTGAGATTGATTAAAGGAGATTTATCTGATGTTGATATGTAAAACCCATTAAATGCAATTGATAATCATTCTCATTGACATTTGGTTTTTGTAATGTAATGCTGTTCCAACAGTTATATGTCAAAAATTAAAGAGGATTATCATGTTTGATAAAATTAGTGCAAGCTCTCAGTTCGATATATCATTAAGGTTCTGCGTCAACTGTTTAAAAAAATTTTGCCCCAAAACAGAGCAAATAAATTCTGATACCGTGAGATTTTTTGTGCCTACTTTCGATGGATTATTTAGAAATCATTTCGCTTATATTGAGTTACCTAAAAAAGTGCTTGATGTCATTTATCATATTGAAGAGCCTTCTAGTGTTGATTTATCAGAAATAGCTGAGGTATTGCATGTTGAGATAGGGGATTTACCCTCCAGTGAACGAGCGGAAGAGATAAAGTCATTTTACTCCTATTCAACGGAGACTAATTTTCATTTTACTAACTAGATAAAAGTTTAATTGAATTAATAGAGGGTTTTACCCAGGGAGTTCGTTGGCTTGAGATGTGATAAAAAGCGCAATAAATTTTGATTACTTATAATTGGCAATGGTGAATTGTCTTCCGAGGAGGCAGACCACATCCTTGTGGTAGTGCATCGTCCTTGATGCGTTCAAATAATCCTTATTAAGACATCCGCTGTCCTTCCTCGTACTGATTTAAGCATAGCGAATAATTTTAATGAGTTATACTCAAAATAGCGCATAATCATGTAAGAAATCTCTTAATTTGCCAAGCACCTAGAGGGGCAGGCCTTGAATTTTGATTATTTTTTCCTTGCAATGTTTTAATTCATTTATCCTGATCGTCAATAGATTCAGCAACTGTTAATTGATAATTCACAATTCAAGGCCTGACCCTCTAGGTACAACTTTTGGCGATTTTGGACAGAGTTGTCTTTTTTTTCTATTATTAAAATTATATTGACTCATAAGTTCTAACGTGAAATTATTTCTAGACCAAATAGATACAATTCTTGCCGCTATGCGGGATGTTGCAACAGCACAAGGAAAGCAATCCCTAACGGACATACAAGCCAGATCAATTAAAGCACTATATAAATATGTTTTTTCCCACAAGGATGAATTAGCTTTAAATAGGCTCCCTTCAGTTAATCCTGAAAAATTTCCCAATTATTTTTCTTCAGAAGAGATTGCTGAATATGCATTGCGTTTTCTTACTATTGCGTCATTAATGGATGGGGAAATTGATCATGAAAAAATTAAAACCTTGTTCCAATATGCCAAAGCGGTCGGTATTTATCCCCATTATTTACTGCAATTACAAAAAACTTTAGATAATGATATCAATTGGTTAATCAGAGACATAACCCTTAAAAATCTTGAAAGCTTCGATTTATTTCCTAATTTACAAAGAGAGGAGGATATTGACAAATGGCTCTTTCCCTATCGTGAGCACCATGATCCTGGTTTAGTAGCCAAGTATGAGCGTTTACAGAAATTACCGAAGGATTCTTTTGGTTATAGGATTTGGAAGCAATTTAAAGACAATAACTACTTCTTTCCAGGAGAAGAAGAGGGTGCAAATTATGCCTTTATTATGCCTCATGATTCACTACATGTTTTAAGCGGATATGATACTACTCCTTTCGGCGAATTATTAGTTTCTACCTTTACATCAACCATGCTTGAAAAGAACGCGATGGAAGGACATATCATCCCTGTATTTTATTCTTTTTATTTGGGTATTAAAATTAATAATCTTGCAGGGGCATCACGATGCAAAATGAATCCGGAAGCGTTTTGGGAGGCCTGGTATCGAGGTTCGCAAATGCAAGTTAATCTATTTGCGCATGACTGGTCTTTATGGGAAGTTGCCGAAATACCATTAAGTACACTTCGCCAAAAATATTGTGTATTACCCAAAACTATTGAATAAGGGTAAGGAAGGCCCCAACATCACAAAATAGGAGCCTTTTGGGTAGTTGGGGGAATATGCTTTTCTATTCGTTGCATCATGTAGGGGAAAAACCGATAGGATGAAAGTCGAAGGATTGAATCCAAACTTACATTTCGGCATCTGGGGTCAGGTCTTGAACTTTGAATTTGAATATTGTTTATTGAGTTTGAGGAGGTGATTCAAGATTCAAGGCCTGCCCCCAGATCTATTATATGGAGTCTGTCTCACAATCCCACCATATTAACATGATTCATATACACAAAATTTAAAATAGTGTTCTAAAATAAAATTACTTATGGATAAAAGACAATATAATGGAAGCAGAAGAACTTGTTAGTCAATACAAAGAGAAGTGCTTCAAATCATATGAAAATTTCGAACCACAATCTCATAGGGAGATGTTTCATTTTACATCATTCGATAATTTAAAAAAAATTCTTAGCTCTAAGTCGTTACTTCACACAAAAAGCAATGAGCTTAATGATTCTTTAGAAATAAAGTACTCACTTCAATATCTATCAGATATCTTAGATAAAGTGGGATTTGATAGTTCTAATGACTTCCTAAAACAAATGATTGAAAGATATTTTGAAGGTATAGAGATATATGTAACTTGCTTTAGTAAGAAAGTTGATGACTTAAATTTATGGCGTTTATATGGTGACAACGGGCTCGGTGTTTCTCTAGGCTTTAGCCAAAATTTGCCATTCCAGAACGAAACAAACATGAAAATACCAAACATACCTATTTTAACGCATGTTATATATGGTGAAGAAGTTTTTAAGAAAAAAATATCAAAACTAGCTAAAAGAGCACTAACAATTATAAATAGTCAACCTTTTAAATCTTCTAGCCATCAAGAGGAGTTCAAATTAGAGCTCGTTAAATCTTTGTCTTTAGCGGTTATAATGAATACCCTTAATACCAAACACAAGCATTTTAGTATTGAGGAAGAAATCAGAAGTATTTTATTGCAGGGAAAATATGCCTGGTGCTCATACAACTCTAATGGCTGGTATTTTGATGAAAGTGAATTTATTACAATTGCATTACGCAGTATCACATTAGGGCCAGCACACAATAAAGTAAGAAGTACAATTAATTTAGAAGCATTACTAGCTAGTAATGGCTTTGACAGTAATAATATAGAAATTAAGCAATTTTAATCACCGTATATTCATATTGAGTGAACCCAAATCGTGTCCCAAAAAACCATGTTTATGTTCATTAAATCGATTGATAGACATTGGTGTTCACGAAATTGTTAAAAGGGATTTTATAGACACTGCACGGCCACAATGTCCTATGTCTATTAATTTATAAATTAGTAGACATTTGGATCGTAATTTCAATCAATTAAAATTAATTTTAGGAATCAAAGTTTGATTCGTGATTTATATACAATATTTCCTTACACAGTCGGGGCTGTTGTGATAACTTAGTTCTCTTTTCTGTAAAATAATTCCAACTATATTATTGAACAAGGAACTAAGTTGTCATACCGCAAGATAATAGACTCGGTTCTTCTATGTTTGATTTTGCTGAAAGAATTGAAAAAATATTTTTTAAACCATTAACTGGATAGTGGTCTGTGGGATCGGAAACAGAAACAACAATAGGAATGTTATTGCTTCGACGAATAATATTAAAAATATGTCTCAATGAAGCCAGATCATTGCTAATTTGTTCTGTTAGTACACTGACAGAACAATGTTGCATTTCATCATTTATGTGGCATATAAAATTATTCCTTGGATCAGCATACCTTGCTCTTATCTCTTTCAATCGTGTCATAACACTATTTTTTTCACTTTCATCAGTAAATGAAATTGTCGTCCACGCTTTTAAAGAGTCATTTTTAGCATTATAACTGCCAATTACAGTAATGAAATTCATAAAGATAAAGTCTACTAATGTTTTTTGCGTAAATGCAAAATATTGGATTACACAACCTGCCTGAAAAGGCGCCAGCATTGATTGAAGTGGTAATTCGTCAAGATGTTCCTTTCCTAGGGTTTGATACAATGTATTTGCAATTTCAATGGTTGTAATCCGAGCGTCTCTTCTACTTAAAAATTCACTGAGCTTATCTCTATCCATAATATTATTCACCCTGTACGATGATGTTCAAAAAAAGTGATTATCTATTACCCAGAGAATTTTGCCAACCCTGTATATCTTGCCGTTGCTCCATTAGAAACATAAGATCTGTTTTACTATAGTTTGGGCGTGACAATCATTGGAACGAAAAGGTACTTTAAGCAAAAATCATTAAGCAAGCTCTAGCTTTCCAGCAAAATTTAATGGTCTCAATCGACCTTCTGCTACAACTTTAGACAACATAAATGAAAAGTGTCCAAAGAAATTAATATGTTTCCGCCCTAATAGTGATAACTTTGCTTCATCTTCTTCATTTATCACTTCACCTTGTGCGCGCTAGTTTGACATAGGTCTCAGGCTCCATAACTTGCGCCGTGACACCCAAACTTAAATTATTAGTGGGACTAAGTACTTCATTTAACTTTCTTTAATAAATTATCTCAAAAATTTGAATAATTAATTAACTTAGAAAAATTAACCAAATTTATTAACTCATTTGGCTTGATTTTCCGTTGGAGAACAGAGAAGGGCAGGGTAAAATTATAATGCTAGTAACTCCGTAGGGCTTAAATCACAGATTCTCCAATTTGATCCATCGATTCTGTTTGGTACTTTATCATGAGGTGTTTCATCATCTAACTGAATAAATGAATCAGTATCAGGAAAATTTTTAGGGAAAAGGACAAGACAAGGGGATTGAGTTAACTTTGATGGGTATAAAATTCCTTCTATTCCGGCTGAAAAAACCAGATATCCAAAAATTTGAGAATTTGCAGGAATATCAAATAATCTTGGTAGCTTCCGCCAATCGGGATCTAAAAGAGAGCCCATTAACTTTTGTTGGGTGTTGATGAGTTTCGCCGCTTTTAATCCTAATTCCTTAGCCATTGTTTGCAATTCTAAAGAAAGTTTGAATTTTTTAATTAACTTAACAAATGGTTCAAGCGTTTCTTCTTTAGTTAAATCAAAGATCTTATCCAGTTTCCCGCTTATTGATACAATTGTTTCCGATGCAGGATTCGTTAATGCAATCTCACGAGGAGTAAGCTTGTCATTTGGAATTTGACCAAGATGTTCTTGCAATGCAGTGTCTTTATCCTGTGCAATATATAACCCAGAGAATGATGGGACTTCTGTATTCACCTCTTTGCCTGTATTAAATCGACCGCCAATATCAGTTAAACTACCTGCTGTAGATAACGGATGTAATCCATATTTATATTTTACAGCTCTTTGCCAGTGATCAATTGTTTGTGGAACACAAGTTTGAATTAACGCTTTCTTAATCTTATCTTGAATTTCATGTCGCTGCTGCGCAAGTTCAGAATATTCTTTCCAGCGATAGCGTATATGCTTTTCAGTAAGTCGCTTTGCTTCCTGCAATCCTTTAATAGAACCTGATTCAAGCAAATGGTTTATTTGTGGTTTTTTAGTTTTAGATTTACCTCCGTGTGTCATATAAAGTTATCTCTTATTTTCATCTAGTGCATTTTGAATAAAACTAAGTAATTTTTTAAAACGTCCCACGCGAATCATATCTCTTGGTGCCATTCCTCCCAAAAGTGGGTTAGGGATTGAAAACCAAAGAATAGTTTTCTCTGGATCCTGAAAAAACTCTTCAACTAGATTTAATGCTGTTGCCCATTCCTGTAACCGTTCTTTAAGATCAGCGGGCATTTTCTTGGGATCATAACGGATTGAATTAACCGGCACGCTTGCTGCTACGGCAACATCATCCTTTTTATACTTTAAAATATCTACAACTTTTTGTCCGTCTACCATTCCATCATGAAAAAGGTTTAAATAGTCTTTATTTGGTACAGATCTGAATAATGCTGGTTGTGATAATGACATAAGGTTACTCAATTAGTTATTACCTTGTAATTTAAAAATATATATTATATCCATAGTTTTCCACTATTTTTCCATGAATTTACCATTTTTTTACCATGATTGAAAGAGGCGAGATAAAGCTATACAGTGTAATTTTAAGAAAATTTACTAAGTTAATACATTATATATTTTTTAATTTAGAGAGGATCACTGAGGCCAGACTCGATTTGTAAAAACTTGTTTTTTTATATCTTTTTGATTGTAATTAAAATTATGTGTGAAATTATTATTTTAATCAATCGAGTTGGCCCCCTTGGCTGCTTTCTGGTGAAACGATATTAAGTTCTCTCTAATATTCCAATCACTCACTCTATAATTCATGTGCGTAATTAATGGACGTAATATGGAAATAAAAGAAGCTAAAACAAAATTGAAATCTGCCGATTATATATATAAATCCATAGTTTTAAGAAGGGCTTTATACCTTTAATAGGGGGAATTTTGGATACTGTATTTTATACTGGTTACATAAATTTTATAAAAAAAGAAGACCTTAAGTTAATTGAGGAAGCAACTAATGAAGTAAATGAATTTTTGTTCAAAGAACGTCCATTCCCTGATGTTACTTTAGATAATTATGATCCTCTCCTTGTAAAGAATCATTTACATTTACTTCGAGCATCATTGGAGGAAAAATGTAAAAACCTTTCAAGTTTGTTTACTTATTATGAATGGCTTTACCATTTAAGACGACTCCCTTCCGAAATATTTTCAGGCCGGCTAAAAACAACTTCTGGTTATGACAGCTTACTTGCACTCTATATTGCATCGTTCTCTAAAGAAAAAAAAAACTTCGAAAAGGGGCTGAAAGAATAGTTCTATCTCTGACTGCCAAAAAAGTAAAATATATTATTAGATTTATAATTCACATAAAATTTTTGTCGCATATAGATGTATTAATCCGTCGTTCATCAAAAGGTGTGAAGTTTATAGAACAAAGAAATGATTGGCATCCTTTAGAAGTTGAAGATGAATATTTAAAACAGAGCATTTCAATCTATGACAAAAGAATTGAAAGAACCTTTGGTAACCATGCAAGTATTTTAAGCGGAACTGGTATCTCTGCAACTGATTTTTTAAGTTACAATAATTCTATTTGCGCTCTACCTACTGTTCTTCTTTTATATGCGAATATAGATCAAGATTTGCTAGTTGTTCCTCTAGGAAAAGAAAAAGTAAAAATAAGAAATCCCAGGTATTGCATTGGCTTCCAAGAATATAAATCACTACAAGAATACTTTGGAGTAATCGGTAATGATGCTTTTGATTTCGAATCTATAATGGTAAATGCTACCTTTTTACTTCTCGCTCTGAGCTTTCTTATTTTAAAAAATATAAAGTTAGTAAGCTTTTACAATATTGGTTATGTTCTATTTGATAAGCTAAGCTTTAAAAAATTTGTTGAAGTAAATTATCAAGAAGTTAAAGATGTTATAGAAACAATATTCCACCAAACAATAAATTTCAATTACCAGCATGTTCTTTCATGTATGAAAAATAGATCCAAATCGGGTTGCCCTTTTTTTCCTCCAGGCTATTTTGATATAGGGGGAAATCAACTATGTATTGATCTCGATACCTGTACTTTAAGGCTAAATAAGCTACTCGAACATAGAATGCAAACTGGCTCAGAAGCTAATTTACGAGCTATTCAATTTGAACAATCTCTTCAATCCCTCATCAATTCAAGTACACTCGAGCCCGATGAGTACATTAAATCTATAATTAAGAAGAAACATATTAAATTTAAATCAAAACCTATAACCGATATTGATGCAGCATTTTTTTATAAAGATGTTTTGGTTCTAATATCTGCAAAAAGCTATATATTTAATTCAATTTACGATCAAGGAGATTACGAATACATTAGGAACATCAAGGATCGAATTGAGAATGATATCCAAAAGTGGAGATGTAAAATTGAATTTATTAAAAATAATCCAGTAGGTGATAATTACGATTTTTCCAATTATAGGGTTATAGACGGGCTATTATGTACACCTTCTATTTTTTTCATTGGGGCTAATTACTACAAATCTAAAATAAATTGTGGACTTAATGAATATCAATCAGCAGTCGAGCTTTATACTTTTTTGGAGAAATATAAAAAACTATCTTAAACTTTAAAAAACTCCAATATGATTCTAAATAAATTAATTATAATTAGGGGAGGGAGGCGAACAACATCGATAAAATTCTCTTAAGTCTGATTACTGTGAAAAGTAGACTTTAAGCAGGAAACTATCTCGAAATAATTCAACACTTAATATTTTGGATTCTTAATCATCTACCTTTTCATTAGTTATGATACTATTTTTAAGAATCCTAAAGATAAGATGAGCTAATTTTCGCATATAATTGTTTTGAGCTTTTGGCTTAAGAATACAATATTTTTTTCATTTTATTTTTTATTTCATGGTGCACGATTCATAAAATCGAAATGTCATTATTATTAATTGGCTGGATTTGAATACAACCTCTTAAAAACTGGCCTTCAAAACTAAAGTCACTGGAGTTATTTTCATGGAAGCAAAATGTAAATCTTGGATCTAATTCTGCAAGATTGCGTGAGTTATTAATAAGACTATTATCTTTTGGAGGATAATTGTGAAAATAGTTAAATATAATATTATCTGAAATTTCAGAAAAAACCGTCCCTGATAAAAGGGAATCACTTTTAGACATTTCTTCAACAAATTTACTCAAGATTCTATGAACTATATCGATCTCTTGGTTTGCAGTAACACGTTCGTTTTTCTTAATAAGACAATGGGGTGTAGTTGGATTTTGCATTGAGTAATAGACAGGTTCTTTTTCATTTTCATATATTAATGAGTGTGGAATCATAACTGTCGGAATTTTTCTTAGTTGAAATGCATCAGATATAAATTTTTGTATGTTTTCTAATGGTAACAAATTTTCTGTTATGGCAGGTATATATCCTGGATGCTTACCTAATGCAATTTTAATTAAGTGAATAGCTGTATTCGTTAAATATGGCATAGAGATTCTAAGGTTTCTATCCTTCTGTACTTTTGAATAGAAAATATCATAATATTCACTATTAGAGCTAAAAGAATCATTAATATTTTTTCCTTCAAGTATATAATTTTTAATCTCAATCCATGCTGGATCAGAACGTAAATGAGTCACCCAACTTTCAGAGAAATATGCCAGACAGGATTTCCATTTTTGATTATTATATTGATTGATTGCTACAAATAGATCAAAGTGATCTACATATCTTCTTGGTGTGGTTAATTCCTTATTGGTAAGTTTTGAAAGTTTATTGATGCCATTATGATTATTGATGCTTGGTAGCATAAATGCTGTTCTTGCACCCGATGTTGCCTTAAGAATCCCATTGGGGCTATAACTTCTTCCGCTTTGATTTTTTAAAAGTATACCTTTATTGAAAATTGTGCCTGGTCCGCAAATTTGGAATGGAAACAATTGATCATCCAATTCACTAAAGTATTCAATGTGCTTGTCAAGAATTATTCCGAGCGGGGATGAGTTCATTCCATAACTAAGATCCTTAGATATTTCTTTATTAATATTTGAATCAGATAATTTGACGTGACCTCCATCACATAGAGGCAAATACGAATTTTTAGTATCACCTTTTAGCATCCCATAAGGGAAGTAAATTAAATAAATTGGCATTTTTTGATTTGGGGATACAGCATCTATTAATTTGGAAAGATGAGGATCAACTTTTTGAAATTTACTTCTTACTTCATCCCACTGTGTTTTGACTACTCCATTCTTTTCATCAATTGTCGTAAACATGCACTTAAATCCTTTAAAAAAACCCTTTTTAAAAAGGGGTTTTATTAACAATTAATAACAGCGCTTTTTAAAGTGGTTTGGTTGAAAAGTCAAGTATGGTTGAATGCCTGCACGAGATAACTGAACGACATTAGTAATTTGAAAATACAAAAAAAGGAGCAATCATGTTAGTCACAATGTTAAAAGCGAAAATTCATCGGGCCACAATAACTCAGGCGAATCTGAATTATATAGGAAGTATAACTATTGATGAAAATTTATTATTAGAAAGTGGAATACAAGAAAATGAAAAAGTTCAAATTGTGGATATAAATAATGGTTCTCGATTTGAAACTTATGTAATCAAAGGACGCAAAGGAAGTGGTGAGATTTGTGTGAATGGGGCTGCTGCAAGACTTGTTCACGAAGGTGATAAAATTATAATCATTTGTTACTGCAACCTTAATGAACATCAGGTATCAAATCATATCCCCAAAGTTATTTTTATGAATGAAGATAACACCATCCATGGGCGTTCAGACCAGGAACTACCTAATACATTGTTTGTAAATTAATGTGATCAAAAAAATCAAATAACAAAATATTAAAACTAAATCGTTATCTTCAAGATAACTATTTGCATCAATTGGAGAATTATTATGGACAATACTGTAAATCCCAAAATTAGTCTTATCTTTGGCGGTGTTTCTGTTGAGCGAGATCTTTCTTTGAGGACTTTTCACAGCATTTATTCTGAGTTGCAGCATCAAACAAAAGATACCAGTCTATATCAATATGTTTACTATGTAACTGAAGAAGGATTTGTGATTAGAAAACCATTTAATATTGACAAAGATCCAGACTACTACATGACGTGCAAAAGAGCCCCATTATCAATTATCGAGGCTCTCCAGCAAATTAAAAAAAATAACGAATATATATTTTCTTTACTCTATGGACAATTTGGCGAGGACGGACATATTCAAGGTTTAGGAAAAATATTAGATATAAAAAATTCCTTTGGCTCAGTGCTTTCCTCTAGCCTAACTAAAAGTAAATTTCACTGCTCAAAATACATTGAATCAATGTATCCCCAATTAGAACCAATACCGATGGTGTCTATTAGAGATACGGATATATCGAGTATAAAGGAAAAGTTATTGCCTTTTTATAACCAAGAAATAGTGATTAAACCAAATTCACTTGGCACAAGCATGTTCACTGAGCGTATGGTGCTTAATGAGAAATCAATTAATAGCGCTTCAAACTTAATCATCAGTATTTTAAAGATTGATGATATTGCACTGGTGCAAAAGTATATTCCAGGTGAAGAGTATTCTTGTGGCTGTATAGAAATTCTGAGTAACATCGAAGTACTACCTCTAATTCTTGTGCGAACCCGAAATAGATTTTTTGGTCGCCGAGAAAAACTGTGTAAGTTTGGAGTTAGTGAGCGGATTATTCCTCAATCTTATAATAAATTTACAACTCAAATAGCAGATATTTCAAAACGAATTTTTTTTGATTTGATGTTTGAAAATATGTTTCGCCTCGATTTTATTGTTTCAGAAGGGAAGATTTATTTCCTTGAAGTAAATTCATTACCTGGGTTAAGCCACGCCAGCTTTTTCCCAAAAATGCTCAATGAAATTAATATCTCAATGTCTGATTTTATTCTGCTGACCTATAAAAATAGTCTCAACAGGAAGAAAAAATCCAATCAGTTTAATGAAGAAATGGATTTGCGAGGTGCGGCATGAAGTGCATTGGTTTACTAGGAGGTGTTAGCTGGGCCTCTACTATGGAATACTACAAGCGACTTAATTTAATTATCAATAAAGAAAAAGGCAAAAATCACTCAGCCAAAATAGTATTGTATAGTTTTGATTTTGAAGAAATTCTTGAACATCAAAAAAAACAAAATGAAGTCATGGAATTAAGATTGCTTCAAGAAAAAGTGATTTTACTTGATAAAGCAGGTTCAGATGTAATCGCAATTTGTTCTAATACTACGAATAAGTTGGCTAACCAACTCGATGTAATGATCCATAAAAAGCTAATTAACATCATTGATGCAACCGGTGATTATTTACATTATTTGGGCGCCAAAAAAGTGGGTTTAATTGGCACTCGTTACACAATGGAACAAGATTTTTATAAAAATAAACTACTTAAAAAAGGACTTCAAGTTGTAATTCCCGATGCTTATGATCGGGAGTTACTTCATCAGATCATTTATCAGGAACTATGCCATGGTATTGTCACGGTTAGATCAAAAGAAATTGTTCTAAATATTATTAATAAATTAGCTTCGAGCTATTATTTAGATGGAGTCATTCTTGGTTGTACGGAACTACCTTTATTGATATCAAAAACGGACGTTAGTATTCCATTGTTTGATACGATTGAAATACATGTAAATGCAATTTTGACAAAAATTGAATGGCTTAATTAGGGGTATAAGAATGAGATCTTTTGGCCCTAATTTAAAGCTGATTTGGTGTTTGCTATCGGGCATTGTTTGCGTGAATACAGCAAAATTTATGTGCCTTCCTTTTTTAATCTTATTTCTTAATCATAACACTCATGTTTCGTTATGGATAAGTGGTTTAGTTTGTGGAATTGCTCCCTTTTGTTCAATATTCGGTGGTTTTATCGGTGGTCAATTATCGGATAAATACGGACGAATTCCTTTATTATATATTTCGATTTTCACATCAGCGTGTATCTTCATATTGATAGGTTTAAGCTGGCAAATTAACTCACGGTATCTTCAATTAATATTGATTGGCATTTTAAATGGGATGTTTGGTTTATTTTCTTCTTTTTTTCAACCTGTAGCGCTTGCATTACTCAGCGAATTAGTTGATGAAAAAGATCGAGAATTATTTTTTCACTTACGTTATTCGGCAATGAATATTGGTGCTGTATTAGGACCTTTATTAGCAGTATATTTAGGAGTTACTTTATCTTCGACCGCGTTTTACATTGCAGGCTCAATTTATTTTATTTTTGGTTGTTCCTTATATATTGTTCTTTTAATGGAACAAAGACTATTTTCTAGAAACAAACAGAGTAATGTATCCTTATCTGCTACTTTGCGCGTTATTTCTTTAGATCGTAGGTTATTAAATTTCATTCTTTTTAATATAGTATTTGCATTATGCTATTCACAAATCGATTCTACATTAGCCCAATATATATCCCTGCAAATCAATGATGGGCCACGTGTTTACTCCTTAACGATTGCATTAAATGCATTTTTTGTGCTGATTGGACAAGCCCCTATTTTTCTATTGTGTAAAGGAATGCCAAAGCATCAAGCCATTTTTTATGGATGCTTTTTATTTTTCCTGGGTTGTGTGGGTTTTTCTTGCTGTGGCAATAAAGAAAGCTACTTTTACTATTCCATTTTAATTATCACTGTGGGTGAGTTGTTCATATTTCCTTTCGCATTTTTGTTTGTTGATGACATAGCTCCTTTGCACTTAAAAGGCTCTTATTTTGGGGCATTAGCTTTTAGAGAATTGGGTTTAGGTTTAGGTCCTATTTTGGGTGGCGTGATTCTTGAATCTTTTGGGGGACAAATCTTATTTATCATCATTGGAATGTTGTCATTGATTTCATATTTTTTTGTTTATTTAGGTGAGTGCAGAAAACCCAGACCTTATGAGCAACCTTTAGGAAGAGCATTTAATAATATGGAGTAAAATATATGTGTAAATCGATTTTATTTGTAAATGTTTCTGATGAACATAATTTAGTAAAAATAGAAGCTGCAAAGAAGCTTGGAGCTAAGGTTTTTTTGGTAGCACCTAATTTACCTGATTGGGCTAAAGAAACAGTTGATAAATTTATTCAGGCTGATACTACCAATTTTGCTGAGACTATTACTATTTTAAAAGAAGAGTATAAAAAAACACCTTTTGACGGTGTAATTACCATACTGGATAAAAGCGTTGAGTTGGTCGCCGCAATCGCTGAAGAATTTAAATTGCCAGGCAGTTCACTTGCAGCAGCAACCACTGTAAAACATAAATACAAAATGCGGGAAGCATTGAAGTGGTATGGAGTCCCCCATCCAAAATTTCAATTTGTAAAAACATTCCAAGATTTGCAAAATGCAGCAAATACCCTTGGATTTCCATTAATCTTCAAACCAGTGGCTGCTTCAACAAGTGTCGCGGTTTTTAAATTAAACAACCAAGCTGAACTCGAAGAGGCATTTGCACTGATGAGTACCTGTGAACGTGTATCCTATTGGTTGTATTCCGATGAATATATTGCTGAGGAATTTATGGAGGGGCAAGAGGTTAGCGTTGAAGGGATTATTAATCAGACTCAAATACATTTTGCAGGGATTACCAAAAAATTTGTAGAAAAACCTGGCTTCACCGAATGGATGCATTGTTTTCCTTGTGATCTGGATTCAGATATTTGTTCTTCAATTTATTGCGTTGTTGAAAAGGCGATTCATGCAGTTGGCATCAACAATTGTGCTTTTCATGTGGAAGTCATGTTGACCACGGAAGGGCCAAAAATCGTTGAAGTGAACTCACGAATGGCAGGGGGCTTTGTTTCAAGTCATCTAGTTCCCATAGCCTCCGGAATTGATTTAGCACAAGCAAGCATATTAACCGCACTAGGCGAACCCATTGAGTTAAAAGCAACTAAAAATAAATTCGCATGCGAGCGCAATTTATTTGCTACCGAGAATGGCACCATTATGGATTGGAAACATATTGAAGAAATGAGCAATCAACCTGGGGTAAAGGATTTTAAACTTTTGCGACAGGTCAATGAGTTTGTTAAGGTTCCACCGCAAGGATATGACAATTTGTTGTGTGCGGTTATCACCGAAGGAGACACTTTTCAGATGGCAATTGATTTAGCTGATGCTGCTTTGAATCGTGTTTATTGTGATTATCAGTAGTTTCTATATCTTTTTTAATCTAGGAATTGTCGGCCCAAGGCCGACCTACTCTTGCTTAGGGAAAGAAAGCACCCTGTGTTCTACCATGTTGTGTTGTAGCGTCATAATTTATATCCCAGCGGTTGTGTTTCTTCAGGATACTTTGCGCTGTATTTTCAATGGTCGATTGCAACATCTCGCAGGAGGGCATAGGCGCGATCCTTAATAAGGCGTCATCTATCTCAGCTGCCACTTCTTTGCCATTATTTTCGTGTCCCTCTTCATGTTTACTCAAATTAACAAGGTAATTTTCCCACTTTAATTGGGACTCAGCACTTCCGTACTCCTTGTTTTCCCATTCAGGTAAAATCGTAACAATGTCAGCCGTTACCTTTACTTCTGTAAGGTAACAAGGGTTTTTCGAAGGATTATCATAATGCCATTTATAGTCCCAATTGATATACCAAGATGTTTTTGCATCGTATCGTTGATCTGTAGAAAAAGGCCCTAACTGATTAAGCTGGTTGCGCAACTCTTGTTCGGTTGTTCCCGTTATTTTATAGAAAGTTTGGGTGGTATAGATAACCGGTGTAGCAAAAATTTTTGCATTAAAAACCACAAAATGAATTAAAATAAAGACAAATTTTTTCATTGTTTCTTACCTTATAATTGAATGAGCAACCTTGTTGCGCCAAGGATGCAATCCATAATTTATGCTCTTTTTGCAGCATATTGGTCATATGGAGTCTTATTGTAAATGATCTTCCTTAAAATAGTATTAACCCAAATCAATCGAACGGTGTGAGGGATGTTTTGTGATGCAATTCTGGTTGGTCATAAACTTCTTAATGGCGGAATTGTCAGGCAAGCCCCGACCTTTTTGCATCATAAGCAAATCTCATTAATTAAATAGTTTGCATCTATATTGATTTTTATGTGATTTAAATAAACAATCGCTGCCCTTCAAATTTTTTTAGGACAATTATGGGAAACAACGCAACACTCAAGCTCGAGGCAGAAAAGCAATCCGTTAATTACACAACAGCTTGGTCTACTGGCTCTCCCTCTAAATCAAGTGCCACAGTTTCAGTATTAAAATATGGAGAAACTGTTTATCTGGTAACTAATGCCCATGCTGTAGCCAATGCTCATTTTTTAAAAGTAAAATTTAATCAGGGCTCTCAGGAAAAACCTGTCAGCGCAGTCTGGGTAGACCCAGTTATGGATGTCGCTATCCTGAAGGCGACTACTGTTGAAGACAGCAGTTTAATATTAAAAAAAACGGAGCCTTTAGAAGTAGACACTAAATTTCAAGCCTCGTCTACTGAAGTTAATGCTTATGGTTATCCCGCAGGTGGTAAAGGACTTTCTGTTACCAAAGGCCATATTTCCAGAACTGAAATTTCGCAAATTGCTTACTCCAATCTCCCAGGGATCACCGTTCAAACGAGTGCTCCAATTAATCCAGGAAATAGTGGAGGACCAATTACAGTACAAGTTAAAGATAAGGAAGTTTGTGTTGGAATTGTGAGCCAGGGAAACACCTCCTTAAGTAACGTAGGCTATTTTATTCCTGCAAGCACGGTGGTACACGTAATAGAAAATTATGAGAAATATAAAAAGCTTAAGGAGGCAAAATGTATTGATTACGTCACAGTGCCACAAGTTTCCTTCCAATGGCAATCATTAAAAAATTCTGCATTACGACATCAGGTAGGAATGAAGCCTAGTACTTTAGATGAAGAGCTGACAGGAATTTATGTAACAAAGGTATCTAGAAATTCTTGTGCATTTAATAAATTGCAAGAGGGAGATGTTATTCTCGCAATCGATGGTCATCCAATCCTGTCAAATGGGAATGTGGAAGTAACAGAATTAGAATATCCCATATCATTTCTTTATTTAATCCAAAGAAAAAAATACATGGATAATATGGAGTTTCTAGTTCAAAGAAAAAATACCGAAGGTAATATCGAAACACTAAAGATTGACGTTAGATTAAATGAGCAATTGGGGCGTAGCATATTCGGAACTAAAGACGGTAAACCACTTAAGTATCACATTCAACCGTCTGGAAAAAATGGAGGCTTTGTATTTGTAAAATGCACCCAAGCGTTAATGGACACCTATAAATCGAATTATGCCACCACACAAAAGACCATTACCGATTATTCTAATATGCCTCCCATGTTTAATGATTTCACAGCATCTGCATTAGATGATGAGCAATATGAAGTTGTTGTGTTACACCACATTTTGGCTTCTGAAGATACTGACGGGTATGAAAATTTTGCTTTAAATCGAGGTTCTTTATGTGAAAGTCATCGAGTCGTTGAAGTCAATGATAAAAAAATAAATAATTTACATGACTTAGTTACTTTATTGGCTGAGAACGAGCAGAACGCTTCTTCAATTAAATTTGCCAATGGAAAGAAAGTTGTTATTGCCCCTCAAGTTCCTAATACAAAAAAGGAACTTCAGCAGCGTTATCAAATTGCATTTTTTACTAGCGCTGAAGTAGCTCGTGGCATTAAAGAAGCGCGTGCCGCTAAGGATGAATTTCTAAATAAATTGAAAGCACTTTGCGATGAAAACAAAGAGAGTTTTTTACCGTCGGAATTTAGAATGTAAAAGATTAAAACTTGGCAAGGTCGAGCCTTGGCACCTACAAGATGCACCTGAGTCCTCTACACATCTCTGAAAACTCAGTCCCGCTCTGCTCTCCTACGTCCTGCGGACAAGCCGCGGGGCGTTGGCAGAGATGTGATCAAGAGACAGCAAGGTGCACGGCGGCTTGCTTATCTCGAAATTAAAGTCTTTAAAACTCATTGGATAAAATGTTGATTAACGTATCCGAATCAGGATTGAGTACGAGTTGTTCCTTTTGAGCTTTAGAAAGTTTTTTAATATAGCGTTCTATGCGCATTGCGATTGATTTATCACCTTTGATCTCCCAGCTTTGAGCAATTGAGAGGGGTTTAAAGCTCCGCGTATATTTACTGCCTTTACCTGTAAGGTGATCTTGAAAACGTTTTTCAAGATTGTCTGTGTATCCTGTGTAATAACTTTGATTGCTGCATCGCAAAATATAAACCCAATAGATTTTTTCAGACATGTTGTAGCATAGATCACTGAGATTCGACTTCGTTTGACTATAGCGAGTTGTGCATCACGAATCAAACATATAGAACTATCATTTCTTTTCTACAACGCGCAAACGAATTCCTTGCTCTTCAATATCAATCAAGCCTCGTTTATAAAGTTGCCCCAAGGCACTTTTAAAATTTTTTTTGCTCTCAGCAAATATCTGCTGAATTTCTGCAGGAGCGCTTTTGTCATGTAACGCTAAAAAACCACCGGATTGCTCGAGCTTGGATAGAATTCGTTGCGCTAATCCATCAATACTGCTTTGTCCTATTTGTCTTAAAACAACATCAATTTTGCCATCTTCACGTACCCTCTTAATGTACCCTTTTATTTTTTTGCCATAAGTTAATGTTTGAAAAATATCGCCGGCATGGATTAATCCCCAGTGACTGTTGTTGATAATCACTTTTCGTCCTAACGGTGTAGTATCTGCAATAAGCAGACTCACTTCCTCCCCTGGTTTATAGTGAGCTGCTGTCTTATCCAAAAAATAATCGAGTTTTGAGCTTGCAATAATGCGTCCCTGATTGTCTTGCTTTAAATAGACAAGGTAAGATTTCCCCTTTTCCATAGGACGATGTTGTTCTGGTTTGGGTACCAATAAATCTTTGTCTAAACCCCAATCAAGAAAAGCCCCTACAGGATTCACATCAATCACTTTTAAAAAAGCACAGCTACCTAATTTGGCATGAGGACGCACTGTTGTTGCTATAATTTTGTCATCTGAATCAAAATAAACAAATACATCCAGCACATCACCAACCAAAGTACCTTTAGGCACCGATTTGTTGGGTAATAAAATTTCTCCCCACTCGCCTCCTTGAAGATATACCCCAAAAGGAGCCTCACGTACCATTTTTAATTTATTAAATTGCCCAACTTTAATCATGACTCAACTCGCTTTTTAGATTCGGGAAGCTTAACACAGAAATGTGTTTATTATTTATCAATTTATAAGGTAATGGGTGTTGGAAAGGCTACACTATATAAAATAGATCAACCAGTAGAACAATTTTCTGCAAATTTTTAGAAAAAGGATTTATATAGGATAAAGAGTGCCATTGGGCTGAGGCCCACTTTAAAGGAGAAGATGAATGAGATTTAATGGAAAAACGGTACTGGTTACTGGCGGAAGTAGTGGCATCGGCTTTGCTGTTGCAAAACGAGTTACTGATGAAGGTGGACGCGTGATTATCACCGGCCGTAATCAGAAGAATCTGGATGCTGCCGTAAAAAAACTTGGAAAAACGGCGCAGTCCATTGCTTCTGATGCCAGTCGCATCCGTGATATTGATGCCTTGTTCTCGTTCATTAAAAAAAATGTTGGTCCTATTGATGGACTTTTTGCCAATGCAGGCACGGTAATCTTTGAACCGGTAGAAGAAGTGACGGAAGAGCATTTCGACAAACTCATGAATACGAATGTCAAAAGTGTCTTTTTTACCTTGCAAAAAGCGATTCCTCATTTTGCTGATGGTGCATCCATTGTGATTAATTCCTCTATTGCTGGAAGTACAGGTCGTCCTACCGCTTCAGTTTATAGTGCGACCAAAGCGGCAGTGCGATCCATGGCTCGCACTTTTGCTGCGAGTCTTGTGGCGCGAAAAATTCGTGTCAATGCAATTAGCCCGGGGCCAATCGATACACCACTGTGGTTCGTAGAAGGGGGCTTGCCCGCAGATCAGGTGAATAAGATTCTGGATGATATCAAGGTATCTAATCCTATGAAGCGCTTTGGATCTGCAGAAGAAGTCGCAGCGGCTGTTGCCTTCTTACTTGCATCAGAATCATCTTATATCACAGGAAGTGAGCTCTTTGTCGATGGTGGAGTGACTCAACTATAGAGCCTTTGTGCAGCTACGCTTGCTATCATTAATGCAATTTAGTGAGCGTTTTTGGGGTTGCAATATGCCTACCTAATTCGGTAGACATGTTGTTCAACTTCGCATGGGTATCTGAGTTAAAAACTCCCTTTTTGTTTAAGAGATCAGCTAATACTTCTTGAATTTCATGTAAGGCTTGTGCGGAGGGTATCTCGGTATCATTAAGTCTTGTCAGCTTTACTTTATAACTTGGCAAATTTTGATTCGGTGCGAAGAGGGTATCCTTTGATTTTTGTATGTCTTCAGGAGGAGTGAGCGGTTCAATGAGTTGTAAAATATTATTGATATAATAATAACGCACATCAATATTTAAATAATCCGGATGAAAAACGAAATCCGGTTTAATAGCACTCGCAAAATCTTTGGCAAATTGAGTCCTATCACGTTGAACCTGAGCATACATATCAAATGGTATATCAAATATTCTCAAATTTTGGACTGGAATTTCTTTCATTCTTGCGATTGCTCGAGCGAGCCAGCCATGAACGGCTGCAGACCCGCGACTAATCGGGTTTAGTGAACATAAATCATGTAGTAGCAATCCTAATTTAAAAGCCGCCTCATCATTTTTACAATGGTTCGATTTTAAATTTGAAAATATCAGATCAAATTGTTGCATTTTTTCTTTATAATAATCTTCATCTGAATAGGGATAATATACTTTTATTCGTTCATCTGTTTTAGTTCCCTTCTCATAATCGATTGAATGTACAAGTAACATTTCATCGCTGCAACAATCACCTGATGCATACTTTATTGTTTTAGACTGACCATTCACTATTTCAGTTTTTTTTAAGTTATTTTGCTGAGCAACTATTTCAAGTAATTTGGGAAACAAATCTCTCCCTGTTTCAGGGACTATCAGTTTCCCCTCCATATATATATCGCCACTAGTAACTCCATGCATTTGTTCCCTAATTTTTCCAAAAAGGGATTGCCCGAACTGAATAGCATCAGAAGTAGAAAAGGTTTGACCTAAATCATCAGCAATTGCACTTCGTTCTATCCGCGCATACTCATATATTTCATACAAATTTTGATTGGCAAGCATTCTCTTGTATAGTTCATTTATCGCGTTTTCTGCGCGTTTGTTCCATTCATCCTGATTAGGACTCTTTCCTAAACCAACCATTTTTTCTGTGAGAGGATTTTCATTGTCAGTTTCCGTATCAAGTCCGAATTTTTTTCTTAAATAGGCATAAAGAAGAGTGAGCTTTTTACTTGTTTCTTTGTGCCCTTTTGTATCTTCTAAAACAGAGATTACTTTTTTATAAAGCGCCTGAATTTGTGCGTCCGTCAGGGTTGTTGGATTTGACGCTAATAAGGCACGAAGTTGCGTGATATGTTTTGCTGTTAACGTTAAAACTAAAAATCCATGGGGCCTTCTTTTACTCCATTTTTCGCGATAGACCTCATCTCTTATATCAGACAATCTATTTTTCATTGCCAAAAGGTTCGCACCAAATTTTCCATTACCCATATCTCACCTCATACATTTTGGTGAACTCTCTCTTAAGTAAATACTATGAAAGCCATACTATAATAATATAACAACGATTTAATAATGGCATTGCATGAGAAACAAAGTAGAAATTGAGAGAAGGATGCAAACAGGAGGAATTACAGGCGCATCTTTTGCTACAGTTGATTCTAAAGGTAAGATCACACCGACCCCTGTAGGTACTATTCCAGATCAAGATTCACAACTCGAAGTCACAGAAGATACCCCCTTTCAATGTGCTTCTCTGAGTAAGCCTGTATTTGCTTATTTGGTTTTAAAATTAATTGAAGCGAATAAAACAAAATCCGCTGAAGAGGGTTGGGTGGGAAAATTTAAAACAGATTTTAATTTAAAGACCCCTTTATACACAGTCTTTAGAGATAAAGGAGTTGTACTGGAGGGTGATAATAACCCTTTTCTCAAGCTATTCAGTGACCAGGAACAAGCAAAGCAATTAACCGCTGAAATGGTTTTATCCCATACAACAGGATTACCTATAGTGGGTAAGCCACCGTATCAATTCCAATTTGAGCCTGGTAAACACTATGCGTATTCGGGACCTGGTATTGAATGTTTGCAAGTAGCAATTGAAGAAGTAACAGGCATCCATAATCTGGAAACATTGGCTCAAGAGCACGTATTTGGACCATTAAAAATGTCTAAAAGCACTTATGGCCCTGAAAGAGTAGCTGCCAATAGCCTAAAAACAACTGCAAAAGAATATGCCCAATTCATAACAGCCTGGATTAACGATGATAAATTGAATTACGCGTTCACCCCAGTAACACCTGCTGACTCCATGAAGAATGACTATTTGCCAAACCCAAAATCAGTAGGCAGGCTTGTTGAAGACATAGATATTAAGGATGAGGACAGAGACCTTGTCGCTTGGGGGTTGGGAATTGGACTGGTAAAAAATAAGCAAGGCCAAATTATAGGAGCCTATCATACCGGTGATATGGGCGATAATACAGCCGAATGGCGCTCGGGAGTGGGGGCAGTCATTGATCCTCAAAGTAAACGTTGTCTTGAAGCTTCAGTTTATCTGACTAAATCACCCAATGGACATATTCTTGCAGAGCCATTTTTACCTGGTGTACTAAAACCTGGGCTCGATTATTTTTTTCCAACATATGGCTTTGCTCGCGATGTCGAAGAGTTGGATGGAACAAATTTCCATGGGATGAATCCCGGAGTCTTAAAATCTGAATTAAAAGAAATGGCCTACAAAACAAAAGCGGCTACCCCACATTTTGAGCCAACGCTTCAATCTGAAGATAACTCTTCTAAATTACCTGAGTTAGAAGAAGATCTTACTGAATCTACTGATAGTACTCGAAAAATGTTTCATCAAATGAGCATTAACCCCCTGTCGCTCAGACCAGAACCATCGACAAAAACTGTTAAATCGCAAGAGGAAGAAGTAAGCTCTGTCCAGCAAGTTCAAGAAATTGAGAAAACAGAAGAGGATAAAATACAAGAAGACACTATATTTAATCCAACACCACTTTCCATATCTCATGATCCTTATAAGAAATGAACTTTTTTAGAAGTAAACCAAACAAAATGATACAATTCTAGGATATTTTTTTAATTATTGAGTGTTCCTGGCATGATTAGTGATGTTGCAAAAGAGTTTCGTTTTTGTTTTAAACCAATGACTAAATCACAACATGATTTAGTTCTGGAATGGATTCATCAACCGCATATTAGCGAATGGCTTCATGGTGAGGGTCTAAACAATACCATCAAAGATATTGAGCGATTCTTAAATAATGGTGAAGCATGGGCTACCCATTGGATAGCGTACGATAATGAAATTCCATTCGCTTATTTGATTACTTCTGAAGTTGAGAAATCAGAAGAGTATTCAGAGGGAGCAATTACGTTAGATTTATTTATTTGCAGATTGGATTACATAGGTAAGGGATTATCGGTACAGATGATCCATGAATTCATCTTAAGTCAATTTTCTGATGCCAAGATAGTGCTTATCGACCCAGAGGTTTCGAATAAGCGTGCGGTTCATGTATATAAAAAGGCGGGTTTTAAAATTGTTGGTGAATTTATAGCCTCATGGCATCCAGTTCCTCATTATAAAATGCAATTGTGTATTGATGAACTAAAAAAAGAGTTCTCTTCTCAACGAGCAGGACTTTAATATGAAAAGGCACTCTACGCATTTTGTTCATTGCACATAAAATAATTAACGTTGGAATTTGGTAACAGTTTGTTCGAAAAAAATGGCTCCTCGATGTTCCAAAATAGAATTGAGGCACCTAAGTATTCTTTTGCAAAAGAATAGAAATCATAAAAAGTGTAAAAATCACCCGTACTAGGATTTTTATACGTGTAATCAGGTTCTTGAACCGCTATAGCCGTTAATACTTTGCCATTATATTTATGGAAAAAAGGATAACTATTCTTCATTTGTGATTCTTTATAAGGCACAACATCAGGACCACCTAAGCCAATGTGATGCTTCATGGCGAATGTAACTTACTCATATAATGATGATCATTATTCCATTCTCCTGGGAAAAAATTGACATATTGGATAACCCTGGTTTTTTTAAACGCTTTTTTTAGGTAACCCATATTATCAATTACTGAGTAAAAATATTTATCCGATGTGAAGTCTTTAGGCATATGATCAGGGTCAAAATCAGCTGATGTTTCTGGTAGGTTAATACCGTAAATTTTTCCATCAAATTGAGATGATAATTTTCGTATTAATAATTGAAAACGCTTTCTTACGGCAGGATCCCAAGTTCGTGCAACCCATCCTGTGGTAATCGGTTTTCCTTCACCTGGAAAATCATACTGCATTTCCACGCCACCATGATATACACTCTCTTCGCGGATATAGTCAGGAACATTAAACACATCTGACGTAAAGGATCGATCTTGTATTTGGATAAAAAGCTTTTTATGTTCTTTATTAAGAAACTCTAAATCTTTTTCAATTTTGGAAAAATCATAAAAACCCTTTTTAGGTTCTAATTGTTTCCAGGAATAAATTATTTGTACTCCATTGATGCAATTATTTTTGAGCATCTCTGCATAGGAACTTGCCTCGTTTCCTCCTAAAAACAAAAATAATTGCGGTAAACCACCTTGTGCTAAAATAGTGCTACTAAACAATGATAAAAGCCAAACAAGTAATATCTTTTTCATTTTCATTAAATTGTACTGCCTTAAATCAAAGTTGCAGTATTTTATCCTTCAAAGGTAAGATCGATCAAAGCTTTATTTGAGTACATCCTCTTATTTTCTTTTTTATATAAAGGCAACAGATGAAATTTAACATTGTAAAAAGTTCAGAACATGATATTGAATATATCGATAATACTCTGGGTGAGTTCAATAGAAGTAAAGTTCAATATACATCTAAAATGGATTACCTACCTCTTAATTACCATATAAAGGATGAACATGGTTTGATTATCGCTGGTATCAACGCTTTTTCGTGTTGGCAAATGGTTTACATCAGCGAATTTTACGTGGCCCCCGAATTTCGAAAACAGGGGATAGGCTCTATGCTCATCAATAAAATTGAGGAGGAAGCCAAAATTAAGGGAGCAACAGTATCTCATACCGATACATTTGATTGGCAGGCGAAAGATTTTTATTTAAAACACGGTTATGAGGTTTTCGGGATAATTGAAAATTGCCCTCCAGGGCATCAGCGCTTTTTCCTTAAAAAGCATTTTCTATAATATCAACAAAGTAGGTCGGGCCTTGGCCCGACAATACGTACTAGAGAGAAATCTCAAAAATAAAATATCGAATGAACAGGTGATATTTTTTATAATTAACACATTTTGATGGAATTGTCGGGCCAAGGCCCGACCTACTCTATTATGATTGCACTATTTAAAAAATACTTTTTATACAGCATCTTATTGAGTCATCTCGCTATGGCAGGGCACCCTTTAACGGATTACTTACTCAAACCTACGGGTAAGTATGGTGTTTCTTTTAAAGATCTGCATTGGGTTAACGATGCTGTTTGTCCCGATCCAAATTTTTCAGAAAAACGAGAAAAGGATTTTACATTAGATAACAAGAAACATTGCCATGAATTAATGGTCAGAATTTATTATCCAGTTCGTTTAAAAGACTATGGTGGGGTGCCGTACTATCCACCTATTATTTATGCCGAACAAAATATTTTAAAAACAAAACCCGGAGTCAAACCAGAAGATATTGAGAAATTATCATTGCTCAAAAGCCATACAACTGAAAATGCTCCCATTGTTAAAAAGGCACAATTTCCTGTTGTACTCTTCATTTCTGGATTGGGAGGGGTTGTTCAACTCTATGAAAACCTGATTACTGAACTTGTGAGTCAGGGGTATATTGTGGTTGGAATCAATTCAGTATTTGTTAATGGAGATATTCTCTTACCCAATAACAGGATTGTCAGCATGGTAGATCCTCAAAGCTGGGATGTGGTGACGCAAAAAACAATTCCTATCTTGGAACGAGATATCGCATTTGTTTACAAAAGAATTCATGATACAGCACAAGATGACGTATTTAAATCAATGGATTTGCACCACATTGGTGCTTTAGGCCATTCCTTTGGTGGGAGGGCTATAGCTAATGCGGCCAATCATCATGAAAAGTGGTTTCAGGCACTGGTAACTTTTGATATGGAAGTTCATATGGGTTCTTTTGAGTCTAAAAACGCCATACCAGCCATGCATTTTATTTCAGCTTATTGGCGGTCAATGTTTCCCTGGTTCAATCTTCATTATCGATTAAATAAAAATGGATTTTTGGTGACCTTATCACCAAACAAAAATGAGAAACATTACAGTTATCATATGAATTTTACTGACTTTTCCACATTACAATACATGCCAGCATATCAAGCCTCTATGAAGTCTGATCAGGCAAAAAGAGTTCATCAGAATTTTGGAAATTACCTTGGTAAAGGGAATGGAGTGCAAATTACTAAAGCAATAAATCGATATCTAATCGATTTTTTTAATGTCTTTCTTAAAGATAAAAAAAATTCTTTTAGTGACTGTTCTTCGTTGACAAATAATACCTACATCAAGTGTGGGCCTGGCATTTTCTAATTATGTTCTTCTCACCAGATTGCTGATATCAAAGTATCAAAGGGGGCAGGTCTTGCTTTTTGCCTATTTAAATAAAAAAGCAAAACGCAAGGCTTGACCCTACTCAGTAGATGTTTGGATTCGCTTAATAAGTGCTTTTTTGCATATCTAGATTTTGAATGATGTAAGGAGCTGAACCAGAGCTTGGAACAGTAATCATTAAAGAAAAGCTAACATTTAATCTTAATTCGGGCAGATTTACATTTTGATTCACGCGCCAATAAGGTACTCCAGAAGAGTATCCTGTCTGCGTAATGGTTGGATTTCTGTCGAGTACAGGATGAATGGTCAGTTTTTTTTCTTTAATTACATCCATATAGCCACCAAGAAACTGTACCATGCCTTGCCAAGCATTATAGGAGTAATGGGATATAACCGGATCAGTGTCTGTGAGATTTTCGGTATAATTGACTGACAGAGTATCCGTAAGCGTTTCTTGAACCCATGAAATGAGTTGTGAATTAGTGTCGGCGTTAAGAAAATTTGAGTACGTCAGAAGAGAAATGATTAGAAAACCAGTGCCTAAAAAAGATTTCATTTTTAAATCCCTTTATTCTTTTAATCAAAATGAATCGTTTGTTTTATGATTATAGCAGAGATTTATTTTACCCAATGATCTATTAAGGAAATGTGTAAAACCAGAACTGTTGTTTTTGTTTTCATAATATAAAACAAATTGATTATTTTTAAATATTTCAAACATCTTTGCTCGCCGTTGTCTATTAAAAAAGTAGTGGAGATTAGCATAAAATTATCAAAAATCCTTTTTATATGAACAAAAAAGATGTTGGGTCAAAATGATTACACCTGGGCTGTTTTATAACTGGGAAATAAATCTGAAATCTTCTCTGTTTCTACGTGTACTTCTTTGTTTTCATTTGTCCTAAAAAATAAAATATTATCGTGATAACGCTTTACCGTTGAACGATGGGCAATGCTAATGATTGTTGTGTTGGGGAGAAGTTTTTTAATGAGCTGATAGACTTGCGCTTCTATATCTTCATCTAAAGAGGCAGTCGCTTCGTCTAAAAACAACCATTCTGGTTTTCTTAATAAGACGCGTGCAAAGGCGATTCGTTGTTGTTCGCCCAAGGATTTAAAGCCGATTTTTTCATCTAATTTATTGGTAAGTGCTTCCATGTTTACTGCTTTTAGGGCACTAATTAATTCCTCATCAGAATAAGGACAATATGAATCTGGATAGGCGAGTACGTTTCTTAAAGTATCATCAGGAAGCGTCGGTTTTTGGGGCAAAAAATAAATAGACTCCCTACTCTTAGGAATTAAAATATTACCCTCACCAGATAACCAAGTACCTGCTATTGCTTTAAATAAACTGCTTTTTCCTGTTCCGGAAGGTGCTTGAATTAGAGTATGTATCCCTCGCTTGAATTTTAAATTAAGTCCTTTAATAAGAAGTTCATTACTGCCATGCAATTTAAGCTCTAAGTTTTTTACCTCAAGATTTTTAGTATTTTCACCTATGATATGAATAATTTTTTGTGTTGATTCAGCTTCATTCGTTTTATTTAAAATGGTTTGTAACTCATTAACACGATTTAGGCTTGTTCTGAATTTATTAATTACATCAAAGGATTGAATAAACCAGTTTAGTGAGCGAGCCACCATGGAGAAGTAGTAGCCAACAGAATAATACACTTCCAAACTGATTAGATCCGTGAGATATAGAGGAATTGCAATGACAAATGGAACAATGACTTGAAAAACACTGTTAAACATATTAAATGTTTTTACCCTATTCTCAATGGATAATCGGTTTATCGTTTTTGTATTTAAGGAATCTACCTCGTTTTCAAGCCGATTTTTGTAGTATTTTTCCGCCTGTTCAATGGCAATTTCTTCAGCGGAATTCTTAAGTTGGTGTAGCGTCCCTCTCAGGTTGGACTGTGCTCTAGTCTCATCATTAGTCAATTTATTCAAGTGACTGCTTATAGAGTAACCAATCAAAGAGGAAAGGCCTCCTACCAGTAGCGCAGTTAGGATTAAGTAGCCTGGACCCAAGAACGGGAACGCTACAGAGCTTCCAGCCATCCCTAAGAGTATGATGTACATTGTAAGATTACAAAAATTGTCGATAAATCCTATAGTTAACTCCAAGGATGAATCAACAATTTTATCAATATCTTCTTGAATGCGTTGTTCTGGGTTATCCAGGTCTTTGTAAATTCTGGAAATTTCTAAATAATTCGTTTTGCTGTTTAAATACTGATTTATTATTTTTTTTGTTAACCAAGACCGCCAATCCACATATACCTGATTTTTAAGCAGGTTTGCCAAATAATTAAATCCAGCCATTGCTCCAGCGATCAAAAGACCAGCCCCAATCCCCATTGCGAAAAGTGTTAAATCCTTAGCAATAAATGCCGCAAAAATATAGGGAAAGCACCACCATCCCAAAATAAAACCAAGGGCAGATAAAGCTAAAACACAAAGCACGCTACCCGAAAGGAGTGCATAGGCTCTCCACTTATTTTCTGAATTTTTAAAATAATCAAACAATAATTGGACACTTTTTTTGAAATAAGAGGGCTCAGAAGAGGATTTGTTAGTCACATTGCGCAACTGTTAAATAAAAAAAGCAATATAACATAGCTTTTATTTATTCAATAGGATAATTATTTAGCCTGTAGCTCCCACAGGCGTAGCCTTTGAATTGTGCAGAATCTGTATCTCATAGGTTTTAGTAATCTCTTTGGCAAGAATATCCGAATAACGTTCTGAGACATCTGTGAAGCCATCGAGGCAAGCCATAGCTGGATCATTGAGAAAATGGCGTACTACAAGTATCGCAGATTCAGAAAGCTGAGAAGCAATCCGTTCGAGATAATTTCTAGCCAGTTCATGCGGAAAATAAGAAGGCGCATTTGAAAAGGAAATAAATCCACTTTTGTTTTTGCTTTTTTCAATAGTGGAAATAATATCGTCTTGAATGTAACTGATTTTGGTTTTTAGTAGCGCTTTTTTTGCTTCTTGGAAGAGAAGTGGATCACATTCTGCCGGAAGTGCTTCCGGGGAAATAATTTCTCCATGAAAGATCAATTGCAGTATGTAATTTTTTCTAGCCAAGGTATTGAGAAACATCTCATCAAAAATCTTCTTATAAGTCTGATAAAAACTGATTTTGGGATCAACTTGGGGGAATATACCCGGCTTTACTTTCCATGTGATTCTCATCAATACAGCATAAATTCGTAAAAAACAGCGCCAAGCTCTTTGAGGAAATTGATGAGCATAATAAGCTCTTTGCTCCTCCAGAGTCTCACAATCAAAAATTTTCAATCCCTTTTTTCCCACGAATTTTCGAATAAATCGACTGAATTTACGAGCACTTTGTTCCCATTTTCCGGAATAAAGAAGCGATTTCCAGGACGTATTGCTGAATAAATTTAAAAAAAATTCCTTGGCGGAGGGGCTCAAGGTGACTAATTTCTTAAAAAGCTCCTCTCGGCTTAGAGCAGAATCATTTGCAGATGGGTAACCAAAAAATTGAATGAATTCATCGTGACTTAAATGTCTTACACTTTCGATTCTTAATTCAGTCAGGTAAAGTTGTTCTACAGAGAGGTCCACACAAACAAGCTCTTGAGGAGACTTGGTCAGTAGGGGAACAATTCTGCTTCCACTTCCTGCAATTGCGATGACTCGTTCTGTATTATCAGGAAGAAGCTCTGATTCGACGATCGAATCTTCGTTGGTCAATGTGTATACTAACCCGTTAAAATGTGCTTGTCCCATAAATTTATTTCCCGTTTTGCCTAGGGTCTGTTTACAAATCGCTAGCTTGAGCCAAAATGCTGTGATTTTAGAGCACCGAAACGCAGCATACACGAAGTATGTGAGTATCGGAGCACATAAAATCGCAGCATTTTGGCTCAAGCTAGTAGAATTGTAACAGACCCTAAAGATCGCTGGTCAATATCCAATCCCAATCTTGTAGTTTCTTCCCATGATTCAGTAAAGTGATTGTCGATGAAGGAACAAGTTGTATCTGTTTCAGTTCGTCGACTAGAGGATCTTCAGATGGAGCGCAAAACATGTGGATGTGACCTTCTTGGGGTTCGCGCTCACTCCCAGTTGTTTCCCCTAGCTCACCAAATTGGGCATGCAAGACAGGGATTCTACTTTGATCGTGCGTTAGAATAAGATCCTTGATTCCTTCCAGCGAGAGGAATCGTATTTCCCCTCGATGTCGCTCCAAAATGGGGCAAGCTTTCTGCATCGCAGCGTGATCTAACGAAAATAGGCTAAGCTGGGTATCTCTTACAGGAATCCACCTAAGCCATTTTGAAAGTTTTTTTATGCGATTTTGACGGCTACCTGACGCCGGATTCATAGAAATTCCAAAACCATTCCAACAGGTCAGGACGTTTCGCAAGTAAATTTGATAAGCCATTTTAATGGGTAAACGTCGACCTCGATAATCCGGATGAATTTTCAGGTCGCAATAGTACCAAATTTTTTTCAAGCCAATATGAGATGGAGGATTTATCAGAACAGTTGCAACTACCCCAGCAACCCGATCTTTGTCTACGAGCACATAATAATAGAGTGTTCCTAGCCTCTCAAAAAAGGCAAAATAATCTTCGCCATGATCAATTTTAAAAAAACTCTCTCCATAGGGGTAGGTAACCTCACGTTCTAAATCGAGGATCTGCTCAAGATAAAGATTTTTGGTTTCAGAGGTTAAACGAACTAATTTCATAAAATTGAACCTATTGGTGATAAATACTCTTTAGTTACACAGCCTCTTGTATCAGCTTGTTGTCTTCCACAATGTTAGGGTTTGCCAAATTTCCCCGAAGCCAACGTCTGCTGCGTGCTTGAAAGAGTCCTTCATACAATCCATTAAAGAGAGTGGCTCCCAAACGAAGTCCTTGCTCAATTGAATCGTGCGTGTGTGGATCTGAATTCCAGGCTGTTCGCAGAATGGCAAAGAAGTCTTCCGCATGCTTAATATCCAATTTTTCATGAAGATCATAATGGATTAGCTGGCTGGAAGTGATCCATCCTCGTGTCACCACACTACGACCGATAAAAAACGAAATGTCAGAGAACATTTGTTCGATCATTCCCATCGTGCCAACCCCGATCAAATAGTTATCGGAGTTACATACGCCTTCCAGGGTAGAATTAAAAATTCGAAGTTCTGGCCATAAGACACGATTCGTCACATCTTCAAACGTGCATCCATCTAATCTCTGCAAAAAGGTCAGAAAAGTAAATTTATGGAATCGATCACGATCTCCTTCTCCATGCTCTTCCCATACATTTCTTAAAATGCCAAGTCTTTGATCGGGACAGGGAATTCTGGATACCAAAGCTGCCATGGGGCGGGCAAAAAATTCAACGGCAGAATAAAATTGGATTTGTGTTTCGACAAAATCACTTTTGTCAAAAGTCCCATTGTTGAGATGAACAAAATAGGAATTACTCCAATAATTTGTTTCGCGGAGGATTTGCTCGATTAGCTGATTCATACTTATCCTACTTTTACGGCACAATTGATTTGTGAATAAAATAAACTTCTATCACTTGCTAGTAACGCAGCACTTTCCTCGCGCAAAAGCTCAAAATTAGGAAAATACTGCATAAAATCTTTTTGATTATTGAGCTGGCGTGTCAGCAGTCGTGCTCCTGGCTTCATTTCAAGATTGAGACGATTGGCCAGATTTTTAATTTTGTCTTCATCCATCCAATCAAAAATATTAGAAAGGTTGACCAGATCAAATGAATGAAAATTTTCGACTTTATCAATCGTATTATTAATAAACTCAAAGTGATATTCTGGTGTTGGCACAGTGAGGTAGTAAGGGAGGCAGGATTCCTGGTTGATATAATGCCCCAAAAATAGATGATGAATGAAATAATTTTTGGACATATCCTCTTTTTCCAGCCCCTGCTCGATAACTTTTCTGAAATATTCCGGATAGGAACCTCTGGGTGCGTGCTGCACTGCTTCGGGTCCGAACATGGCTTCGAGAAAATTGTGATGAAAAAACAAATCGAAGGCTACTTTCCAATATCTGTGTTCAAACAGCACGGTCCTCACATGAGAGGCATGGCTTGGCTGGGTCAAAAGATCCTTTAATTCTTCTGGATTCAAAATAAATTCAGTAATAAAGTTTCTGAACGAACGGAAAAGAGACTCAAAATTTCCACCCTCATTGAGGCCAGACGGTGAATTATTTCCTACATTAAAAGACGCTTTTTTCTCTGCAGAGGAAAATTCTTTTAAGGCGTTCATTTTTTCTTGTATTAATTGAATTTGCGCACGATTTGGATCGACTAAAGTGAACTTAAGATGAGGGAAGTAAGCTTGTAAGGATAGGGCAGTACAACCTCCCGAAGCGATGAGTAAAACTTCTTTTGCACCTGAGGAAAGGATAACCTTTCTCTCAATTTCAGGATCTTCTCGAACTACTGAAAATTGAATGGGATTATGTTTGACCATACTTGAACCGATAGCCTCCATTTTGATCGATTGAATTAAAAATAATTCACCATCCGGGCATTGTATATATTAAGAACACTATTGTCAATATGAAAATTTTATCCTAACTATTTGAATTTATATAAATTATTTCTATTTTAAGCTATCTCGCGTCAATAAAATTTCCCACCACGTATCCATTAATGAACGTATGCTGCCCGGAAAAGCTTATCTCAGCAAACTTAGGCTAACTATTTGAATTTATATTAATTAATTGTTTGTTTGTTACGGATAAGAACTAGTGTTCATTAATAATTTTTATAGCAAGAGCACTTTGAGGATATTCAGTTTTCTTGCGCATATCTGGCAAACTACTAAAGAAATTAAAGGTCCAATTTCTATCTTGATAAGCAGCGGTACTGCGCCCAGATGTTGTACCTGCATCTCGTTCAAGAAATCCTTTTTCAGTATCTGAATTTGCAATATTGACCAGGGCATGAATTGGATTGGATGCATCCTTTTTAACCAGGCAAACCCCTTCATTTAAACCTATATCTGCAAAATCACAGTTAACGATTTGATATTTTGGTACACTGGTCAGTGCACGAACAAGTAATTGAATGTCTGCAACTTGGGTGCTTACTCTAATTTCAAAAACCGCTTTTTTCCTATTGTAGGTAATGCGGACATTCTTTTTATTTAAAGTATCGTCGTATTCTTGCATGAGTTTTAAAATCGCTTTTTTTTCATTTGTAGCATTAGCTTTTTTCGTGTTACACGATAATGAGATGAGATACATCACGTTCTGTTTTGTTTTGGGCTCCGATTCCGATTTAAAATCAGTCACTTCATCCTCCATAGCAACCACATGCTCTGCGGATGCCAAACAAGAAACGGGTAATTTAGGAGCTTTAGCGGTTCTTGAAATAAGAAAATGTTCTTTATCAACTTTCCGTTTTTTCACCATGGACGTATTTACTTCAACGTTTTCTCCATGGAACAGATAAGCGGAATAACCCGATTCACGAGCTGTACTTCTAGGAGGGGTTGAATGCCTTTTCAGAAATTCATCAATTTTTCTTTGCTCATCCTCATCTTCTATGGGTGTGATTTTCTTACTGGCTTCTTTGTAATAGTGTTGTTCATGCTTGCTTAACTCAAGTTTTCTTTTCAAGGTACTATTACTCCAAATCGAAACGAACAATAATTGAACAACATTATATTGGAATAAGATTAAGAAATTATTAACGAAAAAATTTTTTAGCTCGCATAACCTCGCTTACACTATGCAGACTATGATAGATAATTCTACGAATATCAGAATAATTGTCGGGCCAGGGCCCGACCTGCTTAACAGTAAAAATGAATGAATGATTCGTTCAGCATGAGTTGCTTGGATAATCCCATTTATGGCATTGACGTTTCGTTTATTGTTGAAAACTCCATTTCTAAAGAAGTTTCATCACTTTCATTTTCTTCAAACTTAAATAGAGAATAGTATTTTCTTGCCTTATAGGACGATGTGGTCCAAGAAATCTCCTTATCGTGGCCTATCCGTATAAATTCTGCTTTAGCGTCCAGATAATTATGATCTTTCCGAGCCCGATTTATAACCTCTAATTGTTCTGCTACGGTTGCCGGAATGCTCTTCTCTTCACCATTTACCTCGACTGTGCGCGGTGTCCATTGAAGTCCAACGTTCCATTCTTTAGTAAGCAAATACTGCTCCGCTTTATCCAAAAAGAGTTTGGCTTTATATTCTTCGGATGATTCAATTTTGCTTGTATAATCAGTTGCTTGTTTCAATAGGGCAGAGATTTGTTGATTATAGTCGACATTAGTTTCTCCTTTTAAATTGTGTGCCATATTTTCGTATGGAACAATTTTGAGTAAATCACCACCTAGTTTTTTCACAAGTGGCAAAAGGGGAAGGATTTTAAATTTATCATTTTTGTCAGGATCATTTTGGGTCATAAAATCTTGAAGGAAACCTAAAAGAGAGGGTAATGTTGGAGCTACCTGTTCCGTGGCATTTTCATCAAAATACTCCCTAATCATAGGTTCTAATCGTTGCATCACGAAAAGTGAATACTGCTCCGCTATAAATGCGGTATTAACAAGCCCCAATTTTTTCAGAGCCGGATGAATCTCTCTCAGATAAACCTGCGGTTCATTTGCTAGAGCTTCTGTATAAAGCATGGCTCGATTTTTATCATGATCCTTTTTAAACCGCACCTGTTCTGCTTCTGCACTTAACTCGTCGATATTTCCGGATGTAAGTATTCTTTCAATCATTGAGACTAATAATTTCGCCTCAGGACCTATAAACGTTGGTGAAACTCTTCGTGAAAATTTCGCATCCTTTTTAATAAGTTTATTGAGTTGATCAGTAAGCTTAATTAACTCATTTTGAAATTGCATCAGATCCTGAGGAGGAGACGTGATTAACTCTTTAAGTCTTTGATTTATTGCTTTTAAAGCGTGATCTGCATCACGATAATAGGTTGTTACAAAATCATCTTGCAATTCTTCGGGTAATTGGTTGAAACGTTCCATGGCAGCTTCAAAAAATTGCTCCATATAACGTTTTTGTACGGTATCTTTTGTACTTAACTCGGGTAATTTGGCCAACACAGTTGACATTTTTACATGCAACACAATAGGGGAGTGTTGAAATCCATGTTCGGCAAAATTAGGAATGCTGCTTAAGTACGATTCTAATGTTTTGTTGATACCTTTTGGACCATAAGCTTTAGGGGAATGGTCTTTATCTTCGTTTAAATAAGCGATGACCCCATTATAGGCGCCCATCTCATAATTCAAATCAATCATGTATTGAAATGAGTCTTTATTGTAATCATTTAACTTAATTGCCCGATAATTACTGTGTTGGTGAGTTCGATCAATAACATCTTGCTCAGCCTCAAAAAACACGATGTCTTCTTCATTCAAAACAGTGCTGTTTTCATACATTAATTTTTGGATAGCAAGCCGGTCTTGATAAAAGGAGTCGATTTGAGGAATATGTCGTATAAAATATGCCCTAGCTGCATTAACCCCCTGTATCGCTTCAGCCCACTGATGGAGATCACCATATTTTTTCTGCAAACGCTCGGGTTTGTTGGCATCAAAAATCAGATCTTTTAATACAGTTTGTAACGAAGGTTTAGGGTTTTTAAGTGACTTAGAATGCATCAGAACTTTTGCTAATTTAAATAAATTAATCCAAGTCTCTCTTTTTTCTATAAAATCATTAATTCTTATGTTCTTTGCTAACTCAGGGTCTTTAAAATCTTTTAAAACACCACCCTCAACCGCTTGATAATAACTGTCCAGGTCTTTAAACCCATGAGAATGTCTGACGACATCTAAATTTAAGAATTTACCTGAACTTAATCTAACGGTAGCTGATTTTTCAATTAAAGAATTCAGTTTCAATTGTAACTTTTTGAGAATTGCTTGTAATTTTTCTTTATCTTCTGCTGGAGGTGTTGCGCTTTTTAAACGTTCAATTTCTTGTTGTAGTAAAGAAATTTTGCTTTGAAGATACTTTTCTATTGTGGCTTTTTCTTGGCGCAAAGGAACAGCATTTAAAAAAGTTAACCGATTCGAAATGTCAATTCCTGCTTCTTTCGCGATTTTGGCTTTTAATTTTGTGATGAGTGCCTGATCCTCGGTATCTGGAGATGGGCTTCCATTTGTAGTAAGAACTACTTCTATACTATGTTTCTCAGCATATTGTAGGACATGGATGAGTTCGTTTACTCGCTTCAGCTCATTGGTGCTGAAATCAGTGAGTACATCAGCTATATCAAATACAATAAGTTTTGGAGGTTTAGGATAGCGAATCCCTTTGGGTATATGCTTTTCAATACGCGATTCAAAATAATCAATTTCATCGAGAGTTGTTTGAGAGGCTCCAGATTTAATGGCTTTAATTCTTAAAATATTGTCTAGTGATTTGCTGTATTTTTCTGCTGACGAGTCAAGAAGAAGTCCGTCTTTCGCCTCGAGAGCAACGACTTTTTTGATTTGTTCTTCTATTTTTTCTATCAATTGGTTCATCAACACATTGTGTTGGCCGCTGATTAGGTATTCTGATTTCAATGCATCAAAGCGTGTTTTTAATTCCTGAAACTCAGGAGCCCTCAATTGAGAATGTTTCTCTAAGCGTAGGTAATCTCTATCTAAATTTTCAAACCGCACTCTAAGATCATCTGTTGCGGTAATGAGAAATGGAGCATGTTTTGAAATGAGTTGAAGAACTTGTTGTCGTACTGGCTCACATTCCTTTTCAGTTAGAAATTTAGGTTCTCGGAGTAAATCAATTTTTTCTGGAGCTGGTTTTTTATAAGTTTCACCTAAATGAGTAATAGCGTCTAATATTTGCTTAATTTCTTTAGAATAAGCCCCGTTTCCATTTTCACCATAATATCCTTTTGGAAGTTCATTGAACGCTGCGTCTAATACAGCATAACCTAACTCACCCACATAATTATCGAGGTGTCCTGTTTTTGTGTTGACTTGCGATATTGCCCATTTAAATGGATGGGTAAGGTGTTCTCTTTTTCCTTGAAATAATTTATCCAAAGTTAAGAGTATGTCGGGTTTTTCTTTATCAGGTTCGATAAAGTTAAGTATGGTTTTTAGCGCAGTAAACTGTTTTTTTAACTCGTCCCACTGTTGTGGACTCAGTTCATTAGCGGCACTTAATTCACCTAATCGTTGATAAATCAAATGCATTTTTGTAATGAGATGTTCTGGATTTACTTCAAGATTGTCATAACCTAATACAAGCAATTGTGCTATGACTTTACTGCGTTGCATTAACTCATCATCAAGCATCTCATAATCATCGTCTATTTTTTCTAATAGCTCGATACGTTGTATACATCGCTCGTATTCTCTTTTTAAATTGTCAAACACTTCTCTTGTGAATTTTTTTGGATCGTGTTTCGTAATAAGCGCATCTAGTATTCCTACCAGTGTTTCTGAAACATTAGCTTTTACTTCAACGCAGACTATTCGGTCTTCTTGAGAGATCTTTTTCCAATTTTTTAAGTAGGCGTCTTGTAGACGAGCAACAAATAAAGATTCATATTTTTTTAATCGTGCTTCCTCTTCTCGCTCTAGTCTAGGATCAGTTGAAATTAAAGCGAACTCAACAAGAATTGCTTGATAACCTCCTCTGCGAGCCTGTAAGTCAAAGAACAACTCAAGCTCTTCTGGGTTCCTATTTTCTTTAAACGCGTGCACCAAGAAATCGGTAGAGCTCTTAAGTGAAGCGAATAATGGTTTCGTTGATTGATCAATAATTGGGTTTTGGCTAACTGATGCAACCCAAGCTTCTAATTGAGGAAAGGGAGTCGAATTTAGCTCATGATATTTTTCCATCAATGCAAGAAGATCTTTATGTTCTTCTTTTACAATTTTTTGGGAGCCAATCTGCTTCAGGTGTTTATCAATTTCTTGTTTTAATAAAGTGCCGTAAATGACATAAAGTTCGAGATCTTCCTCAAGAAAAGCTGCAGCTTTCTCTGTACTCATCTGAGCAATTAATTCCGCATGATTTGCTTGTTTATATTGCGGATTCAATGAGGTTAAAAGATACGCGATTTGCCTGCTACATCCTTTCCCGTCTCGGCAATGGGTATGGATATTTTCTCCAACAGAAGCGGTAGTACCTACGTTTTTGACATAGGCTAATTCTTCTGGAGCTAACTTCAAGGGTTGCTTATCCTGAATAGGAAAATGATGGATTTGGATGGGGTTACTTCCATTGATGCTGATTTCATAAGTTATAAATCGTCCTACCTTTTCAATCGGACGTGAAGTAATATTGATGTCTTTAAGCTCAGGAATATTAGGCAGGGTCACGCGTCCATGCGCATCAGGTATGAAATAATTAATAAAATCATGCTCTAAACCTTCTTGCATCGGAGCGTAGGGACGCACTCTTCCCATAGCAAAAACATGGGTCACATTATTGGTAAGTAAGTTGTTTAAATATCTTGCAATATCACGTTGTGGTTCGTAAAGTTCCGGATTCTTAGAAGGGGTCAATGACCTGGCGGAATAAGGTCCTGGTGAAATTGAAACGTTGATGTCTTTAAATTTAAAATAACCCATCCCTACCATTTGTTTGGCCGGACCTGCTAATTCCATGCTTAAGGGATGAGTCAGTTTAAACTCTTTAGATGCGCTCCCAAATTCAGCAAAACACGCTCTAGCTAATCCTTTTCCAGGTGGATGGGACTTGACGTATTCTAGTTCTGTTTTTATTGCGTGTCTTCTACTTCGTAAGTTAGGGTCCCAATCGGCTAAATTATGAAGTTCAGCCTCGAGCATCAGTGCCTTTTTAGTGTTTTCGGAAGTGAGGTCTCGGATTACCGAACTAATAACTGATTCAAAAATGATCATTTCTCGAAATGAGAGATGTTTGAGCCCATAAAATTCCAATCGCTTTTTAATCTTGGGCTCATCAAACTGGATCTCGTATTGTGTTGCAATGACTTTATTTATAGAACCGTCTGCATTAAATACCCCATAAGCATCCAGTTCACGTAACGATGCGAACTTATATGTTCCGAATGTACTTTTTATTTTGGCAATTTCTTTGTCAAGAACGACTTTGTCTATCTTATCTGGATTTGTAAGCTGTTTACCTAATTGAATCAAAAATTCACGTCTATCCACTTCTGTAAACTGAAGATCATCTCGTTCTACTTCTTCAAGGGGGACTAGTGGTACTACTGGCCTAGTTTCTAAACTCTTGGACAGTTCTCGGCTTTTATGGCGCAACACATCGTTCTTATTACCCTGACTATCCAGCACAGTGATGTACTCTTGAATATAAGCGCTACTTGGGGCACCAAGTTCTTTCATTTTTTTATGGCTGTACGCACAGGTAAAATCGCCGCAGGCGTATACATCTCGTTGCGGGTAAGTTGGGCCTGTGGTCGTAATTGTTACTTGATCTTCTTCAATTCCACATTGTTTTAACAAATCCAGAGAAAAGTCGCAGATTTCATTAGCACCACTGGGGCCAAAAGGATCAAATAGTTCAAGCTGATATTTTTCGATATCAGCATCAGGTTTAGTTAAATAAAAGCCACGCCAATGACCAGGACCAACTGGAATAAAAATATGCTTAATTTGTTTATTTTTAAGGGCCTTGATCATTCCCTCTTTCACGTCAAGAGAGATGGCGTCGAAGCGATTTGCTGGGGCCAGTACGTCGATATTTCCATAAGATCCAGGCATTAACCTGTTCATATCATGATCTTGCAACTGATCGCGCGTACTACGGTTCTGAATAAATACTACATCGTAACGGCCTTGATTGCTGTGTTTGCGTTGATTTTCAACTTTTTCGCGGTCAAATTGATCAGTAACCTTAGAATAAATGAAAACAGCGGCATCTGGCGTAGGCTTATCAGAAAAGGTTGCAAGTTGTTTGATAATAAGCATAATTACTGCATCGCTTTGAAAACCTAAAGTGATGCTGTCATTACTATCAGCTGCTAGCGTATGAAGTTCCGTTAAAAGTGTTTTCTGTTTTTCGGTTAATTTCTTTTTGCCGTTTAATTTTTCACAACGTTCAATTAAGGTTTTTAGGCTCTTTTCGCGATACTCTTCTGATTCCACTGCCATTCTACGATTCCTCTATTGTGTTGCACTTCGTTAGGCTAAAGCCGTGAGTGTTCTATATGTGATCATTTGTTCTGAAGAAGCAAAATTTTATCTTACTAACACCATGAAAATCTGAACATCATTTAAAACCAATATGGAACATTTTGGGTATTTTAAAACCAAATCGATTTAAGGTAAACATTTATTGAACTATAAATGCAAATTGTCAACTATTTTTTAGATTTTTTGACTAAATTTAATAAAATTTATCTTGATTTTATTTCGAAAAAAGTAATATGAAATGAAACAAAATCGTTATGAATCCAAAATCTCATTTTTCTAATCATTTGATTAAACACCAGGATAAGAAGGGACTTTGATATAAACTAACTTCATTTTACGATTCAGACGTATTTCTTTGCGAGTACCATTTATTTTTATAATGTAACGCTTGACCTTTCCGTTACGTTATCCCTTATCGTGTGACATTGTTGATTTAGAGGAATATGAGATGCCTTACACAGTAAATAAATTAGCTAAGATTTCAGGAGTGAGCTCACGAACTCTCCGTTTTTATGATGAGATTGGTTTATTGAAACCTGCTTATTACGGAGATAATCAGTATCGTTATTACGAGGAAGAGCAACTTTTGATGTTACAGCAAATTCTATTTTTTCGTGAGCTTGGATTTCCTCTAAATGACATACAGAGGATTATTAGTAGCGATGGGTTTGATAAAATCGAAACACTGACAACTCATAAATCGATCCTCTTAGAAAGTCTTGAAAGGACAAAAGCTCTTATTAAGACAATTGATAAAACTATGTCACATATTAGAGGAAATTTAACCATGAGCGACATCGAAATGTACGAAGGATTTGATCCTAAAAAGCAACAGGAATATGAAAAATACTTAATTGATACCGGTAATATAACCCAAAAAGAAATTGATGAAAGCTGGAAAAATATTCGTCATTGGAAAAAAGATAATTGGGATGAGCATGCAAAAGAAGGGGAGGAAATTCATCTGGGCTTAGTTCACTGCATTCTGAATCACGATAAGCCAGGGGCTAAGGAAGTTCAGGATTTAATCCAAAGGCATTATAATTGGGTTAAGCACTTTTGGACACCTACTAGAGAGAGTTATATTGGACTAGGTCAAATGTATCTTGAACATCCAGATTTTAAAGGCTTCTACGATAAATTCCATCCAGACTTAGTGGCTTTTTTAGTTGAAGCAATGACGATCTATGCTAAGAAACAATTGAATTAGCACGTGTAGTGGGTTCAAAAGAATAACCACAATGAGCGCGTGAACGTTTGCGTGCTCATGTTCGTACCCGAAAAAGTTATCCCAGCCTACACTTGCTAAGACAATCCTTGGGTCTGTCATTTCTAGATCCTAGGAATACGGTGCTATCCCATAAAATCGAAATTTTTCATTACTTTTCCGGACACTCACATGGGCACGCAAAATGAGCGCGCCCTTGTGCGTTTAATTACCCCGTCTCGAGATGCTCAATATCAATCTATGTTGTTCTTGACAAGATCATTATGAGTCACAATAATGCGATAAATTTATCGAAAACCAGTCTCGCTGCACGGATTGCCGGCCCTAACTAGGAAAAAATATGAAAAATAAAATAGTTACGTTGGCATTAACTTCCTTATCCATTACTTTCTCTGCCAATACTTTTGCTGCTGAGTACAATTTGAATGGTGCGTCATTAAGTGCTTCTTTAGGAATTCTATCAGGTAAGGCCCACGAATATGTTTATTATCCAGAAACGGATAGTAAATTAAGCCAACTGGACTGGCGCATAAAAAATGCCGCAATAATAAACGGGGAATTCAATTATGATTTCCTCGCTTGGCTTAGCATCAATGGTAGAGGCTGGACAACAGTGGCAAAAAATAAGGCTGCTATGGATGATTATGATTGGCTCAATCCAAATCAAGAAACCTGGACTGACTGGTCACATCATGAAAATACGCAGCTTAACTATGCTAATGAGTTGGATCTAAGCTTAAGAGCGTGGTTGATGCAACAACAAGATTATAAACTAGGTTTAGCAGCTGGTTATCAATGGGACTCCTTTAGCTGGCGCGCAAGGGGGGGTTGTTACCAATACAACAATGGTACCAATACAGGATGTTTTTCCAGCGAGCAGCCTGGAATTGGATACCAACAAAAATTTAGTACTCCTTATGTGGGGCTAGCTGGGAAATATTTCATCAATAATTTTGAGTTTAATGCTCTTTTAAAATTTAGCAATTGGGTTTCAGCGCATGATCATGATGAGCATTATGCCCGTAACTTAACGTTCAACGAACATGGAGATAACTTCACTTATTATGCTGCAACGATTAATTCGGGCTATTTTTTAACAGCTAATGCGAAAATTTTCGTAGAAGGCTCCTACAATCATTACTCTAATGGGCATGAGGATACGGAAATAATCGATAACGATACCGGTGAACAAGGTTATACAAGTAATTCCGCTGGTTTATCCAATAAAAATTATACCGTTGCGCTTGGTATGCAGTATCTTTTTTAATTCGAGACTCTAGGATACTGGTTACTTGCACACACTCCGTCATCCCTGCGAAGGCAGGGATCCATCCTTCAAAATTGTTCCTAACCCAATTTACTGGGGAACTTCGCAACGTTGGAGGATAGAATATCCTAACAATGCAGGAGATATAGAATAAATGGATCCCAGGGATGACAGAATGTACGAGTATGATATTACCCTGGCGTCTAAAAGTTATTGATTTTATGTGATATTCTACGCGCTTTTGACTAAATCAATTTGTTGAGATGAGTA
>NZ_LNYZ01000010.1:0-112500 GCF_001468065.1 Legionella steigerwaltii
AAAATTATTGTAGCCTGGGTGCAGCGCAGCGGAACCCGGGAATGCGTATCACTTATCCCGGGTTCCGCTGCGCTGCACCCAGGCTACGTATGATTCGACGAATCAAATAATTTAATTTGCATTGCTTGTGATGAGCTTTGCCAAGCCCTTTTCATAATTTCGGTATTAAAAGAAATGCCAAAATCACCATTTCGATTCAGCGCAATGACTCCCATTTCTCCATTTAATTGCTTATTCCGCTCATGAATTACATGATCACATGCTTCCTGCAAGGACAGACCAAATTCCACCATCATGGAGATAGTATGACCAACCACCTCCCTAATTATATATTCACCTTCCCCAGTCCCAGATACAGCGCATGTCGCATTATTGGCATAACATCCAGCGCCAATCACACAACTGTCACCAATTCTCCCAGGGAGGCAATTGCTGATTCCACCTGTTGAGGTTGCTGCTGCAAGATTTCCTTGCACATCTAAAGCCACAGCACCAACGGTTCCTTTCATTTTCTTGTTCTGAATTTCTTCCATGGTTTCTATTTTATTGAGCTTTTGATACACCTCATACTGCTGTGGCGTAATAAAATAAGATTCTGCTTCAATTTCTAGACCATATTTTTTTGCTATTTCTAAAGCACCATATCCTGAAAGAAAGACATGTCTTGTTTTCTCCATCACCAGCCTTGCCAAACGAATCGGATTTTTTACGGTGCGAACCATAGACACAGCACCAGCTTGTAAATCTGTGCCATTCATAATCGAGGCATCCATTTCGACTTCACCTCGAGAATTTAATGCTGACCCTTTTCCTGCATTAAATAAGGGATTATCTTCAAGGATTCCAACGGCTTCTTCCACTGCTTCTAAAGCAGAGCCGCCTTTATCAAGCACCGAATAACCCTTTTCTACTGCTTTAGCCAAACCATGTTCAAATTCTTTCTGATTCTCGTGTAAAAAAGAATAGTTTTCACTAGCACCACCATGTACCGCAATTGCAATTTTATTCATTAAGTTATTCCATCATTCAGATTCTTCACTGATAGGGATTGCAGGGTTCGCTAGAGTACGATCTGCAATTGAAAATTGGCAGCCTTTTACCAAAAGATGAACGATTAAATTTTCAACAAATACTGGCTCCCCTTCTTCAACATCTGTGATATTCGTTTGATCAATATTCCTGCCATCAATAATCACTACCATACCTGATCCATAACATTCTGCATCCGATCCATTTCGAATGATCAAAGCAGTATCCTCGCCTAAACCAATACCCAATTGTTCTGGATTCATAATAATTGCATGGGCAAGACGACTAAACCGCCCTCTTTTAATGAAATGTGTATCAATAATGCAAGACAATAAAATCCCCAATCCTGAAGAAGTTAACAAATTTCGATACCTTAGAGCCTCTGATAAACCGCCCCCGGTAATCATTACTGTGCCCATAACCATAGCTCCAGCACTGGTACCCGCAATAATAAAATCACTATCTTTCAGATATCGTTCTTTAATAATATCAACAATTGGGGTGCCACCTAGTATGGTTGATAAACGAAACTGATCTCCTCCTGTAAAAAAAATAGCCCCAGCATCTGCTGCCCTTTTTAAATACTCATTGTTGCGCGCTTCACTTCTTTTTTTTATAGGAAGAAAACCTATATTGTTGTAGCCCATATCATGAAAAACTTTTTGATAAATTTTTTTTACTTCATCCTGAATTTCTGAGCCTGTTGTAATAATTTCTATTTTCTTATTCGATGGAGGTAATAATTCACTTAAAATTTCATAACGAGTAAATTCTTTTTTTTGCTCCAAAATATCCACCGGTTCATTGTCGCCCTTATCCTCGGCACCACCGATAATCAATAACTTAGCTTTGGGTGTCATTGTAAACCTCATTCGCCATCACCAATTGCTTTTCCTTTTTCTTGAGAAAATTAGTTGTTTCAAATACATCCTCAACGGCACAAAAGATAAAAGTATTGGGCTCCGCTACCCCCATCATATGTTCAATAGCCTCAATTTCATCTGAAATAATATTTAAAGACGGTTTAAAATCAGAACGAAGAATTCCAGCAACAAGAAGGCGGTTAATTTCATGATGCGTTCGCCCTCTCCCATCCTTATCATGGCGAATGACAATTTCATCAAACATGGAAGCAACATGATAGCCCAGATTTTCTATGTCCTCATCTCGTCGATCACCTACTACACCTATAATTCCGATTTTTTTAGCACAGTGAATTGAATCAAGATAATTTTTTAGCTCACAAAATGCACCTTCGTTATGCGCGTAATCGACCATGATTTGGCAATGAGGAAATTTAAAAAGATTCATTCTGCCTGGGAGATTTTCAACGGTGGGATAAAAAACCTGGAGCGCTTCTTTTATTTTCTCGAAAGAGAAATGACTAATCACTCCAGCTAATACCGCCGCTAAAATATTTCGAATCATGCTGGTTGCCGCACCTTGAAAACTGAGCGGTATTGATTTTATATCCGCTAGAATGGTTCGCTCAGATCCCCTTTGCACTATAACATTCTCTTGATCAAGATAAGCAGCCAATCCACCTAAGCTGCAATGCTTTCTAATCTGAGGGCTTTCAAACATACCAAACAAGGCGATATTGCAATGTAAATCATTTCTTAAATCATAGGTTAAAGCATCATCAGCATTTAAAATAGTATATCCTGTTTCCTTGACGCTCCGCGCAACAACCGCTTTGACCTCTGCCATCTCTTCCAACGTATGAATATCATTTAATCCGAGATGATCCCCAGTAATATTAGTTATCACACTAATATCACATTCATCAAACCCCAGGCCTGAACGCAGAACCCCACCACGAGCACATTCTAATACTGCATAATCAACCTCAGGATCATACAAAACAGCTTGTGCACTAGCAGGACCACTACAATCCCCGCTATAGATCAATTTATTATTTATATAAATACCTTCTGTGGTTGTATAACCTGTATAATGATTTGCAAAACGTGCTAAATGAGCAATCAGCCTGACCACCGTTGTTTTTCCATTAGTACCTGTGACTGCGACTATTGGAATTCTTGAGGTTAAATTAGCTGGATAAAGCATATTTAAAATAGGCTCGGCTACATTACGTGGTGTCCCTTCATTAGGAGACAAATGCATTCTTAATCCTGGCCCAGCATTTACCTCAATAATTGCCCCATGGTTCTCATTAAGAGGACAACTAATGTCTTTTGAAATTACATCAATTCCACAAATATCCAAATTCACCAGTCTTGCGACACGTTCTGCAAGAAAGAGATTAAAAGGATGAACCGTATCTGTGACATCGCTAGCTGTTCCTCCAGAGCTTAAATTTGCAGTCTCTTTTAAGTTTAAAATATGATCTTTGGGTAAAATACTTTCCAAAGTCAGATTATTTTGTCTTAAAATGGAGAAAGTAGACTCATCAATTTTGATTTTTGTCAGTATATTTTCATGAGAATCACCTCGATTGGGATCCTCATTTGTCTGCTTTATTAATTGATTAATTGTAAGTTCTCCATTACCTACAATTTGAGCCGGGATACGTTTAGCTACCGCAACGACTTTATAATTGATTACTAAAAATCGATAATCATTTCCAGATATAAAACGTTCGATGAGCAATTCATTGGAAATTTTTTTTGCGAACTCATAGCCAAAATTTGCTTTATCAAAATTTGTGATATTGGCCGTTACTCCTTTTCCATGATTGGCATTTAACGGCTTAATCACTAATGGGAAACCCAATTGTTCGATCGCTTCTTTAAGTTCTACTTCAGACCTAATAATCATTCCCTTTGGAGTTGGAATAAAATTCGCGTTAAGAATACACTTGGTCAGCTCTTTGTCAGAAGCTATATCAACGCCAATTGAACTTGTTTTCGAAGACACAGAGGCCCATATCTTTTTTTGATTTCGACCATATCCCAATGTAATTAAGGAGCTATTTTCATAGCGCTTCCAAGGAATTTTTCTTTTTTTGGCCTCATCCACAAGCGCTTGTGTGCTTGGTCCCAAACCTTGTTTTTTAAAAATTTCTTTTAAGTGATTGATTGCTTCATCAAGAGGATAATTTTTGCCTTCTGCTATGGAGTGGATGAAATCGACTGCTATCTTTCCTGCATACAAACCGGCTTCTTCAATCTGGTATGCAAAAATAACATGGTAAACCCCATAGTCCTTAGTGCCATAAGTTCTACCAAAGCCACAATCCATCCCTGCGAGACACTGCAATTCCAACGCAACATGTTCGATTACATGACCTAGCCAAGTGCCCTCCTCAATTCGTTTTAAAAATCCACCTTCAATCCCCAAAGAACAACGATGACTGTATAAACTAGGTAGCTTTTGAATCAATCTCTCTTTGAATCCAGCGATACGGTTTGTAGGAAGCTCTTCATATTTTCCTAAGTCAAGTTTGATGACAATGAGTTCCCTTCTGAAATTTGACCAATAATTAGGCCCATTCAAGACTTGGGTTTTTAAAATGTTCATTCGCAGTCCTTGGCATAAAATGAATTACTAAAAACTCCTTTTAGCATAGGAAGAATTATTTAATTCTTCAAATTAATTAAAAAAATAATTCATTCATGAATTGCAGGGAACTAAGGGAAACACCTAATTGATACAAAAAATATAATTTTTGCAGAAAAAACACCTGCATTCCTTGCAAAGGAATGCAGATATTCAGACTATTTTTTAACATTACACGTGATTTGTGTGCAATCTCGACAATGCTTTTGTGCAAAAGCAAATGATTTAGCAGCAGAAGCAGCATGATCGGACATTTTCTTATCCGCATCTTGATCTGCTCTTTTTTCACTTGAGCTTGCATTAGTAGTACAAACCCAATTTGATCCCATTGACGTCTTTGGAGTATTCGCATTCGAACTTGAACTTGCAGAAGAACTATTTGCATTTGAGCCCATAGTGTCATCACTAGCAAATGAGGTTAGTGAGATTAAAACCAACCCGCTGAATAATATTCCTGATAAAATTTTCATGATTTTTTACCTCCTGTATAAAAACCAGTTATTGTCGTTTTAAATTCAGGTGCTGAAAAATTTGGCCAATGATTTTTATCAAAGCCAGGTGCATCCTTCAAATGCTGCTTTTCTACATTGAGAATAAAACAATCATCCTTGTTATCGTACAAAAAAAGATTCCAGGGCACAGCAAAGTATTTATTTCCGAATCCTAGGAACCCGCCAAAATCTAATACCAGATAGTTTACTTTTCCGGATTGCTTATCAATCACAACTTCTGCAATCTCACCTAGGTTTTCATGTGCGGGATTCATAACCTTAGAGCCTGTGAGCTCGCCGGATTTAACAATTCCTCTGTTTTCCATGATTAAACTCCTTTTTTATAAGACGAAATCCCTTTGACATTTTAATGGTGCATTTTCTTTTGGAAATCGTGCACTGCTTTTTTAGCCTGTTCTTCCGTATAACCATAATGCTTTCTTAGTTTTCCAAAAATTTCCTCTTGATTCCCTTCAATTTGTTTTAGGTCATCGTCTGTAAGTTTTCCCCAAAATTGCTTCATTTGACCTTTTATTTCCATCCATTTACCTTGAAAAATATTCTGATTCATTATTTTCTCCCTAAAATTTTTAAGCCAATAAAAGAGTTTTTTATTAGGCAAATAAAGGCTAGTCAATAATTTTTAAAAATGCAAAAAAATAGAACCAAATATTCAAAATATTAGCAAAACCGTGAGGTCATACTGTAATTACCCTTAGGATTATTAGGGTCTTTTACAATTCTACTATCTTGGCCCTAGGGAGGTTTCCATTACAGTAACAGGATGCCCTTTAAAGTGATCTGTATCTATAATTTTCCATCCTAGGGACTGGTAGTAATTGGGAACCGTGCGATCAAAAGCAAAAAGATAAAGCATGTCATACCCCATTTTTTTTGCTTGTTCTTTAGTTACTTCAATAAGACGTTTTCCAAGCCCTTGGTTTTGATATTCAGATTTTACGGTTAAGGAGCCTAACCATGGCATTAAATCGGGACGAATACCATCATTTTCACGCAAACTGCACATACCCACTGGTTTTTTTCCATCCAATGCGACAAACATAATTGGCATTTTTTCATTATTTGCATGGTCACGAAAACGTTGTTCTACCGCTTCAAGCGGTACCTCGGGTAGCCAAATCTTTCCAAGAAGCTCTCGCCAAATAAGGGCAAGCTCAGGGATCGCATCAAGATTATTTTTTAAAAGTTCAATTTTTATCATGTTTACATACCCATTAATTGTTCCATTATCGAGTTATCTCGGATGGATTACCGTTGTGCGCGCTGATTATCTCATAAATTATCTAAAGATTATTAGATATTCATCTATACTAAACATAGTTTGATGTAGGAGAAAGGAATAATAATGAATACTCATTCTGGTAGCGGTCGTGGTGATTTTCGTACGCTTTATTTAGGCCGATCTGTAGACGATCTCATTATTGAGTACATGGAAGAAAATGATATCCCAGGGATGTCTCTGGCGATTGTCCAGGCTCCCTATATTACGCGTGTAGTTGGTTATGGATTCGCTGATACAGAAAAAAAACTTTTAGTCTCCACACGGACACTCTTTCATGTGGGTCAATTGACTCATGCTTTTACTGCGGTAGCCATCATGCAATTAAAAGAAGAAAAGAAACTGCAGTTGGATGACTTGGTTTCCGTTTATATATCAATTCCGCAAACATGGGAAGGCGTTACCATTCGACAATTATTGACTCACAGTTCAGGTATACCTGATTTCACAAAATGTGACGATTTTTCGTTCCACAAGGACTATAAACCTAAAGACATTTATAGTTTATTTACGGATTCGAGCTTGCATTTTCCTTCAGGGACCAAAATGCAAGTCAGTGCCACAAATTATTACTTATTGGGACTTATTATAGAAAAAGTCAGTCACATGAGTTATGAGGACTATGTAACAAAAAATCAAATTAATCGAGTGGGTTTAAAACGAACATTTTTTATCAAGAATAAATCGTCAATCGATAATGAAGTGAACAATGACACCCATCCTTTTATACACAGCGAATTTTTGCATAAGCCAACATATATAGACCCTATAGAAGTTGCTCAAGGTTATAAAACGGAGAATAAAGCAGTTCCGGAAGTTACCTGGACTACCACTTTTTCGCACTGTGGTGTTGTTGCGTCTGCAGAGGACATTAGCCAATGGGATATCAGCCTGGCTGGAACTATTTTAGTCAAAGAAACAGAGAACAGAGACTTTCTTTATCAATGTATTACCTTAGATAATAAAACGATTATTCCTGGAAATGCAGGATGGCTATTCCCCGGACACCCGGGATTAATGGAGATCAAAGGAAATATTCCAGGTTTTTCGACATTTTTAAGCCGTTTCACTGCAGCAAGTGAACTCTTATGCGTCACTCTTTTAGCCAATAAGGAAAATTTAACTGATTTAGATATACTAGGCCGAAAAATTGCTGCAGCATTTGACATTAAGCTAGGAGCTCCTGAAGGATCGGGGTCAGAAACGTTGCAAAGTCCTTATTCTGTCTCAAAAACAATAGAACGAATAATTGATATTATTACCCAACAAGGCGGAAAAATATTTGCCCATATTGATCACAGCAGCGAAGCCCAAAAGGTAAATCAAACATTACGTCCAACTGAAGTTCTTATTATAGGTAATCCCGCAAAGGGAACTCCATTAATGCAAGAAAATGCAGCCATTGCACTTGATTTACCTTTGCGGATAATGGCCACAGAAGACAGTGATGGAAAAGTATGGTTGAGCTTCACTGATCCAATTCAGTTAGGTAAGGAATATCATTTACACAATAAGGAATTAAAACAAATCGCTACCGCATTGCGCATGCTTTGCGAGAAAGCTGTATCTGCACAAAGTATTATTTAAGATTTTGACATATGATTGAATGTAGCCTGGGTGAAGCGAAGCGGAACCCGGGTTTAAGAAGCTTTATTCAAATTAAGAAATCCCCGGGTTCCGCTTCGCTTCACCCAGGCTACGAGTTGCAATCTAAACTAAACTTTTTCTTCTATCTCATAGTTCTGAATTAATGCAGGATTTTCTGGTGATAAAGTAAAACTCACTTTAAGACTTGCTTTTTCACCTTTAAGAATAAAATATCCCCGTAATTGATTTTCTGGAGTTACCGCGCCAACTGTGAGGATTTTTCCTGCCTTGGCAAAAAGCTCTTGAGTTTTCTTTTGCAACGATGCAACAGATGAATCCAAAAAGAAATTTGCTGCGAATACGCCGCTTGTTTTTGCGTCCTTCCATGCAGGCAGTAATTTCACCAATGCTTTTTGTCGCTCATTCAATATGTGTGAAGGGGGTAACTCTCGTGGTTTGAGTTGTGCCCCTTTAATGAGCTTATTCAACACGCGTACATTAATTGCCTCTGCAGAAGCATAAGTCACATTAGTCAATAAAACCACGCCCACACCATATTCAGGCAATATAAGCCAATTACTTCCAAAACCAGGTAATCCGCCGGTATGTCCTACTGCTATTTTAGCATCACAATCCCTAGACCATCTTAATCCATACCCGTAAGCACTGATTGTTGGACACTCTTTGCCATATACCTTAACTTTTGAATCTACTGCGTAGAATCGCCAAGGTTGATGCATTTCACGTATAGAGCTTCTTTTTATTGGCCCTGTTTCTGCATCATCTCGTGCGGGCCATGCGGATTGATGCAGGGTAACGTAATGGCTAAACGATTCAATGGAAGCAATCATTCCTCCCATGGAAGCATAACTGCCATCGTGTAAGAGAGGTTCTTCCTGCCAATATCCATTCACCCATTGATAACCATGCGCTAATTGATTTGGTGGAATCTGGGCAAATTCCCAAGCCACCTGCTTCATGTTCAGAGGCTGCCAAATATTTGCCGCAACATAATCCTGATAGGAAATTCCTGATGCTTTTTTAACAATCAATCCCAGGAGAGCAAATCCCAAGTTACTGTATTCAAATGATGTCCCAGAAACATTAGATAGTGAAATTCCGTGTTTCACTAAAGCAATTAGTTCTTCATTAGTTTTACTCAGATTCCTATCACCCCAGGGATTATCTTCTGGAAATCCGGCAGAATGAGTTAATAAATCACGAATCGTAATCTCTGGCGCATCTTGGGTTAATTTTTGATCTTTTAGCTCAGGAATATAAAGAGATACAGGATCATCTAATCTTAATTTACCCTCATCACGAAGTTTTAAAATAGCCATGGCGGTGAAACTTTTAGTCATCGATGCGATACGAAACATCGATTGAGAGGTAGCAGGGATTTTTTTTGCGATATCGATGTAACCACCACTTCCTGTATGCACCAAACGACCATCTAAAATAATCCCATAAGCATAACCAGGAACATGATTTTTTTCTGCATACTGCTGGTACATTTTATCAATGATGGGAAATGTTGTCTGAATTTCTGCAAGCCTATTACTCTCAGTAAAAACAGGTGGAAGATAGGAGTTATTTTCACTGTTTGCCACTAGAGGGAGCATTGCAGTGAGAACAACAAGTTTTCTTGCGATAAAGCGATGCATCATGAAATCTACCTAGTCCGTTAAGAAAAAAGTGGAGTATACCCAAGAAACTTCAAAATGCTAGGGTTTTAGAGTTTCGTGGGTATATATAATATTTGTTGACTGAAATAGACTTAAAATGAAAAATAAGATCTGTAAATAGCCTCCATTTTATTGGAATAATCGAATGAAATTCTCAATGTTACTAAGAATGATGCGGTTTTGGCCTCCTTTTTGGGGCGCTGGAATTAGTGTAAAAAACTTTCATCCAGAGGGTACTCATATTCTGGTACAGATGAAAATGCGCTTTTGGAATAAAAATTATGTTGGAACGCATTATGGTGGTTCTATGTATTCCATGACCGATCCATTTTATATGTTGATGCTCATGCATTTATTAGGAAAGGGATACATTGTTTGGGATAAATCAGCATCCATTCGCTATAAAATACCTGCTAAAGGGACTCTTTATGCGCGATTCGAATTATCCCGAGAACAAGTTGAAAAAATTCGACTTGAAGTCAACGAAACCCAAAAAATTGAGTCAGAATTTATTGTTCCTATAACTGATGAGGAAGGGAAGGTCGTTGCTGAAGTGAAAAAAATTCTTTCGATTATAAAAAAATAGAGGCGCAGCGAATCAATAGTTGCTTTGGGATACTCATTATTTAATAGGAAATACTATGCCAATACATTCTTTTTCAGAAGAAGAGCAGACCCCCGTTTTAAAGCGCCACAATGAGTCTCAAACCAAGAAAAATAAAATTCCCGAATTGTTACGCAATTACAATTCAGGCTGGCCACTCTTACAAGTCAGTTTATATAGTGTGACTAATGATGCAATTGAGCCAATAAAATATGAACCAGTTCTAGGCGGTGGCACATGTCATTTTTTTTATATTGGAGCCTTTAACCTTGCAAGCCTCTTAACAAAAATACCTGGAAATATGGAAATAATTACACCTTATCCCATAACCCCAAAAAGGGAACTCGTCAAAGCAGATAATGTGCTTTTATTTTTAAGGTCTTTTAGCATTCATCATAAAAGTATTGGCATTAAAATTACCAGTAAATCAAGAGGTTATTGTAAAAGTCTGTCTGTTGATCTCCCTATGGGAGATGAAAGCAAATTTTGCGATGCGTTGACTGATATCTTCTCATTTGCACTAAAACAAGGTGCTTCACTCAAAGCAATTGGTGGATCGAATTGGAATACCCACATATATACTCAAAAACAAATTGAAGAAGCAATTAACCCTGAGGTTGCTGTTTTTCAAAACGGCCAAATTTTTATTGATTTAGGAATGTTTTTAGAACAAAGAGTAAAAGATGCAGAGATAATTGCATTATTTAAACATCTATTTAAAATTGAACCTTTTTTGGAACTCCAAAAAAAATTCCCCGAATTCAAACCGAATAGTCTCAAAGTGGTTACAGAAGCCGAGGAAACGGCTGCAAAAACACTTGAGCTCACTAGGCCAAAATCACCTTCTTTTTTCCAGGAAGAAAAAAAGGAAACATCAGTGGTTGATGCTCCAACCTTGTTTATGCATAGTTGATAGAAAAAATCGATTTGACACCCATATAGGCTTATCACCCTTGGAATCAAACTCAACTTCCAAAAGTAAAAGTGTATACTTTGACTCCAGGCTCAGTAGCAATAATCTGTAAATAGCCACTGGTGAATTTCTTTTGAGAAACTAACTCATAAATGGAATATTTATCGATTAGTATGCTGCTTTCCTGAAGTTTTTTACCCGATTGTTCGTCTGTTACGATCACTTTGACCTTAATGGGGCTTGCAGAGCTATTTCCCATAACCGCATATACCTTACGCGCATTAAAATGTATTTTTACAGCAGCATTTGCTTCTTCAGCAATAATATTCTCTGCATTGATTTGCCATAATCCTTCTAAACCCCATGCATTAGTCGATAACTGCTCAGGAAAATGATATCGAGATGCCTTATCTTGAATAAGCTCTGGACTGTAAGAGGAATCAGCCTTTGCATATCCTAAGTAAGTTTCTGGTGTTTGGGCGAGGTTGAAAGAAATATTTTTTAAAGATTTTAAAGTGCTTAAATCCTTAATCCCCAATAAAAAGCGAATATTGTTTTCCATCACATCGTATTCACCTTCACCAAAACGTTTATAGACCACATCGCCTTTTTTATTAATTAAATAATGCGCAGGCCAATAATGATTTTGATAGTTCCGCCAGGTAACAAATTGATTATCTAGGGCAACAGGATACAAAATTCCATATCGCTGCACTGCCGCTTTGACATTATCCAGATTTTTTTCAAAATCAAATTCAGGTGTGTGGATACCAATAATAACTAATCCTTTATCATGGTAACGAGCATACCAATCTTTAATATAAGGCAAAGAACGCAAACAATTAATACACGAATAAGTCCAGAAGTCGATTAAAACTACTTTCCCATGCAAGTCGTCCAAACGTAATGGGGGGGAATTAATCCAAGCGTCAATTCCTTGTATCGGCGGTGCTGGATAAGAAAACCATAAACCATTAATGAGAGAATTCGACGTTTTAATTCCTGTTTGGGGAGTAACTGAAGAAGAAACAACCTCTCCTTCAAAGTAGATCATATAAACAACACTTGCAATAATCACCCCTCCTAAAAATTTACGAAAAAGAGTGGCGCGTTTTTTGAAAAAGGCGAATGTATTTATCAGTTTTTTCCCATAGAGGGAAATAATAAACATAGGAACTGCAGCCCCGAGGGCAAAAGCCACTAAAGTAAAAAAACTAATAATCGTTGTTTTCTGCAATGCGGTTTGTACGATAATCGCAGCCAAGATAGGTCCTGCACAAGGAGTCCAAATAATGGCAATGATTCCCCCAAAGAAAAGCCCATTCCAAAATCCTCCTTCCAGTTTATTGGCTGAGGAAAAAAGGTTGCCTATTCGGGTCAATCCTTGAGTTATTTTGCCAAATTGCTCTGTTAAATAATTCGAGAGCATAATGGCACCGAGAAGAAGCAAAATGCCATAACCAACATCTCGAACTAAATTAAAATCAATATCAAAGTAATGAACTAATTGATGAGAAAAAAATACTACTAAAGAAAAAAACAAAGTAAAACCAACAATGATCCCCATAGGTCTTTTTTTGGATCCGCTCAAAGAGCCCGCCAAAAAAATAGGCAAGATAGGTAAAATACAAGGAGAAATAATAAGACCGAATCCTTCAATAAATCCTAAAATAACATTAAGAAAATTTGCTTCCATTTTTTATTTCCGGACATCAGCCCTCGCTGCCATGAACTTCCTTCTCCCCACGGGAGAATGAGCCCTCACTCCTGCCTCTCTCCCACAAGTGGGAGGGGGATTTTTAGTGCCATCTGAATATATTTCACCATTATCCCTCTCCACCTTGGGGGAGATGGGTTAGGATGAGGAGAAACCTAAACGGCCATGTACTTACAAACGCACATGAGCACCACTTTCTTGCAACCGTTTAGCAACAACTAATTGAATATTGTCTCTTGCTCGAGCAGGAAAATATTGATAAACGGCTAAAAAATCTCTCGCGTTAATCGTAAGAAATTGGCATGCAGTTATGGTACTTATGCGTGCCGTTCTGCGTACATTACGCAAAATGGCAATTTCCCCGAACACATCACCGGGTCCCAAAGTATTAACACGCTTCCAACCCATTGATTGTGTTTTTACGGAGACTTGCACAGTCCCTCGAATAATAATAAAAAGTCTATCCCCTACCTCACCTTGCTCTATAACGATCTCTTCAGGCCTATAGTTTTCAATAACACATTTATCAGAAAGCATTTTTTGTTCAATAAGGCCGATGCCCGTAAAAATAGTTGCACGAGATAGTATTGGGATAATATCTGATTGAGATAGATAATTACTCGGTTCCATATACTCTCCCTATTCAAAATGAATTACCCTATAAATAACATCGTCTTGATCATAGTATAGATTGAATTTGCTAAAATTTTTTGAGATTGGGATAATCGCGTAATTGCTCACAAAATAATTGGCCAAGAAATAATAAAACACTGATCAAATCGGCCACCCCGCCTGGACTAATCCCCATCGTGGAAAAAACTTGATGCAATTCCAACGCTTTTTTTTGGCGAGTTTTCACACATTGAATCGCCAATAGTTTCGCTGTTCTATTTTTTGCATAATTCAACCCCAACTTGCCTTTTCGATGAAGAATATTGGTATCATCCATACGCAGTAAAAGCTCTGAGTAAGCAAACAAACAGACCGTATCGAGTGATTGTGTCTCAACAAAAAGTGAAATAAAGGCTGGAAGTAATTGAAAAATCAGATCATAACCATGCATCGCCATGTGCTTCGCATCAATGACCTTGTATTTTCGTCGGACTAAAGCACCATGACTTTCCGGATTTCCCAAATGGTTTTTCAAATGCCTTGGCCAATCGTTTAATATTTGCCGATGAACATCCAATGGAGTGAATTGTTTTTTTTCCTGGGCCAAGCGAATCACAGAAACGCAAACAATACCCAAAGCAAAGATAGCACCACGATGCGTATTTACCCCCCAAGTTTTCTCCAGCATGTGCTGCTCTGCTTCAATGGCTATTTGTTTTAACTCTTCAAAAGAATGAGTGATTAATCCTTTTTTTGTAATTTGATAAAAATAATGGCGTAAGGTAAACAGACTACGATAAAACGTTTCACCATTCATATCATGATGCGCACCTGCATCTACAAAACTAACTAAACCTGGTTTGGGGTATGCTTTCACTTCAAAATAAAGTGCTCTAACCGCCATCTTGGCGAGCGTTCTTTCACAGCAGGGGATAGTGTTCATAAAGTTCGGTTCTTGATAATAACGTTACTTTGTCCTTACTCTTACACAACAGTTTTTTTGCGGATAAATCGAGTAATTCTTTGATTGGAATATCACCAAAATTAGGAAAACGTACCTCTCCGTCTATCGTTCGATTAAATTTTTTTGTTAACGCACTAATTGTTTCATGCAAATCAGTCCAAGAATATCCTTGATAATTGATAAGTAAATCAAGATCAGAAGTATCGTTAACAAAAGCAGAGCCAGATAAATAATGGAATAAAAATGATCCATAAACAGCAATATCAGAAATAGAACACGTGTCAGTAATGCGCTTTAAATCCTTTATCTTATAATACGAAGAAAAAAAATCTTGCATCGCGATAAGTTGCGGAGGTGGTTGTTGTTTTTGTACAAATGATGGGGCGACCTGCACACCAACTCGATGCTTTTTATTTCCGTGCAAAAGAGTTACCCCCAAATTAATTAGATCTCTCTCGACGCAATCGGCCTCTGCAGTAGAGTTTCGGGCAAATTGTTTGGCATAAATGAAAGGCAATCCTCGTGCAAGCCAAAGTGCCGCCTCTTGTGCAATCATTTCGAGATCATCATGACATGAAGTAATAACAAAATCAGCTTGAGGCTGAAGATAAATCAAATGATGCCGTTGTGGATTCATAAATGATTGGCTACTTTATTGATAATCGAAAAAGCAAGTTTTCTGCCACCACGCTCGCTACCTAAGAACGCTCGCTCGTCTTTTGTATTGTTTTTTTGGATCGCTAAATCAATTTTTTCAGCAAGTTCAGATGGATTTACTATCTCATGTACCCCACCAAGTTCATAAAAATTTTGCACCCCCGGGGCAAAAACTGGAAATGTTTTACTGAGCTCTTGAAGTGTACTTAATTCTATTTTGGTTACTTTGGCAATTCCTTCCAGCCACATCACAGCTAAAGCTGCATCCGGTAAGGCTAAAATGGTATCTGCCGTCAAGCCATAGGCTATAAAAGCACCTCCTAATGCTTGATTATAAACAAGAGATATCAAGACATTCCCTTGTTGGCGCAAACACTCTAAACATTCGAGTAAATGACCAAAATATTGTTGCATCCCCAGCCATTCATCACGCATCGTTAACTCTTGTCCAGCAACATCAACTAAAAGCAAAACAGGATCTTTTGATTCACTCTCAAGAATATCGATGACATGCTGAGCCATAATCAATGCTTGTTCTGCTCCTAAGAATGTCGACTCCTTAACCCCAAGAATATGAACCGGTTGACTCTTCAGAGTTGCATGTCCATAAACAACCGATTGGTTTTCTGTCAGCTTAATGTCCTGAGAAAATATCTGTTTGAGAAGATCCTTTAATGCTACCATTTTTTATTCCTTTTGTATTATCGCAGACTAAATGCTTTGTAGCCTGGGTGCAGCGCAGCGAAACCCGGGATCGGCATAACTACATTTCCCGGGTTCCGCTGCGCTGCACCCAGGCTACAATTAATTACAATTACTTTTTTATATTTTTTGCTGCCTTTAAAAACTCCTGCTCGTCCATATCAAAAAGCGTTGCAGCATACTTTGGAGCAACGTGACTCAGATAAGTTCCCTCTTCTTGATATCCTTGCGTTTCTTGAAAACGTTTTTTTAACAAAGCCTGTTTTTGTTTTACAGAGCTAAGATTCAGCGGTACATTCTTATCAAAAGCAGCAATCAATTGAGCACGTATTTCTGCAACCTCTGAACCAACATAGCTTTGAGCAATACCTTGTAAATAGCGGGTTTTCCCCCCATATACACGCCAAACTAAAGCCCTATCCTGTGAATTAAAGGCTTTGACACCTGCCACAGCTTGAATCACCTCGGGACCTGATACGCCAATACGCCCTGTTTCATTAATCATAAGATAATCCAAACATGCAGAAATAATTCCCATGCCTCCAAATGCACCGTTTTTACCACAAATAACACCTATAGTGGTTACTCCATGACGTCTTGCTTCAAAAATAGAGCGAATCGCTTCCGAAATTGCGATTTCACCAGCATTCGCTTCGTGCAAACGCACACCGCCACTATCAATGAGAAGAATCACTGCCTTCGCCTGTGTTGCGATCGCCGCTTTGAATAAACCAGTAAGCTTTGCACCATGAATTTCGCCCACAGCACCGCCCATAAAATCTTTTTGTTGCGCAGCCACTAGCACTTTGTTCTTTTGTAACAGTGCTGAACCAATGACGATGCCATCATCTGCTTCACCAGGTAAATTTAAAGCAGCTAAATAGGGACTATATAATTTTTCAGCGGCAAGCCACTCCGTGAACGAGTCCTCATCAAAAATAATCTGAATTCGTTCGCGCGCATCAAGCTCTTCATAATTACTTCCTATTTTGTAATTACCCCGAAACTCGTCCAAGGCTTGACCTAAACGCAATAAAACAACTGCGGGTGTTGCGCCATTATCATTGATTGTAAATTGCAAACCGACCGGTTGGTGTTGATTCACAAAATCCCCAATAACCATTTTCCAAACGGGTTTATAATGCTCAATTGCAGTCTGGATCTTAAAAATTGTTTCTGAGGTATCATTGGTTTCAATAATAACTTCCAGATTACCTGAGCCAACCACGCCACACACTGTTTTTTTACCCTGAAGACGTTCACCAGAAAGTGTAAAACGAAATTCCATTTGTTCCATATTCTTTGTCCTACCAATTTCTAAATTTTACAGGGGGTTCATATAAACCTTGGGAGCAATCAACAAGATCACGAATTGACTTGGCGGCCAATAAATCTCGAGTTGCGTCAGCAACTTTAATCCCCAAATCTTCTGGCCGTTTTATTACTCCTCGACGACGCAATTCCTCGACTTTCATCTTATCGCGCATTATTCCAACTTCAGTATATCCGGCAATACCGCGAATGGCGTGTTCGCGCTCTTCAAGAGTTCGACACATCAGGAGATTAGCAATCCCTTCTTCAGTCACTACATGACTCACATCGTCCCCATAGATCATCACTGCGGGCAAATCCGCATTCATCGATTTTTGTAAAGCCCAGGCATCCAACTGCTCCACAAATGTAGGTTGTGTTGAACTCTGAAACGTTTCTACCATTTGAATCACCAATTTTCTTCCTCGAGGCATTTTAGTCGCCAGTGCTTGGCTGCGTTCTTGTCCTGCTTTTAACCAAGCATAGGAAGAATGACGTCGTCCAGGAGCATCACAACCCATGTTGGGAGCACCACCAAAACCTGCGATACGCCCCTCAACAGCGGTAGAACTATTTCCTTCGAGATCCATTTGCAATGTTGCTCCGATAAAAACATCACACGCATAATGTCCAGCCAACTGGCCTAACATACGATTCGAACGTAACTCCCCTTCTTTACCCGTGAAAAAAATATCGGGACGAGCGGCTGCGTAGCGATTCATTCCTACCTCACCCCCAAACGGATAAATGGTTTTCACAAACCCTGCTTCAATGGCAGGTATCAAGGTAGGTAAAGGATTAACCACCCAGTGTTGGCATATTTTTCCCTTTAAACCCAATGATTCGCCATAGGTAGGTAAAAGTAATTCAATGGCACAGGTATTAAATCCTACACCATGATTTAAGATATTTACTTGATAAGGTGCATATATCCCTTTGATGACCATCATGGCCATTAATATTTTTACTTCATCTATTTGTGCGGGATCACGTGTAAAAAGTGGTTCGATATAAGATATTTCCGGACCTTGCACAATCACATCAACCCAATCTCCAGGAATATCAACTCGTGGTAAGTGCTCAACCAGTTCATTGACTTGCACAACAACCACACCATTTTTAAAATTGGTCGCTTCAATAAGAGCAGGTGTTTCCTCGGTGTTCGCGCCAGTAAATAAATTACCCTGCCTATCTGCCTTATCCGCCATTAACAAACAGACATTAGGTGTCAAATCTGCGACTAAACGCCCAAAAAGCTCATTGTAAGTATGAATATTACCTATCTCAATTTTCTTCTCTTTCACCATATTGGCAAGTCGCACCGATTGCGGGCCGGAATAAGAGAAATCGATTCGATTTGCGATACCTTTTTCAAAAACATCAAGGTGTTCGGGCAAGGCAATTGCCGATTGGATCATATGCAAATGATTGATCGCTACAGGATCTAACTGAGCCATTGCTGTCGCCAAAAAGCTGGCTTGCTTTTGGTTATCCCCTTCAATACATACTCGGTCACCTGAGCGTATGAGCTGAGAAAGTACTGCGACTAAATCATGTGCTTCAACAAATTTGTTGTTTTTAAGATAGGGTTTAATTCTGGACAGACGCTTTAAATATTCTTTTTTATTCTGGTCCCACATTATTGCTTCCTGCTTTGTATTTTTTAACCAGGGTCTGTTTACAATTCGCTAGCTTGAGCCAAAATGCTGTGATTTTAGAGCACCGAAACGCAGCATACACAAAGTATGTGAGTATCGGAGCACATAAAATCACAGCATTTTGGTCATGATAGTAGAATTGTAAACAGACCCTAGTGCAACTTGAGTCTTGGCTTTACTCTGCGACTTAACAAATTCGACAAGGTAAGCAGAAAAACTCGCCATCCACCATATAATGCCATTTGGTGTTGTTTATATAAAGATAAATAGAATAAACGTGCCAGCTTACCTTCTATCATGAATTTCTTCGTAATTTTACCCATCAAATTACCAATCACTTGATGACTTAAAGTAACTAAAGAACCATGATCACGATAATGATAAACAGGTAAAGGTTTACCTTCTAAATATTTATCCAAATTTTTATACAAAAAACTGGCTTGTTGGTGTGCTGCTTGCGCACGTGGCGGTACTGTTTTATCTGAATTAGTTTGCGGGCAACTCGCACAATCACCTAGAACAAAAATAGAATCATCCAGGGTTGTTTGTAAGGTTTGCTTCACTAACAACTGATTGATGTGGTTCACCTCCAAACCATCTAAATAACGTAAAAAATCTGGGGCTTTAATGCCAGCAGTCCAGACAACAAGATCAGCGGGAATAAATTGTTTTGATTTAGTATGCAAACCATGTTCTGTAACTTCATCAACTTGCTCATTGACACAAATTTTTACACCCATGCGAGCTAACTCTACAGATACTTTTTCTGAGAGCTCTTCTGGAAGTGCAGTCAGTAATCTGCTTGCCGCTTCAATGAGAGTAAACGAAATAATTTCAGGTTGAATACCAATACCATAATTTATAATTTCATGGATTGTGCTGTTTAATTCTGCGATTAATTCAATCCCAGTAGCACCACCGCCTACAACCACAAGATTAAATTGATCCTGCTGTGGTTGCTGGGAAAGACGCATGCAACGGTTTAATAACTCGCGGTGAAAATAGGCTGCTTGCTGCATGTTATCTAAAAACAAACAATGTTCACGCACTCCAGGAATACCGAAATCATTAACCACACTTCCCACCGCAATGATCAAAATATCGTATGGTACAGCTCGTTTTGGCAGAACCTCTTGTTCATGACTGTAAAATGGGGACAAATAAATTTCTTTTTTACTTCGATTTAAACCTTCAAGCGCGCCTAAAACAAAATGAACATGGTGTGTCGCCGCATAAGCAAGATAATCAATTTCATTTTCATTGGTAAACAGGCTACCTGCGGCCACCTCATGCAATAACGGTTTCCAAATATGAGTTGGTGTGCAATCAACTAAAGTTATGGACGCTTTACCCGTTTTTCCAAACTTCTTCCCAAGCAATGCTGCTAACTCCATTCCTCCTGCACCACCACCTACAATCACAATGTTTGGTACTTTTTTTGACATAAAAATTCTTCCATGGGATAAATTATTATTATAGTAGTCTGTTGATAATTATCTTTCTATCATTTACGTGAACGTATGCGTACCACGGGTAATTCGGACCAGCACGTAGTGTAACGCGGTGAGCACATTTGCAAGCGTGCATCCCAAGGCTTACTGTTGCACCCTTCTGCCGCAAGATATAAGGTATTTCGACCGAACTTTTGATTAATTTTGTCAAAAACGAACATAAAATCTTCTGTTGCTTGCAATTCCTTTTGACTGACTTGATGAAATAAATCCAGTTGACGTGATTCTTTGGAGGTAAGATTAACAAGGCATACTCCAGTCTTTTTATAATGATATCCTTGCTTGAAAATTCGGAATAACCCTTTTTTCGCTAAATGAGTAATTATTCTCAAATCATCGGTGGGGTGAACAAAACGCACCTCAATGGATTGAACATGTTGTGCCAAATCATCTCGAAATCGATTGGTGTAGATAAAAACATGCATGCCGTGTGTTAATGAGCGTTGAGCACGCAATTTTTCAACTGCACGCGCGCAATGACTACTCAAAGCTTCTGCTACCGCTGCATATTCAGTTTGCATGGAACCAAAGCTTTTGGAGGATAGAATACTTTGTTTGGCTTCCTGTATTTCCAAATCATGGCAAGAAATACCTTGCAACTCTAAAGCTGTGCGCATCACCACTACATTAAACTGTTTTTTCAGTACGTGTACATTAGTCGTCGCTAAATCAAAAGCCGTATAAATACCGTAATCAATAAGCTTTTTACTCCACTTCCTACCAATACCCCAGACATCGCCAATGGCAATTTTTTTCAGCCATTCTTCTTGATTGTTCATATTAAAAATAGGAGTTTTTAAGACTTTTTTACACAGATGATTGGCAAGTTTTGCCAGTGTTTTAGTTTGAGCAATACCTATGGAAGTAGGAATACCCGTATTTTTTAAAATCTTTTTTTGCAAAGCCAGGCAAAATGAATCATGTAAATGTACAGGCATACTGCTTAAATCAAGAAAAGCTTCATCAATAGAATAAATTTCCATATGTGGCCAATCTTGCTCTATAGTCGCCATCACGCGCTGAGATAAATCACCATATAAAGTAAAATTAGAAGAAAATACCTGAATTTGATGGCGTGCACATAAAGATTTAACCCTAAAATAAGGCTCCCCCATACCCACACCCAAAGCCTTAGCTTCATTGGATCGAGCAATAACACAACCATCATTACTTGAAAGCACAATAATAGGCTTCTCTCGTAAATCAGGACGAAAAAGACGCTCACACGATGCATAAAAATTATTACAGTCAATTAATGCATACATGATTTAGGTCACTTTTTGATTTTGGTACATAAATCAAATATAAGCTGAATAAAGCCACTTGTAAATTATTATCTGCACAATTACCGCTTATTCGAACTGACACTCTTTCAAGGGTATAATTTTGGTCTTTTTAATCCATTTATGCCCAATCCATATCATGAGAAAAAGTGGCACTCCGATGTAAGAAATAAGCAAACCATACCAATCAATAGGGGTCGCCATTAAAGCAGTATAATTCTGTCCGCCAATAACGATGATGCATACACCAAAAGCAAACAAGGGTCCAAAAGGATACCCCTTAGCTAAATAAGGAAGCTTGGCAGGATCTTTTCCTTGATGCAAATAAGCCTTGCGGAAGCGGTAATGACTTATTGCTATTCCCATCCAGGCAATAAAGCCGGAAAGACTCGTTGCATTGAGCAACCAAAAATAAACCGTACCGTTACCGAAAATGGAAGATAAAAAAGCCAACATAGCAACTGCACTCGTTAAAGCTAAAGCATAGATGGGTATTCCTCTTCGGTTAACAACAGAAAAAACTCGAGGAACATGCCCTTCCTTAGCTAGATACCAAAGCATTCTGCTGCCAACATACATACTTGAATTTGCTGTTGATATGACTGCAATAAGAATGACCACGTTCATAATCGTTGCTGCAAACGCTTTATTGTATTGTTGAAACACTAAAGTAAAAGGACTCGTTACCACATCAGAGCTAACCAATTGTGATGCAGTATAGGGAATTAAAAGACTGATAATAAAAAGAGATAAAACGAAAAATATTAGAATACGCCAAAAAACCATTTTTATGGCTTCGGGAATAGTCTTCTCAGGATGTGCACTTTCCCCAGCAGCAACTCCGATTAACTCGGTACCTTGAAAAGAAAAACCCGCTGCAACAAAAGCGCCAAGAACACCAATCCATCCGCTATGAAATGGAGCATCACCAATGCGCCAATTTTGAAAGCCACCTGCTTTGTACTCTGTGAACCCCAAAACCAAAAAAACTCCGGTTACAATAAATAAAATAATGACAAAAATTTTGATAAATGAAAGCCAATATTCCATCTCACCGAATGCTTTAGTGGATATCGCATTAAAGCCGATAATCAAAAAGAGAAAAACAGAACACCAAAGCAATGATGAACTCTCAGGAAACCAAAAATGCATGATTAATGCAGAGGCAGAAATTTCTGATGCAATATAAATGGCACAGCTATACCAATAATTCCATCCTAGCGCATAGCCTAAAGAGGGGTCAAAAAAGCGAGCTGCATAAACATAAAACGATCCGCTAGTAGGCATCAATGCCGCCATTTCACCAAGACCAGTCATCAAAAAATAGACCATGATCCCCATAATCAAATAGGCAAGCAAGGTACCACCAGGTCCAGCTATGGATAAAGCATTACCACTCGCTAAGAAAATACCCGTTCCAATAGAACCACCCAATGTTATCATTCCCAATATACGCGCATTGAGTTTGCGATGAAGCGAAGGTTCTGGGGTTAGATCATGCATCATTCAATCCTTGAATTTGGAAAAAGAGTAAAGTACTCACACTTCCATTAATTATCTTGACGTACTGCGCTTTATGCGCAGTATCCGGAGCTCTTGCTTTTAAAAAGAGCGCTCAAGTACTTCAAAGTAACATCCTGGATACCGCGAATAAAGCGCAGTATGTAGGATTTATCTCTTCACTTAAGGGCAGTGCACCTAATCGTTAAGAAACTCACACAGTAGACGTTGAAAATGATGGGTTCCTTGCTCTTTTGTCGGAGAGAATCGACCGGTTTCATAAAAACGAGAACGAATCCCCCGTTGGACGGATTCTACGACTGCCTCATCTTCACGTTCTACTTTATCCAAATCTCCACCAGCTCCTTTACCTAACTTGGATTCATCAAGAACGTACGTTAAGAATGAAACTTTAGTTAATTCAGGACCTAATGGTTTTACCACATTGACAGAACATCCCCATGGATAAAAGTTAAGCATTGTATTTGGAAAAATCCAATAATAATACGCGGCGACTTGTTTCCCGTAGTCAAGGGAGTCTTTAGGCAAATCAAAACTTTCTTCACCATGGCTGGCTAGAGCCAATTGTAAATTACAATAACGATAAAGCTCGGTGGTATAAGTGGTGCAATCAATCACTTTTCTTAATGAATGATGGACAAAGGGAATATGTAACGCCTCAAGATAATTTTCGCAATACAATGCCCAATGCGCTTTAACTAAGTAATCACGTGAGCGATTGCTATCGAGATGCATTTTTTCCATAGGTAACCAAAAAAGACGCTCTTTAATATCAGCAAACACATCCCTAAAAGATACTTGAGGCGCTAATGAGGCAAAAAGAAATGGTTCAAGACAATCAAATGGGATTTGCGGTAAATTGTCCTTTGCCGTTGGGAAATTGCAGGTTTTCTCAAACTCAGGCATATGCAAAAGTTCACCGCAAAGATTAAATCTACGCCCATGATAGGAACATTTAATTTTCTCGGCAGAACACGGTGCCTCAATCAAGATATTCCCTCTATGAGTACAGACATTACTAAGGCAACGAAAACAGTCTTGTTCATCACGTACAAATAATAAAGGTTCGTCCAACAAGCCTGGCAATAAGGTAAAAGGTACCAGCTGTCCCTCTAATCGTAAGCTTTCTGTGCTGCAACAAAATTGCCAAGTCCTGGCAAATATTTTTTCTTTTGCCTGTTCGAAACATTCCACAGACGTATAAAAATGTGCAGGTAAAGTGGAGGCTTGTGCAATATCAGGATCTACGTAAAACTTATTCATGATCAACTTCCTTATAAATATTCCTGTCTTTACTTATTGGGCAGGGCAACTTTGGCGATATTAAAACACCAATCACTTTTGTTATCCATATCTAGCATTATCGGAGTCAATCACTGCTGACAAAAACTGTCAGCACGATCCTTTAAACTCTTATCTCCATTAAATCAAAAGGAGTTTATTATGCATCTTGATCCAAATTTAATAATTTTCTATGTCGATAATCCTCTAGTCAGTGCACCTTTTTATGAGGGGATACTGAAGAGCCAACCCATCGACTCATCACCTACTTTTGTCATGTTTGTATTGAAATCAGGCATGCGTCTTGGTTTATGGGCTAAACATACTGTTGAACCATGCGCCACCCTGATGGGCGGTGGAAATGAGCTTTCACTGCAAGTACAAGATGATCGTGCAATTGATGAACTTTATACCCTCTGGCAAAAACAAGGAATCCAGATTGCTCAAACGCCAACGATGATGGATTTTGGTTATACCTTTGTAGCCCTTGATCCAGATAATCATAGAATTCGGATTTTCTCTTTAAATCCACAGCTCAAAGTTGCTTAAGGATACTGTAATTAGATTCCCTTCTCCCTTGTAGGGAGAAGGTGCCCGTCAGGGCGGATGAGGGATGCCCTCACCCCTGCCCCTATCCCACAAGTGGGAAAGGATTTTCTCTTAAAATTCCAGCTGAAATAAAGCCTCAGATAAATTATGATTAGGTCATTGAGTGGATAATTAAGGGTCTGCAATGAATGTATTGGTTACTGGTGCATCAGGTTTTATTGCTGCTCACATTGTAACTGATCTCATTACAGCTGGACATGCAGTCACATGCTGTGTTCGTGATGTTGCGTTCACTCAAAAATTGTTCCCCTCAGCACGTATTATTCCCTGTGATTTTATCCATGATCAATCCATCAATCTCTGGGGCGAACGTTTGCAACAAATTGATCTGGTGATTAATTGTGTAGGAATTCTTTACCATCCTAAGAATAAAATAATATGGTCCATTCATTATGAAACACCGAAAGCATTATTTGATGCATGCGTCCAGGCAGGAGTAAAAAAGATTATTCAAATCTCCGCTCTTGGCATTGAGGCATCCGATGTAGTTTATGCTCAAAGTAAGAAAGCAGCGGATGACTATTTACTCACACTTCCTATTCCATCAATTATTCTGCGCCCATCCTTAGTTTATGGTCGTGGCTCATACGGCGGCTCCTCTTTATTTCGCGGTCTGTGTGGATTACCATGGATTACCCCTGTACCCGGTAAAGGGGGGCAAGAGTTTCAGCCCATTCATGTTGAAGATCTCTCTAAAGCCATCATCGAGTTGATTGATTTACCTCTGGAACACAATTTACTGTTACATGCAGTCAGTGCAAAACGAGTTAGCTTAAATGATATCCTAATGCACATGCGAACCTGGTTAGGTTTTGCCAAATCACGATTGTTTTTTGTCCCTGCACAACTTATTCGATTTGCCTCATTTATTGGCGATTTAATCCCCTATTCCGTTTTGAATACTAACTCTTATAAATTACTTGTTCAAAACAGTGTTACAAGCCCAGAAGAGACCCAAAAATTTCAAGAAAAAATTGGTTTTACGCCCCAAGTATTCCCTGAGGGGATGTATCGCCATCCCAGTTCGATACAAGATCGTTGGCATGCACGACTTTATTTTCTTAAACCCATCCTAAGATTTAGTATTGCATTTATTTGGCTATTTACTGCAATCATCTGCCTGTTTTTCTACCCTAAATCTGCTTCTTATGAACTTTTAGCTCAAATTGGGGTGAGTGCGTTCTGGCAACCTATTTTATTTTATGGAGCCAGCATTCTTGATGCCGTTATTGGTTTGGCCGTATTGTTTATGAATCACCTAAAAAAAATCAGTCTATTACAAATCATCATCATTTTAGGTTATAGTGCCTTATTAACGTGGAAGCTTCCTAATCTATGGTTTGAACCGTTCGCACCTTTAGCAAAAAATATTCCGCTTTTGGCCGCGATATTCGTTTTTTTAGCCCTGGAGTCTGATCGATAATGCTCTATTTTTGGCTCAAATTTATTCACGTCATCAGTTCGACAATCCTTTTTGGTACGGGCATGGGAACTGCCTGTACCATGTTGTACGGACATCGAACAGGAAAAACTGAAGTGATTGCTGCTACAACACGCTATGTCGTGCTTGCAGATTGGATTTTTACTGGAACCTCTGGCTTTATTCAACCGGTTACTGGGTTTTGGATGGTCTATTTAGCAGGTTATGCCTGGACCTCATTATGGGTAATGGGATCAATTATTGGCTATTTAATTGCAGCTTGTTGCTGGTTTCCTGTAGTGTATCTCCAGATTAAAATGCGCGATTTTGCTGTGGAGGCAGAACAAAAAAACATGCCCTTACCTCCTACTTATTTCCGTTATTTTAAATATTGGTTTTGCTTAGGTTGGCCAGCATTTATTAGTCTGATTATTGTTTTTTACCTGATGACCAATAAACCTGCTGGTTTTTAAAGATGTAGTTTGGGGGTATTGTAGCCGGATTACGCTGCGCTAATCCGGGCTACAAAAAACTCCTGATTCCGCCGTGCAAACAAGAGTGATGAGCCCAATTACTCTTCTACTGTAATATCAATTTTTTTCTCAACCGCCATTTCCTTTTTAGGAATTGAAATTTCCAACACGCCTTGTTTGTATTTAGCGCTTATTTTTGCATCATCAGCAGTTTGCGGTAAGCTAAAGCGGCGATAAAAATGACCTTGCGAACGTTCCATACGCGTATAGTTATCTTTGTTTTCTGTTTTCTCAAAGTGACGCTTCCCGCGGAGTGTTAAGATGTTATGCTCTAAAGATATTTGTATGTCTTCTCTATTCACTCCAGGAATGTCTGCAAGTACTAAGAATCGATCTTTTTCTTCTTTAATATCTACAGGAGGCGCCCATGTACTTGTATCAACAATCGAAGAGTCTGATTGGTTTCCTCTGAAAAAATTGTCTAGCAAAGTCCCAATCTCATTGTATACCGGAAAATAATCACGTCTTACTATACTCATAATTTTCTCCTAATCGTTGTTTATATATTTAAGAAATAAAGGCGCTTTATTAAAATTCAAGGGGGTATAAACGTTATTTTTGTCAACTGTGCACTATCACTATTGCCAACGGCCTCAAATTTAATATTAAATGAAGAATCAATGGTTTTAAGGGCTTTATGATGGATAAGCGCGTTCTTTTTAGTATTTTTTTACTTTTAACCACATTAAAGGGCTTAGCAGGCAATCAGTCCGTTTGTCAAAATCCACAGATTAAAATTTCCGGTCCTCGTGAGGTTGTTTATTCTTATAAAAAAGATCATTGCAGCGAGATGGATATTCCTGATACTCCTGCTATGGCCTTCAAAGATGCCGAGGGGATGGTGCATTTATTTAATGGATTTTCCGGCAGTTACATGAGTGTCGGTAAAACTCTAAATGAGGTTAAACGCGATTGCAGTCAACCTTTTACCAATGAAGTAAAACCTATTGCTGGGAATACACCGGATTCCTTTGATAATTGGAAATGGTTCCGTAGCCCCTGGACTTACGATGGCAAGACTATTTATAGCTTGATCCATAACGAGTTTCATGGCTGGGAACAACCTCAGCAATATTGCCCCTCTGGTAAAGAAAATCCCTGCTTATATCCTAACGTCACTGTTGGTAAATCAACGGATAGCGGAAAAACCTTTCATACCGAGAGAGTCAATGGCCAGGTTAGACTAGGGCTGGTATCGCCTTATCCCTACGTGCTTAATGCAAAAAAACAAGGTGGCATTCGCGCATCAACCAATATTATTTCAGCGAATACAAATGGCAAAACCTATTATTATCTTTTAGCGAGCAACCGTGGTGCTCCCGGCCAGGCTCAAAAAGGAGGAACCTGCCTCTATCGAAGCGATGATGTCAGTAAACCAGGTCGTTGGCGCGCCTGGAACGGTAAGGACTTTTCAGTTGTTGTGAATGCAACACCTTACCGCGATAAAACGATTGATCCAACGCAACACCTCTGTACTCCAGTATTTTCTGCACCACCAAGTTCTTGGACCTACAACACCCTACTCAAGCAATATGTCGCAACCGTTGGAATCAGAGAAGGGGGTTCTCTCTTCTTTGGCTACGTCACTAGCCCTGATATGATTAATTGGTCACAGCCGCAGAAAATCATGAAAACTACGTTTACGGAATTCCATGCATCTCATAGAGGTTCAGGAGTCGTTGGACAAACCTATCCCAGTATTCTTGATCCCCAAAGCCCGGGGCTCAATTTTGAATACTCAGGTCAAACACCTTATCTCTATTTCACTCGCTTTAATCCCAAAGTAAAAGGAGGTACCTGGCATAATCGCGATTTAATGCGTGTACCACTTCAGGTTTCTTGTGGCTAATTTATGACGGAAAAGTTAACATCAACAAAGGGACAATTTCTAATTAAAAATGGAGAATTACGATGCAGTATCTGCTAAGAATTTTAATATTAGGTTTTACTTGTGTTTCCACGAGTTTTGCAAATTCATCTGCCACAGAAGTACCTATTTTAGGTAAAACAATAACTCAAACAAAACAACAACAGATGACCCCGAAGCAAGCCTTGCAACGCTTGAAAGTGGGAAATCAACGCTTTTTAACCAACACCCAAATACAAAGAGATTATTTAAAACAGGCACATCAATCCTCTTTTGGTCAATATCCATTTGCAGTAGTCCTCAATTGTATGGATTCACGCAGTGTTCCTGAATTATTTTTTGATCAAGGTTTAGCTGATTTATTTACCTTACGTGTGGCCGGAAATGTACTCAATGATGATATTTTGGGAAGCATGGAGTTTGCAACTAAAGTAGTTGGCTCTCGTCTTATTGTAGTCTTGGCACATACCTCATGCGGCGCAGTAGCTGGTGCATGTAGTGGGGTTCAACTGGGACATCTCACCGATGTTTTAGACAAAATCAAACCCGTTGTTCAAGAAAGTATGCAAGAACAAAAAACAAAAAATTGTGCTGAACCCCAATTAATTGATGCGATTGCTAAAGCGAATGCCTTGAGGGTTGTCAGAGAAATACAGGAAAGAAGTCCAATACTCAAAGACTTAATTAGTAAAAAACAAATAGGAATTGTTGCGGGATTACATGACATAAAAACAGGGAAAGTGCAGTTCTTTGAAGAAGAGCGTTCTCTTCCCAATTAAAATGAATTGTAGCTTTGTAGCCTGGGTGCAGCGAAGCGGAACCCGGGATTGAGAAAGTTCATTCATGCTCATAAAACCCGGGTTCCGCTTCGCTGCACCCAGGCTACAAAAAATCAAGCCAATCAGGACGTTTTCTTTTTTAATGTGTCCATTAAAATATTTTCTAATTGTTCTTGATTTACTGAAGTGCATACCCGTACTGTATTACCCTTCTCATCTTCTACCGTAGTCCCCGACCGTTCTTCCGGACTTAATACTACCCTTAATTTTCTATTACTGGATTTAACAATTGAATCATCATAGGCGATTACTGCAGAGAGTACGTCCCAAAAATACCATTTATGTTCAAATATTTCCGCCTCATTATGATGAAAAAGCTCATAGAAAAATTGATTGGCGAGATTCGTTTGATTTAGTTTCAGTTTCTGATAGAAAGCTTTTGTTACAGGAACCTGATTGGTCACATCCAAGCCTACCATAGTGATAGGGATTCCAGAACGAAATACTTTGTCGGCAGCATAAGGATCAATATAAATATTCCATTCTGCAGTGGTATTTTTAATTGAACGATCCACATCCACCAAATTCCCTGGACTATCCACTGCTCCCCCCATAATATAAATCATTTTAATTTTATTTTTTATTTCTGGCATTTGGGTCACAAGCTCACCCAGATTGGTTAACGGACCAATCGCTAAAATCTCGACTGGCTCTTTTGCGTTTTTTAAAGTGGATTGCAACAATTGAATTGCAGTTTGTGAAGGCATCACTTTGACTTTAGGTAATAAATCTGCAGCACCCACTAGATTATCAGCGAGTTTACGTAACCAGTCAGGGAATTGATGTGTTCCGGCCATAGGGGTTTCACGGCCACAGCTTAGTGGAATTTTATCATGATGCATTAAGGCTAATAATCCAGCAACATTCCTTAATCCAGTGGAACAATGAGCCTCTCCGGTGCCTACCACTGTAATCGCTTTAACATCAATATCTTTTTGTGCTAACAAATAGAGAATTGCCAATTCATCATCCACCCCCACATCTGTATCAATAATAAAAGGCCTCGCAGCATTCGCTAGAGACAACAACAAAAATAAACTTAAAAAGACAAAAGCTTTTACTACAAAATTCACGATAAAACCTCCGTTTCTGCATAGAGTTTTTTAATGGTTAATGCGGCTATAAAACATAGAATTGCACTCAACATTAGATAAAAACTGGGGGCAAGATTGTTGTTTAACTTTTCAATTAAATAAGTAGCAATAAATGGGGTTAAACCTCCGAAAAATGCGAATGCAAGATTATAAGAAATAGCGATCCCGGTGTAACGAATAGATACCGGGAAGAGCTCAACCAGTAAACTGGGATAAACCATAATAGAACTACTCAAAACACCAAAAATAGCTAAAGCAGCAGTTAGTGATAAAGTGGTTTGCTTGGATAAAAGAATAAATAAGCAATGACTTAATAAAATAAAACCAGCCACTCCAATTAAAAGAACCAGCTTACGCCCCACTCGATCAGCACACCAGCAAAAAAATATAAGTAATAAAGAAAAAAAACCCAAATTAATGGTATTAAATAAGGTCGCTTGTTGTTTTGGATAAGCAAGGATCGTTGAAAGATAGGTGGGCATATATAAGAATAATAAATTAATCATTACAGAACCAAGACACGTTATACCAATACCTTGTAAAATCTTTCGCCAGTATAAGGTAATTGCTTCAACAAAAGGCATTCGCGTATTTTCCGCTGAATTTTTAAATGCAAGAAACAAAGGACTTTCAGCCAACCGTTTGCGAATGTAGAAACTGAATATCCCAAGCAATCCACCAAATATAAATGGAATGCGCCAACCGAAGCGTAACAATTGAGCGTTTGAAAGTTGATTCGTGAGAATTAAACTAATCAAAGCCCCCAGAAAAATACCTAAATTAAGAAAAGAAAAGATAACACCACAAGCAAGTGCTCGCGAACGAGGATTCACATGTTCACAAGTAAAAGTTAATGCTCCGGGAATCTCACCACCGATTGATAATCCTTGCAATAAGCGCAAAAAAATCAAAAGGATACTCGAAAAAATCCCTATGTGTTGATAAGTAGGTAAAAATCCAATAAGAACCGTGGGAACGGCCATTAGGATAACTGAAAAAATAAACGTTTTTTTACGACCGTATTTGTCTCCAAAATGACTAAAGGCGATTCCACCTAGGGGACGGATTAAATAACCAATCGCAAAAACGGCATATACACTCATCAGTGAAGCTAATTTGTCAGTTTCCGGGAAAAAAATCTGGCTGATTATTGGTGCAAAAATAACGTAAATGACAAAATCATAAAACTCCAACGCACCACCCAAAGAAGCAAGAAAAATAATTTTTCGTTCGCTAGAACTTAATTTCAGCTCATGCACGTGCAAATCCTTTTTATAGCAAAGCTGTAAAATAGCATAACTTTTCATTGCGCTCATGAATTTTTTAAAAACAATATGCTGCACTTACAGTAAATATTTCAAGAAATAGTTCTTTTTCCTGAATTTTAGTATTATCAATGGATGTGATACATTGTTCTTCACCAACAGATGAAAAACCATTCCATTTCTCAGCAAATTATTCAGCGTGTTGAGGCGGTTATTACGCAGGCTCATATTGATGCTTATAAACAAGATGGAGCCGTTTGTATTCGCCAAACTCTAAGCTTTGAAGAAATAGAATTACTTCGTGAAGGCATTGAACTTAACCTGAAATCGCCCAGTCATAGGGTTAAAATTGCGAGTAAAAGTGATGATCCAGGGGAATTTATTGAGGATTTCTGTACTTGGCAAGCAAACCCTCATTATAAGCAATTTATTTTTGAGTCACCGGTTAGTCTGATTGCAGGCAGGCTCATGGAGAGTAAAAAAACTCGACTCTATCATGATCATCTCTTAGTCAAAGAACCAGGTACTCGACAACGAACACCCTGGCACCAAGATCAGCCTTATTACAATATTGAAGGAAGGCAAAATTGCAGTTTATGGATACCTGTTGATCCAGTACCACGCGTATCCACTTTAGAGTTCATTGCTGGTTCTCATTTGGGGCCATGGCTCATGCCTCGTTCTTTTATGGATCATCAAGCAAAATGGTTTCCTGAAGGAAGCCTCGCGGATCTCCCCAATATCGATGCAAAGCGCGAAGACTACCCCATTATAGGTTGGGCAATAAATCCTGGTGATGTGGTTTGCTTTCATATGCTTACACTTCATTCTGCAAATGGAGTGAATTATAATCAACGACGAAGAGTATTCTCTGTGCGTTTTCTTGGTGACGACATAACTCATGCACCAAGAAAATGGGTTACATCACCTGACTTTCCAGGTTTAATCGAACAGCTTCCAGCAGGTGCACCAATGGATCACGCTTTATTTCCTTTAATTTGGGAATGCTGAAGTGAGATTAGGGAAAAACCATTAACTGTAGCTGTTCAGGTAATGGCGTCAACTTAAGCATTCTAACCTCTTGTAGCCCCGTAGCCTGGGTGCAGCGAAGCGGAACCCAGGGAAGCTTGCGCCAACAAAACCCGGGTTCCGCTTCGCTGCACCTAGGCTACAGGGCTACGATTTCTTAAGTTGACGCTATTATGCGAACGTTTACCATTAACTTGGCATATGAATTACATAAGTAACTACACCCCAAATCACTAAATCTTGTCCATCCGTAATATCAATCGGTTTATACTTCGGATTTTCAGGAAGAAGCTGCACGCGATCGCCTATTTTAGATAAGCGTTTCACTGTCAATTCACCGTTGAGCGCTGCGATCACAATTTTCCCATGCTGTGCTTCGAGACTCTTGTCAACAATCAAGAGATCACCAGTATGAATTCCCGCATCAATCATCGAATCTCCGGTCGCGGTAAGAATGAATGTCGCAGCAGGATGTTTTATTAATTGCTGATTTAAATCCAAATAGTGTTCAATATAATCATCACCTGGAGAAGGAAATCCTGCTTGAACTCTGCTGGAGTAAAGAGGCAATTTATATGTTTTAGGCCCCTTTTCCAATAAGGCATGAATTTCCGAAAGACGAGAAATAGGAATCCGTATTGCTTTAGTTGGTTCTAATCCATATTTTCCCCCACCTGGAGGCCTTCCCGCTCCTTCTCGTTTCCCTCCACGTTGACTCATAATGCCTCTCATTTGATTTTTGAAACAAAAATCAATGATAAAAACATATTAATTCATTGTAAATAGGGTACTGTGTTTCGTTGCTCAAAAATTAGGCCATTTTGGCTCAATCTAGCGAATTGTAATCTGACTCAAACAAAAAATTCTGTTTTTTTTCTTAAAAATAAGCAATACTTCTTTCTGAATGAATCGTGGTAAAACCTATGGTTAAAATAAGGCCTTTCCTTAAATGGGCAGGCAGTAAATACAACTGCCTGGAAAAAATTATTCCCTTTCTCCCCCCGGGTAAACGTTTAATTGAACCCTTCGCAGGCTCGGGCGTTGTTTTTATGAATACGAATTATTCGTCCCATCTGTTAGCAGAAAGTAATCAAGATTTAATTTATCTTTTTACTACATTGCAACAACAAGGGGATGCATTTATTAAGTTCTGCCAAACCTATTTTAGTCCCGAATTCAACCAGAGAGAAAAATATTATCAAATAAGATCTGATTTTAACGACTCGTCTCATTCACCACAAAAATCCGCTTTTTTTCTTTACCTAAACCGTCATGGTTACAATGGATTATGCCGATATAATTCTAAAGGGTTTTATAATGTTCCATTTGGACTTTACAGCAAACCTTATTTTCCACATAAAGAAATGCATCTTTTCCATCAGAAAAGTCAACGAGCTGAATTCATCCATAATGACTTTAGAAAAACATTTGAATATGCGGAACGAGGAGATGTAATTTATTGCGACCCACCTTATGTACTTCTTTCAGAGAAATCACACCATTTACCTTACACCAAAAAACTGTTTACAACAGAAGATCAAATAGAGCTAACCGAGTTGGCCCAAGAGACAGCAGCAAAAGGTATTCCAGTTATTCTGTCCAATCACGACACCGAATTTACTCGATACCACTATAGAAAAGCAGAAATCAAGAGCTTCCCGGTATCACGTTTTATTAATTGCCAAGGATCACTACGCCGACCGGTGAACGAGTTAATTGCAATATTTAGCTAAATAAATCTATGTAGCCTGGGTGCAGCGAAGCGGAACCCGGGTTTCGCTTCGCTGCACCCAGGCTACAATTGGAATGAATTCAGTCCATTCTAATGAATTGGATGATCTTTATGATCTTTTATAAAAAAAGCAAGAATAGTAACAAGCAATAATGAAAGAGGTAATATAGATAAAGCAACCTGGTAGTCCACTACTGTGTAGATATGCTCTCCCTCCACAATACCACTGTCACCAAAAGTATCCAGTAATTTACCGACTAGTGGTTGGAAGATTACCCCACCAAGAGTTACTATCATATTTGTTGCTGCAAATACCGTACCTGATAATTGAGCGCCACTACATTCTTTGGCCATGATAAATACAATAATTTCTGTGGCACTAAATACACCATATAGAAACAATAAAACATTCAAGCTAAAGTAGGATAAACCAGGCCAATATAATACAATGCTAATACAAATTAAGGCCAAAATGGCACCTAAAACCAAAGGCAACAAACGTCTTCCTGTATGATCCGATAAATAACCGGCTATAGGAGCACCAACTGCCCAACCTAGAAAAACTGCAGAAACCGTTTTAGCAGCTTCAACCTTAGTCAAACCGTGCGCTTGTTCTAAATAAGTTTTTCCCCACAGTTCACCAAATACAGACAAAGAAGTATACAAACAAGCACCGACAAAACCGATAACCCAAACCTCAGGAGCCATTAATACTTTAAGAACATTTTGAAAGAATTCTGGCAAAGGATGTCGATTAGGGTGATGTCCCTCAGGCCCATCACGAACCACAAGAAACATTAATACACTCAATCCAGCACCTACTATTGCGATCAGGAATAGTACCTGTTCCCACCCCATGCTCTGAGACCATTCAGTAATCTTCACTTCACCATAAACAAGGCCTAACATTCCTAAGGTAGTCATCAGGCCTGCGACTAAAGAAAAATAACGTCTGGGCAACCAATGTAACGCAAGTGATAAGACCCCCACAAAAGCAAAGGAAGAGCCAAAGCCCACTAGAAAACGTCCGGCCCCTACCAAAAACATGGACGAGGTCAGTGAAAACATCCAGGAACCAACAGTACAACAGACACAGGCAAAAGTTAAAAGCCGTCTGGGGCCAAATCGGTCCATGAGCATGCCTACAGGCATTTGCATAGGAGAGTATGCAAAATAATATAAGGCAGATATCTGACCAAAAGTAGTTGCAGAAATATGCCCCAAAGCAATACTGAGCTCAGTCTGTAAAACGCCAGGAATAATGCGTAAGATAAACTCATAGCAATAAAAAACAGCCCCAACAAAGCAGATAAAAATGCCATAGAGCATTTGTTTTCTTGAAACGATATCATTTAGGCGCATGAGCGTGTGTTTCCCTTAAAAAGAAAGTTAATAAAGCTGCAATCAACATACTGAGAGGTATAAAAGCAAGCGCAATACGGTAGTCAGCCACGTTGTATAACTTATTAACATTTTCCACAACTAATGCTGAAGATAACGAAGCACCACTACGTAAGGAATAGCTGAAATCCAATAAATGTCCTACTAAAGGTTGCAATAACATACCACCGAGCATAACAATCATATTAGTAAATGCCATCGCTGTACCCGCTGCTTCCCCGGGGCTCAACTCTCTTCCGACTGCAAATACGATTGCTTGTGCACTATAAAATAACCCTAAGAAAAACATGAGTATCTGAACGTTAGTTTCTGTCAAACCAGGAAAGTATAGAATAACCAACATAAGCACGGTCGCAACACTAGCACCTAAAAACATCGGCAGCTTTCTGCGCGCTATTCTGTCAGAAAAGTACCCCATCAGTGGAGCACCTACAGTAAAACCTAAGAAAAGCAATGAGTTTGCTAAACCAGCACCATGTGCAGACAACCCATGTGCATGTTTTAGATAGGGAATACCCCATAACTCAGCAAACACAGTTGTAGGTAGATAAACCATGCAACCGTACAGTCCATTAATCCATATTTGCCTGTTACTGATTATTATATTTAAGTCAACTAGACCTCTTTTAAAATTAGAAACTGTACCACTTTGTCTGTATCGACCTTTTTTATCGTGAATTCCTAACCATAAGACAAAAGTTAATACAATCCCAAAAAATGCGGTCATGTTTAAGGTTCTAATCCACCCGAATTGAATAACAAATATTTCTAAAAAATTATCACCCAACATGGCCCCTACTGTTCCTAATGCCGAAGTGATACCAGAAACCATCGCAAGCTTATTCTCAGGCAACCAGATGGTCGCGAGCTTTAATACTCCAACAAAAGCAAACGCAGAACCTAATCCAACTAGAAATCGTCCTGAAGCGGCTACCCAAAAAGAGGTTGTCCCTGTGAATAAAAAAGTTCCAATAACGCAGATTAAACAAGCAAAAGTTAACAATCTTCTAGGACCATATCGGTCCATCATAATCCCTACAGGTAATTGCATAGGGACATACGCATAATAATATATGGATGAAATGTGCCCAAATCCCGTGGCTGACAAATTAAAATGCTCGCGTAGCGCGCCCTCCATCGCACTAGGCGCAATTCGAAGCAAATATTCGTAACTATAAAACAAGGCCCCAAGACCACAAATAAGCCATCCAATTAATGCGTAATTTCTACGGTTTTCAGAAAGCAAGGCAATCTCCTTAATATTCGTAAAGCAAGAGTATGCACTGTCTTAAATTCAACAGTTAAAACTCTTATCTTTATAATTCACCTATTGTTATCCTGAATGTAACCAGGCACACCTCATCCGGGTATTTACTACACTTTGATGAGATACCTTATTGCATACAGAATGCTACTTTTATTCTAAATTACTACTCATTTGATTCGCGCCACTTGCTATTGCAGCTTGAGCTACAGCAGCGGGAACTCGTTCTCTTAAACGAGGATCTATAGGCTTGGGAATAATGTAGTTAGGGCCAAACTCCCAATGCGTAACACCTGGGTAATTATCCTTTACTACCTGGGGAACGGGCTCATGCACCAGTTGACGAATTGCTTCAACTGCCGCAATCTGCATCGATTGATTAATACACTTAGCACGAACATCCAACGCGCCACGAAAAATATATGGAAAACACAACACATTATTAACCTGGTTAGGATAATCGCTACGTCCAGTAGCAATGACTAAATCATCACGTACTTGAAAAGCCAATTCAGGTCTAATTTCTGGATCAGGGTTCGATAAAGCAAAAATAACAGGTTTAGGTGCCATTAATTTCAATAAATCAGCATCTAACAAATCTGGCTTGGCAACGCCAATAAATACATCAGCATCAACCAGCGCATCAGCTAAAGTCCGGCATTCGGTAGTCCGGGCAAAAGCAAATTTATAAGCATTTAGATCGGCACGTCCTGAATGAATGACACCCTTAGTATCCAAAAGCAACATATTTTCTTTATGCGCACCTAAAGCAACAAGCAACCGCATAGAAGCAATTCCCGCCGCACCTGCGCCAATACACACAATTTTTGCTTCCGATAGTTTTTTTTGTTGTAACTCAAGCGCATTAAGCAACGCCGCTGCAACAACAATGGCTGTGCCGTGTTGGTCATCATGAAATACTGGAATATTCAATTGCTCAATCAAGGCTTGCTCAATTTCAAAACATTCAGGGGCCTTAAGATCTTCTAGATTGATCCCACCAAAAGTAGGAGCAATACGTTTTGCTGTAGCAATAAAAGCTTGTGAATCATGAGCATCTATTTCTATATCAAATACATCAATACCAGCAAAACGTTTAAATAAAACTGCTTTACCTTCCATAACTGGCTTACTGGCGAGAGGCCCAAGATCTCCCAAACCTAATACCGCAGTGCCATTGGTCATTACTGCGACTAAATTTCCTTTATTCGTATAGCGATAAGCATCTTCGGGGTTTTCTGCTATCGCAATCACTGGAGCTGCTACACCAGGTGTATAAGCGAGAGACAAATCACTCTGAGAGTCAGTTGATTTTGTAATATGGACACCAAGTTTTCCAGGAACTGGAAACTCGTGGTAATCTAATGCGCACTGCTTTAAAACTTCGTTATCCAAAATACTCACTCTCTTACATGTAAAAACAAAACTTAAGTAAGGTCTAAAATCCTACCAACCATTATCAATTCACTGCTCATCCTAAGTGTCATAGACACACAAACATCTGACTATGAAACTCTTAAAGTAATTAAGAGAAACAGCCATAAAATGATGAGGATTGAGACTAAAATCGAACGACAAGAAACCTACAACCACCGCAAATTAGCACTGCAGGAACAATCTGTCAATAAGCTATACTTCGAGTGAAGTATATATAAATAAGGCGCAAAATGCGCGCCTTATTTCTTTTCTTCTTTCGCTTGCGTAGAACGCTGGCTATAACGATCACGGAACTTCTGCACACGTCCACCAGTATCTACCAATTTTTGCTTACCAGTATAAAAAGGATGACATTGTGAACATACTTCAATGTTCAAGTCTTTACATAAAGTTGAACGAGTTTCGAATTGCTCGCCACAACTGCATGTAACCTTAACTGTTTTATATTCTGGATGAATTGATGCTTTCATAACACTACTCTCTATAATAATGAGTATCGCCACCTGAGCTCACCGTCAGGCACCATACTCCACACAAATGACGCAAGACAATAGCAGAAAAATCCTTGTAAAGCAATTTTTATAAATGGGGATAAAACTTAAGTTATACTTGCTTCCCACTAGCCAAAAAGGAATACTGTTTATTATTAATATAGTTTATAGACTATAATTTGTATATATTTCGTTCATATGGCAATTATTATGGCTGTTACATACAAGCCTTTTGACGAATTGGATCATGAAATTCAACTACAACTCGGTAAGAGATATAGAGAAAGTCAAATAGACTTTGATAATTCTTCCATAGTTCAAAGCGCCACAAGAGTCCTTAAGAGTCTAAAGATTCATAATTTTACGTCAATCATGGTAGGCCCAGATAGGGCTGGCCAAAGTTTAATTTGGCGAATCAATTAAAAGAAAAGAAGATCGAGTTGATAAAAGATTATTTAAAAGACAATCTAAATATGGGAGAGCCCCCGATTCGATTAGTTCATATAACAGCGTATTGACTCAACTCGATAGCCACCCCTTTCATGAGATAAAACCGAGCAAAGCAGAAGGCTTACAACAAACTATTACTATAACTGTAGAAAAAGAAATCTCAGAGCCCGCCTTGGAGACTGACAAACCAGAGGAAGTACATTCACAAATTCCTCATACTGGATAGCATGAATTGCTCTAGTCATGGCTTCTTGTCGCATTTGAATGCAATATTTTCATCAATTTGTAACAAATTTGAAACGATTGGTCTACTCTTATAAAAACATGTTAATTTAATAGGAGTTAAAATGAAAAAACTGGAATTATATAAGCTTGAAACACCAAATGACCTCGATATAAAAGATCGTCGTCGAATTGCTGAGGCTGTTAATCCACTCCTAGCTGACACGTTTGCTTTGTTCGTTAAAACCAAGAATTTCCATTGGCATATGACGGGACCACATTACCGTGATTATCATCTTTTGCTAGATGAACAAAGTGAACAAATTTTTGCGATGACTGACGTTTTAGCAGAGCGTGTACGCAAATTAGGAGAAAGAACCATCCATTCTATTGGACAGATCAAACAATTGCAGACGCTTCGAGATACTAATGAAACCCTTTCTGCAGATGATATGCTACAAACTCTACTGGAAGATAATAAACATTTTTTAAAAAATTTGCGAAAAGTTCATGAGGTGTGCAGCAAAAGAAATGATTTTGCCACAACAAGTATCCTGGAAGTTTATATTGATGAAACAGAACGACGCGTTTGGTTTTTATTTGAAACATTGCAAAATAAGTGATGAAAATAGACTAGCAACAACGAAACCCTATCTTGTAGCCTGGGTGAAGCGAAGCCGTAACCCGGGTTTAGGAGAGCGATTATTTTTCATACCCGGGTTACGGCTTCGCTTCACCCAGGCTACATCTAACTGACATTAAAATCCAATTCAACCCAAACAGGTGCATGATCAGACGGTCTTTCCGCTTTACGCGGCTCTTTATCAATAACTGATTTTCTGCATAATGCATTGAGCGGTTCACTCAACAAAATATGATCAATACGCAAACCCCGGTTACGCCTAAAAGCACCCGCCCGATAATCCCACCAACTGAATGTTTGCTCATCCTGTGGAAAACTTCTAAAACTGTCATGCAACCCAAGTTGTAATAATTGAGTAAACGCTTCCCGTTCAGCAGGACTTACTAATACAGAACCTATCCATTCAGCAGGATCATGAACATCGCGGTCTTCAGGAGCGATATTAAAATCACCGACTACGGCTACATTAGGGAAAACACTCATTTGCTGTTGAATAAATGCAGTAACCTTTTGCAACCAATTCAGCTTATATTGATATTTATCCGAAGTTAACTCCGAACCATTGGGAACGTATAAATTGATGAGACGAATACCCGAAACAGTAACAACTAAAATACGTCGTTGAGGATCTTCAAAATCAGGGATATCGGTTAGAACATCAGAAAAAGGATGTCGACTGATTATGGCAACACCGTTGTACGTTTTCTGTCCTGAAAACGCGATATGATAGCCTCTCTCAGTAAATGCTGTTACAGGAAAATTTTCGTCAAGCAACTTAGTTTCTTGCATAGCAAGAACATCTACACCAGTAGAATCAAGCCATTGCACGACTTGATCCAGTCTTATCTTCAATGAGTTCACATTCCAGCTTGCTAATTTAAGCACACCAATCTCCCTTATATTCAATTAACAAAGGAGCATGATCAGACAAACGTGCTTCTCGAAAAATGCGACTATCGACTACATCCTCCATAAGACCGGGAGTAATGACTTGATAATCAATTCTCCATCCTACATTTTTTTCCCAGGCACGCCCACGAAAAGACCACCAGGTATATTGTTCTTCTTCTTGATTATGCACACGAAATGCATCAACAAAACCCAGAGTCCCAAACAATTCATCCATCCAAGCTCGTTCTTCAGGTAAAAACCCTGAGTTTTTTTGATTGCCGCGCCAATTTTTCAAATCAATTTTTTTATGGGCAATATTATAATCGCCACACACAATCAACTCTCGTCCTTCATTTTTTAATCGTACTAAATGCTCAGCAAATTGTTCAAGAAAACCATACTTCACCATCTGGCGTTCATCGCCACTGGTGCCTGAAGGTAAATAAAGCGAGACAATACTGAATTTGGGATAATCAAATTGAATGTAGCGTCCTTCATTATCGCAATAGTCAAAGCCCATGCCTTTAACGATACGATTCGGTTTATGGCGTGCATAAATTGCCACCCCGCTATATCCTTTCTTTTGAGCGGAATAATAATCACAAAAATAATCACGTGGATAATACAATTCCTCAGGAATTAATTGCTCGGGTTGGGCTTTCGTTTCTTGAATACAAACAAAATCAGCGTCTTGCATTAAAAGCCACTCATAAAATCCATTACGTGCTGCTGAACGGATGCCATTGGCATTAAAACTTATTACTTTCATTTCTATTCACTTAATATTTATTATAGCCTGGGTAAAGCATAGCGAAACCCGGGATATCATGGTCAAATAGTTCGAGCCATTTCACCTAAATTAGGCCTAAATCTTTTTTTCATTTAATTTAAGAGCAGCTCGAGCCAAACGTTCACCAAGGTGCTTGGCTAAATTAATTTCATCCTGGCTCAGAGGTCGATCATTTGCTACACCAGAAACATGAGTCACTCCATAGGGTGTTCCACCGCTCATCGTATCATTTAAAGACGGCTCAGAATAAGGTACCCCTAATAAGACCATACCATGATGAAGCAAAGGCAACATCATACTTAACAACGTGGTTTCCTGACCACCGTGCATACTGGCAGAAGAAGAAAAAACACAAGCAGGTTTATCCACTAAATCGCCTGCCAACCATAAAGATGAGGTACTATCCAGAAAATATTTCAAAGGAGAGGCCATATTTCCAAAACGAGTGGGACTTCCTAAAGCAAGTCCATGGCAATAACGTAAATCATCTAAGGTTACATAGGGTGCACCGCTATCGGGAATCGCCTTATCTACTGCTTCGCACGTAGGAGATACAGGTGGTACCGTTCTTAATCGTGCCTCAATACCTGCAACACCTTCTACACCACGTGCAATGTATTGTGCTAATTGCGCTACAGAACCGGTACGCGAATAATATAAAACCAAAATATAAGGATCAGACATCAAAACAGCTCCATTATCTTAAACTTAGAAAAACAGTTGAGTTATACCTGCTGTGCAAGCCAATAGTATGAACTTACTCGCATAAACTCAACTGCTTCTTTTAGGTTAAAATTTAAAATCATACTTTAGTTGTTCTTCTAACTTCATTTCAATAAATTTAATTCGCTTAGACAAAGATCCTCCATTTTCAGGTTTTAATATTTTCAAATCGAGGATAATTTCATCAGTGGACTCATAATAATCATTAACTGACATATTTGCGATAATTTTACTTACTGCACTGACATGATGTCTATTCCAATGTCCTGACATGACACGCCCAATAAATGAACCAAAAAAACAACTTTCTTTGGTGTAGTCTATAAGTAGTGCTTTAATTCTTCTGTAATTAGACTCACCACTGACTTTATTCCAGACCTTGGTATAAGAATCAGGAAAATCTATAGTTAATTTCGAACGATTAAAAAAAGAGTATGCTTTTACTCCAACACACGAAAAAAGAGAATGAGACTCAGAATTTACTGAAGAAACACCAGAGCCCTCTTCTATTAGATCAAAATCGTCACTTAGTGTAGCAACAGAACGCGAATCATATGACATTTTTTTTCTCCTCCGTGAGAACAGCTGTTTTTTATAGAACTTGCTGCCTTAAATAATCCCTAGTCCTCCAAAATGTAAATAAGCAAGGCGAATTGTCGCAATAATTTTCCTTAATTTATTTGACAATGTTTATCATAACCAACAAATAAAAGCATACCTTAATTTTTAGAATAAAGGCGATCCTTTTGAATAATTACTTATTATTAATGGGATTGAAATTGTAGAGCGAGAGACTTTGTAGCCTGGGTGTAGCGCAGCGGAACCCGGGATTTTCTGCACAATTTCCCGGGTTACGGCGTACACGCCTTCACCCAGGCTACTTTAGATTAAAGAATATAACGCGCCAAATCCTCATCCGCCACAATCTGTCCGAGGTTTTTTTCCACATATGCTTTGTCAACATGGACTGATTCGCCTGATTTATCTGTAGCTTCAAACGAAATAACTTCCAATAATCGCTCCATCACAGTATAAAGCCTACGCGCGCCAATATTTTCGGTACGCTCGTTGACTTGCCATGCTACTTCAGCAATACGTCTAATTCCTGTTTCATCAAAAGTCAGCGTTAATCCTTCAGTAGCCATCAAAGCACTGTATTGCAACGTCAATGAAGCAGTAGGCTCAGTAAGAATACGTACAAAGTCTTCTACAGAAAGAGCAGATAACTCAACGCGAATAGGTAATCGACCTTGCAGTTCAGCAATCAAATCAGATGGCTTGGCCACATGGAACGCTCCCGATGCAATAAATAAAATATGATCGGAACGAATCATACCGTATTTGGTAGTCACTGTGGTTCCCTCAACCAAAGGCAATAAATCGCGTTGTACCCCTTCACGGGAAACATCACCGCCGCCCCCATTTTCAGCACGTCGTGCTACTTTATCCAACTCATCAATAAAGACAATACCATTTTGTTCTACATTTTCTATAGCACGAATCTTAATATCATCTTCATTAATTAACTTGACTGCTTCCTCTTCACGTAAAATTTGCATTGCCTTACCAATAGTCATCTTACGTGTTTTAGTTCTATGAGTGCCCACTTGTTGAAACATCGATTGCAATTGGCTTGTCATTTCTTCCATACCTGGAGGAGCCATTATTTCGATGCCTATTGGCGTTGCTGAAATTTCTATTTCAATTTCATTATCATCGAGAATCCCCTCACGCAATTGCTTACGAAAGACTTGTCTGGCTGTGCTATCTTTTTCACTCGGAGTTAAGCTACCACGAGCAGGTGGAAGCAATACATCAAGAACTCGCTCTTCAGCTGCATCTTCAGCCAAATGTTCCACCTTCTTCATAGCAAATTCACGTTCTTGCTTTACCGCAATATCTGCTAAATCACGGAGAATGGTATCTACATCACGACCAACATAGCCCACTTCGGTAAATTTTGTTGCTTCTACTTTGATGAACGGAGCACGAGCCAACTTTGCCAAACGTCGAGCAATTTCGGTTTTACCCACGCCAGTTGGTCCAATCATGAGAATATTTTTTGGCATGATTTCATTGCGCAAAGCAGTGTCTTTAATGTTCATGCGCCGCCAGCGATTTCGTAATGCAATTGCTACAGCTCTTTTTGCATCATCCTGACCAATAATATATTTATCTAATTCCTGGACAATTTCACGAGGGGTCATTACCTCTCGGATACTCTCATGAAGAGTCATCATTTTACTGTTTTTCGTTGCCATTATTTAATTCTTCTATAGTTAAATTGTTATTGGTATAAATACAGATATCTCCAGCAATAGTTAATGCTTTGCGCACTATTTCCACAGCGGATAATTTTGTATTTTCCATCAATGCTCGTGCTGCTGCTTGCGCAAAAGGTCCTCCCGAACCAATCGCAATTAAGCTATGCTCAGGCTCGATCACATCGCCATTACCTGTAATAATTAAGGAAGACTTTTTATCTGCTACAGCAAGAACCGCCTCGAGACGGCGCAACATTTTGTCCGTTCTCCAATCTTTAGCAAGCTCAACCGCAGCGCGGACTAGATGACCTTGATGCATTTCCAGCTTACCCTCAAAACGTTCAAAAAGAGTAAACGCATCCGCAGTACCGCCAGCAAAACCAGCAATAATTTGATCTTTGTAGAGTCGTCGCACCTTGCGTGCATTACCTTTCATCACGGTATTACCTAACGTTACCTGACCATCGCCGCCGATAACGACCTGATTTCCGCGTCTTACTGAAAGTATGGTTGTCCCACGAAATTGTTCCAAAATTAAATCCTCAAATCAAACCGGAATAACATACATGGGGATAATAAACAAAAAAACAAGGGGGCTTAAAATGAATAAATTCTAACTGCAGGCTACAATGATTTATATGACCACGAAAATAGACCGTAGCCTGGGTGCAGCGAAGCGGAACCCGGAGTCAAGAAGCACAATTTTTTATCTGAAACCCGGGTTACGGCTACGCCTTCACCCAGGCTACGATGATTTATATGACCCCGAAAACAGTTACAATAAATTTGCAGCTGCCAGGAATCAAATCAAAAAAGACACGCCATGGGGCAAGTTTCCTAACCCTAAGTGTTGGGCAATGCTTTGACCTACATCAGCAAAGGTATCTCTACGTCCAATAAAACGGCCCTTAAGGCTTGGTCCATAGACTAAAACTGGAATATGTTCCCTTGTATGGTCTGAACCAGGAAAAGTAGGATCACATCCATGATCTGCAGCAATAACAATGAGGTCATCAGGCTTTAATAATGCATCAAGCTCTGGTAGACGCGCATCAAACTCCTCAAGAGCGTGTGCATAACCCACTACATCACGTCGATGACCAAATGAAGAATCAAAATCTACAAAATTAGTAAAAACCAAACTCCCTTCGGGAGCTGTTTTCATTGCGGTTAAAGTGGCATCAAATAAAGCCATATTGCCATCGGCCTTAATGGTTTGCGTTATACCCTGGTGCGCATAAATATCAGCAATTTTTCCCAGAGCGATAACTTCACGGCCCGCTTTCTTTAAATAATCGAGTAATGTTTTTGCTGGGGGTAGCGTAGCATAATCCTTACGATTTGCAGTTCGTTTGAACGCTCCTGGTTGGCCTATAAATGGACGAGCAATCACACGGCCAATCTGATATTCATCGACTAAAGCGCGAGCAACTTCACAGATATCATACAAACGCTGTAAACCAAAGCTTTCTTCATGAGCGGCAATTTGAAATACACTGTCCGCAGAAGTATAAACTATTGGTTTACCACTTCGCATATGTTCTTCGCCTAACTCCATGAGGATTGTAGTTCCTGATGCATGCTTCTCACCAAGGACTCCAGGTATACCAGTTCGTTGAATCAAAGTATCAATTAATTTTTTGGGGAAACAAAAAGGTTGTTCTGGAAAATAACCCCACTCAAACGTCACTGGAACTCCAGCTAATTCCCAATGTCCGCTCGGGGTATCTTTGCCTAAGCTCTGTTCTACTGCGTAGCCATAATAACCAATCGGCTCGGGAAAAGTGGATAACTCAACAAAGCGCAACCCGCTACTGGCTAAGGCAGCATGATGAAGCCCTAATTTGGCCAGATTTGGCAAAGTTAATGGGCCTTGGCGTAACCCTACTTTGTCGCACTCTCCACGCTCACATGCTTGATGGATATGAACAAAAGTATTGGCACCTGCATCACCATAGCGAGATGCATCCAAACTGGCGCCTATGCCAAAAGAATCCATGAGTAGGATACAAACTCTCATCTTAATCCTTAATATGTTGGCAGTGTGTTTCTTTTAAACCTAAAAGCATGAGAAAAGCAATTAATAAGCCTACAGGTAAAATAATTGCAGCATATTGATATGCATTAAGTAGATAAACGGGGGTTCCATTAACCATATGCATACCGCCATGATTCGTCAATAAATAACTAAACAAATTTTGATACACAATGTAACCACCCTGAGTCAATATCGAAATAACGCTGACAGCAGTTGCGGTCATTGCAGGTGAACTACTCTCAGCGACCAGAGCATAACTAATCACTTGCGCTGAAGTAAACAAACCAAGTAAGAAAAATAAAAATGCCATCGTGCTATAAGAAACAGGCAGGTAAAGCACTGCGAGCACAGTCAATAAGGAAGCAATCACACCCATTTTCATAGGCATAATCCGTAAACCTATCTTATCAGATATCCAACCCACCAGCGGCGAACCAATGATCGCGCCTAAAAATAACATGCCATTTACCATAGATGCTTGCGCAGAGTTAATGTCTAATCGTTGTACCAGATATAAAGTACCCATCATTGCACCAAATACAGCAATGGCCATGTTCATTAAACTGGCATAAAAAGCTGCCCGTATGTATTGAGTATTCAAATAGGCTTTTTTAGCAGCTGAGAGGACATTAATTGGTTTAGCAACTTGTTTGATTGTGTTCTTCGGTCTTTCCTTTATCCAAAAAAACATCACAACCAACATAGCAAAACCAAGAATTCCAACATTTTGTACTGCCTGGCGCCATCCAACCAAAATAACTAATTTGGTCAAAGGATATTGGGCCAACATACCGCCTGCCATTGCCATAGTCACTATAGCACCGGTTACCAAAGCCATCCGCTTTGGAGGAAACCAATGAGATGCCAAACGCACTGGCCCCAAGAAACAGAATGCACTTCCAATACCGGTGATAAATCGACAAAATAGAGCCATATAAAAAGAATGAGAGTGAGCCAAAAGAAAAGTACTGGCTACGCACAAAAACATAGCAAATAATAATGTATTTTTAATCGAAAACCGGTCAAGAACCATTCCAGCAACAAAAAGAAACAACACATTTGAAAGATAATAAATGCTTGATAACCAAGCCATCTTATCCGCTTGGATCTGATAGTCCTGCATGATATGTGCCGCGATGGACGCAAACATATTCCCCTGTATAAACTCATAAAAGAAGAATAAGGTTGCAGCAAAACACACAATCCAGGGTAATAATGATGATTTAATATCATTATATCCTTGAAACTCATCCACCACTTGCATTTTTACTCCTCAGCTTATCGCTTGCAATATGTTTCACGGGTTATTAACACGGCGATTAAAGCCACAATCGTAGTTATTGGAAATATCCACATAGCGTATTGAAAATCAGCCACAGAATAAGTTGTCACCGCTGCACCAGCATGATGCGCGATTAACCAACCAAAAAGTACTTGTCCTACACCGCCGCCACCCATAATAATCACTGAAGCAATCCCTGTTGCAGCGCCTGTATTTTCAGTGGAATTACTTTCAGCTACTAAAGGATAAGAAATTACTTGTGTGCTTGTAAAAAATCCTAACGCAAAAAAGATAATACTAAGCGTCGTTTGCGATAAAGTAACATCCAGGAATAAAGGAATGACTGTGATAAGCGTCGCAATAGCTCCCACTATCATTAAAGGTTTACGACGGCCCTGGGAATCAGACAACCATCCTGCCAACGGGCAACCAATGACACTCCCCATAAAAATCAGACTCACAACATTACTGGCTGCCATTTCAGGTAATTGATGCACCACTTGCAAATAGCTAGCACCCCATAAAGCACATAAAACCATAATGGGTAAATTAAGAAAAGAAGTATAAAATCCTGCTAGCCAATTTTGAGAATTGGATAATGCCTTAACAAATCCAGAAATGACTTGTCCCTGATGCGTATTAATCTTCATCGGTGAGTCTTCAGGTTTATCGCTTACCATCCAGTAAATCCAAAGTAGCAATACAGCACCAACTGCACCATCAATTAATAAAGCCTTACGCCATCCAAATAATTCATAAAGATAAGCAAAAGGAGTATGAGCCATCATTCCACCAACAAAAGCCATAGTAACCAAAGAGCCTATGACAAGCGCTTGTCTCCTTGGTGGAAACCAATGCGATACCAATACAACACAGGATAAAAAGCAAAATGCATTACCTATTCCAGAGAGAAAATGACAAAACGAAGCCAAAATGAATGAATGAGTTAATGCGAATCCGACAGTACCCAGGACACAAATAAACATAGCGCTTAAAATAACGGTACGCGTAGAAAAACGATCCAGGATGATCCCTGCAGGGAGAAGAAATAGGATATCCGCCCATAAATAAGCGCTGGACATCCAGCTTAATTGAGTTGCATCAATATTAAAGTCATCTCGTAAGGGCTGATTGATTACATCAAAAATATTGAGCTGAAAAAATTCATACAAGAAAAATAGGCCAGCTGACAGGCACACAATCCAGGCCATTAAGTCGCCACGGGGCACAAAAGTGCTCGAATTCACTGTAATGGATTGCGACACAGTTACTCCTTATGACCTAAAAATTGCGCCCGATTATATCAAAACTATAAATGAATTGGTATCTTTCTTGAACAAACTTTGAGCTTGCGAGCTCAACAAAGCAAAACCCTTTGGTCACTACATTTGGAATTTCCCTTCTCCCCGAGGGGAGAAGGTGCTCGTAGGGCGGATGAGGTATTGATTGTGGCTAATGAACCCCCACCCCTACCCCTCTCCGACACGTGGGAGAGAGGATTTCGTTTTAAGTACTTATCCATGCTCCGCGTTCGCACAAGCTTCTTTTGTCGAAACCGGAATACGCATCAATAATAAGGCCTTATCTCCTGCATAAACACGTTGAACTAAAATCATCTTGGAAAATAAATCAGGAGAAATCTCTTGGGTCTCGAGTGGCTCGATTGCCAAATAATTTTCTCGATCATTACTCAATAAGCTGCAAAGTCTTTTATTACTCAAAGCAAATTTCGCTCTGCCACCAGAGTAAAATTGTGCTGAGAAGTCTGCTTTGTAATCCCAATAAATAAGATAGCTTCCTGCAACTGGATTTTGTTTTAACCAGGCAGCAACTACAAATTTTTGTGTTTTGGAAACGGCTTGCGGTATTGCATTAAATGCAAGGGTTGCCACCAAGAAAATTACCCCGATAACAACAGAAAGTCTAATAAAAAGCTGCTGGGCTTTTGCTACAACACCAACTCGATCCCAATACTCTACAAAGAACAATGAAAAAGCAGGAATACTAGGAAAAACGTAGGTGTAAATGATATTACTAGAAAACGTAAAAAAGAATAAAGGAACTACAGTACAAAGAAAGAAATAACTTAGCCATCCATCTTTATCTATAAATACCTTACGCACATTATGTCGGTACTTAATAAACCAAGCGGCACCTAAAAGACACCAGGGGAAAATACCACTTGCCGCATAAATCCAAATCATACCCCAAGGTTGCTTATGTGCATAACCATATTTATCACCGCTCCATCCTGGTTTTAAAAATCGGTTGAAATTCTCACCCACAATAAAATAATTTAAAAACCCAGGTGTACGTATCTCCGCCCAAATATACCAGGGAAGTGCAATAGCAAACATCAATAAGATACCCTTTATCCAAGGTAATCTTTGCCACAAATTACGCCATTCATTGCGTAATAAAACCCAAAAAAAGATAGGCAATCCTGACAAGACTACAGCAACTGGACCTTTCGCCAGCAATCCTAACCCCAAGCCTATAAAAAAAACATAAGACCAAAGCGCACTGCTATCAACCACTGCGCGCCAAAATGCGACCAGGATTAAAGTAATGCAAAAGACTAAAGAAGGATCGGTCATCACAGTTCCTGCATCAAGGAAAAAATCTAATGTTCCAGCAAGAACTAAAGTGGTGATCATTGCGATAAAAGATCCACTATGTCTTTTAGCTATATCCCAAACAAGCCATAGCGTTGCCAAAGATAAGAGTAACCCAGGTAAGCGAACAGCAAATTCATTCACCCCAAAAAGTTGCATTGAAAAAGCAGAAAGCCAGGTAGACAAAGGCGGTTTCGCCCAAAAAGGTACCCCATAATCATGTAATGGAGTGACCCAATTTCCTGTTTCCAACATCTTGCGAGCAATCTCCGCGTAACGCGACTCGGAAACATCATTCAAGGGAATAAAACACATCGAAATTATTCGACAGACAAGCAGAAAGATTAATGCAAATACTGCATTATTATAAAATTGTTGTTGCAACTGTTTATCATTTTCGATATTCAAAACAGACCTCGTTAAAAAACTTTCTATCCCAGACAAGCAATATGTATTAAATAGATACAAACCTAGGTTTGTACAGTTTTATCAAGGCTACATTAATTAAGCACTCAATAAAAATGACAGAAATATTACCCGTTATTTAAATTAATACAATTTTTTTATGTTTTTTGATAAAAAATAGCTCAACGTTGAGGACAAATAAAGCAATTAACTTAATGAATTTTCATGGATTTTCATATAAAGAATAAATTGTATAATGAAAATACATGACGAGCGGTTTAGTTTAGTTTACACTGAGACCTTGTAAGAAGAACTTACATAATTATCCACTGGACATTTGGAGACTAACATGACGTTTGTATTAAAGGACCTAAGTGCAATAAGAAAGTATTTTGACGATACCGTTGAGATCTTATTAACACGTGAAAGTAAGGGAAAAATCGAAGACCTTACTAATGCCAATAGAAAATTTGAACTTCAATTTCTCACCTCAATACTTGTTAGACTAGAAGAACAAGCAAAAGAAAAATCTCCTAATCTAGTCTATCTATCAACCGTTTTTTACGGTGCAATGTACACGATAATACAAGATATCGAAAATCATAGAAAATCATGGGAAGCACCCGGATTCGTAAGCGACCGCTTAAAAGAATTAATTGGAATTGGTCCTGATGCCAAAGAAGAAGACAGGCCTGACTTATATCAAGTATCTAAATTCCATACTGCGTTAAATGGATTTATGAATCAGGTTTTTATAGAACATGATTCTCGTAATGGCTTTGCAAAAAACCATATGCTGACTGCTGTTCCTACAGATAACTTAAACGAGTTAATTCAAACCTCTTATAAACTGGAACAGGATGCTCAAAAAGCAATTGTTGCTTCCTTTGCCACTGATGGACAAGGTGCTCCTGTGCTCGCTGAGTACAAGCCAGCCAAAAAATCCCCTGCCTCTGCAACTGGTCGATTTGGTGGTTGGGCTAAACTTAATGCGGATATTGATAAATTAATCAAGGATGAGCTTGCTGATAAAAATACTCACAAGATTGAAAAGTTAAAGTCAAAAGAGCGCATTGCCCAACTCCATGTTCTGAATACTATAAGAGAAACACTCAAAGTATCAGAAATCACTGAAGCCGAAAAAGTTGCTATTCTCGCAGGAACAATGCACCTCATCCGTAAACAAATCCAGGATGAATGTGACGCTTCATATCTTAAGAAAAAGGAAAATTCTGTTATTTTCAAAGGATTAAGTAAGATCCTTGCAGTAGATGAAGTCAAACCACAAGACGTTGAAGCTTTGATTACATCCGCTACCCAATTTATACAATTTATGACAGTTACCCCAAAAATAAATGGTAAAAAAGCAATTCGTAGCGAGCATTTGCTTAAAGCAATTGCTGACTTTGATTTAAAAGCTACTTTTAATTTACTCATTGACATGATCCACGCTTGTCGTGTTGATGCATTAAAAGTGGTCGTTGAAGACTTTAAAAAAGAAACTAAAGGACCTGAAAAAGCTCCTAAAGGTTACATAGGCAGTCTCTCCTCTGCTCTAAACTTCTCTATCTGGAATAAAGCCAAAGAGGATGAGGAAGAAGAAGATGAAGAGCTGGAACATAAGCAGGAACATAAAAAGGGTGTTACTAGTTAAACCAACTCACTTTACCCTTTAAAGTATGTTTTTAACTTGATACTCAAGATAAGGTGACTGAATTATTCTTAATTCATCACCTTATCTTTTAAATATTTTAGTTACCGCTGTACTTCAGATAAGCCATTTAGGTTAATTTTTTGTTACAATGCCTTTTTTCTCGAATTTGTTTGTGCCTTACTCTAATGAAAATTAAATTTATTATTAAAAAAATTTCACTCATCTTAATGTTTTTAGTGATGAGTCAAAATATCAGTTTTGCATTTGAACCTAGTTTTTCCGAGGATACTGTTAACAAAAACGACAACATTATCAATTCAAGAAATCAATCTCTGAAAGATCACAACCCCCAAAAAGAGCTTTCGAAAAAATTACCTGTTGTCTCCAAAAAAACGGTCTCCATTACCATTGATGATCTACCTTTTGTTGGTGAATATCGAAATTTTCATTTGAACATGATGATCAATACTATGACTAAGGAACAAGTTCCCGCTACCGGATTTATTATAGCCAGAGAGGTTCGCAAAGATAACTGGGAAATACTCCGCAAATTTCGCGATGCAGGCTTTGGATTAGGTAACCATACCCTCTCTCATGCTAATTTAAATAAAATGAACACCCAAGAATACATTCAGGAAATTAAAAGAGCGGACCATATTTTGCATCCTGTTATGACTGAGCCTAAATATTTTCGCTACCCCTATTTAGCGATGAGCACAGGACAAAAGAAAGAAGACATACTGTGTTATCTTGCGAAAAAAAATTACCATGTTGCTCCCATTACCATAGATTCCAAGGACTTCGTCTTTAATCAACGCTTGTTATCCGTACCCGAGCTAAATAGACGCGCTTACCTTGAAGAATTAAAACCCTTTTATCTTGATTTTATTTGGCAACAAACGCTTCGAGCCGAAGAGCACAGTCAATTTCATCACAATACCGAGCAAGCACAAATATTACTGATTCATGCGAATTTGCTTAATGCTTATGTTTTGCCTGATATTATCCATTTGTACAAACAAAAGGGCTATGAGTTTGTCAGCTTAGAAGATGCATTAAAAACCTTTAAATATCCAATGCAATGCAGTAGACATTCTATTTTTGCTCAAAACAAAAAAAGACATCCACAACAAAAGACTGAAAGGGATGCAGATATTGAGACATTTATTGAATGGGATTAGGAGAAAAAACTACAAATTTCACTTTTCACTAGTTAAAACACGGTAATTCTTGGTAAAAAATTTAGCTTTCACCTAAACTAATAGATAATGGACTTGCTCTAGTTACAAGGGACTGATAGTCATGTTAGTTAAAAAAGCAGCTTTTACTTTAATTGAACTTTTAGTGACTTTACTGGTACTCTGCGTAGCTTTAGTTATAGCGCTTCCAGCCTTAAGCAATATGCTCATGAACAGTCGCCTAACAGCATACACAGATATGCTTGTCAATGCACTGAATTATGCACGCAACAATGCACTTAATGAATCAATGAATGTCATGGTCTGCCCATTCGGAGCAGCACAATCTACCACTTGTGGGGTAAATTGGGCAGCAGGATGGATAGTGGTAACCCAGCCTACGGCAGGTACAAGCACCTTATTGCAAAGTCAACAATTTTCCCCCTCAGATCCTACCCTTTCAGGAAATGTTGTAAGTGTGAGTTTTGATCCTCATGGATTAACCTCCGCACCAAGTAATTTCAAATTCTGCGATAGTCGAGGTGGAACATTTGCTCGCTCCGTGGAAGTGTTAGCAACTGGATTTGTCCAATCTGGTTCAACACCCGGACAAGCGGTTTGGGACAACAGCGCACTTGCATGTCCTTAATGGAGATTATTTATGAATTATTCAGGAAGATACCGTGCGCAACAAAGAGGAATGTCGCTGATTGAAGTCCTAATTGCTTTTGTGATCCTGGCTGTGGGTATGTTAGGGATAGCAAGTATGTTAATCCTGTCTAGCAAAGCGAATAATTCAAGTTACGCCAAACAACAGGCGGTACAATGTATTTATGATATATTTGATAAAATTCGTGCCAATACTCAAGCTGCGATTAATGGTAATTACAATATCAGTAATATCAACAGCAGTGGTTCGCCTATTCTTCCAGCACCTCCTGGGGTTATGTGCAACCAATCATCTTGTTCGAGCGCTCAATTGGCTTCATATGATACATGGTATTGGCTAAGCTTTGATGTGAACAGACTGCCCAGTGGAAGTGGTTCCATTACTTCTGCTCCTGCGCCGGGTACAGGAGGAAATACAATTATTACGGTAACTGTGCAATGGGACGATAGTCTGGCACAAAATCAGGTTGGTGCAAGCAGTACTCCAGCGCCAACTAACCCTAACTACGTTCAACTGAGTGTACAAAGTCAATTATGAACACATATACAAAACATCAACAAGGTTTTTCGTTAGTCGAATTAATGATTGCCACAGCAATAGGCCTCCTACTCAGTTATGCTGTGATGGAAGTATATGTAACTCAAACCCAAATCTATAGAACAACAAATTCACAGGCACTTATTCAAAGTACAGAAAATGCTATTGCTAACTTAGTAGTCCCTATTATTCGCTCAACCGGATTTGTAGGATGTGGTTCAATCAGTACCGCAATGTCTAATTTAAATGGCGGCGGATCAAGTCCTATCGGGACATTGAATGCCAACCCAGCCTTAATTGCCGGTTACAACCGCAATGGGGCAACAATTTCAATTACTCAGGATAATTCTACCAATGACGGAAATGCTGGTGATTGGACGCCGTCCCTGGATCCCTCTTTGGCAGGAAGCGTAGAAAATACCAGCGATGTTTTGGTTGTTCTTGGCGCAGCCCCCGCAAGCTTTCCTGTTTCAATAACAGCGATTGATTCAAGCAGCAATTCCTTTACGGTGCAAAGTACAACTGGTCTTAGTCTTGCGATAGGGCAATTTGCTGCAGTCTCTGATTGTGTTAAGTCCTCTGTGTTTGCCCTTACAGGAGTCGCAGGAACAACTATTTCCCATGACGCGGGATCAGGAGAGTATGACAATTCTACCTCTACTTTTATCGTTAATTATCAGGCCGGATCTCAATTCATCCCGTTACAGCAAACAGCATTTTTTGTAGGACAAGGACAAGGCGGACAAAGTGCATTAATGCGGGCCACCCTAACTTCGGCAGGTTGGTCCATTCAACCGCTTGTTCCTGGAGTTGAAGTCATGAAAGTCGAATATGGCATAGGTGGCAATGGCTCAATCTCTCAGTATGTCACTGCCGACGCTGTTCCAAACTGGGCTCAAGTTTATGCAATTCGTCTGGGTTTTTTAATTGAGGGGCAAGCGGCTTCCGGCACTCAGAATACCACTCAATATAATGTATTAGACACCGTAGTTACGGTGCCAAATGATAATCGACTTCGTCATGTATATGAAGTCAATATTGCTTTAAGGAATGCGGGATCATGAAACTTATTTCGCACAATACAAAATCTATTCGCTCATCCAGTGATGACAAACATCCTATGGATAAACAGAGCTCATTACAAGAGCTTTCTCGGAAGAATGTCATTGTAAATGAAAAAGGTTATATCCTTTTACTCACTATGGTTTTACTTATTATGCTTACCGTTTTGGCACTTACAGATGTGTCACTAAACACCACACAAACACGGATTGCAGCTAATGCTACAGACAGTGAAATAAGTTTGGAAAAAACTGAAGGAGCACTAAACGAAGCAATTAATAATTTACTGAATGGAACTTACAACGCAAACGATTTTTTAAAAAACAGTACTGGGTTGTATCTATTAACTCCGGGTAATCCGCCATTATGGACAACAGTTAATTGGTCCAGCTCTACGTCAGTAATTCCCAGTTTTCAAGGCTACTCCAATAGCCAAGCAAGCTATATCATAGAGCAACTACCCTCGGTTATTCAGCCTGGGCAAAATATGAAAACGCCCACTTATGTATATCGGGTTACAGCACGCTCTTTAGGTGCCAATGGCAATACATCGGTAATACTACAAAGTACAGTACAAATACAACCATAGGTAAAATTGATTATGAACAATGCACGACGCAAATATTATGGTAAAGGACTCAAGAGTTTATTATTAATCTTGCTGTCATCCTTTGCTATTGCGGCGAGCCAGCCTACTTTGAATATTCCCCAAGTTCCATTGATCTTAGCTAGCCCTATTCATCCCCAAATATTAATTGCGATTGGAAATTCAGAGTCAATGGACGGTGACTTAAGCGGTGCGATTATGGTCGGTTCTGGCTCTCTTTCAGGAGGTTTATCCTCACTGAGTAACTCCAGTTCCCCAGTAAATTATACCGTACCTGCAGGATTTACTCCTCCAATACAGGCAGCAAATAGTAGCGGACAGGCCCCTTTTACCGTCAACCAAAGCGGCACTCTGGTGGATAATAGCGATAGTCGTTTAAATGTGGCAAAAGCAGGTGTTCAAGCAATTATCAATACCTACATGCAATCTACTGATTTTGCTTTGGAAACATACAGTGTCAGCAGTGTCGGAGTATTTAACACCTGGGTTTATTACATGTCCCCTCAAAGCAGTAATTTTTCATTCACCAGTACACCAGTTGCAGGTAACACCTATGTAACTAACCCTTGTTACAACTACACTAGTGCCTCTTCAACCATTCAAAGTAATTGCAGCTCAATCGCAACTTTTTATGGTACGTCTGTAGTGTCTTCTAGTTTATACATGCAAATTGGCTCATCAAGTGACTATCCTTCTATTAATGACGTACTTTATGCAGGAGGTGGATTCCCAGGGGTGTTTCTTACTTACAGTGGACCGTCACCTGCGACCCCCTATCCACCTAATTTTTCTATTAGCAGTTACAATAACGGTAATGTATTAATTTCTTACTCCAAATCATTACCAAATGTTGGTAGTTTTGCGACAAGTCCAACCAACGCAGGTTTTGTGCCCTTCTCCCCACAAGTACTTTATTCTCAGCGCGGTTTTGGATATAACGGCAGCCAATCCGCCACCACAGGAAACATTCTAGTTCCTATGACCAGTGCCGGAACAACCCCGACTACAACAAGTATCAATAATGCCATTGCTGTATTTACACCCTACTTACAACCTGAGACAAATTCGACGTCAACCAAGGAAATTAAATCTTCGGCAGTTCAGTCACCTATTGCAGGTTTACTCACAAAAGCCAACTCTTATCTCACAACATTAGGTACCACCAGTGGCAATGGTTGTCCCCAGAAAAAATACGTTATCTTGATTTCTGATGGTCTGCCAACTCAAGATCTTAGTGGCAAACTATGGCCTCCCTTAGGCAGTGCCGCTGCTGCAGGTTATGGTATTACCGCAACCTTTAATGCAGATGGTTCGCTTAAAAGTACCAATTGCCAAGCCTTAACCGATGCAATAAATACGATTACTACACTCAAACAGAACGGAATTCCAACCTATGTTATAGGACTAGGTGCTGGGGTAAATCCTTCATTAAACCCTCAGGCAGCATCAACACTCACGGCAATGGCTGTAGCTGGAGGTACCACTAATTATTACCCTGCTACCAGTTCAACCGATCTGGTTAATGATCTGAACTCCATTATGATTTCTATCCAAAATGGATCTTATACAACCACTGCTGCATCAGTAAGTTCTACACAACTGAGCACAAACAGTGTGGAATATAAGGCTAGTTTTGTATCCAATGATACCCCTTATCTCGATTGGACGGGAAGTCTAGTTGCCCTGCCCCTTGATCCTACAACAGGGATTCCAACAGGAGTGACTAACTGGAATGCACAACCGCTATTAGATAGTCTGGTCGCTGGTTCAGGATGGTCATCCAACCGATTTATTGCAACCTGGAACCCTACAACCAGTGCCGGTGTTCCTTTTGAATGGGCCAATATAAGCACTACCCAACAAGCGTCACTTCAACCTTCAGATTCATTAGGCCAACAAAGGTTACAGTATTTACGAGGTAATACAGCCCTAGAGCTCCATAATGGTGGGAGCTTCCGAAATCGTTCTCATATTCTTGGTGATATCATAGATAGTCAGGTCCTGTATGTGGGCTCCCCATCAGCACCTTATACCACCCCAAGCTATCTTTCTTTTGCCCAAGCACAAGCGAATCGTCAACCCATGGTTTATGTGGGCGCGAACGATGGCATGTTGCATGCGTTTAATGCCACGAATGGTCAAGAGGTATTTGCCTTTATTCCCAACGGGGTATTTAATAATCTTGTCTATCTTACTAGTCCGCTTTACAACTTAAGTCATCGTTTTTATGCAGATGGCTCACCTCAATCAGCAGATGTGCAATTTTCTGACAGCAGCTGGCATACTGTGCTGGTTAGCAGTGAAAATGGAGGTGGCAACAGTATTTTTGGATTGGATATTACCAATCCCGTCAACTTTATTAATGAAACAAACCTGGCTCAAAAGGTACTTTGGGAGTTTACTGATAGTGATATGGGTCTTGGTTACAGCCAACCTCAAATCGCTCAAATTGGCGCGAGTAATGCAACGCCGGCTACTTTTGCGGTCTTTTTTGGCAATGGTTACAACAATCCTAATAATACGTCGATACTGTATGCAATCAATCCACAAACAGGCGCACTGATTAGCAAAATTAATCTATGCAGTGCTGTGCCAAGCGCATGCAGTAGCACAACACCTCAAGGATTATCCTCAGTCGCGGTGGCAAACTCAAATGGCTTTCAAGGGGTTCCCATAACTAATGTCTATGCAGGAGATTTACAAGGGAATATGTGGTCTGTAAATGTAAGTGATCCAAACCCAGCCAATTGGACTGTGCGCTTATTATTTCAAGCAAGGGATTCTTCAAACACAGCCCAACCCATTACTACAGCACCTGTAGTAACTCTTAACCCCAATTATCCACGCATACCCGGATTGTTTGTCATGTTTGGTACTGGACAATTACTGCAGACCGCCGACCTGCTCAATACCCAGACACAAACAATTTATGGTGTCTTGGATAAACCGCAATCAAGTGTTACTTATACGCGGACTAATCTTCAACAACAAACTCTGAATTTGGTTTCTACTGCAACCTCGGGTTTATCCGTACCTGTAGTGACTGCATCATCAACTCCAGTCAACTGGAATAATCAATTTGGTTGGTTTACTGATATGATTACCTCAGGGCAACGTATTGTTACAAATCCTACTGTATTCAATGGTGCCTTTATCAGCACGTTAAACACACCACCGCAATCGTGCGGCCCCAGCTTTTCTTCCATGTTACTTGAACTCAACTTCAAGACAGGTGGGTCATTTCCTAACCCTCAAATTACTGGTGTGAGTGCTAATGGATCTGCCAATAATCAGTACTTGTACTCGGGCGTTGTAGGCGTTCAATTGTCCAATAACTTTGCAAATGCACCAACTGTTGTATCGAATCAAAGTGATTACATCGTTCTGCTCATTACCCAGGCTAATGGCAGTCAATCGACCATATTAAATCCTAATAGTACTCAAAGAAAAACAGGATGGTGGCAACTGCAATAAGGATGCAAAAATGAATCAAACACGAAGAAAAGGCTTCACCTTAATTGAACTAATGATGGCAGTACTTATTATGGCCATCCTGGCTACAATAGCTTATCCTTATTACGTGAGTTTTTTGCTGAAATCGCGTCGCTCTGATGCGATAGCCACCTTAGCACAAGATCAGATCACATTGGAACGGTGTTATTCCCAAAATTTTTCCTATAGTGCAGCCTGTGGTTCATTACCTGCATTTCCTCAAACATCGGCGCAAGGGTTCTACAATATTACCCTAACTAATTTGGGGCCAACGTCGTACACGCTGACAGCAACTCCAATAGGCAGCCAAACTGAGGATACGACTTGCGCCAGTATGACTGTGGATCAAGCCAATACAAAAACTGCGGTAGATACAGGAGGAACAGCACAAACTATTTGTTGGAATCCAACATAATCATCCAATAGACACCGAGTAAGTAGAGTTTGGCGCTGCAAAATTTACTTTACAAAGAAATCTCAATTCTCTACTATCCCTTTCAACGGAAAGTCCAACTTAAAAATGAAATGGAAATTTTTTGCTTTTTTATAGGCATTCTCTATCTATATACCTCAAATTATTCTTTACCTGTAATCAGCCTACTGATTTTTTACCTCAACCCAAGGTATCCAATAATTTTGTTTTTCATTTTAGGGGTCTTATTCGCATGGCTGCATCAAACTTTAGTTTTACCCAAAGGAATAACGAACATTAGACCTCTTTCGAAACGTGCTGCAGAGAGACAAATGCCAGGAGGGACAGAGCACAGAACCGGAGTGTACACGTCAGTACATGAGGACTCGAGCGCCGTACCGAAGACGCAGTTGTCCTCTGCAGTAGCGTTTGATGTAATACCTAAGGTCACAATAGAAGGAATTATTGCATCCATTCCTACCCAAAATTTTACCAAAACACAATTTTTATTGGCTCTTGAGCAGTACGATCACCTTCCCGCACGCGGTTTAATCCAATTATCCTGGTATAACAATGCCCCTAAATTACATTCTGGACAACGATGGCGATTCACTGTCAAATTGAAAAGGCCACGAAATTATCTTAATCCTGGAAGCATGGATTATGTGCGTTCACTTGCTGCACGTCATATCTTTTGGACCGGGTATATTCTCTCTAAAGACAATACACTACTCACCGAATCATCTTCTGATTTTAGTTGGCTTGGATTACGTGAACACTTGAGCAATCAACTCACTCAATTAGCGCCAGACCAAACCACAGCGGGGATTGTTGAAGCCTTAACTTTAAATTTAACAAACCATATTAGCCAGGAAAGTTGGGATTTATTTAGGCGCACTGGCACAACCCATTTATTTGGAATTTCTGGAGAACATATTGCATTGATATCGGGAATGATTTATTGGCTAGCTCGCAGGTTATGGTGTCAAAGTGCACGTTGTTGTTTGTTCATTCCGGCACCCTACGTAGCCAGTGTTGTTGCGCTTTTAGCTGCTGTATTTTATGCCTTTTTAGCAGGATTTGCCCCCCCGGTACAGAGAGCATTAATCGGATGTTTCTTTTACACAATCTACCGCTTAGGAAAACAACGATTTTCCGCATGGCAGGTATGGCGTTATGCTTTGCTTGGGGTTTTATGTATTGAACCACATGCAGTGTTCATGCAAGGATTTTATTTTTCCTTTCTCGCTGTTGCTTGTTTGCTTTTAACCCAACAACGCTGGAGATTAGAAGGATATAAGGGAAATTTAGCCTTACAATTAAGTTGCTTGATTGGGCTCATGCCTTTAACTCTCTATTGGTATGCTTATGGTTCAATCAATGGATTTATTGCGAACTTATTTGCTATCCCTTTAGTGGGTCTACTGATTGTCCCCTTAGCATTAATCACGATGGCACTTTGTTCTTGGAGCATTGCTGGCCTATTCATGAAACTTTTGTCTTTACTGATTGCCCTCTTATTTAAGGGATTAAATTTGATTGAGCATTTAGCAAGCATGAATATCAATGGGTCCATTCACAATATTGAATTAGTTATCAGCCTAATGGGTGCTTTATTGATGTGGGTTTTATTGCCAATTAAACCCTTTCAATGGATAGCTCTGCTGTGGGCATTACTCACCTTTTTCCCGCCTCATACGGTACGAGCACCTGGAGAAGCAGTGATTGATATTTTGGATGTTGGCCAAGGTCTAGCAGTTGTAGTAAGAACCCAAGGTCATGTTTTGATCTATGATACCGGAGATCGATTTTTCCAAGGAAACGATCTGGGAAAAATGGTGATTTTGCCCTATCTTAAAAGCTTAGGAATCCAAAAAATTGATGCTGTAGTCATTAGCCATCCAGATAAAGATCACCGAGGTGGACTCAATTCACTGGAGAAGGGTATCCAAATAGAACAACTGGTAGTAAATGAGCCTCATTATTATCATAATCATGGCATGCGGTGTCATGATTACCCACAGTGGGTATGGGATGGCGTGAATTTTCGTTTCTTACCAATCACAACTCACTTTAAAAATAAAAATAACAATTCATGTATTTTACAAATAAGTACAGAGGCCGGGAATGTGCTCCTAACAGGTGATATTGAGAAAATAGCTGAAGATTATTTAATAAAATCTTATGGAGATGAGCTCGCATCTGATGTTTTAATTGTTCCACATCATGGCAGTAAAACATCCTCTTCCTATCGATTCTTGCTGGAAGTTGCCCCGCGCTATGCTATCGCTTCTTTAGGTTTTGACAATCGTTTTCATTTTCCGCATGCTAAAACGTTAACAAGCATGAAATCATTGAATATTCCCTTTTATAGAACAGACCGCTGTGGTATGGTCCAAATTACCCTGCCCGTTCAAGGGGAAATAAAAAGCCCGACTTGTTTTAGTGGTCTCGATGGCACTTAATGCATTTGTAGTTATAATTAATTGTAGCCTGGGTGAAGCGCAGTGTAACCCGGGATAAAGAAGTGAATTCGTACTCAAAATCCCGGGTTACGCTGCGCTTCACCCAGGCTACAAATAGTCATTTCCTTTTAATTCAATGCCTGAATTTCGGCCGCACTTTTTTTAAAAAAAGCTATAGTGACTAATGGAACAACAAATTTTGAGCGATTCATGTTAACTGATTCAATAAAGAAAGAATATTATCAAGCATTACTTGCTAAAAACTCTAAATATGAAGGTGTATTTTATGTAGGTGTTAAATCGACTGGAATATTTTGTCGACCCACTTGTCCTGCCAAAAAACCTAAATTTGAAAATTGTGAATTCTTTCGAACGGCTCAAGAAGCACTTCTTGCTTCATATAGACCATGTGCGCGCTGCCAGCCATTGTCCTACCCTAATCAGGCTTCACATTTAATTCAAAAATTAGTTGCTGCAGTAGAAGGTAATCCTGAAAAGAGATGGAAAGACAAAGACTTTGCAGAATTAGGAGTTGATACATCAACCGCACGTAGACAATTTAAAAAACGCTTTGGCATGACCTTTGTTGCTTATGCACGCGCAAGAAGAATGGGTATTGCCATGAAACAAATTCGTGAGGGTAAAATAGTGATTGAAGCACAAGTTAATGCCGGATACGAATCCGGTAGTGGTTTTCGTGACGCTTTTTCTAAAATTATGGGTGCAGCCCCTTCACAATTAGACAAGCATCATATCGTTTTAAAAGCTTCTTGGTTCGACTCACCTTTAGGACCAATGTTTGCAGTAGCTGATGAAGAGGCTTTATATCTTTTGGAGTTCGTAGATAGGAGAGGATTAGAACGAGAGGTAGAACGGCTGAGAAATAAAATGAAAGCAGCTATTATTCCAGGCGAAGCGCCCCCACTTCGTTCTATTGAAGAAGAGCTCAAAGCTTATTTTTCGGGGAATTTAAAAAAATTTAATACCCCAATACAGATGCTAGGCAGCCCTTTTCAAAAAATGGCTTGGCATGCTTTGACACTTATTCCTTATGGGGAAACCAGAAGTTATGCAGAGCAAGCACAAGCATTAGGTAAACCTACTGCATATAGAGCAGTGGCCAATGCCAATGGTGCAAACTCGCTTTCGATCATTGTTCCTTGTCACCGAATTATTAATTCCAGTGGAAATCTAGGGGGTTATGGGGGAGGAATTGCACGCAAGCAATGGTTACTTGATCATGAAAAGAAAAATAAATAACACACTATTTCAATAGTAGCCTTAGTGTTTAATAGCCGGATTATCTGTGCTAATCCAGGCTACTGAAAACCCGGGTTACGGCTTTGCCTTCACCCAGGCTACACAATAAGAAAGTTTCAAGGCTATATTTGTAGCCTGGGTGCAGCGCAGCGGAACCCGGGAATTTAGAGGTGATATTAATCTTCAGGTATTAGGATTGTCCGCCAAAAAGCTTGGTCAATGAAAACGAAAAAGGAGATGGATTAAAGACGCTCTCTACTCCCGATGTATACTCCGCTTCCATCGCTGCTTCATCTTCTTCATCTTGTTTTTCTTCCTGTTTACTACGAACCGGCGGTGCTGGTGTTGTAACAAAAGGAGTTAAACGAGGGGGGTGATTTTCGAACTTCTGGCTTGGGGCATATGCTTTAGGAAATAGGTTTTTACTAATCAGTTCTTTAATCAAAGCATTACTAACAGTGAGTTCATTTTCATTCCGGGTTACCGTGAAATTATCCACTGGCACTCCCTGTTTTGCTAAAGCAATCTTAAATTGCTCAAAAACCAATTGCAAAAGCCGAACAATCTCCTGAATATCTTTTTCGTTATACAATAAAAGGCTCGGTTTAGGACGGATTGTTATTGCATTTTGTCCACCGTCCCCACTAAACAATAAAAACTCCATCATTTCTTCCAGATCAAATAAGTCAATTGCAGCTGTATCCTGCGCAATTAGTTCCTCACCTGACAGTAAATCCAGTGGAGTGCTTCTGACAGCATCTTGTTTTTTCATTCCTATACTGTTTTGCTCAAGCGATAGAGCCTGGATTATAAATCGGCTACTATCTGAGTATTTTAAATCGGGCATATTTCTCCACCGATCATTATCATCATGATCCAAGTTTTCATAATAGCAAACTGCCGATCCTTCTTTTGATTCCTGCAACCATTATTTACAGTTTCTTAACCATTTATTTGAGCTATTTGCCTCGTTTTCAGAAGAGCGAATAGGTTCCACTGATAAATGATTAAGTCGCAAAGTGCCTCTCTTGATTTCAAAAATCCGATATAAGTTCAAAGGTAATAATAAAGAATGCAGAACAAAAATCGGGTAAAGCGTGCTCCCAAGAGCATAAAGAATAAAGGCTACATTGGAGCATATTGCTATAAGACGTAATGTCAAAATCCTTTTGACATAAAAAGTCGCTAAAACCAAACAACAGGCAAGATAGCCAATAATTTCGATCGTTGATTCCATTTCAACTCCCATTTACAATCCATTCATATTCAACATACACCTAGTATGCGAGACTCGCAAGTGGCTTCGGATTCGTAAACTGGGTGAAATGAAATGAACTCTGATCAAAAAGCAATCAAATCAGGAGCAATCTTGATTCTGTTCGTTTCACCAAACTAGGTCTGTTTACAATTCGCTAGTTTGAGCCAAAATGACGTGATTTTAGAGCCGAAACGCAGCATATATGAAGTATGTGAGTATAGCAGCGCATAAAATCACGTCATTTTGGCCAAGATAGTAGAATGCTAGGGTCTGTTTACAATTCGCTAGATTGAGTCAAAATGACGTGATTTTAGAGCACCGAAACGCAGCATACATGAAGTATGTGAGTAGAGCAGCGCATAAAATCACGTCATTTTGGCCAAGATAGTAGAATGCTAGGGTCTGTTTACAATTCGCTAGATTGAGTCAAAATGACGTGATTTTAGAGCACCGAAACGCAGCATACATGAAGTATGTGAGTATCGGAGCGCATAAAATCACGTCATTTTGGCCAAGATAGTAGAATTGTAAATAGACCCTATAAAGGTAGTGGTGTGGATGAAGAAGGCATTGGCGGCATAAACACTCGCTCGTTCACAAAAGTGATTGCCTCTCGTTCAAACGTTGTCTTAACTGCAGAAAGCACTTCGTCTCGTACCATAGCTAAATCACTTTTTGACCAATACAATATTTTAAGCTCAACCCCTCCCCTATCAATCATCTGCGATAATAAAATTTGAGTATTGGGCTTAGGTAAAATATAACTGCATTCCTCGCAAATTTTGTAGAGCAATGATTTAATCGTAGCTACATCATGCACGGCATCGATTCGAAGTACTATTTCATCACGTTTTTGGGGATAGGTACTTAAATTAGTAATTTCTGATTTAATTAAACCCTCATTAGGTATGCGAATCAAACGATTATCACTGGTTTTAATTTTGGTTGATAACCAGTCAATCGTTTCTACCGTTCCTTTAATGTCTTTAAAGGAAATTACATCACCGACTTGAAAAGGACGTTCAAATAAAAGAAAAACACCACTAATGAGGTTGGAAGCAGCAGTTTGTGAAGCAAAACTCAAAGCGACAGTAAACAAACCCGCTGTACTCAATAATATAGTTAGCTTAAATCCCATTTCATGTAATGCTGAGATTGAAAACAGCAAAAACAAGCCATAATAAACCACGCGGCTTGACAACATGGCATGATGTTTTGAGAATCGACTTTCAATTATCTTTTCAATCAAATGACTCATTTTTTTTGCAAAAATATAGCCAAAAAAGATCAAAAATAAAGCAAAAGCGATGCGCTCCCAATCCATATGTTTCAAATATTCTAGGGTGTAATCCATAATTGCTCAAATAAGATACCGAAAACAAGCAAAAATAGTATCAATTTTCACCAATAGATACTATAAACTTTTTTATCGATCCAGGATTTTTTAGTAAGGTTCATCGTGAATGCACTCGAGGGTCATGACTGAATGAATAAATCGTATAGCATGGTCATTTTTTTTGAAAAAAAACCCACGCGCCTTACGCTGTGGGTTAAAAAATCACTATTTCACTTAATTAATAACAGGATTCTTGTAACCAACAATGTCCATATCTATTGCATACGCGAACAGTTTGACAGTAATCGTTATAATAATAATCATTATAGTAAGGAACGCCTATAACAACACCGGGTCCATACCAACCACCACCCCAGCCACCATACCAGCCGCCACCATGCCAGCCGCCACCATGCCAGCCACCGCCGCCATGCCAACCACCGCCGCCATGCCAACCACCGCCGCCATGCCAACCGCCGCCACCCCAGCCACCATGTGCAAAACTTGCCCCAGCAGTAAATAGGCCGAGAGCAAAAACCGTAACACATATGATTTTACTCATAATATTTCTGCTCATGATAATTTCCTATTTTCTAATGTCCATAAACTTAAGTATAGCTTAAATATGCTTCAATAATAATAGAATTGTCAATTTTTTGTCGCCCGGAATGTGCATTTTAAATGCATCTAATAAAAAGAAATAATCAAATTTGGTACTCATTTAAAGTTGTATTTAAAATGAAACTTAAGTATGATTTATTTTATTTATATCAGCGGATAGTAGTATGACCGAGCTGAGTAAAACACACATCGAAAAACTCGTGACTCATTTTTACCAAAAAGTACAAAGAGATGAGATCCTTGGCCCCATTTTTAATGATGTGGCACACGTTGACTGGAACGAACATATCCCTCTGCTGTGCCAATTTTGGAATAGCGTTATGTTGAAAACCAATGAGTATCACGGTAATGCCTATCAAAAACACGTCCTATTAAAACAATTCGCCCCTATTGAAGAGTCACATTTTGTCCGTTGGCTTAATTTATTCCAAAACGAAGCGGCAAACCATTTACCTATGGAGATTGCTGAGGAAATAGTTCAAAAAGCCACGGTCATTGCAGAGTCTTTAAAATATGGGATGTTGCACCAGGAAAAGAGGGTTAAAGAACATGATTAAGCCACTAACTCGTGATATTCTAATAACCTTAATTATTAAATTTAGCTTATTGATTTTATTATGGATAATTTGCTTTAAGAATGTGGAAAAACCACATCAAAGCAATGAACAATGGCTGTTAGGCACAGTACAAACAAAAGAATATCCTTCTTCTAAAGAAGAATAAACTGGGGAAATCCTTAGTATTTTCCGAGACAAACTGGGGATTTAAAGGTTTTATCAATATATTACATGTGAGGTGAGCAATGATTCCTGGCAGTGACCTGGTCGATCTTTCCCGTTTACAGTTTGCTCTAACTGCGCTTTATCATTTTCTTTTTGTCCCACTCACGTTGGGCTTGTCGTTAATTTTAGCGATCATGGAAACCATTTATGTAATGACCGGTCGTGATATTTGGCGACAGATGGTCAAATATTGGGGGATTCTCTTTGGCATTAATTTTGTTTTAGGCGTAGCTACCGGCTTAACCATGGAGTTTCAATTCGGTACCAATTGGGCTTATTACTCTCATTATGTTGGAGATGTTTTTGGTGCCCCATTAGCGATTGAAGGACTTATGGCGTTCTTCCTAGAAGCTACTTTTGTGGGTTTGTTTTTCTTTGGTTGGGATAGATTAAGTCGCGTGCAGCATATGTTTTGTACCTGGTTATTGGCTTTAGGTACAAATCTTTCTGCATTGTGGATTTTAATTGCTAATGGCTGGATGCAAAACCCTGTTGGCGCTGAATTCAATTTCCAAACCATGCGTATGGAAGTAACTGATTTTGCTGCAGTAATGTTTAATCCAGTGGCACAAGCCAAATTTGTTCATACCATAAGTGCTGGTTATGTTACTGGCTCAATTTTTGTTTTATCCATTAGCGCTTATTTTTTATTACGCGGTAGAAATATCAATTTCGCCAAACGTTCAATGACAGTTGCTGCAAGCTTTGGGCTTGCATCAGCTTTAGCGGTGGTCGTATTAGGTGATGAAAGCGGCCGTCTAGATAATGAAAATCAAAAAATGAAATTCGCAGCAATAGAAGCGATGTGGCATACAGGAGCAGCTCCTGCACCCCTAACCGTCTTTGGTATTCCCGATGAACAATCTATGAAAACCAATTATGCATTGGATATTCCCTTCGTATTGGGAATCATCGCAACGCGTTCTTTCACAGAACCCCTAGAAGGAATTTCTGAGTTGATAGAACAGGGGAAACAACGAATCAAAGAAGGTATGCTCGCCTATGAGGCGTTGACCCGATTACAAAAAAATCCTAATGATGTGCAAGCAAAAACAGATTTTACTGCACACAGCAAATATTTAGGTTACGGTCTGCTCTTAAAGAAATATACTGAAAAAGTAGTTGACGCAACTGAAGCGCAAATTAATCAAGCAGCACAGGATTTGAAACCCCGTGTGACACCTTTATTTTTCTCTTTCCGGATTATGGTTGCTTGTGGGTTCTTCTTCATCCTCTTATTTGCAACAGGTTTTTACTTGTCCATGAAGCGTAAATTACATACTACCCGCTGGTACTTGCGTGCTGCATTCTTTTCACTTCCATTACCTTGGATTGCTGCAGAGTTGGGATGGGTAGTCGCAGAATACGGACGGCAACCTTGGGTAGTTCAGGATATCTTACCCACAGCAATGGGTACCTCTAGTTTGAGTGTGACTCAAGTATTAACCTCAATAACCGGTTTTATTCTCTTCTACACAATTCTCGCTGTAGTTGAAATTTTCTTGATGGTGAAGTACATCCGTCTTGGCCCAGATAATATGGCTCATTAGGAGATTCAAAATGCCATTGGATTATGAAACATTACGAATTATATGGTGGATTCTGCTCGGTGTATTACTCATTGGTTTTGCAATCATGGATGGTTTTGATCTAGGTGTTGCCATATGGCTGCCATGGCTTGCTAAAACAGATATCGAGAGGCGTGTATTAATTAACAGCATTGGTCCAACCTGGGAAGGGAATCAAGTCTGGTTTATTCTCGGTGGCGGTGCAATCTTTGCTGCCTGGCCAGCCTTATATGCCCTCTCTTTCTCGGGTTTTTATTTCGCTATGCTTCTGGTTTTGTTAGCACTCATTTTACGTCCGGTTGGATTTAAATACCGTTCAAAATTAACCAATTATCGATGGCGTACTTTTTGGGATTATGCGTTATTTGTCGGTGGTTTCGTACCATCACTAATATTTGGTGTTGCTATAGGCAATGTATTACAAGGCGTTCCTTTTCATTATGATGAGTATTTACGACCTTTTTATACTGGCAGCTTTTTTGGATTGTTGAACCCTTTTGCCCTGTTATGCGGCATCTTGTCGGTATTAATGCTTTCTATGCATGGTGCTTTTTTCCTTAACTTGAGGACGGAAGGACATTTACAGCAACGTGCCATGAGCGCAGGAAAAATATCTGCACTATTGACGTTATTGGTCTTTATTGGTGCGGGGATTTGGCTTCATTATGGTATTGATGGTTACAGTGTGACTGGAACTCTAGCCCATGATGGTCCATCTAATCCGCTTTACAAAACTGTTATTCGTCAAGCAACAGCTTGGTTTTCCAATTATCAAATCCTACCCATAACTCTATTGGTGCCAGCAGTTGGAATTATTGGAGCCTTGTTAGCCTTTCTTGCAGCAAAACATGTTAAAACTGCTTTTATATGCAGTGCACTTTCTGTTGCTGGAATTATTGCCACTGTGGGTGTGAGTATGTTTCCCTTTATACTGCCCTCTTCATCAAATCCAGAACAAAGTTTGCTGGTGTGGGATAGTTCGTCAAGCCATTTAACTTTATTTATTATGTTGGTAGCAACTGTTATTTTTTTACCGGTGGTACTGCTTTATACGACTTGGGTCTATCGTGTGTTGCGAGGAAAAATAACAGAAGATACCGTTAATAAAAATCGGGATACAGCCTATTAGGAGGTTATTATGTGGTATTTTTCCTGGATTTTGGGTACTGGTCTGGCTTGTTGTTTTGCGATCTTAAATGCAATGTGGCTTGAACTGGATGATTCGGACTTGGATAAAAAGAATATATAGGTCTGTTTACATTTCGCTAGCTTGAGCCAAAATGGCTTGATTTTTGAGCACCGAAGCGCAGCATACATCAGTATGTGAGCATCGGAGCATAGAAAATAAGGCAGTTTGGCCAAAATAGTAGAAATGAAAATGGCCTACAAGCCTACCCAACGAATAAATTCATTATGTGGATTTAAATTTACAGAAGATTTACCATCAAAATAAACCGTGATATTTTCTCTGGCTGAATCACCATTAACCTTAACTTGAGTGATTCTACCTAAATCAACAATTTGCATTTGCGTCTCATAATAACCACCTCGAACAACCTTAAGAGTGGGTATTACAAAACGGATTGCACTAATACCATCATCTTGTGCAGCACTTGGATTGTTGTGATTCGCCAAGTAATCAAGTTCACTGGCATTCAATGCAATATATTCTGCATTATTGATTTGTCGGCGCAGCATGCGTGACAAGGGCGCTTTAGTATGAAATACACGCTCATATGTATCTGCAGAAATGACTGCAACAGGATTGGTTTCAGCACGTTTGCCTTTATATCCGCTCCCTACAAAAAAGATTGCATCACGATGCTCATCAGGAGCCGATGCAGGTACTTGTATTGTCGGATTGCTCGTATATTGCGGCGCAGAATTTTTTTCACAATTTAAAAATTTTGATTTTGCAAACCATGCATCACTAGGATAATAGATAACCAATAACGACTTATCCTTTATGGTATTAATGATTGCTTGTGAATTTTCTAAAGGAAGTGCAGGACATCCCCAGCTTCGCCCCGGTCTTCCATATTTTTTGATAAAGCGTTCTTCTACATACCACCCGGAATGCATTACAACAGAGCGACCTGATGCATTATCGTTAAAATTACGGTCTAAACCATCTAAACGCAATGAAAGACCATCGCGACCATAATAAGCTTGTTGTGTTTGATAAACGCCTATACTACTCGCTTTACTATTGAATTTGTTTGAAAAATAATTGGTAAGTAAGGTACCGGATTTAATGCCATGTGACACATAGGTATGAAACAATAATTTTTTTGCATTTAAGTCAAATACCCACAACCGTTTTTCATTGGAAGGTAATGAATAATCGATAATCGTTAAAATATTATTATGATCCACATTATATTCAGTGGCACACTTTAAAGAAGTAAGTACCTTATTGATAACAAGTGGGTTTAAGTGAGGCGCTTCATGAGTTAACATCAGCTTAATGTCATTTAATGATTGGGCATTAATTTGCACCGAAAACTGCGCTGTTTCGCTGATGGAACGAACATCGTTCTTTATGGCTTGAGCCTGAGGAAACTCCAATGGCAGCTGCGGGATGTATGTAGTAGTTACTGCTAAAAATAATAGCAGAATTGAGCCCATGATTTGTCCTTATTAGTTTTTGTTCAAATCCTGTATTTTTAATATAGCTCAAAATTTTCAGTGCAACTGATTTTTTTATGAGAAAGATGATTTATTTTTAAACTGGTTTATTTTTTTGTAAAAAATGGACTTTTCAGCCAGAGTATATCAGTGAAGGATCTCCTAAATGCGGCATGTGCTTTAATGGTAAAATATGGCACAAATCAGGAGATCCTCCGTTGTCAACTTCAGGGATGACGAGGTCTTGAACAATTACGATTACATCGTTTTTCTTAGAGCTTCTGAAGCAGTTTCTTCTTGCTTTGGCTCATATTTATAACAAATACTCGTTACTGCATTGGTTAAATGTAACACAGCCTTGCCCGCGTTAACCGTAAGTGGATTCACAGTGCAACCTGAGGTAACTCCAGCATAAACAGTACCCAAACCGGTAAAATTAAGCGCGCAATTTCCTATGCTGGACAACGCGTTATCATTGCTACTGAATGTCACTACATTAAGTGCACACATTGCAATATCAAAGCCATTTTCCCAAACTGTTTCTGGATTAGACAACAAATTATATGCAGCAAACATCAGAGCAAGCCCATTTGTGATTTGCATGGCGGCACGCCATTTATTTTCCGCATTAAAAAAACCAAACATTTTAATCCTCCTTAAATCAGTAAAGTCTGAACGAACTTTAAACACAGGGTTCTTAAAAATCAAGTCATTTATGTTATTGGTTGCTCAAACAATTCAAAAACGCAATAAAGCAGTTTCAGTTCACTGAAATAAAGAAAATCCTTAACTATCACATGCATTTCACTTATGCATGTAAAAATTAAATATTGGCAGACGTTGAAATCAATTTTTCTTCATCACGCTCGTGTTCCTTTAAGGGTTGAGGTTTTCTTTCAGCAAACAAGCTTAATAAACTGTTCATTAATAAACGCACCGTACGCTTGTTTGGATTTATATAATTTTGCTCCTCTTGGAGAACTTCCTGCACCTCTACGTTAAATTGGCTTCTTATATGATTTTTAATGGGAAAATCCAGATTCGGAGTGCGTTCAATTTGTCGTATTCCCTGATCTACAGCACGTTGATATTCACCAGCTAATCGATCTACTTTAGTTTTCAAAACAACGGCATCATCAATCATTTTTGCTGTCTCAGTTTTGAAAAAAGCAAAGTACTGAGCTAAAAAATTGCAAATTTTCACGAAGAATCCATCATGCAACCGGATAAACTCCCCCAAAGTTTCACTATGTCCCCGAAGTGTATTTAGGGAAAGTGAATTTTGTTTTAGGGTGGTAAGTAACTTACAACTGGCTTGTACCGCATCGCCCATCGAATCATTTGCTTTTTTCAAAAGGGCAAGTTGCTCAGAACTTTCATTTTCTATCAACAACCTCAGTGTTACATCATAATTAAAAAAACGATGGTTTATCGCAGCAATTTGACTCTCTTTCTTTTTCAACTTGCTTTGTAAATCCTGCAAACATTCATCAAGCAAAGCTTTAAGCTCCATTTTGCACGAACTATCTAATGTAGCAGGCAGGGTGGATCCAATTGCTTCTTGCATCACTTGAGGTGTAGCCGTTCGATAAACAACAGTGAACGGTGTAGCCACCCAATTGATTCCTTGCACAGCCCCTGAAGATAAATTTGAAGACGCGAGCGAACTCTTTAATTGCTTTATTTTATCAAGAAGTTTTTGCTTTTGGGGACTCTCTATATCTTCTAAAAGAGCTTGATATAACTCTTTATGGGCCTCTATAAAATCTAAAAAATATTTTCTTCCAATAATTTTTTTATCATTTTCATCTATTGCTTTAATGAATTGATTCACCTTCTCTATTTTTCCATCAAGCTCCGCCTTTTTCTTGCGTAGCTCAATTAAGCTAAAAATACCTGAAGAAACTTTTTCTATATCTGCTTCAAGCTCATTAAGGCTATCAAAAATACTTTGCTTGACTTGCTTTTCTTCTGCTGGAAACAACCTGGCTGTTGCCGGTGCATGGCGTTTTATTTCATGCAATTCATGTGTTCTTGCAGGTTTTGCATTGATTGAAGGACTAATACCTAATATTTTGAGGTAGCGTCTGCTTAAGAGATCTTTAATTGGTTTTAAAGGATCAACCGCAACACGATCGGTTTTTTTTGTTGATAGTTCTGGATGATTTAATCGCTCCATTTTTTCTTCTATTCTTTGCAAAAAAAAATCTATTTTTGGTTTGATTTGATTTAAATCAAAAAAAAATGAAATCGCGAGTTGTGCTTTCCAATCTATTTGCTCAATTGCTACTTTGATAAGTTGGAGTAACATATATGATGAGAACATAAATGCTTTATAGTGATTTTTATCGGCAAAAGGCTGGGTGTTTAAAATAAGTAATTTTTCAATATTTCCAATTAAGGTAAAAACATTTTCCGTGGCATTCTCTTTCCAGTTCTCATACATCTTAGATACAATCATACTGGAATGAGAAAGTAATTTTTTTTCTTTATCCGCTGTTTCGGGTAGTTGTGCAATTGCTTCATCAATAAATAGTTTAACAAAAGCGATTATTCCCCATGAGCGCACTTTATATTGATCAAAATCTTGAAATTTTTTCTCCGCATTGGTTCGGATTACTTCAAGATCATCTACTGAGCTAACGTAATCGCTAATCAGCAGAGCTGAGTTTAGGATATTTTGCTCTGCATCGGATTGGCTTCCACGCCATTGTTTAAAACGTTCACTTTTACTCAGCATAGACTAATCGATTCGTTGAATGGCCCTAAAATTCATTCTACAAAAACACAGATTAAAATAAAACCATAATAACTATCAATTGATCCAAAAAAACAATCTACAAAAATTAATAATAACAAGGAAGTAAATGCAAGTGAGTTTAAAATCAGCTATTCTAAATGCATACACACAAGGAGAAGCAAATATGCCATCAAGAAAAGGAATCTATCTCTTTACCCTAATTGGCTTACTCCTTGGATTTGCTCTTGATGGGTTAATCCGAAATGAAATTACCAAAATATTTGATTATGCCTTAATCAGCCTCTTTGCCCTTTTATATGCACTGGCTTATAACGATAAAAATTGCTTACGATTGGTTGCAAGCAGCTTTTTAATCGCCTTGTTCTTGTCGTTGCCTTTGCTCCCTATGGAAGCGCGTTTTGCAGTCTTACCGCTTGAACATTGGTTTACATTTTTATGCGCCTTCCCAATATTTATTTATGTAGGACATTCATTTCACTATGCATACCATCATGATAATACCTGGCGGATCACCTACAACAGTTTATTTGCTGCTGTATGGAATACTATTCTTCTACTTTTTGTTGCTTCTGTGTTTTCCGCTTTAGCTAATTTGCTTATCTTTTTAGGCGCTTTTATATTCAGAACTGTAGGAAATGATTTCTTATGGAATTTGTATTCAAATAATCTACATTTTCGTTTGATTTCCCATGTTACTTTGTTTTTTATAGGACTTGGCATTGGACAACAAAACATCAACATCATTTACAATTTACGCTTTTTATTATTAAGGATGATGTATTATCTATTCCCTTTTTTAGCCTTAATCAGCATCGTGTATTTTATTCTTTATTTAGGCCATTCCCTAAAAGACGGTGAAGAATACGTCGATCCCCTCACTATTTTAATTCCTATTACGTCCTTGGGGATTATATTTTTTAACGCATATTTCCAAGATGGAAGCATAGACTCAGGAACGCCCTCCTGGCTGAAGTTATTATTACGTATTTATCGTATCATTTTATTTCTTTTAGTCATAATGATGACTTATAAAATTTTCCAATCCTATTCCTTGGATGTTAATGTTGTCATTTGTATTATCACGGTAATCTTATTTAGTTTAACTTATGCAATTACCGCGTGGTTTCCTGAACACATGGAGCAAAAATGGATACGAATAGGAAATATTAGCTCTGCATTGTTTTTTATAATTGTGCTCTTTTTGTTCAACCTACCGTATGCGCCAATAGTATTTCAGGTAGGCTCTCAGTCTGCCCTATTAACATAGTAGGAAGTATTTGTATAAAAATAACGACGAAGGATCTCCTGAATGTTGTACAATACTAATCCATACATATGCTTCATTCAGGAGATCCTTCACTTCGTTCGGGCACGTAGCCTGGGTGAAGGCAAAGCCGTAACCCGGTCTCGAAACTATATGTAGACACCAGCTCCCGGGTTACGCTATCGCTTCACCCAGGCTACAATGTTTTCTTAAGTTGACGCCATTGTGAGAGCGATTACTCCATATCAGGAGTGGGTCTGACATTTCCTAATCGAGTATTTTCCTCAACTACCTGATTGACAAATGTATTTCCATAACCAATCCAGCACCCTTTTTTAATGGTTGTTCCTGGACCAATAACTGTATCCATACCAATAAAAACATTATCTTCGATGATTACCGGAGCAAGAAAAAGTAGGCTACCTACATCAGAGTGACAGCTTATTGACACTCCGCTCGCAAGAGTGACATTTTTCCCTACAGTAATTAATGGACAATCCACAAAATCGATGTCAAAAGAACTCACAATTTGAAAGGAAACTTTCGCACCTAATGCACGCCAGTAAAAAAACTTCGCGATGTTGAACGTCTGTAATAAAGGGATCAGGCCAATTACTTTAGCAGAACGAGTCAGCGCAAAATGACAAAACCAGGCAACCGTCATTTGATTCATTTCACGTTTATATCGGCCTGGTTTTAAGCGGGGTAAACACAGCCTAATGGCTGCAATGATTATGATAAAAGAGGCAAATAAAACAAAGGGAGTCAAAGGAAGAACGAACCATGTATAGGCATAACCATGATAGATAAATAGACCCGCTATACTAAAAGCAGCTACGCCAGGCATCAAACTAAATAAGATGGATACCAAGTCACTAATAATAAGCATAGACGGTGATAATTCAGTCTTTCCTGGAGCTTTTTTTGATTTGGTTTTATTCTTTTTAGTCATAACATGCATTCCTTTTATAATTGCTAGGTGAGCAGCCCCTGGGGAGAGTCACTTTTTCATTATTCATTAGTAAGCCAGCGTCATATTTATTGTTCTGTAATTACTCGCTGAGAAATTAGTTTGGGTTTAGTCTGTGCATGGCTATCTGCCAGCAATTCATCTTTAGGCAATTGCAATAAAACCATGGGAAGTACTTCTTGAGTCTTCACGCCATGAGCATAAGGTTCATTTATTTGCATTAAGCGTTCGTGCATACGCACTAATAACGAATCAGGTATTTGAATTGCATCATCAGTAACAAAGACAATTCTATTTCCCCAGCTATTACGAGCAAAATACCAATGAGGTTCTATTTCAAAAGAAATATCGCGTAACATGTTTTGCAACTCTTGGCCCGCGACAGAACAATTTTCCAACTTAATCATTTGTGTTTTATAACAAAACTCAAGTCTTGGTGCCTTATTTAAGAAGCCAGTACATTTCACTACATCTTTTAACTGATAACGAACAAAGCCCATTGCTGTAGTTAAGAAAACCTCATAATTTTTGCCTTGCTCTAACTCCCAAGATTGTAAAAAATTTTCTTTATTAATACTTTTACCCTCTTCAATAAACTCGGCAATATGTGCACCAGGATGCAAAAAACCTCCAGGTTGATCGTCTATAGGAACAGTAAGCCATCCCTCCGTAGCGGAAAAAGTACCATCAACCATGCCAACTCCTGGTCCTAACAGTTTTTTCAATTGACGTGCAGGATATTCACAAAGGCTGGAAATCCAGCATCCAACTAAATTCAAGGAAGGCCAAAACTCTTTAAATGAGATTGGATTTTGTTGTGCTAACTGACGTAAGAAACGTCGACGCTTTCTTGTAATTTGAATCGGAGGTAAAAAATCAGGAACAGGTTTTTCTCCTAATAAATAGGGTAAAAAATGTTTAAAATCTTTAAGACAGCGCTCAAAAAAAGTATCAATAACCATAGGGGTTACTGCAAATATTGCACTCAGATCAGATGCTAAAGCATATAAAGCGGACCATTGTTCATAAACTTCTGTATTATCGAATACTTCGTCAGGCATAGCATAAAAACGCTTAATAAAAGAAGGTAAATTACGATAATTAAAATTGCTAATCCAACCTGAAGGAGTACCAGCTGGAGACGTTCTATGCGAATCAACTGCTACCAAATACAACATTTTTTCTTTAAACAACCCATGAAAACGCTGAGCCAGAGTATAAATATAAGGTGGCATCGTACGTTGAAACTGAGTCTGAAAAGACGCGGTGATTGGAAAAAATTTTCGAACGCCTGTAGTTCCTGAACTCTCTGACCAAAAAATCAATTGTTCCCCATTAAAAGGCTGAATATGACTGTGTTGGGCAGCCAACAGCTCTGCTTCATAATCCTCATAATTCGTAATTGAAAAATCATTCAGGCTTAGAGTTCGGATATTTTGTAACCGAGGTTGCCAATACATGGACTTTTTTAATAAAGGTACAATCTCTTGATTCCATAAGCGTTCACGTGCATGCTCGGGATATTTCGTATCATTAATAAATACTTGATATTTTTTTCGGGTAATTGCTGTAATAAATAGTCTTTTCCAATTCATTCCCATTACTAGCCCAAATGAATGCGATACGAAATGATAACCTCAAAAACTAAAGTTGGCGAGGCACTTTAATCGGGTATTGATATGGGAATCACCGAAAATAATTGATGTTGCTCATAAAATTGAGATAAACAGCCTGCCATAGACTCTTGCAATCTGGTGTCAATCTTTGAACATGAATTTAATTTGTTAAGAATTAATTGGATTGCCAAATGAATCCAGTCTATACCCAGTAATTCTTTCGCCATGAGTTGCTGATTAAAATGCCAAAAATGAAGGCAACAACTTGCTGCAAAAATCCAGCAATATTGTTCTGCTAAACGAAATGCGGTTAGACTGCGTGGGTCAAATTGTTTTTGTTCTTGCAAAGAAACTACTTCGCAATCCAATCGATTGAGTTCGGTACGAACTGCATTGATTAATGGGTCGATTTGCTTCGATTTTAATACGGATAAACCAGCCAAAATATCGTCTTCTGTATGAGTGAAAAGACCCAAACTATCTAGAGAAAATTCGGGGCAAATACAGTTAAGCTTAAAAATAGACTCCAATTGCTGTAGTTGACTTGGAAGACAACTCCCTCTCATCTTTGCTTGCGGTAATAAACTTCCCGCAATCACCGATAAATTAACCTGACTACTCCCATCAAACAAACCAATTACCGAAATATCGCGTCTGATTTTCTGAAACATGGCCCATTCAGTTGTTCGCAAATAAGCTCGAGCCCCCATCACTATGCTGCACTCTTCGACAATTCCTTCCGTTATTTTAGGAATGAAAAATTTAATAATGGCAGACCAAAAAGATAATTGTTTGGGCATCACCGAACATGCCCGAGCCACAGCTAAAGCCGTACAATCTGCAACGAGTAATTGCGTAAACTGCTCTCCCAGTCGCTGTTTTACAACAGGAATCTCATATGCAGTCTTACCATACAACTGCCTTTGCCGACTAAAAGAAAGTGCTAACCGTAGCGCAGTATCTGCAGCACCTACAGAAAAAGAAGCACATAAAGTTCGTGAAACCTGTAACGTTTTATAGATAATTTCCAAACCGCGTTGTTTCTCACCAACCAATGCATCTTGGGGTAAAAAAAACTGTTCCAAAGAAAAACCACTAATGTCCAATCCTCTAACCCCGTGCGTAGGAAGTTTGGGGGTTGGCATAAAACCGGATTGAATTGCAGATTTATTTAGAAAAAAAACCGAGAAGCCTAAAGGTCCTCCCCGTTCATGAGTACGACAAAGGAGAGTAATATTGTGTCCCAGAGTAGCAAAATTAATGCACCATTTTCTTCCCGACAACTCCCAACCGTTCGTACAAGGTTGGGCTGTTACTTTGTTTGCCATGATATCAGACCCATGCTCTTCCTCAGTCAAAGCACATGCGGTAATTTCGCCACGACGAAAAGATGCTGCCAGCTCTTTTTTCTGTTTTTCATTTCCCGCTATCCAAACGGGTAAAGCCCCCAGGAATGGCAGACCCAGGGCGATACCTGTAGTTAAATCACGTCTGCATATTGATTTAACCAAACTATACCCAACATCGAGTGACTCAAACTTCCCGCCAAGATATTGAGGGATTAGATAATCCATAAAACCCCATTGCTGAATCCGCTTGATTTGCTTCCAGGCAAGCTGTTCTTGTTCATCATATTGCACGCTTTCTTGAAAATTGATCAGACTATCCTTTTTTTCAGGATTGCCTAAATAGGTTTCAAACGAATGAATTAATTGCAGTAAATCGTGGTAAGAAGACATGATGATCCTTACAAAGTTGCGTTTTTTCCCTTACCCCTGCCCCTCTCCCGAAAACGGGAGAGGGGATCTTCGCGCACTTTAAGCTAAGAAAGTATCCCTTCTCCCTACCAGGGAGAAGGTGCCCGATAGGGCGGATGAGGGTTCTTGTTATTTCCTCACCAACTTACACAATAGAATGTCGTGCAATGGGCAGATCATCCATCTTGCGATATAAGTATTCCAAATGTTGCGCCAAACGACTACGTATTTGTTCGGGAGTAATAATTTCATCGATCAAACCCGATACATATGCATCCATTAAAGATGGGTCAAGATGCAGCTCATTCGTTTCATTCGAGTTGATTTCGGTAGATACTTGTCCATCCGTACTTTGCACCTTTTTTGTAGTCTCTTTGCCCATAACGCCAAGCGTTGCAGTCTCTAAAGCCAAAACTAAATCACCCTGTTGCGATACGGTTTGCATCATGAGAAACGCAGCGGCACCATAACATTTACGAACAATCACGCTCATTCTGGGCACACGAGTTTGCATTGCAGCACATAATCTAGCCCCATGTTGTAATAAACCCTTTTGCTCTTCGCGTTTTCCTGGCATAAACCCCGGAACATCAATTAAAGTAAGTATGGGAATTCGATAAGCATCACATATACGGATAAATTTAGCTGCTTTTTGCGCAGCATCAGAATCAATCGCGCCACTAAATCGAATACTCTGATTTGCTACAACCCCTACCGCATACCCATGGATACGCACAAAAGCACAAATCATGGCTTGACCATACATGCTTTTGTATTGTCCTACGTCTGAATCATCCACAATAGCCTGAATTAAATCGAGCATATTAAATGGTACTCTGGGATCAGCAGGAATATTGGGAAAGGCATGCGCAGGCTCTAAAACTGCATGCACCGGAGGACATTCTCCGCTATGTAATGGAAAAAAGTGAAGCATGTTTTTTACGTGATTGATTTGCGCGCTGATACTGTCATCAACAAAATCAGCGATGCCAGTAGTACTCGCATGCATTGTTGCACCACCGAGTTCACTCATACTGACTTTTTCACCGATTGCCTGTTGAACAACCATAGGACTGGTAACCATCAAATAGCTACGATGCTTGTTAAAGAAGAGCAAATCCATCAACACTGCAGAATAAGCAGGTGCACCCAAAGTAGGAGCAACAAGTACTGCAAATTGCGGAACAACTCCTGATAGGTTGATATTACGTGCGATAATTTGCGTGTATTCATCACCACTTAGCAAATTTTCTTCTAAAGAAATACCAGGGGATGCTAAAAAAGCGACAATAGGGATGCGTAAGTCTTTAGCCCTATCCATGAGGCGTAGAATCTTTTTTGCACCTTGGCTGGTTATATATCCGCGATTAACCGAATGATTATGAGCATATATCGCAACCGGTCTACGATTTACTTTAGCTAAGCCCGTAATCACTTCAGCCCCAAATTGTAAATGGAGTTGATCATTAGGAGCATAATCGGCAAACAATGGAAGAAAACTATGCTCATCAATGAGACTTTCTATCCACTTCATCGTGGTTTTATCAACAGACGAAGAGGTCATATATCACTCAACTTTCAGTTAAATTTGTGCAAAATAATACACTTCGTAATTAATAGGGTCAAATTCTCCTAAAAAAAAGGTTATAATCCAGCCGCATTAAAGCCGTGAAAAAAATGTAAGGTAAATCTATGGAAATTTTGTCCCCTAATATTCGTTTTGATATTACAGCCGCATCTCGTGTCCTTCCTGACTCTCCTCCAGTCACTAATCTGGATATTTTACAAAACTTCCCAAGAACCTCGGGCCACACTTTATCTTTTTTAGAAAAATTTGCTGAAAAAATTGGTGAGGAGTTTGGCTTTAATTCTCGTTATTGGTGCCATAAACCTTGGGAACCGTTAGACAAATCCAAAGAATTGACCGCTGAATCATTAGCTGCTGAAGCAGTACAAAAACTATTGACACAGTTTACTCCCTCAAAAATCCATGCTTTTTTGTTGGGATCGACAACCAATAAACGCTTTACAGGCTCACAAGCTGCGGCGGTTCTTGGAAGCTTAGGAATAGATGCCCCTGCCTATGATTTAAAAACAGGCTGTTCCACTTCCTTATCTACACTTCATCTTGCCTATGCTTTAATGGCTTTAGGTTACAAGAATGTCATGGTCAGTTGTGCCGAGACATTATCCAAAGTAATCGACCCTGAAAATGAAAAAACCTGGATAGGTTTAGCTGATGGTGCTGCAGCTTTGTTCATGGAAAAAAAGGAAACAGGTGCTTTCACCGTTGAAAAAAGCTTTTTTTCTACTGAGGGAAAATACGTTGAAGCATTTACCACTCAGGGCGTTTTTCCGCCCACCAAAGAACAAATTGATACCATTGGTTATCATTTAATTGGTGATGAATTACTGTTGAAAGAACTGGCGTATGCTAAGTACAAACAGATGCTGGCTCATTTATTACCTACAGAAGAGGATAGAAAAGCCATTACCTGGATTATACCTCATCAAGTGAACCGCAAATTAATTACCCAACTTCTTCAAGAAAATCAACTGATCAATAAATCCATAATTTGGGATTCCGATACAATTGGCAATATTGGTGGCGCATCGGTTCTGTATTCTTTAGCAAGAGCGGTTGAAGAAAAGATTTTTGACCGTCCTGGAAAAATACTCATGATGAGTGTCGGAGGCGGCCTCTCTTATGCAGGGCAAGTTCTCCAATATCATAAATCATGAGGTTTCTGTGATGAATAAAGAGATTTTCAATTGTGCCTCGCTCGTGGATGCAGTTCAATACAGAGCCCTTCATACTCCAGCAAAGGTAGGCTGTACTTTTGTAAATAGAGATTTAGAAGAAAAAATGACTTATGCTGAACTGGATGAGCGAGCAAAAGCCATTGCTGCACAATTACGAACTCAGGGAGCAAAACCTGGAGACAGGATCCTATTATTATTTTCTCCTGGTATTCCCCTGATTCAAGCTTTTTTTGGTTGTCTCTATGCAGGGTGTATTGCGGTACCCATTTATCCCCCTGCCCAAGCAAAATTATTAGAGAAGGCACTTCGTATTATTCAAAATGCAAAACCTGTATGTGTGATTATGACCGCCGATCATTTAGTCAAATTTGCCACACCGGATAAACACGGAAAACCCTGTTTGGATAACGTTCCATGCTTAGCCATAGACACCATAGAATTACACATGAGTGAACTGTGGCAGCCATCGCTTATTCGTGAACACGACATTGCTTTTCTTCAGTACACATCAGGGTCTACGATGCATCCTAAAGGAGTGATTATTACGCACGGCAATTTGCTGGATAATATTCACAAAATATACAATGCTTTTCAATTAAATGAAGAAACCATTTCATTCAGCTGGCTCCCGCCTCATCATGATATGGGATTAATAGGTTATATTTTGACTCCGATTTACGCGGGTGTTCCAACCTATCTGATGTCTCCTTTTTCTTTTTTACAAAATCCGCTTTCCTGGTTACAAAATATAAGCAAATACAGAGTAACCATTAGTGGTAGTCCGAATTTCGCTTACGATTATTGTGTTAAACGCATAAAGGAAGAAAAAAAACAGGGCTTGGATTTAAGTTGCTGGAGAATTGCATCAAATGGAGCAGAACCCATTAGAAAAGAAACTTTAGAGCATTTTTATGATGCCTTTAAAAATTATGGGTTTCGCAAAGAAACTTTTTATCCTTGTTATGGCTTGGCTGAAGCGACTTTACTAGTAACCGGCAATGTTCCAAATACACCCTATCGCACGCTTACTTTAGCTAAAGAACAATATCAGGATCATCGAGTCCATTTTGCTGAGGAAGGAAGCTCTTTTAGCCACAGTCTGGTTAGTTGCGGCCAATTCATGCAAACTGTAAAAATTGTTGATCCAGAAACATTCACCCTCTGTGATGATGATCAAATTGGTGAAATTTGGGTGCAGAGTGCCAGTGTCGCTCAAGGTTATTGGCAACAAGATGAAGAAACACAACATGCATTTCAAGGCAAACTTCATGATGACCCAAGGAATCAATTGTATTTAAGAACTGGCGATTTAGGGTTTGTACATGAAGAGGAACTCTATGTGACGGGGCGTATCAAAGATTTGATTATCCTCTATGGAAAAAATCATTATCCACAAGATATAGAATACTCTATCTTACATGCGCCAGTGCATGAATCTCTAGGTAAATGTGCTGCTTTTGTCATGCAAACGGAGCATGAATACGAGCTTACTGTCATGTGTGAGGTAAAAAATCGCTCGATGACACCTGAGGAACAGGACACTTTATTCAATACCATCTTTGAACTGATTTATCAGACCCATCAACTTGAAATTCATAACATTGTTCTTATTCCACTCAAAGCAATGCCGCATACCACCAGTGGTAAAATTCGTCGAAATTTTTGTCGGCAACACTTATTGGATAGTACACTACCTATTATCGCTACTTGGCGATTGAATAAAGTTGAGGGTTAAGATCATGCAATTTTTAGCTCAAGATTTTCCAAATAGAATTGCACTAAGTCTTGAGGAGCAACACCTAAGTTTTGCTGAATTAGAAACAGCCATCCACAAGATGTCTTTGCAATTCAACAAACTGCCTTCAGGAATATTGGTCTTACAGGCCGCACCTCAACCTGTATTTGTGATTCAATTATTAGCGGCTTTAAAGATTGGAAAACCCGTAGCACTTTTTGCTCACGAGTTGGAATGGGAAAAACGAGCTATTTTAAGCACGAACATGACCGTTAATGAGGATGGAGAACTTATAGAAATACAAGAAAACAACTCTATCAAACATCATCCTCAGTTAGCTTTGGTACTCTTTACCTCGGGGAGTACAGGGCAAATGAAAGCGGTGCAACTGTCTCTAAAAAATATCACCGCAAATTGTCATGCGGTTATAGACGCCCTAAAATTTTCTAAAATAGAGGATCAATTATTATTTTTACCTTTATCGTATTCTTTTGGCTTGCTAGGGCAATTACTCCCGGGGTTGCTCGCAGGCATAAAGACTCAACTGATCGCACAATTTACTGACATCAAAACTTTGTTAGAAAGTGGTAAAGTGCCGCAAATGTGGAGTGGCGTCCCCTCCCATTGGGTTGCGATGAGTAAAATGGCTGCATTGTTTCCAGAAAGTGCAGCAAAGATTAAAGCAGTTGTTTCTGCGGGAGCACCTTTGAGCATTTCATTACGTGACCACTTAATTCATACCTTCTCCAAAGCAATAATTTATAATAATTACGGTTTAACAGAAGCCTCCCCTCGCGTACTCACTTATTCCAGCAAAGATCCTTTATTTCTCGAAGATTTTGCTGGCTACCCAATTGGTGATTGGCAAATACGTTTGTCGGAAGACAATGAATTACTCATTAAAGGCAGCCAATTGATGCTGGGGTATCTAGGGGAAGAAAAACCAACCCGAATACACGATGACTGGTTTTTTACTGGAGATTTAGCAGAGCAATTACCTTCAGGTTTAATAGCAATTAAAGGACGCATGGATCACATCGTGAATATAGGAGGTGAAAAGGTCAATTTAATTGATATAGAACATAAGATTTGCCAAATGAAGGGAATTAAAGAAGTGATTGTCTTACCTTTGGCTGATGAACTATATGGTATCCGTTTACTTGCCTGTCTGGAACAAGGTAGTTTTGGTCCCAACATCACAGAACAAATGCTTACCGAACAATTAAAACAACATTTTTTACCCAGAAAACTGCCAATTAGCGTGCAATTATTAGAAAAATTGCCACGTAATCAACATGGTAAACTTGATAGAAAAACCCTACTTTTAAGCCAGAAGGATAAAATCCATGCTCACTGAACGCATTCGCAATACATTAATCAAGATTGGGCTTACCCATCTTCCTCATGATACATCTGCGACATTGGAACAAGGCGGCTTAGATAGCTTAATGTTAGCCCTACTTATTATCGAATTGGAGCGGGAGTTTAAACTTAAAATCCCTGTTATGCCTCTAATAAAGGAACATTATGAATCGATAGACAGCATCGAAAAACATTTAATTGAATTGGGGGCAAAATGAATCTTTTGATTACGGGGGGATCCTCAGATATTGCCCAAGCCATAGCCAAACGCAGGCTGCAATTAGGTGATAGCGTCATCATCACCTGTTCCTCTAAAGAAAGTCTGGATAAAACATTAGAACACTACAAACAGCACGATATGCAAGTAAGCGGTTTGGTATACAACTTTTCTAATCCCGAAAACAGTAAAGAAGATCTGCACAATTTGCTGCAGACACCTTTAGATGGTGTCATACTGAATGCGTTTACTCGCGTAAATCAACTCCGTAAATTACACGCTTTATCTTATCCTGCATTACGAACATACATTGATGATAATTTGCATGGCAATATTTGGTTGATTCACCAATTACTGCCTGCTTTTTTGGCCCATAAATTTGGCCGATTAATTCTGATTTCCAGCCTTTCGGCAATTACGGGAACCAGTCGTTATGGCGCTTATTGTGCGACCAAAGCTGCACTAGAAGGATTATTTTTAAACCTGGCTGTTGATTACAGCGCCAACAATATTTTATCCAATATCGTACGTGTTGGCTTGATTAAGACATCAAGAACGGAACAATTCTGGAAAAGGCCTGCTTATCAAGAAAAAATGGCGCAAATTATCCCTCAAGGCATGATGGGAGAGACGGCACAAGTAGCAGAAGCGATGGATCCCTTATTATCCAGAACCTCATTTATGACAGGCTCCGTGATTACGGTCAGCGGAGGTTTGCCTCTAATGCGTTCGGAAGGAGTATTATCATCATGAATCTGTTATGCGCTGAAAAAAATATATACCTTAAAGGTCCATTCACTGCCTTGCCCGAAAAAATTATGAGTAATCAAGAGGTGCTCGATTGGATGAAAAGCACCCAAAGCCCAACACTGGTCAGTTTCTCGACTGGAATTCGTAATAGGCGTTGGGTTAATAACGATCAAGCATGTAGTGATTTGGCAGTACTTGCTGCGGAGAAATTATTTGCAGCAAAACCCACAGAAAGAAATAAGATCAACCAAATTATCTTAGCCACGATTTCAGGAGACTATCTCGCACCGCCAACTAGCCCTCTCGTGCAATACCGTCTTGGCTTACAAAATACCGGTGCCTTTGACATTGGCGCGGCGTGCGCGGGCTTTGTCGTTGGTTTACATACAAGTGCCGCGATTACTCAAGCGAGCATGGGTTCTATTTTATTAATAGCCAGTGAAATTCGTTCCAAATTTTTAAATAAAAATAATTTTGCCACAAGTGTTCTTTTTGGTGATGGGGCTGCTGCTTGTATTGTGTCCACTGATGCAGAAAATGCCGAGTTTCGTTTTATTGCTTCAGCGTTATTTGCAGATGGAGAGGTCAGCGATACAGTCTCTACTCCTGCAGGTGGCTCACGACTGCCCGCTGCACAATGTACAAACCCGGAACTGTTTTACATTACGATCAAAGAAAATACGGCATTGTTTGTCAAAGCAGTACACGGAATGGTTGATGGAGCTGAAGAATTTCTCAAGGCATTAAACCTTTGCACTGCGGATATCCAATGGCTAGTACCTCATCAAGGAAATAAAAATTTAGTTTTATCAGTAGCCAAACAATTAGGTTTCCCTGAAGAACGTATCGTTAAAACGGTAGAAGAAACAGGCAATACCTCCGGTTCCAGTGTAGGTATTGCTTTGGATTATCTCCGCGAACATGCAGACATTAAAGCAAAAGATAAAGTGTTATTAGTTGCTGCGGGTGGAGGTGGTATTGCCGCTTGCGCACTTTTAGAGGTTATTTAAATTTGTAGCCTGGGTGAAGCGCAGCAGAACCCGGGAAAATTAGGTAATTTAAATACCCGGGTTCTGCTGCGCTTCACCCAGGCTACAATTTATTTTTATTAAAAACTAAACTTCGAACCAAACCAAAATTCAGCCAAAGGTGTTCCCTTATAATGGGCTAAATGAAACTTAAAAAACTCTTGTGCAGCCTTCAGCTTCTTGCTTTGTACTAGACAAATAAAATAAGTCTGAGCGATGATTTCTGATTGCGCATCGCTGCCGCCAATTTCAGTGCGTCTTGAGATACAAGGTGCCATCAAATCACAGGCTGTTTGAAAATCATTATTTACAAACGCATGAACACCTTTACTTAAGGGCAATATCACAGAAAGCCATAATGTTTGGTTATATCCCTGCGCCAGAGTTTTAGCATACGTTTCAATCAACGATAGGGATTTCTGCACCGCAACTTCCTGACCTAAACGAGAAAGACAATAGATGTAATGAACCGTATTAAAACCGGTATAATGCGTAAATGGATTTTCATTCAGATAATAAGCAAGCGCATTAAATCGCTCCAACTGCGGCAATCCTGCCATATCCAAACGCCATAATAATGAAATGGCATCGATTTGCTCGGTTATAATATCTGGAGAAATGCCAAAAATCACAGGATATAGGTCCATTACTTTATCAACTTGACGCAATGCAACGTAGAATAACGCTAAATGCCAGCTGTTGTGTCCACGAAGAAGCGGTGAGATCTCGTCCCAACTTCCTTGGAACGTCTCTAAAGCCGTAATTCCTTTGGCAATATTATTTGTATTCAGATAGATGTGTGCCAAGGTATGATGAGCCCAAGGTGTAATGGGTTCCATTGTAAGAGCGTGCTCTGCCAAATGTTGGGCTTCTGCCTCATGGCCTGACAACTCAGCCGCAAAAGAATGCATGGCTATAAAATGAGACTCATCTTGATTGTGTGCAGAAATTCGTTCACAAAAAGTTAAATAGTTGTGGCTATTGTATGCTTGTCCCGCGCAATAAAATAACCATTCAGCAAACTTTGCTGCCAAGGTATCGCGAGGATATAAAGCCGTTAGACTCGCTAAAATAGTTAAAGCACTTTCATATTCCAAATTCATCCACGCTTTAACCGCTTGATAAGTTAATTTTTCTCTTAAATTTGCTGCAGACAATAATTTTTCAGCGTGTAATAAATGTTCTTTTGCCAAAGCAGTGGTTGAGTCAGTCTGGCCATAAAGATAAAAAGCAGCGGTATAGACCTGGAGGAGCAAATTATCAGGATTATTTTTAACCGCATCTAAAATGAAATGAGGTTCCTTCCCTGCCCCTAAAACTTGTTGATGAAAGTGATTAATACTTTCTATAACGTGCACTGACTCTGTCGTCACTGCTAAGCCACGATTCGTTTCCATAGTCTACCTACGAAGAGTCGTCTCCTTTCTTATAGTATATATCCCTTTAAATAAAGGAGAGTCAAACAAGCAAATCAGGATATAAGATCAGACATGATTTAATTGCATCAAGTAGGACCATCAGATAAGCTAATTGCCCAAATTAAGAGAGACGAAAAAGATGAAGAGTCAAAAAGAATTATTCGAATTTTTATGCGAATTGATCGATATTCAAATTGAAAAATACGTTGCATTAGCAAAATTTGGTGTTGGTCCAGATGCACGCCTTAATGCAAAACTTGTTTTCGATGAAGTGAATGAGTTATTAGGGTTTGCAGAACAGCTTATAGAAAGCTTAGAAAGTCAGCAACAAGATAAATCCATTGTTGATCCAAAGCAATTTATAACCCTTTTTAATCAGGTAAAATTCTTCATTGAACAAGAACATGTTCGGGCTTATGCAGGATGGTTGCTTGCTGAAAATAACATTCATTCAGAAGTTAAAGAACGAGTAGAAAAACAATTAACTCAACTCAAGCAAATCGGACAATCAGCAGGAGTTGATAACTCAATCCCCTCTATACCAATAACCGACGTACAAAAACAATGTGAGTATGACAGTAGTGCCATTGCATTTTATATTTTAGATTTAGCAAAAAAAATTAAAGATGATCCAAAGATGGAGCTTCCAAGAAACATTCCTCCTCATGCTCAAATCATATTGAAAAAAAATGCTCAAACTCGTTATTGTATGGAAGAAATTAGACAACCAATTGAAGAACTACATAAAAAGTATGATGACTTTTTACACCAATCAGAACTCCAAAAAAGTAGTAATGTGTTTTCAAAAGAAGATGCTAAATTACATCAAACAACTCACAGAACAAAGTGGGAAAATTTATTTAAGCGTTATAAGGATATTGAACCTTCTTCGCAATTGTTCTCCCCGGAGCATGAGTGGTATAAGGTTGCTCTCCCTGCTACAAAAAAGGAGTCCGAATCAAACTATTCATCACGAAACCTCAGGCTCTTTGGTGGAATAGTTGCAACAGGCGCAATAGCAATTTACATGCTCCTATCTTATTTCACGCAATTAGATAATGAAAATGTGTTAAATCCTGCGTTAAAATTTTAATAAGATATTTGTAGCCTGGGTGCAGCGAAGCGGAACCCGGGTTGTTATTTAGACAAACCCCGGGTTCCGCTTCGCTGCACCCAGGCTACCTTATGTAAACAGAATCCAGTTATGCCTGAGTAAAACCAAATAAATCCTTATAAGTATGAAAATTCATTGCATCTTCCTCAGTCACTGTTAGATTATATTCTTCACTAAGAATGGCCAGTAACTCAACAATTTTCAAAGAGTCTAAATGCAAGTCCTCTATTAAAGCAGTATCATCCCGAATTTCTTCTGCATTTGTACCCGATAATTTGGATATAATTTTTTTTAATTCGCTGTCAGTAATTTTCATATAATACCTATTAATTATCTTTCGAGGCCAAATAATACCATGAAGCAAAGGAACTGAGCCCCAAAATAAGCAATATGATAGCTAAAGAGAGTTGGCCATACCATTGACCCAGGGCAATAATGCCACTGGATAACGCGGCACTTAAATCTTGCATGCTCGCGTATAAAGCCCCTACTGTTCCCGCCATGTGAGGAAAAGGATGAAAAGCACCGGCGAATGCGTTGATAAAAGTAAACCCAACACCCATGCTAAACAATGCCATCGGAATCATGATGGAAAGCACATTCTGAAATCCTAAAAGAGCAAGGAACAGCATGGTAAAACTTCCTATAACCATAAAGACAATTCCCATAAAGACCATATAGGATACTCCTTTACTCATCACCAATTGGCTATTAATTATCCCACTCACACAAATAGCACCCGCAATAAAAATAGTTAATTGACCAAATTCTATAGGACTAAGGCCTAATACATCCTGAAAAAGGAAAGGTGCAATCGCGAGATAACCAATTAAACCTGCGGAAGCAAGACAAGCACACAATGCATAGCCTAGAAAGACTTTAGATTTTAATAAAGTAAAATAATTCTCCTGCATTACTTTAAATTTGGTTGCATCAGGATTAAGTTTTTTGTTTGTTTCTGGCAAGGCAAGCATCGCTAAAATCCATATAGCAATACCAAATACTAATAAAAATAAAAAATTGGCCCGCCATCCAAAACGCTCCTGAATGTATCCACCTAAGACTGGAGAAGCGACCATAATAAACACACTTACAATACCTACATAAGATCCTATCTTAGATAAGACTCTGTCAGTAAATAGATCACGAACGAGAGAACGTCCAACCGAACCGCAACATCCAATACCAAATCCTTGAATAAAGCGCCCAATAATCAATACCAAAACTGAAGGAGCAAGAAAACAGATTAAACTACCTAAAATACTCAGGCCCACCCCAAACATCAGTGGCGGTTTACGACCGATTTTATCGGATAATGGACCATAAAATACATGAGAAATGCTTAAGCCCAACATGAAAAGAGACAACGTTAATTGAATGGACGCTTCATTGCTGTTAAAAATCTTGGTAATCGCAGGCAATGAAGGAATATACTGATCCGTCGTCATCTGCATCAATATCATGAGCATTAAAACAACAAAAACCAATAAAGGATGAAGTGAAACCTGGTGAACATCATTTTTTTTGTGCATCAAAAAAACCCTTTTAACTTCTTATTAACAACCCTTTTCCCTTCTCAATTACTCATAACTCAATCACAGACATAGTCCTAATATTATCAAACAACAAACAAAACCAACAAACCACATGGTTGATCTTAATGAAGCCATATCCATTAAATAAAAAAGACTATAAATAACTCGGGAAACAATATAAATAATCGCCAAAATTTGAATTGTGATACTAACATGGTTCGTCGCTATCGCAGTTAATACAGTGGTAGCAAAAACAAGCAACGATTCAAAACTGTTTTGATGTGCGGCCACAGCTCGAGCCCCCATCCCCTGTAATCTTGCTTGTTGCTCTCTTGGATAATGATTGTCGTATCGACCTTCTTTTTGCATAAAACTAGCAACAACGATCTTGAGAAGATACGGTAATAATATCGCAATGAACAAACAAATAATTAAAATAGTTATAATGCAATCTCCTCAAATAAACGCTCATGCTTAAAAAGCAATAAATTGTAGCCTGGCTAAATAATGAATCAAAAGCGAATCATAATAGCGAGAATATTCCCCCAGTACAATGACTCATGTTTCCTTGTCCATAAAGGGAAAATAGTACTTTCTACCAATTAATTTCTTCTGCTATGATTAATTGATTAGGCTGTCATCATTTAAAGGATCGGTACTATGGTACAAGATGAGTCAAAAAAAAAATCCAAAGGACATATTGTTTTATCATCACATCCATCTGGACATACTGCTGCTCCATTAAAAATTAAATGGGGCGCACAAAACCCTAAAGAACGTGGTCCAGTAATCGCTTCACTTACTAATATCAAAAATCGCAATGCGGTCGGCACACACTCTGGCTCATATTCGGTTTATCGTGCTCTTGCCGTTGCTGCCGGAGTATTAGATCCGGAGCATGTGCCTGATCTTACAGACACTACCCCGCCAGTAACTATAGGCCCTCATCCTCAATGGAGTGATACCCAGAAAATTGTTTCACTTGATCCTTGGGGACATCTCGTAGCAAGCGTATTTGATGAAGAAATTCACGCAGGATATGACATTCGACCTACAATAGCAGTGACTAAAGCGCATATTAATATTCCTGAATTGCATACAGCCATCCAAAAAGGCCGCCTCATACCTGATGGAAAAATATTAAAAGAGTCAGGCGATGTTGCAGTGACTAAAGCAGCAATAGAGCCAGTCTGGTATTTACCTGGAATTGCTGAACGTTTTAAAATTTCAGAATCACTTCTGCGTCGCACCTTATTTGAACAAACTGCGGGGATGTTCCCTGAGCTGGTAACACGTTCTGACTTAGATGTTTTTCTACCCCCCATAGGCGGATTAACTGCTTATTTTTTTGGTGATGTAACCACCATCCACGATCCCAAAATTGAGCTCACTTGTCGTATTCATGATGAATGCAATGGTTCTGATGTCTTCGGCTCTGATATTTGCACATGTCGGCCCTATTTAGTTCATGGAATTGAATTATCTATTGAATCAGCCCAGAAAGGCGGGGCTGGTTTGATTGTTTATAATCGCAAGGAAGGAAGAGCGCTGGGTGAAGTCACCAAATTTTTAGTCTATAACGCCCGCAAAAGACAAAAAGGTGGCGATACTGCAGCGAAATACTTTGAACGAACGGAGTGTGTCGCTGGAGTGCAAGACATGCGATTCCAAGAACTCATGTCGGATATCTTGCATTGGCTTGGTATTACAAAGATTCATCGCTTTGTTTCCATGTCTAATATGAAATATGACTCATTACTCAAGTCAGGAATTCAGGTCGTAGAACGAGTAAGCATTCCGGATGAGCTTGTTCCTCCTGATGCTCAAGTTGAAATGAATGCTAAACGTGCGGCAGGTTATTACTCACCTGATCGAATTGTTGATATCAATGAATTAGCAAAAACTAAAGGACGTGATCTTAATGAGTAATCAACAACAAGAAATTGCCCAAGTATTAGCTACGTTAAAAGATCCTCGGACCATACGCTTACGCGCACAAGCTATTTTGGAACGAGTCAAACACGATCAATCAGCATACTTTTCCTTAGATCCAGAAAAGATGACCCGCACTGCGTCTTTTGTTATTGAAGTCATTCAAGATCATTATCCAAATCTTGATATTCCTTATCATAGCCGCTGGCGTCATTTTGAAGCTGGAGGTATTAATCGAATAAAAAAAATGCTGGAACAATTAGGTGATTTATCTGCAGCGGAGCATGGAAAAATTCTTTATGAGCTTGTTATCATCAGCGTATTTCTCGATGCCGGTGCAGGCCAATACTGGCGCTATAAGGAGTCTGAAACAGGAATAGAATATTCCCGCTCAGAAGGTCTTGCTCTAGCAAGTTTGTCTCTTTATCAAGAAGGTGTGTTTAGTGCCTATCCCAATGAACCACTAAGAGTGGATGCCGAACGTCTACTGAATTTTAATGAAGACGATCTACGGCGTGGATTCCAAGTAACGGCCAACAATCCTTTAGAAGGCCTTTCTGGACGAGTTGCTTTGCTGAATCGACTCGGTGCATTAATGCAACAGGATGAAAATCATTTTGGAAAAGAAAATCGCTTGGGTAACTTTTATTCCTATATCAGTTCCTTAGCAGTAAATAACACGCTTACAGCCTCGCAAATTTTTCATGAGGTCCTTAATGCATTTAATGATATATGGCCGGCAAGACTTTTATTTCATGGAGTTTCTCTTGGTGATGTGTGGCGATACAATGCACTAAAAACAACTGAACCTGGATCAGAATATATTCCATTTCATAAATTATCCCAGTGGCTCACTTATTCCTTGATTGAACCCTTAGAACAAGCAGGAATTACCGTAACTCATTTGGAAGAGCTAACAGGTTTACCTGAATATCGAAACGGCGGATTACTTATTGATTGTGAGGTACTGCATGTTAAAAATAAAAAAATTCTGGAGACTGAGCTTCCCCCTGATTCAGAAATCATTGTGGAATGGCGTGCATTAACCATTGCTCTATTGGATGAATTAGCCGATTTAATCAGAAAAAAACTGAAAAAAAATGCCATAGAACTCCCTTTGGCCAAAATTTTACAAGGAGGCACCTGGGAAGCAGGTCGACGAGTTGCGAAACAAAAGCGCTCCCAAGGCACGCCACCTATCCAGATTATTAGTGATGGTACCGTTTTTTAAATTAAGACATATTTAGCATGGCTTTGTAACCCGGATTAGCTCGGCGTAATCCGGGTTACAAAGCACCCAGATCCAATTTACCTAAAATCGCAGTTTTGGAGTTAAAATGAATAATCAACAGGTTGTCGTAGTGAAACATCCATTAATTCAGCATAAATTGACAATTATGCGTCGAAAAGACACCAGTACAGTCAAATTTCGTACCTTGATGCATGAAATCAGCATGCTGCTCGCCTATGAGATCACGCGTGATTTAGAAATGGAATATGAAGAGATCGAAACTCCTTTGGCCTTAATGCAATCACCTGTTTTAAAAGGTAAAAAAATGGTTTTTGTTTCGATTTTGCGTGCCGGCAATGGTTTAGTTGATGGCATGTTACAACTTGTGCCTACAGCAAGAATTGGTCATATAGGCCTATACCGCGATCCTAAAACTCTTGAGGCTATTGAGTACTATATTAAACTTCCAGAGCATACCCGGGATCGAGACGTTATTGTAGTTGACCCCATGTTAGCCACTGGAAATTCAGCAGTTGCCGCGGTTAAAGAAATTAAAGCAATCAGCCCTAAATCCATTAAATTTCTCTGTCTGCTCGCCTCTCCCGAAGGTATCGCTGCTTTTCATGAAGAACATCCGGAGGTCCCTATTTTCACCGCAGCAATAGACCAGCAGCTCAACGAAAAAGGCTATATTATTCCTGGTTTAGGTGATGCTGGAGATAGGCTTTATGGTACTAAACTGGAGTATTAACTGCAGAAGATTAGGGTCTGTTTATAGACCCTAAATAAATTGATCGAGAATATTCATTAGCATCAGTAGATTCTGTTGAAATATTAGCTTCACAGTGTTAATATTGGACACTGTGCACAGTATTATAAAGGAAAGATATTTTTATGTCAGCAACTGAATCTACAGCAATAATTCCACCTCTTGCGATAAATAAAAAAAATTCCTGGGCAAAAAATGATACTGTTTGGATGTTAAGTCTTTACGGCACTGCTGTAGGTGCGGGGACTCTATTTCTCCCAATAGATGCTGGATTAAATGGAATCTGGCCTTTAATTATAATGGCGATACTTGCCTTCCCCATGACCTACTTCTCGCATCGTGCTCTATGCCGTTTCGTTTTATCAGGATCTTCGGAACAGAATAATATTACTGATGTGGTTGAAGAACATTTTGGTACTTTTGCAGGAAGAATACTGACGGGTTTATATTTTTTTGCAATTTATCCCATCCTATTAATGTACAGCGTAGCAATTACCAATACCACTGAAAGTTTTCTTGTAAACCAGTTAGGGATGTCTGCTCCACCCAGGGCACTTTTAGCTATAATACTCATCCTTATACTCATGGCTATAATCCGTTTTGGGCAGGAAATAATCGTCAAATCAATGTCCTTAATGGTATACCCTTTTGCAACGATATTATTATTTTTATCCGTTTATTTAATTCCAAACTGGAACAACGCTATTTTACAGCAAAGCAATTCATTACATGCTAATGGCGGACATAGTCTTTTGATGACCTTATGGTTAGTCATTCCAGTTATGGTATTTTCCTTTAACCACTCACCGATTATTTCATCTTTTGCAGTCAATCAAAAAGAGCGCTATGGTGCTGACGCAGATAGAAATAGTACATCAATTATGCGCTACAGCCATTTACTCATGGTCTTTTCGGTTATGTTTTTTGTATTTAGTTGTGTTTTTAGCCTTTCGCCTCAAGACCTTTTACAGGCAAAACAACAAAACATTTCTATTTTGTCTTATTTAGCAAATCATTTTAAAACACCGCTAATTGCTTGCATCGCTCCTATTATTGCTTTTATTGCAATTTCCAAATCATTCCTAGGCCATTATTTAGGTGCTAAAGAGGGGCTAAGCAGCATTATCGTGAACCTGTTAAAACCAACAGGAAAAACAATAAGTCAAAGTAAGCTCCAGCGAGTCATTGAAATTTTTATGGTTCTGACATGCTGGATTGTAGCGACCATAAACCCCAATATCTTAAAAATGATAGAAACTTTGGGTGGTCCGGTTATTGCAGTCTTGTTATTTATCATGCCTATGTATGCAATTGCCAAAGTTCCCGCAATGAAAAAATATCAGTCACATACAGTAAGTAATGTATTTACTACAGCTATAGGCATCATCGCTATTTCAGCCATAGTATATGGTTTGCTTTAAAATGCCTGGGTGAAGCGTAGCGTAACCCGGGAATTCAGTAGTACCATCCCGGGTTACGCTACGCTTCACCCAGGCTACATCCTGCGTCCCACATCCCTATTTCCATTCCCACCAAAATATGAAACAATTCTCATCAATCCCATACAGAACCTTGTTTCATGCACGTTGAATTTCATCAGATACCTATAGAAAATATTCAAGCAGGACAGTATCAACCCAGACAGGATTTTAATGATGCTGCATTGAAAGAACTTGCCCAATCGATAGTATCTCAAGGATTAATTGAACCCTTAATTGTAAGAACTATAGCGAAACAACGTTATGAAATTATCGCTGGAGAAAGAAGATGGCGCGCAGCAAAAATGGCAGGATTGCAAACAGTGCCTTGCCTCATCGGAAACTATACTGACAAGCAGGCTTGTGCCCTGACTTTAATCGAAAATATTCAACGGGAAGATTTAAATTTGATTGAAGAGGCAAGTGCCTATCGGCGTTTGATTGATGAATTTCATTATCATCAAGATGAAATCGCCACTTTAGTAGGAAAGTCACGTAGTCATATTGCCAATATTATTCGCTTACTGAGTTTGGGTGAAAAAATAAAAGATTTAATTCGAGATAAAAGTTTATCTTTAGGGCATGCCCGTGTTCTTGTAGGGCTAAATCCGCCCCAGCAGGAATATTTAGTGACACAAACTATAGAACACCAATGGTCAGTAAGACAGTTAGAGCACGCAGTTAAAACGCAAAAAAACAAAGAATTACCTCTCCCTAAAAATGCGAAAAAAGATCGAGACATTGAACGATTACAAACCGTATTATCAGAACAAGTAGGTGCACCCGTACAAATAATCAACGACAATGAGCAAGGTGGATGGCTGCAAGTAAAATTTTTTGATAATGATACTCTTGCGGGACTTTTGGAGCGTTTAGGCTTAAGATATGATTAACGTTTATGAACTCTATATTCTGCATAGGGTGTAACAAAGGAACGACATCGATGAGAAGAACATTGACTGGCGTGTTTTTATTGGCCTTATCCACAATATCATATAGCGCCAGCATCCAAACTGAAGTTGATCGATTGATTAATCGCGTTAATCCCAATGTTAATCTTGGAATTGTTGTCCTTGACCTAACTTCCGGTAAAACTCTATATCGTCGTAATGCAGAGCGATTATATATTCCCGCAAGTAACATGAAACTTTTTTCTGAAGCAGCGGCGTTAATGGTACTTGGACCAGATTACCGTTTCAAAAACCAACTCAGTATGAGTGCAGGAAAAATACAACAAGGCGTATTGCAAGGGAACGTTTATGTACGGCTTAGCGGTGACCCTTCTTTTAGTCGTGACAATTTAAATACGCTACTTTCTTCATTGAAAGAATGGAACATTAATACCATTCAAGGTAACGTATACATTGACAGCAGCTTGGCCAATGTAGATCCCTATCCACCCGGCTGGCTCACAACTGATTTATCATACAGCTACGGAGCACCCAACGCCCCAGTTATGGTGGATTCAAATCGCTTGACTGTTACGGTGAATCCCGGGGCTCAAGCTGGAGATCCAGCCATTGTTGAAGTCGATGATGGTGGTGGCGCCATCGCGTTAAATAACCAAGCAACAACTAAAGCGAATGCCAAAGGTTGTGGCGTGGGTTTTAGTTTGGATCAAGAGAATCATTTAACTGTTAGAGGTTGTGTTGGTGTTGGGCAATGGGCAGTACAACAACGACTGGCAATAAAAAACCCTTTAATGTATGCCCAAGGCATGATCAAAAGCCAATTAGCAAAAGCGAATATCCAACTCAATGGCCAAGTTCAATTAGGTAAAACTCCAGCGGGTTCTTTATTAATTGCAACACAACACTCCAAACAAGTATCGCAATTGATGGCAGACACGTTAAAGCCTTCAGATAATCTCTATGCGGACAGCTTATATTTGCATGCTGCGGAAAAACTCAATAATGGAATACCAGTCAACTGGCGAAATGCCCAACCTTTGATTAAAAACTTTTTACAGTCACAAACAGGAATTGATTTTAGTAATGCAATTTTTACTGATGGCTCAGGTTTATCAAGGTATAGCTTAGTAACCCCAGAACAAACCATATCGCTATTAAAATTCTTATATCAACGTTTTCCATTATCTTATGAATACATCGCTGCACTACCAATATCTGGACGAGATGGAACGTTGCAAAAGAGATTTCAGATTCCAACACAACAAGGTTTTGTTCGCGCTAAAACGGGCACCATGACAGGAATAAATAGTCTCTCAGGATATTTATATACTGCCAATGGGCATACTTTAGCTTTTGCAATGTACGTTAACCGACAGCCAGGTAAAGCTTCTGGCCCAGGACGTCCTGTTTTGGATGCACTATGCACTTATTTCTTGCAGAAGAGCCCAGGAAGCAGTCGCTTAAGTCGAATTTTTTCACCTCATCAACGGATTAGTTTCCAATTAAACCCGACTCAAGCTGAACGACAAAAAGCACATCAAGCGAAATGGCGACGATTGGAGTCAGCAATACGAACGGCTCTTCGAGGCCAATCGGTCAATGTCATCTACCGAGGTAATGAACTTATTGTAAGCGATAACCAGACTGATCCTGGAAAAGTATGGTCAACATTGCAATCTGTAGTCAAGAAATATCCTTTTGCTGTCATGTTGTCTTCTAAGACGCTAACAATTAATCCGTCGGGGAGTCCCATACTACTTTGGGTACAAGCTTTGGATACTCCCAATCAGGCACAAAGGATCTGGAGCATTCGCGAAGCTTCTTAGGAATATAAAGAAATTGCCCTTCTCCCCATGGGGAGAAGGTGCCCATAGGGCGGATGAGGGTTTAATTGCAGCTAATCCTTAAGTTGGCACCATTGAGTGTACTCTTACGTATAAATAATCATCATGGAGATTCAATTGAATTCATTTTTTAAAGTTGTTTTATTGTTTTTTTGTTTTCTTCATTCCGTGTATGCAGCACCTAGTTTTCTAACAATTAGTGACATTCATTACGGCAGTAGTAATTCATCAAATGATGGAGAAGATACAGGCCCAGAGTTCCTAAAGATTGCCATGAAGGAATATGAAAAATTAAGTAAAAAAGTAGATTTTATTCTTTGCTTAGGCGATTTACCAACTCACTCTTTATTTAACGCATCGAAAAAAGGAGAGTTCGAAAAAACCGTGTTTGATGATTTATATGAGCACGATAAAGATCTGAAACCTATTTTTTACATTGCAGGAAACAATGATTCCTTGCTCGGTAATTACCAACCTTTTGAAGCGGACGGCGTTTCTCCATTAAATTATGCTGCAAGATGGAATGGAGCCTGTGCTCATTGTAAAGAATTAATTATCGATGGTAGTCACATGAGCCACGATGGATATTATTCCAGCTATGTAATCCCTGGAAATAAAAAGATTATCTTAATTGCCCTAAATGCTACCCAATGGACAAAAACCCCCATACTATCAAAATACCCCAATCAAGAACACGATGCCTTAATCCAACTTTCATGGCTAAATCAACAATTAAGAAAACATCATGCCAAACAACTATTAATTGCGATGCACGAACCGCCTGGAAATTCGTATCGTGGAGAACCCATTTGGCATAAAACATACCTAGAAGAATTTATAAAAATATTAAATAACAACAAAAAATCATATGGAGAAATTACCCTACTCACTTCGCATACGCATATGGATGGATTCAGAAAAATCCGTTTAGATAATGCCACTAACGTATACGCTTATTCTACACCCAGTGTTAGCCGCATCCATCATAATTACCCAGGTATGAAAATATTTAATATGGATAAGAACCTAAACATTAAAAACTTTACTACCTATTACACCAGTGATGTAAACAGCTGGAACGATCAACACTATCAAGCCATAAACTCCTCTAACGCAATTTTTCCGCATTGCCAGCACAAGACCTTATCCCAATGTCTTAATAAGCTAAATACACAACAAGTGTGTAATTATTTAGATAAGGGTTTGTTTTATGGGGTGAAAAGCCCTAATGTGCCAATTCATGAATGCAATACAATATATAGAGTCATTCCTAATTGACAAATTCATAAATCAACTCTAACTTGATAGCAGTTATCATTAAAGGACCAAAAAATGAAAGCACTTTATACAGCAACAGCACGTACGCATGGTGGTCGAGAAGGTCATATAGAAACATCTGACGGTTTATTAAGACTGGACCTGGCTAAACCCAAAGAACTTGGTGGCCAAAGTGACGGTACGAATCCAGAAGAATTATTTGCTGCAGGCTATGCTGCATGTTTTGAGAGTGCCATGCGCCATGTGGCTCGTTTACAACAAATTCCCCTGAAGGATGCTTCGATCCTTTCTCAAGTCTCTCTGTACTCTACACCTGACCAACGATTTAAGCTTGGGGTTGAAATGCATGCTCATGTCGTGGGCCTAAACCAAAAAGATGCAGAATCATTGGTAGCAAAAGCGCATGAAGTTTGCCCCTATTCAAATGCAATTCGCGGCAATGTTGATGTAAACTTTAAAGTAAGCGCGGAATAAAGCATATTTTGAATGAAGCAAAGTTTAGTCGTAGCCTGGGTGCAGCGCAGCGAAACCCGGGGATGCAATTTCCAATCCCGGGTTACGGCTTACGCCTTCACCCAGGCTACTAATTTCATTTACAATCAAACTGTTAGTTGCTTCTGAACATGAAGATTTTCTGCAACCACCCTGCTGAGCTCACCAATATAATCTTCTGATTGGGTCGTTTTCTTGCCTGCAAAAAAATCAAATATTGGATTATTGTGTCTTTTTATTATTTTCATATTATCAGCATCTCGAGTAAATGATTTTATAAAAGCATCAATCTCCTGCAAATTACCACTTTGACACTTCAGTTCAAAAATAAACTGTTTTAATAGTTCACCCTTTTCACGACGTGAAGCACTAAAAGATTTCTCCATACTCACGGCATTTGCATGGATAGTGCTTATTATTTTCACTAAATCTTGGGGCAAATGAGCGTAAGAGGCAGGTGAAAATTGACGCATTGCATCCCCTGCTTCTTTACAGCTTTTCTTTGTAGAATCAGGAGGAGTAAATTTAAAAATTTTATTGTATGCATCTTTAAATTTTACTGCTAACCAGGAATGTAAATTCATCGTAGGATGGATGACATCCCAAAATAGGAAGCCTTTAGCTGGAGAAATATGTTCTTCTTGATCCACTGGATTTTTTTGATTTTCCTTAAATTCCTCAGACTCAATATAGGGAGACTTTAATTTTTCTTTATCGAATCCATATTCTTCACAATGAGAATAAATGTCTTCAAATGGTTTGCTGACATCGAAAATTGAAAGATTTAGAGGTATGTTTAAACCCTGATATTTTTCAATAATTTGTTGTACTTTTGCTGCCAATTGTTCATTAAAATATACAGAGCATTTAGCGGCATTCTCTTGTTCCGTTTTACTTTGAGCCTGATATCTTGGAGTTAAGGAAAGATCAGGTAAATTCACCAAAACAAAATTTCGATATCCTTGTTGAATCAAGATTTCAAGATTGGCGATTCGCGCATTGACTGCATTATCTGCTTCAAGAAAAGTAGGCTCAGAATTTACAGTAAGTAAATCATTTGCCCCCGACCATTCAATAATTAAAGTTTCAGCTTTTTCCTGAGCGCTAATATGATACTTCTTATCGTCAGCACTGAGTAACTTTTGTTTCTCTTCTAAATTGGCCAAGACCAGCCTGATTACTTCGTTTTCAGGATTCAGTGTGAATTTTGTTTTGTAATCATATGAGGTTAAGCCTGCTTCACAATAGAAGCGTGCAAAACGTTCCCCTTTATATAAAATATGTTTGTCACTATTTAGACTAAATGCTTTCTCATTTTTTCTCAGCAGATTGCGATCATTCGCTAAAATAGCATCCGCTATATCTGCATTCCCTCGAGCATCGCGAGTGAGTTTCATTTTTTTTCGTGCATGCTCGATTTCAAATTCTTCGATAATCGCTGTAACAAAGTAATCACCCCAGACAAATCCGTTAGTAAATCGTCCTCTAGGTGCATCAAAACCTACCTCATAAATATCTCCCAGGGGTATGAAACCCAAAAGCATCCGTTTATTAAAAGTACCCCTATCTGATAAACTATCACCCAAAACAACCAAACGACTAATCTTAATCCTAGATGCTGGCATATTAATCTCCTTATAAAAGAGCATCGACCAAGATCTCCGTCCTATTGCAGAAAATACTAGGATAAGTCTAAGTTGCAACCCTAAATCTCCTAAACCTAATCCTTGATCAATGCTCAAAGAAGGGATCCGAAATGAACGATTACAAATTGTTTAAAAAGATAATTCCGTATTGAAATCAGGCTGCTTTTGTACTACTCATCCATACAAATTAGGGCTATTTAAATCTGCTTTCATTACCTATTGCAGTTTTCAGGTAGAACTTAAGTAATAAAGGCAAGGATAACTGGAAAAACATCCCATTAGTAAACTTCATTTATTGGGAATTTTAGTTGGTTGCTTGGACAGTTCCTGATAATATAAACTTATTTGTCAAAAATTGTCTATGAAAAACAATCAATTTGATCTCATTGTATTGGGTGGAGGCAGCGGTGGCATTGCCAGTGCTGTTCGAGCTGCAAAATACGGTGCCAAAGTAGCCGTAGTAGAACCAAGCTATTTAGGTGGCACTTGCGTTAATTTAGGCTGTGTCCCCAAAAAGATTATGTTCAATGCATCCATGATTTGTGACATCCTGCATCATGCACCTGAATATGGGTTTGCTCCCACATCAACCCGACTTGACTGGAATACTCTAGTTAATAAACGCAATATTTATATAGAACGTCTCAGAGAAAATTATGCAAAACGTTTTGCCCAATTTGATATTACCCTGATTCAAGGTCTGGGGACATTCCATGATGCACACTCAATCAAAGTAAATGATTCTGTTTATCAAGCAAAACACATCATCATTGCAACGGGTGGCGAACCTTCACAACCAGGAATTCATGGAGTTCAACATGCAATTGATTCGGATGGTTTCTTTGCTTTAACCAAACAGCCTGAAAAAGTTGCAATTATTGGAAGTGGCTACATCGGGGTAGAACTGGCGGGAGTATTAAATAGTCTCGGTAGTGAAACACACCTTTTAATGAGAGGTACACGACCTTTATCTCGCTTTGATAAGGTTTTGGGTGAAACATTAATGGATATTATGCAACAACAAGGTATCCATATTCATGCAAACCATAAAGCACAAGAAATAAATTTACATAGTGATGGCAGAAAATCGATTGTATGTGCCGCCAGTGGTTCAATTATTCATGATATAGACGTAATTATTGCCGCGGTGGGAAGAAAACCCAGAACATCTGGATTAAATCTAGAGAAAGCAAACGTTGCTACGGATGAGCATGGGTTGATTTCAGTCGATGCCTTTCAAAATACGAGCACTCAGGGAATCTATGCTTTAGGTGATGTAACGAATGCACCTGCACTTACTCCTGTAGCAATTGCTGCGGGCCGTCGTTTGGCTGATCGTTTATTTGGTCAACAACCTGAAGCTTGTTTAAATTATGATAATATTTGTACTGTAATTTTTAGCCATCCTCCCATAGGAACAGTTGGTCTTAGTGAAGAAGAGGCTATTGAGCAATATGGCAAAGATAAAATTAAAATCTATCAAACTCGTTTTACTCCAATGTTTGATGCATTTGCAGAAGAAAAAACACCTACCGTAATGAAATTAGTCACTTTGGGCAAAGAAGAAAAAATTATCGGCCTGCACGTTATTGGATTGGCAGCTGATGAAATGCTCCAAGGCTTCGGTGTGGCAGTAAAAATGGGGGCTTGTAAAAAAGATTTTGATAATACAGTCGCAATCCATCCTACAAGTGCAGAAGAATTGGTAACTATGGTTTAATAATATGAGTAATGCAATTCGCAGTTTTCAAGGTAAATCACCTTCAATAGGCCAAAGGGTCTTCATTGATCCAAAATCAGTAGTCATTGGCGATGTATTTCTAGGCGACGATGTATCTGTTTGGCCTATGGCCGTGATACGTGGAGACGTGAACTCAATTAAAATAGGTAATGCCTGTAGCATTCAAGATGGATCGGTTTTACACGTTACCCATGATGGCCCCTATACATCAGGTGGGCAACCATTAATTTTAGGCCAAGGGGTTACCATTGGACATCGAGCCGTATTACACGGCTGTATTGTGGATGATTTCTGTCTTATTGGTATGGGCGCCTTAATTTTGGATGCGGTACACATTCAACATCATGTAATGGTTGCAGCTGGCTCTGTAGTCACTCCTGGAAAGGTACTGGAAAGTGGTTATTTATATCTTGGTAACCCGGCTAAAGCGGTTAGGAAATTAACCGTTCAAGAAATCGAAATGTTAGACTATTCAGCACAACATTATGTGCGACTTAAAGATAAGCATTTGGTATCAATCTAAAATATATATATCGGTGAGATCTGTCGAATTCGAAAGAGCGGCTACTTACAAGTATTTGTTCAAATTCTAATCTAGAATAAAAGAAAAGAAATGGACCAATGGGTGAGTGTAAATGACTCAAACTATTTTGGAAATGGAAATATTAAAAACCGAAAAACTAAGAACAACAATTTTATCTACTGTTTTTTTTCTATTGTCGCTTATGTGGATAATATTTATTATTCACTCCCCTGAAGTATTTTTTCGAATGGCGAAAATATCATCCTTAATTTTACCAGGTTATTTAGCAGGTGTAGCGCTCTATTTTCTATTGATCCGCCAAGTTATTTGCCTATACATAGCCCATAAAAAAAATATGCCCATGTTTCTACGCTATTTGAATGGCTTTATCGAAATATCTATTCCAACATTTGGGATTATTGTTGCAGCTACTGTGCAAACACCTGTGTATGTTCTTTTAATGCCACCAGTTTTACTCTATTACATCTTCATTATTCTCTCTTCACTAACATTAAACGAATGGTTATGCCGATTTGCAGGATTAGTTGCAGCCCTTCAGTATTGGGGGCTTTCCTATTACTTTCTACACTATACAAATATCGAAGGGATTGATTACTATCTCGTTGCCTGGTTCCCCTTTGCTGCTCGTGGAATAATTTTATTAATGGGAGGGGTAATTACAGGATTTGTAACCTCTCAAATTAAAAAGCAACTTTTTGCTGTTTTTGATGCTCAAAAAGAGCGGGACAGAATTGAAGATCTTTTTGGCCAACACGTTTCGCCCGAAGTTGCATCCAAATTATTATCAAAAGATGCTAATTTGAGTGAATATATACCCGTTTGTATTATGTTTTTGGACATACGCAATTTCACTCATTTTACCGAAGCAAATGAATCACCAATTGTTGTTAATTATCTCAACAGCATTTTTAAATTTATGATAAAAATTATTCATGATAATAAAGGAATTATTAATAAATTTTTAGGTGATGGTTTTATGGCTGTGTTTGGTGCACCGCTTTCTAGCGGCAATGATGTCGCTAATGCTGTAAATGCGGCATTGGAGATTATTAAACGCAATGAAGAGGAAGTAAAAAAAGGCAATCTGCCTGATCTAAAATTAGGGATAGGACTACATTTTGGTAATGCGGTAACAGGTACGATCGGAACAAAGAAACGACAAGAATATACGATTATAGGGGATGTAGTTAATTCAGCAGCTCATATAGAACAGCTCAATAAAACGTATAACTCTACCATTCTTATTTCTGAAGATGCAATGAAACAACTTCCTGAAATTAAAGGCGAATTTGTTGGTGATGTTATTCTAAAACATCGTGATAATCCTATTAAATTATACAGATTAGCTTGATTACCTTTACGAATAAGAATCTTAATTTTTTAACCAGCCCTTGATTTGGTTTTAGAATCAAGAAATCTGTATAAAATAAAAATCAATTTCTACCTCCCAAAAATTAAGGAGGCTATAATTGAGTTTTAAGGAGTATGAGGTCCACTGAAGGTGAGTTCTAAAGATTCTTGCTGTCTTGGTGGTTTCATAATGCCATACCTGTTCAGCAGCTCTCCGTTATTTAAGTTTACTGCTTGTGCTGAATTGATAACATTCTCATATTGATTTAGTTGTTTCTCCATTTGCTCAGTCAGGGCTTGCATACGAGCATATATTCCATCCAGGTCCAATTTATCTAATTTTAGTTCTTCAATTTCATTTTCTAGTTTAGTAAGTCTTTTTTCAAGCGTCATCTAATTTCCTTATACACAGATAAAAATCAATTTAATTGTAATAATGTTTGGCTATGAAAATATTTTCTCCAATTTGAAAATGAGGTGAATACTAACACAATTATTGGAGCATAACTCGTGATATTTCGGGTATTTTCATGATTAAATCTTCTGTGTACGCACTGGAAGGAGTTTGAAAACCAATAGGAGCATCTCCTGATAGAACATTTTTTATAATTAATAGTGATGATAAAGTGGTCAATGTATACCCATTAGGTGTAGTCATTACTGCAGCAATTTTTTTCCCTGCTTCATTGGTTACTTCAGCATAAATTTTTACAACCGAGTTGTTTCTTTGTTTCTCATTAGGACCAGCAGGCAATTGATTAATTTTATGCGTTAGATATTTTTTAATTGGAGTCCAGCTTAAAAGCCATTTAAATAAATTAATAAACGTTTTAAATTTAATTATTTTTTTTGGCAATGCCATATAAGTTTCTATATGTGGAATCCGCGTGGACCACCATGCAGACGACAAATCACCCCATGAAATTGTGGCACATAACAGCTTCTTCGAAGTACCAAAATCAAATAATTGAGTCTTCCCGCAGAAAGGGATTTTCTTTAAAACACCCTCATCACGAATCTTAGTTCCCTCAGGGATATCTTCCAGCATTGTTTTAGCAGTTCCATGGGAAACACTTAAATGTTCACTTTTATTAAATGTACCTATAGCAAGAATCAATCGATTAGCATCAGGTAAGCAATGTTTTAAATAAGCAGCCAAACAATCGCTAGGAACCACATCAAATCCTGAACCAGGTAATAACATAATGCCGGCTTTTTTTGCTTCCTCATTCATTGCCATAAGTTGTTCTATTACAATAACTTCACCCGTTATATCCAGATAATGGGTCTTTGCGGCAAGACAGGCTAGAGCCATGTTTTTGAAGGTATACTTGAATGGTCCTGCACAATGAATTACTGCAATGAGATCGTTCAGAGCATTTTTGGTTTGCTCCAAATCATTCACATCAAAAACTCGGTATTGCAAATTTAAAGCTTTCGCTTGAAGCTTAAGTTTCTCTTCATCTCTGCCTGCTAATATCGGCTTTAGCCCCTGCTCTAGACTTAACTGAGCAATTAAATTACCCGTATAGCCATATGAGCCATAAATTAGAAAATTATTTTTCACCCAATTTACCTGAATGTTTTTTAATTCAGTGTATCTCGATAACTAGCATTTATCGAGAAAAGGTTTTAATTTATTGCAATACTTAACAAAAGGTATAACAGTTAGGAATAATTAGCGTATACAAAAAAAGAACAATATCTATCTTCATTAGATGATAGAAAGAAAACTAAAAGACTATGAGTGCTTATATTTTTTGAAGTAAATTTTGGATATAAAAAAAGCGGCATGGAAATGCCGCTTTAAAAGAATAAAACCCTGGCGATGACCTACTTTCACATGAGGAAACCTCACACTATCATTGGCGCGGGTTCGTTTCACTTCTGAGTTCGAGATGGAGTCAGGTGGTTCCAAACCGCTATGGTCGCCAGGAAAACTGGTTTTACATGATGTTGGGCGTATTATACCCGAATCATGCATTAGGTAAATAAAGGGTTCACAATTTATTTCTGTAGGTTGTGCCTTGGCCAACCTACAGCTTGTATACACATTCAGTCACTCTGAAGTAATTCAGATTATATGGTCAAGACAATCAGCCAATTAGTACAAGTTAGCTTCACACATTACTGCGCTTCCACACCTTGCCTATCAACGTCGTAGTCTTCAACGGGCTTCATGGGAAAACTCATCTTGAGGGAGGCTTCCCGCTTAGATGCTTTCAGCGGTTATCCCGTCCGAACTTAGCTACCCGGCGATGCAACTGGCGTCACAACCGGTACACCAGAGGTTCGTCCACTCCGGTCCTCTCGTACTAGGAGCAGCTCCTCTCAATTTTCCTACGCCCACGGCAGATAGGGACCGAACTGTCTCACGACGTTCTAAACCCAGCTCGCGTACCACTTTAAATGGCGAACAGCCATACCCTTGGGACCTGCTTCAGCCCCAGGATGTGATGAGCCGACATCGAGGTGCCAAACACCGCCGTCGATATGAACTCTTGGGCGGTATCAGCCTGTTATCCCCGGAGTACCTTTTATCCGTTGAGCGATGGCCCTTCCATTCAGAACCACCGGATCACTAAGACCAACTTTCGTTCCTGCTCGAGCCGTCGCTCTCGCAGTCAAGCACCCTTTTGCCTTTACACTCTTGGTACGATGTCCGACCGTACCGAGGGTACCTTTGTGCTCCTCCGTTACTCTTTGGGAGGAGACCGCCCCAGTCAAACTACCCATCATACACTGTCCTCATCCCAGATAATGGGACCAAGTTAGAACCTCAATAACAACAGGGTGGTATTTCAAGGTCGGCTCCATGAGAACTAGCGTCCTCACTTCTTAGCCTCCCACCTATCCTACACAGTTATCATCAAAGTCCAGTGCAAAACTATAGTAAAGGTTCACGGGGTCTTTCCGTCTAGCCGCGGGTACACTGCATCTTCACAGCGATTTCAATTTCACTGAGTCTCGGGTGGAGACAGTGTGGCCATCGTTACGCCATTCGTGCAGGTCGGAACTTACCCGACAAGGAATTTCGCTACCTTAGGACCGTTATAGTTACGGCCGCCGTTTACCGGGGCTTCGATCAAGAGCTTCTCCGAAGATAACCCCATCAATTAACCTTCCGGCACCGGGCAGGCGTCACACCCTATACGTCTTCTTACGAATTTGCAGAGTGCTGTGTTTTTAATAAACAGTCGCAGCCACCTGGTCTCTGCGGCCCTCTCCAGCTCTGAAAGTAAATCCCATCACCAGAAAGGGCGTACCTTCTCCCGAAGTTACGGTACCATTTTGCCTAGTTCCTTCACCCGAGTTCTCTCAAGCGCCTTAGTATTCTCTACCTGTCCACCTGTGTCGGTTTGCGGTACGGTTCTCTATAAGTTATGGCTAGCAGCTTTTCCTGGGAGCCGGGCATCAATAACTTCGCCGTACACCGAAGTGTCAGCACCACGTCGCACCTCAGAGTTAATAGTAAACCGGATTTGCCAAGTCTACCCCCCTACATGCACGTACCAGGTCAACCAACGCCTGGCTTATCTAGCCTTCTCCGTCCCCACTTCACCACTTATAAAAAGTCCAGGAATATTAACCTGGTTCCCATCGACTACGCTCTTCAGCCTCGCCTTAGGGGCCGACTCACCCTGCTCCGATTAACGTCGTGCAGGAAACCTGGGACTTCCGGCGTGAGGGCTTTTCACCCTCATTATCGTTACTCATGTCAGCATTCGCACTTCTGATACCTCCAGCAGACTTCTCAATCCACCTTCTTCAGCCTACAGAACGCTCCCCTACCACGTGTACTTAGTACACAT
>NZ_LNYZ01000010.1:117500-202352 GCF_001468065.1 Legionella steigerwaltii
AAGACTGGGCAAGCATTATCCCTCATCTAAAACTCACCGGTTTGGCGCTCAATGCAGCAGAAAATGCTGAATTAGTTGCGAAGGATGGACGAGAGCTCACTTTACGTGTGGCTAAAGGACATCAGTCTTTATTTACTCCAACGGTTCTCACCCGCCTTGAAGCAGCACTAAGTCAATATTACCAGAACCAAATAAAAATTATTTTAAACAGTGATGAGTCAGTTCTAGCCTCTCCTGCGCAGCAGAAAGAACAAGCGACACAACAAAAACAGCAAAAAGCTGAGGTCGCATTGCACAATGACCCTATGTTCCAGCAACTTCAGCAAGAATTTTCAGCGGAATTGGTCAAAAATTCTATTGTCCCGCTAAAAGATGACTTATAATATATTGAATTTTAAAACCTAAACATATGAGGCCCTAATAATGGATATGAATCAAAATCTTGGTAACCTGATGAAAGAAGCGCAAAAAATGCAACAACGTATGCAAGAAGCGCAACAACAACTAAGCCAATTAGTTGTCACAGGTGAAGCAGGCGGTGGCATGGTAGTTATTAAAATGAATGGCCGACATGATGCTACCGAAGTGAAGATCAAACCGACAATGATGGAAGAAGATGTTGAAATGTTGGAAGATTTAGTTGCTGCCGCAATTAATGATGCAGTACGAAAAATTGAAAAAGCATCTAAAGAAAAAATTAGTCAATTAACCGCGGGTCTCAATATTCCAACTGACCTAATGGGTGAAGGCGATAAGGAATAATCCTAACGATGGATATGCTAAACCGTTTGGTAGAAGCGTTTCGCTGTCTACCAGGCGTAGGTCCAAAATCAGCACAACGTATGGTGTTTCACTTACTCCAGCATCAAAGACAGAGAGGATTACACCTTGCATCATGCTTGGAGCAAGCAATGAACAACATTCACCATTGTGAACGTTGTGCTAATTATACAGAACAAAGAATTTGTACTCTCTGCCAAAATCCAAATAGAGACTCATCCTTGCTTTGTGTTGTAGAAAGTCCAGCGGATGTCTCTGCTATAGAACAAAGCAACGCATTTCAAGGTAAATATTTTGTCCTCATGGGAAAAATATCTCCACTAGATGGATTAGGACCAGAAGACATTGGATTACCCCGACTTAAAAGTCTCATCATTCAAGAAGAAATTAAAGAAGTGATATTGGCATTAAGCCCTAGTGTAGAAGGACAAACTACTATTCATTTTATTCATCAGCTTTTGCATGATCTGCCAATTAATATTACTCAATTGGCGCATGGTATTCCCTCTGGAGGAGAGTTAGAGTTTTTGGATGGCAACACCATAGGGAACGCCCTTCGTAATAGAGCAATAATTCATGTTTAAAACCGTACGCCGCAGTAAATACATTCTTATATTAATGCTTCTGATTTCGGGGCTAGCTAATGCATCTTTTTATAAAAATTTGTGGCCAAAATGGGAAATAAATAATCCCTTATCAAAAGAAGTTATATCTCATAAACTTTGGCAAGATTTTCTAAACCGTCGTATTGTTAGCAGTGAAGAAAATATCAATCTGGTTGATTATGCCCACATGACTCAAACAGACTTGAATCTACTGAAAGATTATTTAAAAAGCATGTCAGAGGTAAATATAGATAATTATAATCGCGATGAACAATTAGCGTATTGGATTAATGTATACAATGCCCTGACCGTACAAATTATAGCTAACTATTACCCTGTTACTTCAATTCAAGAAATTAACATTTCACCAGGATTATTCAGTATAGGCCCCTGGGGAGCAAATCTAATCACTATTAAAGACACTTCTTTGACTTTAGATGACATTAATAACCGCATCATCAGAGCGATTTGGAATGATCCCCGCACCCATTATGCCTTAAATAACGGCACTATCGGTGCTCCTAATCTTAGTAGAAAAATATATCAGGGAAAACTTCTTGAGGAGCAATTAAATGAGGCAGCCTCAAATTACATTAACTCACTTAGAGGTGTAAGTGTGATTGAGGGGAAACTAATCATCTCTAAATTATATGATTGGTATGAAGAGGATTTTGGCGGGACCAAAAAAGACGTAATTTTTCATTTATTGCAATTTGCAAAAGAACCTTTACTAAGTCAACTCAAGCACATCAACACTATTGACAGTTACATCTATAATTGGCATATAAATAGCCCTTCTAGTGATCAGGAATAAAAATGAATCGCGGCGGATTTTCATGGAAAAGACTGGTTGGTATCTCTGCCCTTAAAGCAAAAATTTCACGAAAAATTGGTATTCCATTAACTCAATCAGGTAGGGAAAGAAAGCTAGGGGCTTTAATCATTAAATATTTACAGTCATTCTTTTTAGAGGAAAAGAGGAAAAACAATAGGGCAAATTAAAAAACATCCTAGTGACGGTTGAATTCTATTATTTAGGCCAAAATGACAGCCCACTATTAAAGTACCGTTCAATCAGTCGCTTCAATAGATTGAAACAATTGTTCGATGACATCGCTAGGAATTACATTCGTGGGCTTATAAATTTTCATTACTCTAAATACTGCATCACGATTAGGATTGCCTATATTGATGTTTGGCTTTGCCAAATCATACATATAAGTTTCTGTGAGAAGATGTCGATTTTTTAATTCAATACATAAAGCTTCCACAACACAGCTTAACGCATCAAATACTTCAACTACCGCCATTCTTTCTTCCCTATTAAGAGAAGGCATCCAGTCGAAGGTACCGCCTTGTGTAATCTTAAAAAAAGTATAAAGTAAATAGCGAGTATCATCATTGGCAAAATAGCCGTATAAATCCAGACATTCTGTAGTAGAAAGCTGACGGTATAAAACCACCATTTTTTCTTGAAAAACAGTTGAACGTTGTTCTTCTACAATCTCGGGCAATAAATTTTGTTGTAATACCATCACTGCATCAATTAATCGATTGGGGTTAAACGAGAACTTATAAGCTCGCTTAAGATCTTGTAAATAATCAATAGCCCCTTGTTTTTCCTGACTTAGACTCACATTTGCTTTCAATTTTTTAACCGCAGCCTGAATCATTTGCCTACATTTTTCATTGATCTCGATGATGATGCCTTGGGGTAACTCTTCATCATGCAACAAGTAATCAGCGTCTGGAATTAGACCATTTTGCAAAGCAACTCTATGTAATTGTTGTTGTATTAATTCGATATAATGATGCAATACTCCTAAACGCATTTGCACTGAAACGAGCTTTTCTGGATGAATTACATCAACAAACAATTTTTCCGGGTGTATCTTATAGAAGAAAATTGCATTCACTAAGGAAGCAAATTCAGGATTAGAAAAATAATGCAATACCGTATACTGTTCCTCAACTTTCCAGTCATGAAATATAGTTGTCAGTTCAATATGCATCACATCATTTTTATTCAAAAAATCAACGAACCCCTCAAGCCATAAATTAACTTGCTGCTTGGAGAATAATTGTTGTAATTGTTGCGAATAGGGATGAATTTGCTTTCGATCATTTTCTGTAACAAACCAACTTGAAAACTGAGCACTATGATGAGTCATCCTGTCTCCTTGAGCGATGTCTTGTTGTGTCTGCATTTTCTCAGCTGGAAAAAATCCGACACTCTGTTCCCACCTGAAAAATATTTTATGATAGAGTCGATATTCAGACACATAGAAAATTGTTCTAATAATCCTTACTATAATCCAATATGTTCAGTACCTTATCCAGATCGCTAAGTTTCAACTACTTTTTCTAGGATAATATCGAAAATAATTGCAAGTCTATATTAATCTTGCCAAAATTATGGTGAATAGTGCTCCTAAAACCAGGAATAAATTAATGCCACAACCCAGTTATCTATTATTTATTGATAACGATCCTGTGAGAGAGGATCTCAAAAAATACTTTGCTCAATTTAACATAAACATCGTGCAACAGCGTCAATTAACACCTATTCAAAATGGATTTGGGAAACCCGTTGCGATTCTAATTAATTGGTCGATTTTAAAAAATGATCCCCAGGTGATTCATCAATTTTATACAGACTATCCAGTACCTTTATTGATTATAAATGATACTCCAGATGAAGAAGCCTGTATCAAAGTACTCGAGGCCGGAGCAGATGATTTCATTGTAAAACCACTATTACCAAGAGAGCTTCATGCGCGTGTCAGTGCGATTAACCGACGCGTTTTACGTGCACAACAACAATCTGATCATGAAAAAGAAGTTCTTATTTTTGCCAATTGGCGGCTTTATCCTGCATCCAGACAAGTGTTTAGTAATATGAATGAAGAATTGTTATTAAGCGCTGGAGAATATGACTTGTTACTTACTTTTGTCCAACAACCCCAACGAATCTTGGATCGAGAACTTCTGTTACAGATCACTAAAAACAGTGATCTAAATCCTTTTGATCGAAGAATTGATGTACAAATTAGTAGACTTCGCCAAAAGATAGAAGTTGATGCAAAAAAACCTGCATTAATTAAAACCATTCGCAATGGGGGTTATATGTTCACGGCTCAAGTAGTCAGCTTAAAAGAAAGCGATACAAAATAACCTGCCAACACATCCAAGGAATTACTTTTAAATACATTGTTTATATTTTATACTTAATGTACATGGATTGTGAGGCGATGGCAATGGAGAGCACAAACGAACCTATTGATTTTAAATTAATTTTTGAGTCTGCTCCTGGCCTTTATCTTGTACTGGATGAAGCTTTTACTATCATTGCCGTGAGCAATAATTATCTGCAAGCCACGATGGTAACCAGAGAGCAAATTATTGGGAAAAATATATTTGATGTATTCCCAGATAATCCAGAAGACCCTCATGCAACTGGAGTAAGTAATTTAAGTGACTCATTAAATAGAGTTTTGAAAAATAAAACTCATGACATAATGGCAATCCAAAAATACGATGTTCGCCGCCCTAGAGAAAAGGGAGGAGGATATGAGGAACGATATTGGAGTCCAATAAATTTACCTGTTTTCGATATTCATAAAAAAATTAAATATATTATCCATCGAGTCGAAGACGTCACAGAATACATCCAGCTAAAAAAAACTCGCTATGAACAACTAAAAGCAATGGAAGCACTCAGCACCCGAGCAGGAGAAATGGAGGTTGAAATTTATCAACGAGCACAAGAAATTCAAATCATTAACAAAAAATTACAAGTTGCTAATTATAATTTAGCATCACTTGATCAGCTAAAAACGCAATTTTTCGCGAATATTAGTCATGAATTGCGCACCCCACTCACGTTAATTTTGGGCTCCATAGATACTTTGTTACGGGATAAAACTTTAGCACCATTGCAAATAAAGAAAATGCAATTAATGAAGGAGAATGCGCTTCTATTATTAAAACATGTAAATGATTTATTAGATATAGCAAAATTTGATTCAGGAAGATTACAAATTAATTATTACACCGTTGATTTTGTGTGCCTTATAAAGAAAATTCTGTCTTTATTTGAAGCAGATATTGAAGCAAAAGAGTTACATGTTTCTTGTTCTTTCCCTAAAAAACTATTCGTTCAGATGGATAATGAAAAAATTGAACGTGTGATCCTCAATTTACTCTCCAATGCGATAAAATTTAGTCCATTTCATGGAACAATTTGTCTAAGGTTAGGTAAAAAAAATAAGAATGCGTCGTTTTCCATTGAAGATAATGGCTCAGGAATTCCTTCAGAACTTAGAGAAAAAATTTTTGAGCGTTTCTTTCAAATGGAAGAAAACATGCGTCATTCAGCAGGAACTGGTTTAGGGTTAGCAATTGTAAAAGATTTTATCGAATTACATAATGGTACAATTAAAGTGCAGCAATCAAAATTAGGTGGTGCTCTTTTTATCATTCAAATCCCGTTAAATGCGCCAGCAGATCAATTCGTACATAATGAACAACCAATACAAAGAGCTCTTGAAATACCTCGTATTGTTAGACAACCACGCAAAATTGTGACGAAACAGCCCAATGTAGAGAGCAACCCAAACCGACCTCTTGTTTTAGTGGTAGAAGATAATTTGGCCATGAATGAATTTTTATGTGAACTTCTAAGTAAGGATTATCGTATCGTCAGTGCGCGAGATGGTAAAGAGGGTTTAGATAAAGCGATCACATTTCATCCCCATGTAATTATCAGTGATATCATGATGCCCAATATGAATGGTATAGAAATGGTCCATGCAATAAGGCAACATTCTTCTTTGCTATCGACTCCAGTTATGATTGTAACTGCTAAAGCAGACGATGAACTTTGTGTACGAATGCTGCATGAAGGTGCTCAAGATTATATGATTAAACCTTTCTCTACTGAGGAATTTAAAGCAAGAATTGCAAATTTAATTTTAGTTAAAAATGCAGAAGATGAATTGGAGCGTTTTGTTTATTTAGCTTCTCATGATTTAAAATCACCATTACCTGCAATAGAACATTTAGTTTCGTGGATTGAAGAAGATGTAGGGAACCAATTGACCTCTCAATCTCGAAAATATCTAACATTTTTACGAAAGCGCGCCTATCGCATGTCGAAGTTACTGGATGGGCTATTAAAATATGCTCAGGCAGGCGGAACACACTCAAAAGTTGAAAAAATTAACTTCCCTGAATTAGTTAATTCTGTAGCCCATTCAGTAGAAGCCGCAAATGACTTTAATATTAGCTGTAAGCATTGTACTTTTCCTATCGAGGCGGAAAAAAACTCATTACAGGAGGTCATTTATGAACTGATTGATAATAGTGTCAAACATCACCATCTTCCAAAAGGACACATTCAAGTGGGCGTTGTTGAAAAGAACGATTATTATGAATTTTTTGTCGCTGATGATGGTCCTGGCATTGAACTCGCATACCAAGATCGCATTTTCCAACTTTTTCAAACATTACAACCCCGTGATGTTTTAGAAACCTGTGGTGTTGGACTTAGCATTGCAAAAAAAATTGTTGAAACGCAAGGGGGCAGTATTGGTGTCAAATCGGATAAAAATCAAGGAGCCATATTCCACTTTACTTGGCCAAAACAAATAGGAGGTAGATTGAATGATTAATAAAAATACAATTCCCCATATCTTAGTTGTTGATGATGATGAAATTGATTGCATTTATGTAGAAAGAGAACTTGCCAAATTGAATTTGCCCCTTACGCTTCAAATAGCAAAAAACGGGGTTGAAGCTTTAAATATATTAACAAATGATAATACTGAAACTGCAGTAATACCTGCAATTATTGTTTTAGATTTAATGATGCCTAAAATGAATGGTTTAGAGTTTTTGCAATCGTTCCGCACTCATTCAAAATTTAATAGTGTGAGGATATTTGTCCTTACCACGTCAAATAACAATAAAGATAAAATCGCCACACAAGATTTTAATATTGATGGGTATTTTGTAAAGGGGACCCAATTCGAAGACTTCCTTAATCAATGTAAAAATGTATTGGAAAACTTTAGGTCACAAATAAGTGATTAACCCCAAGCTCATTTTGGGGAAGTGAATCCTAGACCACCAAAACAGAACGTCATTGAACACGACTTCGTCATAGTTCTAAATGACAGGCTCGAATTTGCTTGAATAAAACAAAAAAGCGATAAAATAGCGTGGTTTTTATTTACGCCTTTTACTTATTTTAAATACCTTTACGCTTTTAATCGTATTATCACCGACTTTTAATATTTCCATGCGATAGTTTTCTATGGCCAAACATGAGTCGGCAGGGGGTATATATCCAAGATGTTCCACGATTAAACCACTTAGTGTTTTAGGTCCTATCATTGGTAAATGCCATCCCATTAAGCGATTTAAATGACGTACTGTAAAACCCGCATCGACAATGACTGACCCGTCATCTAGCAGCGTAATACCACGACTTAATGCAGCGACATCCGTCGTAAATTCACCTACTATTTCTTCAAGGATATCTTCCATCGTGACTAAGCCCTGAATGTTTCCATATTCATCCACAACAAAAGAACTTCGTCTTTTCATTTTTCTGAAATTTAAAATCTGAATGTTGAGGGGAGTCGCTTCAGGAATATAATAGGGTTTATCAGCTGATTTCATTAGGCTATCAAGGCTCAACTCATCTTCTATCGCTAAATTTAACACATCGCGTACATGAATCATTCCTACCAAATCATCAATGGAATCGCGGTATAAGGGCAAACGGGTATGCTTTGCTGTTTCAAGTTGATATAGAATTTCCGTCCAAGGCTCTTCTATATCGATACCAACGATATCTGACTTAGGGATCATAATATCTTCCACCGTTGCTTGTTCCAAATCCAGTAAACTGATTAACATACTTTTATGTTCAACGGGTAATAACCCTCCTGCCTCATGGACGACTGAACGTAATTCCTCACCAGTCAATGATTCCTTTTGTATTTTATCAATCGAGACTTGAAATAAACGTAAAACTCCGTTAGACATAAAACTGGTTATATACACAAGAGGTGCGAAAATCCATTGTAGAATTTGCAAAGGTAATGACGTAGCAAATGCGACTTGCTGTGGATAAATTGCTGCAAATGTTTTGGGTATCATTTCAGCAAATACTAAAATCACTAGTGTTAAAAGAGCGGTAGCTATTGCAATACCAGCATCTCCATAAATATGCTGGCCTATCAATGTTGCTATTGTTGAGGCAAGAATATTAGCCAAGGTATTACCAATTAACACCACACTCAATAATCGATCAGGTCGAGAAAGTATTTGATTGACTCTTATCGCTTGTTTATTTTCTTTCTTGACCAGATGTTTTAACTTGTAGCGATTAATCGACATCATACCAATTTCAGTGCCTGAAAAAAAAGCAGCCAATAAAATTAAAAAAAGTAATATGATGACCAATGTAGAAAGATGGTATGCCACCGAATTTCCTTAAGCTTTTATAACACGAAATAAAGTATCATATGGTTTACAAGAAAGCGAGTTAGAGTCCATTTGAAATACTTTAAGTTGAATTTGCAATGAATTGAAAACACGAAAATATAAAATAACCTAAACCCGGATTTGGCTCCGAGAGCTAATAGTTTAGAACAGGGCTTGGCGACAAAAAGCTCTTGAATAGGGTTTATAATTGAGATCCCATGTCGGATGAAAATAGACATGCGTAGCCGCATTACGTTGCGCTAATACAAGCCACACATGCTAATTATGTGTTTAATGTAGGGTCGGGGCTTGACCACAAATTTACTTATTTTTTTCTTTTCCATTAAAACGAGCAACACTTGACATAATTTCTTCAAAAGCAGCTTCAGGGCCAGCCCAGCCATTTAGCTTAACCCACTTACCTTCTTCTAAGTCTTTATAATGGCTGAAAAAGTGCTCTAAAGATTTTAATAAATGTTCTGGAAGGTCTTCGTGTGTTTGAATTGATTGATATATTTTAGTAAGCTTATTCGTCGGAACAGCTAAGATTTTAGCGTCTATACCTGACTCATCAGTCATTTTTAACATTCCTACGGGTCGGCATGGAATCACTGTTCCACCGACAAGAGGAACAGGGGTTACAACAAGCACATCAACAGGATCTCCATCTTCAGATAAAGTGTTAGGAACATAACCATAATTGACTGGATAGAACATTGGTGTGGATAAAAAGCGGTCAACGAATAACACTCCAGACTCTTTATTTACTTCATATTTTACAGGTTCACTATGCATAGGGATTTCAATAATTACATTAATTTCTCTTGGTAAATCTCGACCACTGCTAATCTTCATTAAACTCATTTATTCATCTCCCCTCTTATTGAATAAAAATATACCTTGGTATTAATCCAGCTTGAAATAAAAACAATTCCTATCACAACTAAGCGATTTTCATTTTTTTAAAAATGAATCTCTGCCGAATGCAGAATTATGATATAAAGCGGCTATTATGCGAAAAAACACGTTAAAAGGCAAAGAGAAGCTGTCGCATTATAAGCAATGCAATGTATAATAGCTCATTTTAATCAAAATGAGATTGTCTATGAATTGCTTGTTTTGCAAAATTGCACAGGGTGAGATCCCTGCATCAGTAGTTTTCGAAAATGATGAGATAATGGCTTTTCGTGATCTCAACCCGCAAGCTCCTAAACATCTGCTAATTATTCCGAAGCAACATATTGCTACACTGAATGATGCCAGCGATGAAAACCAGGCCCTGTTGGGAAAAATGATTTTAGGGGCAAAAAAAATTGCTCAAACTGAAGGAATAAGTGACGCAGGTTATCGATTAGTTTTTAACATTAATCCCGATGGTGGCCAAACAGTATATCATATTCATTTACATTTACTGGGCGGACGGCACATGACTTGGCCCCCAGGCTAGGAAATAACTATGGAAAAACTATATAAAGAACTGCTAACACAATTAGGTGAAGATGTAACTCGACAAGGCTTGATTGATACGCCTGAGCGTGCAGCCAATGCTATCCGTTATTTGACTAAAGGCTATAATGAGAATCTAGAAGACATCATTAATGGTGCACTTTTTGATTCGGACATGAGTGAAATGGTTATAGTAAAGGATATAGAAATGTATTCTATGTGTGAACACCATTTACTCCCATTTCTTGGCAAATGTCATGTTGGATACATTCCCAATGGGAAGGTAATAGGATTATCAAAAATAGCACGTATCGTTGATTATTTCGCCCGACGCCTGCAAATTCAAGAACGTTTAACCACAGAGATAGCAAATTGCTTGCAATCAATTACTGGTGCACGTGGTGTGGCTGTAGTTATCGAAGCGAAGCATCTGTGTATGATGATGCGGGGTGTTGAAAAGCAAAACTCAATAATGACAACTTCAGTCATGCTTGGCGACATGCGTAATAACCCAACAAGTCGTGCCGAATTTTTAACTTTGACGCATGGCAATTAATCCATTTTTGGTTTCTTCATTTCTAGTATGAATATCCTGGGGACTAGGCGTTCACGAAGGAGATACGCCGTCCCGGGAAGTAAGAAATCTCTTGTACATAAAATGTGTAGCCCGGATTAAACCAAGTCGTATCCGGGATTAATAAGGATGCATCCCCGTATTACGCTACCTTAATACGGCTACCTATAGAATCTGACACCATCACAATTATGACTCTCCTCTTACATCAACATACAGGAGAGCCCATCAATAGAATTTACTCTTCTTCACCTACACGATCATCCATATTCGCAGCATCTTGATGTTCTTCCTCAACGTGCTCTTCTACAACAGGCGCAGCAGCTGCTCCTTCTGCTTGAGGCTTATCTTTCCACTCAAGCTTCACGCGACCTTGCTTATCAATACCAGCAACAAATACTTCAATCTCTTGACCTTCTTGCAATACAGATTCAACCTTCTGTGAGCGGTCACTGCAGATTTGAGAAATATGGAGTAAGCCATCTTTTCCAGGCAAAAGGTTAATAAAAGCACCAAAATCAACGATCTTACTTACTTTGCCCTGATAGGTTTGGCCAACCTCAATTTCCGCAATTAACGCTTTAATTTGTTTTTGTGCTTCTTCCAATGCATTCATGTCTGGAGAAAATAATTGAACCACGCCAGTATCATCGATATCAATAGAAACACCTGTGCTTTCAATCAATCCTTTAATCGTTGCTCCACCTTTACCAATAATAGTCCGAATCTTGTCTTCAGCAACTTTCATAGTAGTAATTCGTGGTGCATGTTGCGATAATTCTTCTCTATGCTCTGATAATGCATTATTCATGACACCAAGAATGTGCAGACGACCTTCTAACGCCTGGTCTAGAGCCTGCTCCATAATTTCATTGGTAATACCGTGGATTTTAATGTCCATTTGTAATGCAGTAATCCCATGCTCTGTTCCGGCAACTTTGAAGTCCATATCACCCAAATGGTCCTCATCACCTAATATATCCGTTAATACGGCATAACGCTCACCTTCTTTAATCAAACCCATTGCTACCCCAGCAACAGGAGCTTTCAATGGAACACCTGCATCCATTAATGCAAGGCTGGTACCACACACAGTAGCCATTGAGCTTGAGCCATTTGATTCGGTGATTTCAGAGACAACTCTTAATACATAAGGAAATTCATTTGCCTCAGGCAATACCGCTATAAGCGCTCGTTTGGCTAAACGACCATGTCCAATTTCTCTACGCTTGGGACTTCCAACCATACCAGTCTCACCTACTGAATAGGGGGGGAAATTGTAATGCAACATAAATCGGTCTTTTGCTTCACCAGTGATATTATCTAACATTTGTGCATCACGATCATTACCTAGAGTAGCAACGACAATAGCTTGTGTTTCACCGCGAGTAAACAACACGGAACCGTGTGTTCTTTCTAAAAGTTTTGTCCGAATCGCAATAGGACGAACTGTCTTATGATCACGGCCATCAATTCGTGGTTCACCATCAAGGATTCGATTGCGTACAGTAGCGCGTTCTATTTCGACAAACATAGAGGCAATAACATCTGCTTTTAACTCATCGTTTTCAGCTTGCAAAGCAGCGATTGTTTGCTCTTTTAATTCGCCTAAACGCTGGTAACGCTCTTGCTTGTCTCTAATCAGATAGGCTGTCTCAACTTCCTGTTTTACCATATCAGCAATGCGTTCTTGCAAATGAGTATCAACTTCAGGAGGGTTCCATTCCCAACGGGTTTTCCCTGCTTGTGCTGCCAGTTCTTCTATCGCTTTGATCACATTTTTCATCATTTCATGACCAAACATGATAGCGCCACGCATAATGTCTTCGCTCAATTCTTTAGCTTCTGACTCTACCATCAAAATAGCGTCTTTAGTTCCTGCAACCACTAAATCCAGTCTGGATTGCTCTAAGTCTTTGCGGCTCGGATTCAATAAATAAATGCCATCTCGATATCCAACACGCGCAGCTCCAATTGGTCCATTGAAAGGCACGCCAGAAAGGGCTAATGCAGCAGAAGAGGCAACCATTGCGACAATATCTGATGAAACTTCAGGGTTTAAAGAAAGAACTGTCACTATGACTTGGACTTCATTACAAAAACCATCTGGGAATAATGGCCGAATAGGACGATCAATTAAGCGTGAAATTAATGTTTCATTATCAGATGGTCTACCTTCGCGTTTGTTAAATCCACCAGGGATTTTACCTACTGCATAAAATTTTTCCTGGTAATTTACTGTGAGGGGGAAAAAATCATTCCCTTCGCCACCATCTTTTTTACCGACTACCGTAGCTAATACTTGGGTGCCATTCATACTGGCTAATACTGCTCCATCAGCTTGTCGTGCAATTTCACCAGTTTCCAATATAAGAGTGTGGTCACCAAATGCTATTTCTTTTGTAAACTTAGCCACGTAATCTTCCTCATTAAGTAATTATAACGAAAAAAAGGCGCAGAAAATTGCGCCTTTATTTAAAGTATTTTTTATAAAGTACATTTCTAAAGAAATGTTCTTGCTCAGCAATCAATAAGAATCTCTCAGTTCCAGACTTTGGATCAATGTTTGATATCGAGCTTCATCGTTACGCTTTAAATATTTTAATAACTTACGACGCTTATTAACGAGTTGTTGTAGTCCACGTCGGGAATGGAAATCTTTTTTGTGCTCTTTAAAATGCTCAGTTAAATATTTAATGCGGCTTGTAATAATAGAAACCTGAACTTCAGGCGAACCTGTATCTTTATCGGAACGCTTATATTCTTTAACGATTGCTGCTTTATCTGCGCTGTTTAGCGACATTATACACTCCTGGAACTACTAAGTATTCATTTAAAGGCGAACATTCTACCAAGGCATGTCCAACGAAACAAGTACTGAAAATTATTTTTGTGCAAAAAATTTCATATTTAGTTGAGATTGTTTCTTTTATAACGTTAAAAAATTAAAAAGAAAGCAATCGTTTCGCTTTAATGTCACCCTGTATATTTCGTTCACCTAACCCAATAAATTGCGCCTTCTCATCATAAAGACGAACACAATCTACTTCTCCAACACCTATTTTATTTGTCACTACTCTGCCTTGGCGAATTGAAACGACCTCATCATCCAAAAGAGTTACTTGTGCAAAGTGGTTAACTGCTCTATCCATAGGAACTAAACAATCCATTCTTTCGGAAACAGACATTGCCTCCAATTCATCCAGCGAATACATTGGCATAGTATCTAAACCCGATGTATAAACTCTATGTAACCGAGTCACATGCGCTCCTACTCCTAATACATCACCAATATCTTCAACTAAGTTACGAATATAAGTTCCCTTGCTACATGTCACCGTGAGCGAAAATTGAATTCCATCAAAAGCAGTAAGTTGTAAATTACTAATCAGGATCTCTCGTGCTTCTCTCTCTATATTGATCCCTTCTCTGGCAAAACGGTAAAGAGGTTTTCCGTTATGCTTTAAAGCAGAAAACATCGAAGGTATCTGCTTTATATAGCCTGTATGTTGTATCAGTGCATCCAATAACTGTTCCTCAGAAATTGTAAACGCATCAACGCGCGCAATCACCTCTCCTGTAGCATCAGCAGTATTGGTTTTAATACCCAACAAACCCGTCGTTTCATAACATTTATCTGCATCAAGTAAAAACTGACATACTTTAGTCGCTTCACCAAAACAAAGTGGTAACATGCCAGTCGCTAATGGATCTAAACTTCCAGTATGCCCAGCCTTTTGTGCGCCTAACAGCCTCTTTGCTCTTTGTAAGGCTTTATTAGAGGTCATTCCTTCTGATTTATTCAGCAATAAAATTCCATCTAGTGCTAAAGATTTATTCGCTTTCATTATCTTCTGGAGTTTGCGGATTCACTTTATCGATGAGACGGCTTAAACGTTGTCCATATTCTATTGATTCATCATATACAAAATGCAGTTGAGGAACTGTGCGCAAAGTAATACTGCGTGCCAAAGCGCTACGTAAATAGCTAGAAGCAGCATTTAAAATTGCTTCAGCAGTTTTTTTGTCATCATTGAGCACGGTAAAATATACTTTGGCATGCCCTAAATCAGCAGCAACTTTTACTGCTGATATAGTCACAAAGCCTGTTAAGCGCGGATCTTTTACTTCCTTAGGTATTATCTGAGCTAGCTTTCGCTGAATCATCTCAGCGACACGATCTGTACGTTTAAAATTATGACCCATCTTTATAAATCACGCTTAATTTCTACTGTTTCGTATACTTCGATTAGATCACCTGGTTTTACATCATTGTAATTTTTGACGCCAATACCGCATTCAAATCCTTGGCGAACCTCAACCACATCGTCTTTAAATCTTCTTAATGATTCCAAAGTTCCTTCATAGATGACCACATTAGCACGCAGTACACGAATAGGGTTATTACGTTTAATAACACCTTCAACAACCATACAACCTGCAATAGCGCCAATTTTAGGTGATTTGAACACATCACGAACTTCGGCAATACCAATAATTTCTTCTTTAAATTGCGGAGCAAGCATGCCTGTTAAAGCACCCTTGATCTGATCAACAATATCGTAAATAACGCTGTAATAATGTAAAGGTACTGATTCATGCTCAGCCAATTTCTTAGCGCTGCTATCAGCTCTGACATTAAAGCCAACTAAAATTGCGTTAGATGCTATAGCCAAATGCACATCAGATTCAGTGATACCACCTACACCACTTGAAATAACTTCAACCTTGACTTCATCGGTAGATAATTTCACTAATGCATCTGAAATCGCTTCGAGGGAACCTTGAACATCTGCTTTAAGCACTACATTAAGTACTTTTGACTCTCCAGCAGCCATATTTTCCATGATGCCTTCAATCGTTGATTTTTGTCGTCTGGCAAGTTTTACATCACGGAATTTACCTTGACGGAACAAAGCCACTTCTCTTGCTTTTTTCTCATCAGGAACAACAACCGCTTCATCTCCAGCATGAGGAATTGCTGATAAGCCAAGAACTTCAACTGGAATGGATGGGCCAGCACTATCAACCATATCCCCATTATCACCAACGAGTGCACGCACCCTACCGTACTGAAAGCCAGCAAGCAAAATATCCCCTTTGTGTAGGGTTCCACTTTGCACTAACACTGTTGCTACGGGGCCTCTACCTTTATCCAGGCGTGACTCGATGACTACACCTTTAGCAGCACCATCAGTAACCGCAGTCAGTTCTAAAACTTCAGATTGCAATAATATTGCATCAAGTAAATCATCAATACCCATGCCTGATTTGGCTGAGATATTGATAAACATAGTATCACCACCCCATGCCTCTGGAATTACTTCATGCACCGATAGTTCATTCATAACTCGGTCGGGATCAGCATCTGGTTTATCCATTTTATTAATTGCAACGATTATCGGAACCTTTGCTGCTTTTGCGTGTTGAATCGCCTCAATCGTTTGTGGTTTAACTCCATCATCTGCAGCAACGATCAAGATAACGATATCTGTGACTTTCGCACCACGAGCTCTCATTGCGGTAAATGCAGCATGGCCCGGGGTATCTAAGAAGGTAACATCACCCTTAGGCGTGCTCACATGATAAGCACCAATATGTTGCGTAATACCACCTGCTTCTCCAATAGCAACTTTGGTTCGACGGATGTAGTCAAGTAAAGACGTTTTACCATGATCCACATGCCCCATAATTGTAACTACAGGCGCTCTGGATTCAGTCACACTACCCTTAGTAATCGACTCTCCTAAACCAACTTCGATTGCATCTTCTTTGATTACATGCGCCTTATGTCCCATCTCTTCAACAACAATAACTGCTGTTTCTTGATCAATAACTTGGTTTATGGTTGCCATTGCTCCAAGTGACATCATTATTTTAATAACTTCGGCAGCTTTTACAGACATTCTTTTTGCTAACTCAGCAACTGTAATAGTTTCTGGGATTAAAACCTCTCTGACAACGGGTGCTGTTGGCAATGCAAAACCATGTTTTAATGATTCTTCAGCTTCCCTAAGTTTTTCTGATTTCTCAACCCCTTTTCGTTTTTTAAATTTATTACGTCCGCTTCGTCTATGTCCTTCTTGCTCTTCTTCATCACGCTCGTAAATCGATTGATATTTTGGTTTTTTCTTGGCTTTTCTAAAGTCTGATGCGTCTGACTCAGTTCCTTGATCTACATGTTTCTTTTTAGCTTGCTTTTCTAATCTATGTTCTTCTTTTGCAGGAACTTCTTCAATGTCTCCAAGGGTGCTTGTATTTTCAAGAACTTCAGTAGAAAAAGTTTCCAAGAGATCTTCAGTTTTTTCTTCCAGTGCCTTTTCTTCTAACTCAGGTTCTTCTTTTGTTTCAACATCAACATCAGCAGTTTCAACAATATTTTCAGCCTCAGCGGGAGTTTCAGATAAACTTTCTGGAGCTGCTTCTGCAGGATGGCGCTCAACTGCAATCTGATTTTCTTCAGGCATAACAACAGGTTCTTCAATCTCAGATTGCTGCTCAGCTATTGGAGTGCGTTTTACAAAGACTTTTTTCTTACGAACTTCAACACTCACGGTTTTTCCACTATGAGCATCATGGCCAACAGTGACTTGCGATAAACTTTTTCGTCTTAAAGTAATTCTTTCAGGCGAAACATTCACGTCGCGCAGAGAACTCCTCTTCAAATGATTGAGTAGGATCCGCTTTTGCTCTTCGTTCACAGTCTGTTGGTCATCGGTAAAAGACAACCCTGCTTCCTGTAACTGGTTCAATAAGCGTTCAACCGGAATACCAACGACTTGAGCTAATTGTTTAACCGTCACATCCGCCATATTTTAATCCCCTTTCAGCAGTTATATTCATCAATCTAAGAACAGAACTGCATATTTGCACTACATTAATTTATAATAAATCCATAGCCTTATAAAAACCATGGTTCTCTGGCCTTCATAATCAAAGCTCCGGCCTTTTCTTCAGTAATCCCTTCAATTTCTAACAGCTCATCCACAGATTGCTCAGCTAAATCTTCCATGGAAGTAATCCCTTTCGCGGCTAATTTCTTAGCTAACTCTTCAGTCATACCTTCCATTGAGAGTAGTGATTCATCAGGTGAACCAGATAGCTCTTTACCCGATGAAAGAGCCATAGTGAGTAATTTATCGTTTGCTCTATTTCTTAGTTCTTCAACAATTTCTTCATCAAATTCGTCTATAGCGAGTAATTCTTCCTTGGGTACATAAGCTATTTCTTCAAGAGAAGAAAAACCATGTGCTACAAGTAATGTAGCAATTTCTTCATCAATTTCCAGTGCAGAAGTAAATAACTTAACAATTTTGCTCGATTCTTCCAAATTCTTATTTTCAAATTCATCTGTAGTCATTACATTCAAGGTCCAGCCAGTTAATTGGCTTGCCAATCGAACGTTTTGCCCATTGCGACCAATTGCTTGGGATAATTGATCCTTTTCTACTGCCAGATCCATTGTATGCGTATCTTCATCAACAACAATGGAAGAAATTTCTGCTGGAGCCATAGCATTAATGACTAATTGGGCCGGATTGTCATCCCATAAAATAATGTCTACACGCTCTCCCCCCAGTTCACTAGAAACAGCTTGAACTCGAGCGCCACGCATACCAACGCAAGCGCCTACAGGATCAATTCTTCCATCGTTAGTTTTTACTGCAATTTTAGCTCTGTTTCCGGGATCCCGTGCCGCAGCTTTAACTTCAATAACATTTTCACCAATTTCTGGTACTTCAATTCGGAAGAGCTCTATAAGCATTTCATTACGAGTACGACTCACAAATAGCTGTGGACCACGTGCTTGGGGTGTTATCTCATATAAATAAGCACGAACTCTATCATTTGGACGAAACATCTCATGTGGTAACATCTCATTACGTGGTAGAAAAGCCTCCGCTTTACCACCTAAATCAATTATAATATTATCGCGTGTTACTTTCTTAACAGTGCCATAAATCAATTGTCCTAGCTTGCTTCTAAATTGATCGATTACCAGCTCACGCTCAGCTTCTCTAACTTTTTGCATAATAACTTGGCGTGCCGCCTGAGCTTCAATTCTTCCAAATTCAATCGAAGGGATTGATTCTTCAATGCGTTCACCAATTTTTGCTGCGGGATTACGTTCTTTTGCTTGCTCTAGAGTTAATTGGCGATCCGGATGTTCTAGCTCATCATCAGCTAGTACATCCCAATATCTAAAGGTTTCATAGTCACCAGTGCGGGGATCTAGTTTTATTCGTACACCTATATCTAAACCAAAGATCTTGCGAGTTGCAGACTCCAATGCGGCCTGAATGGCAAGTATAATTACATCTTTACTTACACCTCTTTCGTTTGATAACGCCTCTGCAACTAGTAACAATTCTTTGCTCATTGTTCGCCTCTCTATACTGTCAAACTTGCTTTCACAATATTTGAAAAAAGTAATTCTTGATCTTCGTTATTTACGTTAAGTACCAAAGAGCTCTCAGATACTGAGACAATAGTACCTGTAAATTTACGCTTACCAGCAACTGGTTTAAAAGTTTTTACTTGTATTTCGTTCCCTATATAACGCTGATATTGCCAACCTTTAAATAAAGGTCTTGGAATACCAGGTGATGATACTTCCAAGCTGTAATTTCCAGGAACTGGATCTTCTACATCAAGCAAAGCACTGACTTGATGACTCACGGCTTCACAGTCATCAATTCCTATTCCATCGGCCTTGTCAATGTATATTCGCAATAAAGAATGTCTACCTTGTGAAAGATATTCACATCCCCAAAGCTCATAGCCCATATCATTGATTGTAGGCTCTAATAAATGTTCCAACTCATCTTGTATCATAGTATTAACAAACCAAAAAGGGGTACATGCCTAATACAAATACAATATAGTAGCCTGAGTTCAGGAAGGGACTTAACTCTGGAAAATGATTACCAACAAAACAATGTTTCCGAGCACGACCTTGACTTCACTGGGCTACTACAATCTTTTAGTGCAGTTACAAATTATACATAATAAAAAACCCCATAAATGGGGTTCTAAATAAGTGGTAGCGGGGGCAGGATTTGAACCTACGACCTTCGGGTTATGAGCCCGACGAGCTACCAGGCTGCTCCACCCCGCGTCAACTGATGGCAAGTATACTGAGAGTCAGTACTCTTAGCAAGTACTTTCGCTAAGAATACAAATAAATATGTGTTCTACATTAAAAAAACTCTGATTCTTCTAATCAGAAACAGATTATTTTACTTTTAGGAACCAAAAGCATTAATACAAGCCACTATTAAGGTACCTGGAAAAATACCTAAATAAAGCAGTGATAAACAGTTTAAAGAAAACACTAAGGCATTTCCTTTATCCATAATTACTGGTTCAACATGTATTGGCTTATCAAAATACATGATTTTAACAATTCTTAAATAATAATAAGCACCAATTACCGTAAAGAATAAACCAACTACTGCTAGCCAAGTCATTTGTGCATCGACCAAAGCTTTAAGTACGAGCAATTTAGCAAAAAAACCAACAGTCGGTGGAACACCTGCCAGAGAAAACATAATAATTAGCATCATAAATGCTAACCATGGACTTCTTTTGTTAAGGCCTTTTAAATCATCAACATTATCAATTTCCATTCCCTTGCTGGACATTAAAACGATCAAGCCAAATGAGGCTGCTGAAGTTATTGCATAAATCAAAATATAATAAAGCGCTGCAGCGTAGCCCGATGTAGTAGCAGCTAAAATACCAAACAGAGCATATCCCATATGCGAAATTGCTGAATAGGCTAGCATGCGTTTAATACTTGTTTGTACTACTGCAAATAGATTTCCCAATCCTGTTGAAAGCAGGGTCATAACCAACAAGATTTGTTGCCATTGCGTGCTGATATCAACTAAACCAATAGTTAATAATCTAAACGCCATCCCTACAGCAGCGATTTTTGGCGCAGCACTGATAAATAAGGTAACTGATGCTGGAGCACCTTGGTATACATCAGGGACCCACATATGAAAGGGCACTGCTGCCAATTTAAATGCAATTCCAGATAAGATAAAGACTAAAGCAAAAACAAGCAATGTACTTTGCTGTTGCCAATTCGCAGCAATTGCATTAGCAACCTCCAGTAAATCGAGTTTTCCTGTAGCGCCGTAAATTAGAGAGATACCATATAAAAGCATTGCTGATGCAATGGAGCCCATTACAAAATACTTCATTGCCGCTTCAGAAGCATCACTATCTGTTCTACGAATAGCAGTCATTGCATATAAGGGCAATGACAACAACTCTAAACCAAGGAAAATAGTAAGCAGTGAATGAGCCGAAACAAGGAGCATCATTCCTAAGGTAGAAAACATTCCTAATATATAGTAATCGCCTGAAGGCATTTGACGTTCGTCAATATAATTTTTGGAATAGATAAAGCTCAGCAATACGGTAAGATAGATAAAAAACTTCATCAAATTAGCAACGTCATCATTAATAAATAGGCCATGAAGGGTAATGACTTTATACATACCAATATAAAGGAAGCTAACAATCGCAGCTAAAACTAAACCGATACACGATATAATGTAAGCAATAGATTTATAGCGATGCCGTAAAAATAAATCAGCAAGCAGCGCAACACACGCTGCAACCAACACGATTATTTCCGGAAGGGCTACATGGATATTTTCAAGTAATGCTGTCATATTGATTAACCTTGATTACAATTTTGATTGACTAGCTAATGCTAGAGTATGGCTTACTGTTTGATGTATGTACTCTAACATTGGCTTAGGATAAACCCCCATAGCGACCACCATCAAAGCAAGTAAAATATAAGCACTTAACTCAAAGCCCGAAAGGTCTTTTAATGCAGCAACTTTTTCATTTGCTACGGGACCAAAAATGACTCGTTTATACATCCAAAGGTTATAGCCTGCTGAAGTAATTAGAGTCGTAGCAGCCCAAAATGCTATCCAAAAACCGGCTTTCATTGACCCTAAAATCACCATAAATTCACCAACGAAACCCGAGGTGCCTGGCAAACCTGCATTTGCCATACAGAAAAGCATAAAAAGGGAGGCAAAAATTGGCATGGTATTCACTATTCCGCCCATGTCTGCTAAACGTCGCGTATGCATACGGTCATAAATATAACCTACTCCAGCAAAAAGTCCGCTTGAGACAAATGCATGGGAAATCATGACTACAATTGCACCTTCTAATATCAAGCCGGCAGCACTCAAACCAGCTTGTTTTGCTATAGCAAAGACAGCAAAAGAACCTAAGGTTACAAATCCCATGTGCGAAATAGAGGAATATGCAATTAGCCGTTTCATATCTTTTTGAATAATTGCGACCAACGCAATATATACAATTGCAATTAGAGACAAGGCGATCATGATCCCTGCATAGCGGTTGCATGCATCAGGAACTATTGGCAAAGAAAAACGAATGAATCCGTAAGCACCGAGCTTTAATAAAATTGCTGCCAGTACCACTGAACCACCTGCTGGGGCTTCAGTATGCGCATCTGGTAACCAAGTATGAACCGGGAACATAGGTATTTTAATTGCAAATCCAAGAAAAAAGGCGATGAAAATCAGCGTTTGTGCTGTCATCCCTAATTTAATGGCATAAAATGCTTCGATATTAAACGTGCCTGCTATATAGCCCATATACAAAAAGCTGGCTAACATGAGCACTGATCCCAAGAAAGTATATAAGAAAAATTTTATAGCGGCATAAACACGGTTATCTGATCCCCATATTCCAATAATTAGATACATAGGAATAAGCGTAGCTTCCCAGAAAACATAAAATAAAATTGCATCTAAGGCTGAAAAAACACCGACTAATAAGCCTTGCATAATTAAAAATGCAGCTAAATATTGAGAAACTCTGTTGGTAATACTCTCCCAGGTTGCCAATATCACAACTAAATTCGTAAAAATGCTTAGTACGATTAAAAGTAAAGACATCCCATCGATACCTAAGCTATAGCTGATACCTAAAGCGGGCATCCATGAAAATTCCTCCAAATTTTGCATCCCCAATACTTTCGGATCAAAACCTGCAACCAGTGGGATACAAAGCAGCAAACAAAGAATTACAGTAAATAATGCCAAGTAACGGGAAATATTCGGGCTTCGATCATCTCCAGCGAGAAGAACAAAAACACCGCCTATTACTGGCAACCAAATTAGTAAATTGAGCAAATAATGCATACCTTCACCCTATATTTAGCCGAGTATCAACCAGCATAAAAATCCAAGCAATCCAAAAACCATTACTGCTGCATAATGATACAGATAACCACTTTGTATAGCGCGACCTTTAGCTGAAAACCATCTAACAAGTCGACTGCTGCCATTAACAACCATTCCATCGATGAGCTTTTGATCACCCACACTGTAAAACACAGTTCCTACACCTTTAGAACCTTTCACAAAGACTAAGTTGTTAAATGCATCAAATCCATATTTATTAACAAGTATTTTATAGATGAGTGAAAAATAGCGTGCCAGATAAGCTGGGATCGCTGGAACAGCGATATAGCAAATCCAAGCAATAATGATCCCCGCTAAAGTTATCCAGAGGGTGAGTGAATATACTGAATGCAACATACTTTCAAAGGGCGAAGTAATTTCATGTGCAAGCTCGGCCAAAACATTATGTTGAGGAAGAACAAACAATGATGAGTCTAAAATTGTTGGCTTATCAAAAAGCATAGGCATATACAACACATAACCCAAAATAATTGAAGGAATAGCAAGCAGAACAAGTGGTAACCATACGACCCATGGTGACTCATGAATATGGCTTAAAGTATGTTCATCCATTCTAGGTTTACCATGGAATGTCATAAACAAAGATCTAAAGGTATACAACGCGGTTACGCCTGCACCAAGTACGACACAGAAATATGCATAACTGCTTCCAGGTATTTGTGATAACTGTGCTGCTTCAATAATAGTATCTTTTGAATAAAACCCGGCAAATGGCGGTAGCGCACAAAGTGCCAGCGAACCAATAATGTAAGTCACATAAGTAATAGGCATTTTGTTCCATAGGCCACCCATTTTCCGCATGTCTTGCTCATGATGCATTCCAATAATTACGGAGCCGGCACCTAGGAATAAAAGAGCTTTAAAGCATGCATGAGTGAGGAGGTGAAACATTCCTGCACTATATGCAGAGGCGCCCATTCCAACCATCATATAGCCTAATTGAGACAATGTTGAATAAGCCACAACACGCTTAATATCATTCATTACTAACGCTAAAATACCTGTAAAGAGTGCTCCCGTTGCGCCAATAACCAAAACCACGCTTAACGCAGTAGTAGAAAACTCAATTAAGGGTGAAATACGCGCTATCATAAATACACCCGCGGTAACCATGGTTGCAGCATGAATAAGCGCAGAAATAGGCGTTGGACCTTCCATTGACTCAGGTAACCATACGTGCAGTGGCACTTGCGCTGATTTACCCATAGCCCCTACATATAAGGCCAAACAAATTACAGTCACTAAAGACCAGGGATGTCCGTGAAATAGCTCTATATTTTGGCTTGATAAATAGCTTACACTTTTAAAAACTGTTTCATAATCGACACTGCCCGTATATGCAAAGACCAGAGCAATGCCTAATAAAAAGCCGAAATCACCAACTCGGTTCACAATAAATGCTTTAAGACTACCTTCAATGGCTGATTCTTTTTGATACCAGAAACCGATAAGCAAATAAGAAACAAGACCTACGCCTTCCCAACCAAAAAACAATTGTAGAAAATTGTTAGCGCTCACTAGCATGAGCATCATGAAAGTAAATAGTGAAATATAGCTAAAAAAACGCTGATAGCCATCATCATCTGCCATATAGCCGATACTGTAGATGTGTACCAGTAAAGAAACAAAATTAACCGTCACAAGCATTATTACACTTAGGGGATCGATTAAAAAACCAATATTAAATTCAAAAGGAAGTATTAATCCGCCGCTAGCCCAATGATAGACTACAGAACTTTCAGTTGAAATGGCACCAGAAAACAGTTGCCAAGCAACATACAGTGATACAACAAAAGAAACCGCAACACCAAGAATGGTAGCGCTATGGGCTCCGACTCGTCCAATTTGATTCCGGAAGAAACCAGCAATTATGGAGCCTGCCAAGGGAGCTAAAACAATTATTAAACAAAGTTGTTGGATACTCACAATGTTAACCTTTTAAATGATTCATCTTATCTACGTCAATATTGCCTCTATTTCTAAAAAGCAACATCACTATGGCTAATCCTATTGCTGCTTCTGCCGCAGCAACTGTTAAAATAAAAAAAACATAAACTTGACCACTAATCTCATTATAATAATGAGAAAACGCAATAAAATTAGTATTCACTGCAAGCAACATCAATTCGATACAAACTAGCAATAGGATGATGTTTCTACGATTCATCATTATGCCAATAAGACCAAACCCGAATAAAATCGCTCCTAAAATCAGGTAATTATTAACAGGTATCATATAGAATTCCCCAACATTATTTTTCTGCTTTCATATTAATTAATTCGATCCGTTCACTACTATGTGTCAGAATCTGCTGTTTCACATTTTGTCTCTTCGATTTTCTCGGGCCTCTATGTACCAGGGTAATTGCAGAAATAATTGCAATAAGTAGCAAAGCAGCTGCAATCTCAAAAGCCAATAAATAATCTGTGTACAAAACCATACCTAATGCTTCAGTGTTTGATAATGGCTTTGCTTCGGGATTGTTTTCTGCTACGTCAACAAATTGCGTGCTGATAGACGCTTTGTTTTGTGTTTCAACATTTGATTTAAATGTACCTGCAGGGATAGATACCATTAAAAGCCCGGTTAATAAAGCAACGAGAATCAAGCCAAATGGCATATAGCGTTTGTGATTTTTAATTACTTCAATATCAATATTAAGCATCATGACTACAAATAGGAACAACGTCATCACTGCGCCTACGTATACCAGCACTAAGATCAGGGCAAGAAATTCTGCTTCTGCAAGTATCCACAATACTGCGCTTGCAAAAAAAGTAACCACAAGAAATAGAACACTGCGTACTGGATTGTCTTGTATGATTACCATAAAAGCAGAGCAAACTGCGATAGCCGCAAAAACATAGAAAATAATTTGATCTAATAATTCATGCATACTTTACCCCGTTATCGGTATTTTTCGTCAGCAGCGCGATCTGCTGCAAGTCTTGGCTCCAGTAAATCACCCAGTGCAAGGAGCTTTTCCTTAGTCATAATATTTTGGCCACGTTCGCTAATATGATAATGAAGTACTGGCGTAACTACTATGGAATCTACAGGGCAAGACTCTTCACATAAACCACAATTAATGCATTTAAACACATCAATATCATATCTCGTAGTCCGTCGAGATCCATCTTCACGTGGTTCTGCTTCTATAGTTATTGCCAGCGCAGGACAAACTGCTTCACATAATTTGCAAGCAATACAACGCTCTTCACCATTGGGATAACGACGTAAAGCAAGCGCTCCTCTAAAACGAGGAGAGATTGGAGTTTGTTCCTCAGGGAATTGAACTGTTGTCTTTTTCTTAAAGAAATATTTACCAGTTAACTTTAAACCCTGCAATAATTCTATTAAAAGAAAACTGCGTATGTAGTATTTAATATTTTGATATGCTTTTTTCATCGGCTTCTCTATTAACCATTAAAACCAAGGTTTAACATGTGTAACAACCATTAACGCAGTTACAATAATCCAAACAATGGTGACCGGAATGAGTACTTTCCAACCTAAGCGCATAAGTTGGTCATAGCGATAACGAGGAAAAGTAGCTCTTATCCACAAATACACATACAGGAAAAAGCTCACTTTCGCGAGTAACCAAACAAAACCAGGTACCACAAAAAATATGTTTTCTAAGAAAGGAATCCCTTCAAATGGCGACATCCAACCACCCAAAAACATGATGCTAAGTAGTACAGAGATAAGAATCATGCTCGCATATTCTGATAAGAAAAATAGTGCAAAGCCTATCCCTGAATATTCAACATGGAATCCAGCAACAATTTCAGACTCACCTTCTGCTAAATCAAATGGGGCTCTATTTGTTTCAGCAATTCCAGCAATCCAAAATACGAAAAACAATGGCAGAAGAGGAATAAACCACCAATGCAAAATCCCACCTCTTTGTGAATTAACAATATCGGTGAAATTCATGCTTCCGGCGGCTAACAAGACACCCACTAAAGCAAAACCCATAGCAATTTCATAGGATACCGTTTGCGCTGTACTTCTTAAGGCACCAAACATGGCATATTTGGAGTTAGATGCCCAGCCAGCGATTAATACACCATAAACTCCAAGCGAGCTCATTGCAAAAACATAAAGTACACCTGCATTAATATTTGCAAGAACTATTCCTTCTTGAAAAGGAACAACTGCCCATCCGGCCAAAGCTGGAACTAAAGCAAATAACGGTGCGGCAATAAAAAGATATTTATTTGAACGTGTAGGGATTATAATTTCTTTAGTAATTAACTTAACTAAATCCGCAATTGGTTGGAGTAACCCTTTCATTCCAACTCGGTTAGGCCCTATACGTGTTTGTATATACCCAATAACCTTACGCTCTGCATATATTAAATACGCGACACATAGTAGTAATGGGATTACGATTACTAATATCTTAATGATGATCCAAATTAATATGCTAATATCTTGCAGCATTTTCTTACCTGCCTAGCGCTTAATAGTTATTGCAGCAAAGGAATGACCCAAATCTACTGTTTCAGGCATCGCGTTTGCTACCCATACAACATCTGCCGCAATGCGTTCATCACGTTTAAGCGGCAATGTTATCTCAATATCTCCCTGAGATACAGTAGCAACATCCTCCAATTTCAATCTATCTGCTGTTAGCGGATTGATACGTATGCAAGCTGATTCAGCAGCAGCGCATAATTGCAGCTCTTTGCTATTTCTGACGATTGCATCACTGCGATAAAGTGGCCACTCACCTACTCGAACTAATGATTCATTCATCATAGGCAGGCTCTCGGGATAATATGGTTTATATTCCTGCTCCATTGTGATTGCAACACTATTTTTAATTTCTGCCAAAATGTCTTCAGTTGACAGGTATTCAAAACCATCGCAATGCAACAAATTACCTAATACTCTCAGTATCTTCCATGCAGGTCGCGACTCTCCGTGAGGAGTCAAAGCTCCCTTCACAGTCTGCCAGGTATTATCTACATTAATATAGGTCCCTGAGGTTTCTGCATAGGGAGCCATCGGTAAAATAACATCAGCATAATCATGCATTGATTCATTATTGTAAGCAGACATTAATACTACAAATTCTGCAGCAAGCATTGATTGTCTTGCACCATAAGGATTTGCAAAATCAAAACCTGGCTCAACTCCCATTAAAAAATATGCTTTAAGTTTGGAATTTAAAGCTGCCTGCACATCCATTCCTGGAGTAGAATCAGCTTTCCCAGCTGTTGTACGATGAGGAACCATACCCGCCATCCAGGCACCTGCTGTGTTTGCACCATGAGTCAGTCTGAGTACTTTTGCGCCACTTAATTTTTCGATATGGAAAATTAATGTACGGAGTAACGCTGCTTCAGGATGATTTTCGCAAAGTGCACCTGTAATTAGGCAGGCTTTTTCATCTTTTAATGCTTTAGCAACCCTTTGGATTGCTTTGTCTGGCTCAAGGCCTATTAATAATTTTTGTACTGCAGCTGGGAGCGTCTTAATATCATCTGTAAGAGCTAAAGCAAGTTTAGCAAGCTGCATTGGCATTTCTAATGGTGAAACGATGAATCGATCCTTAAGATCAAAACGGTATTCAAAATCTACCGGGTTTATCGCATAAATGTTGGCGCCATTACGATTAGCCTTGCGGACCCTTACTCCTGCAAGAGGAACTTCACGATCAATATTACACCCGATCAACACAATTGTATTCTGTAGTTCTACTTCCGCATAAGGCATGGAGCTTGTTGGTGTCGTTGCCTGAGTTTCTTGATCTTTAAAATCTATCTGTTGCAATCTGTGATCTAAGTTGTGAACGCCAATCTCGCGCATTAACTTTTGTAACAAGTACATTTCTTCTAACGTAGAAGAGCTTGAGGCAAAAGCGGCCACTTGTTCTGCGCCATTTTGTTTTATAACTCGTGCCAGGCCTTCTGCTGTAAATTTTAAAGCAGTTTCCCAATCTACAATTTCCCATTGACCATTACGTTTAATCTGCGGTTGACTTGCTCTTGATGGACTTTTTAATCCAAGATAGCTAAAACGGTCTCTATCGGATAACCAAGTTTCATTAATTCCTTCATTCTCTTTAGGAACGACACGCATTAACTGATCTCGACGTGTATGCAGATAGATATTTGAACCGAGACAATCATGTGGCGCTATACTATCATGTTGAGTTAGTTCCCATGCTCTGGCTGTAAAACGAAAAGGTTTTGAAGTTAAAGCGCCTACTGGGCACAAGTCAATAATATTACCAGAAACTTCTGATTTCATGCTGTGCTGGACGTAGGTTCCAATCTGCATGTGCTCACCGCGACCGGTTGCACCTAATTCTCTTAAACCTGCTATTTCCTCACCAAAACGAACACAGCGAGTGCAATGGATACAGCGTGTCATTTCTGTTGAAATCAGCTCGCCCAAATTATCATCGTCCACAGAACGCTTTGTTTCAGTATATTCTGAAGCATCTGCTCCATATCCCATGGATATATCTTGTAATTCACACTCTCCTCCCTGATCGCAAATTGGGCAATCCAGAGGGTGATTAATAAGAAGAAATTCCATAACCACTTTTTGAGAATGTAATGCTTCTTTTGATTTGGTAAATACTTTCATTCCATCAGTAATTGGAGTAGCGCACGCAGGAACTGGCTTACGGCCATTTTCTACTTCAACTAAACACATGCGGCAGTTTGCAGCCACAGATAATTTTTTATGATAACAAAAACGTGGAATATGAATACCCGCCTCATCAGCAACTTCAATAATCATTTTACCGTTTTCGGTTTCAAATGTTTTACCGTCGATTTCAATAGTAGTAGTCATGGTCAAACCTTTTAATTATGCTGCGACGATCGAGCGTTTATGCTTAACGAAATATTCAAATTCATCGCGGAAATGCTTAACAAAACTTTGTACAGGCCAAGCTGCTGCCTCACCTAATGCACAAATAGTGCGTCCTTCGATATTATTCGCAACATTGACTAATTTCTCTACATCCCCAGGTTCGCCATGGCCTTCTTTAATCCGATGTAATAAGCGGACTAACCAGCCTGTACCCTCGCGACAGGGCGTGCACTGACCACAAGACTCATCCATATAGAACTCCGAGATACGGTATAGCGCATCAACCATGCAGGTTGTTTCATCCATAATAATTACAGCACCTGAGCCTAATCCTGAGCCTGCTTTTTGGATGCTGTCATAATCCATATCAAGCTCCATCATTACGTCGCCAGGTAATACACGCATGGATGTACCGCCGGGGATCACTGCTTTAATTTTTCGTCCTTTTATCACACCACCAGCCAACTCCAAAAGCGTTTTAAATGGTGTTCCTAATGGAATTTCAAAATTTCCAGGCTTATTAACATGTCCACTAACACTAAAGCATTTAGTCCCACCATTATTTGGCTTGCCAAGTTTTAAAAACCACTCGCCGCCCTTTTCCAAAATGACTGGAACAGAGGCAAAAGTCTCAGTGTTATTTATAGTTGTGGGTTTACCATATAGACCGTAGTTGGCTGGGAATGGAGGTTTAAATCTCGGTTGACCTTTTCTTCCTTCCAAAGAGTTGAGCAGAGCAGTTTCTTCACCGCAAATATATGCGCCGGCCCCCAAATGGTTATACAAATCAAAATCAACACCAGAACCTAAAATGTTTTTTCCTAATAAGCCTGCCGCATAAGCTTCTTTAAGTGCAGCTTCAGTACGTTCATAGGGTAACCAAAATTCACCCCTGATGTAGTTATATCCAACAGTAGAACCCATGGTGTAGCCTGCGATAGCCATTCCTTCGATGAGTTGGTGTGGGTTTAATGTAAGTATTTCTCGGTCTTTACATGTACCTGGTTCGCCTTCGTCGGAATTGCAGACTACATATTTCTGCACAGGAGAATTACGATTCATAAAACTCCATTTTAATCCGGTTGGGAACCCGGCACCGCCTCGACCACGCAGGGCAGATGTTTTTAATTCATCAATAATCGATTGTGGAGAAGTTTGTTCTTTTAATATTTTTCTCCAGGCACTGTATCCACCAACACTTTCATAAGCAGATAGTGTCCAAGGCTCTGGTAGATGAAATGTTCGATAACAAACTTGATTTAATTCAACCACGGCAACCACCTCTATCTTTTTATTGGTATTCTTCCAACACTTTATCTATAGATTCAGGAGTCAGATTCTCATGATAATCCTTGTCCACTTGCATCATTGGTGCGTTAACACAGGCACCTAAGCATTCAACAGATCTTAAGGTAAAACGCCCGTCATCTGTGGTTTCGCCTAATTTAATGCCCAATTTTTTTTCTAAATGCTCAACAACCGCAGCTGAGTCGCGTAGCATACACGAAATATTTGTACATACATTAATTGAATGTCTGCCAACCTGTGTGTGCTCATACATGGTGTAGAAACTTGCAACCTCATATACAGCAATTGCAGGCATATCAAGATAATCAGCTACTGCATCCATTAATTCAGTCGTTAGGTGACCATGCTCTTCTTGAACTATTCTCAACGCGCTCATTACTGCAGATTGCTTTTGATCCTTTGGATATTTTGCTATCCAATGATCTATGTCTTTTATTCTTGGAGCGGACACCAATTGATGTAATATTTTTGCTGAATTATCAGACATTTCTAAACCTTTATTTAAATTATAATTTTCTGGAATGTCATTTAATAATTATAAGAAATGACACACCTCAAATTAACGATCAATTTCACCAAATACTATATCCTGGCTCGCTAAAATTGCGACACCATCAGCGATCATATGTCCTCTTGTCATTGCATCGTAACTGGAAAGATGTGCAAATCCAGGAGCACGAATTTTCATCCTATAGGGTTTATTAGCACCATCGGATACCATATAAATACCAAACTCACCTTTAGGCGCCTCCACAGCACTATATACTTCACCACGTGGCAAGCAAAAACCTTCCGTAAACAGTTTAAAATGATGGATTAGGGCTTCCATATCTTCTTTCATTTCAACACGACGAGGTGGGGTAACCTTATGGTCATCTAGGCGAACCGGACCAGGATTTGCTTTGAGCCATTCAATACATTGTTTAATAATGCGATTAGATTGTCTTAACTCTTCTACACGAACCAAATATCGATCATAGCAATCACCCGTTTTGCCCACTGGAATATCGAAATCCACACGATCGTATGCAGCATAGCTCTGCTTCTTACGTAAGTCCCATGCAACTCCAGAGCCACGAAGCATTGGTCCTGTAAAACCCCATTGCAACGCTTCTTCGGGCGAAACAATACCGATATCTACTGTGCGTTGTTTCCAGATTCTGTTATCAGTTAATAGCGTTTCATATTCATCGACACAACGAGAGAATCGTTCAGTAAATGCCCATAGAAAATCCAGTAAAGTGCCGCTGCGATCTTCATTCAGTTTTTCGACTTCACGATCACTATGCCATCTAGATGCTTTATATTGAGGCATGGTATCGGGTAGATCACGAGCAACACCACCTGGTCTATAATATTTGGCATGCATACGTGCCCCTGACACTGCTTCGTAGCAATCAAAAAGGTCTTCACGTTCTCTGAAGCAATACAGGAATACAGTCATTGCTCCTATATCTAAAGCAATAGCACCTAACCATAACAGATGATTTAAAATCCGGGTTACTTCATCAAACATGGTACGAATATATTCAGCGCGTAGTGGCACTTCTATACCTAGAAGTTTTTCTATAGCCCGTACATAGGCGTGCTCGTTGCACATCATAGACACATAATCCAGTCTATCCATGTAACCAATAGATTGGAGATAAGGTTTGGTCTCTGCTAACTTTTCTGTAGCTCTATGCAATAATCCTATATGGGGGTCTGCGCGAACAATTGTTTCACCCTCAAGTTCAAGAACTAAACGCAATACTCCATGTGCTGCGGGATGTTGCGGGCCAAAGTTTAAGGTGTAATTCTTTAATTCAATCATTTTTTCGCCCCTTTCTCACCAATATATCGGTTATCTTCGCGAATAACCTTGGGAACCAAAACTCTGGGCTCAATATCTACTGGAGCGTAGATAACTTTTTCGAATTTTGCATCATAGCGCATTTCAACATGGCCACTGAGTGGGAAATCTTTACGGAACGGATGTCCGATAAATCCATAATCAGTCAAAATACGTCTTAAATCTGGATGTCCTTCAAACAAAATGCCAAATAAATCATAAGCTTCGCGCTCAAACCAATTTGCACCTTTCCATAAATGATGCACTGACGGAACAATTAAATGAGACTCATCTACAAAAACCTTAACGCGTAAACGATGATTCTTTTTAGTTGAAAGTAAGTGGTAAACTACAGCAAAACGTGGCTTGTCCAGAGAATAAACTTTGGCTTCTTGACGCTCTACACCTCGAGAGAAGCCCTTTTCAGTTGCCGTTTCTGTTTCCCAGTCATACTCACCGTAAAGCAAATAATCTACGGCACAAAGATCAATAAGCTGATCAAAGCAAAATGCTTCTAGATCGCGTAGTTCCAACATTATTGCTTTTAAATTTGCTGCACCACACTCAATAGTTACTTCATCATAAGCGACTGTAATATCATTAATATGACTCGATAATTCGCTTTTGAGTTGTTCAACCAAATAATCATTTTTCGTCATCTATTTGCACCTTTGATGATCTTAAATTTCTAAGATTTTTTTATGCCTGATTTTGTTCTGCAGTTGAATAATGCCATACAACAGCGCTTCAGCAGTTGGAGGACAACCAGGAACATATACATCTACTGGGACAATACGATCACAGCCACGAACTACGGAATAAGAGTAATGATAATATCCACCACCGTTCGCACAAGAGCCCATAGAAATAACCCATCGTGGTTCGGGCATTTGATCATACACTTTACGTAATGCAGGAGCCATTTTATTGCATAAGGTACCAGCAACTATCATTACATCTGATTGACGAGGACTGGGACGAAAAATAACTCCGAACCGGTCTAAATCATAACGTGCTGCACCAACGTGCATCATTTCTACTGCACAACATGCTAATCCAAAAGTCATAGGCCACATAGAACCACTACGTGCCCATCCGAGAAGTTTCTCGACTGAAGTCGTTACAAAGCCACTTTCTTGCAATTCTGCAACCGCCATAGCTAGCCTCTAAGCAGTTAAATATTAATAAAAAAATATCACCTCTGACTGCTTTCTTCTTTAATTGAAGTTGCATTCGGAAGTGAATTTTGGACTTGTTCTCAATTCACTAAACTGGGCTGCCAACCTGATTTTCTGTGTTCTGATGCGCGCACATTTTTATTTATGCTACGCTTCGAAGCTCAGAAATCATAGCCTTGCAGCCAAGGCTGTAGAATTGTAAACAAGCTCTATTTCACACTCTTAAAAGTTATTCCCACTCGAGTGCGCCTCGTTTCCATTCATAAATAAAGCCAATAACTAATAGCCCTAAGAATAACATCATTCCAGCAAAACCAAACCAGCCGATTTTGCGTAAAACTAAAGCCCATGGAAAGAAAAATGCTGTTTCCAAATCAAAAATAATAAACAATATGGCTACTAGATAAAAACGAACATCAAATGGAATGTGGGAACTTTCAAATGCCCCAAATCCACATTCATATGGAGAATTCTTGGCACTATCAGGCTTGTGCTTTGAAAATAAGGCGCCGGCCCCTATCATTGCTACACCTAATGCCAATCCGACAATTATGAAAATGAGAACTGGTAAATATTGAGATAGCATTTTTTCACCTTGCACGGATTAAAATGGTGCCGAAGGCCGGACTCGAACCGGCACGGCTTTCGCCACCGCCCCCTCAAGACGGCGTGTCTACCAATTCCACCACTTCGGCATATTCTTTTCAGGACCTGTTTACATTTACCTTCTTGCCAATCTGTTTTAATTTTCAGGACTCTGATGTTCGCATACTTTATGCGCCGAAAATTAGAAACATTTTGACTCAAACTAAAGAAATGTTTACAGCCTCCATTAACAATTTTTTTTTAGCCTCGTGAGCGTTCTTTTGCGCAACACAAGGTCTTATTTATTCTTTTTGCTGTTATCTACCGGTACTGGAACTGAATTCGCAGGTACACTGGTTTGCTGAGGAATTATTTGCTGTTCTGCCTTTTGATATTGTACAGACACCAAATAAGATAACAATAAACTGGTGACAAAAAAGGTCAATGCTAAGCCACCTGTTAATTTAAATAAAAATCCACCAGTTCCTTGGCTTCCAAATAGTGTGTTCGAAGCCCCAGATCCAAAGGCTGCACCAATATCAGCGCCTTTGCCATGCTGGATAAGAACTAAGCCTATTAAGACCACAGCAACGATTACATGAATCATTAATATCAATTGATACATTTCACAATTTCCACAAACTGTTTCGCGTTCAACGATGCACCTCCTACCAAACCACCATCAACATCTGGCATGGCAAATAATGCCTTGGCATTATTTTCGTTTACACTACCTCCATAGAGGAGTGATAAACGCTCGGCATCGCTATGATTAATCTCTGTAATCAGTTTTCTAATAAACTGATGTACTTCCTGTGCTTGTTCTGGTGACGCAGTTTTTCCTGTACCTATTGCCCAAACGGGTTCATACGCTACAACACAATCACGAAAGCAATTTTTATCGTGTTCGCTTACTGCGAGCAATTGTTTGGCAATCACTTGCTCTGTTTGCCCTTTTTCACGTTCTGCTAGCGTTTCACCAACGCAAAGAACCGGTATCATATCATGTTCTTTTACATGGTGGAATTTTTGCGCTACAAATTTTTCATCTTCGTGAAAACAATGTCTTCTCTCTGAATGTCCAACCAATACATAACGACAGTTGAAGTCCTTTAACATAGGTGCAGATATCTCTCCAGTATAAGCTCCAAAATCTTTTGGATATACATTTTGAGCACCTAGTTCAATTTTACATTCAGCAAGTATATCCCTAACTTGTGGGATATAAATCGCTGGCGGCATTACAATAACTTGGGCATCGTCAATAGAATGAAGTAATTCCTTAAGCTCTTTACTTAATTGAATCACCTGCTGCAGCTGACCATTCATTTTCCAGTTGCCAGCAACTATCTTGTGCCTCATCTATGCCCCCTCGTTTTCAACTGCGGACTATACCCAAACTCATTGCTGATGTGTAGCCCTATTTGCAATTTTTTTATTAAAAGGTTTAGTAGATAAAAAATACTATAAGACCCATTTTACTACTGAATATTTAAACTTCTCTCAATTTGACTTATGTCATCACAGAGCTTTTGTGCATGTTGTTTCACCAAAGACTCATCCATACCTTCTACCATAACCCGCAGTAATGGCTCAGTACCTGAAGGTCTGAGCAACACTCTTCCCTCTCCGTTTAAGCTTGACTCTAACGCCTTAACTACTTCGATCACTTGTGTATGTTCGGCAAGTAAGGTGGCGTAATTGGTCTTTAAGTTCACTAAACTTTGCGGTAATAAATTTATACCTTGACCTAATTGTTGTAAGGATTTGCCCTGTTTGACCATAATTGACAGAACTTGTAAGGCAGCAACAATCCCATCACCTGTTGTTGTTTTGTCCAAACAAACGATATGACCTGAGGTTTCACCACCTATTTTCCAATCTTTTTCTCGTAAAGCCTCTAAAACATATCGATCTCCTACTCGTGATCGTATGAACGGAATACCTAAACTTTTTATGGCGATTTCCAAGCCATAATTGCTCATTTGTGTACCAACTACTCCACCATTTAATACACCGCGTTGATGCCTGTCTTTAGCAATAATATAAAGGATTTGATCTCCATCAAATAAATGACCATTAGAGTCGACTAACACAACCCGGTCTCCATCGCCATCTAAGCCAATGCCAATATCTGCACCTGTACTCATGACCTTTTGCCTTAATAGCTCAGGAGATGTTGAGCCACAATCCTCATTAATATTAAAACCATCAGGACGGTTACCAATGGAAATAACTTGCGCGCCAAGCTCAGAAAAAACATTAGGGGCAATATGGTAGGTTGCCCCATTTGCACAATCAACTACAATTTTTAAACCAGATAAACGTGTTAATGATGGAATAGTCGATTTACAAAACTCTATATAACGTCCGCTTGCATCATTAATTCGAGTTGCCTTCCCTAAATTTTCGGAAGGCACTGTTTGCATTTTCTTTTCCAGTTCAGCTTCAATTGCTAACTCAACACTGTCAGGTAATTTCCCACCTTCAGAAGAAAAAAACTTGATTCCATTATCTTCAAAAAGGTTATGTGACGCACTGATCACAATTCCCGCGTTGGCCCTAAGTGTTTGGGTCAGATACGCTATAGCAGGTGTTGGCATAGGCCCTAATAACGCGACATCGACACCTGCAGCGGAGAGTCCTGCTTCTAAGGCAGACTCCAACATATAGCCTGATACTCTCGTATCTTTACCAATAACTACTTTTTTGCGATGACCATTAGCAAGTACGCGGCCAACTGCCCAACCCAATTTCAATACAAATTCAGGGTTAATATTTGATAAACCCACATGCCCACGTATGCCATCAGTACCAAAATATTTACGTTGACTCATCCTTAACCACCTTCTTATTAAGAATTTTTAGCTCGAAAGCGCTGATACGTCCGCCTTACCAATCATGGTGATCATATGCAACGCTTGATTTGTTTCATCTACATCATGCGTTCTAAGCATCCCTACACCTTTCAATGTTGCATAAACTGCGACCGCTATACTTCCTATCAACCGCTCACCCACCTCTTTAGCAAGTACTGCCCCAATCGTACTTTTACGCGATACCCCTAAAAGCAGAGGCATTGCAAATGTAGCAAAGCTATCAAGATTTTTGACTAAGAGCAAATTATCTTCTACTTGTTTTCCAAATCCAAAGCCTGGATCTAAGATTATATTTCTTCTTTTTATGCCTACACGCTCACACTCTCTAATACGCTCCGCAAAAAAACGAGTCACTTCAGTAAGTACCCCATTCGGATAATAAGGTGCCTGCTGCATATTGTGTGGCTCTCCTTGCATATGCATCAAGCACACAGGAACTGCTAATTTTGCAACCATTTCTAGCGCTCCTTTGGTGCGTAAGGCATAAATATCATTAATTACGTTAGCACCTACGCTTACTGCAGCCTCCATTACCTCGGGCTTATTTGTATCAATCGAGATACAAATATCTGAATGAGCACGGATTTGTTCGATAACAGGGATAACGCGATTTAATTCTATATCTACTGAAACAGGCTGAGCTCCAGGTCGAGTAGATTGACCTCCAATGTCAATTAAATCAGCTCCTTGGCTAATTAAGTGAAATGCATGTTCACAGGCCCTGCCTGTGGATAAAAATTTACCCCCATCAGAAAAGGAATCTGGGGTGACATTTAATACTCCCATAATCAATGGTTTTTCTGGGGAATTATCCAAGGAAGGTTGGCGTTCAAGCCAACCTGAAAATTGCGTTGAATTCACCTGCTTATCTCACGAATAATCTCAGTGCTCTTCAGCAGGATTTACAATGGCTTCATGCTCTGATGGTTTTTCTGGTGTGCTATTTACCACTTCAGCACCATCTAGGGGTTTTGATGAGCCCCAGTCTTCTGGTGGGGAAGGTTCCTTGCCAGACATAATCTCTTGTATTTGCTTGAAATCTATAGTTTCGTATTTAATTAAGCTTTCGGCCATTAAATGCAATTTATCCATATTCGAAACCAGAATTTCTTTGGCGCGTTTATAGTTTCTATCAATAATTGCACGTACTTCATCATCAATTTGCTGCGCTGTTCTATCTGACATTTCTTTATGTTTATTCATTGAGCGCCCTAAGAACACTTCCTCTTCTTCTTCGCCAAAAGTAAGCGGCCCCAAAGTGGATAGTCCCCAAGTCGTAACCATTTTACGCGCTATTTCAGTAGAACGCATAATGTCATTCGATGCTCCTGTGGTTACACTTTCCGCACCAAAAATAAGCTCCTCGGCAATTCGGCCACCAAATAAACTGGACAATTGACTTTCCAAACGACGTTTACTATGGCTGTATCTATCTTGCTCTGGTAAGAACATCGTTACGCCAAGTGCACGGCCGCGTGGAATTATAGAGACTTTATAAACAGGATCGTGCTCTGGCACACTTAAACCAACAATCGCATGGCCCGCTTCATGATAGGCAGTCAGTTTTTTCTCATTATCATCCATCACCATAGAGCGACGTTCAGCTCCCATCATGATTTTATCTTTTGCTTTATCCAGCTCTATCATGCTGACTTTGCGTTTATTAGCACGTGCGGCAAATAAAGCAGCTTCATTCACAAGATTTGCTAGATCTGCTCCTGAGAACCCTGGAGTACCCCGAGCAATTGCCATGATGTCTACATTGCTGTCTACTGGAACCTTTTGCAAATGTACTCTTAATATTTGTTCTCGTCCCCGGATATCTGGTAAAGGAACCACAACCTGGCGATCAAATCGACCTGGACGCAATAACGCAGGGTCCAAAACATCCGGACGGTTTGTTGCTGCAACAACAATAACTCCTTCACTGCCCTCAAAACCATCCATCTCAACAAGTAATTGGTTTAACGTTTGTTCGCGCTCATCATGACCACCGCCAAGCCCAGCGCCTCGATGACGGCCTACAGCATCAATTTCATCAATGAAAATAATACAGGGAGCATGTTTTTTTGCTTGCTCAAACATATCACGAACACGAGATGCACCAACACCAACGAACATTTCAACAAAATCAGAACCTGATATTGTGAAGAATGGTACTTTTGCTTCGCCAGCAACAGCTCGAGCTAAAAGAGTTTTACCTGTTCCAGGAGAACCCACTAATAATACACCGCGGGGAATACGTCCACCTAGATTTTGGAATTTGGTAGGGTCGCGTAAGAAATCAACTAATTCTTTAACTTCTTCTTTCGCTTCGTCTACCCCAGCAACATCCGCAAAAGTTACTTTAACTTGGTCTTCACCGAGTAAACGTGCACGTGAACGGCCAAAAGACATTGCCCCTCGACCGCCCCCGCCCTGCATCTGGCGCATAAAAAATACCCAAACACCAATTAGAAGCAGCATTGGGAACCAGTTAATAAATAAGTGGAGGAGGAAGCTTTCTTGTTGCTTTTCTTGGCCACTTACATCAACTTTGCTTTTCAATAATTCGCCTAACAAAGCATTATCTTGCATAGGCATGTAAGTAACAAAGCGCTTATTATTTTTAGTCATCCCTTTGATGATTTTATCATCCTCAATGGTGACTGAATTAACCATACCTTGATCGACTTCTTTCAAAAACTGGCTGTAAGAGAGTTTCTCAGCGACCGAGTTTCGAGGGCCGAAATTACTGAAAACTGAAACAAGCACTATTGCTATAATCAGCCATAAAAATAAATTCTTAACCATGTCGTTCAAAGTATTAACCTCGTTAGTGACGTACAGCTTTATTTTATGATCGAATTCCTTTAGATCATAAAGTTACTATAAATTGTATCCCTTTGCCAGCAAATAGGTTTCTTTTGAGCGAGCTCGGGAAGCTAAAGGCTTCCGAATCACGACTTTCTCAAAAGATGCTCTCGCCTGTTTTACTAAATCATCAAAGCCAACCCCGTGAAAGATTTTAATAAGCATGGCCCCACCTGGCTTTAACATTTTTTCCGCAAAATCAAAAGCCAGTTCCACCAAATACATGGCTCGGGGAATATCAATTGCAGCGGAGCCACTCATATTTGGGGCCATATCTGATAATAACAAGTCAACACTGCGCTCTGGAATTAGATCCATTAGCTTTTGCAACACCTCATCCTCTCGAAAATCACCTAGAATAACATCGACATCAGGTAAAGCATCCATAGGCAATATATCCAAAGCAATGATACGGCCGCGCCCTTGTAACCGTTCAGATACATACTGAGTCCACCCTCCAGGGGCAGCCCCCAGATCAACTACAGTCATCCCGGGTTTAAGCAATAACTCTTTCTCATCTACCTCTTTTAATTTGTATACGGCACGACTACGATAGCCCTCTGCTTGTGCTTTTTTTACATAAACATCATCAAAGTGCTCTTGCAACCACCGTTTACTGCTTTTAGTACGCTTCATAAATTTATTTATGAGTATCAATTTGGCCTATGATACTGAATTTCACTACCTTTTCCCAGCAAAACGTGCAATAATTTACCATTTTATCATTCAAGCTCCAAAATTACTGAATTATTGGAGTGTATTAAGGAACATTACAGTGGATGCCTCACTTAAAAAATCGCTTAAAGCCCAAGCCCATCATTTAAAACCGGTTGTACTTCTTGGAGCCAAAGGATTAACTGAAGCAGTTACTGCAGAAACCAATATTGCATTGCTTTCACATGAGTTAATAAAAGTGAAAATTAACGGCGCAGAAAAAGAAGATAGAATTATCATGGCAGATGAGTTATGTCAGCAACTGCATGCAGAACTCATTCAAATGATTGGTAACACAGTGATTATGTATCGTAAAAATGAAGAGAAACATAAGTGACAGAACTACGAGTATTGTATACACTAGTTTTTATTGTTTAGCAAAACACATATTCCCTTCAAAATCCAATCCCTAAATTAATAGTGAAAGGTGCGGGCAGATAAGGGTTATTAAATTATCGTATGGCCTATGATATTAAAATACATTCCAAATGCTCTGACTTTATTACGTCTCCTATTAATTGGACCTTTCATATTTTATTTACACCATCATGAATACACTATTGCTTTTTATTTATTTATATTTGCTGGATTAAGTGATGGTTTGGATGGTTTTCTAGCCCGAAGTTTTAACTGGCAAAGTTTTTTTGGTTCGTTCATTGATCCGCTCGCTGATAAATTATTAATTGCCACCAGCTTCATCTCTTTAGCCTTAATTGGCGTTTTGCCTTGGTGGCTAGTCATTTTAGTCTTTCTCAGAGATTTGACAATTTCCTTAGGGGTCCTGGCTTGGTATCAATTTATTCGCCGCAAACTGGACTTTCAACCCACATTGCTCAGTAAGATTAATACAGCACTGCAGTTAACCCTTGTTACTTCCTGTTTATTTGAATTAGCTTATTTCGAATTTCCTCCCTATCTCCTTAATGTCCTGATCCTCTTGACGACATTTACGACAGCGTTTACCTACATTGATTATATTTGGACATGGGGCAGAAAAGCGTGGCCCAAAAAAGAACCATCGTAATGAACAAACAATTAGCACTCGCTATAAAATTAAATGATGAGGCAACCCTTGTTGATTTCAATTGGGGGGGCAATAAATTATTGCAACAACAATTGCACCGTATGCTCATCCATAGAGAAGATCGGTTGCTTTATCTCTGGGGCAATACTGGCAGTGGAAAAACCCATTTATTACAAGCATGTTGTCAAGCCGTTAATTCAACTCAATCTGCAATCTATCTCCCTTTGACTCTTCTTAAAGAATGGGGCCCGCAAACCATAGAAGGAGTAGAAGAACAAGAATTAATCTGCATTGATGATATAGACGTTATCGCCAAAGATCCTGAATGGGAAGAAGCTTTATTCCATTTGTATAATAAAATCAAAGACATGGAAAAAAGTACTTTAATCATTTCCGGAAATCAATCGCCAACAACAATTCCTATCCAGTTAGCGGACTTACGGTCTCGATTAAGTTGGGGTTTGGTCATTCAATTAATGGAGTTAAATGATGAAGATAAAATCAATACTCTAAAACTACATGCTCTAAAACGAGGTTTTGATTTACCAAACAGTGTGGGGCAATTCCTCTTGAATCGATGCTCGCGAAATATGCATGATTTGCAAAATTTGCTTAATCGTTTAGATGATGCATCGCTTGCAGCACAACGAAAAATAACGATTCCTTTTGTCAAAGATATCTTGAATATTTAAGCTCAAAAAACAGGCCCTAGATACAAAAACATGAGGCTTTATCTAAATTTTCTTCCTCATCGGAAATAGAGGATAATAAATCCGGAGATTTAAGGAAGGAATAATAGTTTGTACTTGCTCTGGTCTCAATTGGTGTTCGCTGCGGCATAGACTCGTCACTGATAATTTTTTCGTTAGGACAAACACGATGCTCTAACTGAGCCAACCTATCCACTAATCTGGACATTCTGATTATTTTTTTCTCTAAAGTATCCAGATTTTTTGCTTCCTTAAGAATTAACTCCTTATCACATAATTTCTGTACTTTTTCTTCATTCAGACCAAACCAACTACTTACTAACTTATTTAATCCAGGACGGTCAACATACCAATAAACACTCAATGCGGCTACTCCTACTAGAGTACTAAAAATAATTACCGGCCAAAAAGTCGGAATTATTGAACTAACAAAGAGGCCTGAAATAAAAAGCGCTACTGATTGTCCTGCAAAAAAACCACCGCCAAAGAAGAGTACTGCAGACGCTCCAGAAATTACCGCTTTGGCCATTTGCATATTCTCACTGTTGAGCGCCTGCTCAAATTGCTTACTGGCTTCTGTTAGCGATATGAAACATGTTTGCAACATAGAAATTATTTGCTTTTGTTGTTGTAAATCACAATAAGGATCTGAGAAATCATAACCATCTACTTTCTTTCTTATGGATTTAATCATCTGCAATTGCAAGAAATATGCATCTAATAATTTATAAGCTTCACCAAGCTTAACTCCCAGAGCATCCGATACTTTTACTAAATCAAAACCACAAAAAACGACTACGGAAAGAAATGAAAATGCAAATCCAGCACTAAGAATCACCAATGATGGCAACTCGAAAATGCTCAACATGGTAACGATGCCATCAAATCCCTGGCAAGCAGCTACCAAGATCCCTGCTGCTGTAAGTAATGCAAATTTGATTTTGTCCATCACCGATTTATTTTCATCTTCTTTGGGCAATTTGATATCATCCCCATTCATAGAAACAAACAAATCGTGCAACAGCTCTGTTCGTAAAGAGACCAAAATAAATTCAATTTTTTGCTGTTCTTCTTTTGACCTTTTGGAATGGTTTAATTGCTCTTCCTTAAACCAAGATATCAGCGTGGTGAGATCAATAGACGGGGTAATAGAGGGAAACTCATCGGGATGAACGCCGGATGTTAACAAATATTTCCTTATCAATTTTTGAGAGCGCAGACTGATTACAATGTTCATTTTTTCTCATTACCTATCACCCAGACTCCCAATTTTTTCAACTTTATTACCCAGCAACATCCAATAGTACAATAGAATCCATCTATATGAACACAGTTTATCCAATTTATAGACAACCGATTGATTAATAAGAATTTTCCCACATCACCGATGAAAAATATTTGATTTTTTTGATTAACATAAGACCATGAAGTATAATTAATGTACGAACATTGGCAAAGGAAGCGAGCATGAAAAAACTTGTTATCGCAGTATTAGTGTTTGTACCTACACTCCTTTTAAGCGGTTGTTATGTTTCCGCTTATCCCGGGGGCTACTATTATTCCGGTTATTATCCAAGTTACTACTCAAGTAGTTACTACTACCCAGGTAATTACTACTATTCTGGCTGGCGTAATCATGGCTGGAATTATTGGGGTGGTCGCGGTTGGCACGGCGGTGGTTGGCACGGTGGCTGGCATCGTGGTTGGCATGGTGGTCATGGCCACTGGAGATAAAATTAAATTTAATTTCAGTTAACCTAAATTCCAGTGAATTTAGGTTAACCATTTCTTCAAGAGCTTGGGCTTATGACTGTACCATAAAACACTTAGATACGGAGTATTCTGCTTCTTGTGCTTCTTGATGTAAGTCCGTCCTTTTTACTGCAATATAGCGACTTAACCGTGGTGATAATAACCACATAAGCACTGCAATAATTAAAGTGGCGATGCCAATACAAGCAAACACATGGGTATAAATCATCAAGGACCCAACCCCAGGTTTAATGTGTTCGGGAAGTGATGTATAAGAGGCAACCGTAGCGCCAATAAATCCTGCTATTGCGGAGGTTAAAAACCACATCCCCATCACAAAACCAGCAATTTGCGCCGGTACTAATTCTGCTACCATTGCAACACCAAGAGCAGATACCAACAGTTCACCAAGACTTTGAAACAAATAGCTTATGATTAACCACCACGAAGAAACCATGCCATGGTCCGTATAAAAATAACGAGCAAAAAAGAGCATTAAAAAGCTCAATCCGCACATAGTCATCCCTAAAGAAAATTTATAAGGGATAGAAAACTGGATGCCTTTCTTATTGAGGAGATCATAAAAGTAAGCCAAAACAGGACTCATTAATACAATCCAGATAGGATTTAATGCCTGAAAACTTTGAGCATCAATCGTGATGCCAAAGAAAACTGGAATTACATTATGTACGGCAAATAAATTTAACGATGTTGGCATTTGTTGATACAGGGTAAAGAAAATGATTGCTTCCAGCATCAAAGCCAAAGCGACCAACATCCGCATCCTGACCACTTTACTTTCTTTACGTGTCATCAATAGATAATAAACAATTACTGCAATGGTAATAAACCAAAACAAATTTTTAGCAAGCATCACATGCTGTAATAAATGAGCAGAACACTCAGTAAGAATGAATATACCAATCAATATCATAAGCCATTGCGAAAATGAGATTTTCCGTTTGTCAGCATCCGTATTGATGTGGGCAACAAATTGGTGTTGCAATGCATAATTAGCTAATCCAATTAACAAACCGATTGCACTCATCATATAAGCATACGAATAACCATAGCGGCTCGAAATTGCTGGGCCTGCAAATAACGCAATCATACTTCCCAAATTGATTGCCATATAATATAAAGTAAAGCCCCCATGCAAACGTGGATCATTTTCTTCATAACACTTAGCAAGCAAATTCGATGGATTTGCCTTAAATAAACCATTTCCTACACAAATTAAACCCAACGCAAAGAAAACATGCTCTTTATCGGTAATCGCTAAAGAAAAATAGCCTGCAGCCAAAACAATAAGACCAAGTACTATGGTACGCTTGGTGCCTAAAATCCTATCTCCTAAATATCCACCAATCACAACCATTCCGTAAACTAAAGCAGAATAAGCACCGAACGTATAATAAGAAATTGTATCGTTGTAACCCAAATAGCGAATAAAGAATAAAGTCAAAATCCCTTGAACAGTATAAAACCCAAATCGTTCCCATAATTCCAACATAAAAATCATGTGGAATGCACGGGGTTGCTCGCGAAGTATATTCACCATGAGTTTTTTCCTTTGAGGGGGGTATGTTTTTAAATTAAAGGAGTTTTTAACTTTTTGCAATGAGCTTTAGACTAAAAAATCAGATCACCCAAAATGCAATAATAAAGTCAACTTTATTGAAAAAAATTTGTTCTGACTCATAAAGTCTATCCTTATAAGAATAAGACAATCAATCAGATGACATGTTGGTACTCACCAATTAGTTGATGCTCAACTGAATCATTATGGGTAAGAAACAGTGCAGTGGTACTCGTTAATGAGAAATCGATATCTTGGGGTGGCACTTTTTTTAAAATATCACGTGCACTTTCTTTGCTGCCAAAAAAACACTCCAGCATCATATCCGTTGAAGGTTCTTTATTATGCTCATACGTATCAGTGTGATCCTCCTTTGCTGTGCTGTCACTGGATTGGAATTTACCTCTAATCCAACTAACTAACGGTATAGCCAATCGAACCGCAATAATTGTAAGTGAAACAACGGATACTGCTGTGAGTATTCCTAAACCTACAAGTGGGAAATATAAAGAGAGAATCAAACCAATCATACCCAATGCAGATAAACTAAAGGCGGCGCCCTTAACCATTACTTGCGTAAAGTTAGCATTCTCTAATTTATTATTTAATTCTAATTCTTTTAACTTAAGTTCCAGTAGATGTTTTTTTTGTTCTTCAAAACGTATATGAAGCAATGTAATCTTCTTATATAACGAATTAAGCTCCGATTCAGTACGTACATGATTTAAAGCAGCCTTTAATCCAATGGCTCGTTTCTGAATCGCATCCATTTCTACTTCAGCATCGGAAATTAACTTTCTAATTGCTCTTCTTTCTTTACTCAATTGATAACATTCATAAATCGTCCGACCTAATAAAAATAAGCTCAAGGCTAAAGAAATTGAAGCGGCAATAAAGGCAATTGTTACGGCTACGGCGGGAACAGCGATTGAAGTGATTGTCAGTGCTAACAATATCCCAGAAATAAGCCACTTCGCATTATTCTCCTGAGTCGCAGGAATTTTTGTTTTTAAAAGGTAGCAAGTAAGATAAACAGAGGGGATAAGCAGAAAATTTAACACCGCCAAACAAAGTGATCCAATACTCAAGCCGGTCGTCAGCGATTCAGAGGGTGGAATATTCTGAAACGTTCTCACCGAAGAACCAATTTGTAACATTGCCTTGCTTGAATCACCCGTAGTTTTGATCGCTTGTGATATGAGAACTACTTTTTTTGAGACGAGATCAGTATCAGTCTTAGAACTCGAAAGCTCTGCATCATAATCAATTGGGTACCGTATTTTTCGAAGAATTTCCGTTGCTTCTCGTACTTTAGCAATCTCAAACTCTTTCACTTTGCTCATTAATAGATCATTTTGAAGGAAAGATATAATATCCTATTTCTCTGTCCTTGTGTTAATTTTTTTACAATATAAACGAGAACTTGCTAATTCGGAGTAAATTCAACTATATTTCACATAGAGACTAAATAAATGCGATAAAAAAAATCATTATGTCTAAAAAAGCTCTTTATTTGGCAGGTGGTGGCGCTCGAGGTGCCTATCAAGCAGGTGTATTGAAAGCAATCGGTCATATTTTGCAAGTTAAAACACTACCCTTCGAAATGGTCAGTGGGGTTAGCGTTGGGAGTATGAATGCGGCAGTCCTTGCAGAAAACGCCGATGACTTCCCAACAGCACTTGATAAACTGGAGACTATTTGGAGCGAAATTCATTGCCAACACGTATATAGAGCCAGCAATTTTGCTTTAAGTAAATCTGTTGTACGTAATATGAGTACAATGATGATTAAACAGCGGCAGGCAGCTCATTTGCTGGATACTGAGCCACTGAAACAAATGATTGTCGATGGGCTTGATTTCACCAAAATAGCCCAAAATATAAACAATGGGTATCTTGATACCCTGGAAATAATTACTAACTGTTATGAGACACGTCAAACTATTTCTTTTTATGAACACAACAATCCTGAGTTCACAGACTGGAATTATCCTCGACATGGAAGCAAGCGTGTTAGTTTCCAGGCAGAACATATTTTAGCATCCAGTGCCTTGCCTTTATTTTTTCCAACCGTTTTGCTCGATGGGTTTCATTATGGGGATGGGAGTGTGGGCTTAGCCGCCCCCCTTCGTGGCTCAATTCGTTTTGAAGTAGATAAAATTCTGATTTTAGGAACTCGGGCGCTGCCTGCATTTGTTGAGCAAGAAAATTTGCGCAATCATGAGGACATTCCCTTTTCACATATTTTTGGAAACATGTTAAATGCACTTTTTTTGGACAACCTTGACCGCGACATTGAAATGGTCAATCGCATGAACGAAATTGCCATGCTTCTGTCGATGTGGAAAAAGCGCCGCTCTCCATGGCGTCCCATTACTACATTGCATTTACGTCCCAGTAAAGATCTTGCCCCTTTAGCGCAAATACATTTTAAAGCCTTGCCGACATTGCTTAGATACCTTCTCAATTTCTTAGGAGAAAAAAAACATTCCGGCGATCTTTTAAGTTTTGTACTGTTTGAACGAGACTACACAAGAGAATTGCTTGAGTTAGGTTTTCAAGACACGATTAATAATGCTAAAGAAGTGATCGCTTTTTTTGAATAATTTTTCTTAATGAAAACGTTTACCTTTTGCTTAAAAAATGTAGCCTGGGTGCAGCGACAGCGGAACCCGGGTTACGGCTTCGCCTTCACCCAGGCTACAATAGTTTTATTCTCCTAGGCACGCAAAAACGTCAGTACTTCTTTAGTTTCAGGCATAATCCCGTTCCAAATAAAAAAAGCCTCTGCAGCTTGTTCAACCAACATGCCTAAGCCATCTGCTGCGTCACAGTCTAATTCTCTAGCATATTGAACAAAAGCGGTTGCACTGTGCTGTTTGTATGACAAATCATAACAAAATGGCTTTGCTGACATGCATTCGTCTGGTAAGGCCACAAATTCCCCGGCCAAACCAGCAGAAGTTGCATTAATCACTAAATCAAATTGTCCCTTAATTTCATTAAAGCTCACACATTTTGTTTGTGGAAAAGCTCGTTGGAACTCTTCGGCTTTCGTTAAAGTACGGTTAGCGATGATCAGTTCCGAAGGATCATTTTCCAATAAGGGATAAACTATTCCGCGTGCAGCTCCTCCAGCACCTAATATCAATACACGCTTGCCTTCCACAGAGATATAACGACTCAAATCACGGATAAGCCCAATACCATCGGTATTGTCTGCATGCAATTGGTTAGCTTCCATCCATAAAGTATTAGCTGCTCCAGCTTGTTTACAACGAAAACTACGCTGCTGAGCCATTTCAAAAGCGCGCTGTTTAAAAGGTAAAGTGATATTGAGCCCCTTGCCATTTTGAGCAAAAAAATCAGATACTATCTGCTCAAAGGATGGGTCTTCTGCCTTAATTTTTTCATAAGTCAGTTGTATGTTTACTTGTTTGGCAAAACATTGATGAATTATAGGAGATAAACTATGTGCAATAGGATTACCAATAACTGCAAAACGTTGAGACACCTTATCCTCCTATTTTGGTTAATTTGTTGCTTTGTTGCAAACACCTCTGCAGCAAAAAGCCAATCAATTAACGTTTATCTTAAATTAAAGTCAGAAAACCACATCACCGCACTGATCAAAGAGTTTAATCAATATCTAGCCCAACAAGGAATATTCAGCACTTATCAAATTATACCCTATTTGAATAATCATCCTCTTCATATCACCTTATATTTAGCAGACTATAACTCACAACAAATCCCTGCCATTATCAGACAAACAAAGAAGTTGGCCAAGCAACAGAAACCCATTCTTTTTTCCACTGCAGAATTTATTCCCAGCCGCAGCGGTTATGTCATGTTGAGGGTAACGCATAATAAGACAATACAAGAATTAAGCAATAAGACATTAAACGAATTAGCACGCTTCCGTGATCCACAAGCAATTATCCCTGCATGGGCCGCTCAGGATCCTGAGAGACAAGCACTTTTTCATCAATACGGTAGCCCAAGTGTGCTCAATTACTTTAACCCGCATTTCTCTATTTTTTCTGCAGAGCATTTAAATGAGCAGCAAAGCACTCTTTTATATCAGCAACTGCAACAGTTAATTCATCAATTCGCCCAATCCCATCAAACCCAGATTGCAGAACATGTTGATGCAATAGGTGTTGGTGTAGCCGATGCCCGAGGGCAAATTATCAAGGAATTAGCAGTGTTTACCCTAAAAACTAGAACCTACAGAAAGCAATCATAAGATAAAAAACTAACTTTCCTTGAAAAAAATCATATTGCTACAAATAATTAAAGTAACTGAGTCTCTTCATCCATGTCGCTTTACACTACTAACAAAGAGACAGAATAAGTGACTCCTTCTTGAATTAAGGAAAATTCAATGAACGACTTTTCCAAAAATGAAAAATATAATTTAAAAAAAACCTCCTTATTAAGTCATTTATCTGATGAAAACTATGACACCTTCATAGCAATTTCCTCAAGGGAACTATTTAGGAAAGGTGATATATTGCTTAAAGAAGGAGAAATAAATGATGATTTTTTTATTATTATTTCTGGGACGGTTGGACTGTATAAGAAAAAAAATAAAAATTTTCCTCCTGAACTCATAGGGAAACTAGGCGTTGGTGAAACCATTGATGAAATAAGAGTCATTCGAAATCGCACATGCACACTGACTGTAATCGCAGCTGAAGCAACCGTTGTCTTAAAAACCTCCATTAGCAAATTGCATGCATTGGAAAATCATTCATGCCATGATGCCGTTGTTGAGTCAGTAATCAACATAATAAGTGACCGTTTGTTGCACAGCAATGAAACCATTTTAAATAAAATCCACGAAAAAAAGAGAAAAAATAAACAAATTGTCTCGGTCCTATTAGGGATGCTCGTCCTGATCATTTTTTTATGTGAAGTAGGTTTAGGCCTTTATTATACGTTGAACCCTACTGATTTTTGTAACAACTTGAATTCTCTTCCTGCGGAAAATACTAAAGTGACGCTCTAGCAAATGGGATTTAGGTACAATCAACGTCAATGGCGTCAACTTAATGTAATGTATTATTTAGACACGTAGCCTGGGTGAAGGCAAAGCCGTAACCCGGGATCAAAACTATATGTAGACACCGGATCCCGGGTTCCGCTGCGCTGCACCCAGGCTACAAAAAATACTCATTTAGCTCGCATCAACCATCAAACTTTTAGACACGACCTCTGCTAAATCACGTGATAATTCCAGCTCGGCCAACCGCTCTAATTGCTCGTGCATCAGAACTTGTCTGGGTTTATCATAACGTTTCCAACGGGTGAATGGATTGGCTAAACGCGCGGCAATCTGTGGATTGATTTTATCCAATGTCACTAACATTTCAGTTAAAAAGCGATAACCACTTCCATCTAAGGCATGAAAATTACGCGGATTACCCATACAAAACGCACCGATCAATGCACGGACTTTATTGGGATTCTTAATACTAAACGCAGAATGTTTTAATAAGACCTTTACACGAGTTAAAGTTTCGGGTAACTCACTCATGGCTTGAATGGCAAACCATTTATCTAAAACCAGATCATCTTTAGACCATTGCTTATAAAAATCTTCGACAGCCTGTTCCCGCAACCCCTGATTAGTGCAATTAACCAATAAAGAAAAACTGGCAATTTGATCAGTCATAGTTTGTGCCGCCATAAACTGCTGCTCGCATAACTCTAAAGTAGCCGATTCTTTAGCTTTCATCATGAGCCATAAACACACATTGCGCAATTTTCTGCGACCATAAGCAGGCCCATTCATGCGATGATCTTCAATTTGCCATAATTGTTGATAGAGTGATTGGGCTGTTTCGTTTAAGTACCATCCTAATTGCTGATGGAGGAAATCACGAACATTTTCCACTGCACCCACATCCACATTATCTAATTGCGTCGCAATATCCTCAAATCCAGGGGGAGTGAGTAATTCTGCTCGTAAATCAGCGTCCAGTGAATCATCAAGTAATACATGCTGCAAAGCAGAAATTAAAGCAGAAGGTACCTGCCATTTATTGGGGGGTTGATTCAAGCATTCTTTGATGCAATTTAAAATCAGATTTTGTGCCGCATCCCATTTGGCAAAACCATCCACTTCATGTCGTAGTAAAAAGAGTAACTCGTCCTGACTCAAATCGTGTTTTAACTTAATCGGCGCAGAAAATTCACGCAATAATGAAATAACGGGTTTTTCACTCAAATCAGTAAAAGTGAAACTTTGTTCTTTTTCCTTTAATTCCAAAATCTCTTTATCGATTGATATCTGATGACCATGAGCATCAAATAGTGCAATTCGGATTGGGATATGAAATGGTTTTTTATCATGGCATTCGGGGGTTGGTGGACAATTTTGTCGCATATTGATGGTAAGCTGCCCCTGCGCATATTCGCTGGTCACTACCACTTCTGGGGTTCCTGCTTGACTGTACCATCTTTTAAATTGAGTTAAATCAGCATGGTTTGCGTCTTCCATCGCGGCAACAAAATCATCAATAGTGACTGCTTGGCCATCGTGACGTTCAAAGTATAAATCCATACCCCTTCGAAAACCGTCTTTTCCAAGCAGTGTATGCTGCATGCGAATTACTTCTGCACCTTTGTTATACACTGTTGCTGTATAAAAATTATTTATTTCTTGATAAGACTCTGGTCGAACTGGATGGGCCATTGCGCCAGCATCTTCGGGAAATTGCGTACTTCGCAACACTCTAACATCCATAATTCGGTTTACATCTCGTGAATTCATATCCCGAGAAAACTCCTGATCACGAAAAACGGTTAAGCCTTCTTTCAAGCTTAACTGAAACCAATCGCGGCACGTGACTCGATTGCCGGTCCAATTATGGAAATATTCATGGGCAACAACTCCTTCAACATCAGCAAAATCTTGATCTGTTGCTGTATCAGGACGGGCGAGGATGTACTTTGAATTAAAAATATTTAATCCTTTGTTCTCCATAGCGCCCATATTAAAGTCGCTGACGGCTACAATCATAAAAATATCGAGGTCGTATTCGCGGCCATAGACTTCTTCATCCCAACGCATGGATTTTTTCAACGAGTCCATTGCATGGGTGCATTTATCTTCATTTCCTGGCTCGACATAAATACGCAAATCAATTGTACGTCCAGAACTGGTCACAAATTTATCGCGGATACACGCCAAATCACCTGCGACTAAGGCAAATAAGTAAGATGGTTTTTTAAATGGGTCTTGCCAAACGACCCAATGACGTCCATCATCAGTCGCGCCAGATTCGATCAAATTTCCGTTTGATAATAAAGTAGGATAGTGTTTTTTATCGGCTGAAATACGTGTCGTATAAGTGGTTAGTACATCTGGGCGGTCAAGAAAGTAAGTGATACGTCGAAAACCTTCCGCCTCGCATTGCGTGCAAAATAGATGATTCGAACGATAGAGCCCGGATAATTGGGTGTTATTTTGTGGGTAAATACGCGTTACTATCTTTAATATAAACTCATCTGGACAGTTTTCGATAATAAGTGCATCAGGGTGCAGGACATAGGAAGATGGCTCCAGTTTTTGACCATTCATATGCACGCTAACCAATTCCAGCTCATCACCATATAAGTGCAAAGGGCCTTCATGTTGACGGATTAATTGAAGTTCATTACTTACTAAAGCATGATCATCATAGAGGTCAAAATTTAAATTTACAGTCTCAATTGCGAAAAAAGGGGGCTGGTAGTTTTTTAAATAAACGGTCGTGTCAGGCATGATTAGTACATCCTTTGCAAAAAGCGATTAAGTTTATTGAGTTATATAACAATTTTCTTAGTTTAGCCTATAATGATTATAAAGGGGTAACTTCTTAGGTCAATCTTTAATAAGTATTACGAAGTTAGCTGAAAATTCATATATTGCTTTTACCAGTAAAATGCAATAAATGTAAAGAAACACAAGATATCCTTCATAAGGATAAAAGGGGATGGCATATGAACACTCAAGACTTTTTAACCAGCTATACCAAACGCTTTGTGGATAACAAAGAAGAAGAGATGAGTTTGGAAGAATACCTGGAATTGTGTAAAAATGACCCTTCTGCTTATGCCAATCCAGCGGAGCGCTTGCTCATGGCAATAGGCGAACCTGAAATGATTGATACGCGCCATGATCCTGTTTTATCAAGAATTTTTTCCAATAAAATCATTCCACGATATACTGTATTCCAAGATTTTTATGGTATGGAAGAGCCCATTGAGCAAATTGTTGGTTTTCTAAAACATGCAGCTCAAGGCCTAGAAGAAACCAAACAAGTACTTTATCTTTTAGGACCTGTAGGAGGAGGTAAATCTTCTATTGCTGAAAAACTGAAAGATTTAATGGAGAAAATACCTTTTTATGCCATAAAGGGTTCACCTGTATTTGAATCACCACTGTCTTTATTTAATCCAATAGAAGATGCAGAGTTACTTCAAGAACGTTTTGGGATCCCTCCTCGTTACTTACGTTATTTGATGTCACCATGGGCAGTCAAAAGATTGCATGAATATAATGGGGATATTAGTCAATTTAGAGTGGTCAAAGTCAGACCTTCGCGTTTAAAACAAATTGCAGTGTCCAAAACAGAGCCCGGTGATGAAAACAATCAGGATATTTCGTCTTTAGTAGGTAAAGTTGATATTCGTAAATTAGAAAACTTTTCTCAAGATGATCCTGATGCATACAGTTACTCCGGAGGGCTGTGTCGATCAAACCGCGGTCTTTTAGAGTTTGTCGAAATGTTTAAAGCCCCCATTAAAGTGTTGCATCCCTTATTAACGGCAACTCAGGAAGGCAATTACAATGCGACTGAAGGTTTATCTTCCATTCCATTCGAGGGTATTATTTTAGCGCATTCGAATGAATCAGAATGGCAATCATTTAGAAACAATAAAAACAATGAAGCGTTTATAGATCGTATTAATATAGTTAAAGTTCCTTATTGTCTCCGCGTTTCTGAAGAAATTAGAATTTATCAAAAACTCATTGATAATAGTTCTCTAACTCACGCTCAATGTGCTCCAGGGACTTTGGACATGTTAGCGCAATTTTCCGTCTTAACTCGTTTAAAAGAGCCACAAAACTCCAGCATTTACTCCAAAATGCGGGTGTACAATGGAGAGAGCTTAAAAGACACTGATCCCAAAGCAAAATCATATCAAGAATACCGCGATTTTGCCGGCGTTGATGAAGGAATGAGCGGCGTATCAACACGCTTTGCTTTCAAAATTCTTTCTAAAGTGTTTAATTTTGATCACAGTGAAGTTGCAGCAAACCCTGTACATTTAATGTATGTACTGGAACGTCAAATTGAACAAGAACAATTTCCTCAGGAAGTACAAGAATCTTACCTAGGCTTTATCAAAGAATATCTGGCACCCAAGTATGTTGAATTTATTGGCAAGGAAATTCAAACAGCCTACTTGGAATCTTATTCTGAGTATGGACAAAATATCTTTGACCGCTACATAACCTATGCTGATTTCTGGATTCAAGATCAGGATTATCGAGATCCAGATACCGGTGAAATCTTTGACCGTGCCTTATTAAATCAAGAGCTTGAAAAAATTGAAAAACCCGCAGGAATATCTAATCCAAAAGATTTTCGTAATGAAGTAGTAAACTTTGTTTTACGTGCTCGTGCGAATAATCGAGGCAAAAATCCTGTGTGGAATAGTTATGAAAAATTAAGATCAGTTATTGAGAAAAAGATGTTTACCAATACTGAAGACTTATTACCCGTTATTTCCTTCAATGCCAAAGCATCTGAAGATGATAAGAAAAAACATGAAGAGTTTATTTCTCGAATGATTGAGAAAGGGTATACACGCAAACAAGTACGCTTGCTTTGTGAATGGTATTTGCGAGTACGTAAGTCACAATAATAAATTCTTTCTCCTCGATGAGAAAGCAAAAGGTACTGCTATTTGTAGTTTTGGAAATGCTGTAGTTTAGAATCTATGCGATAAACATTTCCTTGAGTAGGAGGACCTTGTCCTCACTCAACTACAAATAGGCGCAAGATAAAAGATTATGTGGGGCTAAATTATGTCGCAATTGATTGATAGACGACAAAATGCAGGGAAAAAAAGTACGGTTAACCGCCAACGTTTTCTTCGTCGCTATAAAAATCAGATAAAACGAGCCGTCTCCGATGCTGTTGGCAAACGAAGTATCACTGAAATTGATCAAGGTGAGCAAATAACGATTCCAGCCAAAGATATTTCTGAACCTGTATTTCACCGCGGCCAAGGTGGGCACATAGAACGTGTGCTCCCAGGCAATGACAATTTTGTTTCTGGCGACAGAATAAGAAGACCGAGTGGCAGCTCAGGTAGTGGTGGTGATGGATCTAATGCCAGCGACAGTGGTGAAGGTGAAGATAATTTTGTTTTTGAACTGTCTCGAGAAGAATTTCTTGATCTGTACTTTGAAGATCTGGAATTACCCGACTTGATTAAGAAAGAATTGGCACGCATTAGTACCTTCAAAACAGTAAGAGCAGGAGTAACCACCAGCGGGATTCCAAACAATATTAATGTGCTCCGCTCAATGAAACAAGCAACTGGACGTCGAGTTGCTTTAGCTTCGCCGTATAAAAAACAATTAAGAGAGGCTATAGAAGAACTGGAGCAACTGCAAGCACAGCCCATTCAAGACACTGAAATCCTAAAAGACCTACAAAAGAAAATTGAATTCCTGAAAAAGAAAATACAAACCGTGCCCTTCATCGATACCATTGATCTACGTTATAACTTTCGGGTTCGGGTTCCTTCACCATCAACTCAAGCAGTTATGTTTTGTGTTATGGACGTATCCGGTTCCATGGATGAGGCGAAAAAAGACATAGCAAAACGATTTTTTATCCTTCTTTACATGTTCCTCACCAAAAATTATGAAAAAATAGAGTTGGTATTTATCCGGCATCATACTTCCGCTAAGGAAGTGAATGAAGAAGAATTTTTTTATTCTCGAGAAACTGGAGGCACGGTGGTGTCCAGCGCCTTGGAACTTCTTAGTACTATAATTGATTCACGTTATCCTCCGGAAGCCTGGAACATTTATGTGGCCCAAGCATCGGATGGTGATAATTGGAATGCGGACTCCCCCTATTGCCAGGAGTTACTGCAAGATAAAATTATGCCTTTATTGCAATATTTTGCATACATTGAAATCATGCCGCGCCACCATCAGAGTTTATGGGAGGTCTATCAGCTGGTGAAAGAGCGCTACCCTAATTTTGCTATGGAAAACATTGATACGGTCGCAGACATCTATCCCGTATTTCATGAGCTATTTAAAAGGAAAACTGCATGAAAAAGAAGAAGCCATTATCCACAGGTGCAGAATGGACCTTTGAATTAATTCAAGACTATGACCGCGAAATTGCGCGTATCGCCAAAGAGTTTAAGTTAGACACCTATCCCAATCAAATAGAGGTGATTACTGCAGAACAAATGATGGATGCATATGCTTCTGTAGGCATGCCTATTGGTTATCATCATTGGTCTTTCGGCAAACACTTTGTCGGTGTTGAAAAAAATTATAAACGGGGACATATGGGTTTGGCCTATGAACTCGTTATTAATTCAAATCCTTGTATTTCTTATCTCATGGAAGAAAATACGATGGCCATGCAAGCTTTAGTCATTGCGCATGCGTGTTATGGCCATAATTCATTTTTTAAAAACAATTATTTATTTAAGATGTGGACTTCTGCAGATGCCATCATCGATTATTTAGTATTCGCACGAAAATACATCAGTGATTGCGAACAACGTTATGGTATCAATGAAGTAGAAGCAATCTTGGATGCCTGTCATGCACTGATGAACTATGGCGTCGATCGCTACAAACACCCTACCCCTTTATCCATACAGGAAGAAAAAATCCGCCAACAAAACCGCGAAATTTACATGCAATCTCAAGTCAATGAATTATGGCGAACTATTCCTCAAAGCAGACAGGTCGCCGAACAAATAAAGAAAAAGCGCTTCCCCGAAGAACCACAAGAAAATATTTTGTATTTCATTGAAAAAAATGCCCCCTTGCTAGAACCTTGGCAAAGAGAAATCGTACGTATTGTACGTAAGATGGCCCAATATTTTTATCCACAAGGCCAAACCAAGGTGATGAATGAAGGATGGGCTTGTTTTTGGCACTATACCATTTTACATGCACTCTATGATGAAGGTTTGGTTACTGATGAATTTATGTTGGAAGTATTACAAAGCCATACCAATGTTATTATGCAACTGCCTTATAATAGTCCTTATTATAGTGGCATTAATCCCTATACGTTGGGATATCATATGATGCAAGACATCAAACGGATTTGTGAAAATCCTACCGAAGAGGATAAAGCATGGTTTCCTTATTTAGCAAACACCGATTGGCTCAGTAGTCTGGATAATGCCATGCGCCATTTCAAGGATGAAAGTTTTATTGCCCAATATTTATCACCTAAATTAATTCGCGATTTAAAATTATTCCATATCGTAGACGATGATCGCAGCCCAGATTTGTATGTTAATGCGATTCATAATGAGTTAGGGTATCAAAAAATAAGAGAAGCATTGTCACGACAATATAATTTAGGTTATTTAGAACCAGACATTCAAATTGATTCTGTTGATTTGCAAGGTGATCGCTCAATGACACTAAGATACACTCAACAAAATAGAGTGCCTTTGGGTAACACGACAATAGATGTACTGAAACATCTCTATTCTTTATGGAAATTCCCTATCGTTTTACAAGCAGTCAATCCCGACAATGAGGTCACCGAAGAATACCATTGTCCGCCTTTGGCTAATGCCTAATTTAAAGATTCAATCCAAACTTGATGAGAAAATATAAAACAATTGGAAAATAATAGATTACATGGAACGATGTAATCCTTCAGGCCCACTAGGTTGGATAGACTCATTTTTTGATTCCGTGGGTTCAGGCGATGCCTTATATTCTTTTTGAACATATAAAACATCTTTTATTAAACAATTCAGGCAATCACGCGATGTAGGTCCATATGTACTGAGCCTTGCAGATTCTAGATGAGTCCATGCTCCTTCAAAATTAGGTGGATTTTCTTTTAATGCATGATTAACAGCCTTTAATGCCTTATCTATAATTTTTTTATTTTTAATGCCCATTCTATATGTAGAAAACCATTGTCCATGGATGTGAGCAGCATAAGCATCTTTTATACCTAGAACGGCTTCTTTTAGAGTATTCAAATCCCTTTGGGCTTTACTGGTTCCACCTATTTCTAAATTTTTTACAGAATCAGGCAGAAGTTTTCTCATTACCCTCAAAGGATGGGATCGAAACATACTTTTTTCTTGATAAAAAGAAAAGGTATTTCCGTAATATTGTTGACCAGGAAGCGCACTTATTACATCGTGGTCCAACCTATAATTACAAAATTGACTAAAAATATGATTATAAGTCCTAGTCAAAAACTGACCATGAAGTGTATTGATAGGTGCTGTATTAAACGTTCTAACATGCAAGCTTCTTGATTCTCGCAAGTGTGCATCTGTGGCGTAGGCTTTAGTTCCTACATATTGAGCTAGGTGCCCTCCTAGAGAATGTCCGACTAATATTATGTCTCTATTTGGAAACTGTTCTTTTGTTCTTTCATAAAAAGAAAAAGCCTCTGCCCGCAATTTTTTTTCTACTGTACCAGTCAATGCTAAAGTAATATTAGAATACAGATCTTGAGTAGCAGCTGTTCCTCTAAAAGAAATGATAACAGGTGATTCCTTATCGATTGGTTCAAGACGAACCGCTGTTAAACCATTAGAGTTTCTTGCCTTGGCATTTGTTTTAACAGTTATCTGATATTCTGATTGAGCAATATTATCTACTAATTGCTGTGTAGCAAGGTAACCTTTACGAGACTCATCTTGACGCAAAGCATTATCTTCCCCCTCAATACGATAAGCGAGATGTGCTGCATTGATTAATAATCCAATAGTACATTTTGGCATAACTACTTCCTAAATACATTAGGCGATTAGCTTGATGGGTAAAAAAATGACTAACTGCCTCTTATTTAGATTCTATCAGAATATTGTTAATTTATTAAGGAATTGGATAAGGAGAATGAGCACTCTCCTGGATATCGCGCATGAAGCGGCGGGGTACTTAGAGAAAAAGATAGTCTTTTGTAGCCTGGGTGAAGCGAAGCCGAACCCGGGTTTATCAGACTTGATTGTTTATACCCGGGTTCCGCTTCGCTTCACCCAGGCTACAAGATGCTTAATTCTTTTTATTTTCCTTGGCCATTTCAGTACTTGCGTACACTCTAATAGCACCCTCAAGATAAGGGTCTAAATTAAACACTGTCCCGAACGCTTTGGCTGCTACTTCATTCGTATTGAGATACCAATCACTAATATCGTCAGAATAATACTGCACAATCATGGGCTTAAATAGCGCAAATGCAGCATCACCTAGATGTCTTGCAGCAACTCCTGCTCTCACAAAATATTTGTTTCCTTTGAGGGCATGATTAAGAAGCTCTGCAGCTTCATCTGGAGTACTGGGCGCACTTGCTTCGACAGGTACAGAATCCGAGGAATAAACCTTTACGGTAACTGCCAATTTATCCCCATATTCATAAACGCGGTTGATGAACGAAGCTAATGCATGCGCTTTATCCGCATTACATACAGTAACTTTGATTTCCATTTCAAGTCCATCACCTGTTAAATCATTTACCTGCACGCAAGGATCAGCATTTAAGGTAGCACTTAACAGATTGTTTAATAAGTACCAAGGTGGAAGAAGCTTCCCGGCACTTGCTGTGAAAGTAATACTGCTTAAGAATATACCCAGGAATAGCCCTACTTTATTTACTGCTCGATTCATCATTACATCTCACATTGATTAAAGAAAAACAATCACCTCTATGAATTCGCCTGGATCTCGAACACTTCCCACGACTTGTTCGCTGGGTCTAGTGTTTAAGAAGCGTTCCTGGATCCCGCAGGCAAGCCGCGGGACGTACAGGTCTTCCAGAGACACAGATAAGGTTGCAGATTAATTTATAAACATATAGATTACTCTGAAGCCATTTCAATAGCAAAAGCCAAAGCCAACTTCGAGAAATTAGTCATATGTTCAAGACTTAATCGGTCCATAGTATCTTGAGAACTATGAATGTACGGATTGTGGTCTTCAAAATTGGACTCACATGGGAATGCCGCTGGAATTCCCACCTCATCCCAAGAGGCATGGTCACTGCAACCGTAGCCGCATTCTGAGTAATCAACAGGAACCTGAACATAAGTACTTATTAATTCTGCTACAAAATTACTGAGACTATTGTCGGTATAATCGGTAAATACCCACATTGTTGGATCTTTAGGATTCACACGATAGCCTGTCATATCAAACTGAATTGCCGCTTTTACTGGAATTGAGTTGTCCATAAAATGCTCAACTACATATTGAGAACCAACTAAACCACGTTCTTCGGCAGCATACCAAATAATATAAATAGGACGTTTAAAGGTTGTTTTCGAAGATAACAAAATTCGCGCCATTTCCATAACGGATGAAGAGCCACTTCCATCATCCCCTGCACCTGGCATACGACCATCAAGCGTATCCATATGCGCACCAATTACGACAGCAGGCGCATTGATGTCTTTACCAATGACTGTTACTAATGATGGCTGTTTATAATAACTGCCTGTTTTCACGAAAAATGATGTTGTATCGGTACGACCACTGGCTTCGACCATGCTATCAAAGGTTTTTTTCAACCATTTGGCCGCGTCTACTCCTGTATCTTTGGTCGCTGAACGGTTATGAAATGAAGTAAGTTGCGTCAATGTATTCCAAATATTCGCTGGAACTACACTCTGTAATGCTGCATTGACTTCATCCTGATGTTTGATCTCATAAATAATGCTTTGTGGTTGCGCTGCTTTAATGGTCTTTTTCTGGAGAATTCTTAGTGCAGATTGTTTTTTTGCTTGCGGTACAGAACCGATGATATGGTGACTCACGTTTACAAAACGACCACAATTTGCTTGATCTGCCAGGTGGCTTAGCGCCTCTACATCAGCCGCAGAAATATCAATAATCTTAAATTCTTTGTTCTCTGCCAAAATCTCATAAGGAGTAGCAATTTTTGCCGCAAGACATTGAGAAACTTGCAACTGTTCATGAACAGGAGCACTTGCTGCCAAAACATGAGTACTAGCAAGCACTGAGCCCGCCGCGATATAGGCCATCCATTGATTCAAACGCATTTCTACTCCTACTGTTAAATTAAATTCTAAAGGTAATTCCATTGTAAAAACTCACTTTACCGAAATTCTGCAGTTGGATCTACTGTTTAATTTAAGTTTTCTTCAATAAAAAAATAACCAGATGATTCATTTTTAATCTTATCGCTATTGATAATCATTTTCATTTGAGATACAGTTTGAAACCCGATCCATTAATTGAGCAAATAAATGGCAGCAAATAAAAAAAAGTTCAAAAAAATTCCTAGTTACGTTGCTTTAGGGTCTCTTACGGTAGGCGCTAGTTTAATTCTTGGCTTTTTAAGCTTTGGAGGGATGTATGCATTATATCCTGCCATATCTCTAGCATTTGCTACTTTTGGTCTTTCCGTAGCCTATGAAGGCGAAATTTATTTACAAAATATCAAAGGTGCTTTTAAAAAATTATTTAAAAAGAATTACTTAGAAAATCACTTGGCTAAAGAGTATTTGCTAGAACATTTTTCCGAAGCGATCCAATCTAAAAATTGTCCTCAATTTTTCAAAGATTATGACACCCAACTCAAACTATTGGGTGAGTTTAACCACAAACCACTCAATAAAGAGAGCAGAAAACGCAAAAAACAAATCGAAAAAACACTTGCGGACATGGAAAAATGGTTCGCCTTGCAATTATTTGCAAGCAAAGAAAAGAAAAAACAATCCGATTACGCAGAAAAATTAAGTGAATGGCTTAAAGACCATGATCAAAATACATGGCAAGCACGTTTAGAAAAACGCCAATCCACATTTAAATTGGTTAAAGGCTTTAGCCTTCTCGCCGCAACCTTTATGGGGCTTGGTAGCACCTACCTCATTGTTGAAGCCTTTAGCGTTATTCCTTTGATGGCAGCGATCCCCTTTGCTTTTTGGCCAATTTTCATTGTTCCTATGGCCGTAGTTGCTGGAGCTGCTTATGGAATGTTGATTTATAATACAGTCACCGACCTCATTAACAATGATACCCTCAACAAATGGTATACTCGACTGCGTAATGATTGGAATCAAGGCCTAACGTTTCGTAATGTGTTTATGACCACCATGGCGGTTCTATTAGTGAGCTTAGCCATTGCGCTTACGGTATGTACTGCAGGTACCTGGTGGACTGTAGCAACCAGTGCCCGTCCTTTATTTGAATGGATGAAAAAAATGCCCAGTTTTGTTATGGGCGTTATTAATCCCATCATTACTGGATTATCCGCTATATTCTTTAATGTACAAAACTCTTTAGAATCCCTGGAAATGGTCTATGAGGCCACGGCCCCGGATACAAATGCCAAGGCCAATATATTTCAACGCACCTACCAAGCAGTCGCCGATGTGCTCGCCCATGTATGGGATACTGAGAATTGGCTGCAGATGCTTAACCCATTCCGTATCCTCTTAAAATTAACGATTACACCACTACGCATTCTGTTGTTTCTTGGTCATTTAGTAAGTGTTGCACTTACTTCAGATCGCATGCCTGGTGTGCCGCAAATTTTGGCTGCACTCGTGGCAATTATCTGTGAGGGGTTTGAAGATGCCCACTATTTTGTTGGGCCGAGTCAAAAAGAAAAAACCGTGTTGGAAGAACGTCTTGGTTCTGAAGAAGACCATCAAAATGCTGACATCCCAACGCTTCTTCTTAAAGTTCTCGCATCACCTTTATATTTTCTCGCAGCCGGTTGGGATTGTTTGGCAAGTAAAATGAATCGTCCAGTCGCTGGTGATACCCAAATCCAACAACCTAAGGCACTTACCCTCACACAAGCATGGAATAAACAACTCGGTATACAAGAAGAAGTCGATGTAGTATTAGCCAAAGATGTGGAGCGTCCATCACCAGAATGGAAGGTGGAACATACCGTTTCTCTGATTGAAAAATACGAAAGTAAACATTTAGAGACTGTTTGGTTTGGTGATGAACTCGCCAGACAGAAAAAAACAGAGCTTGAGAACTTAAAAACAGAAGTTCGCCAAAATGGTTCTTCATTAAATAGCATACTGGCGACAGCAAAAAAGAACTCTGTTTATAATCAACATCGATTATTTGCTGCTCTGCAAGAAGGCGTGAACACAGCGACACAAGATTTTATTGAGGAATTACCAGAACGCGTTCATGCGCTTTAATGGTTTCTTTGTCGATAAATAATAATCTGATGTCCCATCCCTAACTACCAACAAGTAGGGATGGAGTTACATTACCATTGGTAATTCAGTTTATTGCATAGAATATAGACGTCATAAAATGTTAATAATTTTTGTATTATAATTATTTATACATAGTTATTATTTTATAAGCAATATGTTTGAAAAATTAAATGATTACATTGCAGAAAAGCAACAAGAAATTGCTCGTTTACAAACTACTCTACAACAAATAGAGAAGAAAGTTTTTGACGCCAAAGAAGAGTTCCACGAACTTGCAACGGGATCAGAGTATGTACCCGGAAAATTCAACTCGAAGTCTGTACCTGGAAAATCCTACACCGATCCTGACTTAATAAAACGTCAAATAGACTATATATTATTACAAACATTATATTGTGAGAAATTAACACCTGAGATACAAGCATTATCTTCTAAGAAATTAAAACTTGAGGAACAAGCACGAGAGAAGTTAACACCTGGGATACAACTTGAGATACGAGCCTCTGAGAAATCCATAAAAGAGCTTGAAGCGAAACAGGTAAAAGCCTGGGTACAATTAGATGACTCCTATAAAAAATTAGAGAATATGTTAATACAAGCTAGGTTTACACAAAAAAATATAAATCTGCCCCTTCAGAGCAAGCTAAATCTGACCTAATGAAACTAGAGGTTGAAGGGAAATCAGATGAAAATGATAAAGATTCCAAAGATTTTGTAGATTTAATGGCTTCTGTTAAAGCAAAACATCATGTTGTTTCGGTAAATGAAGCAAATTGCTCCGTTTCATATTATTCAAAACAACTTGCTGCACTATCTACAGAGGCAACGAGTATTAGTTCTGAATTAGAGAGAACAATTGATGCAAGCAAACTCGCAATAACTAAACGTCTAACCCTAAAACCTTTAAGCCGTCTCGAACAGTGGGCAATAGAAGACTACCATGGACAAGCAAATCCCTTTAAACAATTTGCTCTGTGGGCGTATAACTTAGGAGCGGAAAAACCTCTGCAAGAAACTGCTGTAGCACACCGAAAGGAGCTTAGCGATACTCTTTTAGATGTAGGTATGAAAAAAACGAGAATTGCGAATCTAAGGGAAGAACAAACTGTTAATACAAATGAGAGAAGACAGATAAGTGAGAAATTTAGAATGGCAGAAACCCGTCAAAAATCCCTGGGAGCAACAAAACAAAGTACACTGGAGTCAGCGCAACCAAGCGACACTCCAGAACTTACTGATGGGGAAACATTCAATTATTAGTGGCCTAAAGCAAATATAATTTTATGTAAAATTCACATACCCCTCCCCTAAACCATTGCTTTATTTTTTAAAGCATAAAAAAATGCGTTGAAATTGATTTTTTGAGATCATGGTACGCGTTGCATAAAATTGTTATGCAATGTGGTTATAATATATGAATTTTTGCCAATAGAGTTTTTGGGAGAGGTCTTTTGAAAAAAAACCTACATTACAGTATTGCTTTATTTTTTTTATTTATTGGCATTTGCTGTGCACAACAACGAGATATTGCTATTACAATTGATGACCTGCCAATTGTTGACGCCCCCTACAATGCCATTGAACGTATTGTCCATAGCCTCGTGAAACATAAAGTTCCTGCAATAGGTTTTATCATTGGCAACCGCGTCAACGAGAACACCATAAAACAATTTAAACTATTTCAACAAAATGGATTGGAGTTAGGGAATCATACTTATTCCCATCTGAATTTAAAACATACTTCATGTGAAAAATACATTGATGATCTGATTAAAGCAGATGTGATTCTTACGCCTTTTATGTCAAACCCCAAATATTTTCGCTATCCCTACCTTTCTGAAGGGAAGTTGTGGCGAAAAAGTGTTGTTCGTCACTATCTCAATGAAAATCACTATATTGTTGCCCCAGTCACTGTTGATAGTAGAGACTTTGAATTTGATGCAGAGTTAAAACAATTAAAAAAACAAAATCCAACTGCATCGTTAACTGAGCTTAAAAAACGCTATCTTGAGTATGTTTGGCAACGCACCTTAACCGCCGAGAAGCAAACTCCTGGAAAACAAGTCCTCCTGATACATGCCAATTTACTCAATAGTTATTTTTTAGATGATGTACTGCATATGTTTGAAGAGCATGGTTATCATTTTATTTCACTGGATGAAGCATTAAAGAAATAATGATAATTGTAGCCTGGGTGCAGGCGTAAGCCGTAACCCGGGGAAAACTCATTGAGTCCGGAAAACCCGGGTTTCGCTGCGCTGCACCCAGGCTACATGCACTACAATACAATAGACCCAATTTTTTGACGATTAATTACTCTGTAGTAATAATTCTTTCGCATGAGATCGTGTTTGTTCGGTTATGGTCAACCCTCCCAGCATACGTGCAATTTCATCGACTTTTTCAGCAGATCGCAGCAAGCAGATATTGGTAAATGTTTCTTTATTATCGCTGCGCTTTTCTACCATAAAATGATTATGAGCCGCGGCAGCAACCTGTGGTTGATGAGTCACACAAAATACTTGTAACCGCTCACCTAATTTACGCAGCATTTGACCAACAAGGGCTGCTGTAGCCCCACCAATGCCCACATCTACTTCATCGAACAATAAAGTAGGTGTTGCTCCCTGTTGCGCAGTAATCATTTGAATGGACAAGCTAATTCGTGAAAGCTCACCACCTGAAGCGACTTTGCTAAGCAAATCAAGCTCCATCCCCGGATTCGTGCATACTTTATACTCCACTCTATCCATTCCATGTGCTTGCATTTTTTCTAGAGGCGTGATCTCGATTTCAACCCGCCCTTTTGGCATACCAAGCTGTTGAATGCTGCTGGTGATTTCTTTGGCCAATTTTATGGCCTGAACCTGCCGCTCTTTCCGTAATTTAAGGGCAGCCGCTTCATAGGTTGCAACCAATTGACGCTGTTCTATTTTTAATTGAGCCAATCTGCTTTCGCTGTCCTGCAGGGTATCTAACTCTTTTTGCAGGTTATGAGCATGTTCATGGAGTTGACTGCTATCAATATGATATTTACGCGCGAGCTGATGTATTGCACTCATACGTGTTTCTATGTCTTGCAAACGCTCTGGATCCAGATGGACGCGATCGGCAAATTGTTGCATTTCGTCAATTGCTTCTTCACATTGAATCAAGGCGCCATTAATTAACTCAATCGTATTTTTAATCGGTGTTTGTTCTGATGGCAATTGACTGAGTAAGTGCAAAATCTGATTTAAGCTGGTACAAAGGTTAGGCTCATCTTCGGAATTTAATAATCCATGTATTTGCTGGCTTTTTTGCAAATACTCTTTTGCATGGTGCAGCATTTGATGCTCTTGATACAACGTTTCAATTTCATTTTCATGCAAGTTCAATGCGGATAACTCTTCAATTTGGAATTGCAATAATGCAATCCTATCTGCTTGTTGCTCCTGACCTTGCAACACATCAATTTCTTGCTGAATTTTCTGACATTGTTTGTAAAGTCGAGTCACCTCATCAAGTAATTGCTGGTTCTTCCCATATTGATCCAGCTGTTGTCGATGAGTTGTATGATGCATCAATGTTTGATGCTGATGTTGTCCGTGAATATGAACCAGCTTTTCACTTAACTCTTTCACTTTTTGTAAGGGAAAAGGTTGGCCGTTAATATAGGATTTGGAGCGACCTTCAGCATAAATCACGCGCCGTAAATAAATTTCACCATCATCACAGGGAATATCATGTTCCATCAGCCATTGTGCAGGTTCAGAGCCTTGTCCCACAAAAAATCCAGCCGTGATATCACATTTCTCTTGACCGGGTCGGATTACTGAAGCATCTGCTCTATCCCCTAAAGCTAACATCAACGCATCGATCATAATCGACTTACCTGCACCGGTTTCACCCGTGAAAGCGGTCATTCCTTGAGTAAAATCTAACTCCAGGTGTCGCACAATCGCAAACTGTTCAATGCACAAAGTGGTGAGCATGTTCTGTCCTATCCTTGATGTTTGGATTCCCAACCAAGTTTTGATCGTAATGTATCATAATAATGATAATCAAGAGGATGCAACAGACGTAATTGATGACTATTTTTTTGAATGACGACTTTTTGTCCGGGTTTGACCATTCTCGACTCATGACCATCACAACTCACCCGCAAATCAGATTCGTTAAATTGACTGATATGCAGTTCAATCTTAGCTTCTCCATCAATAACCAATGGACGTGAACTTAAGCTATGAGAAAACATAGGCACAAGGACAATCGCATTCAAATGTGGATGCATGATTGGACCACCGGCAGATAAAGCATAGGCCGTAGATCCGGTGGGCGTTGATAGAATCATCCCATCAGAACGATAATGGCTTACCAATTGTTGATTAATGTATACCGAGAATTCAACAAGATGTGTTTCCTTTCCACGACCTAAAACTACATCATTAAGCGCATCACCCTCAAAATAAGTATTCTCTTCATCATGTATTCGGGTGTGGAGAAGAAAGCGTTTTTCTTCCTCATAATGGCCAACTAAAACAGCACTCAATTGTGTTTCTAATTCATGAGGCAAAATATCGGTGAGGAATCCTAAACGGCCTCGGTTAATACCAATTACTGGGGTGTCGACTTTAATCGCCATGCGTGCCGCCGAAAGCAAACTTCCATCGCCGCCAATAACAATCATCAAATCGTTTTTTTCACCCATATCTTCTCTGGCCAATACGGGGACTTTCACATCAAATCCCGTAGCCGTGTCAATATCTTGGTAGATTTGAACGTTTTGTTTTTTCAAAAAATCAACCAAACGGTACAAACTTTCATTCACGCCTTGGTTCGCCCTGTGCTGGCGTGCATACAGGATGATCCGTTTGAATTGAACTTTATTCTTCAATGTTTGCTGTCCTTGATGCTTTTTTTCTGTCATGTTCTTTCAATGATTTTTTTCTTAATCGGATTGAATTAGGAGTTACTTCAACTAACTCATCATCATCAATAAATTCCAATGCCTGCTCTAAAGTTAACTTGACTGCAGGTGTTAATATGATGTTCTCGTCAGAACCTGAAGCACGGATATTCGTTAATTGTTTTTCCTTAGTCACATTCACAACTAAATCATTATCGCGAGCATGAATTCCAACAATCATCCCTTCATAACACACAGTTTGCGGTTCAACAAATAATCTACCTCGCTCCTGCAAGTTAAATAAAGCAAAAGCACGCGCCATTCCTTGACAATTAGCAATCAGCACGCCATTGGCTCGTTTGCCTATTCGTCCTTTAATTGCTGGACCATAATGATCATAAACATGATACATTAAACCTGTACCGGAAGTAGAGGACAAAAATTCGTTATGAAAACCGATAAGACCACGGGTAGGAATCATGTAGTCAAGACGCACACGTCCTTTGCCATCTGGAACCATATTTTGTAATTCACCACGGCGCTCACCCAATTTTTCCATAATGGAGCCTTGATGATTTTCTTCCACATCGACAGTCAGATGCTCATAAGGTTCTTGTTGTTCACCATCCACTTCACGAATAATCACTTCAGGTTTACTAATCGCTAATTCATAACCTTCACGACGCATCGTTTCAATAAGAATAGATAAATGGAGTTCACCACGACCAGAAACTCGAAACTTGTCTGGATCATCACAATCTTCAACACGTAACGCCACATTATGTAATAATTCCGTTTCCAAACGTTCGCGAATTTTTCGCGAAGTGACAAATTTTCCTTCCTGACCGGCAAAAGGTGAATCATTCACTTGGAAAGTCATACTAATTGTAGGCTCATCAACCGAAAGAACAGGCAATCCTTCAACCATATTGGGGTCACAAATCGTATCGGAAATTTTGATGCCTTCAATCCCGGTAATTGCAATAATATTGCCTGCACTGGCCTCTTCAATTTCAACACGTTCAAGCCCTTTAAAACCTAATAATTGCAGTAATCGGCCAGAGCGAATATTGCCATCTTTATCAATAATCTTCACTGCAGATTTCGCTTTAATTTGTCCACGAGTGATTCGACCTATTCCAATAGTCCCTACATAAGATGAATAATCCAAGGAACTGATTTGCATTTGGAAAGGACCATTCGCATCCACTTTAGGTGCCTCAACCTTATCGATAATAGTTTGTAATAAAGCACTCATATCGGTCGCTTCATCTTCCAAATTTAACTTAGCGTAACCATTTAATGCTGAAGTATAAACAACAGGGAAATCCAATTGAGCATCTGTTGCACCCAAATTATCAAAGAGATCAAAAACTTGGTCCATTACCCAATGAGGCCGTGCTCCTGGGCGATCAATTTTATTAATCACCACAATTGGATTTAAGCCACGCGCAAAAGCTTTTTGGGTCACGAAACGTGTTTGCGGCATTGGCCCATCAACTGCGTCCACCAACAACAATACACTATCAACCATCGATAAGATACGCTCTACTTCTCCACCAAAATCGGCATGTCCTGGGGTATCAACAATATTAATTTGGTGATTTTTCCAATACACACAAGTATTTTTGGCGAGAATAGTAATGCCTCGCTCCTTTTCTAAAGCATTGGAATCCATCACGCGCTCAACTTTAGGTGCTCTCTCATTTAAAGTACCTGTTTGTTGCAGTAATTTATCTACTAACGTGGTTTTACCATGGTCAACGTGGGCGATAATGGCGATATTGCGAATCTGATCAATCATAAATAACCTTTGAAGGAAAAAGCAGAGTATTTGTACATAGATTTGACATTATACACCAATAAGCAGCTAAAACCTATCTGCTTATTGTATTTTAGCAGCAAACTGAAGTTACGATCTGTGACGTGCGACTCGTAGCCTGGGTGCAGCGAAGCGGAACCCAGGGATGGAATAGTGTAATTGATCCCGGGTTCCGCTTCGCTGCACCCAGGCTACGAGTCGCAAATAACCACTCTTTAATCTACCAATTATTTTTTAACTGCTAAAATAATAGTGAGGGGTTAAGAATAGGGAGTAATTATGAAACAACTAATTTTACATCCCACTGACATCAGCCAATGGCATGCATTGGTTAATGAGGCGCAAGCCGCAACTCAGTTGATATTAACTGAGAATACTGAAAGTTATTTAGTGTTTTTATTAATGCGTTACACTCAAGGGCCTAAGCTTATTGAATCGGTTGTTGCACTTGATTTTCTTGAATCCATGCATAGACCAAGAACGTTACAAATGGAATTGTTACGCGATGTAGGCGATAAAAGCTTGCTTTTTTGTGGGCTATTTCCTGGAATTGCCAAGAGACGCCATGTCAGCCTTGAATATTTCTCTGGAATGGGGCAAGCAGCTTACCTAACTATTAGTGAACTCGAAGGAAAGCATACTGCCGATCTGTATATTCAACTTAGCGAGCAATTCCTTACATTGCAACACGTATTACAAGCCATGCGGGGGGAATGTATAGACCTTATTCAATCGGATCAAGGAATTTTATCTTCTATAAAATTTACATTACAATAAACGATTAGTGTAGCCTGGGTGCAGCGCAGCGAAACCCGGGTTATGGGGCAAGATTTTTATCCGGAATCCCGGGTTACGGCTACGCCTTCACCCAGGCTACAACATTATCTATCCCTTATGGAATAACATCGTTACATCAATTGGATCAAAGGTATATTTCTTATTGCAAAAATCACAGCGAATCGCTACTTCGCCTTGTTCTTTTAATAATTCTTTGGCATCTTCCTCACCTAAAACAACCAGTACTTGTTTCATTTTTTCCAAGCTACAGCGACACTTGAACTGCGTTTTTCGGCTATCAAATATCCTTAGTTCTGTCTCATGGTAAAGACGATGAAGTAATGTTTCATTATCTAAAGTGAGTAACTCATCCTCTCTGACTGTTTGGCCTAAGTGGACCGCGTATTCCCAAAATTGTTCTCTTTGTGTCGTATCCTGGCCCGGCATTAACTGCAGTAACATCCCAGCAGCTGCATTCTCATTTACAGCCAACCAAACTTGCGTCGATACTTGCTCCGATTGAGCAAAATAACTCATAAGGTTTTCACCCATGGATGTTGATTGAATAGGAACCATACTTTGATAGGAGCTGGTTTGATTGTATTGATTAATGGTAATTACCATCTGCCCTTCCAGAAAAGCGGAAGCGTATTCTTTCGTTTCCAAGTCTTCAATATATTGAGCAAAAGCTCGTACATTGAACTCGTGGTCACATTGCACCAATAATAAAGGAAGCCGCTTATCACCCTGAAATTGTAAATTTAAACTGCCTTGAAATTTAATACTGGATGCCAAAAGCAGACATGAAACGATAGCCTCTCCCAACAAATTTTTAACCATAGGAGGATAGTCCCGTTGGCTCATAATCGTTTGATAGGTATGTTCAACATGGACAATTTCGCCACGAATATTGGCATGTTCAAAAATAAAGCGTTGTAGGGTATCGGATTCTTTCATAACAGACTCAAATAAAATTACGGCAAACCACAGAGAATCTCGTGGGCGTGCAAGTATAACATAATTTTTTTGTAATTTTCCTGGAGAAAAAATTATCTTGGGCTATGCTTTTAAAACCCCCTCAAGAAAAATTAAAGGACTCAATCATGATAGATAAAAACATACTTGCACCCTTATTTAAAACCATTGATAAAGTCGTTTTTGGTATTGAAGAATCGAATGAACCAGAAACCAAACCTGAATTCATTGAAATTGATACTGAAGAAGAGTTTGATGTCGAACGTTCCATTAATTAGTAGTTGATTCACATTACCCAAGCAAGCAATAATCGCTCTTTTTTTGAGTGAGAAACCTTTAAGATGTTGAATAGCCAACAAATGGCAGCAGTACGTTATATTGACGGACCTTTATTAGTCCTTGCTGGAGCTGGAAGCGGTAAAACACGAGTAATAACGCAAAAAATAGGCTACTTAATTAACACATGCGGCTATGCCGCCAATACAGTATGTGCAGTAACCTTTACTAACAAAGCAGCCAATGAAATGCGTGCTCGCGTTGCCGCCGTTCTGCCAGCAGCTAATCGCCGCGGTTTAAAAGTAGCAACCTTCCATACTTTAGGCTTAAGCATGATTAAACGTGATCTGGCTTTATGCGATCTGAAAAAAGGCTTTTCTATTTTTGACAGTGAAGACTGTTTGCAAATCTTACGGGGCTTTTTACCTACAAATAAAGCAACTGAGCGTGAATTTATTCTCCAAATTCAACAACGAATTTCGCGTTGGAAAAATGACTTTCTAGCACCAGAGCAAGTCGTTAAAAACCCTTCCGATGCTCCTTATTATGAGGAGGCTGCTCTATTATACCCACGTTACCAGCAAGCGCTAAAAGCATACAATGCTGTTGATTTTGACGACTTAATTCGTCTTCCCGTTAGTCTCTTAAGTGATCATCCTTCAGTATCCGAGTATTGGCAAAACAAAATACGTCACTTATTGGTAGATGAATACCAGGACTCCAACACCAGCCAATATCTATTGGTAAAAAAATTAACTGGAATCCAAGCACGTTTTACTGTGGTGGGTGATGACGACCAATCAATTTATGCCTGGCGGGGTGCTAAACCTGAAAATTTGAAACAATTACAACAGGATTATCCACAATTGAAAATAATTAAGTTAGAGCAAAATTATCGTTCAACGAACATTATTTTAAATAGCGCCAATCACCTCATTGCCAACAATCAGCATCTGTTTGAAAAAAAATTATGGAGCGAGTTTGGCCACGGCGAACTGTTACGCGTTATCCGTTGTAAGGATGAAAACGATGAAGCAGAGCAAGTAGTTGCAGACTTAATTAGCCATAAACTACGTGCTAGAACCCAATATGGCGATTACGCCATTTTATATCGCGGCAATCATCAGTCTCGCGTATTTGAAAAAGTGCTCCGTCATTACGGCATCGCGTACAACATCAGTGGTGGTCAGTCGTGGTTTGCCAAAGCAGAAGTCAAAGATGTGTTCGCCTACTTGAAATTACTCTGCAATGAGGCCGATGATGCAGCGTTTTTAAGAGTGATTAACACACCCAAACGTGGTATAGGCGAGTCCAGTCTTGATGCCTTAGGGCATTATGCACAAAGCCGAGGTGTTAGTCTTTACGCTGCGGCAGATCACCTTGCACTCAGTGAGCATATTGCAGAAAAACCTCGTGCCGCACTGCTTGTCTTCAAATCATGGATAGAAGAAATAAAAAAACGATTAACGAATGGATCGATTATTGAGCTTTTAAAACAAATGGTCGAAGACAGTGGTTATGAAGCCTATATTTACGAACAATGTGATACTCCCGCAAAAGCACAGAAAAAGATGGATAATGTCTGGGAATTGTTGGAGTGGGTAGGGCGTTTATTAACTAAAAATCCGGAACAAACTTTAGCTGAGATCATCAACAAATTAATCTTGATCGACATTCTAGAACAAGCAGATGAACATGATAATGAGACCTTACAACTGATGACCTTACATACATCAAAAGGGCTAGAATTTCCTTATGTTTATCTGGTTGGTATGGAAGAAGAGTTATTGCCACATAGAGTCAGCATCGATGAAGATCAAATTGAAGAAGAACGACGTTTGGCCTATGTAGGAATTACACGCGCACAAAAAGGATTATGCTTTACCTTAGCCAAACAAAGACGTCGGGCAGGAGAGTTGCAAGACTGTTTGCCAAGCAGATTCTTGGATGAACTACCCTCTGAACATTTGGAATGGTTTGGTAAAAATGTCGAACGCTCCCAAGAACAGTCAAAAAACTTGGCTCAATCCCATTTAGCTGGATTAAAGAATTTGTTAAGTGAATCGTGATTGCAACCTGGATGCAGCCAAAGCCGTTAAGATAAGGAGAAAGCCTCTTTAATGCCCCCTCACCCTAGCCCTCTCCCGCAAGCGGGAGAGGGGATTTTTTTGTTGATTTTGTTTGTTTTTATCCCCTCGCCCCTTTGGGGAGAGGGTTAGGGTGAGGGGCATTTAGTCAAATTTTCTTAACATGACAACTATGGGGTGCAGCGCAACCCAGGATATGCTTAATGCCTGTAATTTGAAATTGTTCATCACCTCATCGCAGATTTTTTTGTCGTATCATCCTCTGGAGTAAGTTCGATGCTCTCTTGCTTTGATTTTTGTAATTGCTGTTTTAGATCCTTTTGGTGCTGTTGGGACACAGGGGTCATAACCTGCGCCCATATTTCAGAAGCTACGTGCGCATGGGTATAATCTTTATGTTGTTTGCCTTGCTGTTGAGGTAACGTTGTTCCCCTTAAAATACTGTCTACCTCAGCATCTAATTTGAGCGCCTCATCCACATTGCCATCAAGCACTTGAGGTACGATCTTATGGACCCCGCCTAATATACTGGGGTCAATTGTATTGAGCACATTGGCTACAGCTGAGACACAATTGTTCCCTAATAGCTTATAATCTTTCGTGTTGAAATCGCTTGCTTGCGATTTCGCTTTATCAAATAATTTTTTTGTTTCAATCGCCTTTTTCCTAGTGGCTGAATCGTTAGATTTCATCTCTTCGAGAACTTGATCAGGTAAATCTACTTTTACCATCCGATGAATCCCTACTTGATAATAAGTTACATCAAGACCATGTACCGTAAATGCCGTAGATTTTGCCTGGCTCTGATAGAATTTTTCACAGGCTTTCAATGTCTCTGAAAAAGAATGGCTATTTGAACTAAATTGCGGTGCTGGTCCTCCATAATTTACTAAAAAACTGGGCATGACATTCTCTCCTTATTGTTAATAACACTACAGTATTCCCTTTTTTAAGATATAGTCGAACTGGGAAAAAAAGCTAATATTTTCAACAATTAATTGAACATTCATTTAGTGTTGTGTCGATGATGAATATCTGGAAAATGAGGATGGGTGTGGTATAACGGTTTATGTTTATGCCAATGAGTATGAGGTCCACCAGGTGGATCTGTTTTTTATATTAAATTGCTACTTGTACATGAAGCTTAAAAAAATTGGGGCTTGAATAGTACATTATTGCTGCTTGTTTGAGAAATAATATTCTTATCGATTCCTCTCTTTTTCATAAATGTCTCAATTGATTCGACGTTATTGCTACTCTGCTTATCTAAGTAAGAAACTGCGATTTTCTGATGTTCATCTAACGAATTTAAAAATCGCTTGTCCAGACACTGGTGATTGGCAAACAGCAGCTCAATAATTTGGGGAGTCCCATAGCGAAAAGCCAAATGCAATGCTGTTGAGTAGTTATCTGTTCTTTCTGTAATTAACTCACTATGACTATAGTGGGTCAGCAGATAGCGAACGATATGAACGCTTTGATTCATAATGGCATGATGCAAAGCATTTTGTTCATGCAAGTCTTTAGTGTGGATTAAATTTGGACATTTAAGTAAAATTTTCTCAAATAATTTTTCGTCATCAAATGGGATAACACTTAGTAACAAGGAAATACCCATATCGTCACATGCTTCAGCTGTTTGTTGATTGGTTTTTAATAATAAAAGTCGAATGCATTTTTTTTGTATTTTTTGCTTTTCTTTTGAATTGCTCACATTAATATATGAAGCGAGGTGAATAGGCGCTTTCCCAGTAGAGCTGATTATATTGGGATCTGCACCATGCTCCAGTAAAACCTCTATTAAGGGGAAAAATCCGCCCAAAGCAGCTAAATGCAGTGCTGTTGTTTTATATTTTGTTTGTTGGTTTATCAGTTTTATCGCCTTGGCCTCATTAAGAGTCTTTAGGCCGTTTTCAATAAAACGATCAAACCCCAATTTTGCTGCCTTTTGTATGACATTATAACCTAAGTCCGTATCTACAACTGCAGATAAAGAGCTCTGTGAATTCAAAGCCAGATAGTCCATGACAAGTGCTTCTATAGATTTTAAATTTGATGCTTCAAAATCACTTTTTATATGTTTTCTACACCATCCCTCTAATTTTCCAATCTGCTCATCTTGGATAGTAGTTAAATCCATACCTTGATCAACAATTAAATCATTCCAGCTTGTGATAGACGTCACAATAATCATGATAAGCACCTCTGTCTTTATTATTTACCAATTGATAAAATTCAAATCTAAATATTTGAACTTTAATCAACTTGTGCAAAATAGTTGCGTATAGTAAAAAATATATCATACTTAACTATTATAGACTCTATTGAGACACATTATGCCATTAAAGCCTGTTCCAAACCCTCAGAACATTTCTGAGATTAGACATCTTAATGAGCTTATTGAGCAATACAATAATCAATGCGAACAAAATAAGCAGTTATATAAATTAGCTTTGAAGGAAGGCATTCAACAGGAACTGAAGAAGAATACAGTCTATCTTAAGTTATTACCCAATAATGCGCTTCAATATACTACTGTTGGGGCATCTGGAGTAATTAAAACGGGTATTGTAAATGGCTTATCTGGACTTACTAATCCTTTAGATTTAAATCAATTGGATGCAAAAATAAAAAATCAGATCTTGGATATTGTTTCTGAAAATATGGAATTATTGCAACGAATTAATGGATTAGCCGACAATTTATTGGCTCAATTTCTGAATGAAATTAAACAGGACCCTAATAATACAGACCTTTCATTTGAAGGAAAATTTAATTATTTTATGAGGTGGTATCTCCAAGGGCATCTTGACTCAGAAGCTTGGAATCTGAGAAATCAAATAATAACGCTTCCAACTGAACGCGCGTTAGTAAGCCTAGAAGAATGGAAAAGAATGACCAAACCTCATCTTAAAGAAAAACGATCGGTACAATATCAAGATATGGATGAACTCATTGGAAAAATTGATGCTGAGCGAAAAAGTTATCAAGAGGATGCTTTATCAAAAGAAACATTGAGTGCTAGTTTGTTGAAGTTACGAGAGAAAGTCATCAATGTGTTAAATGATAAGACCCTCGATCATAAAGTCAGAATGAAAACCAGATTTATGTATCTACTGAATGCCGTAAATAGTGAGTTAAGCCATTTAAATAGTGAGACTAATAGAATATTGCTTGCCGAAACAAATCGAGTTTTTCTTTCTCAAAAATCGCTTGCAATAGTAATGGCCATGGAAAATCAAATTAAAAAAGAAGAGTTTGTAGCGCAGTTGGATAAGAAACCACGTTCAGGAGAGAAGCCTGAACCGATACTATTTCAAATTGAAGTAAAAAATAAATTGTTAAAATTATTTTACTTGGGTGGATCTAATAACAAAAATTGGTTAATTGAAGATCCTGAAACAGGGGAAAAACTTTATGTCGTACGTGTCGAACAAGCGGACAGTACCTATTTTTCAGCAGTTGCACAAGTTAATCAAAGCAAACCTATTCATAAATATCTCGCTCAAGATATTTTATATTGCCCCATTGGTCAGGATATAGGATGCTTAAATATCGCTGTTTCTGAATTTTGTTCCAATGGAGATCTTTTTAGTTTTCTCCATAAGGGTAAGAAAAGTTATAGTGACGAAGAAGTTTCTAAGTATGCTTTAAATTTTTCAGAACAAGTAGCAACTTTTGCTTCTTGTTTGTATCAAATAGGCATGGCCTATATGGATATTAAATCTGAAAATTTTTTATTACGCGAAAATTGCAAAGTAATTACCGCAGATCTTAAATCCGTAGTTTTTGTAGCTCAAAATGGTGAGGTCAGAGCAAGCAACGTTATGACAACGGGTTCGTACGATCCTCATGACTTCGATAAAATCGTTGAGGGAAAAAGAATAGATAGGCCTATAAATGCAAAAGAATTTATGATGTATCAAATAGGATTAATGCTCTACGATTTAATGGTTGGGAAAAAGTTAGATCTCGCTGAGTCACCCAGAAGTTGGATAATAGCATTGAATAATGATAAAAAAAGTTTGGAAAGAAAAGAGACTGCTGAGCTTAACTTTGATCTTCCTATATTTAAAACGGAACAGGGTCAAAAAATTAAAGATCTGATTACAAATGCCACCCGGCGCGATCCTGAGACACGCCCCTCATTTGATGAATTCATCAAAACATGCCAAATGCTACAAGAAAGCTTCAAAGTTGTTCATGATGCCTCCCATGACAGAAGGATTATTATCGAGTAATCATTGTACTTCCAAAGCTAGGGACTGTTTGCATTTAAAATCATATTTTCTCCTATTGTTGCAATTGAAGGAGGCGCTGCAATATGACGTCTTAAGCTTCCATCAGTGCTTAATGACCCAGTATTAAATAAAATAATAATCCCATATTGCTGTTGCATGGTAAAACCAAGAAAACTACGGAAGTTTGTATGACCACCAATTTTTCCGCAAACAGTTTCTCCATTGATTATTTGACAAACCCAGGCATAGCCTTGCCCACCTACTAATGGAAATTGGCTGCCAATATTAGGTAGAACTGTTTTCCCTATGGGTACTGGGAGGTAATCGTTTGCTGCGTGAGCAATTTGCATGCCCTGAAGAAGTGCTAATTGTTTGGGATCATTATTGGTGCTTATATTCAAATTGGCACGAACAAAGTTAATCATGTCGCTCGCATTGCTGCGAATACATCCTGCACCTGCCCATGGTACATATGGGAAGGGATTACCTAACTGATAGGCATTAGTGCTTATATCAATGTGGTAACCTGATGCATATTGAGCGCTTTGCCATTGACTCATATTACATGGGGTTGCACCTGCAGGAGTGATCACAGGGCAAGTTCCATTATGAGCTTCGTCTGGAAGACAACTGCTCGTTAAAGGCATGTTCAGAATACTGGTAACATTGTTACAAACCCAACCATTAAAATCACCCTCTAAAACATTGGGAAATCCATCACGCTTCATTAATGCCTGAGTGATCAATCCAACGCTGCTGTTCGAGTAAAAATTATGAGTGGGTAAAAAATGATGGTCTCCATATACTAGATCTACTTCCTTCGTACCATTGCCAATACAGGTAGGAAGAGCAGTGTCCAGCGCATTTATATCTTTAACGAAGTTGGATTGATTTAAAGTCTGATCACCACTGTTTTGATCGACGCTTGGTGCATCTGAAAAACAAACTCCACCTGAAAAGGTAGCAAGTTCTTGATAACTAACAGGTGATTCATTAGGTGTTAAGTTAAAACTCCTACCTAGCCAACTTATGGAGGGAAGATCCGGTTTAATTGGTGAAAGTGGATTAATTTGATTTTTATAGACTAAAGTACCCAGGCTTGCAGCAGTAAACGTTTTAGTTACTGATGCGAGCTCAAATAGCGTATTTTCATCGGGAGGTATATCGTTTAAAGCACGAAGGCCACAGCTAATAAAACAAATCTGCTCTCCAGAGTTCGTTTTTTTATAGATCCCGAACATACCTCCCAATGTTTGTTCTTGGACTACATTTTGATTCGCAGTATTAAATACATTGGGTGTGAATGTTAGGGCATGTTGATATTGAGTTTGACAAAAAGAGGTTTGCCAACTCGCTTGTTTCAAAAGAGTACACGCAAGAGTATTATTAATATTGATATTGACTGTACTCACTATAGGAGCCCGACCTTGATAATTGATCTTAACAGTCAGTGGGATTGTTTTAGATAGATTTGGTGCTTGATAGACAACTGCAAATGTACAAGTGCTGTTTGCATTGATGAATTGGCCACAGCTGCCTAAGTTGGTATCCAGAGATGCTGATGGGCTCGAAAACTTAATGCCTAAAGGTAAATTAACATTCGTATTATTGCGTAGTGTGTAATATAAGATGAGTTCCTGCTGTGGCAAAACCTGTTGTGAAGACGCAGGAGCGCTAATTAACTCCACCAAGGGAGTAGCACAATAAATAGGTTTAGTGATACCAACCATCATTAAGGTAAAAAGAAACAGGGTTATTTTTTTCATAGTGGCTCATTTCAAGAATTGAAGCTTAACCCAACATAAAATGCTTGGTTATTGAGTGAAAGCTTAATCGGTTCTAATAAATTATCATTATCTGATAATGATGAATGTGCCGTGCCACTCTGGGTATAGAGATAACGAGCAAATACATCAAATTGATTATTTAGATGTGCTGCGATTCCAGCACCTACTGCTCCTGAAAATCGGTCGTTGATTTTAGGCTGGAGCATCAAACTGCTTACCGGAGTGATACCAGGAAGCGCGTGATCCTCATAGGTTACTTGGCTGATGTTTAATCCCAAACCTAAAGTGATAAAAGGTGAGATTCGCTCAACTGGAGATAGCAAATAAAAATCTCCTTGGAGTAATATATTGAAGAGACTACCAGTTTCTCTGTACGTGTAATTAAAAAACTTAGGATCATCGAGTTCATAAACATCACCACTGAATCGGGCTTGTTGATAATAAACAGCCGGTCCAATAAGCATTTTTTTAATCAGCTGGTTGTTCAGAGGCACTATTCTTTGAAAGGCGAATGTATATGCTGCCTGAGTTCTCTGGTGGGAGTTAACCAGAGAATCAGTAATAAAATCACTGATGATAATGGTTTGATTATTACTTTTTGTGAAACTGCTTGCGCCAGCGCCAATAGAGGTGACCCAAGGACTTTGATTTGCCATCGCTGTTGACGAGAGTAAACCACAAATAATAGAAAGCAAATATCTAATTGTCACAAACGATCCTTCGTAATAAGAAATTCATCCATTCAAAATCGCAAAAAATGTGGCACGCAAATAAGTGTAATTTTTTATCGTTTCAGCGAGCGTACACGAAGTAACAACTCATTACCAGCTTTGTAAATTACAAAAAACTTTTTTAATTTCAAACCAGGCAAGAACCAATATAGCTAAAAAGTTGTAGTCGTAGCCTGGTCGAAGGCAAAGCCGTAACCTGGGTTTCGGATATAAAATCAAACTCTTATACCCCGGGTTCCGCTACGCTGCACCCAGGCTACAACGGCAAATCTCATTCAATTTACGCTCAAAAGTTTGTCATGAGTTCTTTATAATGTTCTTCGTTAAAACCTACTGCGATTGTTTTGCCATTTTGCAACAAAATCGGTCTCTTGATGAGTGATGGATTTGCGATAATAAAATCAATTTTTTCCGCCATACTCAATGATTCATATTGGTCTTTATATTTTCGGTACGTCGTTCCTTTTTTGTTGATGGGAAGTTCACCTAAGTACTCACTCCATTCCTGTACTTGTACTTTTGTTGGCGGGAATTTTTTGAAATCAATAAACTCATAATCAATGTTATTGTTTTCTAAGAAAGTACGCGCTTTTTTCACCGTATCACAATTGGGAATTGCAAACATTGAAATCATTTTTGTCCAAGGAGTTTAGCTACTACACGTAAAAACATCTTATAATATTGCGCTGAATTCTTCTAGGAAAAAATATTACCGCCAGAGCAGAGGTCAGGCCTTGACCCAACTTACTGGATAAAATGAATGGAATTTACATTAAATTCAGTAACATTTTTTATTTTACTGAAAACTTTGATTCATCTGTGGCTCTTTATCCACTTCCGGTTGCTCTCTCATTCCTTCAAGCGCATCCTTGAAATCGCGAGTTTTTTTGGATACGTCGGATTCGGTGGCTTTTGATCCTATCCAAGTTCCTATGGCAGCTGCCGCCAATGCTCCTGCTACAGCCAGACCAACAATCAAGCCAATGCCAGTGGGAGCAAGGGCAATCGCTACCATAGCAGCGAATACAGCCAGCACGCCGCAGGTTATAGCCACGTCATTCAATCTCTCAGACTTTTGCCCAACGAGTTGGTCGGAAAGTTCTGCAAGTTCATAAATGGAATCAGATTGCTTGCAATTATTGAAATCCATAGCAATATTCGCATGATGTACTACTTTGTCTAAATTTTGGCAATCTTCCAGCGTTAAGTCAGGCTCGGCCATTGCCATAGAAATTGAGTCACAAAGTGCATTTTTTGTATTACTCAGTTCCTTAATTTCTTTTTTTGGAGTTCTAAGTTGCTCAATGCCCCACTGAATCTTCGTTCTATAAAGTTCCTTTAAAGAAGATTCTAATTGAGCGCGCACTTCAGGATCAAATTCATCTTTCAGTTTAGAAAGTTTTTTCTCTATTATTAGACTAATTATCTGATCTTTCTGCTCATCTTCCCTAAGTAGCTGCACTATCTCTTGGCCACTCATTTTGCTTTCACTAAGTGCGGTAGCAAGCGTCTCAATAGTCATCTTGGTAAATTCTTTAGGAAGATACTTTTCTATTCCTTTAAAAGAGGATTCTATTTCATAACGCTCCTTAATAGTTAATTCACCTTCCAACTGAGAAATTTTTTCTTTTATTATTAAATTAATTATCTCATCTTTATTCTCCATATCCTTAAGCATTTGTACTATCACTAGACCACTTATTTTGCTTTCACTCAATGTTTTAGCGATCTCCTCAGCACTCATTTTGGCAAATTTTTGGGAAACAAACTCTTGGACCCCTTTTGGAGGCACTGTTTTGGGATCAGAATATGAATGTGCTATCAATCGTGTTAATGTGAAATCTCTTGCAACCGACAGCTGCTGATGATCAGTTTCTGAGGCCTTCCTGATTGCTTGATATACAGATTTCCAATCAGCTAGTGCTTCTTGGTCTCGTTCTGGAACGCTGCCTGTCCCTTTTATTGAAGTAATGTGTTGAGCTTTACCATATTCATAACAGCCGTTAGATCGTGCTGATGGGATAGGTAAAAAATGTTGTTCTTTTAAATAAGATACCATCGCAGGTGCATTTGGAAGATTTATAGTCGTGCGGCTCCCATCTTCTGCAAGGAACTGCTTATTAAGATCTATACCTGGTATTTTCCCATCAAAATCAGCGAAGTCCCATGTACCATGTATATCACGTCGATACATTTTAAACCCTTCTCCTATTTTGATTAGGATGGGAAAGTTATTTTTTTCAGCCTCTTCCATTATTTCTTTTGTTTTTGGACTATCAAGACTTGTTGTGGTATGCAATATACAATGCTTGATATTATTACCCTGGCGTCTAAAAGTTATTGATTTTATGTGATATTCTACGCGCTTTTGACTAAATCAATTTGTTGAGATGA
>NZ_LNYZ01000011.1 GCF_001468065.1 Legionella steigerwaltii
AAAATTATGAATTTTTTTAAGAAAAATGAGACTAAATATGCTGCATGGGAATAATCAACTTTTAGACGCCAGGGTAATATAATTAGCTTGGACCTGTTCTTGAGTTAATTTGGGCCCTGAATACCCTTTTAGGTTTAAGGTGACGTTTTTAGGGATCAGTTCGGGATTCTCCTGAAAAAATTTTTGGAGACCTTCCACAATATCTTTTCGGTCGTCGTAAAAATTAAATTCAATCTCATCCTTAGGATTTTGCATTGCTGCAAGTCGCATTTGGGCAAATATTAAGGAGACTTTACTTTCATCATCTAATGGCTCTGAAAAACCATCTTTAGTAAATTGTTCTGCTTCTACGCCATCCTTATAACTTCCATTTTTGTTTAAATATTCCTTCTTTAGAAATTCTTGATACGTTTTCCCTATCTCTACTTCAGCAGCCTCTAAATCAGGAAGAAGAAAAGGACTGAATGTTGTTGTTTCACCCATTTTTTCAGCAAGCGCTTCCATTCTGGGAAAAACAGATCCAGGGGGAGGTATCTTTTTTCTCGAATTCTTTAAATCGATGTAAGGGTCTTGGCGATTAGAGCCTACCAAAAGAACCGTTTGCTCTCCCTGTTCAAGTGATTCTATAAATTCACGATTTACATCCAGATGAATCTTATTGACCTCCTCATTTGATTTTTTGGTAGTCCAGTCAGGCCCAAGAGCATGGTCTGTGGCTTCATTACTAAAACATCCATCAAAATCAAACGAATGATAAACTATCTTTGCCATCATGAACTCCCCAAATCAACGGAACTGATACCTCAGAATTCCATACGAAATCATATATGTTGATTATAGCACTTAAGCAGCCTATAGCCCTTGGGATGCTTATTGATCAGTTATAGAATAATACCGGTGGAAAACAGACTAAATATAGGTAGAGTTATAGATAACCCGATGACATAACGAAAATTAAAGACAATTGCTATGTGATTTGATACAACAATATCAATGAATCAAATTAAAGGTCTAAATAAATGGGGAAAATAAATATTCTTTTGCTTTGTTTTACCTTATTTTTTCAGTTACAACCAACTTATGGGCAGATAAACGAAATGCAACATTCTGCATCCAAAACACAACAAATAATTAGCTATAAAGAAAGTAATTTTATTCTACCGAAGTATCAGTTTAAAAATGGTCAAACATTAAATAATCTCCGCATCCATTATCTTACCGCGGGCACACCGCAAAAAAACAGTCACGGTGAAATAACCAATGCGGTTTTATTTTTGCATTGGACCGGTGGTAGTGGGAGTGAACTGTTTGCGCGTTTTAAACACGCATTATTAGCCCCAGGCAAACCTTTTGATGCCAATAATTACTTTTTAATTTTTCCAGACAATATTGGCCAAGGGCAATCCAGTAAGCCGAGTGACGGCCTACGTATGCAATTCCCAAATTATAACTATCAGGACATGGTTGAATTGCAGCATCAGTTAATCGCTAAGCATTTAAAAATTTCCCATTTAAAAATGATTGTTGGCACCTCTATGGGCGGCATGCACAGCTGGATGTGGAGTGAGTTATATCCTGAATTTATGGATGGGATTATGCCTATTGTGTGCCTCCCGCGAATCGTTGATGGACGAAATTTGCTCTGGCGACAAATCGTGATTAACAGTATAAAAAATGACCCATCCTGGCAAGATGGAAATTATACATCGCCTCCTTATGGAGTTAAGGCTATTTGGCCATTAGCGGCGATGATGGTCGATGGGGTACCCCATATGCAACATATTATTTCTAATGCAAACGATGCGACTGATTACATCCATACTGCTATGATGGAGGGCTCAAAAAAAGACGCAAACGATATCATTTATATCATGTCAGCCTCTAGAGACTATAATCCAGAACCGTTGTTATCGACGATCAAAACAAAAGTATTTGCTCTCGATTTCACCGATGATGCTTTAGATTCGCCTGAATTTTATCGTATGCCTGCTTTAATGAAACAAGTAAAACAGGGCCGATGGGTTTTACAAAAAGGGACCCCGTCGTCACATGGGCATTTTACGTTACTGTACCCCGAGTTATGGGTTAAGCAGGCAAAACGTTTTGTCGCATGGGTTAACCAAAATTAGACATTCATTTGGATGTGAAACAGCATGAGTTATTTTCTCATGCTGTTTCCTTATTAAGGCTCAGAGTTTACTTGCACTCTGGATACTTGAATGAGGCAATCTGAGTACTCCAGTTATCACTCCCCGACTCCTGAAGAAACTCGTTGGTATACCAAAACGTGCAATCATCACTTGGGTCAATGGCCATACTGCTGTAATCACCCCAACGGTTGGTCTTACCTGCTTCAGACGGCAATTGATGCCCCCCTCCGTTCATAATGATATTTTCACCACGCATCATGTCACGCGGGTCATAATGTTTGCGTCCAGTATAATGAATCGATGGGAACAGTGCAGGGCCAGAAACACTAAAGCCTAAAGCCATATTTCCCTGTTTATCCATCGCGATGCTACCCATCCATCGGCCATTACCGTCGTGTTGCGTGTATGTACCTTGCTGATGAACAATTAAGTTACCTCTATGATTTACTCTGAGTTCATACCAACGAGTACCCGCAATTTGATTTTCAGCTTGAACGACATGATTAAAAACTAAGGATTGATGACTTCCAAAATTACGATAAGCCAGTCGATACATCGGCCTATCGGAGATCACGTCAAGCTTCGCATTCGTTCCTTGTTGCACCGCGCAATCACCTTCTGCATTATCAGGAGTTTTATTGCATATCGTTGGATTGAACGCTCTCACTCTCAGTGCGGTAGGTCCATCAAATCGACTGTTATTGGGGTTTTGCCAATCCACATGGAACTTCCAAACCGCGAGGTGGTTACGATCGGTAACCCCGTTTGCATCTTGATGAAGCCCGACAAAATAGTTTGGCTCGCCTACATGAGGAGGCGTTTTACCATCAAGATCCGAAGGTAAGAAGAAACCAGCCTCTGGTTGTGGTTGGAAACATTGCATTGTTGCTGAAGCGCCAGCCAACATGCTGGTACGATCGAAAGCGCACGCAGCAGGACCAGACTGAGTTGGTATCGCGGGGGCAAATTCTTCATCATCAAGCGGCTCTTTGGGGAACATGGCGAACATCATATAATAAGCATCTGGCCAAACGCCCAACTTTCCATAATCATTAAAGTTAGTGCCAAAATCAAATGAATAGCGATTGTATGGCCCAGTAGCATCCGGTGTAGTAGAAACAGCAATGCATTGGGTCTGATGTTGTTTGTCATCAATAGCAAATTGGGTCATCACCCAACGGTTCGCGAGTTGGTCATATTTAACAATAGGATCGCCGCTATTTTGATTTTGACATGGCCCCCCAAAACCCGCCCATAATGCGTTCCCTGGTGTTGGCCCCATAATAAGATTTCCAGTCGCTTTATCAAAAACAGCGAAACTGGTATTAACCCACTGGACAATTTGGATCAATCCAACTGATGCATTAGGATCTGGAGGAGAAATTGAAACGTTAAAGTTCGGGAAACCAGCCCCAAGGCCTAAAAAACTAAGACCAGGGGTTGCCACTAAAGGCAATGTAGTCTTGGGTTGAATCGCCTCATCTATGAAATTACCTGGTATCGGTTGCAGCTTTAGTGGCTTCTTATATAAAGGAACAACGTGACGTGATGGTTGAACCTTTTGTTGGACTGTCGAAGCCATACTTTTTAATGTTTCCGAAACATCATGTTTCACTTCCGGGATCACAAATTTTACTGGCTCAGCAGCTAGCAAACTTCCAGAAAGAAGACTACTTACAATCACTCCAAATGCAATGTTGAATTGTTTCACGATCTTTAAACTCCTGTAAAAAAATGTTTGCAATGACAACCTTGCTGAAATGTTGCGCTATCTCTCTGTTCAAGAGCATCCATTCCAACAGTGAAAAACATCCTATCACAACCAATAAATCATTTAAAATCAATGATTATAGTTAGCTCCACAATTGATTTTCATGTTGAGGATTACCTCTAATAGATTGAAAATGAAGTATTATCCTGTTCTAATGCTTCTAATCAGCCCCCTAAGAAACAACTGTTGAAACTCAATAATTACTATTTATAGAGACTCTGCATTTGATGGATAAATTCATTTCAAAATCAATAAGCAGGACTATTTCATAGAAGGACAAAAATTATGTTAGCAAGGAGCATTTTTTTTAGCTTAATCACTCTGTCTTCTCTCGCCAGCGCCGGCACTATGGACTCAATACCATCATCCCAAGGCGTTCATCCAGTCATTACTGTCTTTGGTGGTGTTGCTGGCCTTGATGTGAATAACTCGACACAATCCTTTAGCGGAACCGATGATGATCTGTTCGTTTATTACAGCAAAAAGCATAATCGGACCACTGGTTTCGTAGGGGCATTTCTTGGCACTGAATATCAACTTCCCCGCCCTGGAATTTTTCTGCAAGCGGGTGTTGAATACGACTACTTCGGCAATGTGCGTACTAAGGGGCTAAATGCAGTGGGTATCGAACCAGATACCAGTACGTTTTACGACTACTCTTGGCGTGTTCAAACACAACAAGTTCTTGCTGTAGCAAAACTATTTGCTACCACAGAGCTGACTCTAGGAGCGCCTCATCAGTTTTTCCCTTACCTTTCTGTTGGCTTAGGAGCTGCATTTAATAACGCCAATGAATTTAGCGCCACAACCGAAGAAACAGGCAGCATCAATGTCACACCTACTTTTGATGATCACTCCCAATCATCCTTTTCTTATACGCTTGGTATTGGGGTTGATACACCAATCAACCAACAGATGCGCTTTGGTTTGGGGTATCGTTTCTCCGATTTCGGTAAGGCCTCTCTTGATGAAGGACAAGTGGTGGTCAATCAATACAAAGCCCCGGTATCTTTTGCATTAAGTACATCGCACATTTATGCCAATCAATTCATTGTAGAGCTGACTTACGTGGCCTAATTTACCTAATGACTCATGAAACAGAGGACGTTTTTTATGAACAAGAAATACTATCTTAAGCAATTATCGCTTGCTTTAACACTATGCTGTGCCCTTCCTGTATCACCTGCTTATGCTGCAGCAAATTTTAGCATCACGCCCACGATCGGGCCTGTATTCCCAAGTTCTATCAACCCTGGTGAGATGGTTTTTGCCTATTACACCATTACCAATAAGACCTCATCGACGCGTGCAGGCTATATGATACAAGGACTGCCTGCCTCTGTGACCCAAGTCACAAATTCGACAAACCCAACTTATTGCCAAAATCAAATTACCTTGATCGCTGGTGGCAGCTGTATTTTGCTACTCCAGATCTCAAAACCCGTGAAATCTTCTTTCGCTTTATGTAAAGGAAATAGCTGTACTACCGCTGCTACCGATTTGAATGTAAAACAATCGACCGCTCAAGCCCCTGAGTTGGCTGGGGGGCAATACTCCGATGGTTCTACCTTTTACCCCTTATTAGCCGACAGCCAAAATGGCGGAACCACCTGGATTTACCCCATCGAGAAGAGCAAGCCTTTACCTTCAGGGTTTACTGATTTAGGTACTTTTAACAGTGTGAGCTGCTCGGGATTAAACTGTGTCGCAGGAGGACAATATAACGCTACACCATCTTTCCAATACCCCTTATTAGCCAACAGCCAAAATGGTGGGGCCACTTGGACTTATGCGATTGACCAGAGCAAAACCTTGCCTCCGGGGTATAACAATAATGGTGATTTTGAAACTGTAAGCTGCTCGGGATTAAATTGTATTGCAGGGGGGCGATATTTCGACGGGTCTATCTTTTACCCCTTATTAGCCAACAGCCAAAATGGGGGGCTTAGCTGGACTTATGCAATTGATAAAAGCTCATCCCTGCCTTCGGGGTTTGCTGATTCCGGCAATTTTAGTAGTCTGAGCTGCTCGGGATTAAATTGTGTCGCAGGGGGGCAATATTCCGACGCATCTATTCCTTTTATCCAATACCCCTTATTAGCCAACAGCCAAAATGGCGGAGCCACTTGGACTTACGTGATTGATAAGAGCAAAACTTTGCCTGCAGGGTTTACTAATTTTGGTAATTTTAGCGGTGTAAGTTGCTCTGGATTAAACTGTGTTGCAGGAGGATTTTATGCCGACAACTTTACCCAATACCCCATATTAGCTAATAGTCAGAATGGTGGAGTCACTTGGACTTTTGTGATTGATAAGAGCAAGGCCTTACCTTCGGGGTATGCTAATTCCGGTATTTTTTACAGTACAAGTTGTTCAGGATTAAACTGTGTCGCAGCGGGACAATATTCTGATGGCTCTACCTCTTACCCCTTATTAGCCAACAGCCAAAATGGCGGAGCTGCATGGACTTATGCGATTGATAAGAGCAAAACTTTACCTTCAGGGTTTGCTACTTTTGGCGTTTTTTACAGTGTGAGTTGCTCTGGATTACATTGTGTCGCTGGGGGGCAATATTCCGACGGTTCTATCTTTTACCCCTTATTAGCCTACAGCCAAAATGGCGGGGCCACCTGGACTTACGTGATTGATAAGAGCAAGACTTTGCCTTCAGGGTTTGCTACTTTTGGTATTTTTTCCAGTGCTAGCTGCTCTGGATTAAATTGTATCGCTGGAGGGACATATTCCAATGGTTCTACTCAATATCCCTTATTAGCCATTAGCCAAGATGGCGGAGTTACCTGGATTTACTCAATTGATAAGAGCAAAACCTTGCCTTTTGATTTTAATAATGGCGGGTTTATTAATAGTGTTGTAGTTTCCTCATTACTCCCTGAATCACTTGCATTGATTTACGGGTACCCAAACATCGCCCAATGAAAATACAACATCAAACTCAATGTTAGAACATGCAGCAGGCAATCCTGCTGTATGTCAGAACAATAAAAAACAATTGATCCTCGCCTACAAGGGATGAAAAATTTATTTGTGATAGTAAAATGAAACACTAAACTTAGATGACGGCGATGAGTTAACAAGGAGAGTCGACATGCCTGTAACACGTATTGAAAAAGACAGTATGGGGGAAATTGCAGTCGAGGCAGACAAGTTATGGGGAGCTCAAACACAGCGTTCGCTGCAACATTTTAGTATTGGTCATGATTTAATTCCTCGAGAAATGATTACTGCATACGCCATTTTGAAAAAAGCAGCAGCAATGGCCAATCATGCAAGTGCTCGTTTAGATGCAAAACAAAAACAATTAATTGTGCAGGTCTGCGATGAGATTTTGTCAGGCCAACATCACGATATGTTTCCATTACATGTTTGGATGACGGGAAGTGGCACTCAATTTAATATGAATGTCAATGAAGTCATTGCCAATCGTTGCAGTCAGATTGCTGGGACATCACTAGGTAGTAAAACACCGGTTCATCCGAATGATCATGTGAATATGGCTCAATCTTCTAATGATTCTTTTCCCTCGGCAATGTATATTGCTTCTGCCACCCAAGTGAAACAACGACTGATTCCTGCCCTACAGGCATTATCTAAAGCGATGCAGATTAAGGCTAAAGACTGGAAAGACATTGTCAAAATTGGGCGCACTCACATGCAAGATGCAACTCCTTTGACGCTTGGTCAGGAATGGTCTGGGTATGTAGGTATGCTTACCGATAATCTGAGCCATCTCGAGTCTGCACTATCCAGTGTTTATCATTTGGCCTTGGGTGGAACAGCGGTTGGTACAGGATTAAATTCTGCACCGGATTTTGCAGAAAAAGTGGCAGAGGCCATTGCGAAACTCACGGGCTTACCTTTTATAAGTGCTCCCAATAAATTTACAGTCCAAGGTGCACATGATGCGCTCGTACAATTATCAGGTACCTTACGTACCCTTGCTGTTTCTTTATATAAGATCGCCAATGACATTCGCATCCTTTCTTGTGGTCCACGTGCAGGATTCGCTGAACTTAAGATTCCTGCCAATGAGCCCGGATCCTCCATCATGCCAGGCAAAGTCAACCCCACACAATGTGAAGCACTGACCATGATTTGCGTGCAAGTCATGGCAAATGATGTGGCTGTTGGTTTTGGAGGGGCAGGAGGATATCTGGAAATGAACGTCTATAAGCCACTCATCATTCACAATCTGATGCAATCCGTTACCTTACTCACAGATGGTATGACGAATTTTCGCCAATTCTTAGTCGAAGGAACTGAGCCCAATTTGCAACAAATTCAGACGTTTGTAGATCGTTCCCTGATGCTGGTTACCGCATTGTCTCCTGTGATTGGCTATGATAAAGCCTCAGCCATTGCACACCATGCAATGGATCATGATCTTTCTTTGAAAGAAGCAGCCTTGCAATTAAAGTATATTAGTGAAGCTGAATTTGATCGTATCGTTGATCCGAAGAAAATGGTGGAACCCTATGTCTCAAAAAAATGACCAATCAGAGGGTGTACCATCACTCACTATTGCAAAACAGGCTGAGGTTATTTTGGCATTTGCTAAGGCATTGTTTGTTAATGGACAAACAACAACACAAGTAATTCGTGAAGCGCAAAAAATAGCGCATGCATTGAGCCTGAACATCTTGCTCGGAGTCCGATGGGGTGAATTATGGTTACATGTTACTGATCCCAGTGGAGCGCAATTTGAATGCATCGCCGTCACAGAACCAAGTAGTGTTCACATGGGTAAAGTCATTGCAACACGGCAAACTTTAGATGCCTTTTATCAAGGAACACTCACGTTAGAACAGGCTTATGAAAAGCTTTTACGAATTAGTAGTCAGCCCCCCTCTAAAACGTGGTTATTTACTTTAGCAGCAGCCATGGGTGCTGTGGCATTAGGTGTGATTTTTGGCCTCAATGAATGGCCGGCCGCTTGCTTGATCTTTTTAAGTGCCGCTTTAGGTGGAGTAGCTCGACGTTATTTGGTAACAATTACGCCCAATTTGTTTGTTCAGCCTTTGGTCGCTGCAGGAATCGCAGGGATCGTCGGTGCGATTGCGGTGCAGTATTATCAATTAAGTTCTTCATTGCGTCTCGTCGCTTTATGTCCTTGTATGGTATTAGTCCCTGGCCCACACTTCCTCAATAGCGCTTTAGATTTTATTCATGGTCGTTTGCACCTTGGACTAGCGCGTTTGACTTTAGCCGGCTTAATCTGTGTGAGTATTTCTCTAGGAGTATTGCTTGGGATGTCGTTGCTAGGAGTGAGCTTACCTGTTGAGCCAATTTCTTACCGGATAGTTCCCCTGTGGCAAGATATGATCTCAGCTGGGATTGCAATCATAGCGTATAGTATCTTTTTCTCAACTCCTTTGAAGTTAATCGTCTGGCCAATGATAATTGGTGTACTTGCACATATGTTGCGATGGCAAGCTTTAGTCAGCTTTGGTGCAAGTATCGCGACAGCCTCCTTCTTAGCTTGTTTGTTAGTAGGCATTGTACTGACATTGGTTGCTTATAAACAACGGATGCCTTTCGCAGCGTTAGCCTTCGCTGCTGTTGTTTCTATGGTTCCAGGTGTCTATTTATTTCGGATGACCAGTGGAATGGTTGCGTTAACTAATAGCCAGCATATTACTTTTACGTTACTCAGTCAGACGATTTACGATGGTTTAAATGCTCTAGTCATTACGATTGCCATCAGCATAGGATTACTTGGTCCAAAGGTAATTTTAGATAAGATGGCAACAAAACACCCTAAATGGCTGCAAGCAAACTTGTAGCTCAGTGCTGGATAAGCCAGCTTCTAATTTTAGGTTGATGTTCTCCAAAAATCCTGCATGTACTTTAATCGCCTCTTCTTCAAAATAAGTAAATAGGGACGGACCGTCCCCTACCAAATGAATGGTATAAGCCGAGTTGTGACTTTTTTTTGATACTCTGTATATCCGGGTAAATCTCGCACAAGTAATTTTTCCTCGTTCAGGATACGGGCAACTAGAAGTAATAGGAAGACAGGTATCAAAAGCAGTGTCCACCACGATCCGAGCGCAAGCGGTGTGCCGATGAAAAGAAGTATGGCGCCAAGGTACATTGGATGACGGACAACCCCATATAGGCCAGTCGAAATCACTTTCTGTCCCTCTTCAACGCGAATATTGGCCGCAGCATAAGTATTCACTTTCGAAACAAGATAGAAAATGTAGAATGAGATAGCAACGAGCACATCACCGATGATCGAGGCATACCACGGTACTAACGACCAGCCAAAGCGTACATCGAGTGGCGACAAGACAACAAGCAAGATACACATTATATAGAGAAAAAAGATAATGATTTTCTGGGCTGGTTCCTTTTCATATGATATGCCTACTTCGGTACGACGCTTAAGCAGCGCTGGATCATGTTTTGCTAAGTACACGCTGTATGCAGCAGAGGCAATAATAAACACCACCATATAAACCCAACCTTGCCAGTAGTTTAGGGTGCCTACGGGGATAAAAAGGAGCGCGAATAGAATAAGCGTCCCTGAAACTGAGGATCGAATCAGTTGTTTATAGAGAGAGTCCATATCTCCTCCTTTTTTTGGAGGTTATCATTTAAGTCCTAGAAATTGGATTCATCTTACATTTGAGGGTTATTTTAAACAACCATCAGCATGATACTTACAAGAATAGCTCAAAGTTTCGATTGGCATTCCATCCAGAGCATTTTACTGTCACTTATTCCCTGTTTATTTCCGCACTAGTAGGCTATAGGCCGTGTCCTATGTACTTAATCCAATTCAATAAAATCTGATGGTTCTCTGTCAATAAATCGTTTGATTAATTGTTGCCAAAAAGGACGATACAAAATATTAAATAAAGGATGTGAATCCTCAACAGGAAAACAAGGTCCATGATTCGCTTCAAGTAACCAAAGCTTATTACCTTCTTCTTCAACCATAAAATCAAAACCAAAGCATGCAATTCGAGGCTGACTGTCTTGCCAAATCGTGGCAAATTGATTTTCCAATGTCTTTACTACACGCCTGCAGATAGAAATAATACTCATCTTATACGGCTGGAAAATCGCTATTTCATCACTTAAGCGTTGAACTACATTAAGCCGTTCGTCACTAAGATGTTCATTCGTAAGATGAGTTTCAAGAAGATTGAAATTATCTTCTTGATAAGGTTTTAAGGCAATATTCAAATAACCACTTGGAAAAAGTGCTGAGCCTGCGTGTGTCGATAACACCAACAATACTCGAATAGAAAATTTATGGCCCAAAGTGGGCCCTTGAATAAGTTGTGGCTTAACAATATAACGTTGCAAAACTTGGGGACCTCCCATGCGCTGAGGGGAAAGAAAGTGTGCCTCAATAGCGTTTAAATCATGGAATAGATGAATATGTTGGCCATTATTTAACATGGATGGTTTTAATATCCAAGGCGTGTTGGCAGGCTGTGAGTTGCCTATATGCGACAAAACAGTAGGCCAAACCTGATCGTCGATATAATAGGTCTCCGGCATCAAATATTCGAGGTGATTTGCTTGTAAAAAAGCCGCCAGAAGATGTTTATACTCCAAGGTTTGGCTAATCAGCGGAGAAAACTGAAGCCATTCTTCATTCACTGACGCCAGCACCGAAAACTTGCTCGGCTTCCATCCTGCAGCCATCAAAAAACGAGTTAAATTAGCATGAGTTGGCGATTTGTCTGCTATTAAATGAAATGTTCTCATAATTTTTGATATTTCTGTATTTCATATATTTCATAAACAAGTATAGCCCTCCTTAGATGTATTCGTGATATATAACCGAGGAAAAGGCCATCATTTTCAGACCACTCTGGAAATTAATTAAGCATTTATTCCTAACTATCCTATACTTTAATTATGTACATAACATAAGGATGTCGTTATGCCTAGAATCCAACCCGGGAATATAATTGGACCCAACAACGCAGGAAAAATGATTCTGCGTGGATGTTTTATGAATGTTTCAGAGGAGTGGATAACAAGATCCTCTCGAGAAGTAGGCGGATTGCTTACACGATACCTTAATAATCGACAACAAGAGGCTACTCCCATTTCGCTGAAGTTTGGGGAAAGTATTCCTGTTGGGCGTGAACATGGACCGCATAGATTAGATGTAGAATTTATGGCAAATGTTACTTACCAATTAAGAAAGTTTGAAAAAAGCGGTAATGACCTTCTACAAGCTAGCTCAGAAGATATTTATGATCAAGTAGGCGATCAAGTTGTTCTACTGCGGCAATCAATCCAAAATTATGAGGAAGAATGCGCAAGAGAAGGTATTGAGCCCATGTTTACTGGAGTCCCATCCGTAATCATTGAAAATGTTCTTAACCGGAAGCCAGCTACCCACGCTCAAAGCTTGCTGTGGGAGCCAGTCGTAGCCGCTCAAGACCCCCAAGCCGCTCCGCAAAATTTATTTGAGGGACTAACGATTCGTGTAAGTCCAACCTCAAAATAAGCAAGCGTAGGTGCTGTCATGATTAAGCAAGTGTCAATCCATCACTTGCTTAATCATAGTAGTTGATTTATTGATTTTTCATTATTTCTCTATGCCACAAGAACAATTGGCTTTAATTATGAACAAATAACACTATTAATGAACAAATGCTATTATTTTATTAAATGTATCGTAATTTAATTATTCAATACCTATGAAAGACACTGTAAGTTTTTTCTTTTTAGGCACCGACTGTCATCGCAGTAAGTATGAAGATGTATTGACTGCATTTCATCAGGCGGCAGCTTCGAGTGCTAAAGAAACTGGATCCAAGGTTGCAACACATCTGTTCGATGGCGTCGGTTCAGAGCCAAATCCAACGTGTAAAGATCATCCAACTCCTGGGCGATACGTTTATGATGCCGTTAAAAAAATAAAAGTTAAAACCACGAATGAAATACTTTCGGGTATAAAAGACCTTATGAAGTTGGTCACCGGTCGCTTGATGGGCGATGGGATGGATGATTTATTGTTTGAAGCAATTTTGTATCTCCAACAACTTATCGCCGAAAATGGTGGAGATATGCCTAAAACTGTCAATTTGCACGGTTATAGCCGAGGCGCTGATACCTGTGTGAGGCTGGCTAATTTACTGGATAATTTATACCCTGATGTCAAAGTGAATTTATTTTTGGTTGACCATGTACCAGGTGCCGGGCGAGCTGATGATCCAAATTCTTACATTATTCCTAAAAATGTACAAAGGCTCGACGCAGCAGTAATGTTGCATGAATACAAACCTGGTTTTGATCCTCAAGATAGAAACAGGTATGTTTTCGCTAGCCCTCATACGACAAAGGTCGCTATAAAGGTGTATCCAGGTTGGCATGGTAAAGCAGTGCTCTTGACTCCTGAGGAGAGAACGAATCATGTGCCGAAATTATTACATGATGACTTATATCGCTTTTCCCAGGAAACAGGTAGTTTGGCTATGACCGCCCCCGTTCCACCCTATAAAGTTGTCATGAATGATAACTGGACAGACTTCAAAGAGAGGGAAGCCAAGGTTTTAACAGCGGAGGAACGTTTTAAATATTACAATGAGATGCGGGATTGCTGGTGGCTTTACTCGAAAGGTACTGCCCTCAACACTCGCAAAGTTCTAAAAAACCATATGCTTTATAGCCAGGATCATCGTTTATTTGTAAATCAGGAACATGGAGAATTGTTTCAGGGACTGTACCCTAATCTATATCAGTGGTTTTATGAGGGAAAGCCTGTTGTTGATGAAACGGAACTTCGTTCAGAATTAAAACGAATGAATCAGGACCATGGAGAGTTTTACAAAAAATTTTGTAAGATTAATAAGATTAGCGCTATTGGTCCTTTACCTTCACCACGAAAAGTAACACTCTATTTTCGTCGTCCATTGGGAGCTACTTTAGTCGATGATGAGCGTTCTTTTCTTGAGCAAGCAATAATCTCGGTAACTAATTATGAGAAGCATCTCAAAGAAACGAACTCAGAAGTCATCAAATTTGCTTTAGACTATCTACATCAATGGTTGAATAAAACAGCAAACAAGGATGACGAAAGTGCAACGCCAATTTTAAAGGAGAAAATTAGGGAAGTTATTCTATTTTTAAAGAATCACGATGAACAAAAATCTTATTTATACTGCCAGTTAAGAAAAGTTTGTCACTCGTTTGAATATATTGATCGGGTCAGTGATTTGCTTGCGGCTCACTTGGAAAATAATCGTACACTTCATCTTGAACAACGAGAATATATTGCACGTCTCAAAGAGGAACTGAATGCAATCAAAAATGATCGTGGCTTAAATTATATTGAAAAAATGAAAGCAGCTAAATCTAAAGTTAATAGCCTTTCATTGAATCTGCAAAATCAGAATCATAAGGAATTTACGTATAATTTATTTGCAAAAAGCTTTTTTATTACTGACAAATACACCCTTCCCACATTGTTAAAATCGCTCAATAAGTTAAATGCCCCAGGCTTTTCTGAAATAAGTCTAGCGAGTAATATTGCGAAGAAATTCGAAGCCTACTATTTGCGCAATATATTTTGGAATGCTGTTCATGGGCTCTTATCTCATATAATTAATCTCCCTCCATTTTTTTCATCAAAAAAATCCATTTTGGCACATCACATTTCTTCGGAATTAAGCGAGCTCAATGAAACTGGTCATGGGAATGATTTAGCGAGAATTTCAAAAATACTGGCCCAAGGACAAATGGACCTGCATGAAAACTACAAGAAAGAGCGAAGACAATCTTTAGGTGAGTTCGATAAAATTATGATTCAAGCACATGGTCAGCTTAATCTGGAGGTAAATGCTTTTCCTTTTACAGATGTTAACCCTGAAATCCATCAAAATCTATAAGATGTTGTTCCTATTTCAATGTTTCGAAAAGCCAAAAAATTTTGTGTGGGCTTTTAAAAACCCCACACTAAACGTTCTAAATCCTTTAAACTTCTTACTTCATCCTTCCAATTTGGAATTCGTACCTGAATGTTTAAATTGCTGTATTGATGGAGCAGCATTAATGCAGTCAATTGATGACTCAACACGTTTGTCAGTTCATGAGGCAAATAACCATAAGCCATTAAAAACGTACGTAACAATTGCTTGTCACCTTGTATGAGGAAAGCACCTGGACCAAGTAAATCATACTCTGGTAAGCCAAGCATTGCATCACCAAAATCAATCAATCCACTGATATGCCAAATACCATCCGCTTGCTTCACTAAAAAATTCATCGGAGTATATTCCCCAGTTAAGATGACTGGTTTTTTGATCTTTGGTAATGACTCTTTGATTGAATCAAGATAAGCAGGCAACTGTTGCAGTAAAGTCGGCGAAAGTCCTTTAGTTCGATGTTGCTCCACGCAACGCGTCATTTGTTTTTCAAGAAATTGCGTCCAATAACAATCAATAGCCTCAAGCCCGTCCGTGGGTAAAGTATGAACTTCTCGAATGAGCGCACCTAATTCACGAAGAATGATCAATTTATTATTGTGGCTCATTGTTTCCCAAAGAGTCTCTAGAAGTGTTCCTTCAAGTTTGCTGATGATAAGATAAGGCCAGCCAAATAGTTCCCCCTCATACTCAAGAGAGGGGGTTTTTATCGAAAGCTTGCCATCCACATGCTTTAATACTAATCGCTCACTTTCAAATTGACTTAGATGAAACGGCGGGAAAATTTTAATCACTTTGCTATCTCCATACGAAAAGACGATATTTGTCCCTTCAGAAAATAGCGTTAATGATGCTTCTGTTAGTAGGTGTCTATGAATAATCGCTCTAGCCAAATCTTCTGCAATATGTTGCTTGAGTTGTTCATAATCTTCGAAACTATGGATAGTAGCGAGTGTTTGCTTTAAAGTTGCGTTATCCATCAATTTAGTCCTGCTCTCTTTATTTTAATTCATTTTGATGTTTTCTGGCTAATTGTAACACTTTATTAACAGAATCTAATCTTCATTGATACATTGTTGTTTAACTGATAAAAACTCTAAGATTTTTCAATAACTAATTCCAACTCCATATTTCGAATTTTTTCATAATCTAATAAAATTGACTTGCGGTTTCCAGCCAAGCCAACAATTCCAATACTCGTTAGATAATCTACTGTTTGTGGCACCAAATCGCCATTTTTAAACCAAATATATTCATTAAGAAAAGTCGGCAATTTAGAAATGTCAGCGAAAACTTCAACATTCGCTATTTTTCCTGCTGCAGGTGATTTCAAAAAAACGGGGATCACCGTTTTTTTAAATACATAGTTTTTTGTTGCGACATCCCCTTCAGTATAAATCTCAACTAATTTATCTGCTTGACTGCTACCAGTAGCTTCTCGAGCAAAGCCAACAACCGGGCCGCCACACATTCTGGCACCTGTTTCTATGAGGCGAGGCCCATCTTTAGTGAGCATGATTTCATTGTGGGCAGCTCCCCAGCGAATGCCCAAAGCATCTAATGCTTTTTGAGTATAAGCAAATAATTCACCGTACATTTCTTCACTGTAAGGCACAAATTCAACGTAGTCGTAAACCGTTTGGCGATCATTAAAGGATGTTTTATTGTATTTAATTAAATGCGTTAAATAATGTTTTCCATTGGCACTCACAGTACCTACAGCAAACTCCGTCCCAATAGCCAATTCCTGCACAACAACGGTTTCGTTCATTTTGCCAGTAAGCTTCGATGGTTCAGATAAAACTTGGTTGAACGCCTTTTTCCAATCACCTCTTGCTGGAATGTGGAAGACCTTATCGCTACCAGCAGATATTGGGGGTTTAATGATTAGTGGCGAATCACTCAATCCGTTGGTTTTAATCCAGGTTTCAACTTCACTTTCAGATGCAGTATTGAGTGTCTTAAGGGCCGGGACTCCTGCTTCTTGCAACGCTTTTTGCATCAGAGCCTTGTGTATTCTATTCAATGATTTTTTAGGATCATTGGCAAACTGAGGAGTTAAAGCAATAGCCAAATCGTCCGCAAGAGGAACCCCTTCCTCAGCACCAGGAATAATGGCAACCGGGTCGTACTTTCTAAGCACCTCTACAAGATTTGGTTGAACGGGAATAATTTCCAGAAAGTCAGAGGTATGGATTTTCGTTCCAAATCCACTCCAATCTATAGTCCTATGCGTGACTGCAATAGCCGGTATTCCTCGCGCTTTAAACGCAGGAGCCAGCTCTATTCCTGATGATACCGGATCGACAATAACCACGGGCCTATTCATATGGGGACGGTCCGGGACGGACCCGGTCCGTCCCGGACCGTCCCCAAATAAGGATTCAATTTTATCTAGTGGCGCAGCTGATTGAATGTAGGAATCAGGTCTTACTAAAATTGCTTGGTTTTTATATGGGGTGTTACTGGCCCAAAAATTTTCCTGGTCTTGGTTTGGAGAAATCTGCATGACGTTGACCCACGCAGGAACCCTTAGATCCAATTCACAATGTCCGAAGAGGAGTAAGGTGAATTTCCTATAGTCCAGAAGGGAGTAAAGTCGTGTTTTGACCAGACCGTTGAAAATCTCAAAATCAAAGAGCCGAGAGCCCCGAAGTCCTCCATCTCCATACCGAACTCCCATCCCAGTAATATTCCCAGCACGCTTTTGTACAATCTTTACGTAGTCTTGGGCGTGAGTCCCATTAAGTGAATACTTAGTCGAACGGACAAGCTCACCTGAAGTCCCAATCACATCGTGAGCTACTGGTTTTCGCTCGTCTTCATAACTTTGTAACAATTCTTTGGGGGCTCCGAAATGCAGTACCATGTTTAACTTCCACATGAGATTAAATGCATCAGCAAGACCGGTGTTGAGGCCTTGTCCACCGTTTACTGAATGAATATGGCATGCATCGCCTGCAAGAAAAATACGATTCTGCACGAAGAAATTCTCGGCGACAGATTCCTTAACCGAAAATTGTGAAAACCAAACAATCTTCTTAAAAGATAAGATATGAGGCTGCATGGCATGATTGATTTTGTCAATTGCGTCGTTCAAGGTAAAGTCTTTAGTATCCATTCTTACGTAAAACCTGTCGATTTCACCTTCCCTGGGAATCCAGGCCACATCGGATGTTTCTGCCTGAAAGACAATGATTTCAGGAACTTTGGGGAAATCTGTGGCGATAATGCCATCGATTACAGCCCATACTATTTGCGGGCGTATGATCTCAAAAGGTATTGCAAAGTGATTGCGGACAAAGGAACGTGCACCATCTGCACCAATGACATAACTTGACTGAATACGCTCTCCATTTGAAAGGGTCGTGAGACATCCCGTCATATTAAGCTCAATCCCTACAATAGATGTTGAACGTTTTACTGCTGCTGCAGTCTCTTTCAATTTCTCATCTAACAGCTTTTCTATATAGGACTGATCCAGCATAAGAAAATGTTTATGCAAACAACCTTCCAGTTCCTCCCACCAGGATGATTGTCGGGAAATGAATTTTCCGTCTGCCCAAACAGAACTGGTGTTGCAGGTTTTTCCTAAAGGATAGAGTTCATCGAATAAATTGACTAACTCAAGAAGCTGTAACGTGCGCGCGTTAAACGCATCTGCTCTGCCAACCTCTAAAGGGCCATCAGACTTATCAACAATAACAGTCCGGATACCACATAGTTGGCCCAGATAGGCACACATGAGGCCTACCGGACCAGCGCCAATAATTACAACGTCTGCAACGTGCACACTCATTCGTACGACTCCAGGCCAGGATTATCAAAAGGAGGATTACTCAAAACATGGACTCGTTGAATATGACGAGGAGACTTAGAGACAAATCCTTCTCGACCATGTAATAGTGAAAAATTATCTGCAATGACAATATCTCCAGTTTGCCACTCATGGGCATAGAAATTATCCGGTGAATAAAGCGCTTCTTCTATGCTTCGATGGAAGACATCTAACTCTTCATGGTTAATACCAGTAAATTCAAGATCGGGTGGGTTTACAAAATGCCCTTTATCTGCAGAGGGAGGTTCATTGTAGCGAATTACGAAACCATCATTTTGAGGATGCTTAGTAATAATGGGAGATACCGTCTTACTCTTATAAAATTCCATTGTTCTTTTATAGGTACCAGTCACCTTACTCCAAAGATCTTTCACCTCAGAAGACGCACACTTTAAAGCTAAAATGGTATTTGAAAAAGTTGTCCTTCCACCATGTCCAGGCAAAGGCGCTTTCACGCAATGAAAAATCTGATATTCAGGAACTTGAGGTCGATACATACCATCCCAATGGAGTGGCATGTAACTGTGATCAAAAATGTGATCTTCCGGAGCTTCTTGCTCAATTAACTCGAGTACTTTTCCAAATGGCCAAAGACTAACCTCTCCCCAGAGTTCGCAATAGTTAGAAAAATCCTCGGCATTTTGAAATGTAGCAAACCCTCTTAATACAACGAGTTGATTCTCCCTAAATAAAAGACGCAAACGCTCTATATCCAGATCGTTCACCTTCATCTTTTTGCGCTTAGGCTCCAAGAGCACACCAAATGGCTTTAGGTAAGTCACTTTATAATTCATATCACACCTCCGCCATTAATTGATAATGACTATGCCGCCCATCAGCAGAATAAATTAATTTTGCACCTAAAGCCTCGGCTTCTGAGCGCTTCAGCAAGACATATCCCTTCTTGCTTTCAACAGCAACGCCATGCCAAGGGGTCATCCAGCTTTCATTTCCTATTAAACGAACTCCTAATTTTTTTGATCCACACGTTTGTGGATGAATGGACAAGCGAACTGCCCCAGGAAAGTGTTCGAAAATTAGTGTACTCCAGGCATTACTTCTTCTGATGACCTCATATGCTTTAGCACGAGATTCTTTTTGAATCGCAGAACGACTTTTTGTTTGGCCCGCGTGCATGGCGTCTTCAAACAAAAAGCGGGTGATCCCACTGTACATACGATTTGCTTCTTGTTCCTCAGAACTTGCTGAGGGTTTTGCACCGTTGCGGACCTTGAGCTTAAGAAACTCTAAGGACTGTCCATAGCTTTTCATGAGTTCGTCACGCATTTGCGTATAGTGCAGTCCCTTATAAAAGTAATCAAGATTGAAAATTGATATGTCTGAGAGGGACATTTCCTTTATTAGTCGATCCAGCTCAACATGATAAGCAGTCACATTACTTTCTTGCATTCCAATCACATCACTAAAAACCCTTCCATCGGAACACAGAATAATTTTAATTCCTGGGGTATAAAATTCTTTTATTTTTTGACACAGTGTTCCCAAAAAAATAAGAGAAAGTCGTTCCGCATGATCAGGCAGAGGGCCCAGAACTTTTTCAGGATTGGGGGACTTTCCTGGGAAGGCCGGTAATATAAAAGTGACCGGTTCACTTTTTTTAACTGCTGAAATGATGTTTGGCAAATGTGGCGAAGCGCACTTTGAACACCCCCTACCACATAAGCTAACGGCTTCCGGGACACGACGAAAAATCATTACTTCAGCTAATATTCTTTTGGCAACTTCCATAGAAGAGTCGCTATTTAAGGATTTTTTAAGTGCGTAATCTTTAGTGTAATGATTCTCTGTAATTAAAGTGAACGCTGTATTTTTCATTTTCCTGCCCTCCTGAAAATAAAGAGTACAGGCCTTCAAAAGATAATTAAAATGATTTATTTCAATGATTGTGATAAATTTTATTTATACCTAATATTCAGTTGATGATTTATGTCTTTACTGTTGGATGATATAAAATACTTTATTGCTGCGAGTGATACGCTCAATATTACAAGAGCTTCCGAAATTATTGGGATATCTCAACCTGCGCTTAGTTACTCCATCAAGAGATTAGAGAATAAACTGGGCGGATTGCTATTTATCAGGCTTAAAAATGGGATCCAACTCACGAAGCTTGGAGAAGAGTTTAAGCAACGTTCCCATCGACTAATCTATGAATGGGAACAGGTCCAAAATATAGCGAATCCTGAGTCAGGCTTTGTTCAAGGGAACTATACCCTTGCTCTCCACCCCTCGGTCGCTCTGTACGCGCTTAAATATTTTATGCCAAAACTTCAAGTTGAATTTCCAAAACTTGACTTTAATTTTATTCATGGCCATTCAAGAGAGATGACTGAAAAAGTAATCAGCTGGGAAGCCGATTTTGGTATTGTTGTGAACCCCATACAACATCCTGATCTCGTTATCATCAAGCTATCTACTGATGAAGTCTCAGTCTTTTATGCCAAGGATGCCCAAAATAAACTTATTTATGATAAAAAGCTTGCCCAATCCCAATATATACTGAAACAAATTGATAAAAAGACCTCTTTTAATGGCGTGATTAACTCAACAAGTCTTGAGGTTATAGCCAAACTAACAGCCTTGGGCCTTGGATATGGTATTCTCCCTTCGAGGGTCACACATCAATACAAACATCTTAAAAGATTAAACAATGCGCCTGTATTTAAAGATGAGATTTGTTTAGTCTACAGGCCCGAAAAACATAACAATCCTGTAAGTAAAAAAATTATTCAAATTATTAGAGCAACTATAAACAATGATAACGTTTGATTTATAATCATATAAGAAGCTCCTATGTACCGTGATTTGTCCACAGCACATAGGAGTTCTGTAACAATCGTCAACATATTCAAATTTGTCCCCATAAACTTGAAATTTAATTCCGGCCCGCCATAACCCCACCATCAACATCCCATACAGCACCTGTAACCCAAGATGCTTTTTCGGAAAGAAGAAAGCAGACGGCTTCTGCCACATCATTTGATGTGCCCACGCGGCCAATGGGGTGAAATGCATTAAAACTAGTTAAGGTTTCGTGTATCTTTTCTTTAGGAATAAATGCATTGTAAATAGGAGTTTCGACTACAGCTGGAGATATTGCATTGACTCTAATATTATAAGCCGCCAACTCCATTGCCAAATGTTGTGTAAGAGAATGCAATCCTGCTTTAGCCATAGAATAGGCTGAGGATGGGGTTGCCTTTATCGCTTGCTTTGCCCACATAGAACCTATATTAACAATAGACCCACCGCATTTTTTCATACTACTCTTAACGACCTCCTGGGTAATAAAAAATAGCCCCTTATTGATAGCATGGTACTGATCAAAATCAGAAAATACATGATCTTCAAATAATTTTGGTGCAAACGTTCCTGCACTATTAACTAAATAATTAATGGATAGATTTTGAATTTCCTTCATAAAATGACTTAATTGCTGGGGATTGGTGATATCACATTGATAGGACGACACCTCTCCCATTGCCGCTAATTCCCTTCTGGTTTCAGATAATTTGCCTTCATCACGACCAACAAGGATCACTTTTCCCTTATTAAGCAGAATGAGCCTCGCAACCTCTTTGCCTATGCCGCTACTGCCGCCAACAATAAGTGATGTTTGGTTCGTTTTCATTTTTTCTCCCATTAAGACTACCTACTAAATGGTAGGTAATTTACTTAAAAAAATAAGCTCACAATTATAATTGTCCGCTTACCCAGTTATTTGATTTGCCGCAATTGATGCATCAGTGTGTCACAATTGGCATCAAAAGCTTTTGTGTCGTTCATAATTCGGCTTATCAGAGTCGCGCCTTGCAATGAATTAATGATCTGCCATGCTATACCGCTAACGCTATTTTTTGAGCGGCTTGGATATTCGTCAGTTAATACTTTAGAAAGCCATGCGACATTATCTAAGAAAAATTCTTTAACAATCGCTTGAAGCTCTGGCTCCAAGGTTGCAAGATCGGAGGCTAACATGCCACAAAGACATAACCTATCCTGTTTCAACACATCTTTATATAAAGAAACATAGCGGTTTATTTTCCCTTCCAAACTTTTTTCTAAATCGATCTCATCCAAAGCAAGGTTAAATAGTTCCCTATAACGCTCAACAACTGCTATTCCCAAGTCAGCTTTTGTTGGGAAATAATGGTGAATACTCGCTTTACGGATGCCGATTAAATGTGCAATATCCGCATAGCTAAAGCCGTTAAAGCCTCTTCGCTGGATCAGTTCTTGAGCACAATTCAGGATTTCTGTTTTCTTAGATGTTTTCATGAAAAGTATTCTACTAGTAGGTAGGCTCGTTGTCTATAATTTTTTAATTACGCCGTTATAAGTAAAAAAGATAAGGCTTCCGCGCTATTTCTTCCATGATACTTCAGGCCAAGCTCAAACCCTGATGGATCGTCAGTTTTTTAAACAATTCATCGGTCCGTTAATGAGTACCAGCAGGCGTAACCTGATTACTGATACCAAACTTAGATGCGCACTACGTGTCGGTACTCAGGTGCAATGCATCGCGTCTTTGATCCAAGTTCACTTAACAACTTTTGAGTCGCCATCAATTTGGTATCGACAACCTGATCGGTTTCATGATGGTCGTTATGATGCAAGATAAGTTGCTTTACATGGGCCAAATGTGCGAATTCAGCTACCTGCCTAGGACATGAGTGTCCCCAGGATACACGCCCTGCATCGTATTCTTCATCGGTAAACGAGCAATCGATAATTAAAATATCTGAACCCATCGTAAACTGAATGAGATTACGTACAAAATCGGCATTATATAAGTGATGTGATTTATCATATAACTCATTATCAGTGATATAGCTTATGATTTTATTATTGTATTGAATTTTATAACCATAGGTTACACATGGATGCTGAAGTGCGATTGTCGATATCCTGATATTATCAATTTCAAGCTTTTGATCGGCGATTAAATCGTGATAGGAACGTATTGATGGTAAATTATCAATCTTAACCGGAAAATAGATGCCATCCATCAGTCCTGATAATAATTCATGAACGCTTTTTACTCCTTGTGGCGGACCATAAAAATTAAATCGATTTTGAGGATGGTATAAGGGTTTAAAAAAGGTTAATCCGTGAATATGATCCCAATGTTGGTGCGTGATAAAAATATCCGCTTCTATGGGATTTTGTTTTTTAGTGATTAACTCATCACCTAATGGGATTATTCCAGAACCTGCGTCTAATATGATAGTGCGTTCATTGACAAAATTTAATGTGATGCATGAAGTGTGTCCACCATATTTGATAAAGTTTTCCCCTGGCGCTGGAAATGCACCTGTTACCCCCCAAAATTCCATATCAATCTTGTCTTCAATAATGCGGTTAAGCTGCTTGGTAAATAATTCCATCTGGTTCACTTGATAAATACAACCCTGCGCGCCTAATTTATATGGACTTATGTTTTGCCTGCTGGGATCTAAGGATAAAAGAACCACTTTATATTTATTTGAATTACAAAGCTTTTTAATCGTTTCAGTTAAGGTATGCTCGATTAATATATAGTCAGGTTTGAGCTTATTCACTTGAACAAGCACATCAGCCGCATCTGCTGTAGAGAACATTTTATGTCCTGATGCGTTCAATTCGTTTGCAATTAACTTAATTATATTGGGGTCTTCATGGACCACATAAAAACATAATTGCTTCTGAGTATGAATTTCCATATCTAAGTAAATTTCATCATTTAATATATGAATATTATGGCATATCAGGAAAAGAAAGATATTTAAACACGCGTTAAAAATCAAATAGACTCATTTTGTTAGATGTAGTTACAAGTTCTTTGATTTGTGTCAAGATCCTACCAATCAATTACTAATACCCTAACTGAGAGTAGCCATATTAATACATTAAATGAATACGTAACTCCTTTTTAACGCAACTTATAGTTAATGGATTAACCAATGATAAAATACTTAAGAAGAAATTTAGTTGTTGCATTACTATTGATAGTTCATCAAAGTGCTTTTTCAGCAAGTAGTCAGTTTTTTAATGTTTCGGCAACGGGCGAACCAGCAAATCTCAATATTACTCTATGTTTAAATGGTAAAGGGCCAGCATCCTGTCAGGATTATAAGGTCTCAGCCTTAACATTAACCCTATTTACAACCATACCCAATCATACCTATTCATTTGCTGGAATTAAAATCAATACCCCAGGTTATGTGTTGTCTGGTTGTACAGCTAGCAACAACGGTTATTGCCTATTCACGGTCAGTGATAAAACTGCGGCCAATATTGTGGCCATGAAGAACAATAATGCCCCATGGTATCCTTCTATAGAAGCGTTTGAACATTATAATTCTGGCCGTTCTCATGTATTTTCTCAGGCGAGCTTTGGTGGTTCAATGGATGGTAATAATGTAGTCCATACCCTTAATTCGTCCACAAGCTATCCATCCGGTTATAACATGTCGTATCTTAATTCTAATTATGCGTTCATCTATGGCGGTGGTTATGGTGATGTTCCAGGCTCGATTGGTGCCTATGTCGCGCGAGTAAATCCCATAACACTCCAACCCATTTGGTATAATCAATTAATTAATACTTATGAAAATGGAGAATGGGATTATCCCGGTTCATTAGGTATTTTAGATGATGGATACCTTTATGTGAGCTACGGTTACCGATTAGCAAAGATTAATCCCGAAACAGGGCAGGTCATTACAACATTAGTACTTCCGACTGGGCGTGGACTTCCTAAAAACACGTCATTCAATGGTTTCAATGCTACGGCAGATGGAACTATTATCATGAAGTCAGTATATCGCCAAGCCGGGTGTACTGTTCAAGGTCCTGACGCTTTATTGCAATGCCCAGATCCAACAGATGTACCTCCTTCAATTTTAATCTCAGTTAACCCGAAAACTATGCGAGTGATTGACAACATCACTCTGCCTGCACCCGTAGGTGCAAGGCCAACAGTGACTCAATATAAGAATAAAAATTATGTTTATTTACTTGAAGCAACAACTGCTATTCGCTATGTAGTTGAACGAGGCTTCTTCATACAAGATAGTTCATGGAACCCTGGCACCATCACATTGCCCGGCCAAACGCTGTGTACTTCTTTTGTGGTGATCAATGATTGGGTCGTAGCACAAACAAATACGCTTCCTTCAGGAACAGCATTAAGCGTCATTAGCATTAACCAAAATAATGCAGTGAATCAATTTTCTATTCAGCCATTTATAGGAGATCCTATCCCACCGGAGATTAGTGCAGCATTTTCTACCGCTACTGCGGATAAAGGACAAGCAATAAGCTGGGCTCCTATGTCTGTTTCTGGTGATCCTGCTACTAACTTAATTTATGCAAGTGATTCGTTACCAGGAAAAATTGCTGCCATTAAAATTTCTGAAAGCGGGTTAAACATAATTTGGACCGCTGATCAAAGAACCACTGAGTTCACCACACTTATTAACCCCACAGAAAGTCGTGTATTAGTTGGTACTGACATTCCGACTGGAGAGATTCCTGGTAATAATCACAATGATTTCGCAGTTTGGAGAAATGCTCTAACTGGCGTGGAAATCGCGCGATCACCGTTACTTCCTGCAATGACTCAAGGTACCATGATCCAACCGTATTACTTTGGAGACATGTTTTTCGAAGGTCAATCAGGGACTTTGATCAAGTTATCCCCCTTATCAACAAACTCCTCTATAAGGGATAAGTAACTGGTTAAACACATCATTGCTTAATTAAGACTCCTTCATGAATCAAAGAGCTAGGATAAAGAATTACCTCATCTCCTGGCTTTAAACCTTTTTCTATGACCGCCAGATCTGGATTATGATGTTCTATAACAACTTTCTGCTTATAAGCTCTATGTTTCTTCACAACAAAAACAGCCCAATTTTCTTCATCTCTAAATAAAGCACTCATTGGTACAACCAGGGAATGAACCGATTCAAAAAGAATGATTTCTACATCTACCCTATAGCCATCTCCGAGGTTCTTCCATAATTCATGTGGTGTGATTATATCAATAATGACATTAACTCGTTGTTCTTCGACTCCAAGCGCTGATATTTTCGTATAACCACTGGGTTCAACAACTCGCACGCGACCTTCCAAGGGATAAGAACCACCCCATCGTTTTATCATTACTTTTGCATAAGGAGGTATTTTTGCTGCATCCTCGCTTAATATATCAGCTACGACTTCAAGACCCACAACATTAGCAATTTCCATAATTTTTGTACCAGGCTCAACAGTAGTCTCACTTTTTTCAATAACTCTTAAAACTGAACCAGCAACAGGAGAGTGAATCTCAATCTTGTCTTGCGGATTTTTTTCATTATCTACTGTTCCTGAGAGTGATGCTTTAACTTTTAAAATATAATGCTCTGCTGCATGCAGTTTTCGCAATGCAGCATTATATTCTTTTTGTCTTAATTGATATTCCAATTGGGTATGTTCTAACTCTGTTTCCGAAACAAATCCTTTTTTTACCAATGGCTGTTTTCTTTTTAAATCCGACTCGGCGGTCTTAAGTGCTGCTTCAGCACGAATCGACTCTGCGTTAGCCTGCTCATATAACGCTTCGGCAGTACCCAATTCTTGCTCTAATTCTTGCTTTGTCCGAATATCAAGCAAGACTGGGATTTTGGGTTGAATGATAGCAATTACTTCATTTTTATTTACTTTATCACCCTCAGTGAGATTAATGCGTACTAGTTCGCCAGAAACTGGAGAAACAATAGTATATATTTTTATAGCACGTGTTTTTGCATCATCTTCAATGTATTACCCTGGCGTCTAAAAGTTGATTATTCCCATGCAGCATATTTAGTCTCATTTTTCTTAAAAAAATTCATAATTTTAAA
>NZ_LNYZ01000012.1 GCF_001468065.1 Legionella steigerwaltii
ACTCATCTCAACAAATTGATTTAGTCAAAAGCGCGTAGAATATCACATAAAATCAATAACTTTTAGACGCCAGGGTAATACTGAACAAAAGGTCCATACTTTACTTTCGCCGTTTCAACGGCAATACCTTTATGAGAAAAGAACCACAGAATAACAACAAAAATTACAATTATTACAAGCGAGTACCACAATAATTTTTTCAAATTCAGGTTCATTATCTTCATCAGTCTGCTACCTTTAATACAGAGGTTAAGTTGAGATGACCTGCTTTACGCTGAATAATATAGAAACTAATTAAACTGGAGAAAAGAATAACCATAACTGCAATAATATAGGTTTCAGGTTCAATAACAAAAGGGATTTTAAACCAATCTGTTTGCATTAATTGCAGTATAGACCAGGACAACAAATATCCAGTAATTAATCCTAAAGGGGTAGAGATTATTATCTCAATCATATGATTTAAAAAAAGTAATGTTGATACTTCTCCCTGAGTAAATCCTAAAACTTGCAACGTAGTTAACTCTCTAGCTCGTTCTGCCAAGGTAATGCTCGCATTATTATAAACAACGCTAACCGCAATAATGATGGCAAAACTTGCAAGAATAGTGGTAAATACAAGAATATGCTTCGCAAAAGTTTCCTCAAATGTCCTAATAATCGATGTTTTAAAAGTAATAGTGCCTATCTTGGGTATTTCTTTTACCTCTTTATATAAATTTTTGACATATTTTGTGTCTACAGTAATCGCTGCTGAGTTGATTAACCGACCCTCATTTAATAAACGGTTAAGTGCTTCAATTTCAATATAAGCAAACATTCCTACATAGTCATTTATAATTCCTTGTACTTTCAATTGAGTTTTTGCTTTGTTCCCTTCAAGTAGTTCAATATCAAGTCGATCACCTACAGTCAAATGCAATCGTTCTGCTAACCCCCCACTGATTAACAACGCATGTTTGGGGATGGTCATGCGATTAAGATTTTTGTCTAATAATACTTTTAATTTTGCACTTTCAGAGAGGCCAAACAGCGAGGACAGTTCGCTTCGATGTTGATAGGTGAATCGAGCAGGTACAATGCGATAGCCTTCACTATTTGTGACCCCGATAATTTGATTCAATTCCATTAAAGCTACTTTATTGATGGGATTAACAAAGCTAACTAGAGCATGCTCACGTTGCGCCATTATAAATTGGGTATTTATGAGATAACGTATGGCATCTTGCCAAAATAATCCCAGTATTACGATGGCCATTGCTAATGCAATACCGACACAGGTCAATATCGTGCGTAAAAAATGGCGGAAAATATATCGATATACCATTTTTACGCTACTGGGAAGTCTGGAAAAAAATTTAATTTTTTCAATCCTAGTTGCTCGATACATCATAGGAATTGGCGGTTTCATCGCTACAGCAGGCATAAGATTTATTACCTGATAAATCGCTCGCAATGCCCCCAAAAGAGCAGCTAAAAAGCAAATTAAGATGCCAATGATGGCTGCAAGATATGAAAAAATATAAGGAAACTTTGGGAATATAAAATATTCGGTATATAAATGGGTCATTAAGTTACCAAACCAAGCTCCTAATGACACGCCACCAAGTGCTCCAATGAAAATAATAATTAGAATTATTTTAATATAGTGATATGCAACGGCTAAATCACGATAACCTAAGGCTTTTAAAGTTGCTATTTGCTCGCGCTCTTTACTGATTAAACGTCCTGTAACTAAATTTAATAAAAATGCTGCCACGATTAAGAATACAGGAGGAATATAGGTTGCAATAATTTTTTGTTGTTTTATTTCATTCGTTACAAACCGATCGGATATCTGATCTTTTCGTGTATAGCTAACAGTCAAACCATAAGAATGAAAAATTCTTTCTAATTGAGTCATTACAAATTGTTCTGAGGCATTTGGTGCAAGCTTAATGTTAATGTCATTAAATGCATCCTGCATTCCAAACGCGGCACTTAACGCCTTTCGATTCATCCAAAAAACGCCGAAATGACGATTATCAGGAAGCAAATCTTCCCCACGAATGGCATACACATATTCTGGTGATAAAACAACACCAACAATTTTTAACTTTTCTCTATATCCATTTAATAGCGCAACAATACTATCACCGGGTTTTAAATTATGACTCTTTGCAAAATTTTCATTGACTAATATTTCATCCTGACGATTGCTATCTGGCAGTCTTCCTTGGCGTAAAAATAATTGATTAAGGCCTGATGTATTTCTATCCGATATTGATATAAAACGACCTACCGCAGGTTCTGGCATCCAAGGTAAGTCAAGAACAACATCTTCTACAACTCGGGTTTCTACTTGGGATACCCCTGAAATTTCTGTTATTCGCTTTTCTAAATAGTTCGGCGCTCGTTCCAATGAAGCAAATACATCTGCAAAATGATAATTCGCATAAAACTCCTGTTGTGCATTTTTTAAAGAGACATAGGTATTAACTGATGCGATTAAGACACTAACTCCACTGCAAACGACCAATGCGATGGTAATAATTTGGCTTTTTAGTTTTATAACATCACGCCACAATTTTTTGTTTAATGCGGTTACCATTGCAATTCTTCTGGTTTTCGTTTGTATTTATTTTTTAATACCTTACTTATTGAACCATCTGCTATATGAATTACTCGATCGGCCATCTCGCTAATCACTATATTATGGGTAATAATGACTACAGTGGTATTCAGCTTTTTGTTCGCTAAAGCAAGTGTTCCTAAAACAATTTTACCGGTTTCACAATCAAGTGCTCCTGTAGGTTCATCACATAAAAGAACATCTGGATTCTTAGCGATAGCCCGAGCTATTGCAACGCGCTGTTGTTCTCCCCCAGATAATTGCGACGGAAAATGATTCATGCGGTTTTCTAAACCAAGTAATTTAATTGCATCCTCAGGACGCATTGGATTATCTGCAATTTCGGTAACAATAGAGACATTCTCTAAAGCAGTAAGGTTGGAAATCAGATTATAAAATTGAAAAACAAATCCTATATGCTCGCGTCGATAGCGGGTTAAATCATGTTGACTCGATGCAGTAATCATATGATCTTTATAAATTACTTCACCTGATGAAGGCACATCCAATCCGCCTATGATATTTAAGAGTGTAGACTTACCACTTCCAGATGGCCCTAAAAATACAACGAGTTCTCCTTGATATAAGTCGAGACTAACGCAGCGCAAAGCATGAATTACCACTTCGCCCATTAAATATGTTTTAGTCAAATTTCGAATAATAAATGCTGGAATTTGTGGCATTACAAAATCCATTTATAAATTAATATGCTTTCTTCGCGATTATTAAATAATAATGCAATTCGGCAGTATTAGGGGTTTATTGAGTTTATTAAAATTTATTCTATTATAAAAATAAACTTATTTACATTTTCTTATGCGCTGACATTCTGAGAAAACTCTTTCGGGAATGACCCGATATTAAAGATTGGAGAACAAGCATGGACGCATCCAAATTCTGTAAGCATTGTGGAGCTAATTTAACGCCAGATGCTCAGTTTTGCAGTAAATGTGGTGCACAAATAGAAACAAACTCTTCTTTTCCTCAGATGCAGAAGTCATATTCCATCCCAGAAAATCAGCAAAAATCACCAGTTGTTGTTCTTATTTTAGGATTATTTTTAGGCGTTTTAGGGATTCACCGAATTTATGTAGGAAAAATATATACCGGCTTATTAATGTTCATTACCGCAGGAGGGTTTGGTATTTGGTATTTAGTCGATTTAATCCTTTTAGTTACTAATAAATTTGAAGATAAAAACGGCAACTTGATTCAACTAACCCAAAATCCATCCTCATTTAAAAAAGCACTAATGGTGATTGGAGCAATTTTTGCCTGGTTGCTACTCTATGTGGGTTCGGTATTTATAATCATATTTCTCCTGATAAGTAGCCTAACTTACCCCATTAATCATCAACTCAGTGCATTAAAGACTGGCGATATTGAAAAAGCATATTCCTATACGTCGAAAGATTTCCAGAAAACCACCTCTCTTTCTGATTTTAAAAAATTTATAAATCAGTATCCTTCATTAAAAAATAATAAGAGTGCATTTTTTAACGAGCGAATCATTGAAAATAATATAGGCCTTGTGAAAGGAACCCTGACTGCAACAGATGGAGCAAAAACGCCAATTGAATATCGTTTAATATGGGAAGATGGAGCATGGAAAATTTTAAATATTAAGGTACGTTATACGGGAGCAGGAATCAATATAAGTTATAACACCTTCGCTTTGTTAAACGATCCGACCCCTCAGGGTTCAGCATGGATCGATTTTGATAATAAAGGAAATAAATACTCTCTTAAATATCCGAGCAACTGGGAATCTATTAAATCAGGAAAAGGAACTGTTCTCTTTAGAGGGAAAAATGGTACTAATTCTTTTCATACAACGATTACTATCCAAACTCTTTTGACAAAAAAAAATAAGGGGCGATACTCAACCATTCAGGAAGTAAAAGATGATTTAAAATCACAAATTTTTGCAAATACCACCGAACCTAAATTATTAGCTCAAGGGGAGATGGAGTTACCTCAAAATCCCAAGAGATTTCATGGAGAATATTTAATATTTACTTACAAATATAAAGATAAAGAATATAAGCAAATGTATATAATCATTTCAAGAGACGATGGATTAGCTTTTTATACTTGGAGCTATTCATCACTAATAAAACAATATGATGCAGATCTCCCTACTGCTAAGGGCATGTATGAGTCATGGACTATTTATTGAGTCATCGCCCATTGTTTTATCATGCATGTGAATAAAGTACTAACGCTGGGACTATAAACAGATTGGGCTGATAAAGCCCAACATGTTACTTGCTCAATTGTCAGTAATGAGCATAGTATATGATGCGTTTGAGTATTTTATTTATAAAAGGAATTTTGATGCCATATCCAAAAATTGATTTCTTAGAGCAAGCATGGAACGCATTTGAAATAGTTCTAAAATCACATATAGATCCTTCTGAATATCGTTTATCTGAAATTCAAAAATTAATGACAGCAGATTCTGTTGGTGATTTAAGTGGCCATGCCATTTATACACATACAGAGTATGTACATCGATTAACCTTGCGACTATTAAATTTACTAGAAACCCGAAAAAATGATGAAGCGATAACAAATCTATGCCAATTATGGACGACCTTGTTAAAAAGTAGAAATCAGCATCCTCTTAAAATCATGCATCATAAACGATTAGATGGGGAATGCACGTTCAATTTCTCATTACAATTGATGGAAGGTAAGCCATACGGATTCAAAGAGATTCAGGTTTTGGATCCAAATAATACTGACGAATTCGATAAAGCAGTCCATACAATTAAGCAGTTGGATTGTTTAGCACATGGGGTAAATTTTGGTGATTTACCCATTGTAGGAGATACAGTTCTGTCTTCCTCACTAAGTTATAAAGATACTATTTGTTTTATTGCAAAGGATGTTAATGATCAGATTATCGGTTATTCCTGGGGGATAATGTTAAGAGATATCCCTGCTGGTGAACAAGATAAAGCTAACGTTTTTTGGGTAATGAATTTAGCCAAGCATCCAGACTTTTATGATCCACATGTTAAAGTTGGGACAAAATTGAGACAATATATAGCAGATATGATGCGCGAAAAACCCGACTGTCATTTCCTGGGCTATCAACATATTTTAAATCATAAGTTTCATTTAGAAATAGTCGATGGACTAGCTGCTAAGTATGAGAAAATTAATCTTGGGCAGGATCAATATGATGCGAAATCTAAAATTCAGCATGATTCTTTGATTAACAACTGTCGTGTGCATTTAATTCGATCGAATAATAATCAACTTCCATTTCCCAAACATAAAGACGTTAAGTCAGCTGTATTTAGTGCTCTTTGGAATGCCGCTCATTCTGTTAAAGATTTTATATTGGGCGGCATGTTTTTTTATGCTCGTTGTTATTATCAGCAATGGACACATTTCATTTCAGATCAGCCAGTGGAGCAGAGAATTGAAGAGTCAGTGTCCCAAGAGCAACAAATTTGCGATTTGAATATCTTAAAAAAAATTATATTAAATGAGGAATGGAATCGGCAAGGCACAACATCGTTTTTTGATAGTTGTATACCGAAAACCATGCAAAAGTTACAACAATTAATTACGGAAGATGGGAACAATTATTCTATTTTGCAAAAATGTGTGGCAAATAGCGGCTGGGCTTTATTTCGAAGTAAATTGACTTCATATTTTTATTTTGCAATCACCCAAAGTTCTAATCCCACTGCAGCAGTAAACATGTTGAGAGACAGCCAAATCGCCCCCAAAAAATGGATTGAATTAATTAGTAAAGAGCGACAGGCTTATTATCAATCCCCCAGCATGTCAATGTCATAAGCAGATATTATCGAGAATAAAAGATCTGATGTAACCGTTTACAGATTTACTCATCGATTTATTCTGTTATAGTGCTTCGACGTGGCGTTAAAACAGCCAATACAATCGCGATAATAAATAAAGCGGGAACATCACCATATAAATGGGCGAAATGTTGTGGATAGTATAATGCTTGGATGCACATGATGCCCCCATGAACTATACTTGACCAAACAGTAAACCAAATTAAGCTCAAATGTTGAATTGGATTTTTTGCTGCCAAGAGCAAAAAAACACCTAATGTTACATAAATACCCAATATCATTTGCAAATAGAGGTTTTGTCCAACTAAGTGCCAAGCCCAGCCTGAAGGCCATAAAACAGTCAATGGATATATAGCAAAGATAAAAATCAGTCCAACAATAATCAAAACAACCCGAAGCAATTTGTAATTGTTTATAGTATCCATGATTAAACTCCAGCTGAAATGTGTTATATCCTTTTTTAATTATAGCTTATGATCCATATGAAATAATTGACCTTTTCCGAGCTTACCATTGTTAATGGCCTTATGAGCAGACTCATTAGTAAATCACATCAACTTGAACTAAAATTAACCTAATGAACGTTTCAGAAAGCATGTCAGCATGTTTTTTTACACTTCCACGCGTAGGTAAATCACTGCTCACGTTCGTTTAAAACACGGAAAGGAGAACGAAAATGAAAATATTGATGGTATTAACCTCCCACGATCAATTGGGCAATACTGGGCGCAAGACAGGTTTCTGGCTTGAGGAATTCGCTGCACCCTATTTTGTTTTCGCCGATGCAGGTGTTGAACTGACATTGGCCTCGCCGAAGGGTGGACAGCCTCCGGTCGATCCGAAGAGCGATTTGCCAGAAAATCAGACTCCTGCTATGGAGCGATTTAAGAAGGACGATAAGGCGAAAAAAGCACTTTCCCAGACAGCCAAGCTTGCCGACATGAACGCGGAAGATTTCGACACGATATTTTATGTTGGTGGTCATGGCCCTCTGTGGGATCTTGCCGAAAGTTCCGTTTCAATCAACTTGATAGAGTCCTTTTACAATTCAGGTAAACCGGTTGCTTTGGTATGTCATTCACCCGGCGTACTTCATCGGGTGACCTACAAAGGCGCACCTATTGTGAAGGGCAAACGTGTGACTGGTTTTTCCAACAGTGAAGAGGAAGAAGTAAATCTTACAAAGGTGGTGCCCTTCCTCGTTGAAGATGAGCTCAAGCGACTGGGAGGACACTTTGAAAAAGCCCCCAATTGGCAGAGTTTTGTAATCACGGATGGTCGTCTCATTACTGGTCAGAATCCCGCATCTTCTACTGCAGCGGCTCAAGCGCTTCTAAAGCTACTCTCACAGAACAAGAAAGCGGCTTAGGTATAAGCGTCTCCATTCTTCGGACCTGCATGAAGCAACCCGTGCAAGCACTTGCTTCTTTTTATTCTAGCCTTCGACGTCTCGTGGCTCATCCACAGTGGCGTCGACAAAAATGTGAAACAATTGCAAACTCCCAGTTGCTCTCAATTCTAAAGCTAAATAGCAAATAATAGACTGATCATTAACTATTTTTCCCCATCAATTGGGCTTCAGCTTGATCTTGCTTGTTTAAAGGACTTATGTCGTTTTCCGTTAAGTATTTTTTCACTTCTGGCAAGTTTTCTGCCCATTCCAGATAATTTTTCAGGCTAGTGTAACGGTCTCGAACGGCACCAAAAAAATGATGACCAGCCTTAGGTTCCGCTGGTCTACGTAAGTCAGCTATCCGTACATCTGAAGCAAGTAAATTTTTACTATGCAGGAAACGAATCAATTTATAAAAAGATAAGGAAGTAGGTTTATAATGTCCACTACTATTATCAATAGCGGTTATTTTTCCTTGTTCTACTAACCACATCCCAGCGCATCTTACTTTTTTTCCTGAAGTCATGGTGGAGTGATGATATTTTCCAGCTTCATGAACATGTGTATAGAAATGATTCTTATCTTTTGCATCCCAGATAAATGCGGTTGCACCTTGCGGACAACCTATTTTAAGGACAAAATCATCCAGCTCGTTTGTATTTAATTCAAGTAAATCCTTAGAATTTGCTTTTTGACCCATTAATTTGGCATCGCCATCTTTCTTTGTAATTCTTACCGATACAGTATCTGGTGAATCATAGTAAACAGGACCCATTTTAGTTTTATAAGAGCCAATCCAATTTTCGCTAATATCTCTGGTTGTTGTACTAATCGGGTGTTTTTCCAACCATAAGAAAAAAGGAACTTTAGTTTTGCTCTCAACCCATTGATAAAAAGCTCTATTCATTGGGTATTCAGCGGTGTTGCGTTTCGTTGCTAAGTCATCAAGCATAAATTCAATAGGACGATGAGCAGGATCTTCTCTTTCTAATAAAGTGCCACTGCTTAAAGAGAAAAATCTTTTTTTACCATGGCTTCTTTCTCGAACATGAAGCGTATGAAGTAGCGATTTTTTATTGACATATTTGCGCTCTGCATTCTGATAATATTCAGCCAGCTTATCTAAATAATTTATTTTCTTGCTCGCTCTTTTTTGTAAGCCTTGAACCCATGGATCGATAGATCCTGTAAGACTTGTATCTTTTCGCGCTTTTTTTGGAGCGACTTGCCAAGGTCCAAATGAAATTGGAGACTCGGGTGTTTTTTCTTGTTCTTTAGATATGAATTGATTGCCTAAATAGTCTTTATACTCTTGGGCAGCCTTTACAATTTGCGCCAATTTTTCCTGTCGTTTAGGAATTTTTTTCAGGCTCGTTTTTGAAATGTTATGATATTCCTCTAATAAATTGGATAATTTATCAATTATTTTTTTGGCCTTAGGATCATCATGTTGCTTACAATTTTTTAAAATAGTACGCCAATCTTTAAGAGAATAAGCATCTTGCCACATAGCCATAACATCAACACCTTGCCAAATACAAGCCAATTAGTATAATTATATACCTAAATGGCTTAAATTAAACTTAAGTACTGTGCAGAATATGCTGAACTATCGAAAAGAGCGTTTTAATGACAATTTTATACGTGCGAAATAATGATTCCGATTTAGTTACCCTAAACCTCAGTGATTAGGAGCTAGTGAAGAAAATTTATTTGAATTAACACGATTGGGCTACACGAAGTACAGCCCAGCAAAAGAATTGGATCACGCTATAGATTATGTGATTAGTATTGTTCTCCTCCTGAAAATAAATTGAATAAATTGACACTTTAATGGTTAAGCTTTAACAATCGTTGAAACACCAATGACCTGTCCTTTGCTATCCACTGCTTTTACTTGAAAAAATGTCCAGCCAGATCCAACGTTAATTGCTGTCTCAAATCCATTTTTATTCGCACTAGAAATCAAGTCCAAAATATTGGGCTGATTTCCAGCATACACTTGCCATCCAGCAACTTCAGTAGCTCCATTCCATGATGCATATACTGTGGTTTGGTTATTGGCTGTGCCCACGGTGATACTCGGTGGATAATCCGGCCTGCCAATCCAGGTATTTCGATAAGATCGATAAGATATATTGTCACTGGGCATTTGCGCACTGTAAAACACATTAACCCATGAGGTACTTTCAGTATTTCCTTGTGCAGCATATTCTGCAAAATAACCGTTGCTACCAAATCCAAGAAACTTGTTACCATTAGCTAAATTTTGAGTATTGCCCTGAGAGGATGAATTTACGTTGGGATTAAGATAATAAGAACTTTGAAAATTGGCGACCTTACCGGTTAAATCTAAACTCAAGATTAAGCCATGTGAAGGGATGGTACCAGGAGGAACCGTGTCACTTTCACAACAATTATCATCAAACATCGATATGATGTTTCCAGGTAGCAAGCGCGCATCATGTTGCCAAGAAAAAAGACCTTGAGTATTTGGAATGGAAAAATCCCCTGTACCATCGCCAGCGAGTTGCCAGACAAAATTTCCTGTCGATTTATTCAAACGATAAATGGTCCACGTATTGCGACTTGAAAAGAGAATATCGTTACTCCCACTGATGAGCCCAAGCGAATTTAAATGATAAGGATCCCAAACACTACTGCTTTCTGTTGCACTTGAAGCAGGCATATGTGTGCTGGTCAAAGGAATATGATCCAGTGCGTCCCAAAAAAAGATTAATTTATTGGTTGCCAAATCAATTTCCTGAATTGAAAAGTCATGGATGGCTCCTTGTTGAGGACCACCATAAGGTGTCAAATCCATAGGAACCACTTTGGTTCCAAAAAATAACACCGTATTCTGAGGTGTGATTAAAAACTCATGCTCATCGGAGGTAAATCCATTGAGTGCCGAAATGGTTTTAATCACATTGTAATGATTATCAAGAATGTAAAAACAAGCACCCGGTTCCGCACCTCCTGCAGGCAAATTGGTATAGGCTGGAGGAGTCGCGATCGTACCTTGCCAAAAGGTTAACACCGGATTGCCATTGAACAATTGCACTTTAAAATCAGCATTCATTAAACTGACGTTGCTTAAAGGTCTAAACCAAATGGGATTCCCATCATTATCTGTTATGAGCGCACCTGTTTGGCCATAGGTAGACTCATCCGAAAAAGCATAAGGAGCGTTCAAAATTAACCCTGAAGCAAGTTGTGATGCGGTGTATGGAGCAATGCTAACTTTCATCGGATGCAACTGCGGACTACTTAAAAAACTCCATACCTGATTCGAGATTATTGTAGGTTCTGGAACTACGGACCCCGTATTAGAGGGATAAGCCGTTGTTCCGCACAATTGTGCCGAGCTTGTTGATAAGGGGCGTAAGTGAATCACATTTTTGTCATATTGTAAGGTCAATTCAAACTTGGAAACACCATTCGAGGTTGGCTGAAATTTAATATACGTGGTGCACGAGCTGCCTTTTTTTCCTTTGGGGGCTAAAGTAATTTCATTGCAAAAACCATCATAATCAAAACCTGATCCGATGATGGATGGTTGAAGATAAATTTGTTTTGGGAAAGGCAGATTATTGGTAAAGGTATATTCAGCAACGTAACTGTTGTCAACAAAAGTTGTAGTAGGTAAGCCAAATTGCGGCGCAAGGGTAATATCAATGGGATTGTCAGCGAGTGCTGATTTGAGTGTTAAAGTAAAAAAAACTGCACCCCAAAAATACTTCATAATCAATTCCATTGAAAAATATCTTTAAATACTAAGACCGATAAAATTATCTACTACGATTCTGTTAGTCGGAAAGATACAGGTAAATATGCTGCCTTTTTCAAAAACACTTTCAATTTGTAGCTCTGCATCATGTCGTAATAACACGTGCTTCACAATGGCTAAGCCAAGTCCAGTGCCACCTCGCTCCCGTGAGCGCGCTTTTTCGACACGATAAAATCGCTCCGTAATGCGTGGTATATTTTCTTTGGCTATACCAATTCCAGTATCTGTAACTTTAAATACTCCTCTGCCTTTTTCATCTAGGTACCATTCGACAGTAATGCTTCCCTTATCTGGGGTATATTTAATTGCATTAACAATAATATTAGAAAATAAGCTGCGCAATTGATTTTCAGAGCCAGTAATAAAAACATTACTCATTGCTTTTAAGGTAATTTTATGCTGTTTTTCACCACTAATATTCTTTGCATCGATACAGAGTGTTTTCAGAGTTTCGGCAACGTTTATTTTGATTTTTTCATCTGAAAAATGATCATCACTTTCTAAGTGAGACAACAAGAGTAAATCGTCTATGATGTCAGCCATGCGTATACTATGCTGATGCATTTGCAAAAATATTTTTTTGTAGGATATTTCATAATTATCATTGTGAATAAGTGTTTCTAAATAACCGTGAATTACTGCGAGCGGCGTTCTTAACTCATGTGAAACATTTGCCACGAAGTCACTTCTAACTTGTTCTAAATGTTTAATGTATGTTTTTACTGACTTCGGGAGATTGTTTAATGGAATCTCTCTATTCTTTTGCATGGTTATTTCCAGAAAAATAATATCCTATCCCTCGAGCCGTTTTTATTCGGTCATGATATTCATGTTTTTTCAATTTACCTCGAAGTCGTTTAATTTGTACATCGATTGTGCGTTCCTCTATGTAGGAATGTCGACCCCATATATGTGTTAAGAGTTGATCACGCGTATAGGTTTTATTCGGGTGTAAAATAAAAAAATGGAGTATTCTATATTCTATGGGGGTTAACTTAACTTCATGAGTATCGATGGTTACCTGACATCGGTTCGTATTGACAATAAGAGAATCTATTTTAATTTCACCAGAAGTAGATTTTATTGAGCCGCGACGCAGAATTGTTTTAACTCGAGCAATTAATTCATTGGGTGAAAATGGCTTGGTTAAATAGTCATCTGCTCCTACCATTAATCCTTTCACTTTATTTTCTTCTTCGGCTTTAGCAGTAAGCATGATGATGGGAATATTTCTCAGTGTCTCATCTTTTCTTATACACCTTATGAAGTCAATGCCACTTTTATCGGGTAACATCCAATCCAAAATAATTAAATCTGGAATGAAATGTTCCAATGCATTCATTGCACCCATCATATTTCCAGCTTCAATAATATCAAATTCGGATTCTGGAATTGAAAATCGGAGCATATCTCTAATTGCCTCTTCATCCTCTACAAGAAGCAATGTTATTTTTTTCATACGACAAAATTATCCCTAAAAAATTTCACATATTATTCAATCTACTAACTCAGTGTCAATGCACGTTTATTACCGATTATATCTGTCATCAAATTGTCATATTCATTTGTTATAAAGATCCGGCTGCCGTTTAGCAAAGAGTTGTAATGGATTTACATTATCTTTACTAAGGAGTTAAATCATGACAAAAGATAAAATGGATACCAATGAAAGCACAAAAGAAAAAAAAGACCTGAAAAAACCAAAGAAAGTGCAACAAAATACACAAACCGTCCCACCGCATGATTCTCCTCAAAGAACTACCAATAAAAAGTTTACCGCTAAAGATTTTTCTTTCCTCTCTGAGAATGAACATTCTCGTTATGCACCAAATAGTAAAAAAATAGGTCATGCAGTGATCACTCGGGAAAATGATAAAACAGTTGCTCTGCAATATGAGTTGCCTCAAACCGAGGATGATGAAGAAACACCAACGGTTCGTCCTTTGGAAAATATCGAAGCGATTGAACCTTATCGCGGAATGCATCGATTTCGAGCCCAAACACCTGATGGCCATACACCGATGTATGCGAAGCGCTTTATTTATGGAAAAGTTGGGGAAAATGAAGATGAGGAACCGATTCAAATCGCTTGTTTTTCTCCATCACCTGAAGAAGGTAAGCCACCTTTTTGGGGTTCAATTAAAGAAACACCTTTATTGAGCGACAAACTATCCAAGTCAGTTAAAAGGGATTTAAAAAAAGACTTGGAAGAGATGGGACAGATAACTAAGGGTGGGTATGATTTAACGGTTGATCATGAATCTGTTCCACAACGCGATCTCATTAAGACACGAACTCCTGATCAAAATACGGTTATGGAGGAATCAGCTCGAGATGCCTATGAACATTTTTTCGATAAAATGACTGATGAACTTCATCCAGAGATGAAAAAACGGTTACAACGAGCCTTTAAAGCAGATATTAAAGATAATTTTTACAAAAATAGCTATCGTCCTGAGTGGTTACATCTTTACGGTTGGTCCTTAATGCCAATGGACAAGGATCCACAAGTCAAAGAGAATTTAGGTGCCGCACCAAAATGGGCAAATACACAGATGATGATTTTGGAACGAATCGTCAAATGGTTTGCCATAAATGCCCCAGAATCATTATTAACCATTAAACCTAAATTTGAGATGTTACTTGATTCAGAATTAGTAAAGCATATTGATTTTAATGTACGAATTAAAATGAAAGAACGCTATGTGGAGCTAATACAAAAAATAGATCCTTTTTTAGCCTATCCTTTATTTGCGAAAGCATCCGATTTAGCTCAGGGAGCTGCAGTAACCTACAACATTCTAAATAAGATTGATCCAGTGAGTAAACAGGTAGTTAAAAGCAACAAATCTAAAGGAGACGAAGGACTTTCAACTATTTCATCAAAAAAAGGTTCCTCTATTTTAGCAAAAGCACAAGGAACTAAGAGGGATGCTGTGGCATCGTCATTTCCTCACGATGCTTCCCCTTCTAAAGCAGTAGGTAGAAAAAGAAAGCATGATAGCGAAGTTGAAGAAGAACTTGAAATGAGTGCATCAGAATCAAAACAGGTTGCTCAAGAACGCCGAGAAACGAGATCCAAACATGAGACTTTTCCTGTTAAGTCACGTTCAATCAGCAGGAAAAAAAGGCGAACAGATGATAATAGCAATGATGAGCTAATAGAAACTACAAAAAAACCTACCAAATTCCCCACTCAAAATCAGCATGAGCACTCAGTAGTGCAAATTTATTCTGATTTTTTCGTTGCCGATTATGATAATCCTTGGCGTGGTCCAGAGTCATTCACCTGTTCAGGCTCTGGTTTTATTGTTCAAGATTCTGCAGGCAAAAAATATGTCATGACAAATGCTCATGTTGCGGAAAATTCAACATTCCTGCAAGTTCGCCTAGCGAATAATCGAACTAAAAAATATGAAGCAAATGTCAAATGTGTTTCATATCAATGTGATTTGGCTTTATTAGAAATTGAAGATCCGGAGTTCAATAATCTTGTAGAACCAGTTGAGTTGGGTGAAATGGTGAGTTTACGAGATAGAATCATGGTTGTTGGTTTCCCTATGGGAGGAACTGAAATATCTCTTTCAAAAGGAATTGTTTCTCGTATTCAAGTTGATGACTACTCAATGAGCGATCAACGTTTATTGCAAGTTCAAGTCGATGCAGCAATTAATCCCGGGAATAGCGGTGGGCCCGTTTTTTTAGGCAACAAGGTGGTTGGAGTCGCTTTTCAGGGTTATGGTGGACATCAGGGATTAAGTTACATTATTCCTGTGCCTATTATGGAACATTTCCTAAAAGAGGCATTAAGTAATAAGGAATATCGTGGATTTCCAACTCTTCCTATTGTCACCGAGGAACTTGAAAATGATAGTGAGCGTGAATTTTATAGGATGGGTAAAAGAACGGGGATTCGCGTTGTAAAAGTTGATAATTTATCAGATGCGTACAGCAAATTAAAAACTGATGATATTTTAATCGCTATTGATGGTTTACCCATTTCCAACGAAGGCACGGTGGATATTCCTGACATCGGAAACTGTATTGATTTTTTTCATGTGACTCAATCTAAATTCATAGGAGATAGTGTAAAACTCAACATTTTGCGGAAAAACTCTGACACAGACGAAGTTGAAGAGTTGGAGATTGATGTTGCATTAGATACGATTTTGGGCGATACCGAAAAAGTTTCTGTTGCAGAGCATGACAAAATGCCAACCTATTACATTAACTCTGGCATTTGTTTTGTTCCACTCACACGTAATTATATGGAAGGAAATGGGTGTGCTTTTGAGGATATGCATTTGGTTGAAGAGAATTGCATACTGCCTGATGCACCCAAAAAAAATCCTAATGAACAAATTGTCATAATTAATACAATCCTTAAATGTGATGCCACTCAGGGTTACGATAAGCATCTCCATGGAATTGTTAAAGAGATTAATGGAAAAGCAATTAACAATATTCACGATGTTGTTCGTGCTATGGAAGAGAATAAAGATAAAAGACATGTGATTACACTGGCTTCAAAATCTAAAATTATTATCCCTAACATGACTGCTCAAGAGCATGCTAAGTTATTAAAACGTAATCATATCTCCCATGATCGTTCTGAGGACTTAAAGTCTGTTGATAATAAAGCTAATGATTCTTTGCAAATTGAGGAAGAGTTACAAAAATCCCCACAACTTATTCGTCCTATCCCTATAAGACCACTTCCTGGTTTGAGTCAGTCTACTCAAAACACGGAACAAATAAATTCAAAAACTAAAAAAAGACGAATTATTGAATCAGATGATGAGGAAAGCGAAGAAGTAAAAGCCATATTCTCCGGTAAAGAAAAGGCGGATTTAACAAGGAACATGTTGCCTGGTTTAAAACGCTGGGAACAAAAAATTGCTGAGCTGGAAGAACGTTATCAAGATCTTCCAGAGGATGAAGAAGAGGATGAGGATTATACTGATGCCTCCGAAGAATATTCCGATGCAGAAGAAACAGAATCTGATTCTCAAAGTATGGAAACAGAGGGTTCAGAGACTGAAGTGTTGTTCTCTGATGATGAATCGAAGAATAAAACCTCTAAAAAAGCGTTATACCATCAACCCTTACATCGTCATGGATTTTTCAAACCCGCATCCATGGATGTCGACACACAGAGTGAAAAGAATCAAAAACGATTCCAATACAAATAATCAACTTTCTCTATTGCGCCGGGAATTAGTGCTCGGCGCCTTCTTTTTTAGAATGATGAAACATGCTTCCAAAGGGAGATAACGATGTATCAAAAAATTATGGAGCTAGAAAATTTTAAAGAAGCGTTAAAAGACATTCATTTTGATACTTGGTTTGTTTTAGATCTTGATAATACGGTCATGACTTCTCTGATTGCGTTTGGAGGAGACCCATGGTTTGAGGGATTATTTACGCATGTCACACAAAAAGAGATTGAACCGGCCGTTGCGAAGCCATCACTGATGTCAGTTTATAATACGGCACAGCATTTTGTTCGTACAACTGCAGTAGAACCTAATATAGTTAAAATCATTAAAGCATTACAAGATATTGGCATACCCGTTATTGGATTAACCGCACGCGGATATTCGATTCGACACGAGACCTTGAGGCAGCTCGCTGATATGGGCGTTGATTTCTCGCGAAACAGTATTGTTCCTGATGATGACTCATCGTGTCAGGGCGGGATAATTTTTTGTGCTGGTGGTGATAAAGGAGAAAATTTGCGTTCGATTTTGTCACGATTAGGGCGTGTTCCCCGCCATATAACGATGCTTGATGATAAGAAAAAGCATTTAGAGCGAGTGATGATCGCTTTAAAACCACTGGGAATCCATTTTAGTGGATTTCGTTATGGCTATCTTGATGATGAAGTGAAGCGATTTAGTATGGAAGCAGCCAATATTCAATTAGCTCACTTGTGGGAGTGGCTCTCAGCTACGGTACAGGAAGATGTAAAAAAATTAAAACTCATCCCTGAGGAGTTGCTTGGAACCCTAAATCCATTGGTCTATTCGAAGAGTTTTTTTCATCCCGATCATCCTCTGCATCCGGTTAAATCAAAACATCATTCAGATAAGCTTGCTCAAAAGCAACCCAAGTTACTTAAACGTTCGATAAGTACCTCTTCATTTTTTTATGAGGAAAATCAACGGAAAGAATCTCGAAAACTACATGCGGATGAAGTTGAGAAATTAACCAATATAAGGGAAACCGAGAGTTTATTTCCGATTTGTTGAATCGCCACTCGTTTTTAACAAGCTCCATGCCTATGGATACAATGGATACTTAACCAGACAAAGCGGACAATCTATCAATGCAGTAGTAGCAAACAAAAGCTGGGCTGAAAAGCCCAGAGATTGCTGCGATTTTTCTTTGTTATCAATGCATCTATACTTTAACTATATTTTGCCATAGGAGGGTATATTTATGTCAGAGTTACAATTAGACCCTATTCCACGAATTACTCTTTCTGAATCAAATATCTTTCAACACAATTATCATGTATTTTAGAACCTTATGAAACATTGTTTATACCCAGCGGCTATTGGCATTATATTTATTATCTCGAAGGTGGTTTTGGATTAAGTCTTCGTTCTCAAGCAATACCGTTGACACGACGATTGAAGGCAGCCTTGAATATATTCAAATTATTAGTACTTGATAACAATATCGGTAAATTAATTGGGGCTGAGAAATGATATGGGATCAAGGAAGAAATGGCCATAAAGCATGCCAGTCGGCATAATTAATATTTCCAGCCCAGCCTCTTTAATAGTTCAGCTTCCCATTTCATCCTTGTTTGCTCTATATTTAAACATATAGAGCAATTAGTTTTACGATATGGCTAAATATAGATATGTGATTGTATGCGGATGGGCGACTCGCGATGAAAATGGAAAACCAAGTTATTCCCAAGGACATAGTGGACTATTATTGGTAACGTCTGAAGAGCCTTTAGTTGAAGACAGTTTTCCTGCAGCATTAAAGGAAGTTAATGGCCGTCTTGAATACATAGTTCGAGATAGCATTCAAATAGAAGCGTATGTTGCCACAGCAGGTACGCCTGTAGAGAGCCTTGAATTTGACCTACGAATGTTCTCTCCTGCAGGGGTTGAGGAAGCAGCGCCAGAGTTTTGTGTACTTCCAGAAAAGATAGGAAATTCCCCTGGTATTGATTACGATCGGATAAAGGAATGGTGGGAAACCAAGCGCAAACGTTTAGGGGCTGGAATGTTCCAAGCAATTGATGATCAAGACATCATTAATAAGGATGGAATTAATCCCGAAAAGCAACAAATCATTGAAGAATACTTAGCTAAAAGAGATTATGTCCTAGTCCGTCGCAAAGTCGATCCCCCCGAATTTTTTCTAGTTTACAAAGATACGCAACACGCAACCAAAATACATTCAATAACAGGACCTGATTTAAACACGCTAATAAAGCATGAAAAGCATATAAAATGGAGAGCAGACAATGGGGAGTTTTCCATAAGCGGTATAAACAGAAATGAACCTTTGAGAAAGATCATTCTTTCTATTGCACATAAAATTCCTAGCCATGTTCCAAATACGTTAGACGATTATTCTAGATATACCAATAACTGTTCTCATGTGGTACGTGAAGGCCTTCAAGCCGGAGAAGTTAGAAATTTTGCAAAATTTTTAAGTACCCCTGCTGGCGTCATGTCTGATACTTATAAAATAATGGGAAAATACACTTCAACTTTGCGTCAATTTCTAATTTATTCATTACAACGAATGGAAAAAGAAGATGTATACAAAACGAAGAAGCATGACACTAAAATTGAGAAGTTTAAAGGCTTAGTCGAAAGACTTGCTAATGGGTGTGAAGACAAGAAGAAATTACTCCAAGAAATAGAGCTTGCTGCGAAGGAGCATAGAGGATATTTTGCAATAGGCGACTCAGAAACCTACAAACAATTTAAACAATTAGTAAAAAGAACTAAAGAGTTAGATGAAGAAAGAAGAGATGAAGAGGAAACAGACGAAACTGGGGGAACAGAGCATCCAAATAGCCAGCATGGTTGCTGAAAAGCCAACAACTCATGCTCCTTTGAGCCAGAATTGCTCAACCCAGTCCGGATTGTCATGATAAATGAATAACCATCCTATCATCACCAAAAACAGCAATGTGGTACATGGTACCATCAGTAGCTCATGTGCAGGAAAGGTTTGGCTCGCTTTATAGTAGGTATAGGTCAAAAGAGTAGAAATTATTAAAAAAAACTCATTTTTTTCATCTTTAATCTCAGAGTTATAACCACTCATTTATTAATGGGTTGTTCACATTTCAGAACGAATAAAAAACGTACTGAATCTCATATGCCGCCTCAAACTGAGTCGAGACAAACGTGGATGTAACTTATCTTTTACCCTATTGTAAATTATAGATAAAAATCCCCAAAGGAACTCATAGAGAGTTTCTTAAGGTTTAACATAATGTTTAAATCAAAAGCAACAATCCGTATTGTTCTATAATTTAAAAAATGGATTTGCTTTGGTACTTATCATGATACTCACTTTAAAAAATACTTTTTTAATGTTAGTGATTGCAACTGTTTTATTGGTTGGTAACAATGTGTTCGCGTGTCAGTGCTTTAATTCATTTTTTTTGACTTCAATTTTTTCTAACAACCAGGAAATGACCTGTTTTGTATCTGCAGATTACAGCGGGGCCAGTCTTTCTGACGGAAGACAGAGTGCCGTTTCATCGATTTATGGCTGTTCGTTAAATTCTACCAGTAGTAACATCCACAGAGATTTTTTTTATTATTCGAATGATAATGAGTTGTGCATTGAAGAAATCTTAAATGCTTGTCGCATGCTTAACATTGAAATTCAATCTTACTAATACTGCTATACGCTTATAGACAAATTTTTTATACCGAGCGTAAGCCTTCAATATGTCTTAGGGGCAAATTATTGATTTTCTTTTGCATCAACTAAAACTCCTAACAAAAGTGCAGGTTCTGTGCTGTTATTTATCCAATAATGATTAGTTCCTCTCTGAACAACCGCATCGAAAGGCTTTAGTTTGATCTCTCCTTCATCGAGTAAAAGAGTAACTTCCCCTTTAAGAATAACGACATAGTCAATACTTTTAGTAGTATGCATCATAGGATTTAAACGAGTATCTACCCTGCAATGCGAAGCGCCCGCAGTTGCAAAAACAGCTTGTGCTTTCAGGTCTGCTTCTTGAGGGGAGAGATTTTTTTCGACCGGAGGTATTACAAAATAGCGGAACACCGTTCCATTTGGCGGAGGTTCAAGTCGAGTAGGAATCCCATCAAGAATATTGTCCCCCCTCATTGGAGCTGGCATTTGATCGGTTGCCCAAAAATCAAAAATCCCCAAAGGGCCCATAGAGACTTTCTTATCGTCACAAATAAAAGATTTTCCATTTTTTCTCTTCCCAGTTACGACACACCGAAAAACATTTTTCATAATTTTTCCCTGAACATTTTTTTTAAAATTAGATCAAAGATACCTTTATGTCCAATGATGTAGGTTTATGATAATAAAATTGCTCTGGCCCCTTTTAAGTAAACCTAGTTGCTTGTACCCCGGATTTCACTTAAATCCTTTAGCTATGTTCATAATTGTTTTATTAAAGCAATAAACATCATTTTATCTCTATATTAGCAGAACACGTATCGGCAATTGAAAAAATACCCTCTTTGTATTGTTTATCCGTCATCGATTCCGATTGTTTAAAAAGATCGAGTAACTTAGGCTGAGCACATTGACAAAAATCAGCTACCATTTTTATCTCTTTATCTGACGACTTTTCTTTACTAACATTCAACATGTTTTTGCAAGCGGTCATCATGTCAGCATCGGATGTGGCTGTATCTAAATTATCGGTTGCATAATGTAACAACGCATTAAAGAAGCATGTTTTTGTTATTTTATTACTGTCTCTATTACCCTGATTATTCTTAATTTGCTCGACCATACAATTACACATTGTTTCATTGAATTTTTTATATTCTGGGGTGTTGTTTTCAGGTGTGTCATGCTTGGTTATCGCTTTCATGCAGGATTGAAAATTCGCATCCTGATCAGCAAAAATTGGGGTTGATAAAACGCAAAAAGAAAACAAAATCAGCAATTTTTTTATTATCATGATTACATTCCCTGTTTAAAAGATAAATTCCTTAAAGTAAGTGTAGTAGTATTTTTAGGATCAGACATATGTCTTTCATTCTGAGACTAATTAATTGATAACTTAAGTTATTTCATCTAGATTATAAATATCCAAACAATAATTAGTGTTAGGAAAACAAAATTGTTGTGTGAGTTCAAATTCAAGGAGGAGACCTATGTCGTTATTAACCAATTACATGAAGACGTTCCGTTTCCTCTTAAGGCGGAATGACTTGAGTTCTTTTGTTAAAGAGCACGATCGCCTGTTCTCTCTTGCGAAGCAGACTCATAATCATGCAATCGTTGCTTCCCATTATTATGACCTCATGGCGGAGGTGATTGAGATTGCTTATGGCACCAGTTGGGTTTTTTATCCGCCCGATCATGCGGGACAATCACGCGAGGAAACCATTTCGAACTTACACAAACAGATCAATTCAGCACTCTGTCTTTTACCCGGGAAAACTGCCCTCGATATGGGCTGCGGTCTTGGTGGCGCGGCGCGTGATATTGCACGTCTTTCCCAGGGGAAAGTGTTTGGAGTCACCTTGTCTCAGGCCGAAGTAGATCGAGCGAATGCCCTCAATCGCGAACAAAATCTGGATCACTTGTGTGAAGTCAAACAGGGTGATTATACCCAAAACTTGCCGTTTCCTGATGATTGCCTGGCCTCGGTTTACAGCATTTACTCACTTAAATACATTTCTAATAATCTGCTTCCAAAAGTATTTGAGCACGTCCATCGGGTAATGGAACCGAATGCACGATATGTAGTCTATGACGCGGTTCTAACCTCTAAATACGATGCGAATAATCCGCAACATCGCGCGCTGGTTGAGCGGATTGAATTTGTAACCGGCATGCCGCCTCTGCACACGAGTAAAGATCTGGTAGATGCGGCCCGCAGCGTGGGCCTAAGTCTACTTTCTGAAACAGAAATTTCAAAAGACCTTGGGTGGAGCTATTTTTTTACCGAAAACAAGCTCTTAGCTGGTACGCTTCGTTCTCGGGCAGTGGGGAGCGCGATTTTAGGCATGGAAACGATTCGTCTCTTTCCAAAAGGATTTTCAGAATTCTACAACACGTTCATTGCAGGGACTGTGAACGCCCTGGTCGATGCAGACCGCTTAGGCATCGTGTCGTTCTCTCGATTATTTGTCTTCGGAAAGACCGACTCCTGATGTTTTTAAAAAGGGCTGGATATAACTAAATATAAGTCAAAAATCATGAAAATATTGGTCACGGGAGCTAGTGGACACATTGGAAATAACCTCATTGTTGAGCTTATTAAAAAACAATATGATGTCCGAATACTTGTGCGGGGTGAAATGCCTAAATACCTCACTCATTTTCCTTTGGAAGTGTGCGAAGGGGATATTTTACATCCGGAGTCTTTGGATAATGCGACTCAAGATGTTGATACAGTTTTTCATTTAGCCGCAAAAATTTCTATTACCAATCGAGAAGAAGACGAAGTCCGTAAAACAAACATCCAAGGCACCCAAAATGTGGTCAATGCTTGCCTTAAAAATCAAGTAAAAAAGCTCGTTCATTTTAGTTCCATTCACGCTCTAACGCAAAGTTCTAAAAAATCCAACACGTCGCACATGTTAAATGAAAATTGCCCTCTTGCTTTAGAATCTGTGAATATTTACGACCAATCTAAAGCCCATGCTGAAAAGATAGTGCTTGATAGTTGTGGACAAGGATTAAATGCGGTTGTGGTAAGTCCCACAGGAACAATTGGCCCAAATGACTATAAATTATCTCTCATGGGCACTGCAATAATTAAAATATACAAAGGACACATCCCGATTTTAGTACGAGGAGGATATAATTTTGTTGACGTTCGTGATGTGGTTCAAGGAGCAATAACTGCTGCTGAAAAAGGCCAATCTGGAGAGCGTTATATCTTAGGCGGGCATGACATAAACATGCATCATTTGACCCGATTGATATCCATTGTAAAACAAAAAAAAATGACTCGTTTGTTTCTTCCCCCAAGCATGCTTTACTTTGTGGTACCCCTCATGGAGTTTTTTTCTAGAATCACCAATACAGAACCGCTCTTTACAAAATACGCCATTGAAACGTTGATGTATCCACCCAAGGTAGATTGTACGAAAGCTGAAAATGAATTGGGGTACAAAAAAACTGAAATCGAAACGACGATCAATGATACGCTTCATTGGTTTTCGCAGTGTGGCAAAATTAAATTATGACTCAAAATAATCTAACTTTATTTCTTTATTTCTGGATTGCTTTAGCCATCGTGGTATTCTTCACGCTTTTTTTCAAACGAGCCCCTTATGGACGTTATGAGCAAAGGAACAAATCTCTTAAAATCCCTGCACCTATTTCTTGGTGTTTTATGGAATTGCCCTCTGTGATCACCTTTTTGGTTATTTTTCTAATGGCAAAACCATCTGCTTGTACCTGGTTTTTTTTCGGAATGTGGCAACTCCATTATGTCTATCGTTCATTAATCTATCCATTCCGCTTAAACAATGCAAAACAGGTTCCAATTTCTATCACGATATCCGCCACGTTTTTTACAACTGTGAATGGTTTTGTGAATGCGTATTGGCTCACTCATTTTCAAGAAATTACATTTTCAACGTTGCAAACACCCCATTTTATTGTTGGTTTGCTCCTTTTTATTTCGGGATTTGTAATCAATGTAAATTCGGACAACATTTTGTTTGAGATTAATAAAAATAAAAAAACCGGATCCTACAAAATACCCTATGGTGGAATGTTTCGTTTTTTGAGCAGCCCAAATTACTTTGGTGAAATGCTTGAATGGATTGGTTGGGGGGTCGCGACTTGGTCAATTGCTGGTTTTTCTTTTACTTTGTGGACCATAGCCAATTTAGCTCCGAGGGCGATCACTCATCATCGCTGGTATCGCTTACATTTTTCCAATTATCCTAAGGAAAGAAAAGCGCTTATTCCGTTTCTTTTTTGAAAATTCGATTTATAGCGCTAGCTGGCATTATCATGGTAAGCGTCCAAGATAAAATCAATAAATACACGATGCTTTCGAGATAGATATTTTGGTCTTGGATGCACTAACCATACTGGCATCGGTGTGGGCCTAAAGTCAGTCAAAACTTCTGTTAGTTCACCGAGATCAATAAATTTTTGAAAAAAATAGCTCGGCAAAAAAGCAATACCTACTCCTTGTAACACTGCTTCCAATACCAGAGCAGAATTATTGAGACGTAAATTCCCATTTACAGAAACGGAATAGTTTTTATCATGTTGACGAAAAAACCAATTATCTCCTTCATATAAATTGATTTGATGAATAATACAATTATGGTTCTTCAATTCATCAGGTTTTATCGGGATACCATGACATTCTAAATAATTTGGTGTAGCACAACATATCATTTGATGCTCAATTAATTTTTTTGATTGTAAGGTGCGTGTATTTATTTCTTTATAGCGAAAATAAATGTCATAAGAGTCATCGATCAAATCAGGGAAAATATTACTTTTTATAAATTGAATTGTAATTTGCGGATAAGCTTTCAAAAACTTGGCAACAATTGGTAACAATTCAATATAACCTGAATAAACAGAAACCGAGAGATTAAGTAAGCCTGAAGGTTCTTTTATCTTATCTGCGATATCCCCCTTTAATTCTGCAAGAATTGTAGGGATATTTTGACAATGCGTGTAGCAATGCTCGCCGTATTTGGTCAATGAAAATCGTCGTGTATTACGATTTAACAGCGTCACTCCGAGTTCACGTTCAAGATTAGCCACTTTTCGAGTAACCGAAGCAGGAGAAATTTTTAATAGGTTTGCTGCCTTATAAAAGCTATTACTGTCTACGACTTGTAAGAATACTTCTATATCTGATAGCACGACAAATCATTATTTCATTATTGAAATAATATATTACAAAAATATGGTATTGCTTGCCATAGGTGAATAATGGAAGAATGATTTTCGAAAAAAATAACCAAAAGGACTGATCATGAATTCATTAAATGAAACGATTTCATCGCACACTTACTCAACTTTTACTGCAAAACAAATTCGAAATTTACGTGAACAATTTTCGCGACATGGCATGGTTAAAATTCCCAATATCGTTAGCGAACAACTTAAGCAAAGTATTCATAATGAAATTTATGGTTTACTTGAAAAATATGCCGAACGTCGCGATCTTTTTTTAAAAACTACAGACAATACTCCTCGATATTTAAGTGTGGTACGGAGTGAGTTGATTGAAGAACACAGCACGATGATCAAAGAAGTTAGAGAGGATTATTCTTTATTGGAATTTTTAGAAAAAATCACCCAAGAGAAATTATTAACCAACGTTAAAGAAGACGAAAAATTCGTCATTACCAAGCAAGAATTTAGCGGTGATACACACGGTTGGCATTGGGGAGATTATAGTTTTGCTTTAATCTGGATTGTTGAAATGCCACCTGTTGATTGTGGTGGAATGTTGCAGTGCGTCCCGCATACGAGCTGGGATAAGGAAGCGCCCGACTTGCATCAATATTTTTGTGATAACCCTATTTACACTCATTCATTTGTTCCAGGAGATGTGTACCTTTTAAAAGCTGATACCACCCTACATCGCACATTGCCCCTAAGATATGATGCAACTCGCATTATGCTTAATATGACCTGGGCCAGTATTCGCGATCAATCAAACCCATTTCTAACTGTTGATGACCGCTGGTGGGATAATGTGAATGCAGAGGCTGCTCAGCATGTTTCTAACTAAGCAAACAGCCCATGACCCTGCGTTATTTATAAAAGCGCAACATGATTTAATGCATTGTAAGTCTTTTGAACATATGAGGGCTCTTATACTGGGTTTAATTAAAAATAATGATCATTGGCGAACCCAAAAATGCATCAATCTTGTCGCAGCAGAAAGCTCTTTGAGTCAGGTTGCCCGCTCATTACTTGCGTGTGATTTAAGCACACGCACAGCGGGTGGGCATATTGGTAAAAAAAATCGTTACTTCATGGCAAGTGAGTACATTGATCAACTTGAATCGATTTGTCATGTATTAATGTGGAGCTTATTTGAATGTCATTTCTGTGAACATCGGCTATTGGGTGGGACACAAGCATGTCAGGTTGCCTATTCTGTTCTTACAAAACCCAGAGATACCTTGATTACCGTTATGCCGACGCATGGCGGTGATTCAAGTAATAGCAGTCAAAGTATGCCGGGTTTGTTGGATTTAAACATTGTGCCTATGCCTTTTCTACCCGATCAGGTCACGATTGATTTACATCAACTTGAATATCTGGTTTGCCGTTATCGACCTCAGTTAATAACCCTTGGGTTTTCAATTTGCTTATTTGAACAACCATTACAAGAAATCTGTACCATAGCACAAAAATATAAGACTCAAGTTTTTTATGATGCATCACATGAACTTGGTTTAATTGCAGGGAAGTGTTTTACCAATCCGTTTAAACAAGGCGTTACTCTGGTTAGTGGTTCTACTGGAAAAACATATAGCGGTCCACAAGGTGGATTATTGCTTTGGGATGATGAGCGATTAACTAAGTCAATCGAAACAACTGCGTTCCCCAGTTTTGTGGGCACTTACCAATTAAATCGAGTCGCAGCCTTAACGTTAACCGCATTAGAGCTTCATCAATATGGCGAATCGTATATGAGGCAAGTAGTAGGTAATGCGAAAGCCTTGGCAACCCATTTGGATGATTGTGGCATTAGCGTTTTTGCCAAAGAAAAAAATTTTACTCAGACGCATCAAATTTTAATTCATGCTGAGAAATATGGCGGAGGATTTAGTGCGGCTAGTCGATTGGAAGCATGCAATATTATCGGGAATCATGTCTCATTACCTGGTGATGATACATCATCACTAGGATTAAGACTGGCCACTACAGAGATAACTCGAAGAGGAATGAAAGAAAAGCAAATGCAACAAATTGCCGAACTCATTTATCGAGCACTAGCAACTCATGAAAAAGCAGAGCGCATAGCACATGATGCCAGTCTTTTGAGCCAAGAGTTTCAAGAAATCCATTACTGCTAAATCGTAACATAAAGAATAATAGGGATATTACGACTATGACTTATATTTTAATGACATCCATTTTATTGAATATTATGCCTGGGCCAGCTATGTTTTATGTGGCGCAGCAAACATTAAGTCGCAATTCACGCGCAATCGTACTCTCGATTATCGGTATTGAGTTTGGAACCATGCTGCATATTATAGCTTCAACTGCTGGGTTAACCACTACCCTCGCTAAATGGCCTTCATTTCATAGTATTTCAAAATATGCCAGTGCCTGCTTCTTGATTTATCTTGGTGTATCACAATTGATAAAACCCAAAACGATGAATGTTTCTTCTGCTCAAGGTTCGATTTTTTTAAAAGGGACTGTCATTAATGCACTCAATCCCAAAATTATCCTTTTTTTCATGACCATATTGCCACAATTTATGAGTTCTAATGATCGTTATACAACCATTCACGCCGTTTGGATGGGATTTTTATTTGCTTTTTTGGGAGGAATAGCCAATGTCCTGTTTAGTTTGACTATCAATGGGGCACTTAACTCAATGCAAGATACCACTAAAGTATTCTTAATTATAAAGTGGTTAACCCGGGTAATCAGTTGTTTATTTATCCTGTTAGGAATTGTTCTTTTATGGAGACAATGAAAAGAGCGCTGGGGACGGATCCAGACCGTCCCCATAAGTTCTTTAACATACATTCCTGTCTAATAGCCGATGTGGATACCTTAAAAAAAATTGTCAATTTACAAATAGTTCAATGTAAATCATGGCTCCGGTCTGATAGAGCTCTTGGTAACTTCCTCAGAAGAGTTTTTCAGAGTAAAAAAACTATAACTCTGACGACTTTGTGTTTGATAGCTTTTTATTAAATCGATAATATCTTGGCGCTCCATAATCTCGGCAAGCTCAATGGGTAAAATAGAAAATGAGTCCCCTTTGTTTCCTTGCCGCTTAATGAAACGATCAATTTTTAACAAGATATTTTTTTGATTACTGGATTTGATATCTCGTGAATCAATATTTAAAAATTTAAACAAATCGTTTTTGTTGGTTAAATAAGGTGAATCGAAATTTACTTTCTTTTCTAACAACAGCCGAATAACACTTATGTTACCTTTTTGAACCGCAATGTAGGCTGTTGTCATACCATCTCTCTTGGGTTGATTAAAATTAGCACCGAGAGCATCCAGCGTTTTAATGACGTCAATTTGATCTCTTTTTATTGCAATATGAATAGGTGTTGAGCCATCAATACTTGCTTTATTCAGGTCAGCACCACATTCATGAAGTTTTTCAATTATGACGGCTTGACCATTCTGGGCGGCTACAATGGCTGGAGTAAACCCCTCAACATTTGCTTTGTTAAGATCAGCACCGTATTCATGAAGTTTTTCTATTACGGCGGCATGCCCCTCTTGGGCGGCTACAAAGGCTGGAGTAAATCCCTCAACATTTGCTTTGTTAAGGTCAGCGCCAGACTTACCAAGTTGCTCAATGACTTCGACATGACCATCCTGAGCGGCTATAAAGGCTGGGGTAAATCCCTCATCATCTGCTTTGTTAAGATCAGCACCATATTCATGAAGTTTTTCTATTACGGCGGCATGCCCCTCCTGGGCGGCTACAAAGGCTGGAGTCATTCCTTCAGCAGTTGCAGCATTAAGATCGGCGCCGCATTGATAAAGTTTCTCAATTATTTTGACATGACCCTTTTGAGCAGCAATATGAGCTGGAGTCACTCCACCAGTTGTTTTATTAAGATCAGCGCCATATTGATAAAGATTCTCAAGCACATCGGCGAAACCACAGTCAGCAGCGACAAAGGGTAGAGTTACTTCTTTATCAATTGTTTTATTAAAATCGGCTCCTAATTGATGTAAGTCACGAAGACGGGCAATGTTCCTTGTTAGCGTAGCAACATAAGCCAGAGTTGGTGTGTACAATTTCCTGGCATGAAAAATTAAGGCGAGATCATTAATAACCCTATTCAATTTGTTTAAATGATCTCGAATTTCTTTACCATTTTGATCGATACGGTTTATAAAGAAATTCAGCTGCTTTCGATTAGCTTGAATAAACTTTTCCGTAATTTTATGATCGTTTACGATAACCTTAGTAAATAGCTTTGTGCGATTAATATCACTTAAGATAAATTGCCACAGTGTCTGTTTGGAGGTCGCAGGGGTTTGCAAAAGGATGTCCAACGGGAAAATAGACAGAACGACAGTTAGTCGTTTTTCTGAAAAATCAGCCATTAATTCTTGCTGCGCTTTTTCTTCTCGCGTCATGGTCGGTGGTGTGAAAAGCGGTGGTAGGATAGAGAAATTTGCCGTAGTGGATTGGGGTTTGAGAACTTCCTCTTTCTTTTTTTTCTTAGACGTTTTAGGCTGCACGCTATTGACTGCTTTTTCTTCGAGTACATTCTCTGCAGGCTTGAGTACTACAAAGGGTTTTGTCATTGTTTGTTGGAATTCTTTAAATTTTTCTTCAGTGCTGCCAAGAGTCTCTAAAAAAATGTTACGTGCTTGGGCTTCATTACCCTGGCGCAATAATTTTCGTGCTTCCTCTTCCCAATCTTGTTCGGTTGAACGGAATACGGTATCTATCGGCGAGAGTACTTGCGACTTTGTCTCTAGTGAAAATACAGTTTGTAAGGCTTCGTGCATTATTTGGGTAGGATGTTGTTTGTCCTGAACAAAGATAAGTCTTCGACGCGCACGAGTGACCGAAGTGATTAATCGGTTAAAATAAGGAAGGCACGTTTCATCAGCCTCTCCTGCCTTGGCACGATGGCCAGCTGCTAGAGTTTGATCCTGTCGTTCTTTAAGTTTTGTACAGGCGATTGAGCTGTCAATCACATCAAGAGGACGCCACACAAGAACAGTATCATATTCCAGACCTTTAATTTCCTCAGGAGTAAAAACCAGAGGTGTTCCTAGTGCTCTTTTAGCTTCTTCGATAAATTCGGGAAAAGTAATGACGGCAAAATTAGTGTGTTTGGCTTCTTCTTGGAGCGCTTTTAACTGACTACTTTTGCTGTCAATCCAATGCAGCTCACCTTTATCCTTATCTTCCTTTGTAGAAACAATTTGACCTAGCTCTGCCTTATCCGCAGCGCCGCCTGTGACTTGATATTTCAATTTGATAAGCGTGTTTGTTACTTCGATGATGGGTTTTGAACATCGGTAACTGCTTGACAATTGGTGTTCACTAAAGCCGCCCCTATTTTTTGCATAAGCCATTTGGCGCAAATAAGGTAAACGGGACTTGCCATCAAACAGTACTTGATGGTCTCCTAAAAAATAAACGATATGACCGTTTTGAGCCAGGTTATAGAGATTTTCGAGTTGACCATAGGAAAAATCTTGAGCTTCATCCACTAGAATCAGTGAATAAGATGCTTTTGATGTAATGGGACTAAGCTCAGTAGAAAGATAATTTTTTTGAATAAGACCAGATTGATAGTCACGATAAAGCTGGACAATTAGCTGACGCTGCTCCTTGGTGATACTACTTTGTCGACTACCCAAATTCAGGTAATCGTTGTTGGTGTATCCTGAACAAATCCTGAATTCATGCCATACTACTTTGGAATTTAAAGTTTTATCAAACAATTTGTATTTGGGCTGTTTAATTGCTTGGACTAACCAGGTGCCAAAATATTGATCGTCAGCAAGTCCTCTTTTCTCAACCAAATGTTTGCTAAACAATTCATCATAAGTTAAGAATGATACCAAATCACGTTGAGGCGATGTGACGCTATCTACCCATTGCGCTTTCATTTCTGCAACCAATGCGTTGGAGCGGCTTACATAGAGAACGGGAAATGTACCTTCTTGACTACCAACTTGCTGGATGTAATCCTTCAAGGTAAAAAATGCCACACAGGTTTTGCCAGAGCCAGCAGGTCCATAGATGATAGCGGGTAGTTTGGTACGGAAAGCATGCTCCTGCTGTTCACTTAAGAGAATAAAATCTTGCTTGTAGTAATCAATTGCGATGACTTTGCCCTTTTCTTTGCTATTGGGTAATTGCTGTTCTAACTCGTCACTGCGGCATGTGGAGAGTGATAACTTTTCAGTGTTTAATTGAATCTCAATATTGCGATTATCAAGCTTGGCCAGAAAAGCTTTTAACAATCCAGGGTTTCTTAAATAACGATTCTTATGGTAATCATGGTTATATACTACATCCAGCAAACATAACTTTTCCTTGTATGCAGTAAATAAAAGGCGTGTCTCCCTATTCACACGGATGCTATAAATAGAAATCCCTGAAACACCATGAAGCTTTTCTAACGACAAGCTTTTATAATCGCCCGCCAAAAGCTGCTCTATTTCTGCTTTGTAAGTTACCAGCAGATCGTCATCACCAAAAATATGTCGCCAATAATAAATATCGTTCATAATATATAAACAAAAACCAAATCGGCGTATATTAATTCAGGTAAAAAAAATCGTGGATGGGTGGTTTTACCCAATCTCTGCTTCGGAGTTAAGTAAGTCGTTGATAATAAACTCCTAAAAAGATTAGTTTTTAAAATTTGCTTTGCAAATCTGAAAGAAGATTCTCTTGTTATGATCAATGTGTTAAATTATTGTCCTTTGTCGATTTGATGACTCGATGTTTTTGAATAATCCGGAGCTATTAGTTAATTGATGAACACCAACGAATTAATAAATTATTCCGATTATGTTAATCAAATTTGTAATGATCTATTTAAAGAAATAGGTATTAATCATTTCAGCTATGTTGAAATAAGTAATCAAGGCAATTTGATTTGGTTAGGAAGTGACAGCAATTATTTTGAGAAATGTATTAACCAACAATTGGTTAAAAGTGCACCTACTAGTATTTTAAAGACTTATCCTAAAACTGGGTTTTATCTAATCGACGTTTATCAAGATGAATACAAACAATATAGCTTACCCGTATTTCAACTTCTTAATCATTTTGATTATGGACATTCGTTTCGTATATTAGAAATTGCGGATAATTGCACCATTAAATTGTATTCCTTTGATGCCCCGCTTGGAAAGCAGGATATTAACCACATTTATTTGAATAATCTCAATGTACTTAAAAAATTTAATCTCTATTTTGAAAACAAAATTACATTCATTCGTAATAAATTAAACCAAAACCCATTTCAAGAAAATCGAGATCCTGAATTTGCTAATTTATGGGATTTGACATTAAAACAAAATAATTTTATAGAGCAAACTTTCCCAGCATCTTTTTATTTATCAGAATCTAAAATTCAAATTACTCCTCGTGAAAAAGAAGTATTATTTTGGTATATCAAAGGAAAAACTTCTGATGAAACGGCAAAAATACTGAATGTATCCAGACGAACGATTGAAAGGCATTTTGAAAATTTACGTGAGAAGTTTGGTTGTTTTTCTAAAAGCCAAATCGCTTTAAAATTAATGAATTGAATTGCCTCTGACCATAATACAAGAATTGATCCTTATTTAGGGGGGCTCGATATCATTTGGACTCTCAGGAATGACCATTTTAAGAAATCTGTTCTTTAAACGCTTTAAATGCATCGGTTAGATCAGTGGCATCCTTGGTTTTAAAAGTTAAAAAATAAAATAAATTTGTTCCTTCTATTATGACATTTGTGCCATTTCCAGCTGGAGGTGAAATGTAATAATCCGGTTGTTTTTTACCTAACAAAAAACTATTTTCCATAGCTTGAAGTCGTATATCAGCATTTATTTGGTATCTAAAATAAGAAAGAGCATCCATATAGGTCAGAATTTGGATTCTTTCAATATCTTTAAAGTGTAAAAAAGCAGTATATTGTTTCTTTGGATCGGATACATCAATCATGTTGAAGTTAATTTCAACGCCATCATTTATTAGTCTATACGTGGGTAATTTTGATACTTTACCAATACTTGAATAAATGAAACTAAAAAAGTATTTTAGAGGAACCCGGACAATTATATAGAATAAATAACCCCCAATTAGTCCGAAAAATTGTGGAGAATAAACTAAATTCTGATTAGGTGGGAATAAACTCTTATACCAAAAATGGATAAACCTTGCTGAAAAATAGATAACAACAATTAATAAAATAATACTGAACGTAACATGTAAAATTGCATAGAGTATAGTTGACTTATTTTTCCCATCATTATTTGGAATTTTATTTATTTGTAAACTTTGAGACAGCATCATTAAAATACGATCCATAATAAAAGACAGGAAGATCGCAGCCGAAGCCCAAACCAAAGGTGACGTGTTGGGATTTAGACCTTTTTTATCAAGCGTACACATAATTAATACACAGTTTGCAGTGATTAATAGTATAAGAAAGGTAATATAAGATATATTTATGCGGATCTTTCCATAATTCATCAGTAGGCCTTTTTAAAATTTGAGTCATCAAGATTGCATTGCATGGTTGATACTCAAAAAGAAAAATATGAATTTAAAAATATTAACGACAGATAAAAAAGTCATTTATCTTTTTGAGTATAGTTGCAAATAACGGGTAGGTTGGGCCGCGACCCAACAATAACTTACTTGAGAGCAAAAATCTGATTCAATTCGAATACGATGTTCCCAAAATCGTTGTTACATCCGTGGCTCGATTAAATGCTTTTCCATCTCGTTTCGATGCTGGTCGAGTGGATAAAGTTTCTAATTTACGATAACTACTAAGTACATTATCTGCTACTTTAATTGCATCAGAATAACAATAGTGGATTTGTTTGCATTGATGAGCTAGCACATTAAGATTTTTCCAATACCTTATATTTTTTTCATTGATTTTTTTAGAGTCGAGTAATTGTTTATAACAGAACAATTCTAAAAATCTTTTTACTTTATCTTTGTCAGCTGTACGTTCTATTGAACTGTGAACAATTTTATCCAGATGGAGTTGCAATTTTTCTTGTGTCAAAGGCAGTTCTGTATTTTCAATAATAAATTCCGCTGCCGATTTAAAAAAGGTAGAAAGTTCAAAGTGTTCTTCTTTCTGTTTAAAAAAAGTAGGCATTTGGGGCTTTTTCTTGCGAATGAATAAATCTAAAAATTGAGAATTTTTTAAAGCCGAATCTAACACTAATTGAAGTGAAGCATACTTATTCTCAGTTTTTTTATGATCTCTCATCGCAGCAAAGGCTGAGACATATAAATTTGGATTGACACATGTGAGTTGAGTTTTCGTTAAAATAGAAATCAGCTCGCGATCACATGGCGACTTTTCACATTCTTTTAAAAGTATTTTTCTTAGTGAGTCTTGATAGACAGCAAGGTATTCGGGATCATTTAGAACTGTATCATTAGTAATAAATTCTATTGCTTGGGTAAATACTAATTTAACTAACGGACCACCATTCTCCTTTTTTTCGCTGTAGAAACAATCATAAATATCCGTAAAAAAATTGGGGTTGCTCGTAGCTTTACTGATTAAATAGTTAAAAAATTCTTTTTTGCTCGAATCATCAGAGGATAAGGCAACAATTTTCTGGGCCTCATTCCATAGTACCTCATAAAATATCTTTGGTTTACACATTTCAGAATTGGTGAATACTTTTTTATATGGATCTATTTTGGAATGAATATAATTTTTTATAGCAGCTCTATTTGCAGAGCTCAGCGCCTTATTCTCATTAATAATTTTCTCATACTCACCTAGAGCCTTGAATGCTTTCTTTAGGTTTTCAGATTTTCTAAAATTCCCAAAATGAGCATTGATTATTCCCTCTACCGATTTGTCAAAAATATAATGGATTAATTGCCTCAGGTGAAAAAAATCCTCTTCAGTATCTATATTAAATGTTTTATTTTTTAGATTTTTTCCTGATTCCAGCATAGGACTTATTAAATGTTGAACCGTGCTTAGGCCCCTCATTTCCGTAATGCACCATTTATATACATCTTCGGGTAACCGTTCTTTTAATAAACCTTTTAAATTTGCCAGAACACAATTCCCTATTTTTTGCGATTTTACATGTTTGCCTAAACTAAAGCTGAAACCTAAATCTTTAAGAGTCTTATCATATTGATCGTAAAATTTCTTATAGTTCTCTTCATCACCCTTTACAACTTCTAATTCAGTTATAGTTTTTATGGCTGTTCTTAATTGATTTAAATCCAAGCCAGCGATATTAATGCGATAAACTAAATTATGATTCGCTCTTTGGCCATTGCCACGATTGCAATGGGTAATGACGAGTTGATCTCGTTCTTGATAGATTTGCGTATAGATTGCATGACCTTTGCACTTGTGTTCGATTGTTAAATCATTACCCGCAAGAAGTTTTCTAATTCGTTCTGAAGTAATTTCATTTTTATCTTCGATAACTATTTCTTTAACTGATTCATGAAACCGGTTAAGAATGTTTTTGTATTCTTTTAAATCCGAAGCAGAATATGCTTTTCCTTCTATTTTAATTTCTTGAAAGAGAACCGCTTGCAATAGTTTTGCAAATTCTTCACTAGCTACTTGGACAGCAAGTCCCTGTCTTTTAATATGTTCATTTTGATTTACTACTACATCCATACGATAACCGTGAAACATTGTAGTCCAGAGGGCTAAGAAGTATTTATTTTCAACAGTCTCTACGTCCTTTATCCATTTTCTCTTTTTATTGATCGTTTCATTTAATGTGGCTCTTTGGGGGTTCCTGCGTTTTCTTTTTTTTATTTTATTGAGCGCTTCCTCTGCATCGGCAATTTCCTGTTTCACTCGATCATAAGCTGAAGAGGCTGGTGTATTGAGATTCTGTACTAAGAGGTCTGTTCGCAGAAATTGTTCGAATGCAAGAGTAAAATCTTCTTTTTTTCCAACAGGTGAATTGGATGTCATCCTTCGTTTCTTTTCTTTAAAAATTTCTTTTTTTGAGTGCATCTACTAACTACCTCATAACTTGCATCATAACAATACATAGTTAATAGATATAACACATACAGCTTTTTTGTAAATCTAATTTCATGAAGTTCATTCAACTTGTAATAACCTTGATGGGGACGGACCCGGTCCGTCCCGGACCGTCCCCATAAAAGCAGTTAATTTCCGGGTTGCGCTATAAATGAGAGCCGATATAAGTAATGATGAGTTTATAGGGTATAAAAAATATAAGGTTTGTGATTGTATAAACAAATAACCGAATATTCGTTAATCCATATCCATAATTTACAATAGAACACGGCAGAAAAGGCGTTAAGCGTGCTACAGCAAGTGATTTCCATCCAAATGACTCAAGACGCTCTAACCATTGAGCTAATAATTTATTTTTACCGCGAGGCAACCAATATAAGCCTAAATATCGACTTATTATGAACGCAATAGCTGCGCTCACAACGGCACAAAATAAAGCTATCAAAAAACCATAATAAAATCCAAACATAGCTCCTGATGCTAAAACGATAGGCTCGATAGGCAAAAATAACAACATGGTAAAACAATAAAGAATGAAAAATCCAATAAATGAATAAGTCCCTAGCTCCTGAACCCCTTGAATTAATATGGGCATATGACAATGCAATTCCCATATAAAAAAACTAATCACCGTAAAAATAAAAACTGATCTAAGCCATTTAGTCATATCAAAAAAATCATTATTTATATGAGGACATTATAGCAAGTTGGTTAGGTCGAGACCCAACAAAATTTACTTGCTTTCATGTAAGCGTTTTGAGCATGATATTTTTGAAAAACGAGAAATAGGTGGTTTATATTTCCTATACTGCTCTATGATGGATCGTGAGCGGTATTTCATTAATTCGTTCCTCAATCTTTTCTTGCATGCTTGCAATGTCTGCTATGATTTTTTTCTGCATATCTTCAGACACGGGGCTTTGAGTTTTAATATTCTCTATGCGTTCTCGATATTTTTTTAGATCATCTGCGAGGCTTTCTAAAGTAGGAAGATCTGCTTCAGAAATATCTCTACCCATTTGATTTAATTTTTTAAGGATTCCTTGGATAGAAAGCGGTTTTTCTATTTGCGCGCCTTGTTCCATAGGCATTGGAACTGGCATCATTAATTCCAAAGGCGGTGGAGCAACCCTTGACTCGTCTTCTACTTCTTCTGCTTCTTCTGCTACTGCTGCTTCTTGGGGCTGAGGCAGAGACTCAGGCAAACGAAGTTGGATTCCTTTGACCACATCAACAAATAATTTAGCAGCCTCCTGAAATTTTTCATGTAGTTCCTTATATGGTTTCTCACCTTGCATTGCTTTAAATGCTTCTAATGCAGCTTCTTTTCTTTCTAAATAATCTATATGCAATTGTTGCGCCTTAAATTTTTTAGGTTCGTTCTCTCTATCAATATCATCTAAATCCATCTCTGCACTGCTAATTTCTTTACTCAGCTTTTCAAGCGTTTCGTCAACATGCTCCCATTCATCCCGGGTAATACCCTGCCTTAAGAGCTCTTTAAATGGAGCTTCTGCAGCTTCTAAGCTCTTCATCGCAAATAAAATTTGATCGCGCTGTGCGTTGCTCATTTTATTTAAATTATTAGCTACAAAATCGAACATGTTCTGAAAATCTTTAGGATAACTCATCACTGCTCTTATTTGTTTTTGTTCTGCTGTGCTGATACTCCATAAAAATAAAAATTTCTGTAAGGGTTTTAAATTTTCCGATTCAAAATTTTTCAAAAGAGGACCTAGAGATTTATTATCGAGTTCAAGTGCATAAAAGCAGTTCATTAATACCTGCTCTGCTGCTTTCCTACCCATAACAGATGCAGATTTATAATTGTTATAAGCTATCTCTAGTGCTTTTAAAGCGGGAACCCCTTTGGGGTTCATTATCTTAGACCACATCACTAATCTTCGTATGACTTCCTCCGTTGAAATAGTGGGGTCAAACAAATATTCTCCTACCCGAGCTTTATCCCAATCGCTCTTCTGCTGCGGCGTAAAATCATCCTCTCCTAGCTGGGCATAATCGCTTTGAATCACGCTTCGATATAAATGAATACTCTCTTCTGCGTCTTGAAGTCCTTGTTTCACTTTCTCATTTATCGTTTTAATATTTTGTTCACGGCCATACTCAACTGTAGGATCGAAATGACTTAATTCACGATAAATTTCTCCTTCTTCTGAATTAAAAGTAGCTCGTCGCTTCTTAAATTTATCATATTCTCCCTGGTCCCGCATAAGGTCGTAATAAAGGCGATATCTTTCTTCGTCTCTTTCTTCAACTAGGTCACCGAATACTGATAATTGCAGCTGTAATATCACCATCTCAGCGACTGCACGAACCATTTGTTCTCTGTCTTTAGGATCTTTAACATATTCAATGTTTTTCATTTTACATCTCGATTTCTTCTGTACATTAAGTATAGGTTATAAAACCGAAGCCTACTGAAAAGGAGCCATTTGCCTTACCTACGCCCCTCTAGAATGCCTGTCTTTTCCCTGCGAAGGACACCCCCATTTAAATGTCCCCACAGGACGAACCAGACCAACTTTCCTTTTCAGGATCGTCAATGTTTCGTCAGTAAAACTAAGACTTGATTTTTTTTCAGCAAAAGTGCCACTCTCAGTGACAATGCTATTTTTAGCAAAAATATTTCGAACATCTATATCGTTCACAAAACCAGCGATTAACCTTACCAATAGGCAAGCAGGACTCGTGATGGTATTATGCAGCAAATTTTTGCATTAGCCGGTTTCCCTCCATGAGAAACAATAATTGCAGATGACGTAACTTTAGCCTTAATGGCACCAAGTTTTCTGTAGTTATCTATCGTAGGGGCAAACAGGGACACCTTCATGTAATTACTATGAAATTAAAACAACACGCATTATTTGCTGCTGTATGTGGCAATTTTATCGAATGGTATGATTTTGCGCTTTATCTATTGCTGGCGCCAATTTTAGCACAGCATTTTTTCCCCCCAACAGCCCAGCATTTGGCTTTATTAGGCACATTAACGGTTTATGCTGTAAGTTTCTTCTTTAGACCATTAGGTGGGATTTTTTTTGGATATTTAGGCGATCGCTATGGCCGTCGATTGGCACTACGATGGTCGATCACTGGCCTAACCAGTTTAAGCATTGTTTTAGCGTGTTTACCTGATTATAACCAGATTGGCCCCTTTGCAACGTTATCCTTGTGTTTATGTCGTATTGCTCAAGGATTGTGTCTAGGTGGTGAATTTGCAGGAAGTATGATTTATTTGTCTGAATCTGCATCGCCACATCGACGCTCTTTCTTTAGTGCTTTAAGTAATAATGGTTCTAACTTCGGGATCATGATTGCCTCACTGAGCACTATTGGATTAAATGCCTTATTAGGAGAGACGGCCGTATCCGCATGGGGTTATCGTTTACTATTTTTATTTGGTGGCTTGATTGGGGTGATTGGTTTTGGTTATCGCACTAATTTAAAAGAATCGTCGGAATTTTTAACCCATTCGCTAAGAGTCAATAATCCTTTAAAAACGGTACTAACCTATCATAGACCAGCATTATGGCGCTTGTTTTGCGTTGTTAATGTGGGCGCTGTGGGCAGCTATGCATTGATGGGCTATGTGAGTACTTTTTTACAACAAGAATTAAATTATTCTTTAAACGAAGCGGTTCGATATGAAACGCTATTTATTAGCATTAGTCTTATTTTAGTACCTGCATTTGCATTATTAGCGGATTACTTAGGAGCCAAGCGGTTATTAGTTTATTGTTGTTTGCTGTATATTATCATCGCAATTCCTGTATTTTATGCCTTTTATGTTTACCAACAACCACTCTTCTTGATGTTATTATTCTGTGTATATAGTATCGAGGAAGCCTGTGTCCCAGTTTTAATGCGAGAATATTTCCCCATACATCTTCGATATACAGCTGCATCATTATCTTATAATCTCAGCATGGGTTTTGTAGGTGGCCTTTCACCGGTTATCGGACATTTTTTATTAGCAAACTTGCACTTGCCCTATGGAATCGCTTATTTGCTAATAGGTGCAAGCGTGTTCGGTCTTTGGGGATTGCGCTTTCTATCTTTTAGTATACCAGTGCTTGATTACCCATCAAAAACCATTTGATATATAGGCCCCCGCTTGAAATCGCTACAACGGAGGTAGGCGTATTCGGAGCGTTAGATCTAATAGCTTATTTTCAATTGAGGTAATCAATTTTTGATCATACGAACCACTCTACATTCTTCCAATTGCCAATATCTATTTTTTTAGCTGTAATCCTGGTTTGATAGTTACCAACATGAATCTCGAGTTTATGTCCGTCTGGGTCAAGAAAATAGAGTGATTCACCTGACGAAGTATTGTCTTTGAATATATATGCCCCGGATTCAGTAATTTTTTTAGCTATAAATTGAAAGTCGTTAATGCTTACACTAAATGCATAGTGAGTGTAACAAGGCTGCGGTTTCCTTGCTAAATCAACATTGAGGCAGAACCAAAAATCCCCTATAAGAAAATATGCTCCTTTATCCCATTTTACGAGCGGCTTAAACCCTAGGATATCCTTGTAAAATACGAAAGACCTATTAATGTCAGTGCATGCAAGTGTAATGTGATTAATATTTGTGATACCCATACTATTTTTACCATTAGAATAAACAGCCATAGTTTGAACTATAACTTAGCATTTAGTCATCATTTTTCTTATTTTCTATTCCATTTGGCGCGGGATTCATGGTTAATAAACATTCAAATAGAACACAAATTTAATAGTTTCTTAAGTTTTTTTGTTTAAAATACTCTCACAAAATTCATAAGTTAATTTCTATAGGATATTTATATGACCATACGCTATATCTCTTTTGGTATTGATGGCGGCCTTTTTAATAAGAATTATCTAAATGCGGATCATGAAAATTTTGCAAAGCATTTGGGCAATGCCGTTTTAGTACACAACAAAGCCTTTCTCGATACATTAAAGGAACAAAACAAACACTTTGATTCTGTCTATGCCTTTCTTTATTCCAACAGGCAATCTTATGAAGTGGATTTAACAAATGTTGGTACTCATAATCGATTCAAAGGCTCCGCTTTTTCCACAATTGAGACTGTTTGCCAAGATTTAGGCATCGTCTTTGATCCCTTTCTCTTAGCTGATCTATATAATCAGCTACCCTATGGAACAGCATTCAATAAAGCGATAGCAGAAGTAAAAAACGGCAATTATATTGACAATCCTGACAACGAAGGCCACCCTACCTGCCCCTTTGATCAAGACAAAACAGCCCTACTTTTCGCGCAACTGCAAAAGGCAGCTGTTGATGCTGCAACCCAGCATCCCGGTGAAGACATTGTTTTTGATGTGTTTGATGCTCATCAACCGAACCTTGAGTACACAAAACGGTTTTTTTCCGAGAATAAGCATCTTATTCCCAAGGGTGTGACCTTAAATTTAAACCACTATGATGGTGGGGAGCCCACTCTATGCAGCAGCATTGACGGTGAGGGTGTCGTTTATTTTAATTTTGCTAAGCACACTATTAAGTTATTGGAAAAAGGGTTTTCCGAACGGGAAGAGTATGCAAAGTTATCTATCCATCCTGAAAATCCCAAGACCTTAATGGATTTTGTGGCCCAGTATTTTGCCAGACACCCAGACCTATTTCAGGAAGAACGTGTGCCGACCGAGGTAACGGAACGGGTCCAGTTGACTTGTCGGGAACTTGGCCTTGATGAGACTGCCCTTAAAGGCAGTCACGCTCCAAGTGATGCAGGATCTGCAGCGCAGGAAGGAGAAAAAGAAGTGGAGAAAGCGGGTGATAGTCAGCACGCTCTGCCTGCTGGTGAGTCCATGACTGTCAACTCACAAACAAGCCCAAGCAATCCAGGGCTAAGCCAACATGGATTTTATGCCGCTGATGACAAAGAGGGGCAGGAAAAGGCAGAGCCTTCGACTAAGAAACCAAGCCCAATGCGTTCTTGTACCTTGTTTTAGACTGTAATCCTTTGCTACAGGCTGCGTTGCAGCGCTGTGGCAAGTTTGGCCATCCCCAGATTAGCTAATCTGCGGCTTTTTTAACACATCGATTACCGCAAGCAGTTGCAATACAGCTTTGACCAACACCACAATCATCGTCTTTAGTACATTGTTCCCAGCATGATGTACAATTCTGCGGGCAATTAGCCGCCAGTTTATATAATTGTACATTCCCTTTAATCGCTATTGCATCTTCTGAAGATGAATAAACAGGAATGTTAAATCCAATAACAAGGAACAATGCAACACTTAAGTATAATGTTTTCATTTTAAGCTTTTTAAGATTACTGAGTTAAACAACTATCTCGAGTATTGCTGCAGCCTTGAATACAGGGTTGATATTGCTCCTTGCAGTAAGATTCCTCATTATTATTCGCAGTACAATGGTTATATTGGCTTTCGCATGAGCTCATACAATAATCGTAACTTTTATTGCACGCTTGTTCATCTGCATAGCCAATGTTCATCCAACCGAAAAGCAAGGTGCTAATTAGTAAAACATGAAGTTTTTTCATTTACTCATCTCCTTCCTTTTGAGAGCTGAAAAAATTGGTCATGTATCTTTTTACATGAGTCACAGACAAAAATTAAATCCTATTGTCCATTTACTAAGTTTAGCAAGAAATAACAGCTTGGGTTTTAACCTAGGCTTATTCATAGAAAATGAAATTGATTAAATGAAAAGCTTGTGAAGCTCTATTGTTTATTAAGAAATATTTTTGCCCCCCCCCCTATATATGGTTTATGAACGCTCTTTGCGACAGAATGAAATTATGCGCCTTCTTTGGGAGCAGCTGTTTTGTTAGATTTAGGTGATGATTTTTTCACCGTTTTTTTTGAGCTTGTTTCTTTTGCAACTGACGCATCAGCTGCTTTTGAGGCCTTTTGGGTTGGTTTTTTTACGGCTTTTTTCGCAAGTTTTTCACTTTGAACATCCTTGTTGTTTTTTGCACGTAGGATTAAATTTGCTTTTTCTTTTAATGTACGCCTTATAGCTTTGAACTCTTCTGTACGAATTTTAGCAAGATCTTTTTGATGCGCAGCAGTAATTAATACGTTTCTCTCGATTTTTTCAGATAATAATGCATATTTTTTCAGTAAGTGTCGTGCATTTTTAGCCAACTCTGCAGAATCAATCTTAGTAGGAAATTCTTTAATCTCAGCAACAATTTTTTTAATTTTTGTTAACTCCATTGGAGTGCCTTGTTCCATAATGAGTCTCACTTTTTGATGGCAGTAAAAACAGTATAGTCCATGGTTGAAGGTTATTCCACAGCCCCTCTTCAGATAGTTATTTACCATTTCAAAGAAGCAACAATCAGCGGAACAATTTAATAAAAATTCTTTATAAATCTATGAGTTGGCAGGATGTCGGGAATCGAACTTGCTACTATGAATTTTTGCCGATCAAACAATAAAAGACGATAAAAAACCATAAACCCGCAATAAACCCTTTAAATGCTGACTTAATGTTCAGATATTCTTGTTATGCTTAAAAGATGATAAGTCGAACATATCGAGCATTACAATTAAATCAGCAAGCAATGATATGGACTCATCCTCCCTTTTACCCGGCACCTAGATGAGCCACACTGTTAAGGTCTACCAAACCTTAT
>NZ_LNYZ01000013.1:0-177439 GCF_001468065.1 Legionella steigerwaltii
CTCATCTCAACAAATTGATTTAGTCAAAAGCGCGTAGAATATCACATAAAATCAATAACTTTTAGACGCCAGGGTAATAGATGCAGGGAAAATATAAAAAAGATTAAAACGTATAGCCAATATACTCCTAAGAGACCATATCTTAATGAGGGGTATTTTATTGCCAATGTCCAGGTACATCCTAATACAATAACTGAGAGAACAATCGATTCGATTAGAGCTGAATTAGATTTTTTCATAACAACACCTATACAACTTTGGGGCGGTACCTAAAATTATCAAAAATCCCTAGGTACTATTGAGATAAACTAATTAAAAATTTTGCATATCCAACAGTTACTACCTATTTTGTCCAAATTAGCTTTAGTTTTTTAGTATGTTCGTATAATCAGGGCTAATATACATATTTTTATAGTATAGTTTAATTTTTGGTCAATTAAAGAAAAGAAATCATAATTTACCCTAATGTAATAGAAATAAAGGAAAAAAAGATTTTAACCCATAAAATTATCTGAGTGACTTACAGATATAATGCATGTTAAGCATATCGATTAATTAAGAATAAAATGAATTTATCTGGAAAATATTTCAATAAATTCGTGATATTGGCCAGCAGCGCGGGTATTTTGATTTCTGCCTTTTTTCGTTCAATTCCATTTACGATTTTTTTAGCAGCTTTTGTTGTACTGTAAAGAATGAATTGGGGAATCTTAAGTTGTTCTGTTAATGGAGTTTTTATAAAGGTAGGCAGCACTGTTGAAACAGTAATTTTTTCCTTTGCCAATTCAATTCTTAATCCCTGAAAAAAATTACGACTTGCAGCTTTGCTTGCTCCATAAGCCTCTGCCCGTGGTAAGCAAATATTCGACATGGCACTACTCATGCCAACAAGATGAGGACGAGTACTTGCTCGTAAAAGAGGAAGAGCAGCCTCAATACCATAAATCATACCTAAGAAATTGGTTTGCATGATCTCTTCAACGATCGTGCTGTCAAAATTTTTCACATCAAGCGGTTCATACTTACCCGCATTAAGAAAAACCACATCAACATAACCGTATTTTTCTTTTATTTTCGCTCCAACCTCTAAATTTTGATTTCTTTCTCTTACGTCAAACACAAAAAAATCGGCCTGGGTACTCTGTGCTATCTCTTGTAGTGCTGTTTGATTACAGTCTGAAAGAATAAGCTGATAACCGCGAGCATACATTTCTTTGGCTACCGCTTCACCTATACCAGAGGCAGCGCCAGTAATCCAGGCAATGGGTTTCATTAAAAAACCTTGGTTCATACTATCTAAAGATAATGGGAAACTATAATTTAAAAGTATAGATTAATAATAATAATTTTTTATTCTTTAATCCAAATTACAAGTTATTCTTTGTTTTGAGGGTTATTCCACCATCCTCCTCCCAAAGATTGGAATAGTGCTGCGGTATCATTATAACGCGTTGCAGCTGTTCGAATTACATTTAAATGGGCATTTAGATATGCTTCTTTTGCACTTAAAACAGAGATATAATTTATTTTGCCCAGTTGGTGTTGATTGGCGATTAGATTGAATCGAGCTCGTGTATTTTGTTCTACATTGACCTGAGCTTGGAGAAGTTCCGCATCAAATTCAAGAGCATGTAATACATCTGCTACATCTAAAAAGGCTTCAAGCATAATTTTTTTATATTTAGCGAATGCATACTCGTATTCCGCGATGGCCATTTTTCGTTTCGCACGTAAGGCACCTCCTTTAAGTAAAGTTTGTGCAATCTGACCTCCATAACTCCATACACTATTCATAGGATTAAATAAGTTACTTAAGGTTGTTGAGAACCAACCATAATTAGCTAATATATTGAATTTAGGAAATAGATCCGCCGTAGCAACTCCTATCTCTGCGCTGGCTTTATGCAACATCGCTTCGGCACTTCGTAAATCAGGACGTTGTCTTACAAGTTGAGAGGGTAAGCTAACTGGTAATTCCGTAGGTAAATGAAGACTGTTCAGGGTGAAATTAATGTGATGACTCTCACTAGGTAATGATCCAACAAGTACGGCAAGAGCATTATATTTTCTTGCTAAACTGTCTTTAATCGAGGGTAAAGTAGCCAGAGTCTTTTTTAGACGGTTTTCATTGCTTAATAAATCAAGGCGAGAAATATGCCCTAAATTATAATTGTTTGTTGTTATTCGCAACAATTCTCTTTGGCAATTGATAAGGTCTTGTGTTGTTTTTAACTGATCCTGTAATGAGGCGATAGTAATACTTGTAGTTACTATGTTTGCAGTTAAAGTTAAATAGGCAGCTTCCAATTCAAATCGTTCATAATCAATCTCAGCACGCAAAGCCTCCACTTGCCGAAGATTGCCTCCAAATAAATCGAGACTGTAAGAGACATTAACCGATGCATTATAAAGATCAAATTGATTCTTAAGGGTAAATGGGAGTTTTTGCCCAGGCAGGGGTGTAATATTTATTCCCGTGGCAAGCAAAGTATTTCTTTCGCGGCTTCCAAAAAATTGAGTACTGGCTGTCGGGAACAATTTGGGGCCAGCAACGAACAACAAATTGGCATGTGCTTTATGTAAATTTGCTTTACTCATCTCTACGGTAGGATTGTTTTTTAATCCTTGCTCGATAAGTGAGTTTAACTCCCTGGAATGAAAAAGGGTCCACCAGGAATTGGAAATATCACGATTATAGTGTAAGTGTTGTGATTTTCCTGCCGGAGTGGAAGCACTCACTGTTTTTGTGATTAAAGGGCCTTTATTATAAAGTGTTGCCTTTGGTGCTGCAGGAGAATGAAAATTAGGCCCAACCTTGCAGCTTGTGAGTAGTATCGTACATAAAAACAAATAAATTTTTTGCATTTGCTCTTCTTGTTCGTTTCTGTTGTGTACCTATCAGTGACATAGAATAAATCAGTTCAATCAATACTTGTTGAATTATAAGTCAGGTTAATACTCACAGGTTGCCCTGGATGTAAGTCACTAAATGCCGTTTTTACTGGCTTGGCTTCAATTCGATAAACAAATTTTGTTCTCGATGTTTCACTAAATATATAAGGAGGCGTATATTCCGTTTTAGAAGAAATATAACTTACAGTTGCTGGATAAGCCTTTTTACAGCCATCACAACTGATCATCACTTGATTTTTTAATTTTAGTTTTGCCAATAAAGGTTCAGGAACATAAAAAATAACTTTGAGATTGTCAGAAGAGACAATCGATACAACAGGGCGTTCCTTACTCACTAGTTCTCCGATTGTAAAATAAGTGTCGTATACATATCCTGAGATGGGGGAGTATATTTTTTTATTCGACTTGCTCCATTTTGCTTGTGTGAGTTCTGCCATAGAAGACTTGACTGTTGCTCTTTGAGCTAATAATGCCGCTTTGGCATTATTATAATTTCTTTTGACTTCTTCAAATTCCTCACGACTTACCCCCCCTGAGACCAGCAATTTTTGATACCTTTTAAATAAATTACTTTGGTAGTCAAGATCCGATTGTTTTAACTTAGTCACTACTAAAGCATGTGCAAGATTTGCTTTGGCTTTTGAGAGTTGGGATTTTTGTGGCTGTACATCCAAGGTAAATAGGGGATCACCTTTATAAACCAGGTTTCCTTTTTCAGTATCTAAGCTTATGAGATTTCCTGAAAAATTACTTGATATATAGGTATAATCAGCATCGACATATCCTTGTAAGGAGTTATTTTCTTTTTTACAAGCAACAATCGTTATGCATAAGATTAAAACAATCAACCATCTCGGGAAGAATTCTTGCATATTATCTCATTGTTAAATAATAAAAACCTAACCGGTAGAATTGAAAAGTACCACCAAATTACATTGGTTGACAATGTCTAAAACGATAATGTATCTGTTTCCAAAGGTAAATATGTAAGTTCATGAGAAACAATGATTGTCAGTTCGATTATTGTTAAGATAGGATATTTATAGTTAATTTTTCCTATTCTTATGCAGTTAAATCAAACTTTCTATCTTGGATGTCAAGCAAGAAGTTGAACTGATTCCTGCAATTGAAACAGAACTTTAATGCAATTTTTCAGGGTAGTTTCTACAGGTTGGGCTTAATTTCAATGGTTTTTAATGTTCGACATTAAGGAATGTGAATGATAGGGGATAAGTTTCTTCGAGTTTGGTCCATTGCAAAAAAAGAATTTATTCAAATTCGAAGGGACAGAGTCGTTTTTTTATGGTTATTGTTTGCTCCTGCAATGCAAATTCTTTTGTTTGGTTTTATTATTAACACGGATCCAAAACATTTACCAACAACAATTATTTCCTCAGAAGATACTCCTTTTACCCGCAGTTTATTGGAAGGACTGAAAAACACTCATTATTTTTCGATAGAAACAGTGGCAAAAGATGAAAAAACTGCAGAGCGTCTATTACTTAGTGGCAAGTCGTTATTTATTATTAATATTCCACCTAATTTTTCTCGGGATTTAATACGAGAAAAATATCCACATGTATTAATTGAAGCAGATGCTTCAGATCCGCTTACCGTAGCAAATGCATTTCGTGCCGCATCTGAACTCCCTTCCAGGGCATTTGAGCATGACTTACATGGTGCTCTTGAATACCTGGCTCCTAAAGATGAGGTGCCATTTGAGTTCGAGATTCAGGCTAAGTACAATCCTGAAAATATTCCACAGTACAACACCATACCTGGATTAATTGCTTATCTAATATTCGCAACGTTTACCGTGCTAACAGCGGTATCTATTAACTCAGAATTTGAACGAGGCACTTTTGAAACGCTGTTAATTACTCCCTTAACTCCTATAAATATTATTTTTGGTAAAGTGATACCTCATTTTATATTGGCCTATTTACTTTTTTTTATATTATTAATAATTGCTTATTTTATTTTTTCTATTCCTTTTTATGGTAGCTTGCCTCTCTACTTGTTGCTATTAGCTCCTTATTCAATATCCAATTTAGGTACAGGACTTGCCATCTCAGCGCTCACCAAATCACAGTTTACAGCTGTAAGTTTATCAAATGCTTATATACTTGTAGCCACATTAATTTCTGGATTTTTATTCCCATTTAATGGAATACCTCACTGGGCTCAATACCTCAGTCAAGTCATGCCGTTGACTCATTTTTTAAGAATCACTCGAAACAGTATGTTAAAAGGGGCTGGTTTTGATATTTTATGGCCGGATACATGGCCAATTATTCTCTTTACTGTATTTATTATTTTTTTAGCAACCCTTTTATTTAGAAAAACATTAGACTAATGAAGAACTATGCTTAAGCATCCGAATTTTAAAGGTACTGATTTCCTATGAAAAAAAATTCAGAGAGATATGAGGATCTTATTTTACATCATCCACTTTTTTGTCTGCTTGATTATCAAAGTGCTCATCAGCTGATAGGGCATGCGATGTCTGAATTTGTAGAGGCAGAACACATTATTGTTGTTGATGGAGATCCTATAGATTGTATTTACCTTGTTATTTCGGGAAAAGCAGAAGTAATTAGAACAGTACATGCTTTAGGAAAAAATCGTGAAACGCGCATTGCTACAGTAAAAAAAGGGGATATCATTGGTTTATCGTCAGAGGGCTTTGCTTCGCATACAGGTTTGCGTACCGCTTCGGTAAGAGCGCTAACTACGATGCATTTACTTAAAATAAGTCTTTATGATTTCCTTCAATTTTTAAAACAACCCCAAATTAGATATCCTAATTTAAAGAAATTGAGTGAGGAATTTCTTTTAATTCAATTCATTCGCGCTCACCACACCTTTCAAAATTTTTCTCATGAAAAAATACAAACTATGGTAAAAACTGCACGAAATATCAAAATTTCTGCGGGAACAAGTTTGTATAAAGAAGGAGATGTCGCTGATACCTGTTATTATCTTCTCAACGGCGAAGTAGCTCTTTTAAATTTAAAGGGAAGTAGTTCCACTGTAGTTAAAATAAATCAGATGTTTGGTGATGCAGAGTTTTTAACCAATATAAAAAGAAAGGAAAGTGCTTATGCAAAAGTGGATAGTGAGGTGTTAATTATGGAGGCTGAGGTCGTAAGAAAATTGATCCCCATTGAACACTCGCCCTCACTGTTTAAAAAAGTTATATCGAGACTTAGAAGAAAATAGCATTGGTTTTTTCAATCTTTTCTGTATGTATATAATTTTTATAGGATTTTTATGGAGAAAAGTAATTATATCATTGACGTAAGACATCTTACTAAACGATTCAATGAAAATCATGCAGTCAAAGATCTTGAACTTAAGGTGGAATATGGCGATATCTTTGGTTTTATTGGTCCTAATGGGGCAGGGAAAACTACTTCGATAAGAATGTTATGTGGTCTTATTACCCCAGACTCTGGAGTTGGGCAATGTGTTGGTTTTGATATTCTGACTGAATCACGACAGATCAAAACACTTGTCGGTTATATGTCACAAAATTTTGGTCTATATAAAGATCTTACTGTTTATGAAAATATGCTTTTTTTTGCTGAAATATATGGGGTAATGGATAGAAAGAATCAGATTGAAAAATACTTACATAAATTTGATTTATATAAACATAAAAATCAAATTGCAGGTACATTGTCTGGGGGATGGAAACAACGCCTTTCCCTTGCAGTTTCTTTGTTGCATGATCCTTTATTGTTATTATTGGATGAACCTACCGCTAACATTGATCCCAAAGCCAGACGTGAATTTTGGGACCTAATGCACCAACTATCGCGAGAAGGCATTACAATTTTATTGAGCTCACATAATTTGGATGAAGTAGATAAGTGTGACAAAATTGCATACATGTATTATGGACGTACGCTCTTGTCAGGAACTATCGAGGAAATCTTAAAAACCGTGAACTTAACTACCTGGGCTATAAAAGGAGTCAATTTAGCAATGTTGGCGCATCAACTAGAAGCGACTGAAGGAGTGGAACAGGTTTTACGATTTCATAATACCTTGCATGCAAGTAGTAAAAATCACGAAGAATTATCTAAGGCAATACAACCTTATATTAATAATGAATTTTTTCAAGGAAAAATAATCGATTCAACTTTAGAGGATGCTTTTGTTTGGCTCGCGACATTCGGAGCGCAGAGATTATAAATGATAAAAATGGAACTTTGGCGGGTTTTCTCAGTTGCTAAAAAAGAATTTATTCAGATTAAACGGAATCTTGCTACTTTTATCTTTTTATTCTTAATTCCTGTAATGCAAATACTTTTGTTTGGATTCATGATTAATACGAATCCTAAAAATTTACCAACTACTGTAATTTCTGCTGAAGAGACCACGTTTACCCATGCCTTGTTAGAAGGTTTCAAACATACAGGCTATTTCTCATTAGACTCTATTTCTTCTTCAGAAAAATCAGCAGAGAAGTTATTGCTTAGTGGCAAAGGACTTTTTGTGATTAACATTCCGCCTAATTTTTCCAGAGATTTAATTCGAGGAAAAAAACCGCATGTATTAATAGAAGCAGATGCATCTGATCCGATTTCAATCTCAAATGCATTTCGTGCTGCAGCTGAACTTCCTTCTAAGGTATTTGAGCGCGATTTGCGTGGTTCACTCGATTACCTTGCTCCTCGCCCGGCACCATTTGTATTTGATATTCATCCTAAATTTAATCCTGAGGGTATTGCACAATACAATACTGTACCTGGCCTAATTTCTGTATTAATTTTTACCACGCTCACTCTTCTTACTGCAATGTCCATTACTGCAGAGTATGAAGTAGGAACCTTCGAAACACTGTTAATGACCCCTCTTAGTGCAGTAAATATTATTTTTGGAAAAGTGATTCCTCATTTTTTTGTCGGCTATCTTATTTTGTTTATCTTATTAATGATTTCCATTTTTGTGTTCTCCGTTCCATTTTATGGCAGCGTATCTCTATATCTTTTCATCATGGCGTTTTATTCCATGAGCAATCTCTCCATGGGGCTTATCATTTCAGCGTTCGCTAAAACACAATTCCAAGCTGTTGCGGTAATAAGTGCTTATATATTGGTCGCTGTAATGACTTCCGGCTTTTTATTTCCTTTTAGTGGGATGCCAAATTGGGCCCAATACATCGGTCAAATAATACCACTAACCCATTTTATTAGAATTACACGCAATATTATGTTGAAAGGTGCTGATTTTAATATTCTTTGGCCTGATGTATGGCCAATTATTTTATTTACGATACTTATTATTGTTTTGGGTACTTTGGTTTTTAGAAAAACTCTAGATTAAGATTGATGGGATAAAGTAGATTATTGCTGGAATAGCTTAAAAATAAATCCCCGCAAGTGCGGGGATAATTAAATTTAGGGTAGAGGGAATTAAATATTAATCTGCTTTTTTACCCGCTAGCTTTTCTTTGATGCGTGCAGCACGACCAGCTAAATTACGGAGGTAATAAAGTTTAGCACGTCGTACATCGCCACGTCTTTTTACTGAAATGCTATCAACAATTGGGCTATAAGTTTGGAATACACGCTCAACACCAACACCGTGAGAAATTTTACGAACAGTGAATGCAGAGTTTAAACCACGATTACGTTTTGCTATGACAACACCTTCAAAAGCTTGTAAACGCTCACGGTTACCTTCAATTACTTTCACCTGAACCAAAACAGTATCACCTGGGTTGAAATCAGGGATTTCTTTGCCTTGCATTTGCTCAGCATTCAGTTGGTCAATAATATTAGTCATGGACTACTCCTCAAATTGGTTCTTCTTTTAGGAATCACCGTGTTCATACTTAAACTCAGCAAGCAATTGCTTGTCTGTTTCACTTAACTGTATTTTTTCAAGTAAATCTGGACGTTTTAGCCAGGTTTTACCCAGAGATTGTTTTCTTCGCCACAGTTCTATATCTCTGTGATTACCACCTAATAAAACGGGTGGTACTTCTAACCCGTCAACGGTTGCCGGTCGAGTATAATGAGGGCAATCCAACAAACCATTCATAAAAGAATCTTGTTCCGCTGAACCAAGATGCCCTAGACTCCCTGGTATTAAACGAATAATTGCATCGATAAATACCGTAGCAGCCAGCTCACCACCACTTAAAACAAAATCCCCAAGAGACCATTCTTCATCAACATACTGTTGAAGAATACGCTCATCAATTCCTTCATATCGCCCGGCAATAAAAAGCAAAGGTTGTCTGTCATTTGCCACTTGATTTAAGTCATTTTGTCGAATTACCTTACCTTGAGGACTCAGATAAATCGTTTTACAATGACCCGGCATTTGACTTCGCGCCTGCATAATTGCCCCTTTTAAGGGCTCATACATCATGACCATCCCCGGGCCGCCACCATAAGGCTTATCATCAACTTGCCTATAGGGCCTGGAAGACCAATCTCTTGGATTCCAGTAATCAATTTTGACCAATTCTTGCTCAATTGCTCTGCCCGTAATGCCATAATTCAAAGCATTAAGTATTTCAGGTATTAAGCTGATTACTCCGAGATGAAGCACCACTTAAAAATCCATATCCCAATCAACAGTAATTACTTGCTGCTCGGTATTAATATCTAATATAAATTGGCCGAGTAAATAAGGTATTAAATGCCTTTTATTACCTTCTACAACCAACACATCATTTGAGCCTGTAGGAATTATTTCAGTGACATTTCCAAAAGACTCACCTTGTTGGTTTATCACCTTCATACCTATAAGTTGGTGCCAGTAATATTCACCAGGTTTCAGTGTTTCCAGTTGTTCCTGTTGCACTGCAATTTCTACATTGGTGAGGTAAGCTACTGATTCGCGTTCAGGATAACCTTCAATTTGGACTATGATGGATTTATTTTGTACCTCAGCACGCAATAGTTTAATTGGCTCCCATTTATTATTTATAAAGGCATGCCAATTTGCATACTTCAGGACATTATCACGAGGTTCTGTAAAGGAGTGAACCGTAACAGAACCTTTAACACCATGTGGCCGCCCAAAACGGGCAATTACTATCCAGTTTTCCTGATTATTCACGTTATTAAGCAGCTTCGCCTTTTTTATTAAACTCTTTGACTAAAGCGCTTACGCGATCAGACAATTGTGCACCTACTTTTTGCCATTGGCTTAATTTTTCTGTATCAATGTGCAGACGAACTTCTTGCCCACGAGCTATAGGGTTAAAGTAACCGATACGCTCAATATAACTACCATCGCGGCGCTTGCGGCTGTCAGTAACGACCATATTATAAAACGGACGCTTTTTAGCGCCACCTCTTGATAAACGTATAACGACCATTGTTTTCCTCTACTTTAGAGTGGTTACGTAAAAATGCCGTGTATTGTACGAAAATTAATTCAGCATGTGAAGTAATTCTTGCGAATTATTTAAAATCATCGGGTAATATGCCTTTTAAACCAGCCATCCCACCAAGTCCACGCATCATTTTTTGCATTCCACCGGGTTTAGTAAATTTCTTCATCATTTTTTGCATTTGCTCAAATTGCTTTAATAACTTATTCACATCCTGTATTTGTGTTCCTGAACCCAAGGCAATGCGTTTTTTGCGTGATCCCACAATAAGCTTAGGTATACGACGCTCTTTGGGGGTCATGGAATTAATAATGGCAATGGTTTGCGCCATGGCTTTATCGCTAACTTGTTTCATTGCCTGCTGAGGCATCATTTGACCAACACCAGGTAGTTTACTCATCATCCCGGAAATGCCACCCATATTGTTCATTTGCAGGAGCTGTTGTTTAAAGTCCTCTAGATCAAAGCCTTTGCCCTTTTTCAGTTTTTTAGCAAGCTTTTCACTCGCTTGTTTATCTGCTTTGCGTTCAACTTCTTCAATAAGCGTGAGAATATCTCCCATGCCAAGAATTCTTGAGGCAATTCGCTCAGGATGAAACGGCTCCAAAGCATCTACTTTTTCACCACTACCAATAAATTTAATAGGTTGTCCAGTAATTTGCTTTACAGAAAGAGCTGCTCCACCGCGCGCATCACCATCCGTTTTGGTCAGAATGACCCCGGTTAACGGTAACGCTTCATGGAATGCTTTTGCTGTATTTGCAGCATCCTGCCCTGTCATACTATCAACAACAAACAGAGTCTCAATGGGATGTATTTCTTTGTGCAAGCCCTTAATTTCAGCCATCATATCGGCATCAATATGCAATCGGCCTGCCGTATCAATCAGCAAGACATCCATATATTGTTTCTTAGCTGTATCAAGTGCTTTTTTTGCAATGGTAAGTGGTTGTTCATTTGCTTCTGCTGGGAAGAAGGCGACACCTATTTGATCCGCTAATACTTTCAGCTGTTGTATTGCCGCAGGTCGATAAACGTCGACACTGGCTACCATTACTTTTTTATTCTCAGATTCTTTCAAGTAACGAGCTAATTTAGCAGTACTGGTTGTTTTACCTGAGCCTTGCAATCCTGCCATTAAGAATACCGCAGGAGGTTGGGTTTTAAAATTAAGCTCGGCACGTTCATCGCCCATGATATGGATTAATTCGTCATGAACGATTTTAACAAAGGCTTGATCGGGATTTAATTCAGTTAAGACTTCTTGCCCCAAAGCCTTTTGTTTTACTTGTTCAATAAATTCTTTAATAACAGGTAAGGCAACATCTGCTTCAAGCAGTGAAAGCCTGACTTCACGCAGGGCGTGCTGTACATTCTCTTCTGTTAATCGACCCTGTCCTCGTAAATTTTTAAAGGTGCGAGTCAAACGTTCGGTTAAGGTTTCAAACATGATATGTTGCCCGAAAAAAATAGGAACTATAGCACAGAGAAGCTATGATATGAAACTGCCAAGGCCATGGTATCAACTTAAGGTTACTGCGTATAAAAGTTGGAGTTGTGTAGCCCGGATAGACGAAGTCGTAATTTGAGTTAGGCTAAATCCTGTATATGCTACGCTAATCCGGGCTACATATAAAAAGTTTAATGTTCACTTCTCATGCGAGGGCGGGTGATTTTGTGCATAAAGACAGGAAAAAAGGCAGAGATTTTCTGATTAAATCATGTTATTTTACAATGCGTGTTAAAAATCTGCGGGTTGTTAAATGAAATTAAGGAACATTTTGTTTAATTATTACCCTATTATTAAGGGTTTCTTAAGCTAATTTTTATATAATTAAGCTTCTGCAAGCCCCAAAATGCACTGAAGGAATGCGATGATCGATAAAAAACATTCACTGACAATTTTCAGTCTGACTATGATAACAGTTGGTTCTGTGGACAGCATACGCAATTTGCCTGCTACAGCCTTATTTGGTAGTCAATTAATTTTTTATTTTGTTTTGGGTGCTTTATTTTTTCTAATCCCCACAGCTTTGGTTTCAGCAGAGTTGGCTTCAGGATGGCCACGACAGGGTGGGATTTACATATGGGTAAAACAGGCTTTTGGCAAAAAAATGGGCTTCTTGGCCATTTGGTTGCAGTGGATAGAAAATGTAATTTGGTATCCAACGATTTTATCTTTTGTCGCAGGAACTATTGGCTACTTAATTAATCCTCAGTTAACGAGCAATCCTTATTTTCTCTGGGCGGTAATCGTTAGTTCATTTTGGGGCGCGACGATATTGAATTTGCGGGGAATGAAATCATCTGCCGCGTTCAGTAATCTGTGTTCTCTTGCAGGTTTATTATTGCCTATGTCATTAATTATTGGTCTTGGAGCCGTGTGGGTTACTCAAGGTAATCCTTTACAAATTCAATTTGATATTCCAAGTATCGTGCCACATCCGTCCGATAAATCCATGTGGGTGTCCTTAACTGCAATTATTATGTCTTTTTGTGGTATAGAAATCGCGACAGTTCATGCCAATGACGTAAATAACCCACAGCATGCTTTTCCCAAAGTCTTAATTTATTCAGTAGGAATTATTTTAAGTACTTTAATTCTTGGGTCTTTAGCCATTGCCATTGTTTTACCAGGCAAAGATATCAATTTAGTGGCCGGCATTATGCAAGCATTCGAGGCATTCTTCTCCAGCTATCAATTATCGTGGATGATGCCAGTAGTTGCTATAATGCTGGTTTTGGGAGGACTGGGCGGTGTGAGTAACTGGATAATTGCTCCCACAAAAGGGCTACTGGTTGCTGCAGAAGATGGGAATTTGCCTGATTATTTTCAACGTACGAATGCAAAAGGTGCTCCAGCCGTAATGCTTTATACTCAGGCGAGTATTGTCACAATCTTATCAGGCTTATTCTTATTTATGCCCAGTGTGAATGGATCTTATTGGTTATTAACTGCTTTAGCAGCGCAATTGTATATGTTGATGTATTTCATTATGTTTGCAGCAGCAATTAAATTGCGGTTTGCTGAACCTCATCATCAGCGACCTTTTGCAATTCCAGGGGGGATGTTGGGTATGTTATTTGTCGCAGGTATAGGCATTATTGGTGTATGTGCTACCTTGGCAGTGAGTTTTATTCCACCAGATGGAATTAATGTAGGTAGCATGGCGCGTTATGAATTGACACTAATTGGAGGCTTAATTTTAATGTGTTTACCTCCATTTATAAGTTCTTGGTCGCGAGAAAAGACAGTGGCATTGGAAGCTGTTGTTCCTGATTAAAGATTCTTGCACACGTTTCTTGCCCTGTAGAAAGGGCATTTATGGTCAAAAAGCATGGCGGATATCCCAGCTGAATCTAATGAATTACTGAGCCAGTTAATGGCAAGATTACCTGAATTGGAATGGAAAATTAACGAGCTCGGCTCCTTTTTTTCAAGTCATCGTTTGCCCAAAGGGTTGTTTCGGATTGATGAAGGGGTAAGTGGTGTTGCATGTATTGCAGAAATCAAAGCGGACATACATGCTTTAAGTAAACAACAAAATAGGCAAAGTGCCTTTTATTTGGCAGAGCGAATCAGACGAAAAATTAATGTTTTGGTTGTTTTGTGTCAAATGCATCAAACAAGCAATAAACCAGAGGAAAAACGTTCATTCGGCATCAAGATGTTAAGTACCAGGCGGCAATGGATAAATGATCTTGAGGCGGAAATTAAAACCTTAGAAGAACAGCAACAAGCCATGACTAAAGCGTTAGAACATCTGAGACATAATCATAACTCCAGCGCAATTTTGCATTTGAAAGCGGAATTGGGGGAAGTAGCGCGTCGCCTAACTTTGGCTAAAGAAACGCTAAATCGAGCTGTTTCTTGATCATCAATCTTTTTCTTAATAAAGTAATGCGGTAAATTTCGTGAGTTCGAGATGCAAGACTTTTTTATGCCTTGTGTATCGCTCAGTGAACGTATCCCGTAAAGTTTATCTCTGCAAAGGCAGGGATACTAGTATTTGTACGAGATCCAGTTCAAAATAATCGTGTGCCTTAGCATAATTATTAAATATGATTACTCAACTGAATCACTTATTTGTCTTATAAATCATAAGAAAGATAAGTGGAAATGGGTAGTTTCAAAAAGGAGCGTTCTAAATGTCAGATAAATTTTCTCAAATCACCAAAGACATCAGTACTCAATTAGCGAAAATGCGTAAGGAAATGCCGGAAGTAATGTCTGGATTTTCAGCTCTTGCGCAAGGCGCCACTAAAGACGGTGTACTCGATAAAAAAACAAAAGAATTAATTGCTATGGCTCTTGCTGTTGCAAAACAATGCGATGGTTGCATCGGATTTCATGCGCAAACGTTAATTAAATTACAAGCAACACGCGAAGAATTTTTAGAAACTTTAGGCATGGCTGTATATATGGGGGGTGGCCCATCCCTAATGTATGCTGCAGAAGCTTTAGAAGCTTTTGAAGAGTTCAGTAAATAATACCACTTAAGAATCGATCAAATGGTCGGGTCTTGACCCGACCCTGCTAATGTGGTTCAGCTGATGGTTGTGGTGTTGGTGGCTGCACTGCTGATGGTTGTCCTAACGCCGCAGAAACATGAATCATTTCATTTTTGGCTGCAGTATTCTGTTGACATGGGTAGTGTTTACTCGCACCTAACCAGGCAACTTGTGATACCGTCATGGAGTCTTTATCACTTTGCTGGCTTGATATTTCTTTGTAAGTTTGCTGAATCAGCTCACAAAGAGTCGGTGCAGTAAGTTGTACACTTGGTGGTAAGCAAAAAATAGGGTTACCCTGATTTCTTGCAATTTCATTCGCCTGAATCATTGTTTCAGCAATGCTTTCGCAGGTTATTGTCAAAACATGGCGGGCAGACCGAGCCCAGGCTTGGGCTTGGGGATCTGCTTTAACTTCCATCTGCGGAATATTATTAGCAATATTCATATAGTTTTTTATGGTGTCAGCATGTATGCAATGACAAAAGAATAAGAAACTGAATAATAAAATACGCATAATTATACCCTTAAAATTGATGTAAGCATTCACGCTGTATCATCAGCAAGTCCGATTTGAGCTCAGGTTGAACGGAAAATATTTAATGTATGCTGCACTTTCCTCAGCATATTTTCCGTTCAACCTAAGCTCAAACCTGACTTTTTACCAAGATTGAAGCATATTCCCTGAATGGTTACAAATTAAATGCCATGAGGCTTAATTAAACCCAGTTTAAAAGCAATTAATAAAAATATAAATAAACTCACTGAAATACTTATTCTTATGGTTAAGGCTTTAATGGTTCGTTTGGAGTTACCTGAATCACGAATAAGAAAAATAAGACCGCTTGCTAGAGAAGCAGCGATGATAATCATGGCAAAGATGATGATAATTTTGGTGATCATTTGTTATACTCCTGAAATTGCCGTCTGATTATGACTAACGTTTGAACAATTAAATAATGATGCCTAGTTTAACCTGTTTTAAATTTCGTTTCACCCCAAGCTGGCCGATGTTGATTCTTGCTATCTTGTTTTTTTCCTTATTTGTACGCCTTGGCTTTTGGCAAGTTGCTCGTGCAGATGAAAAAACAAAAATGATTTTTGCACAAAAGACACAAGAAAGGCAAAAACCAGTTCTTTGGACCTCACAGAAAAAATTGCCTTTGCAATACGAACGCATCGTATTGAAAGGGAAGTATTTGTCTCAAATATTCTTATTGGATAATCAGCATCATAAGCATCAATTTGGTTACGATGTACTATCTCCCCTTGAATTATCTGATGGCACCATCATTATAGTTGATCGAGGCTGGGTACCTGGTGAGTTGACACGCCGAGTTCTCCCCAATGTTCAAATTCCCAAAGGGACAGTAGAATTACAGGGTTCAACATACTTTCCAAGCAAAAATCAATGGGTTTTGGGCCCTGCTTTGGAAGAAAAGGGGAATAAAATGATCATTTTAGAACGTGTGGATGATCAATTGATGAGTCAAATTTTGCAAAAATCAGTCTCTCCGTTTATTATTCGCCTCGACAAGCAAGATACAAATGGATTTGTGCGTGAATGGGAGACGGTATCCATGCCTCCGCAGCGGCATCTGGCTTATGCTTTGCAGTGGTTTGTTATGGCATTGGTGGTTCTAATTATATTTGTAGCATTAAATCTGAAGAAAAAAGATGAGAAAACAAACTAGTAAATATTATATTTTATTGTTGTTAGTTGTAATATTCGCCACTCCTGGAGTAGCTGCTTATGTGTTTTTTCAGCACCCTTCCTGGTTGGGATCTGCACGGGTCAATAAAGGGACTTTACTGAATCCACCAGTACAATTGGGTGCTTTGGAAGGAAAGTCTAAATGGAGTATCATTTTTTGGAGTCCAAAAACTTGTGATCAGGCATGTGTGAAACAATTGGATGTCTTGGCTCGAATTCGTCTGGCATTAGGGCGTAAATTGTACCAGGTCGATCAATGGCTTCTTATCAGTGATAAAGCACCTCCTTTATCGCAAGAGCAACAATCCTTTTTAAAGGATATAGATTTTAAAGTGGCGAAATTATCTGCGACAGAGCTTGTTGCAAAAGGTACTTTATTCTCAAAATCGAAAGTATTTGTAGCTGATCCAGGTAATTATTTAATTCTCAGTTACGCACCTCAGGCTAATCCTGAGGATGTATATAAAGATTTGAAATTGTTGCTGAATACAACAGAAAACAAGAGTGATTAACCTGATGCAGAATAAATTATTACGGTATGTAGTATCATTTGCTGTACTTTTATCATTATTAGTCGTGATGCTAGGGGCATATACGCGCTTGACCGATGCTGGCTTAGGTTGTCCTGATTGGCCTGGTTGTTATGGACAGATGGTTCTTCCGAGTGCTAAAGAAAAGTTACAGGCAGCTCAGACTCACTATCCAAAAATTCCTATCGAATCGAGAAAGGCATGGACTGAAATGGTCCATCGTTATGCCGCGGGGTCTTTAGCTTTATTGATCTTTTTTATTGTTTTTTATGCACTACGCAAGCGCTTACAAGGTAATTATTTGATGCCTTGGCATTTACCGACTGCATTATTCATACTGGTTTTTTTTCAAGCTGCTTTGGGAATGTGGACAGTAACCTTAAAGTTACTGCCGGTAGTGGTCATGGGGCATCTTTTAGGCGGGATGCTTATTGTTGCTTGTTTAAGCCGTTTTCGATTGCAAATCAGTTCATTAAGTGGGCAGGATTTACCGCAATGGCGCCCTTGGTTGCGTCTTGGAGTAATCATCGTATTCTTACAAATCGCTTTGGGTGGTTGGGTGAGCTCAAACTATGCAGGAATCTCATGTATTGGTTTCCCTCAGTGTAATGGGGTGTGGTTGCCTGATTTGCATTTCGCACAAGGATTTAATTTATTTTCACCAGTAGGGGCTAATTATCAAGGTGGTTTATTAGATCATGATGTTCGGGTAACAATTCAATGGATTCATCGATTAGGAGCAGTAATTACTGCTACTTATCTTTTTGTGCTTGTTTTATTAATCCTGTTGCGAAGCAGTTTCAATTATCTCAAAAAAGCTGCTGTGCTGATATTCCTATTAGTATTAGTGCAATTTACTTTAGGCATTCTCAATGTAGTTTATCTACTCCCAATCAGTGTCGCTGTAGCGCATAACGGAGTTGCGGCTCTATTATTGGCAACGGTATTTAGTACACTTCATTTTACGCGTAAGGGGCAAAATGATGCACGTTGATCATGTAGTTCAACCCTCGTCAGCTGCTTGGCGTGATTATCTTGAGTTATGTAAGCCTCGAGTGGTGTTACTGATGTTGCTGACTGTAGTTGTTGGTATGTACTTGGCAACACCAGGCTGGGTCAGTCTGTCATTATTATTTTTTTCCTTAATTGGTATTGGTCTGTGTGCAGGAAGTGCCGCTGCAATTAATCATTTAGTGGATAAACGAATTGATGCCATCATGGCCAGAACTAAAAAAAGGCCTGTTGCCAGTGGCCATGTTTCAGTACGTCAGGCTTTAGGGTTTGCTTTAATCATGGGAACCCTTGGCTTGATCATTTTAGTAGTTTTTGTAAATCAATTAACTGCCTTGCTGACCTTTGTTACCCTGATTGGCTATGCTGGTATTTATACAGGCTATTTAAAAAGAGCCACGTCCCAAAACATAGTCATAGGAGGATTAGCTGGGGCTGCTCCACCATTACTTGGATGGACGGCAGTGACGAATCAATTGGACCCCCAAGCATTATTGTTGGTATTAATTATTTTTATTTGGACGCCGCCCCATTTTTGGGCTTTAGCGATCTATCGCTATGAAGAGTACAAAGATGCGCAAATTCCAATGTTACCCGTGACTCATGGCATTGAATTTACTAAATTGAATGTTTATTTATATACCATTTTATTATTGGTAGTAAGCATTTTGCCTTTTGTTATCGGAATGAGTGGTTTGTTTTATTTAATAGGGGCTATAGTGCTTGGTGGGCGTTTTTTATTTTGGTCTCACAAGTTATATCGCACAGATAAGCCAGTAGTTGCGATGCAAACATTTAGATTTTCAATAGTGTATTTGATGTTATTGTTTGTTTTTTTATTGTTCGATCATTATTTATAGGGAATGTTTTGAAATAAGTCCCATGCCACAATTCAAATAGATATTTTTAAGAAGCGAGTTGTGAGACTTATTTCCTGTACATTCTTATAAGGGGGTAAAATGAGTTTAAAGGCTAAAAGTGTTACCTTTACTGTAGTTGTTTTGCTGGCTCTTGCAGGATTATTCTCAGGGGTTTTTGTAGGCCAACATTTTCATTTTAAGAAAAGAATTGATGTAACTAAGTTTCATGGTACATACCTTGAAAATCCAAGGACTGTGAACCGGTTCAGTTTAACAGGAATTGATGATAAGTCATTCGATAATAAAAGCTTAAAAGGAAAATGGACTTTAATGTTTTTTGGTTTTACAAACTGCGGTTATGTTTGTCCAACGACAATGGCTGAATTAACAAAAATGTATCATATCCTTGAAGACAAGGGTGTGAAGAACTTACCTCGCATCGTTATGATCTCCATCGATCCAGAGCGTGATAACCAAGAGAAATTACGTGGTTACGTGACTTCTTTCCATCCTAATTTTTATGGGGCTCGGGGAGATGAGGAATCCATTAAGGCTATGACTCGCGAAATGGGTATTGCTTATGCGAAGGTAATTGAAAAAGGAATTAATGACGCTACAAACTATGATATTCAGCACAGTGGTGCTTTGATGCTATTTAATCCTCACGGAGAATTGAATGCATTTTTTACCACACCGCATCATGCCGATTTATTAGCAAAAGATTATCTGGTACTGGTCTCCTAATCGAGGATTTTTTTATAAATATATTTTTTTAACACCAATGTGATTTTTACATTTTTTAGACTAGGCTTTATTTATATGAGTCAGTTATAAGTAAATTTTAGCATGGATTTCTAGAGTCTATTTACAATTCAACTATCATGGCCAAAATGCTGTGATTTTATGTGCTCTGATATGCACTTGCTTCGTATATGCTGGTTCCGGTGCTCTAAAATCGCAGCATTTTGGCTCAAGATAGCAAATTGTAAACAGACCCTAATAATAAAAATAAAAAGTTGAGGAAAGCGTTTTCATGAAAATTGCAATATTGGCCACTAATCCACATTTGTACTCGCATAAGCGTTTGAAAGCCGAGGGTGAAGCTGCTGGTCATGAAATTAGAATTATCAATCCATTATATTGTTACATGAATGTCGCTGCTTCTTGTCCCAAAGTGCATTATCGAGGTGGCTCACCTTTGCCTCATTTTGATGCGGTAATTCCTAGAATTGGCGCATCGAATACTTATTATGGAACCGCAGTTTTGCGTCATATGGAAACGATGGGTATGTATGCTTTAAATGAATCTTTAGCTATAGCGCGCTCTCGAGATAAATTTCGTTCACTACAGTTATTAGCGCGTAAAGGTATCCCTATGCCATTAACTAGTTTTGCTCAATCACCTGATGATACTGAAGATTTAGTGCGCATGGTTGGCGGCGCGCCCTTAGTTATTAAGTTATTGGAGGGAACACAGGGAAAAGGAGTAATCCTAGCCGATAGTCATCAATCTGCCATCAGCATCATTAATGCTTTTAAAGAAATGCATGCCAATATTTTGGTGCAAGAATTTATTGAGGAATCACGCGGAGTTGATATTCGCTGCTTTGTCGTAGGGGATAAGGTGATTGCTGCTGTGAAACGGCAGGCAAAAGATGGAGAGTTTCGTGCGAACGTCCATCAAGGTGGAAAAGCAGTTAAGGTAAAGTTATCACCACAAGAACGTGCAATTGCAGTCAGTGCTGCTAAAACCATGGGTTTAAAAGTTGCTGGTGTTGACTTAATACGCTCGAATCATGGACCTTTAGTTTTGGAAATTAATTCTTCACCTGGCCTAGAAGGTGTAGAAAAAGCGACTGGCATCAATATTGCTGGAAAAGTTATTGAATACATTGAGAAACATGCAAAACCGATCAGTGCTAATGATCGATTTCACGGATAGTTGCAGATCTTATAAACATCCCACTGAAAAGCCATATTTGGCGTATCTTGAGTGAAAATCGAGACTCTTTACTTTTTGACGAAGAAACAGTAAGTGCCCGGTTGTTTACAGCTGACTCTTAGTCACAAGTCTGTATAAGTTTTTACACTTACCCCATATCCTCGACCTACCGCGCTTGTCCGCAGTACGTCGAAGATAGGTCGAAAAAATCGATACAAACTTGTGTTGAAGAGGCAGTTGCAAGCAACCCGGCCACCGATTAGGCTATGGAACCATTGCCTTTAACATTGGCAACTTTATTTAAGTTCGCTTTCCTTTCAGCTTTTTTACCCCGCCAAACAACCGAGAATGCAATAAGAGAAGCGATAAATAGCAACGCCATCACGCCAGTAAAACCATTCATGAATATTTTATTAAACAATTGATGGGTTAAATCATTTTCTGAAAGTTGTAATGAATGAGTAGGATTTGCAATAAAATCTTTCAAACTGGAAATTTGTGTTTCACTTAGTCCATTCGGATTGGACGTTGATAATGAAGATAGAGAATGATTTGTTACAAAATTATAAACAACAATAGCAAGAGATAAGCCTATAGAGCCACCAATATTAAATAAGGTAACCATAGATCCTGTCGCAACACTTGCACGTTCAGGGCCTACTGCGGTTTGAGCCGCAATGATTGAAACGGTGTTCCCCATTGCCCACATGCTTCCAAGACAAATAAATGCAAAAATAATGTAGAATATTGAGGCATTACTCGTAAAAAACACTTGTAAGAGGGTAGAGAAACATGCCAAGAATAATCCTAATAAAATAGTATGCACTAGGCCTAGGCTGCTGATTAGTCTTCCTACAAAAAAAGCAATTAAGAATACTGAGACAGGAATGGCAAATAAAACAAAGCCAGATAATTCCGCTGATTGCTCTTTTATGATTTGTAAATATAGAGGATCAAAAAATAAAGTAACGGCGCTTAATATCCCCGCTAAAAAGACAAGAATAGCCCCAGATGAGAAGAGTAGATTGGAATAATCTTTAAAATCAATGAGGGGATTAGGGTGATTATTTTCAGCTTTGACTAATAAAGTGCCTGTAACTAGAGTCACTGCAAAGCAGGTTAAAGTGATTGGTGCGGTCCAGCCATAACTTTGGCTGTAAATTAAGCCCAGTACGATGCTACCCATAGTGAATGCAAGTAAGAGCATCCCTTTTATATCTAAAGAGACCTGTTGGGAATTTGTCTGCGATTCCGTAACCGATTTGAAGCAAAAAACATACCCTAACAAGCAGATAGGAATATTGATGAAGAAAATCCATCTCCACCCCAAATAAGTAACAATAAGACCACCTAAAAGAGGGCCTAAGGCCAAAGCAATGCCTCCTATACTGCCAAACCAAGCGACCGCTTTACCTCGTTCTTGCTCAGGAAAAAATTGTGGTAGTAATGAAAGACCCAAGGGAAATATAATTGCAGCACCGACTCCTTGCAATAATCGACCTAAAATTAACCAATGAATATGAGACGAAACACCGGCAATAATCGAGGCAATGACAAAAATCCCTCCACCCAGATACAGACAACGTCGACGGCCATATAAATCACCAAAACCGCCCATTACAGTAGCTAAAACGCATAATGCTAAGAAGTAAATATTCATTATCCATTGCATTGAGACTAGGTTTGCTTGCAATTCGTGTTGTATGGTGGGTAATGCAACATTTACTACGGTATAATCGAGATAACACCCAAAAGAAAGCAGGGCGATTCCAATAAATGCATACCATTTATACTGATAGTTATCGACTTTACTGATTGTAGACACGTTCCATCCTAATGATTATGTTTAAAAAAAAGCTATAAATGATAATTTTTAGCCAAATATGCGGGGAAATTGTAAAGTAATATCTATTTTAAAACAAATGAAATTTTTAATAGATGAATGTGAACAACATCCTTGTTGTATCTATTTTATCCTGGATATCCTAAAAAACTAGGAAAGGTATGTTTAATTTTAGGGGTATTTAACCAAATCCTTAATAAATGACGAACAGTTTGATTTTCAGGATGGTCAAAGGACGTTCTGCCGTGGAGGATTTCTTCATTGTTTATAAAAATTATGCTACCTGGTTTTACTTTTGTTTCAAATGCAATGTCTTTACGCAGGGAAACCTGATCGAATAGTTCCATGGCTTCAATTTGTTGAGGAGTATAACGGGGTAGCTCAGGGAATTTTTTTTGCGCATCGTTATAAAAAGGTTGATGATATTGACAACGTAATTCATCCCCATGCATAGCAAAGACAGGACTTAAATCATAAGGTGATGCGCCTGCAGGTTCATTTCCACGTCGATCTGCATAAACAGGTTGATATAACACATCAAGAAGATCAGGTCTTATTTTCTGTATTTCATCATGAACAGTTCGAGAACTGGCAAGTATCGTATGGCCACCAACATCAGCTGATGCAAGACAATACATCCCAAGAATAGCTCCTGCATCGGTATGCATTGGCAAAGCTTCTTTCACGTAGGGACCACGCGAATCTCTAGTATCTAGAGTCATTCCTTCGATGCTTTTAACATCAAATATAAGGTCATTATTTTTATTTTGGATTAAGGGGGAACCTAGATGTGAACAGAACGCTAAAAGGAATTTTTTAATTACATCGGCACTGTATTTATCATTGGCAGAGGGAAATCCAGTTAATGTTATAAATCCTCGAACATGAATTAGGGAGTGCATGATTTCGTCAAATAATGGTAGAAGTTCATGGTGCAATGTATTTTTGACAGTACTGTTATCCCATGAGAAATCACTGTGTTCCAAAAGATCCAGAACTTGTATGACTATCTTTTTTTCATGTATAGAAAGTTCTCGAGAATTAGCAGGGCCTTCCTTAACCTCATTGCTATACCATTTTAACGGATTCATCTGCTTCATCTTTAATCCTATATGTTTAGTACTTAAATTAATCGTTTATTTCGAGCTCATTAAAAACAAATTTATTGAATTAGTAAATAGCAAAATGAATATTTTTAATGTTTTGTGAAAAAAAAATAGTGAAACAGTACTGATAATTGATATATAATCACCCACACTCTCAAATTGTAAGTTTTTTTAGTTATTAAAATTAAAGAGTTAGCAAATTTGAGTGTGCATAAAAACAACCATTTTCAAGAGGAAGCTATAGATGTTTTCTGTCGAGCACAAAAGTGAGGAACAATGGATCCCATTAAACACGGAGGAGTTAAATACACATAAGGCGTCATTCAGATATTCCGATTTGGATATCGAGAGTGAAAATAAAAAAATGAATTTTGAAGGAAAGAAAGCGCTGTTATTTATTAGTGTCGGACAGGCTTATCATGAAAAAGGGAAGTTTTTAGCAACAATTGAATTAGTTAATAAACATCCATTTGCACGCTGTGATATTGTATTAGCTGATACCCTACAAAAGCATAATCACTACGGCAGATTGGGCGAAGAAAAGGCATATATCTTTGCTAAAGAGGCAGGAGATTTGTGGCTCGAAAGAAGTGCTCTTGCGCTGAGTAAATTGAACGTTCCACACAGCATTATTCGTTGGGATGATTTTCTATTTCATGAAGAATATGCAGGGCTGAAAGAGCGTATCGATGCTGCCTATAATGAAAATGAAGAATATAGGGCAGCTCTTCACACTAATGTTTTGACGTATATTGATCGTTTAACATTGATTAATCCTTCTACAGATACTAGTACGCTATTTAAGCATGGATTGAATTATCTCATTGAGGAATGTCCTATTGTAATGCCACTTTGGGCAAAAATGGGCTATGACTACATTATTTATCCTAAACCCTTAACACCTGGTATGGCTAAAACTCGGGAATTATTTGTTGCAGATGAATATGGTGATAAATGCCAGTGGATTTATCTACGCTTTAAAAAGAAATAATAAAACATCAGGAGGCATCCTTTTTTAGGATGCCAAAATGCTAGGGATGCTGCATTTTTACCAAAAATTGTTTTGTTATAGGCCGTTTATTAAGGAATTTTTATGATAAAAGTTAGCCAAGTCCCAGTAATTGATGTTTCAGCCTTATACACTGCGCGCTCAGTGCACGATTTGTACGCTTTAGCTCAAAAGTTTAAAGAAGTTTATACCAATATTGGCTTCGCATATGTTGTTAATCATGGTATTTCCCCACACATGTTTGATACGATTTTTGAACAATCAAGATTGTTTCACCATTTACCTGAAGAAGAAAAATTAAAAATAAAGCAAAATCAATTTTTTCGCGGATATATGGCGATTCAGGGATCTCGGTTTAAGTTATCGACTTTAGGTGAAACGATTATACCAAATCAAAGCGCAGCATTCATATTGGGTCATGAAGTACCAGATACAGATCCTGATTATAAATTAGGAGTTAATCTTGCAGGACCTAATCAGTGGCCTTCAGAACATTTATTACCGGATTTTAAGAATGTATTACTCCATTATCGTGAAAATGTTTTACTTCTTTTACGTAATTTAGTTCGCGTTTTTTCTCTATCATTGAATCAAGATTATTACGCTTTAGATAAATTCTTTATCAAGCCAACTACTTTTTTACGTTTGCAATATTATCCAGCTCAGCCTGAAGTGATCCCTGAGCATCAATATGGAATTGCACCACATACTGATTGGGGCGCGTTGACTTTGTTAGCTCAAGATTCTGTTGGTGGTTTGCAAGTGAAGCAATGTGATGATACATGGTTGGATGTACCCCCTTTAGAAGGTGCTTTTATTTTAAATACAGGGGATATGATGCATCGCCTAAGTAATGGCAAATATATTTCAACGCCACATCGTGTAATTAATGTTTCAGGAAAAGAAAGATATTCTATTCCGCTTTTCTTTGAACCGGATCCTCACGCATTGATAGCACCAGTTAATACTGAGGAAGAGCCAATATTTGAACCTATGGAATACGCTGACTTTTTAATGAAGCAGATCACCAATAATTACAACATAGGTGCCAAGGATAAAGAAGCATTAGCGGATGCATAGCATCAAAATATTGAAAACGCTTCAATGAAACACGGAAGTTATTTATTCAATTTTTTGGGGTTAATATGTCAAGTATATTTTTAGGTCAAAATGATCAAAAAGAGTTGTGCGATCGTTTTAACGATTTGATTCAATATGTAAAAGAGAATTTTGCATTTTATAAAAACACCTACAAGAATGTTCCAGCTTCAATTAATGACTTAAGTGATTTGCGCCATTTTCCTGCTCTTGATAAAAAATATCCAGGAATTTCTGTCCTTGTTGACGAAGCACTCGCCAAAAGACCCCCCGCTTATTTTGAAACAAGCGGTACTTCAGGTAATCCATTTCCTGTTATTCCCGATTTAGGACCAGAACGCAGTCGTGAGTTCGCGAATTTTATTTATGAATGGCTTGGCTTGGATAAAACTGAAGTTAAAAGTGCAGTGATTGCATTACCCTTTGAGATGAATCCTATTGGCTTAAAATATTTTGCTGCGTTAAACCAATTAGGGATTATGGCTATTCCAACGGGTGTAAAAACTCATCTTTGCTCACCCAGAAAGATGTTGGAAATTTTTGCCCGTATGAAGCCTGAGTTACTGATTGCTCGTCCATTGGAAACGCTACGTTATGCAGAGGCAATGCGTGCTCAAGGCATTGATCCTGCAAAATCTTCAATTAAAAAAATTATTTTAACTGGGGAAATTATCTCCAAAGCTAAATTTGCTCGTATCAGTAAGATGTACGGGGGAGCAACGGTTCATGGAGTTTATGGTTTAACCGAACTCGATAGTGGTGGTTTAGTATCATGTAGTAATCATCAGTATCATTTACCTTCAAAACCTTACTTGATTATTGAATTATTAGAAGATGATTTTAATACACCAATAAAAAATGAGGGGGAATTAGGTAATATTGTTTTAACCAACACTCACAAAAATCATATGCCACTGTTACGTTATAAAACTGGTGATTTTGGTAAATTACAACATGGCTGTGGCTGTGAATACTCAACCCCAGTGATCAATGCGATGGGACGAGCTGCGGATTTAATTCAGTGCAAAACCACAGGAAACTCGGCGTTTCCAATCGAAATTGAAAATATTTTATTTCAAAATGATGAAATTGCTTGTGATTACCAAATTATCACAAGAAATGGTGCCATTGAGTTAAGAATTGAATTATTAAACAATTTAGATTCAGCACAAATTTCAGCGTTAATTCAACAACTAAAAACAGATATTATGCATCAATTGTCTGTTGCTGTTGAACAGATCCACGTTTTTATGCCAGGTCAATTAGCTAATAAACTAGGGATTGCAAAAACTAAGGCAGGCACTCTTTATGTGTTAGATGGTATGAGTGATGAAGAAGCTAAAGAACGGCTGGAGTTAAATTATTGTTGTGAAGAAGGATTATAAGATAATGATAAATTGGGAAAAATACAGAGAATTGTTTCCTGTTGTAAATCAGCAAACCTATTTTATGACAGCTGGGGGAGGGGCTTTATCAAAAAAAGCACTCCAAGCGGTCACCGATAGATACCAATCATTAGCATTGAATGGAGGGAGAATTTTTGGTGACAACATTCAGTTGATGGAAACATGTCGAGAAAAAATTGCTCGGTTAATTAATGCAGAAAAAGAGCATATTGCCTTTATTCCCAGTGTTTCATTCGGTATGAATGCATTAGCTCATTCTCTTCCTCGCAAAAATTCTGTTTTGCTTGTAAAAAATGATTTTTCCTCATCCATTTTACCCTGGGAAAATGCTGGACATTCAGTAAAATGGGTTGACTCAGCTGCAGATCTTGCTGCACGAGTAGTTTCTGCGCAACAAGAAGATGAAAAAATTTCTTCGATTGTCGCCAGCTCTGTTCATTATGCCAATGGGTACAAGCTTAATTTAGAAGAAATTAAGGAATTAAAAAAAGAGGCTCATTTTATTGTGAATGGAACTCAAGGAATTGGTGCATTCCCTATCGATGTTAAAAAGCAAGGAATTGATGCATTAGTTTGCTCTTGCTATAAATGGATGTGTTGTGGTGAAGGAATAGCATTTATCTATATTCATCCAGACTTATTCAAACAATTGACTCCTGCTTTAATCGGATGGAGGAGTGTGCAGTCTGCGATGAACTTTGATGGAAGTTGCCAATTTTATCAATCTGCTCGTGTTTTTGAATTAGGCTGGGATAATATGACTATTTTTTCCGGTTTCAATGCGGCACTTGATTTGATTGAAGAAATTGGCATTTCAAACATTGAAGAGCGAATTATGTCTCTTACTGATTATTTAGTAGAACGATTGCACCAATTAAATGTTCCCGTACTTTCAAATACTGAAAAGCAACATCGATCGGGTATTGTACAATTAGGGCCTTTCAACGAATTAGATAAGATCATGAAACACCTGGAAAGCCATAATGTCTGGGTAACTCAGCGTGACGGCGGTATTAGAATTTCCTTGCATTACTACAACAATGAAACGGATATTGATAATTTATTAAATGCACTTCAGGAGTTATAGGTAACCGTAGAAATGGCCTCACGCTCGCTGATACAGGGGAGGCCATCACGATTTGTCATGAAATTTTAAACTGATTAAGCAGGAGAATTCGGGTTAGCTTGCGCTTCTGGATCATCCACATTTTCAAATTGTTTTTTATCTTCGTTATATTTCGTCTTAAAGAATACGGTATGATTGCGCTCTTCATAGAAAGTTGGATTATTTTGGAATTCATTACTTGCTTTCTCAAGCGTTTGTAAGAACTCATTGACTGTCTTCATCGTTCTTTTGCTCAGGATCTTTTTCGCATTAGAGTCTAGCTGTAAAGAGACAAGTTGATCTTCAACCTGAGATTTCATTTGTCCAATATCATGCCAACTATCCAAATTCTTTAGAGAAAAGCTCATAATGCCATCTAGGAAAGCCTCTCTTGTCTTTAGGCACCTAATTCTTTCTTCATTTTTGGACTTTTTCTTAGGATTTGTTTCATGAACATTTCGTTCCTCAGCTTGCTTAATTTTTTCCTGGCCTAAAGCAATTTTTTCTTCCACTTTCTTTTGGGCTATGAGAAAGTCAATTTGCGGAGATGTTGTAATTTGAGATTTAGAATTTTTAGTGTGATACTCGATAAAGTCAGGTTTAGGAGTATCAGGTGTAGAAGCTAAGCTTTTCCATTGCTTATAGACCTTCTCAGAGAATAGCTTCGCCCCTTCATCGTTTTGTTTTGCGCCAATCCAATTTCCTTGGTGATTGGGATCAGGTTTTAAAAGAATGAGATCATTAGTGATGCGCATATATAATTTATCTTTACTATGTCTTCTAAACCAATCTTCCGCTTCTTTTGAGAAAAGTTTACCCCAAGTAAACCCGCTTTTGCCGTATGCTTTTGATTCTGCTAAACCGGATTTATTCAAATCTAATTCTTCTTCAATAAAGTTTTTCGTTTTCCAGGCCCTTCTTGAGCCCATAAACCCAACAACTTTTCGAAAATTATCGTCATCGTGACCTTGCACACGTGTAAAAATATGTTTTGTATCAGGTAACTTTTCAATTTGTTTCAGCAGTTTTCTTCCTTTTAATGGGTCTGTAAAAGTTTCTGGGATCACCACACCTAATCCAGAGGTTCGAAAAGCTGCTTCACGTACACAGTCTTTTATGCCATCCATAGATTTTTTAGATTTGCTGTATAAATCTTCAATACCAGGATATCCTTGATTGTTGGCTAATTGGATGACTAGTTTACGCATTTGTGATACTTCACGAACAATTCCTCCATCCGCCGCGATAACATGATTTCCACTCATATCACTATAATCAGATGCTAAAAATTCTTTGGCTTTTTCCACTGCCGCTTGAGCAGCAAAGGATTTTCCAGAGGCTGATGGGCCACCAACGATTACCACGGGACGTTCTGACCACTTTGGTCCTGCAAAATGTGTGGTTGATTTGATGACGACCGCATTCCTAAAGTCTTTGCTATTCATTTCTTCGTCTAATGCGAGTTTGTATAATTCAACGCCTTGTTTACCAAGAAATGTTTCCATATCTGTGGTGGCTTCTTCAGGGTTGGTTTCACGTTTTTTGGGGTCACCGCTATATCGGGGGAATGGATGTTTCTGAATGTATTCTATCAATTTCTTTCTAAAAAACTGAGGGTCAGAAGAAGCGACACTAGGATCTATATTTTGATCATATTTTCCTGCATAAGATTTTGCTAGGGCAGCGCGCGTTCTTTCATAGTCCTCTATACCTTTATATAACTGTTCTTCACCTTCCTGACTGATACAAAATGGACCATGATTCTCATAGTTATCGATTTGTTGCTTTAAAGAAACTACAATTGATGCATCGATTGGTGTGTGCATAATACATATATCCCACAGTTATAACTGTTTTGATTTAATTATAGCCAATATATGTATTATACGTGTTCAAGCTGAACAAAATATTAATGAGATGAATCGCTTTTACCAACTAACCAATCCGCACTCACTTCAAATTCTTGTGCTAATGCGTTGAGTAATTTTTCATCTGGATTTGTAGCACCATTAAGTAACGCTTCTGCTTTAAATTTTGGAATCTTAACGAGCTTTGATAATACTTCAATACGTTCCACACTTGATTCGGGAGCACCAATATTATCCAGTTCTTTATTTAGTCTTTCTGAAAATCTCTTATTAAGCATCTGCTTCTCCTAATAATGATTTAGGTTAAAGTAAATACGGCAACTACTCATCTAAGTCATCGCTCCAAAGCTAAGCCATAGGATGTCCGGCAGAAGCGAACAGCTACCTTATTTATTTCATATAGCATAAAAATGAGGTTTTGCAATAATATACCTAAAAAACTTGGGTATTATCCTGAAAATTCAATACAGTAAACAGTTTTATTCAAATTGCACCTGCTTTTGTAGGATAATATCAGGGGCTACGTATTTTACGTCGTGCACTTGTTGGCAAGATAACTGGATTCCGCAGATAAACCACAGAACGTCGGATTGCAAGAGTTTCCCTCGTGCGTAGGCCTTGAAGATAATCTGGATTTCGGTTGATCTGGACTATCTTTCAATTTAGTATTGAACCTCTAAAAGATGATTGTTTTTAGGATAAACATGATCGAAGAAGTTGCTGTAAAGTATCCTTGTGATTTAATTATATTTGGTGCCTTGGGGGATCTGTCTTGTCGTAAATTATTTCCTGCTTTATATCAACTGGAACACGCTCATTTGCTTCACGCCAATACACGTATCATTGGTTGTGCGCGTGACTCCTTAACATTAACCGACTTCACTGGATTAATGAAATCCAAAATGCAAACTTTTTTAAGTGAAGGGCTGGAAGAAAATGTTTGGTCACGTCTTGTTGACCGAATGGCCTATTGTCAGATCGATTTAGCTCAATCTGAAGATTTCGCAAAAATAATAGATTATGTGAACCCACAAGATCGAGTCCCCATTTCCTATTTTGCAATTCCTCCCTCACTATATGCTCAAACATGCCAAGGTCTTTCCAGTATTGGTTTAACGAAGCAACCCTCTCGTGTGGTTTTAGAAAAACCAATAGGTCATGATTTACCATCATCTATTGCAATTAATAATGAAGTAGCTCATTTTTTTGCTGAAAATCAGATTTATCGAATTGATCATTATTTAGGTAAAGAAACGGTATTGAATCTTTTAGTACTTCGATTTGCTAATGCGATTTTTTCCTCAAATTGGGACCACCAGGCTATTGATAAAGTCGAAATTACTGTGGCTGAAGAGGTCGGGGTTGAAGGACGATGGGCTTACTATGATAAGTCAGGTCAAGTAAGGGACATGTTACAAAATCATTTATTGCAAATCCTATCGCTTCTGGCAATGGAACCGCCAATGAGTCTCGCTCCTGAATGCATTCGTAGTGAAAAATTAAAGGTACTCAAGTCATTACGGCCTATTTCAGATGCTCATGTGCATGAACATACGGTACGAGCTCAATATGTAGCAAACAGAAGTAAAGGACAACAGATTCCTGGATATTTGGAGGAAGAAGGGGCCCACAAAGAGTCAGCCACAGAGACTTTTGTTGCAATTAAAGCCTATATTGATAATTGGCGCTGGTCCGGTGTCCCTTTTTATTTATTGACGGGTAAACGATTATCAAAAAAACAAAGTGAAGTAGTGATTTACTTTAAACCACAACCGTACAACATTTTCAAACAATTAAAACAGGAACTGTCTGCTAATCAGCTCATTATCCGTCTGCAGCCTGATGAAGGGGTGGAGTTACAAATGATGAACAAAGTTCCTGGCCTTAGTGAAAGCATGCAATTAAGGGACAGTAAGTTGAATTTAAATTTCAACCACCTTTTTAATTCACAAAGAATTGCTGATGCTTATGAACGGTTGTTGTTGGAAGTGATGTTAGGGCATCAATATCTGTTTGTGAGTCGCGAAGAGGTAGAGCAAGCCTGGCAATGGATTGATGAAATCAAGCAAGCATGGGAAAGACAAGATACCCCCCTCTATACTTATCCATCAGGAACTTGGGGCCCTTTAGAGGTAATTCGTTTATACAATGGCAAAGCACATGTATGGGGTGATCAAAATGCAGTTACATAGTTTCAGTGAGGCGCCTTTATTAACTGAAGACTTAGTGGATCAGTTAACGAAGATTCTTTGTGATGCAGTCAAACAACGTGGTTATGCTTATTTAGTGGTTTCAGGTGGAAAAACTCCGATTGATTTATTTAAGGCTCTGGCAAAAACTGATATTCCCTGGAGTAATGTTACGGTAACTCTGGCAGATGAGCGTTGCGTTCCTGTTCATGATCCCGAACGAAATGAACATTTGGTTCGACAATTTTTACTCCAGAATCATGCATCTAAAGCTCATTTTCTGAGTTTATATAATGAAGGTCATTCCATAGAAAAAACAGAGCGTATTATTGCTTCTTTACCCACATTTGATGCAGTGGTTTTAGGTATGGGGGAGGATGGGCATACTGCATCTTTATTTCCTTGCGCTGACGAGCTTGTTGAGGGGTTAGATGATCATGCTGCAGCAGTACTTCGTGTTAGTCCGAAAAAAGCACCTCATCAACGAATAAGTTTATCTAAAAAAAGATTATTAAACAGTCGTGTGATTTTTTTTCATTTAGTAGGCCCAAAAAAATTGGCGGTATTGCACCAAGCAATGGCAGAGCACGATCCTATGGTGATGCCGGTCAGTGCTTTTCTAAATAATGAAGATGCTAATGTTCAGGTGTTGTATGCACCTTAAGGAAAAAGAATGCACCCGGTTGTAACCCAAGTCACTGATCGCATCCGTAAACGCAGTATGCATGCCAGAGATTTATATCTGAAGCATATAGAAAAATCGCGTATAAAAGGTCCTCAGCGTAGCCTACTCCACTGTGGTAACTTAGCGCATGGCTTTGCCGCCTGTGTGAAGCAGGATAAAGCGAATCTGAGCGGGATGGCCAAAGCAAATATAGCGATTGTCTCTGCCTATAACGACATGCTTTCCGCACATCAACCTTATCTGAATTATTCATCTTTAATTAAAGAAGCTATTTCTGCAGCAGGAGGTGTCGCACAATTTGCAGCAGGTGTTCCAGCAATGTGTGATGGGATAACCCAAGGTCAGGCGGGAATGGAGTTAAGTTTATTAAGTCGAGATGTGATTGCCATGTCAGCAGCTATAGGCTTGTCACATAATATGTTTGATGGCGGACTCATGCTGGGTATTTGCGATAAAATTGTTCCTGGCTTATTGATGGCAGCATTGAGCTTTGGTCATTTACCTTTTATTTTTATTCCAGCAGGCCCTATGCCTTCAGGAATATCAAATGAGGAAAAAGCACGTATTCGCCAATTGTATGCAGAGGGAAAGGTAGATAAAAACGCTCTGCTTGAAGCAGAAGCTGCCTCATATCATTCTGCAGGTACATGCACTTTTTATGGCACAGCGAATTCCAATCAGCTTATTATTGAAACTATGGGCTTGCAACTCCCAGGTTCATCATTCATCAATCCGAACACACCTTTGCGCGATGCATTAACCTGGAATGCAGCACAACAGATTCTTTCTTTAACGGATTTGACTAAATCCTACATGCCTATAGGTCAAATGCTCGATGTAAAAAATATTGTTAACGGTATTGTAGCTTTGTTGGCATCTGGAGGTTCAACTAATCATACTATGCATCTGATTGCGATAGCGAACATGGCAGGTTATTCGATCAATTGGGATGATTTTGCTCAATTATCTGCAGTTACTCCCTTAATTGCCAAAATTTACCCTAATGGATATGCAGACATTAATCATTTTCAGCGAGCCGGTGGTATGGCATATTTCATTCACACTCTGCTTGAGGCCAAGTTATTACATGAAGATGTTGATACCGTGATGGGGCACGGTTTGCAACGATATACGCAACAACCCATATTAGATAATGAACAACTGCTATGGACTTCTGGTCCTGCTAGTTCAACTGATGAGCGTGTATTAACTTCAGCGCAAACTCCCTTTAAACCACAAGGTGGCTTGCAAGTGTTAAGTGGAAATATAGGAAGAGCTGTAATTAAAACCTCTGGACTAGCCGCTGGAAAAAGTAAGATTGAAGCTCCTGCAGTAGTTTGTTCCAGCCAAGAAGAATTTGAGGAGATGTTTCAAAAAGGTATTTTGAATCAAGATTGTGTGGTTGTACTTCGCTTCCAAGGACCTAAAGCCTGTGGAATGCCTGAACTCCATCAATTAACACCTAAGCTTGGGGTGCTCATGGACAAAGGATATCAAGTGGCTTTGGTTACTGATGGACGTATGTCTGGTGCTTCGGGTAAAGTTCCAGCTGCAATTCATGTCACACCTGAAGCAATAAATAATGAGGTGCTTTCTCGGGTTGAAACGGGAGATATGATTTTAATTGATGCGGAACAAGGTATATTACAATTACTAGTTCCTGATCAGGAATTGGAACTAAGAACCAAAGCTGTTTTACATGAGGCAGCATTTCAACTGGGTACGGGGCGAGAATTATTCGCCAGTTTAAGGTCACAATTTACGGGAGCTGAACAGGGGGCTTGCAGTTTGTTTCAGGGAAAAGAGTCTTGCTATGAGTGTTGATGATTTCAAGTCGTATGCGATCGTTGCTGATATTGGTGGCACTTTTGCACGCTTTAGCCGGGTCAATTTAGAAAATTTGGTCATGGATAAAGTAGAAATTTATTCGTGCGCCGCATACAACAGTCTTGAATCAGTATTATTGGCTTATAAAGAACAACACAAATTGGAGGAAATTAAGCAGGTTGCTCTCGCTATTGCATGCCCAGTGCTTGATGACGTGATCTGTATGACCAATGCACATTGGCGTTTTTCGATCAGCGAATTAAAGCATAAATTAGCTCTGACAGAATTGAAGGTTTTGAATGATTTTAATGCGATTGCAATGAGCTTACCTGTTTTATCGAACCAGCAAATACTTCAGATAGGAAGAGGCACAGCAGACCCAAACGGAGCAAGAGCTGTATTAGGCGCAGGAACAGGACTCGGAGTCGCTTTCCTAGTCCCAGGTCAGGAAGGATTCTCAGCCCATGCGGGAGAGGGGGGGCACATCAGCTGGGGAGCAAGAACAGAGCAGGAATGGTTTATTTATTCTCATCTGAAAAAAAAATATGATCATGTATCTTATGAGCGCTTATTGTCAGGTCATGGTTTGGAAAATCTATATCAAGCATTGGCGGTTTTCCATCAAAAAGAGAAGCCACCTATTCCTGCATCGCAGATAATTATTTTGGCTTTAGCACAACAATGTGCTATTGCTGAAGCAGCTGTAGCACAGTTTTTCGCAATTCTAGGTTCTTATGCCGGAGACCTGGCATTAATTATTGCGGCGTTTGGCGGTATTTATATCGCAGGTGGTATTGTGCCGCGATTAATTTCGTTGCTGCCTTGCAGTGATTTCAGAACCCGTTTTGAAGAAAAGGGTCGTTTTAGCAATTTTAATGCGAAAATTCCGACTTATGTAATTACTGCTGAGCAGCCAGGAATTTTAGGTGCTGCAGTTTATTTAAAACAATCGAGGCCTAGGTAAAATGAGAAACTATTAAGTTAAGGATTCTTTCACTTATCACAAAAGTGGAAGAAGGGGTTTTTTCTTAACTTTAATGACGGAATGGGAATAACCAGAATTTCATTTGCTTTAATCCCGAGTTACACTGTTGTTTCATTTAGCCTATAACCGACTACAAGGAGAGGTTTCATGTTGTTTTCAAAGAAGAAGGTGCAACCGGAAATGATATTCCGTACATCACCTGTAATCCCGGTTGTTGTAATTAAAGAAATACAACATGCAGTACCTTTGGCCACAGCGTTATTTGCAGGTGGTATTCAGGTAATCGAGGTTGCACTGAGAACGCCAATCGCTTTGGATGCGATTAAAACACTCTCAGAAACCTTTCCTGAAGCCTTAATTGGTGCAGGTACTGTGACTACTCCGGAACAATTAAAACAAGTAGCCGATTTAGGTGCAAAATTTGCGTTCAGTCCTGGGAAAACACAAGCACTATTAACCGCCGGATCTACTTCCACTATCCCTTTAATTCCAGGTATATCCAGTGTTTCTGAATTGATGGAAGGATTAATTTTGGGATATACACACTTTAAATTTTTCCCCGCAGCAGCTGCTGGCGGAGTGAATATGCTGCAGGCGATTCATGGTCCGTTTCCACAGGCAAAATTTTGTCCAACCGGCGGCATTAATGAAGTAAATTTTGTTGACTACTTAGCCCTGCCCAATGTTTCTTGTGTAGGAGGCTCTTGGATAGTACCCGAAGAAGCAATCAAAAAAGGCAATTGGTTATTAATTACTGAGCTCGCTTTTGCTGCACGTCAAAGTGTTAGAGGATGGGATTAGGGTCTGTTTGCAATTCTACTATCTAGGCCAAAATGCTACGATTTTATGCGCTCCGATACTCACACCTTTCGTGTATGCTGCGTTTCGGTGCTCCAAAAGCGCAGCATTTTGGCTCAATCTAGCGAATTGTAAACTGACCCTAGCTGTTTTGGATTATCAATTCAAGGAGTTGAATATGACATGGGTTGTTGCAATTATTGGTTCGGTTGCTGGTTTTTTGTTTGGTTATGACGAGGGAATCATCGCTGGCTCCTTAGAGTTAGTCAAAAATCATTTTGAATTGAATGAAGCGCATATTGGTATAATGGCCTCGGCCTTACCCTTTGGTGCTTTATTTGGCTCCATGCTGATTGGTGCAATTACCGCATCAAAGGGGGTAAAACGTTTTGGCCGTCGTACCTTACTCTCTTTTGCAGGTGCGTTGTTCTTTTTAGGAGCATTAGGCGCTGGATTCGCCGATTCGATTACTGTACTTATTATCTCACGACTGGTACTTGGTTTGGCAATTGGAGTAGCATCCGTAATGGCACCTTTGTACTTAGCTGAAACAGCAACGTATGAAACTCGAGGAGCAGTAGTTGCTATTTATCAATTAGCAATGACCGTAGGAATTGTTTGTTCTTATTCAGTCAATTACCTTCTGCTTGAAAATCATGATTGGCGTGCCATGTTTGCTTCAAGTGCTTTTCCTGCCCTGGTTTTAAGTCTCGGAATTTTACTTATGCCCGAATCTCCAAGATGGCTGTGCAGTGTAGGGCGCCGTGAAGCCGCATCTAAGGCCTTGAAAAAATTAAGAAAAAGCCATTCTATCGAGCATGAGTTGACTGATATTGAAACCACATTAGCTAATGAACCGAAAAAAGGAAGTTGGTTGTTGTTATTTAAGAGTCCTTTACTGCCTGTTTTGATGCTAGGGACTATGTTGTTTTGTTTGCAACAATTGAGTGGAATTAATGTGGTAATTTATTTTGCGCCCGAAATTTTTAAAAATTTAGGTATGAATAGTACTACGGGACAAATATTGGCAACCATTGGGATTGGCCTGGTTAATTTATTGGTGACGATCATTGCGATGCTTAGTGTCGATAGAGTAGGTCGTCGTAAACTATTGCTGTTTGGTTTTTCTGGTATGTTCGCCAGCTTGCTGGCTTTGTGTATCTTTTCTTTAAATCAAGTCGCTTGGCTTCCTTATTTGTCAGTTGCTTGCCTCATTCTTTATATTTTTTCTTTTGCAGTGAGTGTAGGTCCAATACCGCATATTGCAATGGCTGAAATATTTCCTTTGCACGTACGTGGAGCTGGTATGGGTTTCTCTGCCATGAGTAATTGGACCTTTAATACAGTAGTCATCTTTAGTTTTCCTCTTTTGGAAAAAATGATGGGTATTGAATATACCTTTGCCTTGTATGGGGTGATTTGCTTTTTGGGACTAATCTTTACCTATTTTTATATGCCCGAAACAAAGAATATCAGCTTGGAACAAATTGAGAATTATATCGTATCAGGTAAGCCATTACGGTTATTAGGCCGTAAAGAGATTCCTTCTACCGAGGATATTGGCAAAAAAGAACCATCTTATTTCGCGTCTACCTAAAAGTGGATTGGATGGATTGCATGTATTCGGGTATATGTCATTTGTAAACTCCTCAGGATGATGGTAACTGTAGGGTAATAGGGTAGCCTGGGTGAAGGTCCGTAGGACCGAAACCCGGGTTTCACTTCGTTTCACCCAGGCTACAGGTGCGAAATAGTTATTAAGAAATTATTTTAATTTACTTGTGAGTTTATCTCTTAATTCAATAGCGCGTAAAACAGCCACATAGCTCCAGGTAAGTGATGGAGCTCCTTGTTGGATCCCTGTATTTAAGTTTATTTGTTCACTTAACTTCATGTTTGGAGCATATTTTTTTATAAGTTTCAAATAATTATCGCCAACTTGGATGTGTTTCGCTATCTCGGATTGATGTATTTTATCCAAAGGCAGGTTATCGGCAAGCGTATAATAATATTCAGCCATAGTCGCAGTTAAAATAAACCATGGATTTCCTATACCATTTGTTTGATATCCATCGTATGTATCACCCGGATAACGACCAAATAAAATTTCACCTGAATGATTTTTATTAATAGGGAACATGGAATTAAACTGCTCATATAAGGCTTGAACTGTGTTTTGAACGTAAGTGCTACTGGGAGACAAAAAACCATCATCTTGAGGATTAAATAAAACTCCCAAAATCACTGATGAATCAAGTTCTAAAGTTTTTTGTGGGCCAGGATGTGGTAAAAGCGTTGCTTGAATTGTTTTATGATCGCGATCTAAATGTTGCTTCAGACGAGCGTTTATCATCTCCGCTTGCTGTTCATAGTAAACTGCCGCATTATTATCATTGAGACGACGTGCAAGAGCTGCACCTTCGTAGAGTGCTTTTTGCTGAACCATAGCTGTAAAGAAATGATGTCCTAGCACTTCTTCCCAAAGGTCAAAGTTTTTGTCAGACCAGTGATGGGCAGTGTATTCCAAATCCATTTTGATTACGCCCATAGAATATGGGTCCAAGTTATTATTATAAAGATGGGTTTTTACGTATTCCATTTCATCATCGTCTAACAGTTGTTGGGCAAAACGAGTCAGCACAGAAGCTCTTATGGCAGGGCCGTCATTTTGTGGTCTTCCCCAGGGGCCGTCAAAAGGATAGCCATCAACATAAAATTTAGGCTCTCCCAAAATATCTTGTCCAGGTAATGGATCATCTTGGTGTTGAAGCTTTTGAGTCCAGAAAACATAATTAAATAAGCGTTCTTTATATCCATATGCGTGAGAGGATTCATACCATGCTTCAATCAAACCCATGGCAATTGCGGAGTCACGAATCCAATCATAATAGTAATCTGGATTTTGTTTTGAAGGGGCGGCAACTATTGCTCCATTAGATTGTATATTGGCAAAAAAATTCTGTCTCAGCTTTTGGATGTCTTCTGTACTAAATACAGAACTTATTGCTTGAGAAACAAAAAATATCATTAAAAAACAGATCCTTTTCAACATAATCTCCTATAAAAAAATGAACGATTTCATAGTACATTAAATTAATTGTGCAGAGTATAGGGTTATTCAAGAAGATAGGTGTTCGGAGTGTAGTGAAGCGGAACCTGGGAGAAACTGAGATTATTTTTTCAGATTCCGCTGTGTTGCACCAAGTGTTTCAATCATAGGGTTCAAGCGCATTGTTTTTTAAATCATATGATGCGCTTGGGAGTAGTCCTACTTTTGTTGTCAAGACAATGTACATGTTTTATTTTCTTCATGGGCACTGAGTTGATTATTTCGTTCAATAACGTAACCGCTTTCATCGAGGAAATTTTGTAAGCGTCTATTCGCAGTTGGGGCTCGATGATGTTTAAGATGTATTGATCGTGCTGCTTGCAGTGCTGCAATGGTTCCATCTTCGTGGGAATCCCCCTTCCAGCCTAAAATTCCTCCAAAGTAGAGTCCATACTTTTTTTGCATCGTATGTAGTTTTTGCTGTGCGATAAAGTAGTTTTTATCCATAATAGGATGTTTATAGTGTTCCGTTTTAAGAATATTATTAGGCATTGGTTGACCAGGTAATACCCATGTTTTTTTCACTGGAGTCGCTCCATTTTTTGCTTTCCAGTCTTTTTGTGCTGTATTTGCTGCTAAGTCTCCTTCCACGCGAGTATGAACCACAGTCCCGCGCGGTGGGGCATAATTAGGATCAAGATGAAAAGCAAGTGTAGTATCGTAATACCGAACTTTTTTAAGAGCCTCTTTAAGTTCTTGCATGTCTTGGGTATCTATATCAGGTAGTATAGCTGCTGATGCGTATGCAGGGGTAGAAATAACAACATCATCAAACAACAGGGGAATACCTTTTTCAGTTTGCATTAGAGTACCATCACTAAGCATGGCCTGATATTTGGTGCTTTCTGAATCAGTAATGGGGATGAGTTTTGTAACCTCTGTGTTAAGGCGCATGTCTAGGTTTTTACATTGGGCTTTCATTGCGTCCATGTAACTGCTTAGCCCACTTGGTGCATCATACCAGTCTTTACTCAAAGCTAAATAATTCATTGCATAAAATGCGCAAAATTTCTTGGCTTCGGAGATAGGGATACCCCATGCTGCTCCTACTATGGGATACAATACTCGATTGCTAAAATTATCAATATCTTCTTCTTTAAAGCCGGGATTTTTTTTCTTAAATCCTTCCATAAACTCTTCAAGTGTTTGAACTTCATTAATATTTTCAGGTTCTCTTTCATGTTGTGCACGCAGAATTTCCCATTCCAATGTTAATAGATCAGAAAATTTATTTAATAGAGTGCCAAAATCAATACGTATTTCTTTCTGTGATGCATTGTGATCAGTAAAAAAACAACCAAAAAAATCAGACAAAGAATGATTATTTTTTTCTGCAGAATGATAAACGGGAGGTAAAACTAGGTGATCATCTTTACCATGCTCAATACTGACTTTATGTAAGTCAGCATTCAGTTCAAAGCGTTTTAGTTTAACACCTAGCATGGAAAATAGTTTGTGAACATTAGGGTAACTTTCTGGTGCGCCTATAAATTCGGCGCCACCCTCTGCAATTCCGTGGTCACCAAAATTTAGGCTATTAATATGACCGCCATAACGTTCACTCTTTTCTGCTAAAGTGATGTTGAACCCCATTACATTTTCTAACATATAGGCTGTTGTTAGGCCTGTTCCACCACCAATTACTAGTATATTTGGCATTTTTTATATCCTTATATTTATTTTTGTTAGATCCTGTTACTTTTAAGGACAATAATGGCTTGCTTTGTTAAAGAAAAAAAGAGTTTTTGCAATAAAAAATGAGTAGCTCCAGTTGAGTCTTCTGTTCTTGGAGATTGTAGAAAAATTAGTGGTTCCTTATTTATGAGAAAGCTAACAATCTCCTACTTTTTCTCCACTTTTTGAGCTATATAACTATCTAATATTATTAAGAAAAGGATCCTCTATGTTTTATTCCCTCAAAAATAGAGTTATATTGATGGTGTTCGGTTGTTTTCTTATTTCTATTGCCTATGCTGACCCGCTCCCACCCTTATCACTTTGGACAAATGCCCAAGATGATTCACGACCATTGTTGGTGTTGAATCAAAAAAACCAATTAGTCCCTAAAACGGTTCAAACTGAAAAAACGAGATATCTTCTTCAGCTGCGTTACCCACAAATTGTTGGGAGCCCCTTACCTCAGACCGCTAAAGATTTTAATCATTTGTTACAGTCATTTGTCGATAAAGAAATAAATCAATTTAGACATGTGATCAACCAAACAACACCAACACAATCGATGGAAGTGATGCAAAACCACCTAAAGATCAATTATGATTTAGCAGGTTTTGTGTCTCAGTCTCAACATACTGAATACATTAGCATTCGTTTCAGGAGAGATTCTTTTGTACAAGGCATGGCTCATCCAGGTCAGCAAATACAAACGTTTAACTTTGACTTAGGACATAATAAATTACTGTCGTTAAGCAATTTATTTAAGCCAAATAGCAATTATTTGGACAAAATTTCATCTTACTGTTCAAATCAGTTAAGTTCTAGAAAATTTCCTGCAGAAATGATTAAAGCTGGGGCTGGACCCAGAATGGAAAATTATAAAAATTGGAATCTGACCTTGAGTGGTTTATTAATTACTTTTGATGAGGCTCAAGTGGCACCTCGTTATAAAGGAGTTCAGGAAGTACTTATCCCTTATGAGGTATTAAAAAGTAGTTACACCCATGAAACGGCGTGTACTCTTTTTGTTATTAATTGTGATGTAACCTAACTCAAACATGCATAGGCTGGACTGTTAAGCTCAGCCTACGCATGCTTGGCAGTGCTCTTGCTATCAATCCAAACCATATTAAATTTTTTGTTTACTTTATTTTGCTTACATACCAAATTGGTATAATAATCAATGAACAACAACCTATACATCGATAGGAATAACCAATGATAAAGCTCTATCAATATCCCTCTGCATGGTCGCTACCTAATCCCAGTCCATTTTGTATGAAGCTAGAAACCTATTTGCGAATGGCGAAACTTCCTTTTGAAATTGTAACCGTTATTGATCCGCGCAAAGCGCCAAAGGGAAAATTGCCTGTCATTAGTGATGATGGACGAAAAATAGCAGATAGTGGTTTTATTATCGATTACTTGCAACAGAAATACAGCGACCCTTTAGATGGTCATTTAACTGCGACTCAAAAAGCAGAGGCGTTGGCAGTAAGGCGCATGCTTGAAGAGCACTTGTACTGGGTCATTGTTTATTCGCGCTGGATTGATAATCGATATTGGCCAACCACTAAAGAGGCTTTTTTTGGTCATCTTAAAAAACCACTTTATTACTTTATTCCTAAATTGATTCAAAAAAAAGTAAGTCAGGATCTTTATCGACAAGGAATAGGTCGACACAGTGCAACAGAAATTTATCAATTAGGTATTGCAGACTTGCATGCACTGAGTGTTTTATTGGAACAGAGCGACTTTTGTATGGGTAATGAACCTACCAGCATCGATGCCACTGCTTATGCATTTCTTAAAAGTATCATCCAGCCGCCTATCTCCTCTCCATTGCAAGATTATGCTAAATCCCATCCTCATTTTCTAAGTTATTGTGAACGTATGACGCAGATGTTTTATTCAGATCGTTAAACTAAAATTTTTTTCCACTAAGGGATATTAATGATTACATTATATGGAGCACCTGCTTCAGTATTTGTCAGGAAACCACGAATATTACTGTATGAAAAGAACGTTTCTTTTTGGATTGATCCAATTAATCTCTATCAATACGTTAATGAAGATTTTCAACAAGCAAGCCCGCTTAACAAAATTCCAGCATTAAGAGATGCTTCTTTTACGCTTGCTGATTCTTCCGCAATTTGTGCTTATATTGACAAAAAATACCCCTATCCCGGCTTTTATCCACAGAACCCAGAAGATTATGCTACGGCACTATGGTTTGAAGAATATGCTGATACCGCCTTATTCCAGGCAATTGCCCCTTGTTATTATCAAACGATTCTTGTTCCGCTTTACCATCAACGAGAACCAGATAGTACAGCAATTGACAGAGCGATTACTCAAAATCTTCCGCCAGTTGCGCAGTACTTGGAAGCAAAATTAGGGGATAAACTATTTTTTGTAGGTGAACAATTCAGTATTGCTGATGTTGCTGTTGTAAGCATGTTTATGAATATGCATTTCTCGGGCTATCCATTAGATGCTGGACGTTGGCCTAATTTGTCTGCTTACTTAAACACACATTTCCAACGTGAAAGTTTTTATTGTTGCATTAAAGAAATAGAGAGAGAATTAATCCGAACCCCACCCCAAACTGCACCATATCAGTATCCTACACAAAGCTTATCATCGGCCTAGGTCAGGCCTTAGTCTAATGAATACCACCATTTGAGGCGTTTGGATTTTAGTCAGAGATTAAACTAACTTGTATAATTTAATAGGATGATCACGATGTTTTAGCATCACATCGCCGACCAATTCAGCCTGAATATTAGATAATTTGTTGAAGGCCTCTTCAGAGATAAGTAGGTTTGTATTATAAGTTTTGTTGGACTGTTCTATATGAGCTGCTGAATTCACTACATCTCCTACAACTGTATATTCAAGGCGGTTTTTTGCACCAATAGTACCTGTGATTGCATTACCATAATGCACCCCTATTCCTAATTTGAAATCAGGAATATTGCCTTTTTTTATTTCTTCTTCAGTACGTTGAATAATTTTTAAGGCAGCATTCACTGCATTTTCCACATCATTTCCACTGGACGTAGGAGCACCAAATATTGCCATAAAACCATCCCCTAAAAATTTATTTATAATCCCTTTATTTTCATGGATGATTTCAACCATATATTTAAATAGTTTATTAAGATTTTGAACAACAACAGTTGGTTCAGTTTCTTCGGCAAAATGAGTAAAATTTCTTATGTCCAAAAACATAATACAAACAGGTATATATTCACTTGCATTCGAATTTTTTGATAATAACTTGGATACAACTTCAGGAGAAACGTGCATACCAAAAATATGTTCAATTTCATTACGTGCTTGTTGTGCATCAAAAGCGGCATTAAATTGTTGCTTAATTTGAGCTGTGACGAATCCTGTAACTATGCCTCCAACTAACAATAATGCACCACGAGCAGCATAGGAAAACCATCCTGTTAAATAGTAAACAATGCGTGAAGTATCCGTATAATGCAAAATATAATAGGACAGTCCCAAATACTGAAATGCTGCGATTAATCCTGCAAAAAAACATAACCGTATATTTAATGTCAGTGAAGTCAGAAAAATGAAAATGAAATAAATTAAAATAGGCGGCATTACAAGCACATAGGCTGATCTTTGAAAGTTGTCGATGATAAGAAGAGCCACAGTGGGAATACTCATTTCGATAAACGTGTTAAAGTACCGTAGAAGAATAGGTAAATTTTTTTTATAGAGCATATAGTGATAAATAACTTGACGCATCAATAAAAAATATATCCCTACAACTGCGAAATAACCCGGAAAAATTATGACGGATGTTTTACCGTAATATTGATAATATTGTTGTGGGGCGTAAGAAATAAATATTATCCACATAAGAGATAATGCAAAAAAAAAGAAAGCTAAAATTGTTGTTCTTAACTTTTCCGTTTTTAATATTTCCAATTCCAAAGGTGTCTGAGTCATTTGTCCGAGTCCATGATCTCTTTCTTTAATTTTAGACTAAATTAGAAACGGAAATCTTATTGGAAATGAGCACTTATTACTCAGGTTTTTTTATTATTTTCGAGGTTATGAAATAAACAGTAGGAAGTAAAAATAAAGTGAATAATGTGCCTATGCATAAACCACCAATAAGCACGGTACCTATTGCATGCCTGGCTTCAGCTCCAGCATCATGTGAGAGCACTAATGGGATGGCACCAAAAACCATAGCTCCAGTAGTCATGAGAATAGGGCGCAGCCTTAGTGAACACGATTTTTTTATTGCATCGGCTAAGGTAAAGCCTTCTTTTTGTAATTGGTTGGCAAATTCTACAATCAAAATTCCGTGTTTACTGATGAGTCCTACTAAAGTGACCAGCCCGATTTGAGTAAAAATATTTAGAGATTGGCCAAATAAGTAAGCAAATAATAAAGCTCCAAAACATGCTAAAGGCACAGTGAACAGAATAATGAATGGATAAATAAAGTTCTCGAATTGTGCTGCAAGAATGGCATAAATAAAGAGAATAGATAAAGCGAATAACAAAACCATAGTGTGTGATGATTCATTATAGGCTTTGGCAGCACCCGCCCAGCTCAATTTATATTGGTTAGACAGATTTTCTTTCGCTATTTTCATGAGTTTATTCATGCCTTTTTTAAAGGATTGTTGTTTAGGTAATTGAGCATATAAAGTTGTCGAGCGCATTTGATTGACATGTTCCAATGCAGTGGGTTGCGCACGTCTTTTCATTTGTGCTACTGAACCTAAAGAAACACGTTTTCCAGAGGGGGTTGTAAGATACAGCTCATCTAAGGTCCAGGGTTTAGATGAACCTTGTAAGGTTAGGTTATAGGACACACCATCCTTTTGAAAGGACATGGATTTATCGCCACTGAAAAACACTTCTATGGTTTTAGCCAATTGTGCAGGAGTCAATCCCAGTTGAGCTAAGGCATTTTTGTCGATATTTACAGAGTATCCCATGGAATCAAGACGTAAATCATAGCGAGTAGAGGCAAATTCCTTACTCTGATCCAACATCTTTTTTAAATGTTCTGTTGCCTCAAATAATTGTCGAAAATTTTCAGTAGTTGAAATGACGAGTTCCAATTCCGAGTTGTTGCGCGCATCATCTACTCCAGGTAAGCCTGAATCCCAACTCCAGACGGAAGCATCCACAGAGGGTAATTGTTCTGTTTTCGGTTTTAATGAATTAACAATTTGCTCTGCGGAACGATTTCTTTGCTTATGGGGTTTTAAAGGCATGACGATGCTGCTACCCCAATTTCCAAGAAAAGTTAATGTATTGTTTGCCTCAGGAATTTTGCCTATGGATTGTTGTATGCGTTTTGTATTGGCTTCCAATGTATCTAAATTATCCCCGGATAGAGGGGGGGTATAGATTCCTATCAAACTGCGATCTTCCTTTGGGGCTGTTTCGCTAGGCATCACTTTGTAAAAAAATATGCTTAGGCCGAGTGACAGGAAGAGTATAAACAGCATGGTTTTTTTTCGGTAAATTATAATGCTCAGTAATTTATAGTAGTATTGTGCCAGTTTACTCAGGAATTTATCGATAGCAGGCCATAAATGGTTTGTATTTTTGTGTAGGAAGGTAGCGCACATTAAAGGTGAAAGTGTCAGGGCAACTACTCCCGAGATGAATACACTTCCGGCCAAAGCAACAGCAAATTCAATGAATAACTGACCAATCATGCCATCAATCAAAGCAATCGGTGCATAAACACTGGTTAAAGTGAGCGTCATAGCGATAATAGCGAAACCTATTTGCTTTGATCCTTTAAGTGCTGCATCCATGGGTGATAAATCATCTTCAATATGACGCCATATATTCTCAAGAACAATAATGGCATCATCGACAACCAAACCAACTGCTAACACCATCGCAAGAAGAGTCATTTGATTAATAGTAAAGCCGGCAATTTTCAAAAATAATAAAGAGCCAAAAAGTGAAATTGGGATTGCAATTAGTGGAATTATTGTAGCGCGCACATTTCGCAAAAAGATAAAAATGATGACTAAGACCAATAAAATGGACTCAAGAATAGACGATTGGATGTTTTTAAGTGATGCTTTAATGAATTCGGATTGATCAATAATAATTCTAGTCTTGATGTCATCGGGTAACCCTTTTTTCAAGGCCATCAGTTCCTTGCGAACGCTTTGCGATACTTCGATCGGATTTGCATCATTTGCACGATTAATCGCAAGCACTAAGCCTGGATGGCCATTGACCTTGACGCGGAATTGGTTGTTATCCGTAGTTAATTGAATTTGAGCTAATGACTTAAGAAAAACAGGATGATGATTTTGAGTTTTAATTACCAGGTTTTCGTAATCTTCTGGGGTTTTTAATTCAAAATCAAGCGTCGTAGGGATTCTGTTTTGATAATTCCCCGCGGGTAGAGATAAGCGGTTGTTGGCAATTGCATAAGCAATTTCATCGACATTAATTCCAAATGTATATAACTTCTTTTGATCTAATTGCACGGCATAAGTGTACGGTTGTCCCCATACCTCGACTGAGGCAACCCCTTTAAGACTACGAAACACATTTTTAAGATTCAAATTGGCATAATGCGTGAGCTCTCCGAAATTAAGTGATGAGGATTCCAGTGCAATGCCTATAAAAGGTAAACCATCTGCTTGCCTTTGGCGTTCGATTATGGGAGTTTTTACTGTTGAAGGAAGCTGTGCTAGCCGTGCTGCCTCATGCGTAGCATTCAGAGCTTTCTCCATAGGAGTTCCTGGACGAAAGCGCAAGGTAATGTATGAGCTTCCTGCATTAGAACGCGAAGTCATCATCTCCAATCCTTCTACCCCAGCAAGTTGATCCTCTAATACATTAGTGACTACAGATTCGACTAATTCAGGGCTGGCATTGGGATAACTGGTATTTATTGTAATGATTGGAAAACTGATGTTGGGATATTCTCTCAAGGGTAATGAATGGAAACACAATATTCCCAAGAGCAGAATCATGCAATTAAGAATAATTGAAATAACGGGATGTTTTAAAAAATAACTCGTAAATTTCATAACCGGATGGTTAACCTTTATAAATTGAGACTTCCAGTCCTGGATAGAGTCGTTCGGGATTTTTACTCACTATTTTATCCCCAGATTTTAATCCCGAAATAATTTCTACTTTATCCTTTTCCTGTATTCCTGTTTTAACAGCAACAAGTTCTATTTTTTTATCAATTACCTTATAAACATGTGTTTTACCTTGCTTGAGAAATAAGGCTTGGGTTGGAATAATCAATGTTCCTGTTTTTTTATTCACTACGAGTTGACTTGATACACTTGCGCCGATTAAGCAATGAGTACATTGTATATCAACATCAGCGGGACACATATGCGTTTCATCATCTATCATTTTTTGGACATGACTTAAATGAAAAAGTTGATCAAATATATAAATAGGTTGGTTTTCTTCAATTGAGTGATTATTTGTACAGGGAATATCAAGTTCTACGGTTAATGAATGAGGATCGTAAATGGTAACAATAGGCACGCCTTCAGTTATTTGTGCTCCTTCTTTAATTTTAAATGCACCTATTACGCCGTCAAATGGTGCATAAAAGCGCATATTTTTGAGTTCTATTTTAGTTCTGGCCTTTTCTTTTTGTGAATCGATCCAGATTCTTTTTTTCTCCTCTACTTCTCTTGCACTGACAAAGCCTGTTTTTTGCAAACTTTTGAGACGTTGGTATTGCGTGCTTTCCAGTTGTTCCGTTTGTTTAGAAAGTTGATAGCTTCTTTCGATGTCTGGATTGGTTATTTTAGCAATTAAATCACCTTTTTTGACAGTTTGTCCTGAGCTCATTAGGGTATCGAGCATTCCAGATCCTTTGGCAACAAGTATTGTTGCATGTTTTGGGCGTATGGTTCCTATAAGTTTGATTGTTTTTTCAATAGTAGATGGCGTTACAGTAACTACTTCAACTATTTTAGTGGCAGGGGGAGGAGCTATTTTCGCATGATAATAAAATATAGAGTAAATGCTTAAGGCCGCGATAGTTACGCTTGATAATCCAATAATCTTATATTTAGAAAATAGGGCACTCCATACTTTTTGGAGAATTAATTGCAGAGTCACAAGATGCTCCTACATTGGGAATCAGATTGAATATCTGTCATTGTGATTATGGCTTTTATCCAGGAAGGGTCGGTATTCATGCTCGGAACGAGAATCAATTCTTTGCCCCCTAGTGTTGTCCATTGTTGTTGGAGACGGATACCTATTTCTTCTAGTGTTTCTAAACAATCAGCAACAAATGAAGGACAAGCAATAATGAGTTTTTTAACCCCTTTGGTAACCAATTCAGCAAGAATTTGATCGGTATAAGGTTTTACCCAGGGTGTTTTACCCAGCCTTGATTGAAAAGCGGTACTGTAACTATTGGCAGACAAACCCAGTTTATGTGCCAATAAACGACTGGTCTCATAACATTGGGCTCTGTAACATCCATGGATATTGTCTGTTAAAGCAGGGCAAGATTCGGCGCAAATTGATTTACAACTGATTTTGGTGATTTGACGTTCAGGAATTCCATGATAGCTAAAAAGAACATGGGTTTGTTCTTGAAGACACGATTTAATGATTTGGGCTTGCGCGTTCAGGTATGCTGGATGTTGAAAAAAATCACTAATAATGGTGATTGATGGAATGAGATCCCAGGTGCTGATGATGCGCATGACTTCTGCAATAGATGAGCCAGTAGCAGCAGATGAATATTGTGGGTATAAGGGTAAAATAGTAATGGATTCACAATGTCTTAACTGCTCTAAAGCTGTTTCAATAGACGGTTTTCCATAGCGCATGCCAAGAGCAATTATATTTTCTGCGCCAACTTCTTTTTGTATTTGGTTCACTAAATTCTGGCTATGCATCAGCAAAGGAGAACCTTGTTCAGTCCATATAGATTGATAAGCACGAGCCGAACGTTTTGTACGGAACGGTATAATGAATGCATAAACTAAGATGTAGCGAAACAATGCCGGTAGATCGACAACCCGCTTGTCGGTAAGAAATTCGCGTAAATAACTCCTGACAGAAGAGATCTCTGTACTGTTAGGGGTGCCAAGATTTATCAGTAACAAACCACGCTTCATCAGCAATTCAGACCTTAAATAGAATAAGGCCATCATACATGAAGACGGTTTGTAATTCAGTATTTGCGCAAAATTTGATCTTTCCTGGCTAATGGACGCAGCACCACCATGATACTGCGTTAGCTAATTAAGCCATTTCAGCATCAGCATTCTCATTGAGCACAATTACATTAGCTGCGTGTAGACCTTTATCGCCAGTTTCTACATCGTAGTTGACCACTTGTCCTGGAACTAATGTTTTATAACCTGTGCCATGAATCGACGAGAAATGAACAAAAATATCATCGCCGCCATTTTCTGGAATAATAAAACCCCAACCTTTGGCATTATTAAACCATTTAACTTCACCTTTAGCCATGTTTCCTCCTTTTCTAGAGTCTTATTTCCAGACTCTATTGTTCTCAATCGCCCTGACTCTTTCTGTCAATTGAGCAATTGCATTTATCCATAAATGACAATTGAACCTATTTTTCTAATAGGTTGTTTTAACATAACGTAAAACAGACTCACTACTCAATAGTATTTTTTATAAAAAATTTAATTGTTCTTAATAATTCCTTAAGTTGTTTATGCTAAGTTATAGGTATAGGTGTAATAGGAGGAGTTCAGATGAGTCAATTCAGTACTTCTAAAATGTTAGGAAAACTGACTGCTGGACAGAACAACCCTCGGGTTGCAGATGTTTCGCAGGAGATAGAGGAAGTTGGCGAAGAGGTTGCTGCACCGAAACATCAATTAATGCCTTCTGCAAAACCATCTGAGGAATTAAAAATGCAAAATGTCCTAACGAATATCTTAGGGCAACCTTTGCAAAATGGACCTTCCCCAATGGATAAAAAATAATTTCTTTAGTAACCGTTATCCGTATAAAAAAAGCAATCATCCGTAACATGTAACCCTCTCCTAGTCAGAGAGGGTTTTTATTTCAAAGCTAAGATCATAAAATATTCATAGATATATATTCATTAAAAGTACGAATTGTAGTAAAAATATTATTAATATTCTTAAGACAAAGGTGCTAAAGCCTGTATTTAGGTATATACTTTTTTAAAAGGGTTTATTTTTTATTTGAGGCATATATATGGCAGGGTTTGCTGAAACAGCACATTGGAGAGATTCTGCTCGCAGCGCTCGGTTTTTTATAGTTGATGCTCGAGCGGCATTCCCTATATTTTTATTTCTAATGCACATTAGAATATGGACAGGAATACTTGTTTTAATCTCCGCAGTGTTTTTTGGGATCATTGAGCATTATGGTTTTACAGTGCCAGTTTTTTTAAGGTGGATAAGAAGCACGTTAGCTGGATCAGTCAGGTCTTCAAAACCATGGTGGCGATAACATGGAGAGAGATATTAGCAAAAGTATGTCCGTTATTGCTGCAAGTTTAAACGCAAAATTTTATCTTAATGATAGATTTGTGAGTTATGAGGAGGTTTTTGCCGATACAGGTTTGTTACCCGCAATTGCTAAACGAGCAGATCAATTGTGTTCCTTATGCCTTGGGTATGGATTAGGGGCTTCGTTTGATGAAGCGGAAGGTGCTTTGCTTGGGCTTAGGGTTGTTTTTGATGAGGTAACACCCAACGTATTGCGTTTATTATGTATGACTGATGTGTTAAATGAGTTGATACAAGGTGGTCCAAGTCGTGATTATACCCCTCTAGATGAGTTGATGTACGACTAGGTGTGTTATTAAAAAATATATTGTAAAGAAATCGTAAGTACTGGTAATTTTAGATGCATTTATAATTGATTTTGATAAACTATGTTAATTAAAGGTTTTATGTTTAGGGGTGTCGTGATGGCAACAGATAAATTTGGATTTTTTAAGCCCTCTGGAGACGCATCTACGGAAGTGGCTAAAGGCGTTGAGGCATTGAAGGAAACTGTGGGACGTTTGGCGTCAATGAAAGGTAATGATGGCGATCTTCAAAAGGTAAGTGGGAATCTAAACCTGATACAAACAGTTGCAAATGCTTCGCCTGAACAAGCTCAGAAAATTTTAGAAGCAGAATTGCAAAAACTTGGCGTTCAGCAAGACTTTAACTTTAAGAAAAACCTTCAAGATGTTAAAGGTGAGGCTGAGGCTCAGACTAAAGAACAAGAACAAGTTGAAAATACCAGTTATGGAATGAAATAATAGTTTATTGATTAGATTTTAGTCACTTATGAAATTTACAAAGAGTGCGTAGGCTCTTTGTGAATTTTATCTTTTTTCTTTTTCTATACATAGAAATTACTGTTATACTCCTAATATTGCCTTGGATTTTTGCAGAGTGTTTCATTTCTTATAAGGTTACATTTGACGTGATGAATAAAGATGATTTCAGAGAAGAACATAATGACGCAATCCTTAAAGCATTGGATTATGCGATTCAAAATGGGCCCTGGGATAAGTCGAATTTTCTACGGTCAATTGGTAATCGTTTAATCGGAATTCGCGATAATTTTTGCAAAAAAATTAATGCGCGCAGTCAAGCACAAATTCAATCAGATGCTAATTTAGCAAATCGTCTAGCTTTGAGAGGGAATCAGCAAGAAGTTTTTGTTTCTTTATATACTTCGGATGGTTCTAATATTCAATCTTGGGAAAGGATAATCATTAATTTGCCACGTCAAATGATTTCTCGTCCAATCTATGGAAATGAAGATCAGGTGAGAGAATTAATCAAATCAAAAGAAAACAAGCAGAATGAGGCTTACGTAGGCATCTATATCAATAATACCGATGTTATTCACCTGGCTCCAGATAAAATCTTATATGATAGGTTAGGAAATCCTTTATTAACGTTAAAAGATAGATCTTTAGACTTAGAGAATGTTACTCGTTTTGTTCACATCAGTGGTATTTATAAATATTCACGTGGTCGCTTGACTAAAGAATCGTGAGTTTTATCATATCTCTTTGTTGTGATGTAAAGCACAGATATACTCGCGAATCTCTCGCAAATTTATACTAGGGCAGTATATACTTATAAAGAAATAAACTTTTTGAAGTAATCACTAATGGCACAACAACCGCAACAACAGGGTCAAGATAGTGGCATGGGTCCAATATGGGTCATGGTGCTGGTGTTTATTACTGTGTTTCTTATTTGGAAAATGGGACATCAGTATATTGTGATGGTTGTTTTTCAAATTAATATTTTGCAAGCAAAACTTGTCAACCTTTTTGTTCATAGTGATCAGCTCGCAAGCTTGATTCAGATTATGCAAACAATAGATCCTAATGCAGTGGATTGGAATCAATTGTTAGAAACAACGCGTGCTGTTGGCGACTTCATGCGTTATCCAGTAGTTATTGTCCTCCTTTTTTTAGCAGGGTTTCTGTATCAATCAAATATCACTTTAAAATTCCGTAAAATTTACGATATGAAAAAGCTGCGTGAGCAAGAACAATTTAACTGGCCTGCAATCATGCCTATAGTAAAAGAAGATTTAGCAGCTCAGGATATAAATAAAGGCCCATGGTCTATGGCTTTGACCCCAATGGAATTTGCACGTAAATACAATTTATTAAAAAAAGAAGATGTTTTATTAGACAATCCTGTACCTGGCCAAGAGATGACGGCGGGAGTTAGAAGAGGCGATGCAAAACGAGTTTTTACTCTGCAATTAGGCCCTTATTGGGATGGTTTTGAGCATTGTTCGCCACAAGCTTATGCCTTAGCTGCTGTTTTTATGGCACGTATTAATCGGGATAGAGATGCTGCAAACAATATTTTAGCTGTGTTAGATAGAACTTATGTTTCAGGAAAACCTGATTATTCTGTTGCTAGACCAGTAATAGAAAAATATAAAAATACAGAAATTATCCAGGAAGTTGTTTCAAAACACGCCTATACTTTAAGTGTAATGGCATCATTACTTGAGAAGGCTCGGGATGATGGGGTTGTTCCGAGTTCTGAGTTTTTATGGTTAAGACCTGTTGATAGGCGTTTATGGTATATGCTCAATTGTGTTGGTAGACAAACTCCCTTTTCAGAGGTTGCAGGCCCTTTCTCTCATTGGAAAGCTGAGAAAGAAATGGGACGACGTTCTTTAGTGCCTATGGTAGATGAGGCGATTAAAGCTTTGGAAATTGCCATAAAAGAAGTTAAGTTAACACCCCGACAAATGCAGGAGTTAGAGCCATGATGCGCGGTATTGAATCACGTCATGAGTTAGATCCCACCCTCCTACTTAGGGACACCCGGACTTTGGGGCAGCGGGTGGCGGATTTTTTTGCAGATCCTACGAACATTTCAATTGTTCTGTTTACTTTGTCAGCCATGGCGTATTATTTCTCAGAAGTAGCTACTCTTTTGATGCTTATTGGAGGAGGATGTTTTCTTTATAGCTACACACGAAAACAAAAGCTACCTTTCCGTCTTCCTCAAATTTCTCGAGTAAAAGATTATAATGATATGAAGCCGGGTGTGAACAAGCCCAATATGGCCCGAGGAATAGCGTTTTTTGGTAACGATCGCAAAACGGGGCATGAATTATGGTTTGCTAATGATGATATGCGTACCCATGCGTTAATTTTCGGCTCCACCGGTAGCGGTAAAACAGAATGTTTGGTCTCTCTTGCTTTTAATGCTTTGGTACAAGGTAGTGGTTTTATTTATGTCGATGGTAAAGGGGATAACTCACTCTATGCTAAAGTTTTTTCTATGGTCCGCAGCATGGGGCGTGAAGATGATTTACTTCTGATTAACTTTATGACTGGTGCGCGAGATATTATTGGTCCACAAGAAAAAAGATTGTCTAATACGTTTAACCCTTTCTCTCAAGGGTCTTCTAGTATGTTGACCCAACTTGTAGTGAGTTTGATGGGCGATTCAAAAGGCGGCGGAGACGGTGATATGTGGAAAGGCCGTGCTATCGCTTTCGTCGAAGCGTTAATGCGTCTTCTGGTTTATATGCGTGATGAAGGTGCAATTCTTTTAGATGCTGATACCATCCGTAACTACTTTGATTTAACCCGATTAGAAACAATCGTCGTAGATAAAATATTTCCACGCGATAATCAGGAAAGTGTTAATATTGAGCAGATTCCAAAATTGGTTACCGACCCTTTACGTAACTATTTAGGTACTTTGCCAGGTTATAATAAAGAGAAAAAAGGAAAACAAGTATCACAGGTTCTAGAGCAGCACGGTTTTATTACCATGCAGTTGGTAAGAGCGTTTTCATCCCTGGCTGATACTTATGGGCATATTGTTCGTACCAATCTGGCCGAGGTAGATTTTAAGGACGTGGTGTTGAATCGGAGAATTCTTGTTGTACTACTGCCCGCTTTGGAAAAATCTCCAGATGAGTTATCTAACTTAGGTAAAATTATTGTCTCTTCATTGAAAGCGATGATGGCAGCAGGTTTGGGAGAAGATGTCGAAGGGGACTATCGAGATGTAATCTTGAGAAAACCAACCAATGCACCTACTCCTTATATGTGTATCCTTGATGAGTATGGATATTATGCTGTTCAAGGGTTTGCAGTGGTTCCTGCACAAGCGCGTTCTCTAGGATTCTCTGCGATTTTCGCAGGACAAGATTTACCTGCATTCCAAAAAGCATCCAAAGAAGAAGCGGCATCTATCGGTGCAAATACAAACATTAAAATATGTATGAAATTGGAAGACCCGACCGAAACCTGGGATTTCTTCACTAAAACAGCAGGCGAGGCTTATGTCACCAAGGTTGATTCATTTCAAGCCAAAGATACCAGCATGGCTAATACGTATATGGACAGTAAAAGTTCTTCATTTGAAAAGAGAGCTCGTGTTGATCTATTGGATTTAAAGGAACAAACAGAAGGTGAAGCGCATATATTTTTCAAGTCAAAAATTGTACGTGCACGAATGTTTTATGCGAATCCTAAACCTGTAAAGCAGTTAAAATTAAATCAATTTTTAAAGGTAGAAGCTCCTCCAGACGATTATTTAATGAGATTACAAAAGCAATTAGTCTCATTCCAATCCATTTTGGAAAGTGGCGATTTGTCAATTAATAAGACAGTTGAAAATGAAGAAATTACCCTTATTTCCAAGCTGTTACGCGAATCACCCATAGAAGAGCCCATAGAGCGGGGCGTGTCTGCTTTAATTGCATTTCATGGTCATAATGAACCTGAACCAGTTGAGGATTTGATTGAAGAAGAAGTAGAAGGTGCACTAACAATATTTAGTAATTTGCGAGAAAATCCAAATGGCCCGCCAATTTTAGCGAGTGATAAGGCTACATTCTCTGAAGCGTTACTACCCATTAATGAAACACGTAATCAGATGATGAATATTGAGCGTTTGGCTGGAGCTAAAGATAAATATGCTGGTACGGTTGCGAATGAGCTGGTTAAAGATTTCCAATTGGCAACGAGTTATCCGCCAGAAGAAAGGGATGTTATTGCTCCAGATGAGCTAACTGACATGGTCAGGACTTTATCAGAAAAAATTGCTACAGAACGTGAGAATGCAAGTAAAAAAACTGAAGAATAGTTAAGCGAAATACAACTAAGGCTCAGCTCAGAATAATTCATTTTTCTTTTCATAATTATTTTTCGATACTAGAAAATTGAGTTAGGTGAAGCCGTTCATACCTTTTCGTATGAGTTATTGAGTTAATTTCTTATCTATGAGCATATGCGATTTGGCTATTAGGCTTCTTTCGAAATTCTACTTGCAGCAAACTGCTTCGTCGGTGCGGTGTTCGAAACCTCATATACTCGCGTGTATACTACTCCCATGCTTTGCTTTTCCTTGCATTTTGCTCGCTACTGCGCGTTTCAAAATGAGTCTATTTTCTTTTTCATTGTTGCGAAAAAATAATCCTTGGCGATTTGTTTTTATTCAGAAAAATGTAAAGAAATAAATATATTTTTAAAAAAATAGCTATTTTATTGAATTCATTGTAACGTAATGATTTGTATGTTTTTCTCAAAGATGGAACACACAACAGAGCTACAGTCAGAATCATTTATTGAGATATGAGGATAGTGAGTGAGATCAGTACGTATTAATCTAATTCCGGCTGTTGGATTGGTTGCCATATTAATGTTAACTGCCTGCAAGGGTGACTATTGGGCGCTAGAAAAAGATGAACCTAAATATCCATGTAAGGTTCTGGGCGCCTGTGATGCTACTATCATGAAGCTGGCTAAAAGACTCAATAGAAAAGGGGTAAAAGTAATTACCATTGGTCAGGATTATATGATTAGTATTCCTGCCAGCTACTTATTTGAGCCAGAAACACCACGTCTAAAATGGAAATCTTATCCTTTGTTAAATGAAATTGTTGTGTTCCTGAAACAATTTCGTAAAATTGCAATTAATATAGCCAGTTACAGCAACAAATATGTATCACCACAAAGAGAGCATGCATTAACTTTAGCCCGGTCGAGAGTTGTTAGTGACTATCTTTGGTCTCAAGGGGTAGATAGTCGTTTTATCTTTACACAGGGGTTAGGTAGTGATAAACCTATTATTTCATTCACTCAAGGCGGTGATAATTCAGCAAATGCTAGGGTAGAAATAACATTTAGGCGAGCCGTGGCGTAGGGGAAATAATGAGTCGTGAAACATGGGAATTGATAAAAAGCAGTAAGAATTTCTACGTTAACTCATACAGACGCGGGTTGATTACATTGATTCTTTCCCTGATATTGAATTGCATTTTTGGAGTTTTAATCGCTTATATTCATTTAACAGAGCCTGAACGAGATTTTTATGCAACGAGTGGTATAGCACCACCCATTCAATTGCAGCCTCTTTCGGCTCCAAATTATTCATCGAACGCGTTACTTCCTCCTGATCCGCCTGCGGAGAATGAGGATAAATTGATACCGCAATAAGTAATAAATAGAGGATATTATGGCTGAAGATTCCTTGACAGTTGTAGCATTAAGAAACAAATTTTATAAAGACAGCCAACGTAAGGTAATACTTGCGTTGTTAATTGCTCTTCTTGTCAATATTGTTTTAGCTGCGCTATTGGTGTACATGATTACTCATCCACCAGCCCCTAAATATTTTGCGACCAGCATAAACGGTCGCATCACTCCGCTTTTCCCTTTAAATGAGCCAAACCAGTCGGATTCTGCTGTATTGCAATGGGCGAATCAGGCTGCTATTGCTGCATTTACTTATAATTTTGTTAACTATAGAGACGAACTACAAGCTTCATCCGGGTTTTTTACCCCTGAAGGTTGGGATCAATTTCTAAGTGCATTACAACAATCAAATAACTTAGATGCAGTAAAGGCCAAAAAACTAATTGTTTCTGCTGTGGCAACACGAGCTCCCATTATTTTGCAAAAAGGCGTGTTGAATGGAAACTTTTCATGGCGAGTACAAATGCCTATATTGGTAACCTATCAGAGCGCCAGTGAATTTACTCAACAAAATAATGTGGTTACCATGTTAATTACCCGTGTTTCTACTTTGAATTCGCCTAGAGGAATAGGTATATCGCAATTTGTTGTAGGACCTGCCACAGGTGGAGTGTCTTAATGAAAAAGCTGAGCTGGTTTTTAAAGTTTTGTTTGTTGCATGGTATAGCCTATTGGCTGCCTGCTCCTACTTATGCACAGGAGCAGTCCGGGGATAGTGCGCAGCAGGCTTTACAACAGTTACGCATATTGCAACAACGTTTAGCACAAAATCAGCCAGCAGGACAAAACCTACCACCAGGACAACAACCTGCGGGACAACCTCAAGCAGGACAAAATCCAAATCCGGCGCAAAATCCGCCCGCAGCACAACAACAAGGACCAAATATTCCGATTCCTCTTGCTAATAATATTTACAGTGCACCTGCACGACCTGAAATGCCTCCTGCAAATGTTGCGCCTAATCCCAATGCGCCGCAAATTGTAAGTCAAAGTGATGAAGAGGTTATTGAGAATAAAGCATTTAAAGATATGACAAGAACTATCTATCCAATGAGTACGGAGCAGGTTGTTCAATTAAAGCAATTATCTGAAACTATGGAATATGCTAAGGTTTCACCTGTGGGCACGCCACCGAAACCTACAGCAACTTCTCAATTTGTGAATTTGTCTCCAGGCTCTACTCCACCCGTTATCCGTTTGGCACAAGGGTTTGTGTCTTCGTTAGTTTTTCTAGATTCATCTGGAGCTCCATGGCCGATTGCTGCTTATGATTTGGGAGATCCCAATTCGTTTAATATTCAATGGGATAAAACAAGTAATACAATAATGATTCAAGCAATGAAATTATACAATTATGGTAATTTGGCTGTGCGTTTGAGAGGTTTAAATACTCCAGTAATGCTCACTCTGATCCCCGGGCAAAAAGCAGTTGATTATCGGGTTGATTTGCGCGTCCAAGGTTTTGGACCAAATGCTAAAACGATGCCACTAGAAACTGGGATTCCGCCCTCAGCTAGTGAATTACTGCTTCACGTTTTAGATGGTGTACCGCCTCCTGGAAGTAAACGACTGAGTATTATAGGAGGAGATGCGCGTGCTTGGTTGGTCAATGACAGAATGTATGTTAGAACAAATCTTACAATATTGTCGCCGGGCTGGCTGGCAAGTATGACCAGCGCAGATGGGACGCATGCTTATGAAATGCGTAAATCTCCGGTATTACTGGTTTCCTGGCATGGGAAGGTCATGCAGCTCAAGGTAGAAGGGTTATAAATGGCTGGCAAAAAAGAAAATATCAAATCACTTTTTTCAAATACTCGTACCCGAGTTATTATCATTTTTACAATAGCATTATTATTGCTTGCTGTAGTGATAGGGTATATAAAATTAAGATCAATAAGTAGTGGCCCTGCGGCGGAGGCGACTCTTGGACATACTCCCGGAAGCATCCAGTCTATTCCTGGTGTACTCAACCCAACAGCCCAATATGCCAAGTTACAAGAAGAGCAAAATGTCACCCAGGCAGCAAAAGCAGAGCAAACTGGAGGCAGTGCGATTCCAACAATTATTCGAACTCAAGCTCTGGGAGAGGGCGTTGGTGTTATTGGCTCTCAAGGTGGTCAAAGTGGCGTAGGGTTTGCTACCTTAGCGCGTGAGACTGAAGAAGGCCCTCAAAAAAGTCTTTGGTTGCAAGCATTACAAAATGGTGGTTGTTCAAAGACTGTTGTGAATCAGGTTGTTAGCCAAGGAGCACAATTAACTGATCTAAAGCAAGCATGCAGCTGCGCACAGTTGAAAGATAGTTTTTCTTTAAAGGAACTAAATCAAGTTTGCCCCTGTAAAGAATTAAAAGCTGCAGGATTTAATGCAAGACAACTTAAAGATGCTGGATATACTGCTTCCAGATTAAGAGATTGTGGTTTTAATGCGTGCGAATTACGTAATGCAGGGTTTACAGCCCAAGAACTAAAAGATGCAGGTTTTTCTGATGATGAATTAAAAGGAGCTGGATATACGCCTGAGGAGATCGCTAGGGCCAGTGGTTTACCAGACGGAATATCCGCTGCAGATGTATTAAAAGCTGGGTGCAGTGTTGAGGCATTGACCAAATTACGGAAAGCCGGAGTTACAGCTTCTGCAATTCGCAGGATAAGCGGATGTAGTGCAGAGCAATTAAAAGCGGCTGGTTTTACTGCTAAAGAATTGCGTGATGCAGGATTTAGCGCAGCCGATTTAAAACGAGCCGGTTTTACCCCAGAGGAATTAAGAGCGGCAGGGTTTACAGCTAGGGATCTATTAAATGCTGGATTTTCACCAGAAGATCTTGCCAAAGCAGGGTATTCTGCAGCTGATATAAAGGCAGCAGAGGCCGAACTTCCGCCAGGTGTTACTCCTGAAGATATAAAAAAGGCGGGCTGCGATGTTGATGCCTTAAAAAGGGAAAGAGCAGCAGGAGTTAGTGCAACTCTGATTAAACAATATGCTGGATGCAGTGCTCAGGCACTAAAAGCTGCCGGCTTTACTGATGCAGAATTAGCTAATGCAGGTTTCACTCCAGCGCAAATTAGTGCTGCAACCCCTCTTACGGATGCACAAATTAAAGCTGCTGGTTGTGACCCGTCCAATCTGAAAAAACTCTTTGCAGCAGGTGTTTCTGCCAAGCGAATTAAAGAATTAAATGGATGTAGTGCTGCTGATTTAAAAAATGCAGGGTATGGTGCTAAATCATTACTTGATGCAGGATTTACCCCTTCACAGCTTCTCGATGCCGGCTTTACTGCCCAGGACTTGCAAAATGCAGGATTGACTCCAGCAGATATTATTGCAAATGGACGTGTCGCAGATTGTAGTGTTGAGTCATTGAAGAAAGCGAGAGCCGCAGGTGTTAGTGCTCTGACAATAAAGAAAACATTAGGATGTTCTGCAAAGGCACTAAAAGATGCTGGTTATACAGCTAAAGAACTTAAAGATGCGGGTTTTACTGCAGCTGAACTTAAAGCAGCGGGTTTTAGTGCTAAAGACTTAAAAGACGCAGGATTCAGTGCTAAAGAATTAAAAGATGCTGGTTTTAGTGCTAAAGACTTAAAAGATGCTGGTTTTAGTGCTAAGGATTTAAAAGATGCCGGTTTTAGCGCCAAGGATTTAAAAGATGCAGGATTTAGCGCTAAAGATTTAAAGGCTGCCGGTTTTAGTGCTAAGGACTTAAAAGATGCGGGTTTTAGTGCCAAGGATTTAAAAGATGCGGGATTTAGTGCTAAAGAATTAAAGGACGCTGGTTTTAGTGCTAAGGATTTAAAAGATGCGGGTTTTAGTGCCAAGGATTTAAAAGATGCGGGATTTAGTGCCAAGGATTTAAAAGATGCGGGCTTTACAGCAGCAGAAATGAAAGCAGCAGGTTTTAGTGCTAAAGATTTAGCTGATGCAGGATATAGCGCTGCTGATTTAAAAAATGCTGGTTATAGTCCTACTGAATTATCACAAGTAGCGGGTTTAGGCGCTCCGAATTTACAGCAAGGCACATTTAATATTGGTGGTGTACCAACAGTAGGTCAAGGGCCGGGAGCGGTGGTAACACCAGGATCTGCTGCAAGTAACCAACAGTTGCAAGCCATTATCAATAAACAAAATCAGCTGCAAGCGGAGCAAAAATATCAACAAAAAATCCAACAAAAAAGTTCAGAGATGTTGGCAGCTGCAAACCAATTAATTAATGAGTGGAAAAGTGTGCCTGCACAGACTTATACAGCGGGTAAAGAAGAAGAAAAAGGTCCAGCAGCTGCGGCAGTAGCAGCAGCTGGCCCTGGAGGAACAGCAGTTACCGAAACCACTTCTACATCTGTTACTCAGGTCAATATGATTAAAACAGGTGATATACTGTTTGCAGTAATTGATACTGCAGTTAACAGTGATGAACCAGGCCCCATTCTCGCGAGCATTGTTTCTGGAAGACTTAAAGGAGCCAAATTAATTGGTAGCTTTAATTTACCTTCGAATGCTAACAAGATGGTGATTACATTTAATACAATGTCAATTCCAGGTGCACCAAGAACAATTCCAATCTCTGCGTATGCAATTGATCCGAATACTGCAAGAACTGCTCTTTCCAGTAAAACAAATCATCACTATTTACTGAGATACGGTTCATTATTTGCCTCCTCATTTTTAGAGGGTTTTGGTAATGCATTCCAGTCAGCCAATACAACAGTCACCATTGGTGGAACAGGTGGTGGTAATAACGTAACCGTTGCAAACGGTGTTGGACGATCTACTCTGGAAAATGCTGTAATTGGCTTGGCAACCGTTGGTAAGACTTGGGGACAGCAAGCACAAGTATTATTTAATACACCTACAACTGTTGAAGTTTATTCCGGAACTCCCGTAGGAGTTTTATTTACTCAGGATGTAAAATCTATTTAATTTGATGGCAGGTAAAAATGGCAGATAATGATCAAAATGATGAGTATAAGTTCGCTGAGTTAGATTCTCTTGAGAATGAACCTCTGGAGACCTCAGAGTTTGATGCAAAAAGTTCTACCCCTGCAGGATCAGGTGGAATGGAACCAAGAAAAAATATTAAGCGCAATGCTTTAATTGCAGTGGGCGTAATTGTTTTTGCAATGTTGATGTATAAATTTATCGGTGGGATGTTCTCTAAAACTACCCCCACTCCTCCTAAAGAGAATGTAAGTCCTGCCCCCATGGCGGAAGTCACCCCACCTCCTCAACCCCAGGTAACTCAAACTGAAATTCCTAAAGAACCGATTCAGCCACAACCCGTGGTTCAACAACAACCTCCAGTTGTACAAGAGAATCCGGCGTTACAACAAAAGGTTGCTTCCATTGAAGCGAGCCAGCAAACAGTTCAATCTGAAGTAAGTTCAATGAGTCAGCAAGTAGGTAATGTCAATAATAATGTAAACGCATTAAATGCACAGATTACAAAATTAAATCAGATGATTAGTGAATTGAATACTCAAGTAGCAAAACAATCTGAGGTAATTAATATATTAATGGAGCGTACAAAACCCAAACCTGTAAAGCGAGTTGTCCGCGTTCATACAGTAACTCCACAAATAAATTACTATATAAATGCAGTAATTCCTGGTCGGGCTTGGCTAATTGGCACAAATGGTTCTACACTTACAGTAAGAGAAGGGACAAAAATTGCAGGATATGGGACTGTTAGACTAATCGACTCTATGCAAGGGCGAGTTTTAACAAGTTCCGGGCGAGTAATTAGGTTTAGTCAAGAAGATAGTTGAGGTTTGTATGGCTGATACATGTACAGGCGGATCGGTAGCGTGCTGGATATCGGGTCAGGTAAATATATTAACTAATATCGCAAATTCGTTGATTCCTGTAGAACGCTTGATTACAGGGGGTGCATATCTGATTGGATGTGCCTTTTTGTTTAAAGCCGTCTATAGTTTAAAAGTGTATGGCGAGGCTCGTACGATGATGTCGAATAATACGAGCATTAAAGAACCAATTATGTATTTGTTAGTTGGAGCGGTATTTATTTATTTTCCATCGGCCTTTTCGGCATTGATGGTAACTACATTCGGTTATTCAAATGTTCTCTCGTACGCTCCGGTAAGTAGTAGTAACCCTACACTTGATACTTTGTTCGGTACTGGAAGCGTCGTAGGAAGGCCTTTAACAATTATTATTCAGGTTATCGGTTTAGTCGCTTTCGTAAGAGGATGGGTATTGATTGCACGTTCCGCCTCGCAAGGACAACCACCAGGTGGGACTGGTAAAGGTTTAATTCATGTGTTTGGAGGAATATTAGCAATTAACATTGTAGGTACACTCGAGATGATTAATAATACTTTATATGGGGCATCGTAACAGAACAGAAAGTATGATTTTTTTGATTTAATCAGTTTTAGTAAAATTTAAATTTGAGGAGAAAAAGGTGAAGAGCAAACTCATTAGTAAATCTAATTACACATATTGGTTAGGCAGTTTCATTTGCCTAAGTTTACTGGCCTTGGTTAGTCAAGATGCCGCAGCTTCCGGAACTTCGATATCCATAGGGAATATGGCATCAAACATTACTGGGTCATTTACAAGCTTGACAAAATTGATAACTGCAGGTTCTTATCTGGCTGGATTGGGATTTTCAATCGGTGCTATTATGAAATTTAAACAGCACAAAGATAACCCGACCCAAATTCCAATAGGTACACCAATTGCCTTAGTTTTTATTGCTGCCGCTTTATTGTTCCTACCTTCAATTTTAGGAGTAACTGGGTCAACAATGTTCGGGGGTAGTGGTGGTACAACTGCTGGTCCTACTGGAACAGTATATTAAAAAAGTGACGGCAAATACATAGCAGTTGCTTTTATAATAATGGTAAGATTCATTTTTGATCCTCTCTCCGTTAAGGAGAAGAGGATCTTTTAATGGGTATGAAAAAAGAATAATTGCCAATATAAGTTTATTGTATTTAATGTGAGCCGAGGATATGGCAGTTAATCAAGAACAAAACAAATTAAAATTAATGGCTACGCCTGGTTCATGGCGTTTGTATTCTGCCAGAAAGGTTGACGAACGATTTAAGGCGTTTGAGCAAAAAGTATTTCAAAGAGATAGATATACTTGTCGCTTTTGTGGATTTCAGGCGCGTTTATTTCAAGAAGTGGTTAATCTTGATAATAATTATGCTAACAACAAGTTAGAAAATTTGGTGACTTCTTGCTGTTTCTGTGCACAGTGTTTTTTTGTTGAATCCGTCGGTGTTGGTGGTTATGGCGGGGGTACATTAATTTATCTTCCTGAACTAACCCAACCTGAATTAAATAGCACATGTCATGTATTATTTTGTGCGATTACTAATGATACAGGATATAAATCGAGTGCGCAGAATATTTATCGAGCATTCAAATTTCGCTCACAACTTGTGGAGGAAAAGTTTGGTGAAGGAACAAGTGATCCTGCGATATTTGGTCAGTTAATGATTGATGCAGGTGTGAATGACGAAGAGAGAAGATCTAAATTATTTAAAAATATACTTCTATTGCCTTCAAGAGCTAAGTTTCGTAAACAAATTGAAAAATGGGCTGCAAGTGCACTAGAAGAAATTTCAAGTTAAACGTGAGGTAAGGGAATGGCGCATTGGTCAGAATCATTTTTTGAAGGGATAGATACCTTCTTTGCCTGGCTAAGTACTTCGCTCAAGCAAACAACTGAATCATATATTGAGTTGGAAACAGCGGATAGCCCAACTGTGTTGGTCAATCACGATGGTTCTTTAGTATCGATTTTGAAAATTGAAGGAGTATCTGCTCTTGTAGGTGCTGCAGAGTTTGAAAACTTAGTTGCAGGGTTAACCAACTCATTTCAAGGTGCAATGGGGCGTCCAGGACATGCTTTACAGGTTTATTTTAGCCATGATAAACAAAACATAAGAAAATTGATTCAAGACACTTATGAACCAGCTACGGCAACTGCAAAACGACTTGAATTGAATCTAACGGACTTGTTTGAAGAACGAGTCAACTATATGGCTCAGTATTGCGCAGAAGAGCGCGTCTATTTTGTACTGATTACCCGACCATTCAATTTACCCTCTGAGCAATTAAAAGCAGCAACCAAAACTAAATTTAAGATGATCAAAGATATGAAGGCCCCTCCTTTTAAAAACAGCCAAACTATCTATGCTGCCATCCCTGAGTTGCGTGATACGCATGATGCTTATGTTCGTTCCGTTATGAATGATCTCGATTCACTTCATATTTTTGCTAAATTAATGGAAGTACATGATGCAATACATGCAGTTCGTATGACAGCGGATCCAGATTATACTGCTGATGATTGGCGACCAAGTTTGCCTGGAGATAAGGTTACAATTAGAGAGATTAATTCTTTTGAAGGAGATCCTTCAGATTTATTATGGCCTTCATTAGCGAAGCAAGTATTTCCCCGTGACGCGGAGGTACTAGATTTACGTACAGTTAGGGTCGGAGACAAGATTTATTCATCAACCTACATTGATTTATTCCCCAAAGACATTAGACCATTTATTCAATTATTTACACGTATATTACCCGCGCATATTCCTTGGAGAATCTCCTTTCTGATTGAGAGTGAAGGACTTGCCACAATTAAACTTAAAGGCTTATTAGCCGCGATTTTAACTTTTAGTTCAGCACAAAATCGTTTGATCAGCGATTCAGTTAATTTATTAAAATACATACAGCTAAATACAGATGAATCCGTAGTCCGTTTACGAGTTGTTGCAACAACTTGGGCGCCTGAAGATAGAATGGCATTATTGAGGCAACGCAGTTCTGAGTTAGTAAAAGCAATTGAGGGCTGGGGATCAACCGACGTTTCTGAAATTTGCGGTGATCCATTCGGTGGTTTTGTTTCTGGCATGTTAGGTGCTACGCTGAATAGTACCGCAGTTCCTACTGTTGCGCCTCTAAGCGCAGTGATTTCAATATTACCAATTACCCGCCCTGCATCGCCTTGGCTAAAGGGAGCACTACTTTTTAGAACACCTGATGGCAAACCTTGGCCCTTCCAGCCGGGATCTACGGAACAAACAACCTGGATCGATCTTGTATATGCGCGCCCAGGTTCGGGTAAATCTGTTTTATCGAATGCAGTTAACCTCGCTCTATGTTTATCAGGTGGACTGTTACGTTTACCACGTATTGCAATTATTGATATTGGGCCTTCAAGTAGCGGGCTTATTTCTTTGCTGAAGGAAGCACTTCCAGCATCTAAGCGTCACCTGGTTGCTTATCATCGTTTGAGAATGACTCCTGATTACTCAATTAATCCTTTTGATACACAGTTGGGATGTCGTTATCCTACTGCATTAGAACGAGCTTTTTTAGTTAACTTTATTACTTTATTAACGACGCCTCTGGGCGCAGAAAAACCCTATGATGGTATGCCAGATCTTGCGGGTATGGTGGTCGATGAATTATATAAAAGTTTGGCTGATGAATTTAATCCGTCGCCTTATTCTCCTGGAGTAGAGGAATTCATTGACAGTATTTTGGAAGAAATTGGGTTTGTTCGTGATTCAAAATCAACTTGGTGGGAAGTAACAGACTCACTGTATTCAGCAGGTTTTGTACATGAAGCGATGTTGGCCCAACGTTATGCGATGCCTTTATTGGCTGATGCTGCATCAATTTGTCGTACCCCATCGATTGAAGATCTCTATGAAAGAATTACAGCACCGACTGGTGAATCATTAATTAACGCATTTTCGCGAATGATCTCTGCCGCAGTTCGTGAATATCCTATTTTGTCACGTGTGACGAGTTTTGATATTGGTGATGCGCGAGTTGTGTCACTTGACCTTGATGAGGTAGCAAAAAGCGGGGGGGATGCCGCAGACAGACAAACTGCAGTAATGTATATGCTGGCACGTTATGTATTGGCAAGACACTATTATTTAACTGAAGAGAGCCTCAATAATATTCCGGAGCAATATAAGGAATATCATAAAGAACGAGTGCAAGAAATTAGAGAAGATCACAAACGTATTGTGTACGACGAGTTTCACCGAACTTCAAAATCCGCTGCAGTACGTGAGCAAGTTATTATTGATATGCGCGAAGGGCGTAAATGGAAAGTACAAATTGCCTTATTATCACAGGCAGTTGATGACTTTGATCCGGTAATGATTGATTTTGCTACAGCGATTTACATCATGGATGCAGGACCTTCGCAGGCAGTCGAAAAAACTACTTCGATATTTGGACTATCTGATACCGCAAAAGCAGCTTTACGTACTCGAGTACATGGTCCAAGACAAGGAGGAGGAACTTTTCTAGCGCAATATGCTACTAAAAGTGGGGTTAACGTACAGTTGCTTACACTGACTCTAGGTCCAGTTGAGCTATGGGCTTTTAGTACCACAGCTGAGGATGCTACAGTGAGAAACCATTTGTATCGCCATCTTGGTCCAGGAGAAGCACGACGTGTGTTGGCTGCATTATTTCCTAATGGTTCAGTTGCCAAAGAATTAGAAACTCGATTGAATAATATGAAAGAAAAAGTAGGTTTAATTGAAGATGAACTAAAAGAAAGCATTGTAGAACAATTAATTAACGAAATTCTTGATGCCTATTCAAAAAATCCTGATGTTAAGAGTCTGCCCGCTAAATTGACGTGAGTTCGGCTATTTCTTTATGTCGAATTCACCTTAATATTCCCTTAAGAGTATATCAATATAATCGGCCTTGTTCTTATCATGAATGAATTTAAGTGTATCAAATTCATTCTGAAAAGATAGGGTCTGATGACAATGCTACTGTCTAAGTCAAATGAGAAGATTATATGCTCCGATACTCACATACTTCGTGTCGCTACGTTTTGGGGCTCTAAAATCTCCTCATGTTGTCTTAACCTTTTGAATTGTCCACAGGCCATCTAATAGATGGAATATTAATTAATAAGAATGAGGTCTATATGAAAAATGCAATTGTCATTTTGTTTTCATTATTGATAAGCATCAATACAAGTTTCGCCTTTTCAAATACGGAAATTCCAGATGAGATGTATATCAAAGAACACTGGATCAGTTTAACAACAAGCTATGACATAGAAACAAAAACACGAAAATTAGGTACTCTATATAGAAAATTTTTCAGTCTTTTGTTGACCTATGAATTTTTTGATCCTTTTGACAATAAATTAGCCTATGCACGCTCAAAATTCTTTTCTTTGACCGCTCATTTTGATGTTTATGATAATTTTGAAAATTTTATAGGGGCCGCCGATGAGAAACTATTTGCCTTTTTCCCAACCTTCGACATCTATGGAGAAGATGGGTACACAAAATTGGCTAAGGCAAGTATGAATTTTTGGGGAACAACCTTCACAATTTATGACCCAGTAACGGATAAAGAAATGGCAACTTTATATCGACCATTTTTTAGACTGAAAAATGACTGGACTTTTAATATTACAAATAAGGCTTTATTCAAGCAGAAAGGAATTGATTCTCGCGTGCTGATGACGGTAATTGCTTTTCAGGGAGACAGAGAGTATTGGGAAAGTAATAACCAAAATAACTTTAAAGCAATTGCGAAAAAATCCGTAAAATCTAATGAAGTGACCTCAAAACAGGTGGACGAACTTTTAGAAAAAATTGCAGTAGTGAGCAAACAAGAGGGCTTAGAAAATACCAAAAATCCTGATCCAAAAATGATGGATGCGGTTGCTAATGAGTTGGAAAGTAATTATCAAAAAATGCATGCTCATGATGAAGCGACACAAACTAATCAAGAAAAGCTTACTGCATTTGTTGAATATTGTTTGAATTGGGTTCAAGAAAATAATCTTGCTTCTGAGAAGAAAAAAGCGATTCTTTTCTTGCTTAAGACTCGTTTGGAAGGCTCGATAAATTTAATTTAAAGCTTAGATTAACTTAGTGCCGCGACGTTCTCGTGGCACCCCGAATGTAGTACCAGACTGGATCCTGCGCATACGCCGCAGGAGGTAGGGGATAGGTAAAATCGATCTCAAACTAGATAAGACAGTTTTCGCTTGATCGCTATGACCAAGGACTGATCTTAGTTAATAAAATATAATGAAAAGATAGATTACCCTGATTCTTTATTAAACATGGTTCTATGCTAGTCCTGGGTTCAAAGAAATCCCGGCTTAAGTCATAGCTTAATTGTATTTGTATTGATCAATTTGATGGAAATACATTATAATCTGCATTAATTAAATCACTTGTAGCCTATGAGACATGAAAGATTCAAAAATAGAAAGCTCTCAACTTAATACCCATTTTAAAACTGCTGCCGAACAGACTAACAACAACAATGCCGCTTCCCCCTTATCCATTAAAATTAAAAGACAACTTTTGGATTTCTATAATTTACTTTCTGATATGATGTGTCGAACTCCTTATTTTGATAAGCTTCCCAAAGAGCTTGTGGAGGAAATAATCTCTCATCTCCAGAAGGATGGAGCCAAAGAGGAAAAAGCTATCAGCGCATTCGTCGCGACTCATAAAAGAATGTATACCTTATTTCAACCCACTCGACTTGGTGATTTAACCACACAGTTGCTGTGGAATACTGTAACTGGCCAACAAGATAAAGCAGAAAAGATAGTCGATATGCATCCTGAGTTGCAGCTGAAGCGCGGTACAATCACTGACTATTCAGGTAGAACCTTTAAAAACATTACGGCGTATGAGTACGCCTATTGGGCAAAGGATACCCATATGTGTCGAATGCTGGAACGACATATGGATAGAGAGACCAAATTGGCAATGCTCAAATGCTGTGAAGCAATAGAAAAAAATGGATTGACCTATGAACAAGATGGAGTCGAGGTTAAAGGCTCAAAGCATTTTGATATGACGCCACTTCTAAATGCATTAAAAAATTTCAGAGATTATTTACGTAATGGGTTTGACTTCAACACTTTAACAACAAATGAACATCAAGTCATTCGTGCACAATGTGATGTACCAGTCCATGTGGCGAATGAATATTGCCGCGTTGATCGTTCGTTTTACCCTACCCCTACATTTAAAGATGGGACCTTGCCACGAGTATTCGATATTACTACTTCTAGACGCAATACGTCAAAGTATTGGTATCCATTGACTGATGAATACCCAAATAGATTTATTTTACTACGAGTAAATGAAAACAGCTGCTTCGCCCCTAAGTGGATTTATCCTTCACGCGTAGCAGACGGTATAGATCTTGATTTGGAAGCCTTAGAGCATCTTGATAAAGTAAGAACAGAAGAGCTTGCAGAGCTCCGGGAAAATCTTAGGCGGGTTGAACCAAAACTTGATAACGAGTTATCTTGTTTTTAAGGACGATATATAAGCAGTCAGCGTAGATACTGTCTTTAATCTTGCTTTTAATGCTCCATCAAATTCTGATTAAATAATTGTTTTCGGCTTCAACTTTTAGTGGGGCTACTTTTATATCTTCGGCCTCCTACTTTGGTCTGTCAATTAAGAAGGTCTGAGGGGTAGGGTAACTATTACTTTTAAACCTCCTTGCAAATTATTAGTCAATGTAATATCACCTTGATGCATTTGAATAATTTCTCTGGCTATGGTCAATCCAAGTCCCGTACCACCTGTACTGCGTGAACGCGAATTTTCTCCTCGATAGAAAGGCAAGAAAACTTGTTCAAGATCCGCTTCTGGTAATCCTGGACCTTGGTCAGTAATCGTAATCTCTATTTTATTTTGCGAACAATTTAGGTGCATCACCGCTTTATAGCCATAATGAACTGCATTATTAATCAAATTATTAAAGGCACGTTTGAGTAAATTTACTGTACCAAAATAAACTAGCTTTGGGCTTTCACTGATAAAACTAACATCATAATTCAATTCAACTGCGTCATCCTTCAATGATGAAAGCAAAGCGACCAAATCAAAGAGCTGAGGTTTTTCTTCAACATTCACATCTCTGAAATAATCCAATGTTTCACGGATCATCAGTTCCATTTCGTTAATGTCGGCCATTATTTTATTGTAATTGGGATCATCTGCTAAATATTCGGCACGTAATTTTAAGCGAGTTAGAGGAGTGCGTAGATCGTGTGAAATCGCAGTGACCACTCGAGTTCGATTTGCTAAAAGCTTATTTACCTTTTCTTGCAGATCATTAATTTTTTTAAAAATCGCTTTTTGATCCTGATTCCCAGTAACGGGGATGGGTAACCAATTTTCTTGATGTTCACTATAATGAAGACTTTGAATTAATGTGTGGATTGGTTGATTCAGCGTTCTGACGGCCCAATAATTAATAAAAAGTAATGCACCAATTAAGATAAGAAAAAGGCTGACTATGGAGTTTGCTTGTCTAGGAAAAAAAGAAATTACTTTGATATTTAGCCAATTATTTTCCTTTATAAATACCGAAAACTCTAATTTTTTATTCTCTTTTATTAAATTAAAAAGCACAGGAGCTTTTAAAGTTAACAATGCATTTTTATCGTATAACGGTTGGGGAGATAAAGTGATTTCAGCCCACGAAATACCTTGATTTCTTAAGATTAAAGGCCAAATGGATTGAGGATTTTTTTGTAACAACGTAACGAGATGGGTCAATGAGCGTACAGCTTTAGGTGGAAGTGGCGATCGGATGTTTTCATAATAATATTTCCCCAGCTGCATAAGAGAAAAAATTATTAATAAATTACCTAATATTAATCCAACAAGGGTTTTTTTTGCTGTTTTAGTTAATTGACTCATACTAAGTCAACCTTGGTTTTAAATTGATAGCCGCCGCCACGAATAGTTAACAATAATCGTGGGTTGCGTGGATCAAGCTCTATTTTTTTACGTAAACGACCAATGAGGACGTCAATGGTTCTGTCTTGCGAATCACAACCTTTGTCATATAACAAATCCATGAGTTGATCTCGGCTTAAAATACGTCCGGGATGCTCCAAAAAAACAACCAACAGTTCATATTCTCGTTGACTTAAAGGGATAGCAACGGATTCCTTATCAATCAAAGAATGAGTGTTGCGATCGAGAATCCAATTATCAAAATGGATTTGTTGCAATGGCGTGAGTTTTTTACGATCATTTTCTAATTCGCCTTGGGTTCTTCTTAATTGTGCCTTGATTCGTGCGAGCAATTCACGAGAACTAAAAGGTTTGGAAATGTAATCATCTGCCCCAAGCTCTAGTCCTGCGACTCGATCAGCAATACTGTTTGCTGCGCTTAGCATAATAATCGGCATGCTGTGTGTTTGACGAATTGTTTGACATAAACTTAATCCATCAATTCCTGGCAGCATAATATCTAAAATGATTAAATCAAAATTATTCTCTCTTAATAACTGTTTGATATTCAAGCCATTCAATGTCCAAGTGGTTCGAAAACCGTTTTTAATTAAGTAATCATTAATCAAGTGCGTAATTTCTTGATCATCATCAATAATCAATATGTGACTTTTTCTTGCGCTCATGAATCACCTGATATGAATAATGTGGCTGTCGTAATGTATTTGCTTAAAACTTTACAGACTAGGTTCTGTTTACAATTCGCTAGATTGAGCCAAAATGGAATGATTTTGGAGCACCGAAACGCAGCATACACGAAGTATGTGAGTATCGGAGCACATAAAATCATTCCATTTTGGCCAAGATAGTAGAATTGTAAACAGAACCTACATTATATCAATAAAATTCCCCATGTTTAGCATTGTAACAGTGTTGTTACAATAAACCGCTCATTTGTCATATTCCTATTACATTGCCTCATTAGACTTAACAATGTAACTTTATAGGAGAAATGAAATGAAGATTAAACGTTTTTTATTAATTAGTAGTTTGTCTTTGGGTGTTTTAGGTGCTTCTATTGCAACAGCCCAACCATCAGCAACGGCTGCGGTAGCCTCTATAAATCATACTGGGCAGTATCGCCAGCATGTAGGTAAGTTATTAACTCCAGAACAGCGTTCTGAGCTGGCAAAAATCAGGAAAAGTCTTCGTGCGCAAATGGCTCCTTTAATTAAAGAAAAACGCGCACTCAGCATGCAAATAAGAGGTAAAATAGCTACTTCTAACGCAAAATGGAGCGATATATCCCGCTTGGTGGAAAAAAGAAATACGCTTAACGCGAAGATAAATACGTTATGGACTCAAACTCAGTTCCAAACGTACCAAAAATTAGGTGTATTACTGCCCATTCACCATCATGGTCACCACTGTCGTTTTCAAAATAAAAACCTTGTAAAAAAATCATAAAAGAATGCATCTGGCGGTTTCGCATTTTTTGCGAAACCGTTTATTTTTTCAATTCTATGACGACAACTCGGATTGGGTGTTTGCCCATGTTTTCATCCGTGTGCAATTCACCAGGAACATCTTTTTTGAGATAATATGCTTTATCTTTTTCCAATTTTAGGAAATGTTCTTTTCCTTTATTATTGACTACTTTCAGTTCTCCACTATCTAAAGCAACAACAACTCTATCGTGTTCATGCCGATGCATTTTTAGACTTTGCTCTTTATTAGGGTAGATTACCGTTGTCCAGACAGATACTTTTTCATTAGACAGTTGGGGAGTACGCACTGATTTTTTTACATCTGCATAAGAATTTATTGATGCTAAAAATGGAATAACGCATAGGATTGAAGTGATGTAGTTCCGCATAATGTCCTCCATAAGTTTTTGGGAGAACTATAATACATTGAATTCTATTTAAGAAGATGAATTCGAATAAAGGAACGAAAAATAAAGAATCAACTCAACTCGCTTTACGGAGGCCATCAGAGTTACTTGCAACACGAGCACTAAATGAGAGATTTTGAGTAGGAGTTCCCTATAGAGAGACTACTTCGTTTGCGACGAGATGAAGTAATAAATATCAATAAGTCCTTATTTTGTTAAATATGTTTAATTTTAAGAATCCCTTAAGTTTATTTATATTAAAATATTCGAAATAAATTAATTCAGTAATAATAGATGCGAAAATATCAAACCAGGTTAGGTATTAAATTAAAGGATGATTTTCGTAAAGAACGTAAGAAACAAAGAGAACTACAAGAAAAATTTGAACTATCTCTTTATCTTCAGCCTTTTGTTGCCCAAATGTCCTGTCAATTGACAGTTAAGGATGGCATTTTTTCATTTCCTAATGGTGTCTTACCAGATGGTAAATATATTTATGTTCGCACATTAGAGGGAAAAATTTTTGCATGTAAAGAAGAAGAGGTAGCGCATCACTCTTACTTAAGTAATGGCAAAAAAGTATTATCAGCTGGCTCTTTTATATTTGAAAAAGGGAGGCTGTGTTTGGTCAGTAATGAAAGTGGCCATTACACACCGACTAATAGTGAGATGCAACCTGAAATTGAATTTTATTATTCTGTTGCTCAGAATCCAGATTTAATTTATGAGGATCATTCAAAGAATCCATCCCAAAAAATAATTAACCAGTATAAGGCCAAAGATATCGTAGAAAAACATACGATCGATACCTTAAAACCATTAGCCAGTTTCAACAATAGAACATCAAAATTTGGACTAAAATTAAATTCACGACAAGCTGCGGGGCAAGAAAAATCAGCAGGGCGTCCCGGGAGCCTTTTTGAATTGAGTTTTTTTTGGACTAAAAACCTAAAACATTTCAAGCAAAAAGAAGTTTTAACGAATCATAGCAAAACTCTTCAGAATGAACCCCATCATGGTTACGATGATGAGGCACAACTGCCAAATCCGCCCCATCATGGTTACGATGATGAGGCACAACTGCTAAATTCGTCCCATCATGGTTACGATGATGAGGCACAACTGCTAAATTCGTCCCATCATGGTTACGATGATGAGGCACAATTGCTAAATTCATCCCATCATGGTTACGATGATGAGGCACAACTGCTAAATTCGTCCCATCATGGTTACGATGATGAGGCACAACTGCAAAATCCATCCTATCATGGCTACGATGATGAAGCACAACTCCTAGACTCGTCCTATCATGGGTGATGACAATAAGTGTCCGTTTCGGACTACTTCAGCTTCTTAGTGCTGCTCATGGTTCGATTTTCAAGTAATCTCAGTACATTTCGCAACAACAATCTGCTGAATCAATTTCGTTAGTAAGGCATAATTCTGAGTCTTATGAGAAGTTGTGCGCCAGGCTACCCCAATTTCTCTATAAGCATGATCCGTTTTTAAAGGAACGGCCACTAAATCAGTGCCAGTAAGAATGCCACTGTTAATTGCAAGATTGGGCAAAAAGGTAATGCCAGGTTGATGGCTTACCATTTGAATTAGGGTATGTAAACTGGTTGCAAAAAAGTGATTGATTTTTTTGCTTTCTTTTAATTGACAGGCTTGTAATGCATGACCTGTCAAGCAGTGTTCTTTTTCAAGCAGAAAAATACTGCTTTCAGGTAATTCACTGATTTCTTTGTCAAAACCTTTATGTACCCACATTTTAGGTAGGACGAGTTTAAAATAATCTTTGCATAATATTTGTGTTTGCAAATCTTGGATTGGGTAGGGGAATGCCAAAATCGCGAGATCAAGTTTGCCTTCTCCTAAATGCTTCAAAACATTATCTGTCGTATCTTCTCGGATAAATAAAGTGAGTTCTGGGTAATTTTTCTGACACAGATTTTGTAATTCACTGAGAATAAAAGGAGCAATAGTAGGAATTACGCCCAAATAAATTTCCCCTTGCATTACTTTTCCTTGGTTGCGTGCGTAATCTACCAGATCGTGGCTTTGTTCGATAATCAATCGACTGCGACGAACAATTTCTTCACCTAGGGGAGTGAATAGAAAAGTTTTGTGATCACGTTCAAGCAATTGCGCCTCCAAACTTTCTTCAAGATTTGTAATTGCTGCACTTAAAGTGGATTGACTAATAAAACACGCTGCCGCAGCACGACCAAAATGCTGATGCTCATAGAGTGTAACTAAGTAATGTAACTGCTTTAGGCTTACTAATCTGCTCATCGATTTTTCCGATTAAAGTTATCTATTTTATTCATTTTAAATAATTATAGACCATAACTATAATTTAATTGAAATAAACGAACTGAGGAGAAATTTATGTTAACTGTTGGTCAAAAAATTCCGGAATTTTCTGTTGTTGCAGTAAAACCTGGTTTTAATAATCATGAAGAACATGGTGTGAGTGCTTTTGAGGTTGTTACTGAAAAAAGTTTCCCAGGAAAATGGAAAGTAATTTTTTTCTATCCTAAAGATTTTACTTTCGTATGCCCAACAGAAATTGTGGAATTTGCCAAATTAAATGGTGAATTTAATGATAGGGACGCAGTGGTATTGGGTGGAAGTACTGATAATGAGTTTGTCAAACTGGCATGGCGAAGAGAGCACCAAGACTTAAATAAGTTAAATCAATACAGTTTTGCAGATGTTCGTGGGCAGCTCACTGATGGATTTGGCATTAGAGAAGAGGAAAGTGGTTGTGCTCTAAGAGCAACTTTTATTGTTGACCCGAACAATGTGATTCAACATGTAAGTGTTAATTCTTTAAATGTTGGTCGTAATCCTCAAGAAATATTACGTATTTTGGATGCCTTGCAAACTGATGAATTATGTCCATGCAACCGTCCTATTGGTGGCGAAACGTTATAATTCTAGCAAAAATTGCAGAAGCTCCTATGGGGCTTCTGAAAAGGAGAATCCTATGTCTATAGAACAATTAAAACAAGCGCTACCTGATTTTGCTAAGGATATTCGTCTTAATGTCAGTAGCTTATTTGGTAATATTCCACAATCAGGATTAACAGAAACCCAATTTTATGGGGTTGCGTTGGCTGTAGCCTATACGTTGAAAAATAAGCGTATTATAGATGCTATTAAAACAGATGGAACGCTTTATATCTCTACTGAGTTGGAGCATGCTGTAAAAACCGCAGCTGCTTTGATGGCAATGAATAATGTGTATTATCGTGCAATTCATTTGGCAGAAAATAAAGAGCTTGCATCCATGCCGGCTAATTTGCGCATGAATGGTATGTTAAATCCTGGGGTACCTAAAGCTGACTTTGAGTTATTTGCACTGGCAGTATCAGCAATTAATGGTTGTGGCATGTGCATCCATTCTCATGTTAGGCAATTGTTGGAACATGAGTTGGATAAAGTTGCGGTTCAATCGGTACTTAGAATAGCAGCAGTTTTAAATGCGTTGTCCTTTGTTCTATTACAGGATGAATTGTAAGAGTGGTAGTGGGGGCACGATTTTAAGCCCCAGATTTTCTTAATCAACTCTTTATTTTAAAGTCATTCGTAGGTTGGGCCAAGTCCCAACTTACCGTCTAATCGGCTTTAGGATATGCTAGATAATTTACTATCTTCCAATGACCTGTTTGATCTTGCTCAAAGACATCGAGCCCTTCATCTACTGTTTCTGAAATTACTTTTCCGTGCTCTGAAATTTGTAGGTACCAAGTGACCCTAACACTTGCTAAATTGTCAGAACGATAGATTTGATGAAGTTTGAAACGGTATTTATAGTCGCGATCTTCCTGGAAAATCTTCTTAAAGCTATTGCAGATTGATTGATAGTTTTTTTGTGGGGCACCTTGATAATTAGCATGAATATCAGGAGAAAATAAGTTACACGAATTCTCTAAATCTTTGCGGTTGAACGCATTTGTCCATGACGAAAAAATGTTTTGGAATAATTGAGTAGAGTTTCTTTTTTCATTAGCACATACAGCGGGTGTCATGAAAAAAGAACTTATAATCAGAAAAGCGATTAATCCTCGAGTCATTTTTTTCTGCCTAAATCAAATAATTGGTATGCTTATGCATCTTGCCAGTCTTCAGGTTCTAAAGGAATAATCAGCCATAGCAGGATGTATGCGATAAATGCTGTGCCTCCGGCTAAGAAAAAAATAACAAAAATGATTCTCATCCATACTGGGTCGACGCCAAAATAAACTCCTAAACCGCCACATACTCCTGCAATTTTTCGATCTTTACGTGAACGCCATAATTTTTTATACGGTTGCTTCATAAATTTACCTTCTCAATGAACGAGCGCCGACTTACGCGCGTGTTAACCATTTTTTCCCTTCTACAAGGCGTGCAATCATCATACTGCTTACGGTGTTGCATGTCACATTAAGCATAGTTGCCAGTGGATCAATAATAATACTAATTGCCGCTATTATTATTAAAACTGAAGAAGGAAATCCATATACGCTGAGTATGAGTAACTCACCAAGCATTCCTCCACTCGGAATTGCCCCCATTACAGTACCAACCAATAAAGAAATTCCTAAAGCGGTAAGCAGTACATTGGGGCTGGAAAAATTTAAATGAAAGATCCCAAATAAAAAAGCAATTTTGAACACACCACCTATTACCGAACCATCTTTATGAATGATTGTACCTAAAGGAATTACTGTCTCATAAATTTCAGGAGCGATTTGCATTTTTTTTGCAGCCGTTAAATTAGCAGGAATACTGGCGGCACTACTGCATGTGGCAATCGATGTAACTACGGGCAGAAAAATGCTGCTCCAAAATAATTTTATACCTTGAGTTTTTCCAGCTAAATAGGCAAACATCGTGAAGGCAATAATAAAATAAATTACTCCAAATGTATAATATAGGACAGCAATTCGGAGGTAATTAGCCATCAATTGAGGTCCTAGATCATGAACTAACACAGCGAAATAGGCAAAAAAACCAATTGGCGCATAATACATAATCAAAGCAAAAACCCGCATAAAAATTTCTTCGCCTGCCTGTAAAAAATCAATAAAAATTTTTCCCTTTTCATTAGCCTTCGATACTGCAATACCCACCAGGATTGAAAATACAATGAGCGCTAAAATATGTTGATGCGAAAGCAGATTGCTAAATTCAGGAACCGTAAAAATACCAGCAATTTGATCGAAGACACTCAAGGTAGATGTTTTTTCTGGGACATTGAGTGGTAATGCAACTCCTTGAGCTGGGGGAAATATGCTTACGATAAAAAGGGAATAAACTGCGGCTACGATCCCGGTAAATAAAAAGATAACCGCCATATAAAAAGCGATTTTACTCAGCTTTCCGATGGAGCCAACCCGTGTAATTGCCGCAGTAACACTAAAAAAAATCAAAGGGACAATCGCCGTAAAAATGAGGTTAAGAAAAATCTCGCCAAAAGGTTTTAAGTAGAGGGTAATTGGCCCAAAAAAGTAGCCTGTGAGACCTCCTAATAGAATAGCGGTAATTAAAATAAATGGAAAAAAATAGGAACCAAAAGTTTTTTTGATACTCATTAACCATTGTCCTTAAAAATTTTTAGGAACTTTGCTATTGTATCTCTTTGCTTGGGTATCAGGCTATATATAGATGTATGTTTTAAGAAAAGCAAAAGCATGCTGAGAAGTTTCTAAATACTTTATAGCGTGTATGGAACAGATTGGATTCTAAATCTGCCTATGATTTAATTATCATTAAATTCAATAAGATAAAATGGTTTTGAATATAAAATGAAATAATTGAACCAATAGTTCTCACCATGTATAATCGACAGCGCTTCTAATGCAACCCACGTGTGAGGATCATTATGCCTTCAGTTAATCCTGTTATTTACAATTACACTAACCTCCAATCCTGGCAAGAAGAATTAATTCCACTTGAGCTGCAAATAAGAGAAAATTTGCAATTTATTGAAGAGCAAATGCAACACCTGAGACCACTCCAAGAAGAATTAGATCCTATAAACTTACGCATTTCCTTAATACAGTCCCAGATTGATATGAATATGGGTACCACCCAGGATTTCATGCATCCTGGGCATCATCACCATGGAGGCTATACTCAAACTGTAGATATAATCATGTTGCAATTGGAATTAGCCCGTTTTCAAAAACAACGTGATGAGCTCAAAAAAAGTATGAAACCTTATGAGCAGACAATTATTGAAGTCCAGACCGGTCTGCGTGAATTGTCTTCTCGTCGTGCCTGGTTAAAAGAGCATATTCCCGCTGCCCAGTTATTTTTAAAGACGCTACAAGAAGATCCTCGGATGTCGGTGCATGCTTTAACCGATAAAATTTGGGACGCATTTATTAATTACGAAGATACTCATTTGACCGGTCTTTCCCCGCAAGTGCGTATTTGCTTGATTGCAGTTCGATATTGGAGTCTACTGACTTCCTACCCTCAAGGATATACTCCAGAGTACATAAACCCAATCCATCGCAGTAATTATCTTCGTTTATGTGGTTTCTTATGGGACATGTACTCCAAGGTAAAACAAGAAAAAAACGATGCCGAATTTGAAAAGATCTTAAAAAATCTTATTGAAAGTACTCATGTGGCTCAGCATGGTGATTTACCTTACCCCATGCAAACAGGTTTTAGTGCGAGTGCCTGGTTTGAGAGTAATAAAAAAATGACTCCAGGATTTTTCGCAATTGAAGAACAGAATTTATCTAATTTAGAAGAACAAATTTTTAATGAAGGGCTTACTTTTATTGCTCAAAATACACCTACTCAGCTTACTGTACTTCAAAAGCATATAATTAATGCGGTCAATTTAATTGATGCAGAAGTTAAAATAAAAAAACAGAAACACGAGGAGATTGATTACCATTTTTACGGGCGAACTGTGCTCATTCTGAACAGTGTTTTGACTAATTTCACAGATAAGCAAGTGGGGAAACGTTTGGGCGATATCGCTGAATATGCATCCGGAAGTAACTCTGTGGGTAAACAAGTTTTAGGCGGACTTCTTATTGTGCTCGGAATTTTACTCATTGGTGCTAGTGTTGCTGGTTTTTTAGCTACTTTGGGTTCGAGTTCCCTATTGAGTGCCTGGGGTATTTCATTAGGACTTGCTTTATTTGAAATGGAACTTGTTTGCGGAATTGCCTCTTCTCTGGCTGCTGCGACAGGAATTGGATTAACCTTTTTTGCAGGTCCAAAAGCAATCGAATCAGGAACACGTAAAGGCTTATCTCAGGAGCTCATGGAGATTAAAGAAGGGATTGAGCATTATGGTGAACCACCACCTTACAGTATTGCTGTATCTAATTAATTTCCTCATTGCATCATTAAGTCATACCCTATAATCTAAATAAATACGGTGGAGTTTTGACTTTGATAAGAGCTCCTTTTTTTACTTTTTCAGGTAAATGAAGATGAGACATAAACTTTTCTATAAAAATAAGACTTCTTCTGATTCACATAAAGAGCAAGAATGTTGTATTCAAATTCCCTCTGCCAAAGATATAGAACAAATGCATGGGATGCCAGCTGGTGCTGATGAGGATCAGTTCGAACGTCTCAAGCACATGACCCAAGCGATCGTGAAAATTCAATCTAAAGATTCTTCATTACCGGTTGCCACTACGGATGTTGTGAAATTGCCTGAGCACTGGAATCACTTATTTGCGGCAATGAATAAAGGTGATGCGAAGCTTGCATTGGCCATTTTCGCCAAATTTCCTGAAAAAGATGAGATTCTTCAAGCATTATTGGCGGTGCATACATCAGAATATTTACAGGAAATTATTATGAATTGTATGCAAGCACAACAAAAAGGATGGAAGCAATTAAATTCAGATATTCTTATTACTCCGAGGACATTTGAAGTACTAATCAAAGATATTGCAATGACCATGTTTCATTCTAAAAAAGTACATTTTTCTTTTGGATTACCTAGTCATCATGCGTTCGCTGATGAAGGAAGTGGCTTTTGTATTTTAAACAAAACCGCGATATTACTTAAGTACATGCAAAGCTTAAACGGTAAACCGCTCAAACACATTATTATTGGGACCGATGTCAATCGAGACAATGGTTTATGTGATGTTTTAATGAACCTTGCTTCAGATAGGGATATATGTCACATCGATGTTTTTGATTCGAGGGTTTATCCTCGACAAGATGCTGCATACATTACGAAAACATTCAAAAAGAGTGGAGAAGATGAAGGACAAAAAATTCAGTCATGGCAACAAGAAAATTTACATTATTTTGCTGTAGACCTAAGTCTCACGACACGTAAACCAGGTTCGGTACATCCCGCCTTGGTTTTTGCAATAGATAAAATTGAGGAGCAAATCAAGCAGGCTCAAAAGAATGATCAACAAATAGCTCTATTTTTACCTACAGGTTGGGATTCACATGAAGAGGAAACTGCTTATTGTGGAAAGTATGTTGATGGTTATTTAATGGGAACCACAGAGGCAAGGAAAACTCGTTTTAATGCAACAGACTTAACTTATTTTTACGAGAGTTTATTTAAACTGTATCAAGAAAATAAAAACGATATAGTAAAGATGTATTGGGGATTAGAAGGTGGGTATAATCAAAAAATGTATGAACGACAAATTCAATTGTTGATGTCGCTTGTTTTAAAAGATCTTGTCCATCAGGATACAAATGAAATTATACCTGATGGCCCTAAAAAAGCTTAAGGTAAATAATAAAAGGGATTTGGCAACTTAAAAACCTTTTGGGCATATCCGCCTTTAAGATCACTGTATTGATCGCCTATTGATGCCACAATGGTATACCCTTTTTGGGTGATCATTTTTCGTGCGTGCGATTTAAACGGAATAATGGATTTGGATGTATAATTCATTGGGCGTAGATACAGACCTGACCATCCATTATAACCTGCTGTATGTAAATTGTTTTCTGTGGCTTGGCGTTCAGACTCATTTCTTCCGGTAACAAAAAATACTTTGATACCATGATTACGTGCATCACGATACAAGGTAAGCATGGGCTTAATTACTGGAGCATTAGCGGCCATGATGTCTTTATGAAATTGATTACGATTTCCACCAAAATCACGTTTAATCATGTATTGATAATTCGATAAGCTGGTTTCATCAATGTCTAAAACAAGCGCGAGTTTTTTATGTGATTTTTCTTTTTGATTTATTTCGGCCTGTTGATCAATATATTTTTGTGCTTTTTGAATCACTTGAGTTAACTCTTTTTGATAAAGACCCGAGTCATGATAATTTTTGAGCTCGATTTTTACTAAAGTTAAGTTCGGTGGATCTGAAAAAATTGGATTTGCAAAAAGAAACGCAATACTAAGTGTAATTAGGTTTAGTGATTTTTTGAGTAAGCGCTTCATTATCCATCCATTTTCTATTAAAAGGAGGAATTATATCGTTGTTCATTTGTTTGTCAAATTAGCACCCAATTCCGTCTCATTTCTACGCAAGCACTCTGTTACGAAGAGGTCCTGTGGATAGCCTGCCCATCCTCAGTTATAATGCCGCTTATTTTGTTTAATAATTGCCATACTATGCATTTGAAGCAATTAAAATTAGCCGGGTTTAAATCTTTTGTTGACCCAACAGTAGTTCATTTTCCGAGCCAGTTGGTTGCCGTTGTTGGGCCCAATGGCTGTGGAAAATCAAACATTATCGATGCGGTACGTTGGGTTATGGGGGAAAGCTCGGCAAGAAATTTGCGTGGTGAATCCATGACCGATGTGATTTTTAATGGCTCCTCCAATCGTAAATCTGTAGGTCAGGCTTCTGTTGAGCTTGTATTTGATAACAGTCTTGGGCGTCTCACTGGCCCTTTTGCCAGTTATGGTGAAATCGCAGTAAAGCGTGTAGTCACTAGGGATGGTGATTCTTCTTATTATTTAAACGGTAGTCGTTGTCGACGTAAAGATATTACCGATATTTTTCTTGGTACTGGTGCTGGAGCGCGTGGTTATTCAATTATTGGCCAAGGGACTATTTCTCAGCTCATTGAAGCCAGGCCCGAAGACTTAAGGGTGTATCTTGAAGAGGCGGCAGGTGTTTCCAAATATAAAGAACGTCGACGTGAGACATTACAACGTATTGATCATACCCGGGAAAATCTCACTCGTGTTGCTGACATTCGAGATGAGTTGGACAAACAATTGCAACGTTTAGAACGACAAGCCAAGGCGGCTGAACGTTATCTCATTCTTAAAGACGAAGAACAATTGTGTCGAGCAGAAATTTTAGCTCTGAAATGGCATGATTTTATTGTTCAGCAAGAAGTAAAACAACGTGAAATACAAGAATTAGCTGTTAATTACGAACAGCAACAAAGTGCACTAGCCAAAGCAAATAAAGAACGAGTTGAATTGAATGAAACACTTCATGATGTGGATGAACAAACACAACAAATTCAGGCAAGTTTCTATCAATTAGGCACTGAAATTGCGCGTTTGGAAGAAACCATACAGCAACAAACACGCGAAAAGAAACGTTTGGTGCAGGATCAACAGCAAATGCAAGCAGATTGGCAGGCTGCTGAAGAACAGCTCAAACACGATAAAGAGGAATTGCTTCATTGTCAGCAGAATGCACACGATCGAGAAAAGCAACTTGAGCAATTGAGAACTCAATTTAAAGAACTGGAAGCTGATTGGCAAGATACTCAAACGCAACAAACAGAATGGGATCTCCGCTGGCAAGAAGTTCAAACTCATACGAGCAATCTGAAAAGAGAGTTTCAGGTGACTCAGGTGAACGCACACCATTTGGACGAAAAATATCAACAAACACTTTTAAGATTAGAAAAGCTGCAATTAGAACAAGAAACTATTTCGATAGAGGATTTACAACAACTCCAAAATAGCTTAGAAAAACAGCGTATTAAATTAATTGCTGATCAAGAGTTTGATGCATTGCAACTAAAGCAAAGTCAAGAAAATACAGAGCAATTACGCGCTAAGTTACAGAATATAGAACAGCAGCTGCATGTGTTACAAGATGATTTTCATCATGCGAACAGTGAACATGCTGCATTAATGGCGGCGCAGCGTGCAGCACGCCAAGGCCTGCAAAGCAGTAAAAATGCCATTAATGAATGGTCAGAAAAACCTCGGCTAGTGGATATCTTACAGGTTGAAACCAAATGGCAATCTGCTTGTGAACGTGTGCTTAACGAGGCATTACATGCATATGTTCTTGAAACTTTTGAAGAATTATGGCCGCAACGCGCTATTTGTGAACGGCAAGGCGAAAGTATCGTTACTCTTAGAAAAATCAAGATTGAACCCACGTCTTATCCTCGTCTTATCGATAAAATAAAAGGAAATATTCCAGCAAATGTATATCCCTTAGAACATATCTATACTGCAGAACATTTTGATGAAGCATTAAGTTGGCTTCCTGCATTGGCGGAGCATGAATCAATCATAACGCCTGATGGTTTCTGGTTAGGTCAAGGATGGGTGAAATTCGCTACTCCTGAGATACAGGATGAGTTAGGTTTATTGGCACGGCAACAAAAAATTACTGAATTAGCTGGTGTTGTTCAGGAGTTGCAAGAGAAGATCGGTTCCTTAAGGATTGAACGTGATGATACGCATCAGCAGTTACAAAAAGGCTTAAAAGATATTGAGTTACAACAGTTGAATGTCAATGCCAGTAATGAGGCATTAAGAACCAATAGTGTGGCCTTGAGTGCGAATGAACAAGCTATTGTGCAGACTGAAAAGCAGGCAACTGCTTTAGCGTTTGAATGTGAGGAATTGAAACTTATTTTGGAAGAAACGGCAGCAGAACAATGTACTATCAAAGAGAAATTGCATTCTTTGGAAGAGCAATGTCAAGTGTATGAGCAACAACAAGAACACAGCTTGCGAGAAAAGCAAAACGGGTTGCAAACCTTAGCATCAAAAAATAAGCAGATGGAAGAGTCTCGAGTTCTATTGCATCATGCGGAACTGGAGTACGATAGAGAAAAGAACAAAATACAGCAACTCAATGATCGGATCCAGCGAGAACAAGAACGTTTAAATATTTTGCAAGAACGTTTGGAAAACTTAGCAATGCTTTGCTTGCAAACAGAAGGCCCTGGAGAGGAACTCAAAGAGCAACTGGCTCAACAATTGCAAAAGCATGGTGAAATAGAATTGCAATTAACTTTAAGTAGAGAACAATTATCACAGTTAAGGATGATGCTTGAAGAGTGCGAAAAAAATATTTTAAACTTTGATTTTGAAGTAAAGCGTATCCAAGAACAAATAAGCAAAACTCGAATGGAAGAACAGGCTTTGACAGTACGTGCCAGCTCTGTACAGGAATCGCTTGATGAGTCCGGCCTGCAGGCACAAGCATTACTTGAACAAATACCTCCAGGCGTAACTCAGGTTATGCGTGAAGATGAATTAATTGCTCTTTCTGAAAAAATCAAGCGTTTGGGAGCTATTAACCTCGCTGCGATTGAAGAATTTACAACAGAACAACAACGTAAAATATATTTGGATGAACAGTATGATGATTTAAGTCAAGCATTGGCAGCTCTAGAAACTGCTATTGAGAAAATGGATAAAGAAACTCGCTCACGCTTGGAAAATACTTTTGAAGAGGTCAATTCTTCCTTTAAGGCACTTTTCCCACGTCTGTTCGGTGGTGGGAGAGCGCAGCTCGAATTGACTTGTGATAATCTATTGGAAGCTGGTATTGTAGTAATGGCACAACCTCCGGGGAAACGAAACAGTACCATTCATTTGTTATCCGGAGGAGAGAAGGCAATGACTGCTGTAGCATTAGTTTTTGCTATTTTTCAGTTAAATCCTTCACCATTTTGTATGCTAGATGAAGTTGATGCACCTTTAGATGATGTAAATGTGGGGCGTTTTTGCGCTTTGGTGAAAGAGATGTCACAATTCGTACAATTTCTCTTTATTACACATAATAAAGTTACAATGGAATTAGCAGATCATTTGATTGGGGTAACTATGCGTGAACCTGGAGTGTCTCGCTTGGTTGCGGTTGATGTAACACAAGCTTTGGCTATGGAGTAAATGATGCAGGCAAATTGGAGCTTAATTCTTAATGTCCTGTTGTTAGTAGGCGTTATTGTAGCAATTGGGCGCTTAATGAAAGCTCGAAGACAGAGCTTAAATCCAGAACGTTATCAGCCTAATCTGGGAACACCAGAAAAGAGTTCAGATAACACACAGAATTATAATGATGACATTATTGCTGTACGCAAAATTAATACTACGGATTTCCATGATGAAATGGAAGCGGATGAGGATGTGCAATTATTTAAAAATTCCACGACAAAAACCTCACAACCACGTTTGATGCCGCTGGATGATGAAGAACAAATCAAATTAAAGATAGAAATTGAGCCGAAACCAGCACCGAAAATGGAAGTGGAGTCCTCAATAAAAACGGATGCTTCAACTACCTTAATGATGTTTTTGCTGGCAAAGGAAAACAGACAATTTGCAGGATATGAGTTGTTACAAACTGTTTTGGCGGCTGGTTTACGTTTTGGCGAAGGGAGTTTATTTCATCGTCATCAATTTCCCAACGGCCAAGGTCCAGTTTTGTGCAGCTTAGCAGCTGCAACTGCTACGGGAGTTTTTGACTTGCAAAATATTGGTGCCTTTAGCGTGCGTGGTCTTTGTTTATACATGCACTCCTCAAAAAATCCGGGTATCGATATAGAGCGATTTGCTGTTATGTTGGAAACTGCACGACAATTAAGTGAAGGCCTAGATGCCCATTTGCTAGACGACCAGCGTAAGCCCTTGACGGAAGAACGCATTGCTCGCTATCACCGTCTTTTGCAAATTAATCAGTCCCATTTTGAGTTCGCTGCTGTATAAATCTGAATCTATATTTGTAGCACACGGTAGCCTGGGTGCAGCGCAGCGGAACCCGGGTTCCGCTGCGCTGCACCCAGGCTACCGTGTTTATAAGGGAGAAGAATTAGTTTCCTTTACTGCAATTACCCCCTTGAACTCTACGCTCAAGTGTTAGTACACTAGACTTTTAGCCAAGCCCTAATATTATGAACTTAAATACTGTTGCTGCATTACTTGCCCAACCATGTCAGATCAGTGCTGAACTTACCGGTATTTGTACTGATAGTCGTGAACTAAAACCAGGAAGCTTATTTATCGCCATACGGGGTGATCGCTTTGACGGACATGATTTTATCAAGGAAGCAGAATCACAAGGAGCAGTAGCCGCAGTGGTTAGTCATGCTGTAGAAGGTGTGCGCATACCGCAGTTTGTTGTTCCAGATCCAATACAAGCTTTGGCTAAAATAGCAGCTGCACACCGGCAGGATATACATTGCCCTGTTATTGCGCTGACTGGATCTAATGGGAAAACCACAACCAAAGAAATGATCGCTTCCATTTTACCTTCTCCCTCTCATGCGACTCGAGGGAACTTCAATAATCATATTGGTGCACCATTGAGTGTTTTACAACTGAATAACCAACATCGTTATGCAGTTTTTGAGTTAGGTGCAAATCATCCTGGTGAAATCGCACATACGGTTGCAATTGTTCATCCCGATGTAACATTAATTAATAACATTGCTCCTGCACACGTAGAGGGTTTCGGTTCTATAGATGGTGTTGCCCGTGCCAAAGGAGAAATACATCAAGGTTTGTCTCTTGCTGGCGTTGCGGTAGTGAATGACGATGATGCTTATGCTCATTTTTGGGATGAGCTATTGCTTGACAAAAAAGTACTCCGTTTTTCATTAGATCATGCAGCTGACATTTACGCGCAAGATGTGCAATTAGATGCCTCTGGTTGTGGACAGTTTTCTTTAATCATACCTAATGGACAAGCAGATATTCAATTAAAAGTTCCCGGCCTGCATAATGTTCGTAATGCCCTAGCTGCTGCAGCGTGTTGCCATGCAGTAGGTATTTCCATAAAAGAGATTCAACAGGGATTAAATCGATTTGGTGGGGTAAAAGGACGTTTGACTGTTCTTGAGGGAAAAAATAAATCTACTGTAATCGATGACACATATAATGCAAATTTACGCTCTGTTTTAGCTGCTTTAGAGGTATTAGCAGAGCATCCAGGGAAAAAAATTTTTGTTTTCGGGGACATGGGTGAGTTGGGTACTTGGGCTACTCAGCATCATCAGGAAGTTGGATTTGCAGCTCGTCGGTTGGGTATTAATCAGTTACTCAGCTGTGGTACCAACAGCAAATTAGCTGCTGAATCATTTGGTGCCGGTGGTGAGCATTTTATTACCCAGGAACAATTAATACAAAGTCTAGTAGAGCAGTTGTCACCAGATACAGTTGTTTTGGTAAAAGGGTCTCGCTCCAGTGCAATGGAAAAGATTGTACACCAATTGATATAGATTGAATGGAGTGTGTCTGACTTGTATGACAATAAGTAACTGAGTTATGAGCCTAGAATTTTTTTTTATATGATGCTGAATGGTATATAGGTTTATGGTATGCTTGGCCGCTTTTTTGGCCCATTATTCTGTTGGGCGTTATTTAACAAAAAACCATAGAGCCTGTTATCTTGGTCGCAAGGCCTTGCGATTCAGTCTAACGAATTGTAAATAGGCTTTAATTGGGGTTAACAAGAGGAACAATTATGCTCTACTGGCTAACGCAGCTATTCCAAGGACAGTATCATGCGTTAAGAGTTTTTCAATACCTAACTTTTAGATCTATTTTAGCTTCTTTGACTGCACTTATAGTCGGGTTAGTCTGTGGTCCTGTGATGATTCGTTGGTTACGTAGTTTGCAGATTGGTCAGATGGTAAGGGATGATGGTCCCCAAACACATTTGTCAAAAGCAGGAACCCCAACTATGGGAGGGGTCTTAATCTTGTTGGCTATTACTGTGAGCTGTTTGCTTTGGGGCGATTTGCAACAGTCCAGTTTATGGCTTGTTCTTTTGGTAACCTTAGCAAATGGAGTCGTAGGCTGGGTGGACGATTATCGTAAATTAGTATTAAAAAACAGCAAAGGCTTACCTGCACGTTGGAAATATTTTTGGCAATCAGTAATTGCCCTTATTGCAGTAATTTATTTATACATGCATGCGAGCTTACCTGTCCATACTCAGTTGACGGTACCCTTTTTTAAATCCTTAACTATAGGTTTAGGGATCTTCTTTCCTATTCTCGGTTATTTTGTAATTGTCGGTAGTTCCAATGCAGTGAATTTGACTGACGGCCTGGATGGTTTAGCGATTATGCCTATAGTCATGGTTGCTGGCGCCTTGGGGATTTTTGCTTATGCTTCCAGTAACTCCGTCTATGCGCCTTATTTAGGGATACCCTATGTTCCTAATACAGGGGAGTTAACGATTTTTTGCTCCTCGATTGTTGGCGCAGGGCTTGGTTTCCTTTGGTACAATAGTTATCCCGCACAGGTATTTATGGGGGATGTAGGTTCTTTAGCTTTAGGGGCTGCTTTAGGTATCGTTGCAGTAGTTATCCGAGAGGAATTGGTTTTATTAATGATGGGTGGCTTATTTGTTATTGAGACAATTTCTGTTATTTTACAGGTAGGTTATTTTAAGTACACTCATGGTAAGCGATTATTCCGAATGGCACCCTTACATCATCATTTTGAATTAAAAGGATGGTCAGAGCCTAAAATAATTGTCAGATTTTGGATTATCACGGTTGTTTTTGTGTTATGTGGATTAGCCACTTTGAAACTTCGATAAAAAGGATACACTCATGACTCATCCTTTGTATTTAGTTGCTGGTTTGGGTAAAACGGGAGTGTCGGTAGCACGATACTTACGTAGAAAAAATAAGCCCTTTATTGCTTTTGATACACGTGCCCAAGCTCCAAGTGTCGCTGAGTTTACTCAAGAATTTCCCGATGTTCCAGTTTATACACAACATATTCCTGACGAAATAATAGCCCAGCTGTCAGATATTATTGCAAGCCCCGGGTTGCCTTTAGATACTCCTTTTTTGAAAAAAGCCATGCAGATGGGGGTAACGGTATATGGTGATATAGAATGTTTGGCTCGAGAGATTCATGCCCCGGTAATTGCAATTACTGGAACTAATGGGAAATCAACAGTTACTACTTTAGTAGGGGAAATGGCGAAGGTTGCAGGATATAGAGTTGCTGTGGCCGGAAATATAGGAACACCCGTCCTCGATATCCTTCATGATGGGCATCAGTATGATTTGTGGGTCTTAGAATTATCTAGCTTTCAATTAGATTTAACTTATTCTTTAGCTCCAATTGCCGCGACTATTTTGAATGTAACTCCCGACCATTTAGACAGACACCATACTATGGAGGCTTATGCCCAAGCCAAACAACGAGTGTATCATCAAGCGCGCGTTGCACTATTTAATCGCGATGATCCCTATACTGTTCCAAATACCGAGGTTAATCATATTTCTTTTGGCGCTGACGCACCTGAAAAAAACAATTGGGGTTTGATCACTCAGGAAGATAAAATATATTTGGCAAAGGGTGATCTGTGTATTTTGCCTGTTGAGTCTATATTGATCAAAGGAGTTCATAATTGGCTTAATGCGCTTGCAGCTTCTGCTTTGGCCGATGTGGCAGGTATTTCACATCAACACATCAGGAACGTTTTGACTTCATTTACGGGGTTACCTCATCGTTGCCAATGGGTGCGAACTCTTGATGGCGTTGATTGGATTAACGATTCAAAAGGGACGAATATTGGTGCAACCATATCTGCAATTAATGGAATAGGAGGTTCTATGCAGGGAAAAATTGTACTTATTGCAGGTGGGCAAGGAAAGGGTGCCGATTTTAGTGAGTTGGCTCAACCTATTGCTGCTTATGTAAGATCCATCATTTTAATTGGTGAAGACGCAGATAAAATGGAGGTTGCTTTAGCTAATGTAGTTCCAATCTCACGTGCTTCTTCATTGGATAATGCTGTAGCGGTAGCCAAATCGCAGGCAATACCAGGCGATGTTGTTTTATTGTCTCCAGCATGCGCTAGTTTAGATATGTTCCGTGATTTTAATCATCGCGGCGAATCGTTTGCTTTATTAGTGAATGGATTGTAACCGATGCGGCCTAGACATGTAAATCAAAGGGGAAAACCTGTTAGCAGGCCTATTTCACTTTATGATAAATGGCTAATTAGTGTAGTTATTGGTTTGCTGATCATTGGGCTGATGATGGTCGCTTCAAGTTCAGTCATGATCTCTACTAAATATTTCCATCAACCATTTCATTTTTTAATTCGTCAGGCATGCTATTTATTTGCAGGTTTAATGATTGCCCTCATCGTGATCCGGACGGATAGCAGTTTTTGGGAACGTATCAGCATGCCAATGCTGTTAATTTGTTTGTTGCTTTTGCTTATTGTACTAATTCCTGGGATAGGTCGTACAGTCAATGGCAGCCGACGATGGTTAGCTTTAGGACCAATAGGTATCCAAGTATCTGAACTCGCAAAACTTACTATGATTTTTTATCTTTCGGGGTATTTAGTACGTCAACAAAAAGCAGTCAGTAACAGTATTTTGGGTTTTATTAAGCCCATGGTGATTTTGGGAGTTGTTTCCTTTTTGTTATTACTTGAGCCTGATTTTGGTGCTACGGTGGTCATTTCAGGCACGGTTATGGCCATGTTATTTTTAGCTGGTGTAAAATTACGCTATTATATAGGCTTAATGTTTGTCGTTATGGCAGCACTGGCCTTTTTAGCGGTTTCATCTCCTTATCGAGTGGCTCGTTTAACTGCGTTTTTAGATCCTTGGGCAGATCAGTATAATAGTGGTTATCAGTTGACTCAGTCCTTGATAGCATTTGGTCGAGGAGGGTGGTTTGGCGCTGGTTTGGGGGAAAGTATTCAGAAATTATTGTATTTACCAGAAGCACATACCGACTTTTTATTTGCTGTTTTAGCTGAAGAATTGGGTTTAATCGGTATTTTAATGGTCATGATCTTATACACTATATTAGTAATTAGAGGGATGACTATTGCATACAATGCCTATGTACAAGAGAGATTGTTTGCTTCATATACTGCTTATGGTTTAACTTTTTGGTTAGGGCTACAAGCCGCTATTAATATGGGAGTTAACTCGGGTTTACTACCCACAAAAGGACTAACTTTACCATTAATGAGCTATGGCGGTGCAAGTATGGTTATCAATTGTGTTGTAATTGCGTTATTATTGCGCATCGATCATGAAAATCGTTGGCAAGCTCTGGGATTAGGGCCTGTCGCGAAATGAACCTTACAGCTAGCGCTCAGATTGGTATAGGGTTGTTGCGTTCTGATTGAATAAAAGCGTAGGTGTACTCTAGGTACATTGAGCATTTTGCGATTGAAGAACGCAGCAAGATCATGGCAAGATGGGATCCTAGCTGTAAGGTTCATTTCGTGACAGGTCCACAGGGGCATTGTCAGCATAAGGGGGAGTTTGTGGCTAATTCGGGACAATTTATAGCTTCAAGGATGGGCTGTGTAGAACAAATACATTTCGTTGGAATTGGTGGGGTTGGTATGTGTGGTATCGCTGAGGTATTACATTACCAAGGGTATCGTATTACTGGTTCCGATTTGGGTGAAGGCAGTACGGTACAAAGGTTAAAATCATTAGGCATTCCCGTTTATATGGGACATAAAGCCGAACATATAAAAGGCGCTGATGTTGTAGTTCGTTCTTCTGCTGTAGGCATGGGGAATCCTGAAATTGTGGCTGCTCGTGAACAAATGATTCCAGTAATCCCACGAGCTGCGATGCTTGCTGAACTCATGCGCTTTCGTCATGGTATTGCCGTAGCCGGTACCCACGGTAAAACGACAACAACAAGTCTTGTAAGTAGTCTCTTGGCTGAAGGTGGCCTGGATCCTAGTTTCGTGATCGGCGGAAAATTAAATAGTCTGGGAGTCAATGCTCAACTTGGTCAATCCCCATATTTTGTTGTTGAAGCCGATGAAAGTGATGCGTCGTTTTTATTCTTAAAACCGATGATGGCAATAGTGACAAATATTGATGCAGATCATATGGATAACTATGAGAATGATTTCGATAAATTAAGAACAACTTTTCTTGAGTTTTTACATCATTTGCCTTTTTATGGTTTAGCAGTGGTATGTATCGATGACCCAGAAGTGCGTAAAATCCTTCCAGCTATTGAACGACCTACTTTGACTTACGGGTTTGCTGAAGAAGCACATTACCGTGCGATTAATTGGACGCAAAATGAACTGCTTAGTGAGTTTACTGTGGTACGTCCTGTACCTTATACCGCTTTAAAAATTCAATTTCAGTATCCAGGCCGTCACAATGTATTAAATGCTTTGGCTGCCATTGCAATTGCAACACAATTAGGTGTTGATGATGCTTCTATTGTACGTGCTTTGGCAAAGTTCCAAGGTGTTGGTCGTCGTTTTCAAATGTTAGGTGAGAAGAGATTTGAGAATGGTTCGGCTCTTATTGTTGACGATTATGGTCACCATCCTCAAGAAATTCTATCAACTATAGATGCATTTCGACATGTTTGGCCAAACAAACGGCTCGTCCATGTATTTCAACCCCATCGTTATACAAGAACTCAATCATTACAGGATCAGTTTGTAGATGTGTTAAGTCTTGCTGATGAATTGTTCTTATTTGACATTTACTCAGCAGGTGAACCTGAAATTCCTGGGATAACCAGTGAGAGTTTGGCACAGAAAATTAGGAATAAAGATAAAAAAGTAACTCTTGTGAATGAGCAATCGCTTAAAACAAAGCTAAATCAGTTAATTAAAGATGGTGATGTGATTTTGATGCAGGGTGCTGGAAGTATTGGCCAAATTGCTGTGAACTTGATGAAAGAATTGTGAGAGCAACATGAGTCCAACTGAGAATGTTTGCAACCTTAATGGTGAGTATCCGGGCACTTTGCTTTATAATGAGCCTTCGGTTGAATATACTACCTGGCGTGTTGGAGGTGCGATGGTTTCTCAGAAGCATGCAAATTTTATTATCAATCATCGAGGTTCAGCAACCGCAACTGATATTAAAGCATTGATTCATTTGGTACAAACTAAAGTTCGTGAGCAGACAACAATTGAGTTGATGCGCGAAGTTCATATAATCGGAGACCGCTAATGTCCAAGCTTCTCAACCTGGTTCTTCTTTATGGTGGAAAATCTGGAGAACATGAAATCTCTTTGATTTCAGCTGCATCTGTTCTTGCGCATTTAGATGCTGGAAAATATAACATTATCCCTATAGCAATGGATAAAGATGGCTTATTTTATCTGCATCAATATCAGGATTTACTTGCCTATAAAGAAAAACTTCCAGTGGTTACAGAACATGCAAAACCGTTAGCTGGTTTATTTATTAATGGACGTTTCTCTGTTGATGCAGATGTAGTTTTTCCTGTAGTACATGGCCCATTATATGAAGATGGTTGCTTGCAAGGGATGCTTGAATTATCAGGTGTGGCCTATGTTGGTTGTGATGTACTTTCTTCATCCATTGGAATGGATAAAGATATGGCAAGACGTATAGTCTGTGTCAATGGGTTAAAGTCAGCAAATTATAAGCTTTTGTCTTGGCACAGTTCAGCATCTGAAAGACAACACTTTTGTCAGCGGGTTGCAGAAGAGTTTGGATGGCCTTTATTTGTTAAACCGTGTGCAATGGGTTCCAGTGTAGGTATCCATAAAGCAAAAGATATGGCTGAATTGTTAGTCGCTGTAGATGATGCCTTACGCTATGATGAAGAGATTTTAGTTGAATCATTTGTTTCTGGACGAGAGATTGAACTCTCAGTTCTTGAGAGCACTGTCCCATCGGGTGAACCAAGAGTTAGTATTGCCGGGGAAATAAGGGTTAATCATCCAGACGGTTTTTATTCTTATTCTGCGAAATATTTGGAGAGTGGGCAAACAGATCTGATTATACCTGCTCCGTTGAGTCAAAGCTTATATGAGCAATTAAAAAAGGCAGCTGCAGATATTTTTATCCGATTAAAATGTAAGGGTATGGCCCGTGTAGACTTTTTTGTGAATGACAAGACCGAAACCATTTATTTTAACGAGGTAAACACCTTGCCTGGTTTTACTTCAATTAGCATGTATCCAAAATTATGGCAGGCGAGTGGTCTATCATATCCTGAATTATTGGATGAATTGATTCGTATAGCTATGGTACATCAGCATTGTCGCCAGCATTTAGTAACCAACTATTTGTGAAAGCCATGAATAAAAATAGGGATGTTGACTCTGGAAATTTGCGCTATATCTGTTGGTTATTGGTATTAAGTTTTAGTGCCATATTCTTGGCTTGTAGACTCGGTTATTACTATGTATCCGATGCGCAACGGTTTCCAATTACTACAATCAAAGTTGCTGCAAATTACGAGCACGTAACTCATAAGGAGCTGGAAGGGGTATTAGCAAAATATTTAAGTGATAGCTTCTTTACTTTATCAGTAAGCAGCTTACAGAATGAGTTAAATGAAATGAACTGGATTGATACGGCAACTGTGGAGCGTGTTTGGCCAGATACATTGAAAATAAGACTTGTTGAAAAAAAACCAGTCGCAATTTGGGATAATTCATTAATGACTGAAGACGGCAGATTATTTAATGAGGGTGCTGTTCCAGAGGGTTTAAACTTACCCCGATTAAAAGGGCCATTATCTCAACAAGCAGAAGTCTTACAAGTTTACGAAAAATTGAGTAAGATATTATCAATGTACGGCTTAAACGCTATTGGACTGCATTTACGAGAAAATCAATCCTGGGTATTGCTTTTAGGTAATGATATAAAAATATATTTAGGAAAGAAAGAGTTAGAAGAACGATTGCTGCGTTTTTGTAAAGCATATCCTGCAGTGTTTGCCGAAAAAATTGAGCAATTGTCTAGCGTGGACCTGCGTTATCCACGTGGTATGGCAGTGCAGTGGAAACAACAAACGGAACGATAATGGCAAAAAAAATAGAAAAAGATATTATCACTGGCTTGGATATTGGAACTTCGAAAGTAATCGCATTAATTGGAGAGGTGACATCGGATGGCTCAATAGAAATCATCGGCATAGGTCGACATCCTTCTCGTGGCCTAAAACGTGGTGTTGTGGTTGATATAGAGGCTACGGTAAACTCCATCCAACGCGCTGTTCAAGAAGCGGAGCTTATGGCAGGATGCGAGGTGAGGACTGTTTTTGCTGGTATTGCCGGTAGCCATATTCGTAGCTTAAATTCACACGGAATTGTTGCTATTCGCGATAAAGAAGTATCTCAGGCGGATGTAGAACGGGTGATCGACGCAGCTAAAGCCGTAGCAATACCTGCAGATCAAAAAATTCTACATGTTTTACCTCAAGAATTTATTATAGATCACCAAGGCAGCATTCGCGAACCTATAGGTATGGCAGGAGTACGTCTTGAATCTCGTGTACATATTGTTACTGGCTCAGTAAGTGCTGCACAAAATATTGTGAAATGTGTGCGTCGTTGTGGTTTAGAAGTAAATGATATTATTCTTGAACAATTGGCTTCAAGCCATGCTGTACTAACTGACGATGAAAAAGATCTTGGTGTTTGCCTAATTGATATTGGTGGAGGAACCACAGATATTGCAATATTTTGCGAAGGAGCGATCCGACATACAGCGGTCATTCCTATCGCTGGTGATCAAGTGACCAACGATATCGCTATGGCGCTACGTACACCTACAAAAGCAGCAGAATCAATTAAACTGAATCATGCATGTGCATTAACTGAGTTAGCGAACTCAGATCATATGTTAGAAGTTACCAGTGTAAACGACAGGCCAGGAAGAAAAATATCAGCTAAAGCTTTATCCGATGTAGTTTCGGCGCGTTATGAGGAATTATTTACTTTAGTACGTAATGAATTGCGACGTAGCGGTTTTGAAGACAGAATGGCTGCTGGTATTGTTTTAACTGGTGGTGCTGCCAATGTTAGGGGTGGTATTGAACTTGCGGAGCTTTGTTTTGAAATGCCAGTGAGAAAAGGTTGCGCTCATTATGTTTCTGGATTGGCTGAGGCTACTGAAAATCCTTCATTTGCTACAGGCGTAGGTTTGTTGTTACAAGGTTACCAACAACAATATGAATCAAACTACAATGTACCTAAAATGAATGATAACACCCAAAGTTTGTGGGCACGTATGAGAGAATGGTTCCAGGGGAATTTTTAGGTTACAAATAACATTTAAAACGAAAATTGGTAATTGATTCCATTAAGAGTTGCATTGCCGGATTTTTTGTTAAAAAGAATAAACATGTGAGGGGAGCAGGTTATGTTTGAATTAATGGAAGGCCAACAGCATAGTAATAATGCAGTGATTAAGGTAGTTGGTGTTGGCGGCGGTGGCGGTAATGCTGTTGAGCATATGGTTGCAGAAAATATTGATGGAGTTGAGTTTATTTGTGCTAATACCGATGCTCAGGCATTGAGAGGCTCAAATGCAAAAATACACATTCAATTGGGTGATGAGCTGACTAAAGGTTTAGGTGCAGGGGCAAACCCACAAATAGGTCGCGAAGCGGCAGAAGAAGATAGAGATCATATTCGAGAAATCTTAAGTGGCGCAGATATGGTATTCATTACTGCAGGAATGGGTGGTGGAACTGGAACTGGTGCTGCACCTGTTTTTGCGGAAATTGCCAAAGAATTAGGTATTCTAACCGTAGCTGTTGTTACAAAACCATTCTCATTTGAAGGCAAACAAAGAGCATTGGCAGCTGAAGAAGGAATTCGTCGTTTAGCTGAACATGTTGATTCATTAATCACTATTCCTAACAATAAATTACTAAGTGTATTAGGTAAGAACATTAGTCTTCTGAATGCGTTCAAAGCAGCAAATAATGTGTTACTTGGCGCAGTAAAAGGTATTTCTGATTTAATTACCCGTCCAGGTTTGATTAACGTAGATTTTGCGGACGTCCGCACAGTGATGTCCGAAATGGGCATGGCTATGATGGGTACAGGAAGCGCTGTAGGTGAACAAAGAGCGCGCCAAGCTGCCGAAGCGGCGATTGCTTCTCCTTTATTGGAAGATGTGAATTTTTCAGGTGCCCGTGGAATCCTCGTCAATATTACTGCTGGCCTTGATATGTCAATTGGTGAGTTTGAGGAAGTTGGCGATGTAGTCAAGGAGTTTATTTCTGATGATGCAACCGTAGTAGTCGGAACAGTAATCGATCCTGAAATGACGGATGAAATGCGCGTCACAGTGATTGTGACTGGTTTAGGGGATGCAAGACAGCGTCATCAGCAAATGCAACCACAATCTCATCGCGCCCGTTTGTTAGAAACAACTCGTAGTGATGGTTCTTTGGACTATCAGCAATTAGATAGACCAGCTCTTGTACGCAAACAAGCTCAATCAAGTATGTCTTCTGCTGTAAAACAAAGTGGTGATAGTATTCCAGATGTGGACTATCTGGATATTCCTGCATTTTTGCGCCGGCAAGAAGAGGCATAAGTAATTTGACCCTTCATCTGCTTTATTGTCGATGAAGGGAAATTTAAGCTTTAGGCACAAAAATAATTAGACTAAATATTAAAATGTTGCTACGATCACAAAGTTTTGCGTGCAGGATAAAAATTTAAAAAAATGATATATGAGGAACAAGGTGAGCACTGAATGACAAATCAAAGAACTCCTAAAAAGGTGATCCAGGCAACTGGTGTAGGATTGCATTCCGGTGAAAAAGTGCTTCTAACCTTGAGACCAGCTCCTGTAAATACAGGTATAGTTTTTAGAAGAGTAGACCTATCACCTGTAGTAGAAATACTAGCTTCCTATGAGAATGTTGGTGATACGATGTTATGTACTACCTTACATCATGGACCTGTTAAGATCGCAACTGTAGAACATTTACTCTCTGCTTTGGCAGGTTTGGGTATCGATAATGCCTATATTGATGTAAACGCTCCTGAGTTGCCTATTATGGATGGTAGCGCCGCTCCTTTTGTTTTCCTGATTCAATCAGCAGGGATACGCGAGCAAAATGCACCTAAAAAGTACATACGTATTCTTAAGCCCATTCGCGTGGAAGACAATGGGAAATTTGTCCAATTTTATCCATACAATGGATATAAAATTTCCTTTACGATTGATTTTGATCATCCGGCTTTTAACGATAAACCACAAACAGTAAGTTTTGACTTTTCTACAACGTCTTATGTGAAGGAGGTATGCCGAGCACGTACATTTGGATTCCTTTCCGATTATGAGAAATTAAGAGAATGTGATTTGGCTAAAGGCGGAAGTTTAGATAACGCCATTGTTGTTGATGATTATCGTGTTCTCAATGATGATGGACTTCGCTTTGAATCAGAGTTTGTTTCTCATAAGGTATTGGATGCAATCGGTGATCTGTATCTATTAGGTTCTAGTTTGATTGGTGCATTCGAAGGTTACAAATCAGGCCATGAATTAAATAACAGATTATTACGTGAATTAATGGCAAGACAAGACGCGTGGGAATATACTTATTTTGATACTGAAGAATATCTTCCTAAAATGCAAACTGAATTTTATCCAGTTGAAGCATAAGAATGTTGCTTGGTAAAGACTTAATCGCGGAACCCAGGAAAACAGTAAGCGCTTAGCCCCTATGCGGTAACGGCTGTATTTGGCACATCTTGCAAGAAACTGATGTATGCTGTGTTTTTTAGAAAAATATCCCCATAACCTGTTCTAAAATCCAATCGATTGAGTAAATATTAACATAGAACTTGACAATTACGGAAAAAAGCTACACATGGGTACATAGTTATATGCATGAACGTACCTATTCCTAGTTATGATTTTGCCTCCATCTGTGCTACATTTTATTCAGATTCTTAGTGAATTAACGATAAATGTTAGTAAAGGAGCATTGTGGCATGAAACTTAATGTAGGTCTTTTTACTTTTGCTTTGTTATGCAGTGCATCAATATATTCTGCAACTACTGAACCACAAAAAACTCCAGCTGAACAAGCACTTCATATGAATTGGTTGGATACCAATATTTCACCGGCTAAAGATTTTTATTCTTATGCTGATGGTAGTTGGCAAAAAAATAATCCAATTCCGCCTGATTATTCAAGCTGGGGAAGCTTTAATATGATTAACGAGAAAGTCCAAGATATTATTCATCAAATGTTAATCAAAGCCTCAGAAAATACCAATGCCAAGCCAGGTAGTATAGAACAAAAAGTTGGTGATTTTTATTATAGTGGTATGGATGAAAACAGTATTAACCAACTCGGTATTAAACCCCTACAATCTGAATTTGATCGCATTAATCATTTAAAAAATCTAATCGATCTGCAAAGTGAAATAGCACACTTACATCAAATCGGTGTCGATGTATTTTTTAATTTTGGGAGTATGCAAGATTTTAAAAACAGTAAAGAGATGATCGGTGCGGCCACACAAGGCGGTCTAGGTTTGCCTGATCGTGATTATTATTTAAAAGAAGATGCTAAATTCAAACAAATTCGCGAGGCTTATGTCAACCATATTGCCAAGATGTTTGAATTATTGGGTGATGCTCCAGATAAAGCCGCAATGGAAGCCAATACAGTGATGAAATTAGAAACGCAAATGGCAAAGGTTTCTATGTCTCAGGTAGAACAACGTGATCCCCATGCGGTTTACCATATTATGGATAGAGCGAAACTAACCCAAATAACTCCCGATTTTTCCTGGCCTGCTTATTTTTCAGCAGTAGGGCAAGCCCGGATTAAAAGTATTAACTTAGCAATGCCTGATTTTTTTAAGGATATGAATAAACAATTAAAAACAGTGTCCCTGGAAGATTGGAAAACTTATCTGCGTTGGCATTTAATTGATGCTTTTGCTTCCTACTTATCAAAACCTTTTGTCGATCAGAATTTCAAAATGGTTGCTGTTCTGACCGGAGCCGAGAAAATATTACCTCGATGGAAAAGAGTAGTTAGTACAGAAAATAGTGCATTAGGTTTTGCTATAGGTAAAATGTATGTAGCGCGCTATTTTTCTCCAGAAGATAAGAAACAAGCATTGGATATCCTCAAAAATATTCGCACCGTTTTACGTGAAGACATCAGTACCCTATCATGGATGACCCCCGCTACACGCAAAGCTGCATTAAAAAAACTTGATATGATGGAGGAACGCGTTGGTTATCCTTCCAAGTGGTGGGACTATTCCAAATTGAAAGTGGATAGAGGTCCATATGTATTGAATGTAATTAGAGCCAATGAGTTTTTAACTCAGCGTGATCTGAATAAAATCGGTAAACCTATAGATAGAACTGAATGGGGAATGACGCCACAGACTATCAATGCATATTATGATCCCTCAATGAATAATTTAAATATTCCCGCAGGAATTCTCCAATCGCCATTTTTTGATCCTAATGCGCCTGCAGCAATGAATTATGGGGCAATTGGTTTTGTAATGGGACATGAAATGACTCATGGATTTGATGATCAAGGGGCGCAATTTGATGGACATGGTAATTTAAAGAATTGGTGGACTCCAAGCGATCTCGAGAAATTCAATAATGCAACCCAATGCATTGTAAACCAATTTTCACAATATGTTGTGGATGATAATTTGCATGTGCAAGGAAAACTGGTCGTAGGAGAGGCTACTGCTGATTTAGGAGGTATTACACTTGCCTATAGAGCATTTAAACATTCGAAGGCATATAAAAATGCGCCTACCATTAATGGTTTGACACCAGACCAACAATTTTTCATAGCAACAGCACACGTATGGGCTATGAATATGAGACCCCAACAACTACGTAATCAAGTAACTACGGATCCTCATCCACCAGCTCGATATAGAGTAAATGGAAGTCTGGCGAATATACCTCAATTTCAGGAAGCTTTTCATATTCAAAATGACAGTCCAATGGTGAATAAAAAACGCTGTGTGATTTGGTAATTTCTCACTCATCCTGAATATTCAGGATGAGTTTTGATAATTAAATTGCTTCCATTATGAACATTGGTTAGACTGTCTGCACCGTTTATTTATAATTAATTGTGGGGATGATGATGACTCAAGAAGAAATGATCTGTCGTATTGTGCGTTATGTAACACAAAAAACAAATACTAAAAAAGCGTGTTGCGGATGAGCAACATTGATTTATCTACTCTGCTTGATTACAAAAATCAGGTGGTAGTAGATTATTTTTGCCATCATCATCCTGAGTTTTCTGAGCAAGAAGTTAAAGTCTTATTTGCAGATTTAATCGCATGGATGTGGTTAAATGTACAAAGAGCAAAACAAGGTAAGAAGACCTATCTTTTTGGGCCCTTACTCATTCTTGATGAACTGTGGCATGCCTTTATTCTCCATACACGAGATTATGTTGATTTTTCCATGCGTTATTTTAAAACTTATTTTCACCATGATGTTGAGCCTGTTGGTCAAGAGCACATGATGGAAGAAGAAGAATTAACTGATTATTTGCACGATTGTTTTGTTTATCTTGGTTCAGGGTGGGTGACTCGCTGTTTTGCAACAGCGCTAAGTGAAACAAATCGTTAAATTTTTTTATTTTAATTGTAGCCTGGGTGCAGCGAAGCGAAACCCGGGTTTAGATAGTTAAATTTTTCCCAGGCTCCGCTTCGCAGCACCCAGGCTACAATGGCTACAATATTTAGATTTATATTGAATTAATCATCCCCATCTGCTAAATGCAATAATGCTTTTTGTAACGGTTCATAATTACATTGTTGACTTTCGCTAATGATAATTTCTTTAGCTTTTTCTGATAATACATGTTTTGAAGTGGATGTGGATTTTTCATAGTGAACCATTGATTCAATAACAGCTACTTTAATTGAAGACAGTTGATACATTCCTCCTTCTTTGCGTAATTTATCCCGCAACTCAGGAACAGCATAACGTAATTGTGATGCCCAGACAGCATCGGTAGTTGTTAATAGCAAACAGCCTTTATTAAAACTTCCTACATAACATGCATTTGCTAAAGCTTCAGGAAGCATTTGCCTCACTTTATCTGAAAGTTCTTCTAACTGAACAGAGCGTTGGCATATGTCGGCAAGTTGTTTATTTAGGCAATGGCTGATAGAACGCATTTTCTACTTAAATGAAAAATATTTAGTAAAGTTAGTATATACTTCGTGCAAAGTATAGAATAGTAAATATGAGTTAAATACAATATTATAATTTTTTTAGTAGACAATTCAGAATTATAGGTGAATCAATGTTTGACAAGCCATACGATAAAAACGTTATTTTTTTTGCCCGAATGCATTGGATAATATTTTTTTACCCAGTTCTATGTTTATGTGCTGCTTTGGCAATTGTTAACTATGTAGAGGTAGATTTTCTACGCAAGGTTGGATATGGTCTTGCTGCTTTAGCTTTGATATGGATTGGTATGACCTGGATGACCTATTATTTTTCTTCCATCACAATCAAGAGAAATCAAGTTATTATTCGCACTGGGGTTATTGTGAGACAAACGATTGATATCCCATTAAGTAAGATTGAAGCAATAGACATCCGTCAATCGATCTTGGGCAGCATTCTGAGTTATGGGATGGTCTGTATTACAGGTACTGGTGGTACGCGTCGCATCATTAATTTTTTACACAACCCTTTGACGTGCAGACGTTATATTGAACAACTATTAGGTGAAATGCATCGAAATGATTAGCCTTGCCTAGAGATGCTTCGTAGAGAGTAATAACCGATTTTACTTTTACTGAATCTCTTCATACTCAAAAATAACGTCGATATAATTTTAAATAGGTTTCATCATTTTCTAATTCAAGAAGATATTTGTTAATTGTAGCAATGAGGGTCTCATTATTTTTATTAGCCATAATACCATATCCTGCTCCCATTGGAGCGCCAACTGACTTCAATTGGTCACTGCTATTCGCAGTCCAAAATTCAACGGTACCGCTATCAAGTAGAACTGCATCGACTTCATTGTCATTAAGGGCTTGTAATACGTCTGCTAAAGTGTCATATTCCTTTACTTGAACTGTATCACCAAATTGTGATTCAACCCAGGCCTTAAAAATGGTTCCCTTTTCCATTCCAATAGTTTTGCCCTTAATATCATGAATCGTTTTAATTGAACTCGATACCTTAGTTGCATATTGTCCTCCGCCTATAAGATAAGGGAGGCTGAAAAGAAAATCTTTTTGTCGATCGGGGGTAATTGTGATCGCTCCTATGGCTAAGTCGATTTGGTTGTTTCGAAGTTGATTAAATAAATCATTGAAGCTAAAACTTTTAAAGTGACAGTCAAGTTGTGCACGTTTGCATATTGTTCTCATAAGATCAATTTCAAAGCCATAAAAATCAGTCTTATCTTTTGCTGCGATTTCAAAAGGTGGCCCATAGTCTGATGTACCAATGAGAACTGGTTGAGCCAGCAAATTAAAAGAGCACAAAGAGTAAACTAGAAATAATATAATACGCATAAGATTTCCTTATCTATTTATTATTTATTTTAGTCTATACATAAATTTTAATTAGCAATGAGAACCTGGGGCAGTTTGGCTGCTACCAGGCTATTTTACTTTCAGATTAGCGAATTAAATTTTTGCTAAAAGCTCTGCTCTAGTTTGCTCATCAACAAAAGCGGCTTCTATAGCCATGCGTGTAATTTTATTCATTGTCTCATCACTATATCCGTAAGATTTTTGTACTCGTTGATATTCCTGACCCAAGGTAGTACTCATAAAGGGTGGATCATCTGAACTGATGCTGATCTTTATACCTGCATCATAAAACTTAGGAAAAGGATGTTCCCCCATGTTCTTAAACAAACCCAAAAAGATATTGCTTGTAGGACAGACCTCTAAAGTAATATCCCGGTCTTTTACCATAGCCATGGTTTCTGGTGAGTAAATTGAATTAACACCATGTCCTATGCGTTGGATTGGTAGATTTTCCATCGCTTCGACCATCCCGCTTGCGGGCGCAAATTCGCCAGCATGTACGGTACACTGCAAACCTGCATCAGCTGCAATATGGTACGCCTTGCTGAATAATTTAGGAGGAAATTTTGCTTCATCACCTCCTAAACCAAATCCGGTGACGCAAGGAAATCTATCTTTATGAGTTTGTTTGGCAACACGTTCTACTGCTTCAACACCAAAATGACGAACTGCAGTCATTATAATCCGTCCTACTATGTTGAATTGTTCTTTCGCATCGTCAATTGCTTGTTGAATTGCCGTCAAATGCTCTGCGGAAGGGATCTTGCTGGAGAGTTCAGCATGATCAGGGGAATACATCATTTCTACATAAATTGCATCCTCTTGGGCACGAGCGCGTAAGTAGTCTAAAGTAATATCATAATAATCCTGGGGATATCGGATTACCGCTGCGAGCGTATCATATACCTTTAAAAAATCGAGAAAATCTTTGGATAAATAACTTTTTCCATCGGGAGCGACGAGGCCTTCAGGGAGCACTAATTTATTACGAGCAGCCAGTTTTGCTGCTAATTTAGGAGTAATCGATCCTTCCAAATGGACATGTAACTCTGCTTTTTTCAAACTCATCGTCGCCTCTAATTTCTTTTAAAGTTAGAATAATGGTAACTTAGATGAAAAAGCTATAAAATACCCGGTTTAAATTAAAGTTATTTTGGATTAGTTATGAGCTCAAACGATATAGATAAAGCGTATGTAAGTCCTTATGATAAATTTTTATATGAATTTGATGCAACTCATGATAAGTCTGCATCGCAAATAAAAGAAATTAATAAACACAAACGTATTTTTCTGATGCGTGATAATAAAGATTATAAGAACGAAAAGGGTGAAATCTGGGAAGAATTTTAATCTATTCTTCGTTTCCCTGGCTTCATTTTGTAACTTCTTAAGAACGTGTAGCCCGGCTACAAATCCTTAAGGAGTAGACAAATCTATTCCGCTTTAACCCAAAGCGAAATGCAATAATTTATAAGCCAGAATCGTTAAAATAGATGCAGCAGGCAAAGTTAGAACCCATGACATGAAGATGTTGCGAATGACAATCAAGTTTAATGCACCAATACCTCGTGCCAACCCTACTCCAAGAACTGCCCCAACTAATGTCTGTGTTGCAGAAACCGGAATTCCTGTACTTGTTGCTACCACAACGGTTGTTGCAGCAGAAAGCGTTGCTGCGAAGGCACGGCTGGGTGTAAGCGCCGTGATGGCACTACCTACGGTTTCAATTACTTTTCTACCGTACATAAGCAGTCCAGTTACCACACCTACACAGCCTAATAATATAATCCATGCAGGATAGTCAGTCGCATTAAAGGTTTGATGTGAACTCATGACCAAACTATGAATGATTGAGAGTGGTCCAACAGCTAAGGCGACATCGTTTGAACCATGTGCAAAAGCCATTGCACATGCAGTCATAGCCATAAGTACTGCAAAATACTTTTCAACTTGTATGAATCGTTCTCTGCGTCTTATTCTATGGGGTTCAGGAATACGCTTAATAATGATCATTCCTATAATCGTAATAAGGATGCTGGTTGCTAGGGTTACCGCTAAATTTTGTTTAAAATTCAGATGAATGTGGAAATGATTAAGTCCCTTAAATACAGTGATAAATGACAAAATAGAGCCAATGAGAAAAAGGTAAATAGGGATGTACAATTTTGCTTTAGTTAGTGGATTGCTTTTAACAAAAATAGTTTGTTGGATGCTGGTAAATAATATAAAAGCGGTAATTCCTGAAATCATTGGGGAAGTAACCCAGCTTATGGCAATGCGACTCACTTGATTCCAGTGAATTGCTTGCGTCCCTAATACTATGGTACCAAAACCGACCATTGACCCTACTAATGCATTAGTAATAGAAACAGGGACTCCAAGATAACTCGCAAGATTCATCCAAATAGTGCAGGCTAATAAAACCCCCAACATCCCTTCAATAAGGATTAATGGTTGTCCTGAGAGTTGACTGGAATTAATAATTCCATCACGCATCGTTTCTGTAACACCAGTCCCTCCTAAAAATGCGCCGGCAAACTCAAAAATTATGGCGATCAACATGGCTTGTTTGACTGTAACTGCTTTTGAGCCCATGGTAGTGCTCATGACATTGGCCAAATCATTAGCGCCAACACCCCAAGTCATCATAAAACACAAAACGACTGCTACAAGAAGATATATAATTGAATAATCCATAGAATTCGACTACCGAGCTATTAGAATTTGAAGACGACTGCCCACATGTTGAGCACCATCGGCTAAATCATCAATCCATTGGACCAATTTATAGAGGAAAATTGCATCAATTGCAGATAACTCTTTTTCGACTTCAAAAATACGATGTCTGATATCTGCTAGACGTTCATCGCTGTCATGTTCAATCTCATAAAGTGTCAAGATCATTTCTTCCACGATTTTAACTTCAGAGCCCCTGAAGCCTGTTTCCAGCAGTTCATCTAATTCATTGATTGCTTTACATGCCTGTTTTGATGCATCCAGGCAACGGCTTAAAAAAGGCATAAAAATCGGAATGAGCGTCTCCGGAATGATCATTTGTCTACTGACGATCAGTATCGCAATGTCTTCTGCTTTATTTGCAATGAAATCCTGGGCACTGAGAAGTTCAAGAAGGTCAGTACGCGAAACAGGGAGAAAAAGTCCAGTTGGCAAATGAAGGCGTAGATCTCTTTTGATTAAATCCGCTTCCTTTTCGAGAGAAATTATTTTTTCTTTTATTTTATTGGCAGTTGTCCAATCTTTTTTTAGGACTGCTTCAAAAAATGGGTAGAGCTGCTTAGCGCATTGGTGTACTTTTCGCATGTGTTGTTCTATTGGTCTTATCGGTGAAGGACCAAACATATTAAATATGCTACCCATGATGTTCGCATCTCTTAAGCAAATTTCGGAGAAGTATACCCAAACTTTTTCAGGAACAAAACTATTGAATTAGGGTTCAAATCGTTTTTCGTTTTTGTTCATTGATTTTTCAAGACCAAATCTGGTTGCAATTCTACCCTCTTGGCCAAAATTTTGCAATTTTATGCGTTCCGATACTTACATACTCGTGTATTTGCAACATCTTGCCCCAGACCCGTGGGGGAATTGTAAACAGCCCTAAAAATAAAAATATTTTTATTTTACTCCATTGATTTTTTATATTGGTCTACAATTGAAAATATTAGGGGTTTACCACAATAAAAATATTCCTTAATTGAAATCCATGGATGATGACTAGGGACAAGGAGTTCAGGATGAAGCGATTCTGGTTAATCGGCTTATTGTTGTTGGCAAATAATGTATTTTCGCAAACGCTAATTACCAAGGTGATTGAACTGCACTATGTCCCAGTCCAAAAAGTTATCCAATTAGTGCAACCCCTGTTGCAATCTGGGGAAAAGATAAGTGGTTCTGGGCAAACTTTAATTGTTCAGGTTTCTCCCCAAACACTAACCCAAATTAGAACCGTATTGCATCAAATTGATGTGCCTCCTGTAACATTTAAAATTTCTATTTATCAAGGGGACCCTAATTGGCTCAGTGCACAAAATGAAAACTCTGTAACCTATAGCTCGCAATCTCCAGCTGAAGTAAAGCGCTCACAATCAGTTAAAGTCATGAGCGGCGAATCTGCATTCGTATCTACTGGAGAAGAAGTGCCAATCGTCACCTCTGTAGGTGCAGGATATTTTACAGGAATATCCTACGAACAACATCAGATTAAAAATGGATTATTGGTCCAACCTATTATGCGTGGCTCCAAGGTAGAATTAAAAGTGCGTCGAATACGTGAACAACAAAATCCCGCAGGTGGACAACAATTTGATAACCAAAATATTGATACAACGTTGATGGTGCCATTAAATAAATGGGTTTCTTTAGGAAGTCCTGAGGGAGCGCAGGATACCGATTCCTCATCAGTATCTTATACTGCGGGAAGGCCATTTTCTCTGCAAGCAACACTTTATGTAAAAGTAACAGTCGTGCATGATTTTTAAATATTTTGCATAAAAAATATGCAATTGGTGTATAATTAATATAGACCTATAACTAATTAACTTTTCGGGAGGGCTCATGGCAATTATAAGCTCATTGGCTAATCATTTGCTAATTGCAATGCCGTCCCTAAATGATCCTAATTTTGAAAGAACAGTGATTTATGTTTGTGAACATCATGAACAAGGTTCTGTAGGTTTAATCATCAATCGTCCCATGCAATTTCCTCTCGCTATTGTTTTTGAACAATTACATATTGAGCCTGTTCATATAGAGCAAAGCAGAAAGCCTTTAATGTTCGGTGGGCCAGTACAACCTGAGAGGGGATTTGTGATTCATAAACAATTTGGTGGTTGGCGATCCAGCTTGTTTCTACAAGATGAGGTGACGGTAACTACATCAAATGATATTATTCGTGCCATCGCAGAAGATAAAGGTCCTAAAGATGTTTTAATTACTTTAGGTTATGCTGGATGGGTGGAAAGTCAATTGGAAAAAGAAATTCTAGAAAATACTTGGTTGGTTTGTCCCTATCGTTCCGAGATTCTGTATGAGGTCCCCTTTGAAGATCGTTGGGAATATGCAGGGGCCACTTTAGGGATCAAAATGAGTCAACTGAGTTCAAATATCGGCCATGCCTAGTCCTGTTTATTTAGGTTTTGATTTTGGTTACAAACGTATTGGTGTTGCAGTAGGTCAACAACTAACCTGTAGTGCTTCCCCCCTTGCAACTTTAAGTGCTCGTGCAGGTGTTCCTGATTGGAATGCGGTTGCCAAAGTCATTGCGGAATGGCTACCTCAAGCCTTAATCGTTGGTATTCCCACGTGTATTGATGGTAGTGAATTATATACAACCCCTGCCGCGCGTCGATTTGCCAAAGAATTGCGTAAACGATTTCCTTTACCTGTTCATTTAGTTGATGAGCGACTCACAACAGTTGAGGCCAGAGAACAATTGTTTGCACAAGGTGGATATCGTAAAATCAAACAATCTGAAGTAGATAGTATAGCGGCTTGTGTTATACTTGAGCAGTGGCTGCAACATGGTGGCTAAGTTAAAAAGATAAGGGTTTTATGAATCATTTTTTAGAAATTAGTCAATTATCACGACAACAGATTGAGTCTTTACTGCAACGCGCAGTTTATTTCAAACACCATAATCATTATCCTTCGTATGCACACAATACTGTTGCAAACTTATTTTATGAAAACAGTACTCGAACTCGTGTAAGTTTTGAATTGGCCGCCAATCGATTATCTATGCCAGTGATTAATCTAGACTTACAGAGCTCTTCAGAGACAAAGGGAGAGAGCATTGAAGATACAGTTCGCACCCTTGCTGCTATGGGAATCCAATATTTTGTGATTCGTCACCGCCAAGATGGAATACAGCAAAGTTTAGCGAATCAAATTGGGGATTCAGTTCATATAATTAATGCAGGTGATGGCACCCATGCACATCCAAGTCAGGCTTTGCTTGATATGATGACGATCCTTGAGCAAAAACCGCGACTAGAGCACTTAAAAATAGCTATTCTAGGAAATATTAGGCATTCGCGAGTGGCCAATTCATTTCAATGTATTTGCGCCCAATTAGGAGTGAGAGAGCTTGTGTTGGTTGCTCCTGAGCTTTGGCAACCAAAGACGGTGCATTATGGACGAGTAACCCATAATTTACGCGATGGATTAACTGATGCAGATGTAGTGATTTGTTTGCGTGTACAGCATGAGCGTTTATTAGAATCCGATCATTTGGATCTCGATTCTTATCGGCGTGATTTTGCTCTAACACAAGAAAGCCTGGCTTATGCTAAACCTGAAGTCATGGTGATGCATCCAGGACCTATAAATAGAGGTGTCGAAATAGACAGTAATGTTGCAGATGGAGCAAACTCTTTTATCCTGAGCCAAGTTGCTAACGGTGTTTTTGTGCGTATGGCAATTTTTGATGCTTTAAGTAATCGAGGGTAGGATTTAGGAATTCACAGGGGCAGTGAAATTTAATACGGAACATCCAAGGATATACCCATGAGTAATCGTTATCAGCAGTTATGCATTTTAGTATTGCTGAGTTTTTACTGTTTGCTTTTCTATTTTATTTTTAAGGATTATCAACGCGTTGATTTCGCTTCTTTTTATCTATCGTCTCACGCATTAATACAGGGCGAAAATCCTTATAGAAATTTCTATACAACTTTTTTGCCCTCCATAAAGATATTACCGGCTAATTTAAATCCACCATTTGTTTTGTGGGGATTTGGTTTTTTGACACGATTAAGTTATTCCGATGCATTAATTGTTTGGGTTTGTCTGTCTTTCATTTTAGGAATAATTGGTATAACCATCACCTTTTATTATGCTTTTTCTAAGCGATTTTTGCAGGAACACAAGGTCAATTTGTATCTACTTTATTTTGCTTTTTTTCCAACACTAATGAATCTTGTGACTCTGCAATTTGGTTGTATTTTATTGTTTTTCATTATGGTGGGGTATTATTTTTATTTAAATCATCGCGACTATCTTGCTGGTATATCCTGGGGTATTATCATTGCGGTCAAATTGTTTCCTGCATTGTTATTTTTCTATGTTTTAAAACAAGGTCGTAAACAAGTTTTTGCAGTCATGCTGGTTACCTTATTAATTGCTTCATTTCTTCCCTTACTCATTCATGGCTCCATGGTTTATGAGCACTATTTTAGGATGATGAGAGGCGTATTTTGGTATGGTGATAATTGGAATGCCTCAATTTATGGTTTCTTTTTTCGTCTATTTTTTGGGAGTGAGAAACTCCCTAACATGTTTCATTTAAAACTGGTTAATCTATTTTATAGCGTTCTATTTCTTATTGTGCTCTTATGGTATTGGCGAAAATTAGGACCAACTGAAAGGAAGACTATAAATCACCACCCATTTTGCCTGACCCTGGCCATGATGTTATTTATGAGTCCTTTTGGCTGGGTTTATTATTTTCCTTTATTAATTTTTCCCATGATTCTCATTTGGTTTGTCGCGTTAGAAGAACAAGAGGTTTCAGCAAAAACAATGTTTCTTTGGCTCTTCTGTCTTTTTCTTATTAATATTCCTGTTGATTATGTAAACAACCAGAAAATGACCAATGCTCTAGTACGAATCAGTTTGTTCTCCTCTTCTTTTTATGGCTTATGGCTTCTCTGTTATCTTTTAGGTAAAAGAAAAAAACTCTATGGAAATAAGGAGATCCAATTTGGTGAAACATTGCATTATTCAATATCAACAATGAAAATTATTATCGGATTAGGAGTGTTTGTTCCGGTAATATATTATCTTATACGTTTAATCAATTTAGCGTTTAATTTGGAATTAGGCTATTAATAGCCTAATCAATACCCTCATCAGCCCTTACTGGAGCCCTCTCCCTCATAGGGTGAAGGGAAATTTCTTAATGACTCTTCCCTTCATCCCGGGGTGCGTAAAGCATGCCTAAAGGATAATGCTTGTTGTAAATGATCTAAGCATACCTCACTGCTTTCGTTCATATCTGCAATAGTTCGTGCAACTTTCAATAAACGATGATATCCCCGAGCAGACAGTTTGAGTTGCAGCATAGACTGTCGTAAAAAATTTTGTTCTTGAGAACCTAATGCACACATTTGTTCGCATGTGTTTGCTCCTAAATGGGCATTAAGACAATTTTGTCGCTCCAATTGTTTGGCTCGTACTTTAATCACTCGTTCTCGGATAAGAGCACTTTGTTTCTTAGGATTAATATTCGGGGTAATTAATTCCTCTTGAGTGAGCGCTTGCACGGAGATATGCATGTCAATACGATCCAATAAAGGTGCTGAAATTTTGGCATGATATCGCTTAATGCGATCAGGGCTGCATAAACAGTTCGCTTGAGGATTACCCCATTGTCCACATGGACAGGGATTCATTGCTGCGATGAGCTGAAATTTCGCTGGAAACTCTATTTGAGCAGCAGCTCTTGAAATACATATTGTTCCTGATTCCAGTGGTTGCCTCAATGTTTCGAGAACTTGTCGGTTAAATTCAGGTAGTTCATCCAGAAACAAAACCCCATGATGCGCTAGAGATATTTCTCCAGGTTTCGGTGGATTTCCTCCACCAACTAAAGATACAGGTGAGGCCGTATGATGAGGTGCGCGAAAAGGTGGAAAGTTCCATTCACCAAAGTTAGGTAATTTGCTCCGTATGGAGTTAATTGCCACACATTCTAGGGCTTCTGCTTCAGATAGTTGAGGTAATAGCGTATTAAATCGCTTTGCTAGCATGGTTTTTCCACTTCCGGGAGCACCACTTAGTAGAATACTGTGTCCGCCATAAGCTGCAATTTCCATGGCCTTTTTCGCGTGAAACTGCCCTTTAATATCAGACCAATCCTCTGCATATCGCATGGAACAAGATTCTGGTTTCGGTGGAAGTGGGTGTAACGAAGTTCCTTGACAAAGGTAGCTGCATACTTCACGCAAGTTGTTTGCACTATAGATGTTTTGATATCCAGTTAATGAGGCTTCATGAGCATTTGCACTGGCGATAACAAGTGAACTGTTGTCTTTATTTGCAGCTAAAACTGCAGGAATAATAGCGGAAATGCCTCGCAGCTCACCACTTAAAGCGAGCTCAGCTATAAACTCATGGTTGGATAATTGGTTTTGGGGAATTTGGTTTGAAGCAGCAAGAATACCAAGAGCGATTGGTAAATCAAAACCACTTCCTGTTTTAGGTAAATCCGCAGGCCCTAGATTCACAGTGATTTTACGGCAGGGAAATTCAAATTGGCTATTAATAATCGCAGAACGAACGCGATCCTTACTTTCCTTTACGGCGGTTTCAGCAAGACCTACTATGGTAAAACCAGGCAAGCCATTCGATAAATGAACTTCTACTGACACAGGTTGTGCCAATATCCCAACAGTACTACGTGTTTTAGTAAACGCAAGATTCATTGCTTATTTCCTTTGATGTTGGACAATTGTTCGACAAGATTTTCCTATTAGAGCATAACCTGCATTTTTTCCTTTACTGCTTCGTTATCTCTGGGTGCTCATTTACTTATGTAGACTCTGCATTAAAGCAAAATCTACAGATTATGTAGGAGCTTTTTTTGTCGCTAGAGTTTATGCTGCAATTACTTTTTTTCTTTGTTAATCTGGGTCATTAAAACATCGACTTGTTTTTGAAGGTGTTCCACTTTTTCTCGAGTTCGCGCCAGAACTTTGGTTTGTACATCAAACTCTTCGCGAGTAATAAGATCCATATGTGAAAAAGCTGCTTGCAGTACCTCTTTAAATTTTTGTTGGATGTCTTTTTCAATGTTTTGTAGACTGGGGGGAAGAGCAGCAAAAAGTTTTTTTGCTAAATCGTCGAATTGTTTGGGGTCGAACATAATCACTCCATGTTTGTTTTTTGCAAAGAGTCTAACAAAAGTATAATCACAGCGGAATATATTATGAAAATGATTATGGCAATTATTAAGCCGTTTAAACTAGATGATGTACATGAAGCGTTAATGGAAATAGGGGTTCCGGGAATAACCATTTCTGAAACACGCGGTTTTGGGCGACAAAAAGGGCATACAGAGTTGTATCGAGGGGCCGAATATGTAGTTGATTTCCTCCCTAAAATTAAAATCGAACTAGCCTTGCCTGATGATATGGTTGAATCTGCAATTGAAGCGATTTGCAAATCTGCTTATACAGGTAAGATTGGTGATGGTAAAATTTTTGTTTATGAATTGCAACAAGTGGTCCGTGTGCGTACTGGAGAAATTAATGCAGACGCTTTAACCTAAAAAAAAGCAACCTAAAACCCGCCATACCAATAAATGGCGCGCTGAGTAATTACTGCATTGAGCTGAATATCCCAAGGTTCAGGTTCAAGGTAATCTACACGTTGGAATTGGTAAGCTACACCAATTAATGGACAATTTTCTTTACCTTTAAAGGTACGATCGTAATAACCAGCGCCCATACCAAGTCGATTACAACGTACATCAAAAGCAACTAATGGTACTAAGGCCAAGTCCAGCTCTTCTACAGGAATGGATAAATTAGGATCAACAGCAGGTTCAGCAATCCCATAACGATTTTTTTGAAAGGGAGTATCAGATGATGCGGGTAAAAAGGAAAGAGTCGAATTTTCTTCATTAAGGACAGGAAAATAACAGATTTTTCCTTGTAAGAGTGCATTCTTCCAAAGTTCATCCAAATCAATTTCGCCGTTAATCGCAAAATAAAGTGCAATTTGTTTTGCATCTCGATATTGCTCCAAAAAGCGAATACGATTACATACTTGACTTGATGCTGTGGCACGATACGAAATAGAGATCTTAGATCGTATTTGTTTCATCGTATCTCTTAAAGCCTTTTTGACTAGATCTGTCATACAGGTATCGGTGTATTGTTCTCTTTAAATTATCGATTCTTTATTGTAAAAATTCAAGGTATTGAGATGCTCTAAAGCATTTGTCACTCTTTAAACTCAGGAATTCGCTGGTTTTTTTAAAAAAAACTAGGCAAGAAAGAAAAAATACGGTATATAAGCCGTCCTGGTTTTTTATGATCTTTTGATATTAGGTCTGTTGACAATTCGCTAGATTAAGACAAAATGATGAAATTTAAGGGCACCGAAACGCAGCATATATGAACTATGTGAGTGTTGGAGCATATTAAAACTCATTATTTTGACCAAGGTAGTAAGGTCAACAACCCCTAGATTTCAGGTACAGTATAACTCATTGAGAGAATGGTATGAGTGATTTGTTTGAAGATGATGAAGATGCTGTTGTAGAAGTCGGAGAAGACTTCGTCGATGTTGATAGCGAGTTGGATGTAGAGGCTGAGGTTACTGAGACCGTGCCTCGTGGTTTGGACGCGCGTAGAAGATTGGAAAATATGTTGGATGAAAAACGTTTACGTGATGAACTGGACGATTTTGGAGACTATTAACCTGACTCGTCAATGAGTTCAACTGCTTTTTCTCAAATTATAGGTTTAAGTACGGTTTATGATACGAACACGAGTACTCAAGGAAGGGGAAAGCAGTTTTGCGTTTCCAATCGATGATCGCATCTTTTTGGGCGAGGCTTTGTTTGAAACGCTTAAAGTGGAAGACTCTGAGCCATGTTGTGCCTATTTGCATTGGCAGCGGTTAAGTGATTCCGCACAAAAACTGGGTATCCCCTTTGATCTTTCTTTTGAGCAGTGGCTAGAACATCTGCTTCATAAAATTAAACGTGATAATTTATATCACGGTGGTATTAAAGCAATTTTAAGCGGAGGCTCTGCACCTAGGGGATTGGTAGCCCAAGGAAAGATAAGCCAACTCATATTTCAGACTTTTAATTATACGGTGGAAACTCATCCGTTACGATTGGTTAGCGCGTCATGGTTAAGAGACGGAAACAACCCTATCTATCAAGTTAAATCAGTCAATTATTTAGAGGCTATCTTGGCCCGTCGCCAAGCAATTTCTTTAGGCGCTGATGATGCATTGTTTTTTAACTTGCAGCATCATGCGACAGAAACCACATGTGCGAATCTATTTTTGATACACGATAAGTGTTTGCTGACTCCTCCTATAAGTGATGGTGTACTTCCTGGTATTACCCGCTCAAGGCTTTTGCAATTGTCTAAACAACAAGGTTTAAGTTGTATCGAGTCTTCTCTGACAAAAACAATGCTTAAAAATGCGGATGCTCTTTTTGTAACTAACTCTTTGCAGGGAATTCGTCCAATACTTTCTCTAGACGACATCGTATTTGCAGTAGAGCATCCATTAATTAATCAATTATCTGCTTCTTTGAGTATTTGAAACGAAAGTTATTAAGGTGCAGGAGCTTAATAATGCACAACAACACGACAACTAAACCTGCGATTAGGATTTCTTTGTTTTTATAAAAAGCTCCTTGTTTTAATAAAGCCTCCATTCCAGCATAACCAAAATAGGTATAAACAATTTCAGCAGGAATAAGAAAAATAAAAGTAGTCATTAGATAAGATCGGAATTTTATCGCTGTTATCCCTAAGCCATAATTGACTATATTAAAAGGAACGATCGGAAATAATCGCAGAAGGGCAACAATCATCCAGCCCCGTTGTTCTACGGCAGAAATTAGTTTTCTTAGCCTTTTTCCTTTTCTTTGCGAAAACCAGTCATACACCAGATGTCTGGTAATTAAAAAAGAGACAGCAGCACCGCTGGTTGCGCCTAATAAATTAAGTAGGGTGCCAAAAAAGGGGCCAAAAAGAGCTCCTCCAGCTAAAGTGATTACCATAGTTGGTAAGAACATAACGGTTGCAAAACAATATATAATTAAAAATAGAAGGGGTGCAAACCAGCCAAGATGGTTAACCCAGTTAATGATTTCACTTGAATAGTTTTGAAAAAAGAAGGCAGTGGTAATTAGGAATACCAAAGCTAAAACAATGAAGATTACTCTTACAGGATGAATGATACGGTAATTCATAGAATTTGTTTTGGCATTGAATAAATCGTGTCAGTAGTCGTACTACTGTCCTTAGCAATCAATTTATCAAGAAGTCTATTACACCTGGTTATACGTTGCAATCTTGAAAAAATAGGATTGATTAGGTATAACCAAAGCGAATTTTTATAAGAGAAGTAGAGACATGGAACAAGTTACCTGGAAGGAAAGACAAAAACAGCGCGCTCGTAATTGGATTAGAGCAATATTAGCTCGCTGGTTTAAAGTCGAGTTAAGTGGTAATTATCAACCCGAACCTAACTCGGTGATTATTGCCAACAGAACTTCAACAATTGATTTGCTTTTGCTTGCGGCTTTTTTACCTGAGCAATTGACTGTAGCTTTTCCGCCACACTCATCAACCAAATTTTGGATGAAGAAGATGATGATGCTCTTCGCCGATGTCATTACCATCGATTCTTCTAATGCTTTTGCAGCAAGAGCGTTGGTAAAAGCAATACGAGACGGAAAACGTTGTGTTATTTTTCCTCAAGGAATTGGCTTGCAGGAAGATAGCTTGAAGGTTTTTGACGCCCCAGGAATGGTATTACAAAAGGCAGGATCTTCGGTTATTCCAATTCGTATTGATGGAGCACAGCATAGTATTTTCTCTATCAGCAAAGATAAGCACCTTATACGCTTATTTCCCAAGATTATATTGCATGTATTACCCACACAATCCTATATACAGGAAAAAAATCAGTCTCTTGATAGAAATGCTGTGAGCACTCGTTTATTTCATTTGATTAGTGAGCTAACTTTTGCAAACAGCTTTCAGCCAATGTCAATGTTTGAAGCGCTTATTCAAGGAGCTGCATTAGGAGCAAAGAATAAGGCACGCATTGAAGATGCAAATCGTGCTCCATTAACGCATAAGCAATTTCTTGCTCGTTGCTTTATTTTGGGCCGACAAATTAAAAAACAAACCCATGTGGGGGAACATGTAGGCATCATGTTGCCTACGACCATTGTAGGCATGGTTACTCTTTTTGCTCTGCATGCATATCGACGTATCCCTGCTATGCTCAATTTCAGTCTTGGACTCAATAATTTATTGGCTACATGCAAGGTTGCAGAAGTAAAAACAATTTATACGGCAAGACAATTCATCACCACAGCAAAACTGGAAGGTTTGGTCGAGGGGCTACAAAAATCAGGAATAAATGTTTATTTTCTTGAAGATTTTAAGTCTTCCATTAATTTGGGCCATAAACTTTCCGGGTTACTCAAGGGGCTATTCCCTTCGTGGGCTTATCAACTCGTTGGCGATCCGGTTTCCCCAGATGATGCAGGTGTCATCTTATTCACTTCTGGTTCAGAGGGGGTACCCAAGGGCGTCGTTTTAACCCATTCCAATTTATTGGCGAATTGCTCTCAATTAACTTCACGGGTAGACTTTTCTTTTCGTGATAAATTTTTTAATTCTTTACCTATATTCCACTGTTTTGGATTAACTACCGGTTCAATTCTTCCCCTAATACAGGGCATCAGTTGCTTTTATTATCCTTCTCCCTTGCATTATAAAATAATTCCGGGGCTGGTTTATCAAACCGGAGCTACCATCATGTTTGGGACGGATACTTTTTTAACAGGTTATGCTCGAGCCGCAGAACGGCATGATTTTAGTAGCGTGCGCTACATTTTTGCTGGTGCCGAAAAGGTGAAACCGGAGACAATGCGACATTGGATTGATACTTTTGGGGTAAAAATTTATGAAGGTTATGGTGCTACAGAAGCTTCGCCTGTAATTTCCATGAATTGCCCCTTAGCTTCTATCCCAGGTAGTGTTGGGATGTTATTACCTTTTATGGAAAGTCGAATTCAACCCGTAGATGGTATTGCTGAGGGAGGGCGTTTAATAGTGCGCGGCCCTAATGTGATGAAGGGCTATCTCTCTTCTGAAAAGCCTGGAATGCTCATTACTCCAGAGAATGGATGGCATGATACTGGAGATATAGTCACGATGAATGATGAAAAATTCATTACGATTGCTGGCCGGGCAAAACGTTTTGCTAAGATTGCAGGTGAAATGGTTTCTCTTACGGCAGTAGAAGGAGTTGCTGCGTCAATTTGGCCTGAATTGTTACATGCTGCGGTGAGTAAGAAAAGTCCAAAAAAAGGAGAAACAATTATATTGTATAGCGAGGCAAGTCATGCTGATAAGGCAAGTTTTGTTAAAAAAATAAAAGAGTTGGATTATTCAGAATTACTCATCCCCCATCAGATTTTTCCAGGAAGCAAGATCCCTGTTTTACCTTCAGGAAAAATTGATTACGTAAGCATTGAAAAAGAACTGGAAGACGAATTAGCTTAATGTAGCCTGGGTGCAGCGCAGCGTAACCCAGGTTTTCCCTAGCAGGAGTTCTTGGGTTACGGCTTGCGCCTTCACCCAGGCTACATTTATTTTTTCAAAACATAGCTGCCTGGTGCATCCATGATGGGTTTTAATGGTAATTGGTTAAAATCAGGGGCAGGTATGAGTTTTCCTGAATGAGGTTTTAACCAATTTAACCATTCTGGCCACCAGGAACCTGGATGTTCTGTTGCTTGTTCCAGCCATTGTTCTGCATGGGCAGGGGAATGATGGTTCACTTTATAGCCGTATTTTTTTGCCTCAGGTGCATTGATAATTCCTGCAATATGTCCCGAGCCTCCGAGAACAAAGCGTTTGGGGCCATTCATCAGTTTAAAGCCCAAGTAGGTTGTTTTCCATGGGGCTATATGATCTTTTTCAGTTGAGAGGAAAAAAGTGGGGATGTCAATTGCGCTGACATCAATTGGGGTATGATTCAGATGGATTTTACCCGGTTTGACCAGATCATTGTGCAGGTACATCCATCTTAAGTATTGTGAATGCATTGTTGCTGGCATGTTGGTGGAGTCAGAGTTCCAGTACAATATATCAAAAGGCACTGGGTTTTTACCGCGTAGATAATTTTTAATAAAGAAAGACCAAATTAAGTCATTTGCTCGTAGTGAGTTAAAACTTGAAGCCATAAATTTTCCAGCAAGATATCCTTTAGACTTCATTTCATCTTCCAGCTTTGCAATTTGTTGTTCATCAATAAACACGGCGATATCACCCGGATCACTGAAATCAATCATTGCGGCTAAAAAGGTGGCGCTACAAATGGAGTTGTCTTGATGTGCTTTATTGTAGGCAAGTAACATGGAGAGTAGTGTTCCACCGATACAAAATCCCATGGTATTAACCTGCTTTACATTGAGTTGTTTTTGAATCGTACTAATTGCGGTTAAAGGTCCTTCGTTTAAATAATCATACAAACTTTTATGGGAGAAATTGGAGTCTGGATTAATCCAAGAAATAATGAATACGGTAATTCCATGTTTTACTAACCAGTGAATGAGTGAGTTATGTGGACTTAAATCCAGAATATAATATTTGTTTATCCAAGGTGGAATAATAAGAAGAGGAATCGATTTTACCTTATCTGTTTGTGGTGTATATTGGATGAGCTCCATCATGCTGTTGCGAAAGACTACTTTTCCAGGAGTAACGGCGATATTTTTACCCAGCTTAAATGCCTCTGTATCCGTCATTTTAATCATCAGACGAGAGGACTCTACTTCCAAATCAGATAGCAAATTATGCAGTCCATGCAATAAATTTTTGCCATGGCTTTTCAATGTTTCATCCATTATCTGAGGATTAGTATGAACAAAATTGGCAGGAGACAATGCATCTAAATACTGCTTTGTAAAAAATTGCAGGCGTTTTGCTGTGTTTTTGTCAGGGTATTCCAGTTGTTCAAACAAAGCATTCATATGCTGGCTGGCCAAGAGGTAGTGCTGGGTTAACATATTAAAAAATGGATTATTGAGCCAGTCTTCCTCGCGGAAACGCGGATCATCGATGGGCATAGCCGTCCCATTTAACCAATGCTGTAATTGAGCTTGCGCAAGATTAAATGCATCTTGCCAGTATGCAAGTTGCATTTCCCAGATTTTTTCCGGATTCTGTAAAAGAATACTCATCACATTTTGAAAGTGCTCGGTAAGCTCAATATATTGATTGATTATTAAGGAAAGTTGTAAGGGGGTTTCCTTTATTTCAGAAATAATTTGTAGGCTTTTTTCAGCTATAGCTTGTAATAGTTCTCCAAGCTCTTTGTCATGGGTCATCCTAACTCCTGCTAGACAAATTAACAGGGATATATTTTGATTTTTTTATTAGTATTTAGCAAGTAGTATTGTTTCTGAAAAGATTATGATAGTCATCAATTACCTTTTACCAATCCCTAATTTTTCCTTCATACCAGAAATAACCACTTTTCTTTTTCTTATTGACCAGATCATAGAGTTCCTGTGCTGTTTTGGAAGGATTTTTTGGCGCATTGTTGGTACCCATATCTGTTTTGACCCAACCCGGGTCAAAGCTGGAGACAGTAATCTCAGGTAACTTTTCTGCTAAAAGTAGGGTATACATGTTGAGACATGATTTTGACATTTTATAATGGGGCACAGAAGCGGAGTCATTGGAACTGAAAGCTCCCCATCCCGAAGAAATATTAATGATTTGAGCATTGGAATTTAATTTTGGAATGCATTGCTCTGTTAATTCAATGGTGCCAAATACATTAATAGCAAATGTTTCTTTTAACTGATTCATGTTGATTTTTTCTTCACGCCATTCTTCCAGCAGAACGGCAGCATTGTTAATTAACACATCGATTTTTGGTAATTTTTGGGCCAAGTGATTAATTTGTTCTGAATCCACTAAATTAAGTGGATGCATTTTTAGGTTTTCGTGTTTTAAAGGAGTGTGGCCATTTGTTGAAGTTCCAATAACCAGCCAACCATTTGCTAAGAAGAGTTTCGCTGTTTCCAGCCCTATCCCTCGACTAACTCCTGTAATTACAAGCGTATTCACAGTCTCTTTCTCCCTAAAGTACTGAGTGCTGTGTAGCCTGGGTGAAGGCGTAGCCGTAACCCGGGAATCTAACGATAAAATCCCGGGTTTCGCTCCGCTGCACCCAGGCTACATATTAAATATCAATGCTTAAAGTGACGAACACCAGTGAATACCATAATTATTCCATGCTCTTCAGCACAGGCAATAATTTGTGTATCTCTAATTGAGCCCCCTGGCTGAATAATAGCAGAAACACCTGCCTCAGCAGCAATCTCTACAGTATCTGGAAAAGGAATAAATGCATCAGAAGCCATGACCGCACCATGAGTGTCAAATCCCATTTGTTCTGCTTGCCAAAGACCGATACGTGCACTCATCACACGGCTGGTTTGACCACCTCCCAATCCTATAGTTGCAGCATCTTTAGCATAAACAATCGCATTGGATTTCACATGTTTTACGGCACGCCAGGCAAACATTAAATCATTCATTTGCTGTTCAGAGGGTTTATTTTGAGTTACTGTTTTTAATTCATAGCTTCCTAGAGAGAGTGAATCGTGTTCTTGAACGAGCAATCCTCCATCTACTTTTTTCATATTTAAGCGAAATGCGTCATCTTGCTTCCAAACTCCAGTCAATAGGACACGAATATTTTCTTTGCTGCTGAGAACTTCCTTGGCTTCACTACTGGCATCGGGTGCAACAATGACTTCTACAAATTGCTTTTCCAAAATTGTTCTCGCGGTATGGGCATCCAATTTTTGGTTAAACGCGATGATGCCGCCATATGCTGACGTAGGATCACATTGAAACGCTTTGAGATAAGCCTGAAGAGATGAATCTCCTATGGCAATGCCACAAGGATTAGCGTGCTTAACAATAACACACGTTGGTCTTTCGGTGGAAAATGATTTAACACAGTCCAAAGCAGCATCAGCATCAAGAATATTGTTATAGGACAATTGCTTTCCTTGAATTAATTGCGCCGCGCCTAGAGAACCGGATACAACATTTTTATCCATATAAAAAGCAGCTTGTTGGTGGGGATTTTCTCCATAACGTAAGTCGGTTATTTTATTAAATTGACACGTAAGTACTTCTGGAAAACCATAGGGGGTGTAATGCTCATCAAGAGTGGTCAGATAATTAGTAATTGCTGCATCATAAGCTGCTGTATGCGCGAAGGCTTTCTTAGCTAAGGCAAATCCCCAGTCGGAAGGAGTTTTTTTAGTTTTTAGATGGTGAATTAGTTCCGCATAATCCTCTGGTTTTACCACCACAAATGTGTGCGCATGATTTTTTGCAGCTGAACGAATCATAGCGGGCCCGCCAATATCAATATTTTCTATGGCCTCATTGAAATTACAGTCAGGACGACTAATCGTTTGTTCAAAAGGGTATAAATTAATTACAAGCAAATCAATGGGCTTAATTGAGTGTTCTTGGAGTATTTTTGCATCTTTTTTTCCACGTGCAAGCAAACCGGCATGAATGGCTGGATGCAATGTTTTAACTCGTCCATCGAGCATTTCAGGAAAGCCTGTGCAATCACTTACATCGGTAACTGGCAATTCATGTTCTCTAAGTAATGCGGCGGTATTTCCTGTTGCAATAAGTTCTACACCTTGCTGATGTAATTCTCTTCCCAGTTCAACAATACCTCGCTTATCGGAAACACTAAGCAGAGCTCTTTTGGGGTTAAAAGTAGAAAATGTACGTTCTTGGGCCATTATAATTCCTTAACAATCGTAACCAGGATGAAAGCTTGCAGACAGGCTCTAAAAATATGTTTGCGTGTTCACCAAAAACAACTACGGCAATTTAAATCTATTTATGCTTAAACGCCAATAATGACCACCCATTAAGATTTTCCTGGCGAACAACGACAAACATTGATGCATAGGTTTTAATCAGTTCAGCAGTCTGTTCTTCGAGTATTCCTGATACAATGAGCATCCCTTCAGGATTAAGTAGTTGTTGAAAACGCTCTTTCAGGGTAATTAATGGTGCCAACAAAATGTTAGCGATAATTAAATCCACAGGATTAGATAGCACATCAGGCATATCAATCGACAATTTGCGCTCATCAAGTTGATTCACTAATGCGTTATTTTTGGTTGCTTGTAAGGCTTGCTGATCAATATCGACTGCATGCACCTCTGCGGCTCCTAATTTTAAAGCAGCCAGGGTAAGTATTCCTGAACCACAACCGTAATCGATAACCACTTTATTTTTTAAATCAGCTTGTTCCAACCAGGTTAAACATAAAGCCGTCGTAGGATGAGTTCCAGTACCAAAAGCCAAACCCGGATCTAACATGAGGTTGACTGCACTGGGTTCAGGTGGAGTAGACCAAGTGGGGCAGACCCATAGGCGTTGGCCAAAACGTTGTGGTTTAAAATCATCCATCCAAGCCCTTTCCCAGTCTTTGTCCTCTAAAACTTCCAGGGTACATGTTAATTCGGGATAAGTTTGCAGTAGGTGATCACGAGTATACTGCGCTTGGAACACTTCTGAAAATAAGGCCTGAATAACGACTTCAGGCCATAATGGAGTTGTTCCGGGTTCGGGCTCTAGAACTGGATTATCATTTTTATCGGTCAACATAATAGACAGTGCACCGAACTCCTCCAACTCCTCACTCAGCGATTCGATGCCTTGGCTTGGACAATGTTCTATTTTTAATTGAAACCACACAGCATTAATCCTTCAACATTTTTTCCAAATAGTGAATATTAGTACCGCCAGCAATAAAAGATTGATCATGGAAAATACGTTGATGTAATTCAATATTGGTTTTTATACCATCAATAATGATTTCATCGAGTGCATTTCGCATTCTTGCGATGGCTTCAGCACGAGTTTCCCCATAACTAATTAGCTTGCCTATCATCGAATCGTAATTCGGTGGGACTGTGTAACTGCTGTAAATATGGGAATCAAAACGAATTCCTGGCCCACCGGGTTGATGTAATAATTTTATTGTTCCTGGTGAAGGCATGAAGGTTTTGGCATCTTCTGCATTGATTCGACATTCAATTGCATGACCACGTAATTTGATGTCTTCCTGGGTAAGTGTCATGGGTATGTCACTGGCAATTTTAATTTGTTCTTTAATCAAATCAATTCCAGTGATCATTTCAGTGACTGGGTGCTCAACCTGGATACGTGTATTCATTTCAATAAAATAAAAACATCCATCTTGATACAGGAATTCAAAAGTCCCTGCACCACGATATTTCAGCTCTTGGCAGGCTTTGACCACAGAGTCACCAATTTTTTTTCTCAGTTCAGGGCTAATTCCTGGAGCGGGTGCCTCTTCCACTACTTTTTGGTGACGTCTTTGCATAGAACAATCGCGTTCACCTAGATGAATGGCTTTACCTTGGCCATCTCCGAGAACTTGGAATTCAACATGACGAGGGTTTTCCAGGAATTTTTCCATATAAACAATGGGGTTATTAAATGCAGCTTTCGCTTCACTGCGGGTAAGTGCAATGGAATTAAGCAGATTCGCTTCACTATGTACTACACGCATACCTCGTCCACCGCCACCACCTGCAGCCTTAATGATAACGGGGTAGCCAATCTTTCGAGCAACTTCTAGGTTCAAATGGTCATCATCAGACAAAGGGCCATCCGATCCTGGAACACAAGGAACTCCAGCGGCTTTCATCGCGTTAATAGCAGATACTTTGTCACCCATAAGGCGAATGGTATCACCTCGAGGTCCGATAAAGCGAAATCCACTTTGCTCTACTATTTCCGCAAAATCAGCATTTTCAGAAAGAAAGCCATAGCCAGGATGAATCGCTACAGCATCAGTAATTTCAGCGGCAGAAATGATCGCTGGGATGTTGAGGTAACTCTTTTGTGCTGGTGCCGGACCTATGCAAACGGTTTCATCAGCAAGACGAACATGCAATAAATCTTTATCTACATCTGAATGTACGGCTACAGTCTGAATGCCAAGCTCTTTACACGCACGTAAAATACGAAGAGCAATTTCACCTCTGTTGGCAATAACAATTTTACTGAGCATGAATGCATCCTCTATTCAATAACAAACAGGACCTGATCGTATTCTACAGGTTCTCCATTAGCGACGAGTATTTCTACTATTTTACCGGCGCGATCCGCTTCAATTTCATTAAACATTTTCATCGCTTCAACAATACATAACACATCACCTGCTTTAACTGATTGTCCCACAGTTACGAAAGGGGGATTTTCTGGTGATGGAGAAGTGTACATTGTACCTACCATGGGGGAACGAATTTTATGGCCTGAAGTGGTAGGCATTGCGGGCTTACTTTCTTGATGTGAAGGCACTGCAGCAGAAGGTGCATTATTTGCAGAGGGAAATGATTCCTGGCGTGGTGCCGGAGCAGAAACATAGTGAACTTGAGGTGCTTCTATTGCCGGAGCACTACTGTGACGGCTTAATCGAAGCGATTCCTCACCTTCTTTAATTTCAATTTCAGAAATGCCAGTTTCTTCCAGCAGTTCGATTAATTTTCTGATCTTACGAATGTCCATTATTTGATTCTCTTTCAATAATTGATGTTAATGCTAATGAATACCCTTGCGCACCTAAACCACTGATAGTACCTTTTGCTATATCAGAAAAATAAGAATGGTGACGAAAAGGCTCTCTGGAATAAATATTACTGATATGTACTTCAATAAATGGGATTTCAACAGCACATAAGGCATCCCTTAAGGCCACGCTAGTGTGGGTGAATCCTGCGGGATTAATAATTATATAATTTATTTTGTCGATACGGGCCTGGTGAATTGCTTCAATTAAATCTGCTTCAGAATTGCTTTGATAACAGTTTAATGAAAATCCAGCTTGGGTTGCTTCTTTGATTAAACGAGTGTTGATATGATCTAGTGTTGTGTTTCCATAAACCGAAGGCTCTCGTGTTCCCAAGAGGTTCAAATTTGGCCCATGTAAAACCAGAATTTTTTTCATGTATGTTTTGGTTAGTATCAAGCAATCGGCAGATTTTGCCTGATCTTCCTAAAATTGTCTATATATCTCCGAGGATATCTGCAAGTTCTCCGCTTTTTTTATATTTTTGCTCTATGATACTAAAGACAAAATTTGCGAGCTTTCAGACAGTGGCCTAGACTTTTACTTTAGATAATGATGGAATCATTTTAAAGATTAATAAGTTATTATTTTCAACTCCTTCTGGACAAAGGAATTTTTGATGCAGGAAATGCTCGAACAGCAGGGGATACAAAAGGTACAACCTGTAATATATTTTATTATTTTTATGATGATGATATTGGTGCAAATCTCTATCGATCAATATGTTCCGTCGCTACCAGCTATTACTAAATACTTTAGCAGTACCGAATCATCAATTCAATTCACTGTGTTTCTGTTTATGTTTGGATTGGGAATTTCCCATATTTTTTTTGGGCCTTTATCCGATAAAATTGGACGTAAACTACCATTGATTTATGGTATTGGAATAAGTGTTATAGGGGCCCTCCTCTGTTTGCTTGCTCCTTCTGTTACGGTATTAACTTTGGGACGGTTTTTACAAGGATTTGGTATTGGCTCTTGCAGTTCTGTAGGACGTTCTTTAATTCGTGATCTTTTTACTGACCGATATTTATCGAAAATTGGCTCCTATGTTGGTGTTGCAAGCACGCTACTTTTAGTCGCGTCACCAATTTGGGGTGGATTTATTCAAGAACACTTTGGATGGAGAGCTAATTTTTTATTCATTTTTATTGTTGGCCTCTCATTTTGGGTTTTTATTCTTCTGGTTTTGCCTGAGACCAATAAAAATCTTAATCCTAATGCTACTAAGATAAGAGTGATACTGCAAAATTATTACGCATTATTAAAGTCAAAAATTTTTTTAGGTTATACTCTATGTGCCTGTTTTGCATGCGCAGGACTAGTTGCTTATCTGACTATTGCTCCTTTTTTATTTCAAAATGTATTGGGCCTAACTCCTTTAGAATATGGCCAACTGTCAATTTTTATTGCTGCTGCTATCTGCTTGAGCGGGATAATTAATAGTCAATTGGTGATGGTTAAAGGAGTTCCTTACATGTTATTTATCGGTGTTGTTCTGATGATTAGCGGCGGAGGGATTATGCTCAGTTTTGCGCTTGCTGGAATAGCAAATGTTCTGACAATTATGCTCCCTATCGCTCTATTTAGTATGGGAGCCGGATTTACTTTTATTAACGCTTTTGCAGGAGTTTTCCACCCATTTCCACAAATCGCAGGAACAGTGGCTGCATTGTATGTGAGTATGCAAGATTTAACTGCTGCATTAACAAGCGGTATTATTGCAGTAACCAAGATACAAGGCCAGCTCTCTTTGGCTGTAATATTACTTATATTAGGCTTAGGTGCTTTGGCTGCATGGTATTATCAAGATGCAATAACTCGATAAAGTAAAGCGAAATAAATTATTCCTATAATCACCCATTTCTAAAAATTAAATGATAAAAATTTTTCCAATCATTCTTGTCAATAGGTTCACTTGAGTATCAAATAATAATTTCAAAAATGCCAAAACTATGCTAGTTTGGATAAGTTTTTAGGATTTATTAGTTGTGTCTACAGGCGTGACTCACTTTCGTGGCCAGTCAGGTTATTTCAATGGCTTGATTTTATGGATTAATTGGTTCGATAGAGATGAGTTGCTTTCAATTAGATTAAGTTGCAAATAAGGAGTGGGTTTCAATGCATCATAATTACTATTTATCTCCCCTGGCTGTCGCTCTGGCTTTAGGAATAGCATCTTCCGCGAGAGCTGCAGAGCCTATGCCTTTACAGAAGGCCTCTCTTGGGCAAGTAAAACAAAAGTTTTCTTTGACACAGGGTGTCTCAGTTGCTAAAGACAGTTTACGATTCGTTAGTGAGCACACTGACGGTAATAAAGTAACTCACGTCCGTATGCAACAACAATATGTAGGATTTCCTGTGTATGGTGGTTATGCGATTATGCATAGCATGCATACAGTTAAATCATTATCCAATGCTCAGTCAAACGTAGCTATGAATGGCGTTATTTATCAAGGTTTGCAGACCGAATTAGGTCAACCTGATGCTTCTTTTGTGAAAAATGCTGATGCAGCATTACAACAATTTAAAGCGAAATATGCGGGTAAAGATGTACGTGATGAAAAAGTTGTTCCTATGGTTTATATCGATGCGCAGCATAAAGCGCATTGGGCATACAAAGTGAGTGCTCTTGTCGTCCATACAGATAAAATACCTGAACGTCCAACTGCAATTATTGACGCAAAAACTAATCAACCTTTTGTACAATGGAACGACATAAAAACTCAAAATAGAGATTCTGTAAATGGGTCCGGTTTTGGTGGAAATAATAAAGTAGGTTTCATTCAATACGGTACTGATTTGCCCTATCTTGATTTAACTCGTGACGGTGCGAATGAACTCTGCTTTATGGAAAATGCAGATGTTAAAGTCATTGATATGGGCCATAAATATAGCTCAAGAAGTAGAGCAATGAAGTTTAATTGCCCAACTAATGATGCAAATATTTATCTTACAGGTTATAAAGGAGATGGTTATGACAAAGATAATGGTGCTGCCTCTCCAACGAATGATGCATTATACTCCGGTCATGTGATCCACCACATGTATCAAGATTGGTATGATACCCATGCGCTAAGTAATCCTGACGGCTCAGCAATGCAGTTAGTCATGCGAGTACATTACGGTGAAGGTTATGAGAATGCCTACTGGGATGGTCAGCAGATGACTTTTGGTGATGGTGATACCATGATGTATCCTTTGGTATCTCTTGGAGTAGCTGCTCATGAAATCAGCCATGGTTTTACAGAACAACATTCTAACCTTGAATATTATGGCCAATCAGGTGGTATGAACGAAGCATTCTCTGATATGGCAGCTCAAGCAGCTGAATATTATTCTGTGAAGAAAAGCACCTGGCAAATTGGTGGCGAGATCATGAAAGAAGACAGCGGCTATGATGCGTTACGTTACATGGACAAGCCAAGTCGTGATGGTGAGTCAATTGATACCGCTGATGAATATTATGGTGGCTTGGATGTTCACTATTCCAGTGGAGTATACAACCATTTGTTCTACATATTAGCCAATCAACCTAACTGGAATACCCGATTAGCATTCGATGTGATGGTGAAAGCCAACATGGATTACTGGACACCTTATTCAAACTTTGATGAAGGTGGTGAGGGTATGGTAAGTGCTATCAATGACTTGGTCGCAGGTGATCCAAATCATCAGGCGTTTCCTGCAACTGCTGTATGCGATGTTAAAAAGTCATTAAATGAAGTTAAAATCGTTACCAATATGGATGGCTGTACTTCTAATTAACCTGAGTTTGATATAAGAGGCATTTTAAAATGCCTTTTATATCGCTAAGCGAATGTTAATTAAAATGCAACAGTTCACGTGAGATGTAAAAATCTTGGCGAACGGTCGAATTTGAGCATAGGTTGAACGAAAATCGCTACGAAAAAGCGGAGCATAGATGGCTATGTGAGCATTTTTCGTAGCGATTTTCGTTCAAGATATGCCAAATACGGACGTTCCTTGATACAGAGTGACTATCTACTGGTTAATAAAGTCAGCTAGAAGTTTACTTATAATTTCTGGCTGTTCCATATGAATGTGGTGTCCTCCATCCATTTTTTTAAGCGTGAGTTTTTCTACTGCTTTAATACGGTTATCAATGATTTCAGTATCAAAAGCAAATCCTCTGCTGGATAAAAGTAAATAAGTTTTTGCAGTAATTTCTTGCAAACAAGAAAGTATTTGGGTTTCTGTCATACGCAAAGGTGAGCGTTCCAGCAAACGTTGATCATGCCGCCAGTAAAATTTCCCTTTTTTTTCAATCAAACTACGTTCACAAAGAATTTTTGCTATGTCTAAAGAGACATATCCTTTAAATGCACGTGCAAGCGCTGCACTATCTATATGGTCATAACCCTTAGAGTCTTTGCCTTTTTGTGCAAGGAAATGTGCATATTCTCTTAATTGCTGGCATGCGGTTTCTGCTGGATTGGAAAATGGTCCTAATCCTTCAATTAAACTTAGGGAGAGAAATCGCTCTGGGACTACACCTCCAACCAAACTTGCCAGGCAAGCCCCCATGGAATGTCCTAACAGGTGTACTTTGTCCAGTTTAAGTGCGTTGATTATTTCAATAACAACAAAAATGCCATCAAAAAAATGATAGTGGCATCCTTCAGGAAGATGTGACGAGTGACCATGCCCTGGTAGATCAACGGCTACAAAATGAAAATTATTTTCTAAGTAAGGAGCAAGAGGAGCAAAACTGTTTGCATTATCCAACCAACCATGAAGAGCTAGGATCGTAGGTTTATCTGGGTTTCCCCAAGCCTTGCAGGCTATAGAAAAGCCTGGAATTGTGAGTGTCAGGGTATTCATTTTATTTACTATTTTTTTAATTTTTATTAGTAATCATTATATCTCTACTACAAACAGGAAGGCTATAATTCATTATAGAATAGAATTTTTACCTCATCTGTTTCAACAAGTACAATGATTATGTTCTTAATCTTTGGAAGTTACGGAATCCTGGATAGATATGCAGTACAATTTTTTTATGCATTTGGTGTTATGCTTAATGCAGGAACTTGAAAAGAGTGAACTATGCAAAAAGAGGCACGTAGCGTTTCATTAATAACGTATAATATTCATAAAGGATTCGGAGTAGGTGCCGTGCGTTTTTTGCTTCCTAAAATGCGTGAGGCAATTACCAGCTTAAACCCTGATTTTGTTTTTTTACAAGAAGTCCAGGGTGAGCACACAAAGAGACAAAAACGAATCAATGCTTGGCCTGATTCCCCACAATTTGAGTATATTGCTGAAAACATATGGCCTCACTACGTTTATGCAAAAAATGCTGTTTATGAATCAGGACATCATGGAAATGCAATTTTAAGCAAATATGCTTTTGATCGATTTGAAAATATTAATCTTGCAAACATTCGTAGAGCTTCAAGAGGAATATTACACACGCAATTAAAATTGGATAAAGTAACGATTCATTTGTTATGTGTACACCTTGGCCTTTTTAAGGCCGAGCGTATAGTACAATGTAACACTTTAATGCAACGCATTAAGGATGTAGTGCCGCAAGATGAACCTTTGTTGATGGCAGGGGACTTCAATGATTGGCGCACGGTTATTTCTCAACCTCTATCAGAAAACTTAAATATAGAAGAGGCTTTTGTTTCAGTAGAGGGCCAGCATGCCCGTTCTTTCCCTGCAATTAGGCCGGCGCTTTGCGTTGATCGGGTCTATTTTCGCGGGATGAAAGTACAAGAAGTGGCTTGTTTGCATGGAAAACCCTGGCGTATGCTTTCTGACCATTTACCACTTTATGCGCGTTTTGAATTGATTTAAAAAACTCACTTAGTTTTTGCTATGAATATTGCAGCCAGGATCTAACGATACACTGAAGAAAAGTCCTGGTTGCAAGCAACCACACTACGTTGCACCAGCCGACAGTGTTCGAACATGCATTAAATGTTGTAAACACCACCGTAGAGCTTGATCTAAAGGTGCATGGAAAATAATGATAAGGGCAAAAATGATAAGGATGGAATAGCGATTTAAAAAATAAAGGAAATTTTCAGATTTTTTATCGACTTTTAAAGGATCGGAACCTGAAAGCCAGTTTCGAAGTGCAACGCAAACAGGTAAGTAAAGCAAAACAATAATTTCGGCAAAAATACGCGCTTCAAAAAAGTTTCCAACAAGAAGCAAACCTATAAAATAAAAAGCGACTAAATAACGTATTGGACGATAGATTTTGGGAATGTAATCATAGAAGGCAAACCAAAATAGCGGCAATCCGGAAAAACAAAAGCAAAACAGGAGTAAATTAAAATCAACAAATAACCACTCTAAATTTATCTCAAAATGAGTATTAGAATTATAAATAGTCCACTCTACCAGTGGCCCCGGTATTTTGCCAAGAGTGCTTATAACAATTATTCGTGCACTTATATATGCCAACAGAGAGAATAACAGTGGTTTTAGTATTTCTTTGAGTTTTTGCCAATGCAGTAAAGGGATGAGTGATACCAACAAAATGCTGCTTTCACGATTAAGTGTCGCTAAAAAGACCAAAGGAACAAAATAAAGCCATCGAGCCTTAAGACACCATAAAAGACCTAGTGCTATAAAAAAAATAGATGGAGTGTCGGCAGGATAAAAAAAGGTAGCAACTCCTCCTACGGTAAAACGATAATTAATGATTGTGGTTAATGGCAAAAGTAAAATAAATAACCAGCTTAGTAGCTGAGATTCTTGTTCATTAAACTCAAATCTTAATAACTTGTATACCCCAACATACATTAGACCAGAAAATAGACATTCTACTAAAAAAAACCAATTGCCATATTGAATTGGTAAAAATGAAAGTGGGTATACTAATAGTGGAATTAATACCCGTTGTGCGTAGGGAAAGCGTTCCGAGAAATTAATTAGTTGATCAAAAGTGGCCTCTGTGTAAGGACGAGTTAATGTGTAATGCAAGAAGGCATATCCTAATAATAAAGCAAATGTTATAAAACGGGATTTATAACATAGAAAATCCTTATTCATTTTTTATTTCCTTCCTAGAAACCCGGGTGCCGCTGTGCTTCACCCAGGCTACAGGTATTTATTATTGGGTTGACATTACTCTGCAGGTAATGGTCTTCTCCTCAAAAGATCATTATTCCATCTTATTATTGTATTCACCAACACAAGCTAGGCTATTCAACCGAGCACGATTCAATAAAGCTTCTTGTGCTTTAGAGATATTTGCTGTACTACCACCCCAGGCATTTAAACAATCTTCTTGTAATGCTCTTCCGAAAGAGAAACTTAGTAACCATGGTTGATGGTCAATGCTATTAATCGCATTTAAGTTTGCTGTAGCTTGTTTTGGTGTTTGGCCACCAGATAGGAAGTTAATGGTTGGTACCGCAGCAGGTACATTATTACGGAATACACCAATAGTATAGTCAGCAACTTCATCGGGCTCACTAAAAGGACTATGTGCTTTACCGCTGGTTACCATGCTTGGTTTTAAGATAATATGCTCTAACTCAACTTGGTGGATAAATAAAGCGTGGAACAACTCATGAAGAACAATTTCACATACTTCTGCACAATGTTCAATGCTGTGATCCCCATCCATAAGTACTTCAGGCTCAACGATAGGAACAATTCCTGCTTCTTGGCAAGCTGCAGCATAACGGGCTAGATTTTCTGCACCTGTTTTCACTGCGGTTAAACTAGGGGCAAACTCGGAAATTGAGTAAACGTTGCGCCATTTGGCAAATTTTGCACCCAGCTTTTTAAAATGTTGTAAACGTTCTGCTAGCCCATCTAAACCCTGGGTTACTTGTTCGTTTTCTGTATTCGCTAAAGGAACTAATCCTTTATCGACTTTAATTCCAGGAATGATACCTTTATCTGCGAATAATTTAACGATAGGAGTTCCATGTTCATCTGTCTGATTAAAGGTTTCTTCGAATAAAATAACCCCATTGATATATTGTTCCAGATTGGGTGTAGTGGCTAACAGCAATCTATAATCTCTGCGGTTTTCTTCTGTATTCTCAATACCAATGGAGGTAAAGCGTTTTCCTATAGTTGAATTGCTTTCATCCGCGGCTAAAATTCCTTTACCCTCTTGCAGGATTAGCTCCATAGTACTGGATAATTCTTCATAACTCATAGTGTATTTGCTCCCGATTGTTATTAGGGCTTGTTTACATTTCTACTACTTTGGCCAAACTGGCCTGATTTTCTGCGCTCCTATGCTCACATACTCCGTGTATGCTCCGCTTCGGTGCTCGAAAATCAGGCCATTTTGGGCTCAAACTAGCGAAATGTAAACAGACCCTATCTAGATATATATTTTTCACGAATAATTTGTTGCATGGCAAAACCTTGTTCTTTTAAAGAATTAAACGCTTCGTCGATCATACTGGGGTTTCCACATAAATAAACAACGTCGCGTTGAGGGTTAAGATTGAGTGTAGGAAAAGCATGTTGTACATAACCACTGTACTCATTTTCATGTAACTCATGCGCTGGTTGTCTACTTAAATAAGGTTTGAACATGACCTTAGGGTATTTTTGAGAAAAAGCGTGAAACTCATTGCCATAGAGAATTTCTTCTCGTCGTTGCACTCCTTGCAAAATGACTACTTCCAGTTCAGAATGTTGCTCCATAAGTGTGCCAAGCTTTTGAATCATTGCTCGATAGGGTGTAATCCCTGTACTTGTAGCAACTAAGATAAATCGGCCAGGTATTTCATCTTTAATAATTAACCTGCCATATGGACCGCTAATCTGAATGGTATCACCAGGTTTTAAATTATAAAGAAGCTCAGTTCCTGGTCCATTTTCAAAATAACCTGCCGCGAGTTCAATTTGATTATCTTGTTTGGGTGTATTCGCTATACTATAACTACGTTTTAAGGCTTTACCTTGATGTTCAAAATGAATAGTAATAAATTGTCCAGGTAAATAATTAAAATGTGGGGATACTTCACAATCAAAAATGAAGTGTTTTACTTTAGGAGAGATCATAAAAGACTCTTTTAAAGTGATGGGAAATGTGTTTATTTGCATGACTAGTATCAACTTTACTGTAAAAATTTGAGATTATAACTCTTAATCGGGATTAATAATAAGCAAAAAATTATGCATTACAAGTTTTAGCGACATATAATTAAATTATGAGCACACCAGATCTTATTAGTATTATAGGCAATCTCAGCCGTTCTTTATACCCAGTACAGCATTTAATTACTGGCGGGGCGTATGTTTTAGGTATTTTATTTTTTATGACCGCTATTGCCAAACTCAGAAAAATTGCTGATCACAGAGCCCAATCTTCATCACAAGAAAAGATGTATACCCCAATGATGTACTTATTAATGGGCGCGGCGCTACTGTATTTACCTTCCGTTTTAGATATGATGGCTAATACTACTTTTGGTGTAGGGAATGTTTTAACTTATACATCATACAACCCGTCAAATATATTTAGCTCTATGGGCTTAGTTGTCCGAACCGCCGGGGTATTATGGTTTGTACGTGGGAGTGTGTTAGTAGCACAGTCTAGTCAACCAGGAACTCAGCATGGACCTAAAGGTTTGGTATTTATAATCGCTGGCATATTAGCAATGAATTTTGATAATACCATCGCCATGTTAAGTTATATGATGACTACTATTAGTAGTTGGACTCTGACAATTACAGCAAGTCAAGGATATTAGTTATCCTAGTCTTCCTCGCCACATATTCTAAGGTTATTTGCTTTGGCAAAATCAATAATCGATTGATACAACAACGGGCTTGACTCTTTCAGTTTAGGATCAAGTAAAACACATTGGTAACCTTCGCTATTAACGCTTGGCCTTAATAGGGGAGAATAATGGATACGACTGTTTTTAAAGCTTGCCAGAGAACCACTCATTCGTTCTGCCCAGTCGCTGGGACGAAAGGTTTTTCCTTGGGAAGTTATTCCTTCTATAATAATTGTTTTACTTTCGGGTGTAGCCATATCTTTATACAATATAAATACAGAGTGCTAAGTATACCATCATATAATGGGTGCTGTACTGAAATTTATTCATTTTGTAAAAATAAATTTGTGTTAAATTTGGTTTTCAAAATTAATTTTTATCCCTATTATGTCAACATATTCTATTTGGCATTTTTTTTGAAGGTTATTAGGAATGGAAAAAGAAAGTCATTCTGGTATTTATTTGTTGCCTAATTTATTTACAACAGCCAGCTTATTTGCAGCATTTTACTCCCTTGTTGCATCCATGAAAGGACAGTTTGAAGCGTCCATCATCGCGATATTTATTGGTATGATTGCAGATGGGCTAGATGGAAGAATTGCACGTTTAACGCATACGCAGACTGAATTTGGTGCTGAATATGATAGTTTATCCGATATGGTTACATTTGGAGTTGCCCCCTCATTATTACTCTACAATTTGATGTTGAGCCAATTAGGGAAAGTAGGCTGGTTGGTGGCTTTTGTTTATACAGCGGCAGTTGCTTTACGTTTAGCTCGCTTTAATACACAGCTTGAAACCGCTGATAAACGATATTTTCAGGGATTACCTTGTCCCCCTTCAGCGGCAGTAATTGCCTCCTTTTCCTGGCTATGCTACCAACATGACTGGGAGAATATGTTTGTTACCATACTAGCTGCGATTTTATCATTAATTGCTTCAGGTTTAATGGTTTCTAACTTTCGCTATTACAGTTTTAAGGAAGTAGATTTTAAGGGAAAAGTTCCATTTCTTTATGTTTTAGTGATGATTATTTTATTTGTAGCTATTGCAGCTAATCCTTCATTGGTTTTATTTGTTGGTTTTACTATTTATGCTTTGTCTGGATTATTTATGACTTTACTTGCCCTGCAAAAAATGAGAAAGAAAAAATCCAAAGAAATGAAGCAGTAATGATTGCTACAAGAGAATTCAATAGATCCTATAGGGTTGATTTTCAAAGAGAACAATTGATTTTTGAGCTCAACCCAATTATTCACCTTCACCAAAATAATTATTAATTAATTGAGTCAGGGCTTCATTCATTTGCACTTCATCAGGGCCTTCTATTTCCATGATAAGCTCACTACCTTTATTGGCTGCAAGCATCATAACACCCATAATGCTTTTTCCATTAACGGTTTGTGAATTGCTGGTTACATTAATTTGGCTTTGGAATCTTGCTGCGGTAGAAACAAACTTCGCCGAAGCACGTGCATGCAAGCCCAAATTATTAATTATTTTAATTTTAGTTTTAATCATAGCGCGACAAATGTACCACGAGTTAGGTTATAAGTGTAGCTAAGTGCAGCAAAGTCACTGGAAAGCCATATTTGGCTCATCTTGAACGAAAAGATACGCTGATGAATGCTCACATACTGATGTATGCTGGGCTTTCTCAGCGTATCTTTTCGTCCAACCTGAGCTGAAATCTGCTTTCCTCCGTGCCCCCTTAAACGAGTACGTTAGGACTTATTTTGCCGACTTCAAAGCTACGCATGAGATTATTTCTTAATCATGATGTTGATTTTTTTCTTTATGTTTACTTAGTTGACGTTCTAATTTATCAATCAAAGTATCGATTGCAGCATATAAATCTTCAGATTCTGAGCTTGCATGCAGCTCACCTTTAGTTACATGCACTGTGGCTTCAGCAATTTGACGTAATTTTTCTACATTCAATACTACATTGATGGATTTGATGTGATCAAAGTGACGCTCTAGCTTATCGAATTTTTCTTCGGTAAAAGCTCTTAGTGCAGGAGTAACATCAATATGATGTCCAGTGATGTTAATTTGCATAAAAATCTCCTAGTTACATAGAACCATGATGAAAAATCATGATCCTTAATTAATTACGAATTATTTTTCTTTCATTTGATGGAGCAATTCCCATTGCTTCACGATATTTTGCTACGGTTCGTCTTGCTACTTTAATACCCTGCTCTTCCAATAATTGGGTAATTTTACTGTCACTTAATGGTTTTTTTCTATTCTCCGCAGAAATTAATTTTTTAATCACAGCGCGTATGGCCGTAGAAGAACACTCATCTCCAGCATTTGTGTTGACATGACTTGAGAAAAAGTATTTAAGTTCAAATACCCCTCTAGGAGTATGGATAAATTTTTGTGTAGTCACACGTGAAATGGTTGACTCATGCATATCCAGGGCAGAAGCAACATCATTGAGAATTAATGGTTTCATTGCTTCGTCACCATATTCTAGGAATCCTTGTTGGTATTCCATAATACAAGTGGCTACTTTCAACAGTGTTTCTTGGCGGCTCTGAATACTTTTTAAAAACCAACGTGCTTCTTGTAGGTTGTTTTTTAAGAACTGATTGTCTGCACTATTATCGGCTCGTTGAATCAGTGATGCATATTGGTTATTAATGCTTAAATGGGGAAGCACACTTTGGTTAAGTTGAACCCTCCATTTATTGTTAACTTTCTTAACTGTTAAATCAGGGATAATGTATTCAGTAATGTCTTCATGAATTAAGTTACCTGGCTTGGGGTTTAACCCTTGAATGGTTTTCAATACCTTATCAATCGTTTTTTCAGTAATCTGATGATTTTTCATTAGCTGTTTGTAATTATGTTGGGCTAGCAACTCAATGTCTTCAGAAATAATCTTTTTAGCCAAGACTAGGTTTTCCGCATCCAAAGGAAGCTGCTCCAGTTGTACAAGTAATGTTTCAGCGAGATTCACGGAGGCGCAGCCTACGGGATCAAATAGTTGCAAACGATGGCGAACGGCTTCTATTTCATCTAAATCCAGCGGATGCGTATCACTTGTAAGACTTGCATGCAATTCAGCGATGCTTATAGTTAGGAAACCATCGCTATTTACTGCATCGATAATCGCAGTTGCTATTGCCCTGTCTACATCGCTCATGGGAGAAAGTTCAAGTTGCCATCTTAGATGATCTTGTAAATTAGTTGTAGTGCAATGTAAATTATCAAAATTATAATCATTATCTTCAAAAGCGGCACGTTTACCCGAGTTTTGATATAGTTCTGACCATTGAAAATCGTAAGACTCATCATTATTTTGCTGTTCTACTTCACTGGTGTCGAACTCTGCTTTGTCTTCGTTTGGAGTTGCTTCAAGCATTGGATTTGATTCAACAATAAGTTGAATTTCTTGTTGTAAATCAATCGTTGATAATTGCAACAGTCTTATTGCTTGCTGTAATTGTGGAGTAAGTGTTAAATGCTGTCCGATGCTTAGTTGCAATGATGGTTTCATGCAAATCCTCTTTGTATTCATTGCTATTTACTATCAGTTTAAACGATTCGTGAGGATAATCCAGTGTCTACGCGTTAATTTAGGCATAACCCTTGAAAAAAACTGCATTTCGAGACCAATGAAGCTAAATCTTTAATCTATTGAGATAAGATTAAAATATGATCTTAGTCAGGAGGATAGAGATAGGAATAAAATGGATCTTAATGAATAATATGAAGAGAGCCCCATAAATTATGGGGCTTAAAACATTATTTTACTTTTTTCTCTTTGAAAAGAACGTGCTTACGTACTTTAGGATCGTACATCATAAGCTCCATTTTTTCAGGATGGTTTCTTGGATTTTTAGTAGTAGTTTTATAGTATCCAGTTCCTGCTGTGGATTCCATTTTCACTTTAATAGTGACGGCTGCCATGGTTTATCCCCTTAGTTATACTTTTTCGCCTTTAGCTCTGAGTTTATCCAGAACTGCTTTTATACCTAACTTGTCTACAATACGCATACCTTTGGTGCTGAGTTTTAATGTGACAAATCTATTTTCTTCTTCAACCCAGAAACTGTGATTCTGAATATTCGGCAGAAAGCGTCTTTTAGTTTTGTTGTTAGCGTGCGACACTTTATGACCAGTCATGGGTCGCTTGCCAGTTACCTGACATACTCTAGACATTGTGTTACTCCAAAATAAATTTTAATTTGCTTGTCTTTGTAAAATTCTGGGCAAATAGCCGGATGTGAAATACAAGAGCGGTTTTATATCAAAAAAATGCATTAGTTGCAAGATTTTTGTAAGAACATATAATTCCGGCTTTGATAAAATGATGAGTGTGATTTATGCAACGTCGGATAAAAAGTTATGTTTTACGAGCAGGTCGGGTAAGTAATCGGCAGCGCCAGGGGTTGGAGATTTGGCTTAAAGATTATGAACTTATTGTAGATGGGGGTCCATGGAATTTAGCTGACGAATTTGTCCGTAATGCAGATACAGTGGTTGAAATAGGTTTTGGTATGGGGGCATCCTTGTTGGCCATGGCCAAAAATAATCCCGCACTTAATTACATAGGCATAGAAGTCCATCTCGCGGGGGTGGGAAGTTTGGCTGCTGATTTGCATGAACATCAATTATCTAATGTGCGTGTTGTAGCCCATGATGCTGTCGAAGTATTCCGTACCCAATTATTAGATAACTCACTTGCGGGAATACAAATTTTTTTCCCAGATCCCTGGCATAAAAAACGTCATCATAAAAGGCGCTTAATTCAGAAAGAATTCATTCACTTAGTAACAAAAAAATTGAAACCAGGTGGGTTTATTCATTGTGCAACGGATTGGCAAGAATATGCTGAGCATATGCTGGATGTTTTATCTGCTGAGCCTGCTTTGAAAAATTCACAGCAAGATGGAGGATATTCACCTCGACCTTTATCGCGACCACTTACAAAATTTGAACAACGAGGGGAACGTTTAGGGCATGGAGTTTGGGATTTGATTTTCATTAAATTAAATGAATTACCTTGATTTTAATGTAAGTCGTCTCATGAAGTTTTCTCAAGAAATTATGGCTTTGTAGAAATTTTAACTAATCTTTTGATCTTCTATTGTCCAATGTGTAATATAAATCCGGAAGTAACATTACAGGGGACGTAATATGGAATTTATCATTGAAATAAATGCAGCTCTAAAATTAGGACTAGAGGGATTTAAAGAGTTTATTGAAAAGAAGCTGCTAATCGACAAAATTTATCTTGAGCATCCATTCTGGATGGAGGGTGGTGTTCAAATGACTGTTTTGAATTATTTGATTCAACAACACCTGAATGAAGATTCTTTTGATAAGGAAATCCCTTCTGATTTGACTCAGTTTATTGATTTTATTCTAAGTAAAGTCCGGGATAAAAATATTGGTTTGCCCTTGCATCAAACAATCGTTGCTGACAAAGTTCAGCTGGCCCTCCATCTTTTGGCTACTCATATTTTGGATGTCAATAAGCGCGATGACGAGGGGCGTACTTTATTGTCATTAGTTTTACCTACCCAAAATCGTGAATTATTAATAAAAATTTTAACTTGCAATCCCGAGGTAAATGCGGCGACGCGTCTTAAAAAAGGCCGTGTTCCTTTGCAACCATTACATCAAGCTATAGAGCTGGACTTCACTTCTGGGGTGGTTAATTTAATAAGAGCTGAAGCAGATGTGGCGAATCCTGTGGGGGTGATGAAAGATACTCCACTGTTGTTAGCAGCACGAAAAGGTAAAATAAAGGCACTTGAAGCATTATTGGATGAAGCTCCAGTAGAAAAATTGAAGCTTGAGGCGGAAAATAGACCTCTTGAAGATGGGGTAACAGGCGATAATGCAATCGAAGCGCTCTGTAAGCGGTTGGACTCTGATCGGGATAATAAAGAGTTACTTCGAGGTGTTGCTATGTTGCTTTGTCGTGGAGCTGAACCGCCGCGAAGCGAGGAGCTGTGTCAATTATTAGCGAACAAACGTAGAGATTTGCTCAAAGAAATCGATCAGTACATAGATACAAGACCTGAATTGGTTGATCCTTTTGTGAATCGATGTCATGTAACCGACAGTGCCTTATATAAAATAATTTATGTGGATCATTCTTGGGGAAGCACATTACGTCAGCTTTTTGGGAGACCTAGTGACGCAGCTTTTGTAATTGAAAAGTTAGTCACCCGAAAATACAGCCGTCGTCAAGAAGGAAGTATGGATAGCCCAGTACTGCCAACGGCTGCTGCGGTACCATTAAAAGGGGATGAGCCTCCATTTAAACTCTATGCGGAATTTGTCCGACGATATAGCGAAGCTTATGAGAACCAAAGAATTACCAACCCTTGGAGTACTATGCGTTGGATGATTGCCGAGGGAAAATGTAATTGGGAGACAGTAAAACAGTACGCTCGCAACCATCCAGGAACTAGGACACAGATTATCTATGATGATATGTTTAAGACCTTACCTAAAATGGAGATGCATGAGTCAATTGAAAGTTCAATGGGAGGACTTCATCCCAGCAGTGAAGGGTCGACTGTAATGGAATTAAATTCATAGCAAACTGGTACATCATGTGTAGAGGTGGAAACCATAGCGCCTTATGGGGACCATCTCCATTAAACAATGCTCATGAATAGACGTTATCTGAGCATTGAATTAAAATAGAGTGTATTTTTATACACAAACAGGGTGATTATGAATATTAGCTTATTACTTTTAACTGTGATTTGTTTTATTGCCATGATTAGTCCAGGGCCAGATTTCATACTTGTTACAAAAAACGCTCTTATATATCCTAGGCGCCAGGCTTTAGCCACTGCTTTTGGTATTGTTACTGGATGTCTTTTCCATGCTACTTATTGTATTTTGGGATTAGCATTCGTTATCACTCAGAGCATAGTTCTTTATACGACCATAAAATATGCAGGCGCATGCTATTTAATTTATATTGGATTAAAAGGTTTAAAATCCAAACAATCCGAAAAAATAAATCAAGAACTTTCTTTATTGAAAAATATAACCGTTTCAAGAGCTTATATTGAAGGAGTCTTATGTAATGCATTAAATCCAAAACTTGCAGTTTTCCTGCTTAGCCTGTTTACTCAGTTTGTCTCTATTAATGCATCGATTGGTGATAAAGCTGTAGTTGCTGGGGTTTTTGTCGTTGAATCTTCCCTTTACTGGCCTTTACTCGTTTTATTCCTGCAATCAAATAATATCCGCAAAGCATTTTCTAATTTTCAAACTGCGTTGACCCGTGTATTTGGTGGTTTATTGGTTTATGTGGGAATCCGTGTGATGCTGAGTACGGATTAGTCTTTTTCAGCAGAGGAGTAAAATGTCAAAAACGGTTTTAGGACTTAAAAAAACAGAGTTGGATACCCCCTGTTTATTAATTGATAAAAACATCTTGAAATCCAATTTAGTGAGGATGAGGAACCATTCTATTGAAAATAATATAAATGTCAGGCCTCATTGTAAAACCCATAAGTGTTCCAAATTAGCCCGCTTACAGATTGAATATGGTGCAATAGGTGTTAGCGTAGCGAAAATTTCAGAGGCTGAAGTTCTTATTCAGAATGAGATACCCAATATACTGATTACCTCTCCAATTGTCACAAAAAATAAGATTTCTAGGCTTATTTCCTGTTTAGAAAAAGCGCCCTCTACTTTGGTAGTTGTGGATAATAAAGAAAATATGATTGCCTTAAATGAAGCAGGTATGCTCACTAAAAAAGTGATCAATGTGTTAGTCGATGTGGATCCTGGGATAGGGCGTACTGGAATTAAACCGGAATGCGCTTTAAATTTTGCCTTAGAAATGAAGCAATTACCTTGGTTAAACTTGATGGGAATTCAATGTTATGCAGGTAACTTACAGCATATACCTTCCTTTAGCGAACGAAAAAGTAAATCATTGCAGATCATGCAAAGAGCAAGTGATCTTGTAAAAAGTTTTCGAGAAAGTGGTCTTGATTGCCCCATATTAACTGGAAGCGGAACAGGAACTTATGATATTGATGTTGAAGCGACTGAAGTAACTGAGATTCAACCGGGTTCGTATACGGTTATGGATGTTCAATATGCAACAATTGGCTCAAGAAATAATGAGAGACAATTCAATGCATTTAAACCGGCAATGACTCTTTTGACCACGGTTATCAGTAATAATAGAACAGAACATGTTACTGTTGATGCAGGCACAAAAGCCATTTACGTAGATCAACATAAGCCCAAAATTATCAGTCATCAGGGTTTGGAATATGATTGGGGTGGTTTTGGAGATGAGCATGGTAAAGTTACCGCCGTAAATGGGGCTCAATTACCCGAGTATGGTGAGGTTTTAGAGCTCATTGTTCCTCATTGCGATCCAACGATTAATTTATTTGATCAATTTTTTATTACCGAAAATGATCGTGTAGTCGATATTTGGGATATTGATCTTAGAGGAAAATGTCAGTAGAAATCCAAACTCAGAGGTTACTATTTTATAGTGGATACTAAGCTAGAGGGATATCTTATTCTCCTGGTACCAAAGATCCAAGAATGCCTCATTTGTGAGGAAAACTAAAAATACAGATTGAGCTAATTACAGCTGTAGACCTTGCTTAAACTTCATATACCCCATAGAATTCTAATTTTCTTAAAATTCTCCGGGAGAGTAGTACATGGGGTGGAATGAGCCAGATAAAGGCAAAGATCCCTGGAAGGGTAAAAATCAACCTCCAGATTTGGATGAAGCTCTTAAACGCGTTCATGACAAATTGAAGAAATTTTTATTTGGAGGTTCTACTAAAATCAGTAATGAACCTTCCAAAAAATCGAATGGTGGTTTAATCGCTACTGCAGTTATTTTGCTTGTTTTTATTCTCTGGGTGTTGTCTGGGGTCTTCATTGTTGATCCCGCAGAACAAGCGGTGATTCTTCGTTTTGGTAAATATGTTGAAACAGTAGGGCCAGGACCACATTGGATACCAAGGATTATTTCTTCCAAAATTATCATGAATGTTGATCGAGTGTTGGATTATTCTTATTCCGCACAAATGCTTACTAGTGATGAAAATCTGGTTTCTGTGTCTTTAGCGGTACAATACCGTATTGGTGACCTGAACGAATATTTATTCAATGTCGCTAATCCTGAGGAAAGTTTACAACAAGCGACCTCCAGTGCGCTGAGACAAGTCGTAGGAACGACTACATTGGATCAAATGATTACTGAAGGACGCGAGGTTTGGGGTAACCAAGTTCAAGAGACTTTGATAAAAACACTGGATTTATATAAAACTGGTATTTTAATCGTTAATGTAGCACCCCAACCAGCACGTGCGCCTGAAAGCGTACAAGATGCGTTTGACGATGCAATTAAAGCGCAAGAAGATGAAAAACGTTTTAAAGAACAAGCACTTGCTTATGCAGCAAAAGTAGTTCCGATTGCAGAAGGAAAGGCGAGTCGTATCCAACAAGAGGCTGAAGCCTATTCCAAACAGGTTGTATTGAATGCGCAAGGGGAGGTTTCAGAGTTTTTAGCCTTACTCCCTCAATTTACTGCTGCCCCAAAGGTTATGGCAGAACGTATGTATTTGGAAACAATGCAAAAAGTTTTAAGCAAGAGCAGTACGATTATTGTTGATAGTAAATCTAGTAATTTGCTGTATCTCCCTTTAGATAAGTTATTTGAAAAGTCCGCGGGATATCCAATTGAAACCGCAAAAAATAGCAAAGCGGAGAGTGATGAATCCAGCGAGACAGAAAGCTTAGTCGATGGTCGTGAGCTCACCAGACCTGTTTATCGACAAGGGAGAAATTAACAATGAAAACTACGGCTAGAACCCTTGGCATTTTGATCTTTTTACTACTTCTATTTTTATTGACCAGTGTATTTACCATAACACAAGGTCAGCAAGGAATTCTTTTGCGTTTAGGCCGCTTGGTCAATGATGAGTTGACTGACAAGGTTAAGGTATTGAATCCTGGACTGCATTTTAAAGTACCATTTATTGAAAACGTACGCATTTTTGATACACGTATTCAAACTATGGATATCAAGTCGACCCGTATCGTTACCAAAGAAAAAAAGGACGTAATGGTTGATTATTATGTTAAATGGCATATTACCGATTTGGCTCAATATTTTAAATCTACAGGCGGCAATGAATTTAAGGCGGAAACATTACTAGAGCAACAACTAAACACATTATTACGTGCCCAGTTTGGTAAGCGTACTATTCCTGAAGTCGTATCAGGTGGCCGTGATGATGTTATGGAGTTGCTGCGTAAAGCCGCTCAAAAACAAGCAGGTGGATTGGGTATTAATGTGGTCGATGTACGCATTAAAGGAATTGAATTGCCGGCCAATACCAGTAATGCCATTTATCAACGTATGCGGGCTGATATGCAAAAAATTGCAAATAAACATCGTGCTGATGGTCAAGCCGCTGCCGAAGAGATAAAGGCTAAGGCCGACGCTGATGTTATGGTCTTGTTAGCAAAAACTCGTAGTAATGCACAAAAAGTAAGAGCTATTGGAAAAGCACAGGCGGCGTCAATTTATACAGATGCCTACAGTAAAAACAAGGATTTTTTTGCTTTATATCGTAGCTTGCTTGCATATGAAGGGAGTTTTAAAAGTAGAAAAGATATTTTAGTGTTGGATCAAAGCAGTGCATTTTTCGATTATTTTAAGCAATCTACACCAAAAAATGATGGTGTACCTGCTAAAAAGTAACTATAATGTCGAGTTTTGGTAGCTATTCGCCTCTATACCAAATCTTGGAGAATGCTCATATTTGTGGGCAGGTTGAACAAAAAACATTCTTAAAAAGTGCAAGCATAATGGTAATCTGAGCATTTTTTAGAATGTTTTTTATTTAGATACACCAAATATGGAATCGAGGCAGAAGTGCGTAGTTATGAGTTTTGTTGAAATTGGGTTCCGAGGTTCTCAGTTTGGATCGGCGCATAGCATTTTGCAAATTTAAGAGTAGATCATGGGTAAAAATGTTGTTGTTTTAGGAACACAGTGGGGCGATGAAGGCAAAGGTAAAATTGTCGATTTATTAACGCAAGATGCGCGGGTTGTTGTCCGTTATCAGGGCGGCCATAATGCAGGTCACACCTTAAAAATTAATGGAGTGAAAACTGTTCTACGTCTTATTCCCTCAGGTATGCTGAGACCTCATGTGACTTGTTACATTGCAAATGGGGTGGTTCTTTCACCTGATGCACTATTAGGAGAAATTAAAGAACTGGAACAGAGTGGAATTGACGTTCGTTCCCGCTTACGTATTAGTATGGCCTGTCCGCTGATTCTTCCTTGTCATGTTGCTATGGATAAAGCGCGTGAAACACATATGGGGAACTCAGCTATCGGTACTACCGGACGTGGTATAGGACCTGCTTATGAGGATAAGGTTGCTCGTCGTGCATTAAAAGTCAGTGATTTATTTCATCCTGATCGTTTTGCAACAAAATTAGCGGATCTTTTAGATTATTATAATTTTATCTTGACGCAATATTTCAATCAGCCTGCGGTAGCTCTTCAACCTTTACTCGATTCGGCACAACAATGGGCTGAAGAATTAGGTCCTATGGTTTGTGATGTTTCTGCTAGTTTGCATGAGCATAGAGAGCGCGGAGATAATATTTTATTTGAAGGTGCTCAAGGGGTTTATTTAGACATTGACCATGGAACTTACCCTTTTGTGACTTCATCAAATACTTGCGTTGGTTCGGTAGTTAATGGCGCAGGATTTGGCCCGAAGTATCTTGATTATGTTTTGGGGATTACCAAAGCGTACACTACTCGAGTTGGTGGTGGTCCTTTCCCAACAGAACTTTTTGACGAAGTAGGTAAACGAATTGCTGAACGTGGTCAGGAGTTTGGTGCTGTTACTGGAAGACCTAGACGTTGTGGTTGGTTTGATGCTGTTTTATTAAAACATTCAATTGAATTAAATAGTATTACGGGTTTATGCATCACAAAGCTGGATGTTTTGGATAAATTAGATGTGTTACGCATTGCTGTTGCATATAAAGACGAAAAAGGTAATTTAATTTCTCGTCCTCCTCAAGCAGCTGCTGATTTCCAAGGATTAGAGCCAATTTATGAAGAAATGCCTGGCTGGCAAGAATCCACCGCTGATGTCACGAATATGAGCGATTTACCTGCTAATGCGCTGGCTTATTTAAAACGAATAGAAAATTTGCTCAACGTTCCTATTGATTTGTTATCAACTGGCCCCGAACGTGATTCGACAATTATTTTACGCGATCCTTTTAGGACTTAATCAGATGTAGCCTGGGTGAAGCGTAGCGTAACCCGGGAAAAATCTGTAATAGAAAACCCGGGTTACGCTACGCTTCACCCAGGCTACAATTTGCTGAATGGCACATTAAAATTTATTTTCAAACGCATGCAGTTTTTGCTCTAATTCCCACTGTAATTGGGCTTTTTCACTTGTTTTGATAAATTGCTGACAACTTTTGCTTTCTAAATCTTGGCAATCATCAGTCAATAGGGCTTTCTCGGCATCGGCCCAGATACTATTTCCAGGTAAAAATGAATAGGTTAGTGCATTTCTATTAATTTGTTTTAATGTGTAATAATCTAGTCCATGGCTCAATACAGCTTCCACGTATTGTTGTGTTAAATTGGTTCGTAAAATCCCTTCGTCATCAGTAGACAATACAACTGGGACATCATGCTCAAGATAAAAATTCAGTGGATGGTTTGAACCAGAGACTTTTAGTATTTTTAGATTACTGATGAGATTAATTTCTACTGCTTTATGATGCTTTGCCATGTAGTCTAAGGTATTTTTTGCATTATGTTCCTGAGCGATATCTACCCCATGCCCAATTCTTTGAGCCTGACCAGTAAAGAGTGCGTCATGAATGTGATAATCCAAATCCTCCGGGGTAACAACTTCTTGTGTTAATTCCCCAGCATGTAGCGCAATATTCACTTGTGGGTACATCTTGTGTAGGTATTGGTATATTTGCATTTGTTTGCGATAGTCACGTAGAGAAATAATACCGTCTTCAGGCTGTACTAAATTAACACCAACAAGAGTCCCTTTGCTTTTTATGGACTGATCCACCGCTTCAAAGGCATTAAGGGTTTGTGCAAACAAGTTATCTAAAGATTGCTCTCTAAGTGAATAGTATAAAAATTTAACTTTTATTTGGCAGGCTTTTTTTTCTGGATTGGTATCACAACCTAGCTCTTTGCGTGCTTGTTGCAAAATATGATTTGATTCTACTGCAGTGTAATTGACATTGTTTTGAAAGTCTTGGTTCGCCAATAAAAGTTTTCTTTTTTGGCTAAACGAAGTAGTGTCCTTGAGCATATCACCAAAACTGACTGAATGGGCATTATCAGGTAAAAGCATTACCTCCATATAATGTTCATTTTGTAATGCTGCGGTTTGCATTACTGATGCAAGTAATTCGGGCTGATGATCTGCAACTATGGCATTGAACTTATAGAATGAGTTGAAAAAATGATCGTGGCCTGATTCTTTCCCTGGAACAAAATCTTTCATAGACCAACTTCTTATAGTGTTCGCATAGAGCTCTGGATGATTGAACAAATCCTTTGTCTCCACGCCTTTACACGCAGAAGGATTTTTACTAACCGTCCAATTGTTTGTGTTCAAGCAATAATTATCTTTAGATGTCAGTTCCAACATAATTTCGGGGTACGCGCCTCCAGATAAATGATAATGTAACTCTCCGCCCTTAGGCATGTCCTTGAAAAATGAATATAATTCGCTCGGATCGTTTCTTATTTGCTCGAAATGGGATTGAACGTTAGCTTGTGCAAAAGAGTAAAGAAATAAGCTGGTCAGGAATGAAATTGATTTAATATAATTCATTGTATTCTAAAAAATGTCATTTTGTGAAGATTATCGCATAATTATTATTAAATCCCAACCATTGTATTTAGATTCCATTCATAGCAAAATAATTTTACTGTTCTTAGGATCGTTCAAATAAATTCCCACTCCAAACTTCTACCTATCTGGAGTAAGCGGCGGGGAGATACATTGGAAATGGCTCAGAATCCTTTGAATGCAATATAAATAGAGTCTAATCAATTAGGATGATGAATATGAAACATTTTTTATCAAAATTTTATACTATTTTAGGTGCTTTTTTCTTATCACTAATGACGGTAGGATTTTGTGACGCTGCATCTAATATCAGTGACTCTACAAACAAAACCAAAATGACAATCAATGTCGGTATTTATGCTCCTTTTTCTAATGAATCTGCTTTTATTGGCAGAAATATGCTAGGAGCAATGGAAATTGCACGCGACCAACTAAAATCCTCAAATATTAATTACGAATTTTATACTCTAGATAAAATGCCAAATAATGCGAATACGGCAAAAACCTTGCAAAAATTTATTGATACACACCACATTAATGTCCTGGTAACTGAAGGCACTGAGAGTGGTACTTTAGTTGCACCTTTAGCAAAAAAAAATAACCTCATCCATTTCTGCCTGACTGATGATTCAATAATTGCTGATGGAAGAAATAATTTTTCCTCGCAAAGCCCTAACCATAAAAAAGCTGCTATTTTGAATCATTCAATGAAACCAGAATTTATTGCCCAATTTAAACAAGAATATTTCAGCCACCCTGTTAGCGAGGCGGGCTATGCTTTTGATATATTCCACCTGATTCATAATAGTGCCCAGCTTGCTATGAAGACTCATTCTGATTTCTCTAGCCAAGCAATTGCAACACATCTTTTGGCTCTTGAGTCAGGGACAGGGGTAATGGGGACATTTAATTTAGATAAAAAAGGGGTTTCTTATAAGAAACAGGTCCTCACTGCCTGATTTTTTAATTGATAAAGTTCGAGTTAGTAGCATTCCCGGTTCAAGCAATCGGGCTAAGAGTCGCCTCATTTCCCTGAGCGCGTGAGTACCGAAGAGTTATTTACAATTTTTTTATTCATCAAATACGTGTAGCCTGGTTGCTTGCAACCAGGATTAAGATGATTTGCTAATTGATGGAGCTACTCCATAAGTAAAAAAAGAGGAGCCTAGGCTCCTCTTTTCTCTACACGCGAGAATTATCTGTTAGCTAAAGACATGCCTTCCAAGACAGTTAAAGCCGCATAGAGTTGATAGTCGTCATGCATTAAATCATCTACTTTGGCTTTAGCACTTTTAGCTTTAGTATTTTCTTCATTATTTTTATTGATTATGTGTCCATTAAGATTTGCTTCACTAAATCCAGTAAGATCAGAAGGCTTAGTAGCAGCAGTTTTAGGAATATCCAACTCATTAACTACGATATCAGGTACAATCCCTTTTGCTTGAATTGAAGCTCCAGAGGGAGTGTAATAAAGAGCAGTAGTTAACTTAATTCCTGTTTTTTCATCTAATGGTAATACAGTTTGTACTGAGCCTTTACCAAAACTTGTTGTACCTAGAATAACAGCTCGTTTATTGTCTTTAAGTGCACCAGCTACAATTTCAGCAGCAGATGCGGAACCATTATTGATTAAAACAACCATTGGTGCATTATGTAAAACATCGATACCTTTAGATAAAGCGGTGAAGTCTGAACCAGGTAAACGTCCTTTAGTTGAAACGATTGTTTCTGGTTTACCTGATTTGTCTTTACCAAGGAACGCATCAGAAACTTGAATGGCTGAATCAAGCAAACCTCCTGGGTTGTTACGTAAGTCCAATACTAGACCTTTTAAATTTCCGCCAGATTGTTGTTTTAGCCGATCAATTGCTTCTAACATATCTTTTCCAGTTAATGCTTGGAATTGAGTTAAACGGATATAACCATATCCAGGGGCGAGCATTTTGCTTTGTACGCTCTTAATTTGGATAACTTCTCGTACTAAATCAAAGGTAAGTGCTTTGTTAACTCCTTTGCGTAATACAGTCAATTGAATGGTACTACCCGCTTTACCACGCATTAAATTGACTGCATCTTTGAGAGAAAGACCTTGAACGGATTCATTTCCTAATTTAATAATGTAGTCACCAGATTTAATGCCTGCTTTAAATGCAGGGGTGTCAACCAAAGGAGTAACCACTTTAACAACCCCATCTTCCATGGTTACTTCTAATCCTAACCCACCAAATTCACCACTAGTTGATGTTTGTAACTCTTTAAACTCTTCTTCATCCAGGTAGCTGGAGTGAGGGTCAAGACCATTGAGCATACCACGAATTGCATTATCGAAGAGCTCCTTGTCATCAACCGGCTTGACGTAATATTTTTTAATTTCACCTATTGCATTGGAAAATCGTTGAACATCTTCTAAAGGAACTGCCTTAGAAGTCGCATTGGAGTTTGTAGACGTATTTGACTCATCATCTGCAAAGCCTGTCAGAGGTAACATAAGAGTAAAAGCGTACACTATCGCAAGCGTGCATGGATATAATTTTCTTATCAACATAGCGATCTCCTCAGATGCAAGGCTACAACATAAGCCATCTTCTTTTATTATAATTATTGAAATGCAATTAAGGTGCCAGGGTTCACTTAGGATAACCAATTAAGTGGTGGAATAGCCTTACCCCTTAGTCTTATTTCAAAGTATAGACCGTTTTGTTTAATTCCGCCGCTATGACCTACATTTGCAATTTGTTCATTTTGACGTACATACTGACCTTTGCTTTTAAATAGAGATTGATTATGAGCATATAGGGTCATAAAGCCTTGTCCATGATCAATAATAATAAGTAGACCATATCCTTTAAGCCAGTCGCTAAATACGACTTTTCCTGGGTAAACGGCAGTCACTACTGTTCCTTCCTCGGCAAAAAATGTCACTCCTTGATTCATTTTGCGTAAAGATCGGCTCTGGCTCTGTACTGGAAGCGGCAATTTTTTGCGCATCTGATTAAATGGTATGCTCGCTTGATTAAAAGGTTTGTTCTTCTGAGTAATGCTTTGTTGTGCTAATGACTTAAGTAAACGTGCCAAATTTTCTTTATTTCTTCGTACCTCCCGTAAAATGTTTTGTTTGTCTTGAATTTCATGATTCAAAGATTGAATTAGGGTAGTATGATAACTTTTATTTTGTTGCAATTGCGCTTGATGTTGTGTAAGTTCTGCTTTTAATTGCTTATTGGCATTAAGTTCTGTACGGAGTTTTTCTTTGCTCTCACTTAGACTTTCGCGTGTTTTATCTATTTTTTCAATAAGTTGTTGTCGTGATTTAACGATATATTGGTAATAGGTTAAAATTCGGCTTACCTTATTGGGATCATCCTGATTAAGCAGCAATTTAAGTGGTTGATATTCACCCATTTGATAACGAGCACGTACATGATTTGCTAATAATTGTTGCTGGGTAACAAGCTGTTGAGTTAGCTGATTTACTTGTTTTTGTAAGTCAGCAATTTTATTTTCTTTGTTCTTAATATCTTCTTGAATGGAGTGGAGTTTGTGAACCCCATCACCGATTTGTTTTTCAGTCTCCGATAGTTCTTTATTTAAAACACCGCGTTTGTCATGAGCAGAGTTTAAGGTTTGTTGGAGACTGTTAATTTGTGCATCTAACTGTTTTAACTTATTTTGCGTCTGGAGTACGGTAGAAGATTCTGCGTAGGCGCCGAAGCAAAGCAATATGCCTAAAATTAGTCCAGTAGACCTCTTTCCAAAAGCTACTGATGAGATGAATTGCTTCGTCGATGCGGTACTCAAATCCTCATGTACTTGCGTGTACACTTTGGTTCTCCGCTCTACGTCTCCTCGCACCTCACGTTCTTCAGCGAGTTTGGAAAGAGGTCTTGTGAATTTAAATTTTTGTTTGATTGCTATCAAACTATAAAAACAGTAATTTGTAGCATCTGTGCGACATAAGTTATGAGAAATTATATAATTCCGTTTATTCATGAGTATTTTTTTCTAACAATTGATGTCCTGTCATTTCAACCGGAGGAGTAATTTCAAGCAAGGCCAATATAGTAGGGGCTATATCAATTAAGCTTCCTTCACTACGTGAAAAATGCCAGTCACCTCCAACATATACTAATGGTACAGGTTCACTCGTGTGAGCAGTATGTGCTTGATGCGTTGTTTCGTCAAACATTTCTTCAGCATTACCATGATCAGCTGTAATAAGCAGCTTACCTTTTTGTTTGGCTAGTGCATCCCAAACTTTATGCATGCATTGATCAAGGCATTCTATGGCACGAATTGTAGCCTTAAAATTTCCGCTGTGTCCTACCATATCAGCATTGGCATAATTGCAAATAATGACATCATAGGCTTGACTGTTAATTGCTTCGACCAAACATTCTGTTAACTGGGGCGCGCTCATTTCTGGTTGTAAGTCATATGTGGCGACTTTAGGAGAAGGAATGAGAATTCGTTCTTCATTAGAAAAAACACTTTCATTGCCGCCATTGAAGAAGAACGTTACATGGGCATATTTTTCTGTTTCTGCAATGCGTAATTGACTTAATCCATGGTCTGCAAGAACTTCCCCTAATGTATTATTTAAAGGAATCGGTGGAAAAGCTTGGGTAGTTGGTAAATTTTTATCATATTGAGTCATACTGACAAAATAGGACAATTGCGGTTGCTCTGCTCGGTCAAATTTTTTAAATGTTGGATCAATAAAAGCCGTAGTTAATTGTCGGGCTCTATCCGCACGAAAATTAAAGAATAAAACAGCATCCCCATCTTCTATTACTTTCTTTGCACCTATGAGTGTAGGAGGTATGAACTCATCTGACAGATTGTGCTGATAATAAGACCTGATGGCTGCTTCTGCATCTTGAAAATGATGTTGGCTGTAGCCTTGAGTTAATAAGGTATAGACTGGTTCTATTCTTTCCCAACGATTATCTCTGTCCATTGCATAATAGCGCCCACTAATTGAACAAATTCGAGCTGCTGGGTGCATTTTTAATTCTGCATTGAGGCGTTCCAAGCTTTGTAAGGCACTTTGTGGTGGAGTATCTCGTCCATCTAAAAATAAGTGCAAATATACTGATGTGAATTTTTGTTGTGCGCATAAATCAAGTAGAGCAAATAAGTGTTGTTCGTGGCTGTGCACTCCTCCTGGGGAAAATAAGCCCATAATGTGTAATGATTTATCGGTTTTTTGTAATGTGGTTATTACATCATGAAAAACAGGGTTATTGGCGAATTCCCCATTTTTTATGCTTTCGTTAATGCGAGTGAGATCTTGTTGTATGACTCTGCCTGCACCTATATGCATATGTCCTACTTCTGAATTACCCATTTGCTCATCAGGTAAACCAACAGCGAACCCCGATGCGTGTAAAAGTATATGCGGACAGTTCGCCCACCATTCATCCCATTGTGGTGTATTCGCCTGAGCAATCGCATTATGTTTATTATTTTCATTATATCCCCAGCCGTCTAAGATCATGAGCAACAAGGGTGTGTTTTTTTGCATGCAATTCTCCGCGGAACACAATCAAAATTTAGTGGGGAAAATTATACCTTACTTAATAAGTATTTCGAAATGTATTCACTGGGCTTTCTTTCATGTTTCATAGGAAGAATAAGGTGAGTAAAGAATACTCAAAATCAGGATTGGACCGTGTCTTATTGAACAGCGTTTATGTATCTTGTATCTACATGTGGTACTTGACTCGAACTGTTCCTGCCTATCAGTAGTGACATTTTTGTATTAAAGAGGTTAGACTATGCACCATTTATTTGATTGGGAAGAGTAGTTTTGGAACAAAAAATTCCTCAGCATATTGCCATTATTATGGATGGAAACGGTCGTTGGGCTGAAAGTAGGGGATTGCCGCGTATTGAAGGTCATAAAGCTGGTGTTGAGTCGGTGAAAAAAATGATTCGATGCTGTATGACCAAAGGAATACCTTGTCTTAGTTTATTCGCTTTCAGCTCGGAGAACTGGTCTCGGCCTGCTGAGGAAGTTAATTTTTTAATGGAATTATTCCTGGAGTCCTTGCGAAAGGAGCTCGCTGAGTTAAATCAGCATGGAATACGCATGCGATTTACTGGAGACCGTAGTTTACTCTCACCAATGTTGCAACAGCAAATGCGCGAAGCCGAGCTTTTGACCATCAATAATGAACAATTAATTTTGAATGTAGTCGTTAATTATGGCGGTAAGTGGGATCTGGTAAACGCTACAAAAAAAATAGCCAAGGCAGTCCTAAATGGTGAGTTGGTAATAGATGATATAAACGAAACCAATTTTGCCCATTATCTGGATACAGATGGGTTGCCTGATCCTGATTTATTTATCCGTACTAGTGGAGAGTTGCGAATAAGTAACTTTTTCCTTTGGCAGCTTGCATATACGGAGCTTTATTTTAGTGAAGTACATTGGCCAGATTTTGGTGAGCATGAGCTTGAATTGGCTTTAGCTTCTTTTAATAAAAGAAAAAGAAGATTTGGGCAAATTTCTTAATAAACACTAGTGTCGTTTACATTTCGCTAGCTTGAGTCAAATGGCCTGACTTTCTGCATACTTCAGTATGTGAGCATTGGAGCGCAGAAAATCAGACAGCTTGGCCAAGAGAGTAGAAATGTTAGACACTAATAATAAGGACGACATTATGTTCTTACAACGCTTAATTACAACGCTGATTTTAGTACCTTTAGTTTTATGGCTTATTTTTTATGGTAACCAGTGGCTCTTGGCAGGAATTGTTTTGCTCGTTTTTCTTGCTGCATGCAGAGAATGTTTGCAATTAATTCCCTTAAAAAATTGGGGCCTACAAGCCGGATTTTTTGTAGGTATGCTTTTCGGTTTATGGGCTTGTGGTTATTTCTTTTCTTATTGGTTGGATATTGGGTTGATCATTTGGGGCCTGAATGTGCTTGCTATTCTTAGTTTCCCTGGTTCGCAAAAGTATTGGGGCTATCCTGTTGTCGTAGCGATCGTTTGTTTTATACTCCTACCACTATTCATACAAAGTCTTATTCATTTATATAACTTACCTGATGGTAAAGCACTGCTCGTTTATTTGCTGTTTTTAATTTGGGTCTCAGATACAGGAGCTTATCTCAGCGGTAAACTTATGGGAAAACATAAATTAATTCCTCAAGTTAGTCCTGGAAAGTCTTGGGAAGGGGTTATTGGTGGTCTTATTCTGTCCATGCTCATTGCTTGGATTGGTTATAGTTATTTTAAACCGGATGCTACGGTCCATTGGTTCGTTTTAGCCTTATGTACTATAATTATTGCTATCTTTGGTGATTTATTCATTAGTATATTGAAACGTCGTTGCCATTTAAAAGATACAGGCGCTATTATTCCTGGTCATGGTGGTATTTTAGACCGGTTGGATAGTTTAATTGCGGCGCTACCTTTATTTTATTTCGGACTAACTTGGTAATACTCGAATTCCCTATTAAAAATCGACAAACAGGATGTTTTTCGCAAACGTGCCTAGCAAGACAGCACTTTTACCTAGGTTTCGGAGAATTTGGGATAGTAATTCTCGAGGATTACTTCATTTAGGATAGTACTATGCTTTCAACATTGCTGTATTTTCTTTTGGCGTTGGTCTTGTTAGTTACGGTACACGAGTACGGTCATTTTCAAGTGGCGCGTTGGTGTGGTGTTAAAGTACTGCGTTTTTCTTTTGGTTTTGGCCCTATTTTAGCGCATTGGCGTGATAAAAAAGGAACAGAATATGCCTGGTCCTTATTTCCTTTAGGTGGCTATGTCAAAATGCTTGACGAATCTGAAGGAGAGGTAGACGAAAAAGAACGTCATTTAGCATTCAATAATCAATCTCTTTGGAAAAGAGCTGCAATTGTACTTGCAGGACCTTTTTTCAATTTTATTTTTGCTTTTGCTGCCTTATGGTTAGTCTTGGTTATTGGGATGCAATCATTGGCGCCAATGATCGAATCTGTGAAACCCAATAGTATTGCAGCACAAGCTGGATTAAATGGGAAAGAAGAAATTGTTGCGTTGAATAATACTAAAATAAATAGTTGGCGCGATTTTCAGTATGCACTCATGCCCCTTGTTGGTTCTCATGAAACAATTCGATTAACAGTAAAATCTTTGGCTAATGGACATGAACGTCAGGTGTTTTTGCCTTTGACCAATTGGCAATTAGATAACAAAAAACCTGATCCGCTCGACAGTCTTGGAATTCAGCCGTTTATTCCTTCAATTCCTCCTATAGTTGGTGAGGTAGTTCCTAATTCTCCGGCAGCGAAAGCGGGACTAGAAGAAGGAGATAAAATATTAAGTGTTGATGGAAAGCCTTTTGATGATTGGTTGTTTTTAGTAGATTACGTACAAACTCGCCCTGACAAACAATTAACTTTATCGATTAAAAGAAAAGGCAGTATTCAAAATGTTGTAGTACAAACTGGTAGCCAGGAAAATAAAGGTAAAATTGAAGGTTTTTTAGGGGTGCGGTCACAAAAGGTAAAATGGCCAGCACATTGGTTACGTCTGGAGAGACAGGATCCTTTATCTGCTGTAGATACTGCATTAAAACAAACGGTACAACTAACAGGCACTACATTTACTTTAATGGGGCGGTTAGTTACAGGTAAATTAGGATTAAATAGTATTAGTGGCCCAGTGGGTATTGCTCAAGGCGCCGGTGATTCTGGCCGCAGTGGATTAACTTCCTATTTATTTTTTCTTGCTTTGGTAAGTATTAGCTTAGGTGCATTAAATTTATTACCTATTCCAATGCTGGATGGTGGGCACTTACTGTATTATTTTTTGGAGGCAATTCGACGTAAACCTATATCTGATGGTTTAAAATCAGCAGGAGCTTATTTAGGTTTATTACTATTAGCCGCCCTGATGTTTATCGCATTGACTAATGATTTATCAAGACTTGCAGGATAATACACAAGAAACTTCAAAATACTAGGTTTAGACGACTTGATTTTTTGCCCCTGGTCGGAAAAAGCAATAGGCTAAAAATAGTATTTTGAAGTTTCTTGGGTATAATCAGGCCCTAATCGCAAAGTATTGGCAAAGTCATGGAACAAAAACTTGACAGTAGTTTCTACTTCCTATAAAAAGTGATTCAATTTTCAGTGTACCCAAATTTTGATTATTAATAGTACACGTAGTACTGGGCGTAAAATAATAATGAAAAAAATCAGTAGTAAGTTTATATTAGGCGTTTGTTGTTCCTCGCTCATAGCCTGGTCTTCACAAACAATAGCAGCAGATACTTTTGTTGTTCGCAGTATTAAAGTTACAGGCTTGCAACGTGTTTCAACTGGAACAGTACTCAATTATATGCCTGTTCAGGTTGGAGAAGAGATAGGCCCTGAATCAACTGCTGAAATTATTCGAACTCTTTACGATACCGGTTTTTTTCAGTCTGTTTCATTAGAACGCCAAGGTAACACTTTAATTGTCAATGTGGTTGAAAGGGCAACTATAGGTTCCATTAGTGTCGTAGGAAATAAAGAAATTCCTAGTGACAAGATGAAAGACTTTCTTAAAGAAATGGGCTTAGTCAAAGGCCGTGTATTTCAAACATCTACTTTGGAGCGTTTAGAAAAAGAACTAAAACAAGCATATAACGCGAGAGGAAAATATAACGCGCGAATCGAAACGCGAGTTACTCCTTTAACCGATAATAGAGTTGGCATTACCGTTACTATTTCTGAGGGGCGTGTTTCACGAATTAAACAAATCAAAATAATAGGTAATCACGATTTCACTACTAATGAATTATTGCCAGAGTTCACTTTATCAAAATCCGGTATCTTTACCTACTTTACTAAAAAAGATCAGTACTCTAAGTCAGGTATGGATGCATCTTTAGAAGCATTACGTTCTTTTTATCTGGATAGAGGTTATTTGAAGTTTAAAATTGTCTCATCGCAGGTATTACTGTCACCAGATAGAAAAGACGTTTATATTAATGTTCATATCGAAGAGGGGCCTCAATATCATTTTTCAGGTTACAAAGTAGTAGGGAAGCCGATACTTCCTCCGGAGAAAATTAATTCATTGATACAAGTCAAAAAAGGCGCTGTTTTTTCACGTAAAAAGGTAACTGATTCAATTTCTGCAATAGGTTTGGCTTTGGGAGATATAGGCTATGGGTTCCCTGCAATTAATGCAGAGCCGCAAATCGATGAGAATAATAAAACCGTATTTATTGCATTTATTGTACAGCCTGGCCGACATGTTTATGTTCGTCGCATCAAGTTTCATGGTAATACCAAAACCAGTGATTATGTATTACGAAGTGTAATTCGTCAGGATGAGGGTGGATTATTATCTCTGCATAATATTAAAGAATCTGAAAGGCAATTGCGTTTGTTAGGTTATTTAAAAAATGTTGATGTAAAGACCAATCCAGTGCCCGAAGCAAATAATCAAGTTGATTTGGATGTACAAGTAGAAGAGGCACCTTCAGCTGAAGCAAGTGCTTCCATTGGGTATGGTACTAACGGTTATCAATTAAATGCTTCAGTAAATCAACATAATTTTATGGGTACTGGGCGTTCCATGGGGGCTGCATTTACAGCAAGCAAATGGGGACAAGACTATACTGTAAATTATTATAACCCATTTTATACCGATACAGGCATAGGACGAGGCTTAAATCTTTATTATGCTCGCGTTGATCCCCGAAACCTTAATGTCAGTACCTACAACTCCAACCGTTTTGGTGGTGATGTGAACTACAGTATCCCTCTTGGTGAAACAAGTAGATGGCAATTGGGCTATGGATACCAAGATGTAGAAATCAAGAGTGTTGGTTTTGTAATACCCATTCAGAATTTTGTGAAGATGTATGGAACCCATTTCCAGGAAATTCGTTTATCTACAGGATGGAGTAGGAACAGCTACGATCAATTTCCTTATCCTACAAGAGGGATTAACCAACAGATTTCTGGTGTGATTGCCTTACCTGCGACTTCAGGCTCTTTGTCTTACTATAAAGGCTCTTATCAAGCGCGTATGTACCAACCTATAGCAAGAGGATGGATTTTCTCCTTACAAGGTTTTGCAGGCTATGGAAATTCCTTTAACAATAAAGGTCTACCATTTTTTGAAAACTATTATGCTGGTGGTACTGCACAACCAGGCCAGGTACGTGGATATGACAGTTACTCTTTAGGCCCCTTGGATAATTACCGTAATTCAGTAGGGGGTAACTTATTACTCAGTGGAACTGCAGGAATTATATTGCCTTATCCTTTAAGCCGAGACAATGTGAGAACAACTGCCTTTGTCGATGCAGGTAACGTATTTGCTGTTAATACCTTACCTATTTTGACTGGAAGATATGAAGGTCCTATAAGATATTCAGCAGGTCTTTCACTTGAATGGCGTTCTCCATTTGGTCCATTGGCATTTAGCTTGGCTAAGGCATTGAATCCTCAACAATTCGATCAAAAGCAATTCTTCCAATTTGCTCTTTCTTCAGGATTCTAACTTATAATTTTCCATCTTTTCTCCCACAGTTGGGAGAAAAGATGGATGAATATTTTTATTGACAAAATTATCGAAAATCATGCTGTACATATCGCAACCTATTTCGAATTGTGCTAGCATCATGCTCTTTAATTTAGGAGATTAGTTATGAAGCGGTTAGGTCTGGTCTTAGTGGCCTTTGTTTTCAGCATATTTGGCACAAGCACATTCGCTGATGCAGCAAAAATTGGTGTGGTTGATCTGCAAAAAATCATGCAGACTTCAAGTCAAATAAAAGAAATCCAGAAAAAATTGGAGAAAGAGTTTAAGCCACGCCGTGATAAGCTTGTTGCAGTTGAAGCTGGCATTAAAGCGGATATGGAAAAGTTCAAACGCGATAGTGCAATTCTAAGTGCGACCCAAAAGAAAGAGATGGAAAAGAAAATTGTTGGCGCACAACAACAATTTGAGCGTGATGGTCAGCAATACCAACAGGAATTAAGCACTGCAAATAACGAAGCAATGGAAGCATTGTATGCTAAAGTTCGTGCAGCAATTGCAAAAGTTGCCAAAGATGACAAGTACGATCTTATTGTACAAAAAGATGCAGCTCCTTTCAGTGCAACTACTCTTGATGTAACTGATAAAGTTGTAAAAGCAATTAACTAATTCGGCGATGCAAAATTGCTGACTTTAGCGGAATTAGCTAATCATTTAGGTGGCGTGTGGCATGGAAATGCCAATCACGCCATTTCTTGTTATGCTTCTCTTGCACGAGCTACATCACAGGATGTTGCCTATTATGATAATTCTGTATTACTCCCAATTCTAAATACCACATTAGCTGGTGCTGTATTACTCAAATCAGAGCATCAACATTTATTTCAGGGAAACTGTATTGTTGTCCCTAACCCTTTGCAAGCAATGATACAAGCGACCCAACTTTTATCAGCCCATACGTCTGCATTTGCTGGTATTGACGCTACAGCCATAGTTCATGAATCTGCTCAGTTAGGTCAAGGTGTATCAATAGGTGCCTACAGTGTAATTGGTGCCAACACACAATTGGCTGATGGAGTGATAATCGGAGCGAATAGCGTTATTGAATCATCCGTACGAATTGGTAAGAACAGCCAGATTGGACATGATGTAGTGATCCATTCAGGTTGTCAGTTGGGTGCTCAAGTAGTCATAAATTCTGGTTGTGTGATTGGTGCTTCTCCATTTAATTATTTAAAACAACATGGACACTGGCAACAGGGCTTGGATGCAGGTGCCGTTGTTATCGCGAATCAAGTACAAATAGGTTCTAATACAGTAATTGATAGAGGCTCATTAAGTGATACTTATTTGGGGGAAGGGGTTTGCATTGATAATTTAGTTCAGGTGGCGCATGACGTGATGGTGGGTAAAAATACAATCATAGCAGGATGTGCAGCGATAGGTGCTTATGTGCAAATTGGAACAGATTGCATCATTGGCGGCGCCAGTTGTATTGCAGCCCATGTGCGCCTGGTAGATGATGTAGTGATTACTGGAATGTCTACAGTGAGTAAATCACTTGCCAAATCTGGAATTTATTCATCTGGTACCCTCGTACACGAACATCACCGCTGGCGTCGTAATGCTGCACGGTTTCGACGATTGGATGATTACATTGTAAAGCTTAGTGCCTTAGAGAAAAAATTAAGCGATGTTGAATAGGGGGCTGTTGACAATTCTACCATCCTGGCCAAAATGCCTTGATTTTATGTGCTCCGATACTCAAATACGTCGTGTATGGCTGCGTTTCGGTGCTCTAAAATCACGCCATTTTGGCTCAGCCTAGCGAATTGTCAACTGACCCTAAGAATAAGTTTTTAGCATTAACAATTGATTTGAACCTACTAAATCAGGATAATGTTTTTTCTTTGGCCCCCCTATTGGACCATACTAAGCATACTTATTAAAGCGAGAAACTGCGTATGAGTGAACCTGTAGATATAAAACAGATTTTTAGTATATTGCCACATCGGTACCCCATGATCCTAATAGACAGGGTGATTGATTTTACGCCCTATGACTGTTTGACGGCTATTAAAAACGTCACGATTAATGAGAATTTTTTTGCTGGTCATTTTCCAGAAAATCCAATTATGCCGGGCGTATTGATGCTGGAAGCGTTGGCGCAAGCCAGTGGGCTTTTAGCTGGATTATCTCAAACGCCTGAAGAAAATTACGGCATATTGCATTTTTTTGCGGGTATAGATAATGCAAAATTTAAACATGTGGTTACTCCGGGAGATCAGTTGCGCTTGGAAGTAAAAATATTAGCAAGAAAAAGAGAGTTTTGGCGGGTACATGGTGAAGCTTATGTTGGTGATAAATTAGCCTGTTCCGCAGATTTATTAAGTGCTGCAAAGGAAATTCAAAAGTGATAGATGAAAAAGCGATAATTCACCCCTCTGCAAAACTGGCAAAAGGGGTTTCAGTAGGTCCTGGTGCCGTAATTGGCGCTGACGTGGAAATTGGTGAAAATACATGGATTGGTCCTTACGCAATAATTGAAGGCCCAACCTCTATAGGAAAAAATAATAAGATTTTCCAGTTTGCTTCAGTGGGCGATGATCCTCAAGATATTACATACAAAGGCGAATATACTCGATTAGAAATTGGTGATGATAATATCATTCGTGAATACTGTATGATTAGCCGCGGGACGGTTAAAGGGGGGGGGGTTACCCGAATCGGTAATAAGAATTTTTTTATGGCATATTCGCATGTAGGGCATGATTGCATGATTGGCAACCAAATTATTTTGGTTAGCTATGCTGCTTTGTCAGGACATGTAACTGTCGGTGATTATGCAAATATAGGTGGTTATGCAGCAGTACATCAATTTTGTCATGTAGGTGCCTATGCTTTTATTGCTAGAGCTTCCTATGTAGCTAAAGATGTGCTTCCTTATCTTATGATTTCTGGGGATACCACTTCTGCATGTGGGATTAATACTGTGGGATTACGCAGAAAAGGATTTTCATCAGAAGCAATCGATGGCTTAAGACGTGCTTATAAAATAATTTTCCGCAAAGGATTAACAGTCCAACAGGCTGTTTCCGAATTAGAATTAATGCAAAATGAATGCCCGGAGGTGGTTTTAATGATTGATGCATTAAATCAATCCACACGTGGAATTGTTAGATAAATTGATTATTTTAATGATTAGAGTGATATCCTATGCTAGACATTCAATTATTGCGGGATGATCCGCAATTTGTTGCTTCACAATTGCTAAAGCGAGGTTTTAAGTTTGATGTTTCATCGTTTACTGCTTTAGAAGAAAAACGTAAAGCGCTGCAGGTTGCAACACAAGCATTGCAAAATGAGCGTAATTTACGCTCTAAAGCCATTGGTGAAGCAAAGTCTCGCGGTGAAGATATTGAGCCAATGCGTGAGGAAATGGGCCGTCTTGCTACGGAATTAGAAGAAAAAAAAGGCGAACTGGATGGCTTGTTACAGCAAATTGAAGCAATTGCTCTAAGATTACCCAATATACCTCATGAATCAGTCCCTGTTGGTGAAGATGAACAGCATAACCAAGAAATAAGACGTTGGGGTAAGATTCCTACTTTTGATTTCCCTGTTAAGTCGCATGATGAATTAGGTGAGAATTTAAACCAAATGGATTTTGCTTTGGCTGCTAAGCTGACAGGCAGTCGCTTTGTGGTTATGAAAAATCAATTGGCTCGTTTACATCGGGCTTTAATTCAATTTATGTTGGACATACATACGCAACAACATGGGTATCAAGAAATTTATGTGCCTTACATGGTTAACGCAGACAGCTTAATGGGTACAGGTCAATTACCAAAATTTGAAGAAGACTTGTTTAAGTTAACTGGGGAGCATGGATATTATTTGATTCCTACTGCAGAAATTCCTGTAACAAATACAGTCCGCGATGTGCTTTTAGATGAACACGTTTTGCCTATTCGTTATGCGTGTCACTCACCTTGTTTCCGTAGTGAGGCGGGTTCTTATGGTAAAGATACCAAAGGGATGATCAGACAACATCAGTTTGAAAAAGTTGAATTAGTTTGGATTACTAAACCCGAAGATTCTTATGTCGCTTTAGAACAATTGGTAAACCATGCAGAAACTATTTTACAACGTTTGGAGTTGCCTTATCGGGTTGTAACCCTTTGTACTGGGGATATGGGGCCTAGTTCAGCGAAGACCTATGATTTAGAGGTTTGGTTACCCAGCCAGAATACGTACCGAGAAATTTCTTCATGTTCTAATATGGAATCTTTCCAGGCTCGCCGGATGAAAGCGCGTTACAGGCATGAGCAAACACGTGAAATTGAATTGGTTCATACTCTGAATGGTTCTGGCCTTGCTGTAGGCAGAACATTGGTTGCTTTGATGGAAAATTATCAAGATAAAGAAGGAAACATCCATATTCCAATGGCTTTAAGACCTTATTTAGGTGGTATAGATTGTATTCGAGGCGAAGTTTAACTACTGAACCAAATAGTACTCCTGAGTGATTCTTGCTGCAGGTTGCCGCAAGAATCAAAAATTCAAGTCCCTTCAATTGCCAACCCTTAACTTATGAGTTGTTTCACTGCAAAGCTGTATCGTTTGATCATTTCTATGTTGAAGTGATGTTGAAAAGAAAGTGAGGCGTTGATTAAAAAAAGAGCTCTTTTTTGCATCAACAGAGTGTTCTGAACTTAAATGAGTATCAATATCTTCTGTTAATACATCATCGACTTTTTCTGCATACAATTCATTCTCCAATTCATAATGTTCATGCATTAGCTTTCCTAGTTCATTCTCAAGCTCTTTCGAAGCAGTAATCTCTTCATTAGAGATTCCCGTTAATTCGGGGATTAAAGATTTGCATTGATTAAAAATTGAATTGATGTCTAAAACATCTTTATGCAGTTGTTTCCATACTTCGGATAGAAATGCAAAACAACTTGGGATTTGGTCTCCATCTTGATTAAGGCTCGTTATAAAATGAAGGGTTTCCTTATTTTTTAATGCACGCTGATGAATGAGTGTTAATTGATGAAGCAAGGCTTTTTTAATGAGTGATTTCATATGGGTGTTTCTTTGAATTGCAGTCAAAATATTTCTTAAATAATCAATTTTAACGGTGTATTTAAAACACATGTTTTTTATTTTTCTATTATTATGATTATCGGATGAGTAATGAACAATTTTTTTTTCAAAGTGTATATGGGACAAATGATGAGCATTGGTTTTTCTCTGATCTAAAACATAACCTCTTGTTTTTTCTTTAAATTTTACCATGAGTAAGCGTTTTCTTTTCTTTTGTCTTGCCTTATGATGTTTTTTTCTAATTAAAGCGAGTAGATGATGCAATCTTGGGTTGGGTGATGATTCTTTAAACAATTGGTTGATGACATTAAATTGTCGTGTAGCCGTTAGAAAAAATAATAAATTGTGTTTAAATAAGAATTTGAACTCATGCTTTTTTTGCTCATTTTGATGCATTACATCAAATTTGTTAAGCGCGGCATTAATTTTTCTAAGCCACTCAAGATAAGATATTAATAGAGGGTAGGTTGCCTCTGATAATTCCTGTTGTTTAAAAAAAAATCTTTGTGAGTTTTGAGTAGTCCTTTTTAAATGTACATCCAGTGCTAATTGAATGGCATCCATATCACTCAATTCCTGTTCGTCCAAGTTTTAAAAGTATAGTAGTTTTTGAGAAAAGTGCATTTTTTTTGGTCGGAGTGATTTATTGGTTGTCTTTCAATGAGTTAAGCTAATCTTTTGACTCAAAGAATATTTGTTTTTATGATGTGTTTTTATTTCTGTTAAAGAGAAATTATGCGGATTAATCCCTTAGATCTGGTGAATACAGTTGAGCATTATTTAGACCAATGGTTTTCTTTTCCTAAAAATAAAGTATTTGCACAAGTAACAACGGTCATGAATCAAAAACCCCATATGAGAACTATGGCTCTCTACCATGTTACCCCTAAAGGTTCATTGATTTTTCTTACGGATACGAGTTCACCGAAGTGGATTCATTTAAGTCATTGTCCCAACGTAGGAGTTTGTATCCTGAATCCGGAATATGGTCAAATAATTGTAGAGGGAACTGCGGTATTAGATACAAGTCAGAGCAATCTTTCATTAGCCAGTTTATATTGGCAAAATTTCTTAGATGAATACTGGAGAAATTATTATTTAACTAACTCCAATAAAACTGCAGATGGGATTTCCTCATCTTTTGGCATCATACAAATCATTCCTGATTTATGGCAAATTCTAGAAATTAATAAAAATGATTTTCTTAAAGGGGCAAGAATGTCCTATGAATTGCAGAATGATTCTTGGATTAAACGGCAATTGCCTCTTTTTTAAGAGAAAGTACTTTTCAGTGTAATCACGCTTTTAGGGAAGATATCAAAAGGAATGTCATGGTGAAAAAGGAAAAATTTTATTTTTCAGCGATTCTCTATTTTGTAACTCTAATTTTTTCTCAGAGTGCATTGGCAGCCTGCTCCCTTATTCATTCCTCAGGGCAAACTGTTGAACGAATGGATGATGCTTTAGGACGTTTACTTTTATCGAATGCACCTTGTCCCCAAAATGTTTTTGCATTGCGCCAACTGCTCAAAAGCTCCGGTTTGACATTGGAAACTACATTGGTTGCTAACCGTGGATTTCATAATCCAACCCAGGGCAGTTTTAGTTTATTTGAAATGGCTTTGGGTGAGTTAAGAATACTGAATACTCGTTGGTTCATTAATGCAGGTGATTTTTTCTTTGGACATTTTACAGCAATAGGTCCGGAAGGTGATTTAATAGCGGATCAGAATCCGGAAGAAAACTCACTGATGATTGAAGCATTTGCTTGGGACTCAAAGAAAGAAGTATTTAATTTCTATGAATTACGCGGTGATGGCTTACAAGGTCAATGGTTCTATCGAGGAGATTCATTGGACATTTTTGCCGATAATGAATTACTCCATCGTCAACCCGATCCACAGCACCCACAATTTGGTAACCGACTGCGTTGCTCTGGTTGTCATGGTGCTGGAGGGCCTATTATGAAAGAACTGGATAAACCTCATAATGATTGGTGGGAACCTATTAGGAGACTGGATTTTGGTAGACACAATCCTGATGCCTCATTACAAGAGATTCTAGAAACATTGGTTCCTCCAGAGCAATTGGCTAAAAATGCTTTAATAGGGCTTAAAAAGTTGAACCAGAGTACAAAGAATCTTTCATTACCAGAACAACTTCGCCCTTTATTTTGTCCCGTTGAGTTAAATTTAATGTCAGATATTTATCCTAGCGATGAAAAACACTCTGAAATAAATATTCCTATAGAGTTTTTTCTTGATTCAAGATTCCTGCAGACTAAAGAAAATCAAACAATAAGGATTTCAAGAACCCTTTATGAAGCTGTATTAAACTCGGTAGGTAGTCATTTTCCTGAAACTGATTTAAACGATGCAGATCATTCCTGGCTTACTCCTGTTAAGGCTCAATCGGATAAATTGGCAGTAGACAACCTAATGCAAAATGGGGTCATTGATCAGAAGTTTATAATGGATGTTTTAGATGTCGATATGACCAATCCGATATTTTCCGCGGCTCGCTGCAGGCTTTTGCGTTTGCTCCCTAATTCAGCTACATCGAATTGGCGTGAGGTATTCAAAGAGAATCTCAACCAATCTGAGGACTGGGCTGCTAAAAAATTACTTAAAAATCTTACTTCTATACAGCAAGATACAGCGTTTTATATGCGAAAAGCAAAGAAATATCTGCAACAATGTCAATTAAAACTGAAAAATAATAAAAATGTACTCATGATGTATCACTTATTGGCACAAAGACGAGTTGAAGTTCGTGCCTCTGAAATTTCATTAAATCCTCGAGGACAAATTTTAGAGCCTGGATTTCGTGTTATTTTCCCTGAAAATAAAATAAGCTCAATTCCAGGGCGATTAAAGCTTACTTTAAATTGTGAGGTAGTCGAAGACATTTAATGTTTTTCTGGTAGCTTTTTGTTTAAAAAAGCCTACCCCCACGTCGATGTGATTCAGGAGGTGAATAAACATTCCCAAAAGTCCAATAAAGTCCTAAATATCCGACGAGTTGGTTTTGCCCAGCAACACTATGTCCAGCTGTAAAAAGGAGAGAAAAATTCTTATTGAAATTATAAAAACCTCCAGCATTAAAGATGACTGAGGCACTGCCATCAGCTGTTATGGCACCTTGATAAAAAATTTCTCCGCCTAATGTGAGTTGTTCTTTAATTTTTCTTTGTAACAACCAGCCTGTATAAAAATAATTAAGCATGCCAGGTGCTGAGTTAATGGCATAACCAGCACCTCCATAAGTAGTCCATTTTCTCCAGCTTTTTTGGGCCCAAACAGGAAGTTTTCCCCAGGGACTACCATTACCTAAATTTTGATTTGCATTGCCCGTTGGTATCTCAAGTAATGGAGCAAAGCCTATTTGTGGCATCTTTGCCGTTTCGTGAATTAATCTATATTTGATACCCACCTCAAGATCACCCAAACCATTTGCAGGAGGTGCCGCATTAGGCAGCGACCAAGCATAAGGTACAATAGCGTGTAATTGTAAATCATTACTTGGGCCATAATTTATTTCTAAGGCGGGGGCAAATAAATCAGGTTCTAAAAAAAGGTCATTGTTTTTATCTAAAATTGAAAAAAGGAAAATTTCCCATTGTTTGTGATTCAGAGGAACAGGATCATCGGTGAGAAAAGGGGCTCCAGCATAAGTGGTTTTAGATAAAATAATTAAAATGCTGCTGATAAACTGTGCTGTTCTTTTTCTTATATTCAAATGTTTGAACAAGCATTTCATTTATTGTGCCTGTTATTGAGTTTTTATAACGGTTATTGTTTCATGTTAACTGTTCGGCTCCTCGTGTCAACATGCCTTAATCCCATAAAATTAAAAGATATAAATTCTTTTCAGTTTCATAACTTATAAAGTAAAAATTTTATTCTCTTCCTATTTTATCTGCTGGATTAACATCCAATTTAATTGTAACCTTCATAATTGTTTAAAGATGCATTTTATTAAGTATTTGTGTTGCTTTAGCTTTGATTTAGTTTAGGAAAGAATATGGTTATATACGAAGTAAATTTGGCCATTGATGGAGATATTTTCCCCCAATTTCAATTATGGCTAAAAAAGCATGTCAAAGAAATGCTCCAGCTTCCTGGATTTATTCAAGCAAATGTTTTAAAGCCTGAAACTGAGGAAACCACTGATCAGGAACAATTAACAGTTCAATATCAATTAGAGAATAGAGATTTTCTAAATGTATATTTTGCTGAATTTGCACCAAAAATGCGCGAAGAAGGGCTTAATCTATTTCAAAATAAATTTTCTGCCCAAAGAAGAGTTTTCGAGGTACACGCTAATTTCTTAAAATAAAAAATTTGCATAGGCAGTATGTTTTCATATAGCCTTTCACTGTGCAGAAATTATTGCACTTTGTCCTTTGGATTAATATAGGATATAGAATGAGACAGATGATTAAATTTGGATTTATATTGGGTTTAGCGGCGACTAGCAATGCTTTTTGTGCAGATCCTGTTCAAGGACTTTATTTGGGTTTACTGGGAGAACTAAGCTACGCGCCAAATACTAATCTTAGTACGACAATCAATGGGAACACGATCAATGGATCAGTTAAGTTAAGTATAATAGGTGGTGGAGCTGGTGCTTCTTTAGGGTATAAAATAAAAAATTTTCGATTAGAGGGTGAATTTCTTTTTAATCTAAACAATTACGGTTCACTCAATGTGGGCTCTTGTAGTCTTATTAGTCCCGATGTGTTAGGTCCTAATGGTAACTGTTCCGATTTTATTGAAGAAACTGGCCTAGGGTTTAATGGGTACACTGCGGGTATTTATGGGCTTTTCAATACATATTATGATTTTTTGTCCAGCGATCCTAACGTAAACTTTGTTCCTTATGTGGGATTAGGTTTGGGAGGCGCTATTATTAAAAACCATGCTTTATTCCATAGCAATAATCAATGTATTTCATTAGGTACTTGTTCGCCGATTATCTCGCAAACTCTTGATACATCAAATAATGGCTTTGCAATACAAGGTATCGTTGGATTCAGCTATTATCTTGATGACTTTACTACCCTTGGTCTTGATTTTCGATATCTTTCTACAGTCAATTTTAATAAGAGTAATAACGCCACCAGTTTGGTTACGACTACTAACTCAAATAGTAAAAATTATGGGATAGGTACCATAAATATCGTAGCTAATTTTGCTCTTGAGAAAACAGATTAGCCATTGTTTGAAGGTATCCTTTTCTGCTGCCTGAATCATCAGGAAACATTGATTAAGAAATTATAGTTACAAAATAAATAAAATAAGAAAGCGATCCCTCGGTTTTATGGCTAGAATTAAAAACAGAGGGATAAATTCTCAAATCTTTAAATTGTAAACGTTCACGTAATGGCGTCAACTTAAAGAGATATAGATAGACACGTAGCTTGGATGAAGGCAAAGCCGCAACTCGGGATCAATACTATATGTAGACACCGGATCCCGGGTTACGCTATCGCTTCACCCAGGCTACAATGTTTTCTTAAGTTGACGCCATTGAGTGTTCACGGTAAAACGTTTTCCCAAGCGTAGTGAGGGGATCTCTAATGTGGTATGAGCATTAATGATAAACTATGATTAGATAATCAATCGTTTTGAGGTCAGGCATAGTTTATTTACAGGAGTTCTTAAATGATGCATAGTCTGATGAATCATTGTTTTCCCACGTTCATATTTGCTTTTTATCTCATTATTTTTCTTTTGTTAAGCAAAGTAGTTTTTCATTTTAAATATAAACTTAGCAAGAATACGCAAGAAACTGCAATGGGTATTGTAGGGACTATCGGTGCCTTTTATAGTATTTTTTTAGGGTTTGTTGTCTATATTTTATGGTCTAATTATCAAAAAACGTACGAATTCGTTAATACTGAAGCGTCCGAATTATATATTATTTCGCAAAGCTCCAGAGCTTTTCCTCCAGAGATTCAACACAATATCATGAAAAACTTAACTCAATATATTGCCTCTATTTTAAATGATGACTTGGTGGCTATGTCATTAGGGGAGGAGGAGCAAATAACTGAAGATGTAGGTGACAAATTGTATCGTGTACTTTTGCAATATAAGCCCAAAGCTTCCGTTTCTATTTTTTACCATAATGCAGTTTCTTCTTTGAATCAGGCCATTCAGTATCGTAATTTTCGTTTGAATATGCTTAAACCGGCAATTCCTATTGCTTGGTATATTATTATTTTTTTGGGTGCTTTTTTTATAATTGGTATCTATTCTTTAGAATCAAGTTTGCAGGGACACCCTTTTCTCTATATTTTGTGCATTTTTCTCGGCATTTACATGACTGCCATTACAGTTCTAAGTTTTCCATTTTCAGGTTGGGTCAAGGTTTCAGATATTCCTTTTCACCGAGTGTATAAAGCGCTAAATAATGTACCCGTTCAGTCAAGTGGTGTTGAAGGGCGTTCAAAAAACACGAATTTTTGAGTCTATAGCTTTATTGGTATTTAATTTGGATTAATTCATTAAAACTCAGGGAATCATCATGACATTGGAATTTGATGTGATTGTTTTAGGTGGTGGCAAAGGAGGAAAAACTCTGGCCGTTGATCTAGCCAAAACTGGTCAACGAGTTGCCATGGTTGAAGACAACCAAATTGGCGGTACTTGCATTAATGTGGCGTGTATCCCCACAAAAACGCTCGTACAATCAGCTAAGATTGCACATTATTGTCGCTCTGCATCAGATTATGGTTTAGAGGCTACTCTTGCTCCTGTTGATTTTAAAGCGATTCGTGCTCGTAAAGATGCGGTGATTCATGCGATGCGAGAAGCTAATTTAAAACAATTTTTGGATTCAGGAATGGATCTTATGTTAGGACGTGGGCACTTCGTTGGCACGAAGACAATTGAAGTGAGTTTGTCATCGCCACGCGATGGACAAAAGGTATTAAAAATTACTGCGGATAAAATTTTTATTAATACCGGTGCCTTACCATTTATACCCCCAATTCCAGGTCTCGACAAAATAAAGTATTATACCAATGACAGCTTAATGAACGTCGATCACGTGCCGAAGCATTTGCTTATTATTGGTGGTGGCTATATTGGCTTGGAATTTGCTCAATTATTTCGACGTTTGGGCGCAGACGTTACGGTGATAGAGGCAGATAGCCAGTTTCTTGGTCGTGAAGATAGAGATATTGCTGAACAGGTTCTCAATACGTTAACCAAAGAGGGAATTCATATTGTTCTTGATACTAAAATCAATAGCATCCGAGAGGAGCATGGCGAAGTACTTCTCAATGTCAATCAGAATGGAAAATCTGAACTGATTCGTGGGAGTGATGTGCTTGTTGCTGTGGGACGTACTGCGAATACGGCAGGATTACATTTAGAGAAAACAGGGGTTGAGCTCGATGAGCGTGGTTTTATTAAAGTAAATGACTATCTGGAAACAACAGCCAAAGGTATCTGGGCTTTAGGGGATGTAAAGGGCGGGGCTCAATTTACTCATCTATCTTTAGATGATTATCGATTGGTGAGGCATAATTTGCAAAACCCTCAGAAGAAGCACTCCGTTCAAGGACGGCTAATTCCCTATACAGTATTTCTCGATCCAGAATTAGCTCGTATTGGCATAACCGAAGCCCAAGCCCTTGCTCAAGGCCATACCCTAAAAATAGCCAAAATTCCTGCTGCAGTTATTCCCAGGGCGAAAACACAAGGTGAAACGACAGGTCTTTTGAAGGCCGTTATTGATGCAAAAACAGATCATATTTTGGGTGTATCCATCTTTTGTGTGGAAGCCGGTGAAATTCTGGGGGTAATACAATTGGCGATGGAATTGGGCATGCCTTATCAGAAATTACGCGATGTTATGTTTGCCCATCCTACATTGGTCGAGAGTATTAATCTTTGGTTTGCGTAGGAATAAAATGGCAAACACCCCCCTCACCCTAGCCCTCTCCCCCAAGGGTCGAGGGGATTTTTGATCAAATGCTATTTATACGGCCTGTGTGCAACCGGTTTGATAGGTAACATTTCAAACCGGGCTGATAGGTAACAGATTTAAGATGCTAGGGTCTAAAAATTTTAT
>NZ_LNYZ01000013.1:177449-253795 GCF_001468065.1 Legionella steigerwaltii
ATAATGGGGGAGGTGGACGTCGAGCAAGTAGCCCCATTACAAGAAATATGACAAAGATAACAAGAAATAAAAAGAATAAAATTTTCGCAATTCCTGCTGCCGCTACTGCAATTCCACCAAAACCAAATGCTGCAGCAATGATTGCAATAATAAAAAATATGAGGGCCCAATATAACATAATAACCTCCTTGTGTTTTTATTGAACAGAACATCTATTTCAATTATAGCTAAAGAATATGCATAAGAATGATTGTATCCTGGGTGCAGCGTAGCGGAACCCGGGGAAACTTCTTAAAAATCAGGAATCTATGTTCGGGATAACGTGGTTCCCGGGTTCCGCTACGCTGCACCCAGGATACAATGAACGTCAAGATGGGCATATCACGCTACTTAAGTGACCGCATTAATACATAATCGCAATGACGAGTAAGCCTGTAGCAATAAAACCAATTAATGCAAGACTGGAATTACCCCCAGGAACCAAATGACTTTCTGTTGTGACTAATGTCTGACGTCCTCGCCATGCCATGATTGCGGGCAATAACAACAATAAAATGACACAACAGATGCCGGCATAGCTTAACGCATGCAGATAAATCCCTGGATTTAATAAAACCACTGCGAGTGGAGGAAGAAACGTTAAGATCAAAATATATTTTCCTTGGTTACCCGATTTTTTCAGTTTTAATCCATCTGCCAGAAAATCAAATAATCCCAAAGAGACTCCTAAAAATGCAGTGAGCATACATATGGAAGTGAAAAAGCCAAAGAAACCGCTAATCCATTGATTTTGAACGGATTGGCTTAACGCTTCAGTTAATCCACTGGTAGCATGTTCTGAGCTCATCAGTGCGAGCAGTCCATTTTCTCCTTCACGAGAGACAACACCCATAATGACTGCATCCCAAACAATGTAACAAACAAGGGGGATAAGCGAGCCGAATAGGATAACTCGCCTTAGGTTTCGTATGTCATCCCCGAAATAGTCGCGTAAACTGGGGATGATCGAGGCATAACCGAATGAGGTAATTAAAATCATTAAAGTGCCTGTAAAAGCACGGGCTGAACCATCAGTTAAACCCAGTGTAGAGGCATGAGGACTAATAATTGCAACTAATAAAACGTAAATGCCTAATTTTCCGAACATTAAACCACGATTAACGTAATCTACAGAGCGTATTCCTTTGTAAACAATCAAACTGAATAAAATTGTAAATAAGATTGCGGTAGCACTGTTGGGTAAATCAATATTCATTTTATGCAATAAGCTATTGAATACGTCGCTACCACCGGAAATATAAGCTGAGAGGAGGGTGTATAGCAAAAACAAGTACGTGATCCAAGCCACAATTTGACCGGGCAAACCTAGCGTGGATTTTGCCATTGAAATCATGTTACTGCCAGCTGGAAGACGTAGATTAACTTCCAAGAGTAATAATGCTCCTGCCGTCATGATCAGCCAGCAAAAGAATAGGAAGAAAATTGAATTGCTAAAACCTACTTCCGCCGTAGACACAGGTAAGGCAAGCATCCCTCCACCTATTGAAGTTCCTACTATAAGTAATATTCCACCTATTAGTTTTGAATTGATCATGAGATACCATCCAAAATAGTATAAAAATAATTCAATATGATACTTTGTTATCCATTTTAAGTCAATCGTATCATTGCCTGTTAAATTACCCTCTCCCACAGGAGGGAGAGGGTATTCTCTCTTAATTTAAGTTAAGAAAACATCCCTTCTCCCAGCGGGGGATAAGGTGCCCATAAGGGCGGATGAGGGGTCTCACCAGATTTATCTAGCCAAATTCCAAAATTCATGGGTTAATAGCCCAATCGAAACAGCAATTACTGCGATTTGAGTCCATTTACCGCCTGGAACGATATAGACAGAATGATGTTTTCTTCTACCAAAATAACACATTAGAGCAGGTAAAAGTAGTAGCAGTATGATACAAAAGATGCCTGCATAACCTAAAGCATGAATGTACGCACCGGGGTAATAAATTACTATAAGCAGTGGCGGAGCAAAAGTAAGTACAAACAACCCAAGGCCATGCCCCCCTCGTTCGCGTAACTTTAAACCATCTGCAAGAAAACTGTATAAGCATAAGGAAACACCAAGAAATGCAGTAAGCATACAGATGGAGGTGAAGAAATTAAAGAGAGCGCTTATGGTTGTATTTTGTACTTTGTTCGAGAGCATGCTTGCCAAAGCACTCGTTGTATGTGGGTTATGCATTAAGCTCTCAAGGTTTTGACTTCCTTCAGAAGGAAGGGCTCCCATAATCACAGCATCCCAAGCCAAATAACAGATTAGAGGGATTAATGAGCCTATAAAAATAACCTTTTTCAGCTGTTTCACATCATCATCAAAATAGTCCCTCAGATTAGGCACAATGATGGCAAATCCAAAAGAGGTAATTAAAATCATGATCGCACTGCCGATATATCGCATATCACCATGGCGCAAATGTTCTATTTCTATGTGCGGAGCAATGAGGAGTACTAACAAAAAATAAACAGCTAATTTGCCAAACATCAACCCACGATTAACATAATCCACATATCGAATTCCACCATAAACGACCAGACCAAAAATAAGCGTAAATAATAAACTGGCCTGCCAATCAGTCAAATGCAACCCTATTTTAAAAAGAAGGCTATTTAAGACGTCAGCTCCGCCAGATATATAGGCGGACAGTAAGGTATAAAGCAAAAAGAGATAGCTTATCCAGGCAGCAAGCAAGCCATAATTACCTAAAGTAGCTTGTGCCATAGAAACCATATGTTTTCCTCGAGGTAAATACAGATTTGCTTCAAGGATAAAAAATGCCCCTAAAGTCATAAATACCCAGCACAGGAATAGAAAAATTGACGATTGCCAAAACCCGGTAGCTGCATTGGCAACAGGCAGGGCCAGCATACCCCCGCCTATAGAAGTACCAACGATTAAAAGAACTCCCCCGATAAATCTTGAACGCATTAATTTTGCCTTACTTGGTTGCATAAACTACAGGTGATGGTACTGGAGCAGGGCAATTTGCACAAGTCTTAGTACCATAACTATTGAACCATTGAATCTCAATGCGTCGATTAAATGCACTACCATGAATCAATTTATTATCACCTACATCATTTTTATCACCATAACCCTCTGCTTTAAGAAGTTGGGCTGGAATATTATTAGCCCATAAAAATGTCATCATAGTTTCTGCCTGTGCTTGAGACATTAATTTTTTATGGTGATCCGTACCTACATCATCTGAGAATCCCGCAACATAAACTGGACTCAATGGGTAAAACTTCAATAACCTGATAATATTTTCCAAACCAGGATAACAAATTTCATTAAGGCGGGGGCTTTCAAACATAAAATACTTATCAACGGGTACAATTAAGGTCATAGTATCCCCGTACTGTACATACTGGATATTTTCTTTATTCAATTCTTTGATGATGCTGCGTCGACTGGCTTTGTAAAAACCTACTGCAACGCCCATAGCACCCCCTACCACGGTACCTGCCAGTGCGCCAGCCACATGTCCAGTTGCCGCCGCACCCACAGCAGTTCCGACAACTGCCCCGGTAGCAACTCTCCTGGGCATAGGGTGTACTGGTTTAAAATTATTATAAGGTGGATGAAAACAACTACTTAGTAAACATGTGATTAAGCCACAGCATAGAATTCGTGTTTTAGTTCGTTTGAGTGACATGTTCACTCCCTTGTCCAGTGATTTTGTCATTATTAAACATCTGCTTAAATTTCGCAATTGCAACGTCTTAATACTTGGACCATATAGAGTCAGAATTTTGGGACATTGTATGAATATGGCGAAACAACAAGAGAAATATAGGGTGTAGCCTGGGTGAAGGCGTAGCCGTAACCCGGCATCTAATCCTGATTCGAACCTCGATCCCGGGTTACGGCTACGCCTTCACCCAGGCTACAATTTTCTCTTAAGTTGACGTCATTGCACTAAAATATTATTAACTATTAACAACAAGAGAACTCTAGGCCAGCATTCTTATCGATTGGATTAAGGGTTTCTTTTGGTTGTACTGGGGGTTTAAAGAAGTAAGAAATCAAATCTTTCTCATTAGTATATTCAGCATCATGACGACTGATTGATCTAAACTCTGTAAAGCACGACAAAGCCTTATATGCCGCAGCAAGCATACCACCAACAACGGTTATTCCTACTGCAACACCTAAAACAGGTTGGACAATCAGTACAGGTAGGGCGATCCCAAAAATTCCTGCCCACAGAGAAAATGCGGTTGCTGCATAGAACATTAATTCGCAAGCCTTGGCGAGATTATGGAATAAAACACTAATTTTTCTTGACTCACAGGCACTTCCAATTTTATCTAATGCCTCTTTGGGCTTCAGTTTCCCGTTTTTTACATTGGTTAATTCTCTTATAAATAATTCGTAACTTTGTACAATGTCTTCGACTTTTTTTGCTGAAATTGCTTTGGTATAAGAAAGATTATAATAATTTTTTACAGCATCTATTTTTTGCTGTAATTTTTCGCCGATTTCTAGGCCATCAAATAGGGCTTGTAATTCTTTGTTACAGGTGTTTAGACGTGGCTCAAATATACTATGATTAACAGGCATGATTCATCTCTTATTATTATTGTCGGAAACCATGGGTTATAACCATTCCAATTTACTTAAATGGTCTAAGTGTCTTATATCATAATTAGTGTGAGTTCGACATAATGATAACCGTATTTTTTAGGCTTTGTTTCTATGTTCTTGTCATCCCGAGTGCAACGAGGGATCTCCCATCATAACACCGCTCCACATCATGGAGGCCCTCGTTGCATTCGGGATGACGTGGGACTATTCTTCTACGTGAAATCGACACAAATTTTGAAAATCACAATGTTGGCAAATAGTTAAATGAGTTGGTTGAGGGGCGCAGTGGCCCTCTTGAAATTCTTTTGCCAAAGCAGTTAGTTGTCTTTGCCAAACCGTCCTATACTCCGTCCATGATTCTTCTTTTTTTAAAGAGGTAATCCCAGTAATATTTAGCTTTTCCTCACTAAGCCCCATGGAGCTTATTTTTCCAGTTTTTACTTGTAGGAGTAATAGTGCATTAATTTGCTTATCCAGTAGCGCATAAAGTAATAACTGTGATTCTCTAGGTCTCTCTTCATTCCAAGGTTTGCTGGCAGGAAGGCTGCTTTTATAATCAATAACCCATTTTTTATCTTCAACCTCATCCAGACGATCGACCCGTACTTGAAAATCAAGACCAGCTAAATTAATTGTATACGATTGCTCAACAGCCGCGACTGCAAAGGGAGGTCTTTGTTTTTCCCATTCCAGACAAGTTTGTACCAGTCGTTTTAACCGTGTGTATTCGACTTCTTGAATTGAATCAGAAAATGATTCGCAAAGTTGTTTTTTTAGTGGAACTAAAGCGGCATGAATGGCTTCCTCAATGTATTGTTCCAGAATATTAGGCGCTAAATGAAGTAAATTGTGCTGAGTTTCCAATTTTTGCCATAACAGTTCCATTACTTGATGAATGAGTTGCCCTCGTTTTTTATTATCCAAACCATCTGTTGTTTGTAAGGATGTTTTGGCGCGAAGTCTGTGTTCAGCAAACGCTTTAAAGGGACATTTGGCTTGATTCGAAAGGATTGCTGTGCCTCCATGAATGTGTTCTTCGGCTAATAATGGAACATTAAAACACTCCTCCATAATCATTAACTCAGATTGTTTTCTTGATTCATACTGTGTTGGTAGCAGTTCAAAATTTGGGAAATTGGTGATTAAGGAGCAAGGTAAATTGGGGGTATCAGCCTGCAGCTGGGCGTAGCTGAATACAATGGAGTCAGCACTTCTTTGTAATCGTTGTAGAATTTGTTGGGCAAACTGCAGTTCACGAGTTGGCAAGCTATGAGGCATACATAACTCACGCTGTAACTGTGGCGGGATAAAAGCAGATAAATGTACCTTTTGCGGCAAACATTGATCCGTTAAACCCATGATCCATAAACTGTCGAACTCACATCCTGATGCCTCAAGTAAGCCACAAATTTGAATCGGTGCATTCGTTTTTTGCGCTTGAAAAATTGTGTTTTTGACAAGATGCTGAACTACCTCCAGCACATCCGATTTTGTGAAGTTGGGTTTAAGTAAAGCGAATTGCCTCAGCTCATCAAAGACAGCGACAAAGCGATTAAGACACTGATAATTCTCCGAGTTGAGATTATAGTCTCCGGGAAATCCTAAAATATTCAGACGCTTTTGAAATAGGTGTATCCATTCGTGTACGGTGGCTTGTTCAGGATAAGGAGTAATGTTGCTCAATAAATTAGCAAGTTTTGGGGCATGATCACGTAATTCCTCGATTAAAGGATTTAAGGGAATCGAATGATTAGTGAGTAGGGTTGCTTCTTGTAAATACTCAGAACGTGCGATGAATTCGTCTTTAGAACCACTAATGTAAGGTGACTGCAGCAGCAAGTTTACCTGTTGTGAATTGAGATGCGTGCCATCCAAGTTAAGCCAGCATAAAGCATGGGCCACCAAAGGGAAGTTACTCAGAGATTGACCCAAGGAAATATTAAAATGGGTCGTCTCAAAATGATGTGATAAGATTCTTTGTAATGAATGAGATTCTTGCTCTAAATTCGGTACAACCACACCGATATGTTGATTTCCTTCTTTTATTTTTAAATGCAACCATGCTATGAGCTGTTCATATTCTTCTTTATTATGTTGTGCAGCTAATAGTTCAGTTTTCGACAATTTTTCTTGTAAATCATACTGATATTGAAGGAAACCCTTTTGAGCTAAGTATTCCTGCAAAAGCACTTGTTGAGGAGTAAAATCATCGAAACAAACCCACACAACATTTTGGGAAAATAAAGAACTATTGGCATGGAGTAAATAGGGTATTAATTCATATTCAGTAATAAAATTTTGTTGTTTCAATTGTTTATCAAATAATTGCCACCAGCGTTGAAATTGTCGCGTTTGTGCTGTGTGATGAAAGGCTGAGTCTTGCGGATTAATTTGCCATTGTTGGCAACGCTCCCAAGCACTGATTACCGATTGAAGAAGTCCATCGCTGTAGGTGATATTGGATTCTGCTTGAATTATTTTACGCCATAAAAACTGACATTGAGCGTTGTTTAATAAAATGGGATGGGTTCCATGAGGATTAATAAAGTTGATTTGTTCATAGGCTTTGGTTAGAGCAACACGAAAAGGCATGCATGTAGGCTTATCTACGGTTTGCTTCTTACATTGGGCAAAATAATGCTGAAGAATTGTCTCACTGAGTCGGTTATTGGGGGTGAGGACAGTGGCTTTTTGCGCTAAAAGAAGAAAAAGATGTTCTTTATCCGTGAAAGTATGTGTTGGCATAAAAATCCAGATTAATTGTAATTCATTGTAGCCTGGGTGCAGCGCAGCGGAACCCGGGATTAAACATTTTATTTATGCATAGAAACCCGGGTTCCGCTGCGCTGCACCCAGAGGCTACAAAGCACCCAAGCTACAATTGTGAGGTTTGATAGGGAAGAGATTTTACTTAAGTTTTTTTGCGCTGCAAAGTCCGGGGTTTGGTTGCTGGTTTTTTGGGTGCAGGTTTGGGCTTAGGTTTTGTTCTATCAGAGGCGCCTACATATCGTGGCAAACTATGGCTTTCTCGTCTATCGGTTCGTAAAATTTGATAAACGAAGTGGCCACGTAAAAAGATCGAAGCGAAACCTGATGCAATAGCAAGTAAAAACCCAAAAAGAATATAGCTGTAACCAAGGACAATGAAGTACGCATACACGAAATCATGAAAATTGTTTATTGGAAGCGCTTGGTTGTTTGATGTGTCCATGGAGAGCACCAAACCCAGATCAAAAAAAGGTAAGGAGACCAACACCATAATAAAACCCAATAAAAAGGTTTTACGTTTGTAGGGTCTAGGGCAGTGAACAATACTTTTCCCAAATATAGCCCCAGTTATAGAAGCGACAATCATCCCCAAGATAATTGCCTTAAAAAGAGGGACAAGTTCCTCTATGCCAAGGGTTGTGAGAAGCGCATCGATGAGTATCGTTCCGACAACGGACAGCAATCCATAATAAACAGCTGCCAGTAAACGTGGGTTGGAAAAGTTAAGTGCAGGATCTTGTTTATTCATTTGGCACTCCATAGCTCCACCTATATATGTATCATTTTAGTATAAATATTGTGCTCCAGAGAGTTTTATTCATTTTTTTTATTATGATTGCTTTAGACTTATCCAGGTGCATTAGATTCATCATGCGATGGAGGTGAATCAACATGATAATTTGTATATACTAAAAGAAATAATTATAGATTTTGATTATGAAGAAATTAGGACGTTTTATTTTAAAACTGTTTGGTTGGAAAGTTGTCGGCGCACTACCACAAGATAAAAAATATTTGGTTGTTGTGGCTCCTCATACAAGCAATTGGGATTTTTTAGTGGGCTTATTTGCTCGCTTTTCAGTAGGAGTTAAAATTAACTTTTTAGCAAAAAATCAATTGTTCTTTTTTCCTTTAGGTTTGTTGCTAAGGGCATTAGGAGGGGCACCAGTCGATCGCTCCAAAAAAAGTAAGACTGTAGAACAAGTAGTAGATATATTTCGTTCTCGTGATGAATTTAAACTGGCTATTACTCCAGAAGGGACGCGTGGTCCTGTAACGCGATGGAAAGAAGGGTTTTATCATATTGCATGCCAAGCTGGTTTGCCCATAGTGATGGTGGGGCCTGATTATGCATCCAAGGAACTTCGAATTCATGAAAAGTTCCAACCTTCAGGGGATATTGATAGTGATTTTCCTAAAATTCTTGATTTTTTTAGGACTATAAGAGGCTGTTATCCAAAGGAAATTCCCGATTATCATTCTAAAAAATAACTGGTCTTATGAATGCAGAATGTAGCCTGGGTGCAGCGTAGCGGAACCCGGGTTTATCAGAAGAGAACATCCCGAATTCCGCTACGCTGCACCCAGGCTACAGGTTTTAAGTCTTAAAAATGTTTTAACATTTTTAACATTTTAAACTTTTTCCCATCTGGGAGAGCAAAATATTCTGGCTGCTCAATTTGATAGCCACACGCCTGATACAGTTTTACACCAGGTAAAGTTGCCATCATTTCCATTTTTGTAAATCCATGGGATAAAGCGCGTTGCTCACAATATTGTAGAAGCTTTTTTCCGAATCCTTGTCGAGCATGGTTTGGATGGACAAAAAAAGCCCTTATTTTGGCATAGTCTGTTCGCGGATTTAAAAATCCTTCTTCCCGTGTGTTGCATTGATCCCCGCCAAATAGGGTTTTTCGTTTACTCCATCCACCGCAGGCAACGACAGTACCCTCCTTTACTACTACATAATAGGTTTGATCCATAATGAGTTCTTTATCCACGCCAAAAATTGAGCGAATTGCACCTTCAATTTCTTGATGGGTATAGTCTTCTTGGCTCAATTCACGTGCTGAATGCTCAATGAGTTGGTTTAAGATTTTAATTTCATCAATCTGCGCCGTTCTTATCATAACAGGTTCCTTTTAGGTCTTTTGATGGGGAAGTGAATGTAGCATGAAATAAAAATAAATAAATTTTTAGTTTAATGATGTTTTGTTTCATTTTATAATGGTTAATTTTGATTTATGGGTAATATATGAAAAAATTTGGAGAAAAAAATGCACTAGAAAATAGAGCTGAACCGATACATTTAGATAAAATCGATAGAAAAATTTTAAATTTATTGCAGAAAGACAATCAAATTACCAATTTGGCTCTTGCTGACAAAGTAGGAATTTCTGCTCCTCCTTGTTTTCGTCGTGTAAAACGATTACGTGATGAAGGCATAATTGTTCATGATGTTTCTCTGGTCGATCCTTTTAAAGCTGGACGTGGGCTCATTGTTTTTGCAAATATTACTTTGGAAAAGCAAAGAGAGGATTTGCTCGCTCATTTTGAGCGCAAAATGGCGGAACAAGAAGAAGTGAAGCAATGCTATTTTGTTTCAGGTGATACCGATTATTTGCTCGTGATTCATGTTGCGGATATGAATCATTACAATGAATTTGCACGCAGGGTATTTGCAAATGAAGCAAATATTAAAGTATTTCGCAGCAGTTTCTGTCTTAATCGCACAAAGTACAACACAAATATTCATTTTTCAGAGGATTAGGAAATTGTATAGAAATCGTAGCTTGGGTGCAGCGCAGCGGAACCCGGGGAATGTAATAGTGCCGATCCCGGGTTCCGCTGCGCTGCACCCAGGCTACCTATGTCATACATCTATTTTTTCAATACGGCTTTTCCCGCATAAGGTAATGCGGCCATTTCATTGATACGTAACAGTTGATTGTATTTTGCAATACGATCGGTACGGCATAGCGAACCGGTTTTAATTTGACCACAGCCAGTAGCAACAGCAAGGTCTGCGATAAAGGTATCTTCTGTTTCACCTGAGCGATGGGACATGACACAACGATACCCATTTTGATGTGCTAATTGAATTGTTTGTCGCGTTTCACTTAAGGTACCAATCTGGTTCACTTTAATGAGTATGGCATTCGCTACTTTTTGGGTAATCCCTTCTTGGAGAATTTTTGGATTAGTAACGAACACATCATCACCGACCAATTGAATTGTTCCTCCTAATTGAGCGGTTAATTGTTTCCAGCCCCCCCAATCCTTTTCATCCAGACCGTCTTCGATGCTGACAATAGGATAGCTCTTGATAAGATTATCATAATAATCAATGAGTTGCGGCGCAGTAAATTTTTGATTTTCAGACGCCATGTGGTACATGCCTTGATCATATAATTCGGAAGCGGCAACATCTAGAGCAAGAACGATTTCATCGCCTAACTTATATCCAACCTTTTCAATTGCCTCGCACAGGAGGTCTAGAGCTTGGCGGTTCGATTTAATATTGGGTGCAAAACCACCTTCATCGCCAACTGCAGTGTTTAATCCTTGTTTTTTTAAAACGGATTTTAATCCATGAAAAATCTCAGCACCTATTTGCAATGCAGTTGGAAAATCAGTAGCGCCTACAGGCATAATCATGAATTCTTGGATATCTACATTGTTATCTGCATGAGCACCACCGTTTAAGATATTCATCATGGGTACGGGCATGCTCATTTTTTCACCTTGGTTTAATGCGGCATACAGCGGCATCTGGTGTTCATTTGCGCGAGCCCGAGCAGCAGCAAGTGAAACAGCAAGAATGGCATTGGCCCCAAGATGTGATTTATTTTCTGTGGCGTCTAATTGGCATAATTTATGATCCAATGCATCCTGATCTTCAACAGAAAAAAGATGTAGCGCTTGATTAATTTCATGATTAACATGAGCAACAGCGTGTTGCACGCCTTTGCCATTATAACGTTTTGGATCATTATCGCGTAATTCACACGCTTCACGGCTTCCTGTGGATGCCCCAGAGGGAACACTCGCTCTTCCCAGAGTTCCATTTTTTAAAATAACGTCTGCTTCAACAGTAGGATTACCGCGAGAGTCTAAAATTTCACGGGCTTGAATTTTTGTAATTTGCATGTTGAGTCCTGGTTACGATTAAATTGGTTAATCTGCACAAGCGATAATTTCTACCACTCAAATGTTGAGGTATTGTTTTGATATGCGCCTGCTTTGTCAAGGGATAGATTGTTTTCCCGCTGTGACTTGTTCAAGAAATTCATATTCTTTCGTTGTCTCTTGTGATTGAGAGTATCCAAAAAGGTAACTTATCAAACGTTTAAACTGCTTAAATAAGGATTCATCCTTGTTTTCTACATTTTTGATATGCAATGTATTTTGCATTTTGGTCAAAACTTCAATTGGAGTAAGTGTACCGAGTTGGTCTAAGTGTCCTTTCAATTCGTAAACACCTTGTGGTACAGGCACTTTTTTATCACCACGGTTTACTTTATGGTTTGAACCAAAATATCCTAGGGCCCAGGGATTTGAATTTCCTTCCAGGGCTTTGTCTATTTTTTTATCAAGGTACCTCTTAATTTGGAGCAACAAATGATTGATTGCTTCATTTTCCTTTGCTGCAATAAATTGTGTATCTGCTTCGTCTTGAACTTGTTGTTTTAAGGCAGCAAAAATATTGGGTGTTTCAAAAGTGTATTCACGTGTCGCTAAAATTGAGGCTAGGGAGTGCACAATTTCACGATCTTGATGCGTAATATGTGTTATTTGATAATTGGCAATTTTTGCAATTAATTCTGGAGTTTGGGTAATAAGTAAAACAGAATGTTTATTTTTTATTGCTTCCTGAAATAATTCACTTGGATTTAAAGAGAATAGAAATTTTAAAGAGTGTATTTGAGGCAATTGTAACTGTAGTTTTTCCAGGTATTTGTTTTGTCTGTCAATTTGGGTAGTAACGCGGCGCTGTAATTCGTCCTTATCATGTTCATAATGCTCTGCTTCTTTAAATTGCTCTTGATAAATTGCTACGTGTTCATTAATCGTTGCAATCATCTGTTCATGCAGTTCAATAAGTGCATCATGATTATTTTTTAATTCTGGGGAGCCAATTCTATTTTCAAAATTTAATTTAGAAATTGCACATTTTTGCATATGGCTTGTGAATTTAGTTTTAAATTCGAACAAACTTAACGGATTCTGCGTTGGGGCAAGAGAACCTTCGATTTTACCTTCCATTTTCATTATCTCAATGCATGATGTGGTAACGAATCATAGCAAAATGCTCGTAATAATAAAAATAAATCATAAGTAGATGATTTATATATTCTGGAATAATTGCTTGTAGCCCGGGTGCAGCGAAGCGGAACCCGGGATAGGATCAATGCACGCTCCCGGGTTCCGCTTCGCTGCACCCAGGCTACAAGAGCTAGAAACTCACTGCCCCAAGTTTTAGTAAAGCTTGGGTTAGAGGAAATAATGGTAAGCCTAAAATAGTATCTTCATTTCCCTGAACTTCTTTAAATAACCATTTACCTTGGTTTTCATATTGGTAACTACCACAACTTTGATAAGGTTTTTCACTTTGCAAATAGGCTTCTAGAGTTGCTTCGCTTAAATGATGCAGCGTTAAGTAAGCTGTTTCATGATGTTGCCAAAGCACTTCATTGTTTTTGGCAATGCAAACGCAGGCAATTTGCAGGTGTTCTTTGCCACTTAATAAACGTAACTGTTTTACTGCAGTAGGATGGTTCAAGGGCTTATTCAGTACGACTTGGCCAAACAAACAAAGTTGATCTGCTGCAATAATAAAATGGTCTGGATGGTGCTGACTCACCTCTAAGGCTTTACTTGCAGCAAGCGCATAGCCTAAGTCAAGCGTGTTTTCTGATTTGAAGGACGCTTTAATTGCGTCTTCATCACAATGAGAAGGAACTACGGAAAATTCAATGCCAAGAGATTGGAGCAATTTGAATCTTATGGATGAGTTTGAAGCAAGAATGATGGGTTTTTGTTGTAAAAACTTAGACATATGCAGCGACCAAAGCCATAAGTGAAAAACCTATAATTACAAAGCTAAAATCTTTGAGATTGCAGCAACGTTCGACCATAACGCAGCGTTCTAAGCCGTGAAGCGTTCCCAGATAAAGGAATGTTCCTGCTGAAGCAGCAATTAAAATGGGATCAAATAGAGATTTGGTTTCTACACCATGACCAAAATACCACCCCAAGTAGATACCAAGTGGCGTCATTAAACTGAATAAAATGAAAAAGAGCAGGCTGGTGTTCATACTCATTGAGCTTTTATTCAATTGAACTGCTATGGCAAAACTTTCTGCCCATTTATGTGTAATAATTGCAAGAAAAATCATAATAATCATAGAGTTATAATGAGCAAGTCCTAAGGCGGCACCCAACATTATAGAATGAACAGAGAGCATTCCCCAGGCTAAAATAGCAAAAGCAGGGTGCTTCGTATTATGGTGATAAAGTTCCTTGCCCAAATGTTCAAACCAGAGAAAAATCAGAAATACGGCACCAGTAATAATAAAGGCAAAAGGATAGTTGTACCCCATCTTTTTAAATAAAGAATTTGCATCTGGAAGCATATGCAATAGGCCTGCTCCCAAAAAAACACCCGTAGCCAAGGTTTCGCCGACAGGTAAATCAATATGTTGATCATCTTTAATACGTTTTCTAAAGGGATACCAGCCCGCGAGTAAAATGACAATAAAAATAGAAAACGCAAAAAATATTTTTAAACTGGTAGCTGATACCATTGTTTATCCTGTTATTTATTCTAAATTGTAGCCTGGGTGAAGCGTAGCAGAACCCTGGGGTTGTGGACTTGAATAAAACTTCTCAAACCCGGGTTCGCTGCGCTTCACCCAGGCTACAGTTACCACTATGCTACAAGCCAAACCACATAGTTTAGTTGTGATACATGGTCTCATGCAAGCTAAATAAGCGAACTTCTACAATATCAGATTGTAGTTTTAATGCTAAAATCACTCGGTCGTGCAATTCTTGCCATTTAGTGAATGTTTCATCACAGACTATATCGATCCCTATCGTTCCATCCAGATAATGTAAATTCCAAAATAGAATTTGAGGAAAATCAATATGGACCTCATTTGAAAGCAGTTCGTGTAAAACCTTTCGGCTGGGTAAATGCAAAGAAGGACAAGAACGCTCGTCATCCTCAGGATCAACATGGACAATCACATCATTCACACTTTCTATTTGATCAGTAAGCGCATGGTGTACGTGTTGTGCAATATAATGTCCTTCAGATACCGATATCTTAGGTGAAACTAAAATATGTACATCAATTAATACATTTTCCCCCATAGAGCGACTTCGTAATTGATGAATTTTTTCAACCCCATCCACATTTTGGATTACTTCTTCAATTCGAGTTAATAATTCCGGGCTGACTGCAGTGTCTACCAACTCTTTAACACTATTCCAGGCATAATCCCAACCCATCTTAACAATCATCAAACCAACTATAATCGCAGCGGCAGCGTCAAGATAACTATAACCTACAATGCTGCCAATTAAACCAACTAATACTACAAGAGAAGAGGCTGCGTCCGAACGATGATGCCAAGCGTTGGCAGTAATCAATTTAGAATTAATGCGTTTACCAATATACAATGTATAGTGAAATAAAATTTCATTGCTCATGATGGAAATGCAAATGATTGGAAGTGTTAACCAATCTGGCATGCGATAATTAGAATGCAGCAAGTCATATATTGAATCCCAGGCGATACCAATACCCGCAAAAATAAGTAATAGAGATAACAATAAGGTCGCAGCTGTTTCGATACGTTGATGCCCATAAGGATGACTGGCGTCGGCATCAAGACTTCCGTATTTAGAAGCAAATAATACCATGGCGTCTGTTATGAGATCCGATAGGGAGTGAACCCCATCTGCAACAAGAGCGTGAGAATGAAAAAAGTATCCGCCGATGAGTTTTATGATGCCCAATAGTGCATTTGAAACAGCACCCAAAAGGGTTACTTTTTTTGCTTGCCAGTATCTGTCGTGTTGGGTCATGTTGTTTTTTTAATTAATATGATCTAGGTAAGACGAAGTAAGAATTTGGTTTTTTAGAATCCCAATTTCAGTTGTCTATCGGGTCTATTTAAACATGCTTGAGAATTATTTTATACATTAAATTGAAATATATAGGGCCTGTTTACAATTCGCTAGGTTGAGCCCAAATGACATGATTTTAGAGCATCGAAACGCAGCATACACGAAGTATGTGAGTATTGGAGCGCATAAAATCATGTCATTTGGGCCAAGATAGTAGAATTGTAAACTGGCCCTAATGTATTTTAAGACTAGTGTAAATTTTATAACGGATTCCACAAGATGTTACGCATCTTGTGCACAGGATTATCCACAGATTTTGTGGATAAATATTTTTTGGACATCAAGGGTTAATAAGAGATAAGTCTTTTAGAATAAGAGTTTTGAGAACTATAAAAAAGTCTGAGTTTTATTTACTTGATATGATTAGAAGAGTTATCCACAAGATATGTTTTGAAAGAATAAGAAACGTGCCTGACTATCTTAACAAAGAAAAAAATTAAAAACAGTCTTGACTTGGTATTTTTTTAAAAAATTTTATCTCTTAATAAATAGAATATTAAGATGCTTAAAAAATTTCCTGATTTATGAACTAACTAAGAATTATAAATTAAGAAGTCGTTTAAACCCAAATCTCTGGAACACTTTGGAAAGTTATGAAGCAGATGCAAAACAGACTGATTTTACAAGGTGTTTTACATCATGTGCACAGGATTATCCACAGATTTTGTGGATAAATGATTTTTAGATCATAAAAGAGCAACTAAGAAATAAGTCTTATGGAATAAGGGTTTTTGCGGTCTATAAAGCGGTTTGAGTTTTAATTAATCGATTTGATTAGGAAAGTTATCCACAGGATTTATTTTGAAATAATAAGAAATGTGCCTAACTATCTTAACAAAGAAAAAAATAAAAAACAGTCTTGACTTGGGTATTTGTAAAAAGAAAATTTTAGTGTTGCTCTCTTCATTTTTTAATGATTTAAATTTGGTCAAATATGTGCGAGATGAATAGAAAAATAAAATTGGAAGAAAACCCTACAGTCAAACTTTAGTAACACTTTGGAAAGTTCTGGAGCACGCCTCAATTGAGCTGATTTTATAAGGTGTTTTACATCATGTTCACAGAATTATCCACAGATTTTGTGGATAAATATTTTTTTTACGATAGGGTATTGAATTATTGATAAGCCTTTTGTAATAAGGTTTTTTTGAGATGTTATGTAAGAATTTGATTTGGAATATAAAGCGGATTAAAAGAAGTTATCCACAATGGATGCTTTAAAGAATTAGAAGATCTGACCACCATATTAACAAAGAAAAAAATAAAAAACAGTCTTGACTTGAGTATTTTTAAAAATATTTTTATCCTTGCAAAAATTGCTCAAAATTACCGAACCACCGTTGAGTCAAATCGTAAGCAGTTTGCGGTGAGTCTTCTATAAGTTGTTTTGCAATAGGGGGTAAAAGAGGAAGTAGATCGCGATCCCGCTGAATATCAGCAATTTTAAATTGTCGATAACCGGTTTGCCTAATTCCCAGCACTTCACCTGCTCCTCTTAATTCCATGTCCTTCTCTGCAATAATGAATCCATCATTGGTTGCACGCATAATTTTTAATCGTTCCGTGCCTTGTTGTGAGAGAGGGGATTGATAAAGCAAAATGCAATGAGACTGAGCACTACCTCTTCCTACACGGCCACGTAATTGATGGAGTTGGGATAAACCCAAACGTTCGGCATTTTCAATAATCATCAGACTGGCATTTGGAACATCTACTCCAACTTCAATGACCGTTGTCGCTACGAGCAAATTGATTTCACCGCATTTAAAAGCAGCCATCGTCGCTTCTTTTTCTATGGGTTTCATCCGTCCATGAACAAGTCCTACGCGTGCACTCGGAAGTTGTTCTTGTAATGCACGTGCTGTTTCAGTAGCTGCCATACATTGTAATTTTTCTGATTCTTCAATAAGGGTACAAACCCAATAAATTTGTCGTCCACTCGCTATAGCAACTTCCAATCGTTCAATAACCGCTTCCCGCTTATTCTGGTTCAATACAGCCGTAGCAATGGGTATGCGTCCAGGAGGTAACTCATCGATAATCGAGACATCCAAATGGGCTAAGTGGGTCATCGATAATGTTCTTGGGATAGGAGTGGCGGTCATTAATAATTGATGCGGGATAAGTTGTTCTTGTTGTCCTTTTTGTTGCAAGAGCAATCGTTGCTCAACACCAAATCGATGTTGTTCATCAATAATGACTAAACCTAAACGAGCAAAATTAACGGCCTCTTGAAATAAGGCATGAGTACCAATAATCAACTGACAACTATGATCTGCAAGCGCAGCAAATGCACTGCGCCGTTCACTAAGTTTCATTTTTCCGCTTAGTCTTAATATTTTAATGCCTAAAGGTTCTAGCCAACGGATTAGATTGTTAGTATGTTGCTCGCTCAGTAAATCTGTTGGTGCCATAAAGGCAACTTGTTGTCCATTTGCAATCGCTTGTAATGCTGCAAGAGCAGCAATGATGGTTTTTCCTGCGCCCACATCTCCTTGTACCAAGCGCAACATCGGTTTCGTTTGCATTAAATCTTGGCTGATTTCTTGTGCTACTCTTTGTTGTGCATTCGTGAGCTTAAATGGAAGTGAGTCTAAAAATCGTTGTGTTAAGTTTTGATCAGTAGGTAATGCGACGGCATGGAGTGCATTTCTTGATTTCCTTGCAAATTGCATGCTAAGGCGTTGCGCTAACAATTCATCGAAAACTAATCGTTTCAGTGCAGGATGTTGACCTTGTTCAAGAGATTGTACTGAGATATCTGGAGGGGGATTATGCAATAATTGAATCGCCTCACCCAAAGCCAAAAAATTATAGGCTCGCAATTGCTCGTTACCCATCCATTCCAATTGTTGAAGTTCCTGTTCGCAACTTTTTAATGCGACATTCACCAATTGTCTTAACCGCGTTTGTGTTAAACCTTGTGTACTTGGGTAAATTGGTGTGAGCGTTTCATTGACCTGGCATTCCTCTTCATGATCAAGTAATTGATATTCAGGATGGGTCATGGTCAGAGTATTATTGAATTCGCGTACTTCACCAAAAGCATGAATCATTGTGCTGTTCTTTAGGTTATTGATTTGATTTTTATTAAAATGAAAAAACTGAAGTTTTATTATTCCTGTTTTATCTTCAACATAACAATGCAGCATTGCTCGTTTACCGGGTTTAATTTCTGTTTTACACACGCGTCCAGCAATGACGCTCCAATCATTGGGTCGTAAATCTTGGATGGGTGTGACTCGGGTCCTGTCTTGGTAGCGATACGGCAAGTGGAACAGCAAATCACGCACAGAATGGATGCCGCATTTAGAAAGTTTTGCTGCAAGCGTTGGTCCGATTCCGGTTAGCGATTCACATGGTTTAGATAACACGCTATTACTGATATTGAAGGAATTGATATTTAAGTGTAACTCATAAGCGGGACAGTAACAATTTGCGGTTTTTTAGCAAGACAGCAAATTGTGCCATACGAACCTTTTCATATGGTGCAAAAAAGCGCATAATAACATCATTTTTTGATGGAAAACTGAGTAGCATGAAACATACTGTCGAGCAGCTTTTAAAACACGCTTTAATGTCATTACAAAAATCGGGCGAAATACCCTCAGGTTTAGATATTGAGATTAAGGTTGATCGTACAAAAGACTCCGCTCATGGTGATTATGCCAGTAATTTGGCCTTAGTTTTAGCAAAACCATGTCGTCAGGCACCACGCAAAATAGCAGAACTTTTAGTTCAGGCTATGCCGGTTGATCCTGCCGTGGAAAAAGTAGAAATTGCTGGGGCAGGGTTTATTAATTTTTTTATACGCAACAGTTCTCGTTCACAAATTATTGGTGAAATATTAGATAAAGGTGAGCGTTTTGGACGAAGTACTATTGGCCAAAATCAAAAAGTATTAATTGAGTTTGTTTCTGCTAACCCAACAGGTCCTTTGCATGTAGGGCATGGAAGAGGGGCTGCTTTTGGAGCCACTTTAGGAAATGTTTTAAAGGCTGCGGGTTACGATGTTACTTTAGAATATTATGTGAATGATGCTGGACGGCAAATGAACATTCTTGCTGTCAGTGTGTGGCTGCGCTATCTGGAGCTTGCTGGTGAAGCTGTTGTGATTCCTGCTAATGCGTATAAAGGGGATTATGTTTCCGAAATAGCTCAAGAATTTTTGGCAGAGCACGGTAAAGAATACGTGCATCCATGGACTACTGTAATTGAAGGTTTACCACTTGATGAGCCTCATGGTGGAGACAAAGAGGTTTATATTGATGCTTTGGTTGCTCGTGCAAAACAACTATTGGGTATGGATGTCTTTGCTCTGTTTCATCAACATGCATTAAATACTGTTCTTGATGATATTAAGGATGACCTCGCCGAATTTGGCGTGAAGTACGATAGTTGGTTTTCCGAGCAGTCTCTCTTTGAAGATGGTTCCATTCAAAAAGGTATTCAAGCGCTTAAGGACAGCGGTCATACTTTTGAAAAAGAAGGCGCACTCTGGTTTAGAGCTACTGATTTTGGTGATGAAAAAGATCGCGTGCTGGTGCGTGCTAATGGCCATACTACTTATTTTGCGTCCGATGTGGCTTATCATTGGAATAAATATGATAGGGGTTATGATCGAGTAATTGATATTTTTGGTGCAGATCATCATGGTTACATCACTCGCTTACGTGCGGTGGTAGGTGCTTTGGGACATGATGAAAGTGCGCTTGATGTTTTACTGGTGCAATTTGCTATTTTATATCGTGGTTCTGAGCGCGTACAAATGTCTACACGCAGTGGTTCTTTTGTTACCTTAAGAGAGTTGCGTCATGAGGTAGGTAATGATGCGGCGCGTTTCTTTTACGTGGCCCGTAAGTCAGAACAACATATGGATTTCGATTTAGACTTAGCAAAGTCAGAGTCCAGTGATAATCCGATTTATTATATACAGTATGCTCATGCAAGAATATGCTCGGTGTTAAGACAATTAAAGGAAAGAGGTTTATCTTGGGATAAGGCACTTGGTCTAAAACATATTGATTTGTTAGAGCAATCTCATGAAACTCATCTGATTTCTTTAATTGGTCGTTATCCCGAGATTGTAGAATTAGCAGCTGCCCATTGTGAACCACATCAAGTGGCTTATTATTTACGTGAAGTAGCCAATGGCTTGCATAGTTATTATAATGCTGTTCCACTATTGTGTGAACAAGAGCAATTGCGATGTGCTCGTCTTTGTTTGCTCGAAGCGGTGCGACAGGTATTAAAGAATGGTTTGGACTTATTGGGCGTATCAGCTCCTGAGAGTATGTGATGACAAAAGAATATGGTAATAGGCGTTCTTCACGGTCGCGCGGTAGTACACCGCACCAGTTTCTAGTAATTACTTTTGCTTTTCTATTAGGTTATTTGACCGCTTCTTTTTTTGATTTTGACAAGTTAAGCAGCTGGGTAAATACCCAGGTTTTGGCTCATCATGAAATAAAAAAGGAACCTGCCAAATCGGAAGCACAACAAGCAGCAATTCCACCTAAACCAAAATTTGAATTTTACACGCTACTGACTAATGAAAAAGTTCCTAATTCACAATCAAATGCTAACCCTACAGCTTCAGCTCAACCCACTTCATCAAATACTCCTGCATCTGCAACCTCGGCTACGGCAGTATCTGCAGCAACCCTAAAAACTGCATCAGGTAGTATTTCAAATACGGCACCCTCAACAGCGGCACCAGTGAAACAAAATGTTGCTAAAGCACCACAAACACCACCAAAATCTGATGCTTCTTCAACTGCAAGAGGAAAATTTTTAGTGCAAGTGGCTTCTTTTAAAGCACGTAAAGATGCAGAACAAATGAAAGGCTCATTGATTCTAAAAGGGTTTGGCGCATACATAATTCCGGTAAGCCATCCTGTAAAAGGTAATTGGTTCCGGGTGGTAGTAGGTCCATATTCTAATCGGGTACTTGCGCAACAGGCTCAGGTAACTTTGGCCAAAAATGAACGTCTAAATGGCATGATTACTAGTGGTGGATAGGTTTTTTTGTGTAGCCTGGGTGAAGGCGAAGCCGTAACCCGGGATTCGGATAAAGAATCATGCTCTCAGAACCTGGGTTCCGCTGCGCTTCACCCAGGCTACAATTGATGTTGTGATCGTTGGCTATGAAGGGTTCCCCAAGACGTTTTTCAACGTCGCACAACAACCTGAATGTTTTCTGCATTTTTGATTGCGCGAGGTTTGCTAATCCCCACTGTAATTTGAGACACTTTAAATTGTTTTTTAATTAAATCTGCAACTTCATTGGCAACGGTTTCAATGAGTTGAAATGATTTTGATTCTACATAAAGGGTGACACTTTTACATAGCGCTTCATAGTCTATGGTCTTGGTCAAATCTTCCTGACAGTCACTGAAATTAGTATCAATACTGATATCAATTAATAATTGTTGATTAATGCATTGCTCCCATGCATAAACACCAATTTTGGTATTTACATTAAGGGCTTTGATATTTAAGGTATCCAATGATGTTCCTAGTCCAAAAGTGATTTACCTGTGATTTTATCTAAATAATTATCATTGTGTATAGAGTGTTAAAACCAGATGCATTTGCAGTATTCTAGTCTGGGTAAAGCGCAGCGGAACCCGGGATTTTTACATATAAACCCGGGTTCCGCTGCGCTTCACCCAAGCTACAATCATTTACACCTCTAGTTTATTAGACTCAGAATTCTCTTCTTGACCTTCAGTATTCTGTTTTGCAATACAGTGCACTGCTTTATCGTATCCCAGTAGCGGTAATGAAAGTGCCAGCATTAATGATAAGCCAAGAACCGTCTTACTTAATAAAATAGGTGCAGCCACGCTACCCGCTATTGCTCTAAGTGAGGTATGAACGTTTTCATTTACTGCTACACGCCATAAATAAGTAGCCATAACGGGTACTAAAGTCAGATCCAACAAGCCAAAAGCAGGTAAGCCTGTATATTCATCATCAAATTGTTTTCCTGTAATTGCATGATAAGCGCTTTCAAAACGTACGGTTAAGCTGGAAGAGGGAGAAAATAATAATCGTAAATGGCGATATCGATTGTCACTTATAAATTGTCCTATACTTTTGACGCGAAATGCTTCTATATCTTTTTTATTTAAAACCTGCGCTTGGATCTGCTTCTCATCGGCGCTCAAATAAATTCTAGGAATGAATTGTTCATCGTGTTCGGATTTAGTCCCTGGAAATTGATACTCAATCGCGCTGGCAATTAATCGCCCCATGATCCCAGAGCCTTGTTCATTGGGTTCAATCTGAAAAGCATGTTTTCCACCTAAAGGATTTAATGAAGAGGTTGTATCAACAAAAACTATCTCTTTTTCTTGAGTCGCTGCATAGGCTAGGATATCCCTATAAAGCTCATTCATGGTTTCTTCAACTACAGCAAAAGGAGCGCGTCCTTTTCCTTCAGCCCGTGCTAAGTGCGAAAATCCGGTATAAATAAAATAAGGAGTTAATTGTGTAATCGAAGGATAATATTGCGACAAGAGAACAATACGACTAAGTTGAGGATTCTTGTCAATTAATTCATCGATAATTTTTTTGTAATCTTTTAGTATATTTGCTTTTACTTGTTCAAACGCTAAGTGAATGGCTGGTTTTGCATCTTCTGGAGTAATTCTTAAAAGAAGTTGGGGATAATTCATTTCCTCCATTAAAGTATCCGCTAGAGCTTCTCTATAATTATTCCCCCCTACGCTTAACACGACAACATCTGGTTTCCATGCCGTAACTGCCTTGAGCTGATGTACAGAATTAGAGCGTATATGGTCTTCATCGGTTAGAACTTTACCCAACGAACAATAAGACAATAAATCATCGGTAGTCGCGCCATCAACAGCAAAATTACCTATAAAGTAAGATCCTGGTGTATGAGCTAGCGCTTCTGCGGTTTGATGAGTTACTGTATTTGATTTCTCTCCATAAGATTTGCTTCCATCTACCCAGCGTCCGTTATCTACCGTAGAATCGCCCGTAAAAGCAACTTTTATTGGGGGTGTTTCAGAATTCCCAAGCACTTGTTTTAATCTGCCTGTGTTCTTAGGGTATCCTGCTCCAATCGATTGTGACAAATTTTTAACTAATCCCATAATCAACTCTAATTGATAATAAAATGGTACAGATTATGTTTCCAAGTCCGTTCCGAGTCAATTCAACTACAATTCTTGCATTACTTAGAGTGTAAATATGTTAGCATTAAAGCATTTTGATTATGTTGGGATAATATGATGTATGATTTGAATCAATCTTTGTTCCTACGCGCTTTAAGACGACAACCTGTGGAACGAACCCCAGTATGGATGATGCGTCAAGCTGGGCGTTATCTTCCAGAATATCGCAAGACTAGAGAACAGGCAGGTGATTTTTTAAGCCTTTGCAAGAATCCCGAGCTTGCTTGTGAGGTGACATTACAGCCTTTGCGCCGTTATGCACTGGATGCAGCCATTTTATTTTCTGATATTTTGACAATTCCTGATGCGATGGGGCTTGGTTTATATTTTGCCGAAGGTGAAGGACCTTGTTTTCGACATCCGGTACAAGATATCCAAACAATTGCCAACTTGCAAATTCCGGAACCAGACTCTTTGGCTTATGTAATGAACGCTGTACGCTTAATCCGCCAAGAAATGCCCAAAGAGCTTCCTCTAATCGGTTTTGCAGGCAGTCCATGGACTTTAGCGTGTTATATGGTTGAAGGGAGAAGTACGAGAGAATTTAAACGTATTTTACATTTAATCTACACTGAAAGTGAGGCTGCACATGTTTTGCTGAATAAGTTAGCAACATCAGTTGCAAATTATCTGATGGAGCAAATCAAAGCGGGTGTTAATTCAGTCATGCTTTTTGATACATGGGGTGGAATTTTAACCCCAGAGAATTATCAAAATTTTTCTCTCCAGTATATGCAAAACATCGTACACCAAATAAAAGTCAATTATCCTGAAATCCCTGTTATTTTATTTACTAAAGGGGGCGGACAATGGCTAGAAAAAATGCTTATTTCGGGGTGTGATGCATTAGGAATCGATTGGACCTGTGATATAGGAGAGGCACGAAGAAGAGTCGGTGATAAGGTTGCATTACAAGGAAATCTTGACCCCTCAGTATTATTAACCTCAAGACAATGTATCCAAGAGCAAGTGAAAAAGGTATTGGCATCCTTTGGATCCGGCTCAGGACATGTGTTCAACCTCGGTCACGGTGTTACTCCTGACGTCCCGCCTGAGCATGTCGCGGCGATGATTGAGGCAGTTCATGAATTTAGCCCCTATTATCATCAAAATTAATATCAGTTGTAGCCTGAGTTTCGCTTTGCTCAGGCTGCGGTGTGAGTGACATGCATCATTTTATATCTATTGAAACAGCAAGATTAATGCTCAGAAAACCGAATCAATTGGATTTTTTATCCCTTGCAAACTTATGGAAAAATGAGACTGTACGAAAGCACCTTGGTGGAGTCGTTAATGATAATATTATTAATGAACGAATTAATTCCATACAGAATCATTGGCATAGTACGGGATTTGGTCTATGTACTGTTCTTAGAAAAAATACGACACAAATAATTGGCATTTGTGGGCTTCATCATTCAGATGAAGGAATAGAAATTTCATATATGTTTTTTCCGAAGTGGTGGGGACAAGGATTTGCTTATGAAGCGATAACTGCAAGTCTGAATTATGGCTTTGTACATTTAAATATTGGGAAAATAATTGCTATTACTCAAGAAGCTAATTCTAGATCGTGCTATTTATTAGAGAAAGTAGGCATGAGATGTGTAGATACCTTTATACGTTACGATGCGCAACAATGCTTATATGAACTATTAAACAATCAAGACACAAGCAAAGTATTAAAATCAGTAATGGTTAATAATGGATAACAATAGTTCGGTCACGCGAGCAACTTTCGTACTGTACCCGCAAAAAACTATGCTCTCAAGACGCCCGCATTTCAGATACTCTTCTTCAAATTCATTTTATATAGTGGAAACACTTGATTATATTCAGGGCAGCTGCCTTTTGCTGAAATAAAATGATACTATGGCGCCAACTATATAACAACATGAACAAAAAGCGAGGGGCTTGTAATGAAAAATGCTGCTGGGATGATAGTCGAATATTTAGAGAGCGTATTGGATGCCCTGAAAAACGCACCAGTAGGTGGTAAAGATGTAGGTGAATTGTTAAATAAAGTAAATGGAAGGTTATTTTTTACACCGTCGCTGGGAAATGTTCAGATAAAAGAACCTAAAGAGCTATTAGAAATACTATGTGTGGACGAAGTACTCGAATCCTTTGGCGAACACTTCGATCAATGGAAGCCTCGGGTAAATGAAACGAACCTAAGTCATACCAAAGCAACATTTTACAAACATTTTTTTGAGCCTATTGAAGAGAGTGAAGCATGGCGTAGCTTCTGGGAACAGCAAGTTCAATTAATAGTAAAGAGGGTTAAGTCCGAAAATGACGGGGCCGCAGAAGAAGAGATAAGCAAAGAAATCCAAAAGGTACATGATCAAATCGCCAGTACCATTATTTATAGAATACAACAAAGTTGGCTAAGCAAACAAGGCAATAAAGTTACTGATGATTTCGCACGTGCATCCACTGAATCTGAGCGTGCAGAACAATTAGTAAGAAGAAACCTCTTGACTGCTAAAATAGCTGTGTTTGCTACGATAATTAATAATTCCTGGAATACTCTCGAACATTTTTTAGGCTCAGAGCATAATCCAGAACGTGGAACGATCTATTTTGATTTTAATGATGAGATGAGAACTCTGGAAAGGAGCTTAGAAACTCAAAGCACCCAAATGGGACAAATGAAAGAGTCAAAAAAGAAAGAAGAGGCCATAGGTAATTTAGCAGCTAACATTAATAGTGCAAGACAAGGAAAAGGCTACCGAAATCTTGGTGAAGAGCAGAATGAAAAAAAACTACAAAATGTGCTGCGGGTTTTTGTTACTAAATTAATGGATGATACTTCACCGCAGGGTAAATTGGTAATTGAAGGTATAGCAAGAGGAATATTAGAGGATATTAAAAATAATCTGACACAACGCATTAATATTGTTAATTTCCCAGAATATTTAAGTACGATAAAATTGTTAAGTACTATAGAAAATAAAGTTATCAAGAAAAAGTGTAAAGACTTATTGATTTTATGCGATACCAAAAAGGACAGCATAAAATTATATGATCAATCTGAGAAGAGCGAACTACTGCTTGATAATAATACAAGCCGAGAGCGAACTGAAACCATTTCAGAACCATCAGCATACAGCCCACCCCCATCCCCGCGTCTAACCCATCGGCCTACGATGCAGCAAATGCCAATCAAAGAAAAAACACCTAACCTATTGGAACGATTCTTCAGAAGAAAAACAGCAGATCAGAGTAGGCCTGTTCTTAAAAAAAATAATTCCTTTATGCTCCCAGAAGAGATAAAAGATAGTGAGACAAGGAAGCTAAGAAGAGCTACAACATCTTTTTTTAAGCCTCATGATGAGGCAGAAAGTCAAACTACTACCAAAACATCCAGCTTAAGCACAGGATGGGATTAAGGACAAAATACTAAGCTTGCTTCAAAGCTCATATAGGCTCCTTTTGGAGCCTTTGCCTCAACAAGGTCGGGCCCGACGAAGTATTTATAGTCTTTGTCTTTTGCTGTGTCGCTTTTTTTAACGCTATAATGATGCAACTTCATTACAAAAAATTCAAAAGAAGAGATCATTATGTCAAAGATAAATTTCGCCAGCGATAATTATGCTGGTATTCATCCAGAAATTTTGCAAGCCATTCATGATGCGAACCAAGGCCCTGCGGTTGCTTATGGAAATGATGAGTTCACAGCAAAAGCGATACTAAAATTTCGTGAACAATTGGGTGATGATATTGAGGTTTTCTTTGTGTTTAATGGCACAGCAGCAAATGTATTATCGTTATCTGCGATGAATCGTAGTTTCCATGCGGTGATTTGTCCTGAGACAGCTCATATTCAAGTTGATGAATGTGGTGCGCCAGAAAAATTTTCGGGTTCAAAATTATTATTGATGCCTACGAAAAATGGCAAATTGTCGGTTGCTGAATTAGAAAAATATTTGCATCGCGTAGGTGATCAACACCACGTTCAGCCAGGTGTGATTTCGATTAGTCAAAGTACAGAGTGTGGCACAGTGTATTCAGTTGATGAAATTAAAGCGATTGCCGATTTTGCGCACCAACATCATTTATATTTACATATGGATGGTGCTCGAATTGCTAATGCAGCCGTGAGCTTGCAAAAAGAGTTACGCACTTTTACTAAAGAAATTGGCGTTGATGTTTTATCATTTGGCGGGACGAAAAATGGCTTGATGTTAGGTGAAGCAGTGGTGTTTTTTAATAAAAAACTAGCCGATGATTTTTTATATATCCGAAAACAAGGGATGCAACTTGCTTCAAAGATGCGTTTTATATCGGCACAATTTCATGCCTTATTTTCTAATGATTTATGGAAACGCAATGCCACACATGCAAACAAGATGGCCGCTTATTTTGCAAATAAATTAAAGACAATATCCTCCGTCACATTAACGCAAACAGTGCAGGCAAATGCTATTTTTGCCATCATGCCAGGCGAGTTAATTAATAAATTGCAGCAGCATTTTTCTTTTTATTATTGGAATGAATCTCTATCCGAAGTGCGATTAATGACTTCTTTTGATACTAAAGAAAGTGAAATTGATCAATTTATTGCTATGATTAAGTAAATCGAGAGGGAAACCCTCGACTGAGATAATTAAAAGTAGAAAAATTATTTCTAGACACTCCGGGACGCACTGCCATTAAGTTTTTGAGCAACGCCCCGGCTTTTGGTAGTCTCCTTCTAAGGACAAAGAGCAGGATTAGGTGGCGTACCATTTTTAAATGCATCAGCTAAATTAGCGACCGCATTAGATGAGAGCGTTGTAAATCCACCAAAGTCAGGCCACAGTTCAATTGATCTGGCATGATAAGTTGTCCCATTAACAATAGCACTGCACCAATTTAATGGTGACATGGGGGATGCTGTTTGAAAATCAACAAACGTTGTTTTGGGGTTTATGGAATAAAGATTTTGTATTTCTGCATAGACAAAAGAATCTGCGGAAGGCAAAGGTGAATTTAAGGCATGATTACTTAATATACACTTGAAGGATGCCTGGCATTGCTGCATCACCTGAATCGTAAAAGCAGGATCTTGTTGGATTTTGCCACCATCTGTTTCATGAAACAAGCTAAATGTATAATCCACCATAGTGTTAGTCCACGCAATGTAATCATCAATTGCACCACTCAAACATGCTTCTTGTTGTGCGTCTGTATATCCAAAACTTTGAAGGTTGCTAATTGTGGGTGAGTCTAGCCAGGAAACAAAAGGTTCATCCGTTTCTGAAGCACAAGAAGTAATAGCAACTTCGCTAATGAGCGGATTAGAATTATAGCGTGCAGCCAACAATGATTGTAAATTTCTCCAAGCAGAAATGTATTCAGTGGTCCAGAATAAACCAATGGTTCCCTGCTGGTGCTTTCCATTATTCGTAGCATCAATAGAAATAGGGCCGCCATTTATCGCTTTTGCCCAAAGAGGTGCAGTAAATCCACCCCAAACCCTAAGTTTTGCGGTAAGTAGAGTTTTTGGATGAGCTTGATTATAAGATTGGATTGCTTCCAAGGCTTGATCAATTGCATTATTTTCCACTAAAGACCCTGGTCCATTGGGTTGTAGTTGCTCCCATGTTACATTAATCACCATTGCAGTAAACGAAGCGCCATAAGGCTCTATTATTGAGGGATCATTTACAGGTAAAATATGGGGATTATTATAAAAGGAAATATCTCCCATATTAATCAAACCATTAATCGGAGATTTTATTTTGATTAAAGTAATCGATAAACTATCCTCCTTGCCCGGCTGATAACATTGATTGAGGTTTGGTGTCCCATCGGGATTGGCCTGACAGAGGCTAGGACCACCTGATAAACCATTTGTGGATAATGCGCTGCCTTCGACAGTTAAGGTGAGCGAGCACGTGTCATTTCCTTTGCCCTTCGGTCCAACCAAACACGGTTCTGCTTGATTAATACCGGTTATGGACTTGATGACTAATTGGTGCGCTTTTTTTGAGTTATTAGTTATCTTGTATTTTACAGTAGCAGTTCCTATTGAACTTACCTTCAATTGAGGGGGGAAACCTGTATCAGGGCTAAAACTCCATAACGGGATGTCAGCATGAGTCGCAGCAATCAAACAAAAAGTAGTTAAACCTAAACCTATTTGACTCATTAAACGAGCTAATTTCATATTCATGTCCTTATATAACGAGCGATTTTTAGAATCGGTATCCAGCTTATTTAATTAAGATGATAACTTTATCAATATCAATCCTGAAATAATTAGTAGTGCAGCAGTAAATCTTACTGCATTTGCTGCTTCTCCCATAAAAAAAACACCTAATAAAAAAGCTCCTACAGCGCCTATTCCTGTCCAGATAATATATGCTGTTCCTAAAGGAATGCTTTTCATTGAGATAGATAAAAGTGTAAAACTAGCGGCCATGGCGAGGATTGTAAGAGTTGAGGGAATGATTTTTGTGAAGCCTATAGATTGTTTCATAAAGTAAGCCCATACAATCTCTAGGATTCCGGCAAAAAACAAAAATAACCAGTCCATACAAGTCTCCAATGTAATGGTCTGGTCGTCCAGAATTGAAACCTTGATGGATGAGGTCGTCCTCATTTATACATTATACAAAAATTAAAATATAATCTCTATTTAAGCAAACGCCGATTTCTTACCGCATGGCCATTATTCGAGGCGCAACGGTATCTGGTTCAGCGATTGCATAAAAAAGTGTGCCTCGATAGAGGTCCATTAAAGGTCATTAAGCCTTAGCGAAACCCGGTTCATCTTGCATTATTGGGAATTGCTCATCTGTTTTCTTCGATTCAGCTGCTATATTTTGTGCTGATAATACATTATGTGCTTTAAAAAAGGCATAGGTACTTGCAATGCCTACAGCAGCACATCCCGCTATGACAACTCCTGCAATGCCACCAGTTAGAACTGTAGCGGCAACAACAAGTGCAAAAACTGATGCTGCAAAAAAAAGTGTTGCGAGAGCCATGCTTGTATATAAAAATAAGCGTGTGTATTGTTCTGCTACTTCAGGGTGAGTCTTCGCTTCAATATGAAATTTAGCATTAGACATGATCCGCCCCGGAAGGGTTATAGGACATGGGATAAAACTGGGCCAAACAATACCAAAAGCAAGGTGGTTCCAACTCACATTGGATAAACTAGGTTTAGGAATGCCTGCAAATTCTGTCAAAAACCACTGTGCTGCTACGGCACAGTTTTGAGTTAAAATACCGGCATCTTTCCATGTTCTATGCCAATACTCTTTCCATCTCTTAACAATGTCATCAGGATTTGCCTCAATATCAAAGCTATAGACCGAGCTAGCTTCTTCTATGTTTTGTTTGGGATAAGAGCTCCATTTTTCCTTTGGTCCCTCCCATCGATTAACACCATAATAAGTATGAGGATCAGTGGATGTATTTTCGAGCACGATTTCAATATGAGAGAAAATTCCATGAAAATTTAAAACGTGTACTTTTATGTTAGCCATGTCAAATTGTTTAAATATTAATTGATGCGGAATTATATTACACAACTGAATTATTAAGCAATCATTAAGTAATATATTTGATCATTATGTTTCTTAAGTAGATGATTCGATTTATATAATTTCTTGCATATTGAATGAGACCTAGTGCCAAATTCATGAGTCATTTGGGTTGATTGAACGATGTAGCCAAGGATAATGGGGTGGGGAGAGCCAACGGCGGTGGAGTAAAAACCAAATTCTGATCCGAATTTTTTTGCCCCACTCTATGTTCAACGGAACAGTTTATGTGATAATGGTTTGCAATCAAATGACTTTTAATGCTTGAGCAGTCCTGAAAAGAAATCCCCTTTCCCACAAGAGGGAGAGGGGAAATTTCACTACTTATAACCAAAGAAACGGATGTCACTCATTATGACGCACTCAAAAAAAACAGCTGATGAAATTCTTATCGATTTAGCGCTACAAGGGGGTGGTGCTCATGGTGCTTTTACATGGGGCGTATTGGACCGTCTTTTAGAAGAAAAAAAGCTACGAATTGACGGTATTTCGGGTACATCTGCAGGTGCTATGAATGCTGTAGTTTTGGCTGATGGATACATCAAAGGTGGTTCTCAAGGGGCTCGCAATTCGCTCGAATTGTTCTGGAAGAGTGTTTCTGATGCAGCACGCTTTAGTCCCTTACAACGCAGTCCACTTGATATTATGCTTGGACAATGGTCGCTTGATCATTCTCCTTTTTTCATTACCATGGACGTTTTGTCTCGATTGTTTTCCCCATACGATCTTGACCCATTTGGGGTTAATCCTCTCCACAATATTTTAGCGGAACTCATTGATTTCAAACGATTGCCACAAAGTTCAATTAAATTATTCGTTACTGCGACCAACGTGAGTACTGGCAGAGGAAGAGTATTTCGTAATAACGAAATTACTCCTGAGGTACTTCTTGCATCGGCATGCCTACCCATTATTTTCAAGGCAGTTGAGATCGATGGAGAACACTATTGGGACGGTGGGTATTCAGGAAATCCCACAATTACACCGCTTGTTCGAGAATGTAAATCGCAAGATACGATTTTAGTGCAAATTAATCCAGTAACAAGACCAGGTTTTCCTCGGTCTGCACGAGATATCCTCAACCGCCTGAATGAAGTTTCATTCAATGCTGTGTTACTTAAGGAACTTCGCATGATTGCTTTATTACGGCAATTAGTACATCCAGGTGATTCCGAAGGCGCAAAATGGGCAGGCATGAGAATACACCGAGTTAGCAGCGACATGATGATCGAGCTTGGTTACTCCTCCAAGCTCAATGCAGAATGGGACTTTTTGCTCATGCTACGCGATGAAGGACGAAGAGCTGCTGAAGCCTTTCTGACGGAGCATACGCATGACCTCGGCCAACGTTCATCACTTGATCTTGATGTATTGCTTGAGGGAGTTTAATTCATGGGAATCCTTGGGATTTTACTTGGATTATTATTACTGATTGTTTTGGCGTTTCACAGTTGGAGTATTCACCTGCTGCGGCATTAGTCGCCGCGCTTTTTGCAGGTGAGCCCTTGCTTGCCAACGTGACACAAACATTCAACTTTCCATCGCTTTTGATTCGCTCAGCAGTACTTATTTAATCTTGGCAGAAAACTACGGGATTGATCCTGCTTTATTGCAATAGTTACATGTCAAGGAAATGCTCATTAAGGGTAGAACAATTTTCTATGAGAAATAAAAATAATACTAGTGGAAATAAATGATGAATTTAAAAGAAGTTTTTTGAGTGAGGATGATAAATGAGGTATTGCTCTATGTTTTGTAAGCAAAAAACATTGCTTACTCATGGTTGTTTTAATTTTTTGATCAATATGGTATATTATTGATCAATATTGTCCTGCCATCAAACAGCTTATGCAAAGTAAATATCCAGCATTTTTTCCAAGTAACACGATAAAATCGTTTTCAGGTGTACAGTTTTCAAATGTTGTAAAAACTTCCTCTGCAATCGAATCATTATATCGAGGCGATGATCATCTTCCCGCAGTAATTTTTCTCATGCCGACCCTACTTACAGGGGTTTTTTGTCAGAGCTTCCCTGAAGTAATTGATATGGAGCAAATAAGATTGCACAAATTAACAAACTTATCTAATGATTTTCATATGGTGAGTATGTCAGAAGATTCTCAAGTTGCATTAAATTGGGGAAGTGGAAGCTTTATTACCATCGACCCTATTTTATTTTCTAATTATATTGTCGATGTTCATGCAACTTATCATAAAAATCAGCTCAATTTCCCCGCTCGAATGGAACGAGAAAAAGAGCACATAGCGTTAGTTGTACCCTTTTGCAGTATAAAAAAAATAACGATTCACAATAAAGAATTCGTTAACCCCTTTTATCTCAAAATATCTGCCGATAATCAGGAAGCAATAATAGCGTTTGATACGCTTTATGGCCAATTAGTTTCACTTTTAAGAAAAAAATACACTCAGGAAGTAGATGAGAAAGAAGAGAAAACTGCCTTACGTGCTTATACTGAAGCCTATTTAAAATTTTATACTCAATTCAGTGGTAGTGATAATCCTTTTAATAAAAGCCTTTCAGAACTATTTGAGCACTACCCGGAATTTGTAGAGAATTTTTTACAAGCGAATCGTATAACATCAAAAGTAGATTTGCTCAACGAGCTTATTCTGAGTTCATCTGAGAACTTATTTGAAGAACATCTTTATACGAAAGCGATTGATACCTCTTATATCTACAGAACTAAGGTGAGCACCACTTGTGAGGAAGATGACTGGGCTAAACCAATTTATAATTAGTAACAAGAACGATATAATTTGTAGGAACGAAACTTTCCACGATTCATCTAGAGTTATTCGTTCCTAAATTGTCGACTCAATTGAATGGCCATTTCTATTGATTGCTCATAGTTTAGTCGAGGATCAACCAGGCTATGATACGCTTTTTTTAAATCATCTGCTGATAAACCGCGAGCACCACCAATACACTCAGTGACGTTATCACCTGTTAGCTCAAAATGAACGCCGCCTAGATAACTGCCCATATTGCGATGAATTTCCAAAGCTTGTTTCAGCTCTAAAAGGATGTTATCAAAATGACGGGTCTTAATACCATCTAATGTTGTCTCTGTATTGCCATGCATGGGATCACAAGACCAGGTCACTGGAATTCCTGTTTTTCTCACCGTTTCGATAAGCGGGGGCAGTAACTTATCGATGTGTTTTGCTCCTAGACGCGTGAATAACAGAAGACGTCCTTCTTCACGCTTAGGATTGGCTCTGTGTAATACTTCTTCCAACCACTCTGTAGTAGCTCCTGGTCCAACTTTAATACCAATAGGATTTTCTACACCCCTTAAAAACTCCAAATGAGCGCTGTCAATTTGTGCCGTACGCATACCAATCCAGGGTAGATGAGTAGAGAGGTTATACCATAAGCCGTCTTCCATTTGACGGGTCAATGCTTGCTCATAGTGCAAATGCAATGCTTCGTGAGAGGTATAAAAATCTACTTTGGCCAGATTACTAGATTGTATTCCACCAATAGTATCTAAAAAGTCTAAAGCATCAGCGATTGATTTAACCAACGTTTGGTACTCTTCTTTTTGCTTTGAATGTTCAACAAAACCTAAATCCCACTGTTGGGGATGGTTAAGGCTAGCAAAACCACTGTCGAGCAAACTACGAATGAAATTTAAGGTGATGGCTGAACAGTTGTAGGCTTGCAACAATAATTTAGGGTTAGGTTCGCGTGCTTCTAGAGTAAACTCTGGAGAGTTAACCAGATCACCGCGATAACTAGGTAAAGTAACGCCCTCGATTGTTTCATAATCTGAAGAACGTGGCTTTGCATATTGCCCAGCGATTCGTCCCACACGAATAATGGGTTTTCTCAAACCATGCAACAAAATTAAACTCATTTGTAAGATGATTTTTAATTTATTGCTGATGATTTCTGATCGGCAATCATTAAATGATTCAGCACAGTCACCACCTTGAAGAATAAACGCTTCTCCACGTCCGGCACGTGCAATTTCTTTTTTCAAATTTTTTACTTCGCTACTGGTAACTAGCGGAGGTAAAAGACTCAATTGTTCTACAATTTTATTTAACTGTTCGTCATCAGCGTAAGTTGCAGCTTGTAAATAAGAATATTGGAGCCAAGAGGTAGGCGACCATTTTTGCATAAAAAACCCATGTAACTTTTTTGAGTCTAAGTATGGAATAAATGAACACATACTGCAAGCTAATCGCTTATTATCGTTGTAATTATCATTTTGGTTTACGCATCCATGTGTAAATAAAAAAATTTAAGGACTTGAAATATTATGAGCTGCCCCCATCTCTGGTTTTCACATTGCTAGGCTGTGGAAAGGAGTAATTTTCATGAGTAAACAAGATAAAAAAAATTGGCATCAGTTTAAAGAACAACATCAAAATGAAGAACATCAATCTAAAGAGACAAGTGAGGGACATGAAGAAGTTTTGGACTTACCTGAAGAAATAGCACACCCTGAACCCTCCTTAGATCATCCAAGTTATATTGAATTGAGTGAGAAACTAACTCTTGCAGAGCAGCAAGCTCATGAAAATTGGGAAAAAGCAGTTCGTGCTCAAGCGGAGTTGGATAACGTACGTCGTCGTACCGAGCGCGAGGTAGCTAATGCTCATCGTTATGGCGTTGAAAAATTGATTTCTGATTTGCTACCGGTAATCGACAGTCTAGAGCAGGCTTTACAATTGGCTGTTAAAGCAGAAGATGCATCGATGAAAGAAGGTTTAGAATTAACTTTGAAGCTTTTTATGGATGTATTGAAGAAATTTGAGGTGCAGCAAATTGATCCAACTGGCGCCCCCTTTGATCCACAACTTCACGAAGCCATGTCGATGCAAGATGCGCCTGATGCTGAACCTAATACGGTGCTCGCGGTATTCCAAAAAGGATATAAATTGAGTGATCGAGTGATTAGACCGGCGCGAGTTGTCGTATCAAAAAAATAAAAATGTGAGATTTATGGGTTGAAATTGACAGGTTATGCCCCATATATGAATCATTGCATTAGAAATTACTAAATTTGGAGCAAGAATAGAATGGCTAAAATCATAGGAATCGACTTAGGTACCACCAACTCATGTGTTGCGGTAATGGAAGGTGATAAACCTAAAGTAATTGAAAACAGTGAAGGTCACCGCACTACACCTTCAATTGTTGCTTATACAGATGACGGCGAGGTATTGGTTGGACAATCCGCAAAACGTCAAGCAGTAACCAACCCAGATAATACTTTATTCGCCATTAAGCGATTAATTGGTCGTCGTTTTGATGATGCGGTTGTGCAAAAAGATATCAAAATGGTTCCTTACAAAATCATTAAAGCAGACAATGGTGATGCCTGGGTTCGTGTTAAAAGCCAAGATAAAGCGCCACCACAAATTTCGGCTGAAGTATTACGTAAGATGAAAAAAACTGCAGAAGACTATCTTGGTGAAGAAGTGAAAGAGGCGGTAATTACTGTACCTGCTTATTTCAACGATTCTCAACGTCAGGCAACCAAAGATGCGGGTCGTATTGCAGGTCTTGAAGTAAAACGTATCATTAACGAGCCTACTGCTGCAGCGCTTGCCTACGGAATGGATAAAAAGCGCGGTGATTCAGTTATTGCTGTATATGACCTGGGTGGTGGTACTTTTGATATCTCAATTATTGAAATTGCAGAAGTTGATGGAGAACACCAATTTGAAGTACTCGCAACGAATGGTGATACATTCTTGGGAGGAGAAGACTTCGACTTGGCTTTAATTGATTATCTGGCTTCTGAATTCAAAAAAGATAATGGTATTGATTTACATAATGATCCATTGGCATTACAACGCCTGAAAGATGCAGCTGAAAAAGCGAAAATAGAACTTTCCTCAGCACAACAAACAGATGTTAACCTGCCTTATATTACAGCTGATGCGACAGGACCAAAACATTTAAATATTAAATTGACTCGCGCCAAACTGGAGTCTTTAGTTGAGAAACTGGTTGAGCGTACTGTTGAGCCTTGTAAAATCGCGTTGAAAGATGCTGGATTGACTGTATCACAAATTAATGAAGTCATTTTGGTGGGTGGTCAAACCCGTATGCCTTTGGTACAAAAAACAGTAGAAGAATTTTTTGGTAAAGAACCACGGAAAGACGTTAACCCTGATGAAGCAGTTGCTGTTGGTGCTGCCATTCAAGCTGCAGTTTTATCTGGTGAAGTGAAAGATATTCTGCTCCTTGACGTAACTCCTTTGTCTTTAGGTATCGAAACTATGGGTGGGGTAATGACAAAGCTCATCGAGAAAAATACCACAATCCCAACTAAAGCCAATCAAGTATTCTCTACAGCAGATGATAATCAAACAGCAGTTACTGTGCATGTATTGCAAGGTGAAAGAGAGCAGGCCTCAGCGAATAAATCTTTAGGTCGATTCGATTTGGGTGATATTCCTCCTGCACCACGTGGCGTACCGCAAATTGAAGTAACCTTTGATATTGATGCGAATGGTATTCTTAATGTTTCTGCTAAAGATAAGGCTACAGGTAAGGCACAATCAATTGTGATTAAAGCATCCAGTGGTTTGAGTGATGAAGAAGTGGAAGCAATGGTTAAAGATGCCAAGTCTCATGCCGAAGAAGATAAGAAGTTTAAGGAAATGGCAGAGCTACGCAACCAGGCAGACAGTTTGATCCACAGCTGTGAAAAGTCTATGAAAGATTTAGCAGCCGAGCTTTCTGAAGATGAGAAACAAGGTATAGAAAAAGCCGTTGCTGAATTAAAAGAAGCAATCCAAGGCAACGACAAAGCACAAATTGAAGACAAGTTAAAAGTGCTAAGCGATGTTTCCTCAAAAATGGCCGAACGAGTTTATGCTAAAAAAGCATCTGAAGGTCAAGCAGGACAAGGTCAGGCGCAGCAAGAACAAGCTCAAGCTCAAGAATCGGCTAAAGCGGATGAGGGTGTTGTGGATGCTGAATTCGAGGAAGTTAAAGACGATAAGAAATAATGGGTTATATCGTGACTTAGTTGCCTAGGTGCTTTGTAGCCTGGGTGCAGCGAAGCGGAACCCGGGATTAAGAAGTTCGTTCATCTTCAGAAATCCCGGGTTCCGCTTCGCTGCACCCAGGCTACATTGTCCTTTTTAATTTTAATATGTGAGTAGTTATGGAACAGCGGGATTATTATGAACTTTTAGAAGTAAGTCGAACTGCAAGTGATGCCGAAATTAAAAAAGCATATCGAAGATTGGCAATGAAGTATCATCCTGATCGTAATCCTGACGATTCTGCTGCTGAAGAAAAATTTAAAGAAGTTCAATACGCTTACAGCATTCTTTCTGACCCACAAAAGCGTGCGGCCTATGATCAATATGGACATGCGGGTGTTGATCCTTCCATGAGAGGAGGGCCTGGAGGTTTTGGTGGTTTTGGTGGTTTTGGCGATGTTTTTGAGGATATTTTTGAAAATATTTTTTCGGGCGGACGCGGCGCAGGACGACAATCTCGTGGTCAACGCGGTGCTGATTTGCAATTCAACGTCCAATTAACGCTTGAAGAGGCTGCTCTTGGTAAAGAAGTACAAATTACTGTTCCCAGACATGGTGCGTGTTCTACATGTAGTGGCAGTGGTGCTAAAAAAGGAACACAACCAAAATCATGTGAAACCTGTAATGGGATGGGACAAGTCAGAATCCAACAAGGCTTTTTCTCCATTCAGCAAACTTGCCCTAGTTGCCATGGTGAAGGAACAATTATTTCCGATCCTTGCCCAGATTGTCATGGTCAAGGCCGGGTACGTGAAAGCAAAAAACTTACAGTCAAAATTCCTGCTGGGGTGGATAACGGCGATCGAGTTCGTTTAAGCGGAGAAGGAGAGGCCGGCATGCATGGAGGTGGCCCAGGCGATCTTTATGTACAGGTCAGTGTAAAAAAACATGCCATATTCGAACGCTATGAAAATGACTTGCATTGTGAAGTCCCTATAAGTTTTATTATCGCAGCCATGGGTGGCTCTATAGAAGTACCAACTCTTGAAGGACGAGTTACTTTAAAGATCCCTGAAGAAACACAAACCGGTAAAGTGTTTCGTTTAAGAGGGAAGGGAATGAAATCCGTTCGTGGGCATGGTCAGGGTGATTTATTATGTAAGGTAGTAGTAGAAACCCCTGTGAATTTATCACGAGAGCAAAAAGAATTATTAACTAAATTTCAGGAATCACTGGAAAATGCTAAAGGAAAACATTCTCCGCGCTCCAATTCGTGGTTTGCAGGTGTGAAAAAATTCTTTGAAGACATGAAATTTTGAGCCAAGTAAGTTACAATTGCTCAAATTTACCCAAATGTGCATTTTTTGTGCTTAATGGCTAAAGGATTTGTAATCGTTTTGTAGCCTGGGTGAAGCAAAGTGGAACCCGGGTTTTCTGAAAAAAGTTCTCCGGGTTACGCTTCGCTGCACCCAGGCTACAGATTCGCCAAGCCTAAAAAAACACATTGAATAACTAAGTAGAGTAGATCCATGATGAACCAACCAGCAATTTTAGTATTAGCCGATGGCACCATTTACGAAGGTATTTCGGTAGGAGCAACAGGCGATTGTGTCGGCGAGTTGGTTTTTAATACTTCTTTAACCGGTTATCAGGAAATGCTCACGGATCCCTCTTATGCACGACAAATTATTACGTTAACAACAGCTCATGTAGGGAATACTGGATGCACTCATGAGGATATGGAATCAAATAAAATTTGGGCAGCGGGTTTGGTGCTTCGTAACTCTTCAATTATCCATAGTAATTATCGTGCTGAGCAGTCTCTTCCTGATTGGCTCAAAAAAAATGGTGTAGTAGCCATTGCCGGAATTGATACTCGAGATTTGACCTTACGTCTGCGAGAGCATGGTGCTTTGGGTGCTTGCATCAGTACTCATGTCGAGAACCCTGAGTTGGTTTTAGCAAAAGCACGCTCCTTTTCTGGATTGCAAGGCGTTGATTTGGCTTTAGAAGTTTCTAGAAAAACAATGGAACGATGGCATGATGGCCAAGGGGAATGGGGAAAAGGCTCGCAGCCTCAACAATTCCACGTTGTTGCTTATGATTTTGGGGTAAAGCACAATATTTTACGAATTTTACATGACAAAGGGTGTCACTTAACCTTAGTTCCAGCGAAAACATCAGCGGCAGAAGTTTTAGCACTGAATCCTGATGGGGTATTTTTATCAAATGGCCCAGGGGATCCACAGGCTTGTGATTATGCCATTCGCGCCACCCAAGAGTTTTTGGCACATAATATTCCTCTATTTGGCATTTGCCTGGGTTTTCAGATTTTAGCTTTAGCCTGTGGCGGAGTGACCAAAAAAATGAAATTTGGTCATCATGGAGCAAATCATCCAGTAATTGAAACTGAAGGAAAAAAACGTGTATTTATAACCAGTCAGAACCATGGATTTTCTGTGGATGAAGAGAGTTTGCCTGATTGTCTCGCGATCACGCATCGTTCTTTATTTGATAATACCTTACAAGGTATCAGACATAAGGAAAAACCAGCATTTGGCTTTCAAGGACATCCTGAAGCCAGCCCTGGCCCCCATGATATAGAAATAATATTTAATGAATTTATACAATTGATGAAATAGGATATATAAATTATAAAGAGGATTAACTAATGAATGAAAGTCACGTCTTTACTTCAGAATCGGTTTCTGAAGGACATCCTGACAAAATCGCGGATCAAATTTCTGATGCCATTTTAGATGCTATTTTAATGCAAGATCCCGCTGCGCGTGTTGCGTGTGAGGTGTTCGTTAAAACGGGTATGGTGTTAGTTGGTGGGGAAATTACTACCAAAGCCTGGGTGGACGTGGAAGCAGTTACGAGACAAGTAGTTAAAGATATAGGTTATAACAGTTCGCAAATGGGATTTGACTGGGAGTCTTGCGCAGTACTTTCTGCCATAGGCAAACAATCTCCTGATATTGCTCAGGGTGTGGATAATAAAGAAACAAAAATTCTTGGTGCTGGAGATCAAGGTTTAATGTTTGGTTATGCCAGTCGTGAGACTGATGTCTATATGCCTGCTCCTATTGCTTATGCACATCGTTTGATGGAAAAACAAGCTCATTTACGTAAATCAGGCGCATTACCCTGGTTACGTCCAGATGCCAAATGTCAATTAACCTTAAAGTATGAAAAGGGAATACCGGTTGAAGTGGACACCGTCGTGTTTTCTACACAGCATGCAGCTGAAATTGGATATAGTGATTTAGTTGAGGCGGTACGTGAAGAAATTATTAAAACAACGCTACCTTCCGAATGGTTGACTCCCAAGACACGATATTTTATCAATCCAACAGGTCGTTTTGTTATTGGTGGCCCTTTAGGAGATTGTGGACTTACTGGTCGCAAAATCATCGTAGATACTTATGGAGGTATGGCGCGACATGGGGGTGGATGTTTCTCTGGTAAGGATCCTTCTAAAGTGGATCGATCTGCAGCTTATGCGGCGCGACACGTGGCAAAAAACATAGTTGCTGCAGGATTAGCTGATAAGTGCGAACTGCAAATTTCTTATGCAATTGGTGTGGCTGAACCTACCTCAATTTTTGTTGAAACTTTTGGTACAGGTCGTTTAAAAGATAGTGAAATCATCGAATTAATTAATACTCATTTTGATTTAACGCCACAGGGCATTATTGAAAATCATGATTTGCTTCGTCCAATCTACAGACAAACAGCAACTTATGGCCATTATGGGCGTGAGAATTTTCCATGGGAACGATTGGATAAAGTGACGGAGTTACGTAAAGCCTTATAAGGAGATTCTAATGGAGCTAGTCAGTAAAGCAGGAGTAGGAAGCACTATGACAAAAGATTATAAAATAGCTGATATCTCGCTGGCATCTTGGGGACGCAAGGAAATCGCGATTGCTGAAACTGAAATGCCTGGATTAATGGCTTTGCGTGAAGAGTTTGCTGCAAGCAAGCCGTTAAAAGGTGCCCGTATAGCAGGTTGTTTGCATATGACCATCCAAACCGCAGTGCTCATCGAAACGTTAATTGCTTTAGGTGCTGAGGTTCGTTGGTCTTCTTGTAATATATTTTCTACTCAAGATCATGCTGCTGCAGCCATAGCTGCCAAGGGTATCCCAGTCTTTGCTTGGAAAGGTGAAACTGAGGAAGAATATTGGTGGTGTGTTGAGCAAACTCTAGCTGGACCGAATCATTGGACTCCTAATTTATTGCTGGATGATGGTGGTGATTTAACGCAAATCATACATCAAAAGTTTCCAGAGTTACTCTCAGGCATTAAAGGGGTTTCTGAAGAAACAACTACTGGCGTTGCACGACTGTATGAAATGGCCAGAAACGGTGATCTAAAAATCCCTGCGATAAATGTGAATGATTCAGTCACTAAATCCAAATTTGATAACATGTACGGCTGCCGTGAATCCTTGCTGGATGGGATAAAACGGGCTACTGATGTGATGATTGCAGGGAAAGTTGCTCTAATTTTAGGTTATGGAGATGTAGGTAAGGGCTGTGCGCAAGCATTACGTGGCCAGGGTGCGATTGTTTTAATTGCAGAAATTGATCCCATTTGTGCGCTTCAAGCTGCAATGGAAGGGTATCGTGTTGTAACTCTGGATGATGTTGCCGAGCAAGTGGACATCGTTGTTACTGCTACAGGTAATTATCATGTAGTGACTCATGAGCATATGAGGCGTATGCGTAATCAGGCGATTTTATGCAACATTGGTCATTTTGATTCTGAAATTGATGTACACAGTTTAAAGAAATACCAATGGGAAAATATTAAGCCACAAGTTGATCATGTCATTTTTCCTGATGGTAAGCGCATCATTCTTTTAGCAGAAGGACGTTTGGTCAATTTAGGTTGTGCTACAGGTCACCCAAGTTTTGTGATGTCGGCATCTTTTTCTAACCAAATTTTGGCGCAAATTGAATTATTTAAGAATGCTGCTCAATATGACCGACAGGTTTACGTTCTTCCTAAAGTATTAGATGAAAAAGTAGCTCGTTTGCATCTGGGACGAATAGGAGCAAAATTGACACAACTTACTAAGGAGCAAGCAGACTATTTAGGTGTGGCGATCAATGGTCCTTATAAATCAGATCAATATCGTTATTGATTGCGGTAAGGGAACGGCTGTATTTCTCGCACCTGCACTCAAATCCAGCTGTTCCTCAAGATTCGACAGTAGGTTGGGCCTTGGTGCCCAACATGACTGCACTCATTTGTTGAGCCAAGGCCAAACCTATCACCCACCCAGGCTACGCCGCTACCATCTTTCTGATTGCGTACTTTGAGTAAAATACTCAGCAAGCCTGCGTTTCGTTCCAGGACTCACCATCTCAGGTAAATTATCATACTCATACCAGGCCATTTGCTCAATTTCGTGGGAATAGGCTTCCACAGAGGTAAAATTTTTAATGATGAAGATCACAGGATAGTCATTTACTCCCAGATAGGTATGAAAATAAATCCCAAATAAGTGAGGCTCTTCCGCGGGAATTATTCCGACTTCCTCTTTTAATTCACGCAATAACGCTTCTTTTACTGACTCCCCTTTTTTTACGCCACCACCTGGTAAATACCAATGCGGTTGATAAGTGTGTTTTACCAAAAGGATTCGATTGTCATGATTCAAAATAATGGCGCGAGAACCTAGGGTTATTAAACCAAACAAAGATTGTAATTTGCGGATGCAACGTGTGGCTGATTTATAAAAAAGTGTTCGCAAGTCCATGAAAAATTTTTTAACACAAACAAATAGATAGATTCAGTATATAGAGCATCTCAGGAATTTCAACCGCCATTTTTTAAGATTAATACATTACGTATAGGAGTGTAACATTTTGGGATAAGTTTAATCTTGTTTTGCCCTATATCTTATAGCATACTGAATTGCGATGTATTTTATAAGGAGATTTTCGCATGTTTAAATCAGGGATTTTAGGTTTAGGTCTTTTATCTATAGTTCATAGCGTTTTCGCTTCACCAGAGCAAAATACAGTTCGAGTGATAATCAAATATAAAGAACAAATAACCAGCATTTCATCTTTAAAGTCACAAATAAAACAAGTGACCCAATTACCCGTAAAAGAATTTAATCCAATGGCAAATGGTGCTTTTTTATTGATTTTAGATGCAACAAACAGCTCCTTGGCAAAAGGAAATGATGAGGATGAAACATCCCTGATTTTGGAACGTCTACGCACAAATCCTCAAGTTTTATATGCAGTTAAAGACAGGGTGAGTTACTTTAAGCCAGTTCCTGATCCTGAAATTCTAGGTACAGGTGATTTATTATCCCATGAAAGCCAATGGGATGAATTTACTCGTCCTGCAGGAATTATGTTGGAATCTAAGCCCGGATTTAGAGATGGGGCTTGGGCTTATACTACGGGCTTTTCTAAAAAGCCAATAGTAGTTGCTGTTTTAGATACTGGAATTGCTTTAAATGATAGTTTGATCAATAACTTGGTTAAAGATAATGCCGGTAATTTATGGGGTTGGAATTTTGCAGGAAATAATAATAACTTAATCGATGAAACCCGCTCTTACCATGGCACTCATGTTGCTGGAACCATTGCGGGTTATGGAAGCGTCATGAACGGTATGGGCGAAGATCTAAAAATTCTTCCTTTAAAAATCCCCGCGGCTAATGGCATGTTTTATGAAAGTTCCGTCATTAATGCCATTTATTGGGCTGTAGGTGGCGAAGTTCCTGGAATTCCGACTAATATTCATCCAGCAAAAATATTGAATATGAGCTTTGGCGTGGATAGAGGGCCTAAAGACGAAATTGATTATTGTGACCAGGCTTTACAGGAGGCAGTCTTTTTTGCGCGCAAGAAAGGTGCGGTATTGGCAGTTGCTGCGGGAAATGACAACGTTTGGGAGCATTTTAATGCGCCTGCAATCTGTAATGGAACCATTAAAGTCGCGTCCACAGGCCCCGAAGGACTTAGGTCCTATTTTTCCAACTATGGTCCAAGTGTTACCTTAGCTGCCCCGGGTGGGGACAAGCGCTATGGCATTTGGGGAGGAATTTTATCTACAGTAAATCCTGGTGGTGGCTATAATGGCTCGGGTTTTGATTTTTATCAAGGAACCAGCATGGCTACGCCACATGTTGCTGGTGTTGCTGGATTAATTTTTGCCGCGAGTGAAAAAGTACTCAGTTCAGAACAAGTGGAACAAATACTGTATACAACAACACATGATTTTGGATTAAGCACTGATCCAAATAAATCGTGCGTGGGTAAAAAGCCTTGTGGGCATGGCATTCTGGATGCTGAAAACGCAGTTAAAGCAGCTGCGGCAGGCTATGATCTCGTCTTTTCTGCCCCCAAAATAGAACGTTTGGCAATTAAAGATTGCGGAAAGAACACACTGGCTCCTAGTAAAACGCGCATTGTTTCAGAAGATAGTATTTGGATACAAAATCATACCAATTGTGATGTTGTAGAGAGCTTCCAGAAGCCATACATAGAGCAAGATAAAAATGGAACGATTACTGCCCATTATGGTTCTGTAAGCTATCGATTGGATCAAAGTGCTTACAAATCATGCCATGTCATTGGTTATGATGGAGTGGGTTGTTATTTATAGCTTCATGGGGACGGTCCGGGACGGACCCCAATGTGTTTTGAACAAGTTGACTAATAATTAATGGGGTCCGTCCCGGACCGTCCCCAATGGGGTTCGTCCCGGACCGTCCCCATAGGCACTAGAAAAAAGGGCGTAAACGTTTCGCAGTGGCACGTTGCTCCAATTGTTCAGAAGAAATCTTGCTTGGTTGCGGTACAATGTAAGAAGGGTGAGGTTTATAAATGGAAGGCATTATATTGAGAACTTCTTCAGCCTGCTTTAAAAGAAGTTCTACTTTTTGTTCTACCAACTCAGTTTTATTAATTTTTTCATAAAGTAGTTTGGCCTCACCAATACCATTCAGTATCGCTTGGTAAAATTGAGAAATTGGTCCCCTAAGTGCGGCTATATGATCAAAAATGGGACCAATGGACTGATATTCTAGAAGCAGTGTTACATTTTCTTCAAGTTTCTTTATCAAATTTAAAAAGTGATTGTGTTGCGAAATCAGTTTTTGCATTCCTTTAATTAGCATATTCTGCTTGAGGTGTTTTCTTTGGTGATTTAACTCAAAAGTTAAATGGTCTTTTTGATATCGGTGGGCGATCTTTAATAAGGAATTAACAAGTAGAGAAAGCGCATGGAGTAATTGCTTCAAATCTTCATTCCCTAAAGCAAATGCAAGTCGATCAAAGTTCATTTTAGGTGAATGTCGGGGTTGAATGCCTAAAAGGAAAAGCACGTTTTGATCAATGCTTAGCAGAATAGCCAGAGCATCCTGACAACTTAAACGATACTGGAGAACTAATTGGATTGAATAAATGGTATCTTCCATAGAAGAGTCTTCTTCTGTAGGAGCGCTCAGTACTTCATGGAGAAGATTTTTTGATGATTCAATACATTTTGTCGCTTCATCCAGTAATTTTTTTAATTGCTCTATATCGATTTCGTTCATTATTTGCAATGCGCCACGTTGATGAATAAAAAAGCATCTTTATTATAATAATAACATCTGAATGAGCTTTTAAACTATACTTTAAAAATTAGGGTTATTTTCCATACAGTTATGAACGATAAGAAATTTGCGAACTTTGATGAGTTCTATCCTTTTTATCTCAATGAGCATAAAACAATAATGTGCCGCCGTCTGCATGTTATTGGAACTTCTCTGGCCTGCTTGTGTTTCCTTTTTTTCCTTATTACCTGGCATTGGTTATGGCTTATTCTGATGCTGGTAACGGGATATGGGTTTGCTTGGATTGGGCATTATGCCTATGAAAAAAATAAACCGGCAACATTTCATTATCCGCTATACAGCTTAATGGGGGATTTTGTCATGCTATGGCAGATTTTAAGTAGAAAATTAAAGTTCTAATTCTGGAGACTAAATATATTTCTGTATTTTTGAGCAAAATTAGTCTAAATTGCAATTAAATCTTTCGCATAAGGAGTGTGCCATGATACTTGAGAGTCCTGCATTCACCCATAATGCTTATATTCCTCAAGAATATACTTGTAATGGTGCTAACCATTCACCCCCATTAGTGTGGAAAAATGCACCAAAGAATACCCAATCTTTTGTTTTGATTATGGATGATCCTGATGCACCAATGGGATTATGGGTGCACTGGATTTTACTTAATTTACCTTCTAATTGTCATGAACTTAAAACAGGATCTGGCATTCCATCCCAAGCAATTAGTGCACGAAATAGTTGGAATAAAACTGGCTATGGTGGTCCTTGCCCCCCAAGTGGTACTCACCGTTATTTTTTCAAGCTTTATGCTTTAGATACCTTTTTAAATTTAGGCGAAGATGCGACGAAAAAAGAGATAGAAACCGCGATGCAAAATCATATTATTGAGCAGACTGAATTAATTGGAAGATACAGTCAATCGTCTTAAAGGGGGATTCTTTAATAAATTTGTAGCCTGGGTGTAGCGAAGCGAAACCCGGAGTTTTATACGCTTCTTAATCCCGGATTTCGCTTCGCTACACCCAGGCTACAAAAATTACAAAGCATCTTGCCTAATTAAAATCGGGCAATGGATAAACCACAACATTCTTCAGTTACGTTATTGAGATGCTCCACAACACTGCTTAGGCATCGAGTCAGTAAATATATTGGATTAAAAACAATTGCTGCAACAGCGGCACAAGTTGCAATAATTCCCATAGTAGCATCGACGACCGTATGGGCTGCACATGATTTAAATGAGGAACACGTACTCGAACTGGCCACAGACCCGGGGGCAAAAACGGCTAATAACAAAGCTGGTACAAGGAGTAATAAAGTAGCCGCCAAATAAAGAAAAGCTTTCAAAAAGAGCAACAATGCATTTACGCCTAACCAAATGGGGTTATGGAGTGGACGAACGAGTAAGTCGGTGAACTCACTTAGCTCATGAATAGGGCGAAAATAGGATGGATTTGGAATCGGAATTAACCTACTGTATTTATCTCTTAGGCTGGAGTGAGCACTCCAATGTGATTCTACTTTTGAAAAAAAACTGGCCATGACACATTATCCTTTTTTATTATTTTTTAGGGGCGTATCATGCCAATTAATAAAAAAAAAGAAAATACTTCGATTAAAAAATTAGTTGGCTTTTGAAAGGGATAGTCTTAATCCGGATTAGACTAAGTCTGGACCCGGATTCCAGGTATGTAAACGGACCTTGTTCCTATGAAGGAATTTTTCCACAAGCAATACGATCGCCACCGCCACCCAAGGGAGGATTATCACTATAATTATCCCCACCTGCATGAACCATAATGGCATGTCCCTTAATATCTGTAGTTTTTAAACGGGGTGCCAGTGTGGGAATATTTGCCATTCCATTACTGTCAACAACGAGTACAGGCAAATCACCCAAATGACCTTCGCCATATGGGCCAAGATGCTTATTGGTGTTTGCTGGGTCTAAATGAGCGCCTGCATTTTTAGCATGATCACCGCAGTCAGGATGTTGATGGATATGAAAACCGTGAATGCCTGCAGGAAGCCCCGTTAATTGAGGTTTAATCAGCAAACCATATTTGCTGTCTTCAAAAGTGACTTTTCCTATTGAAGCTCCATCAGCGGTAGCGACATCACTTGTTAGTGTGTCTGCAGCGGCTATTGATGCAATAAATAAGGCTAAAGCACCCATGATAATTTGTTCTTTTTGTTTGTTTTTCTTCATGGCTTAATCCTTTTTCGTGACAATTTTTCTATTCTAACATAGCATATTAGCAATGCATTATCTAAATATTGAATTTTAAAAACGTGAATAGTTATTGAAATGAATCACGTTAAAGGTTTGTTATTATGATTAAAAATTATCCTACACCTAATATCAGAACAGCGACATTAGAAGATGCGGAGGCTATAGCACAGATCCATATCTGTTCCTGGCAAAAAATGTATCGAGATTTCATTCCAGAAATTATATTACAAAACTTATCTTTAAAAGAGCGAACTCAGCAATGGTATGATTTGATAAACCAGGAAGTTAAAGTGCTAGTCATCGAAGTAAACAATCAAATCATAGGTTTTGCGAGTATTTGTCCTTTTCGTGATTTTAACGCAGACCAAACAATGGGCGAAATCAGTGCAATTTATTTGCACCCGGATTATTGGCGAATAGGTTTGGGTACTCAATTATGTATGGCTGCAATTTCTGAACTCGCGAACCAAGGATACAAAAAGATACTTTTGTGGGTATTTGAAGACAACATTCAAGCACGCAAATTCTATGATGCTTTAGGTTTTGAAGCCACAAGTTCAACCAAGTTAGAAGAGTTTTATGAGGGCGGGGCTTTGCTAAAAGAGGTTCTTTACCAGAAAGTCATTTAAGTTGTTGATTCGTGGTCCGGGCTAAAAAGCCCGGCAATCTATTGAATCATACGCAAGTATACCAATGGGGACGGATACCAATGTGTTTGAACAAGTTGACTAATAATTAGCAGAGTCCGTCCCGGACCGTCCCCCACTTATGTTCCGCAAAACGTTTGATGTACTCGTTCGTGAGGCAACGGCAAACACTGTAAGTTCTCGGTATTTTTTTGTTGCTGAAAAGGGTTTTTTAATACTGCCAAAAGAGCATCCAATAAGGTACTGTCATTGTCTTCAATAAATGCGTTAATTGCATTTTCAACTAAGTGATTTCTTGGGATATAAGCGGGATTCACCTGATTCATTTTAGTTTTTATTGTCAGGAGATCAACGTTTTGTTGTTTCAGGCAATTTAACCAGTCAGAAACCCACTGCTCACTATAAGGCTGATTTCCTAAGGCTTTGACTAAATCGTTCTGAGAGCGTCCACAATCAATGGATTGACTCATAAGACGAAAGGTATTTGTAAAATCCGGTTTATGTTCTTGTAATAATCCAAAGAAATTTTTAATAAGTTCCGTGGAGTTCGTATTTGCATCGGGCAAACCTAATTTTTCTCTTATTTTTTTGTTCCAGTATTGAGAAAAAAGCGCGTTAAATGAGTCGAGAATTTCTTGCAATTGTTGTGGTGCTTTGTCTTCTTCAAATAAAGGCAATAAAGTCTTACCAAACTGCGCTAAATTCCATTTAGCGATAGAGGCTTGATTTCCAAATGCATAACGGCCAGCGACATCAATGGAGCTAAATACGGTACCAAAATCAAATTCATCCATAAACGCACAGGGTCCATAATCAATCGTTTCGCCGGAGATCGTCATATTATCCGTATTCATGACTCCATGAATAAAACCTACACCCATCCATTCAGCAATAAGATGTGCCTGGCGGTCCACAACCTTTTTAAATAATTCAAGATAAGGACTTTCGCAGGATAAAAGTTCAGGATAGTGTCTTTCAAGAGCATAATTCGCTAGAGATTTTAGTAAGTGGTTCTCTTTTTGCGCCACAGCATATTCAAACGAACCCACTCGTAAACTACTGGATGCAACCCGAGTTAATACACCTAAAGGGACAGGTCCATTTTGTCGATAAATTGTTTCTTTACTTGCAATTGCGGCCAAACAACGGGTGGTTGGAATGTTTAGCCCATACATCGCTTCGCTGATTAGGTATTCTCTTAATACAGCAGAAAGCGGTGCTCTACCATCGCCCATCCGGGAAAACATTGTTTTTCCAGAACCTTTGAGCTGAATATCCCATCGTGCTCCATCGTGACTACGTATTTCGCCAAGTAATACAGCGCGACCATCCCCTAAAAGAGGAACATAGTATCCGAATTGATGCCCTGCATAAGCTAAGGCAATACTTTTAAGGTGCGAGGGAACAGAGTTTCCCGCATAAAAAGATAAGAGCTCTTCTTCATGAGCGGAAAAGGAATCTGGAGCACAAAGAAAAGCAGCTAATTCATGGTTGTATTTGACGAAATAAGGATTTGCGATCGGAGTTGGAGCGATCACTTCATAAAAATTAGGGGGTAATTTTAAGTAAGAACTGCGATGAATATAAGGAATCAAGTTGAGCCAATCCATAAAAATGTATATTAAAATGTTTAAAAAAAATCCTTCAATTTAAATAGCAATTAGAATTTTAAGGAAGCTAAATAACTATCTACCCATTTTGGCGGGAACGATTGCCGAATTAAAAGGAAGCTCTTGATCATATTATAGTGTCTATATTAAGAGCTACTCAAATTGGGAGAATAATAAATTTTAATTATTACTCAATGCGCTTGTAGGTTCAGAGTGATATTTGCTTAGAAATTCCTCACCTTTCTTTCCTCCATCACTTCGTTGAATTTTGTTCATATAACCATCCCACCCTGGAAGTTTATCGAGATTTCCTGACGCAATAATCTCTTTTGTCTTTTTTTCATGAGCCTCACTTATTTTGTCAAATTCTTCCCTTTTGCCAATGAATAAATTTACTCCTATTCCTTTTTCTTCGGCTGCTTTAACAAATTCAATGATTTCTTGTTCTGGAGTATTATCAGGGAAAAACGCAACAAGTTTAGGTGTATAACCAGGAGCTGCATTTGTAGGATGAGCAATTGCTTCGAGAGTCACATCCCTTATACAATTCATTTCTTCTTTGGTTGCATTTTCTGGTATTTTGATGACCCAACTATCGGGATAAAATTTATTCTCTACCGAAAATTTGGCGCCCGATTTTTTAGATACAAAATCAACATGTAGTGGCGTAACCTTGCCTTTATCATACATTTTTTCAAAAAAAATTTTATTAGGCTGAATTTCAAATAATAAGTTGGGGTGTGCCTTATTCGTCACAGCCAATGCTGCTAACAGTTCTTCATATCGTTCTTTTGCAGCTTTCTTTTCTTCATCTATTTTTGATTGCATAAGTTTCTCGAAGATGGATCATAGTTTACATAAGTATATACCACTTAAATCGTTTATACCTTGTCAATAACACATCAAAATTCACTTCATTTTGATTTATTGATTAACCGATAAATCAATAAAGCTGCGCGTTGAGTTTGAGTTGTAAGTGAAGGAATGTCTAACGTTTCACTCACCGAATGTGCCCCTGTACCTACAGGACCTAAACCAGCCAAGGCCCCATTGACTATGGAAGCAATATGGGAAATATCACCTGCACCTCTGATTCCTGGATCAAGAGGAAGTACCATTCCTTGTCCTAGGTTTTCACTGACCATGCTGTATTGTCTTAATAGTGATTCATTAGTGACAGTAGGTGGCATGCTTGGAATCCCATCTTGGAATTTGATGGAGGCTGTAGTTCCAGGCAGATGATTGGCAACAATGTCGGTTATTTTTTTCTCGGCGTCATTTTTTTGATCTTCGGTAATAAAGCGTAAGTCTCCGTTTGCTAAGGCACTTTTGGCAATGACATTTCCTTTGCCAAAGGCCTCTCCTTGGCTGTTATTTTTATTGTTAATCGTGGTGCCACCTAAAATTAGTCCGGGACTAAATGTTAAAAATTGTTCTTTACTCAGCTGGGTACGCATCGTATTTAAGATCCGTGTTAACTCAAAAACAGCACCATAACCTGCTTTTTTTTGAAAAATCTCTGATGAATGTGCCTCATTGCCGTGGGCTTCCAATGTCCAGTGGGCTATGCCTCTGCGCGCAACGGTTGCGGTATCTGGTGTAATTGACCACTCAAAATCTAAGGCAACATCACATTTTTTTGCTGCATCAATTAAAGGCTTTCTTGAAATTGAGGTAGGCTTCCCAGAATCTTCTTCATCACCGGTTAGGATAACTGTTATATTCGCATTATCTAGCGCTTTTGCTTCGTGCAACGCTTTTAATGCATAGAGAATAACAACTATACCCCCTTTATCATCGATAACTCCTGGACCTGTTGCAACCGAACCTTTATGTTCAAAATGTTGAAACGGGCTTTTTGCAGGAAATACAGTATCCAGATGTCCAATTAAAAGTAGTTTTTTGCCTTTATTTCCACTGTGTTGCGCAATCAAGGTTCCTGCTCGATGCAGCGCGGGTGGTTCATTAACCCAATAGGTTTTAAAGCCAAGTTGATCAAATTTTTTGCGTAGAATGTTCCCTACTTGATTAATTCCTTTAAGGTTTGTCGCGCCGCTGTTGATATTAACTAATTGCTCCAATAAGGAAAGTTGCTCTTGAGATTTGGTCGTAGTGTATTGAGTTATATTTTTTTCTACTGGAGTGAGATTATCCGCGTTTGCGATTTGGTTGAGGAATAGAAAAAAAATACAGCCGAGCCTTCTCATTATAGATTCCCAATATGTAAATTATTGACTTGGGAGCAATCATACACTGCTTTGAACAACAGACCCTAAAAGTTATGAAATTTAATAATTCATTTTTCTGATGCTAAAAATTCAAGAGTTAGCGTGCAGGGAACATAACCTTGTTTTGAAGTCTCCACAAGAATCTGATCACAGCAATTTACGAGTGCGGCAAAATCCTGAGAGTTATCCCCTTGATGCAAAAGAAATGAAGCCGAAGCTCGAAATAAGGTCAGGCTTGAGACCAGTTTCTTGGCATCAATTTGTCCACTCATGAGAGTCTCAACAGGAATTTTTCTTTTTATTTGTTGTTCTACTAGTTTTGCGATCGCGTAATAATTTTGAAAAAGTTCTTCGTTTTGCAAATAGTCGCATGCTTCTTTGAAATCAACAATCCCAAAATATTGGGCTGTTGAACTGAATCCAATCAGTTTGAGTTGAGGAAAGATATACCATATCCAATGACTTTGTTTGCGTCCTGCTTTGAGCTCATTATAAGCCTGCAGGAATGAAGTATACATTTCTTGGCCTTGTTGGGCCTTGATAAAGCGTTGAATAGTGCTCATCAGAAAGTACCTTAATTTAAAGCGCCATAAGAATTTTATAGCATCATAGAGGGTTAACGTACAGTAATATGACAATGATGATGCAATGATTTATTAATGGACAGGATGATTTTAATAAAATAAAATATGACTTCTTTTTATGCAAAAATAGTGGTGAGCGACGCAAAGGAGGTTAGGAAGATGAGTCTAGTTGATAACAGGATTGTAAAAGCTTCCTTTAGAGAAAACCCAGTAGAGGAAAGAAAATTGTTTCCTCAATCCTCATGCCTTATGCCAATTAGTGTTGGACAATCCATTCATGAGGGTGAAAAATTTGCAGCGGTTATTAAACTGATTAATGCCTCATTTCAACAGTGTACCATCCTTGTTGATGATAGTGTGCAACGTCATACAATGGGCATTATGAATCATGCGACTTCGGATGAATTACATCAACTCGCTGTCAAAGAAGGTGATGATTGGTTAAAGCGAAATGAAATGGCTTACAATCAATTAACCATCCCTTTTGAGATCATGCGTTGGGATGATTGGTACAACAGTCAGAATTACATTAACAGTCATGTACGTGTTCAAAAGGAATATGCTTCCAATGAATCGTTTCGTCATGCAATTCATGCCAACATTGATGATTTTTTAACACGATATCTGAGTCGATTTTCTAGAGAAGATGTAGACTCTGAACGGGCATTTCGGCTTTGTCTTGATTATTTGATTGAAGAATGTTCTGTGATGTGTCTGTGGACAGAAAAGGCATATGATTTCGAAGTTTATCCCAGTGGTCGAAACAAAGCGATGGCGGCTACTTATGAATATTTAATAAAACCTCACTATCCAAACTATTTAAGACCGGTTGCACTCCGATTTAAGAAGTATCCTGCGAAAACAACAGGAGAGAATTTGAGTATGCTCCAAGAAATTGCTCAGATAAGTGAATCGGTGGCGTAGTGGCGTAGCCTGGGTGCAGCAAAGCGGAACCCGGGATCAAGAATTCATTTATTTCCAGAAAACCCCGGGTTCCGCTTTGCTGCACCCAGGCTACAAAATATCGGATTAATGAGGTGTTTTAACTTTGATCCATTTTTTAATTTCAGATGTCGTTTCATCAATTACTCTAAGAACTTGCTGATACAATTGTTCCAGTAAATCACGTTGTCCTGATTTCCAATAGTTTTCAAGATATTGGCATGCTGTTTTTATCCGAGTGGCACCAACGTACACTACGCCTCCCTTAATTTTATGTGTCAGTTTTTGGGTTTGTTCCCAGTCGCCTTGATCATGTGCTTTTTTTAGCAGAGCAATATCTTCCACAAGAGAGTGATTGATCATGAGGTTAAGTATGTCATAGAGTGTATCTTCTGTACCCGTAGTTTTAATTCCTTCTTCAACATCAAACAGCGGGAATTTAGAAAGATCAAAAAGCTGTTCTTCTGCTGTAGGTAAATCAAAAACACCTTGGATAGGGGGGATTCCTTTTTCTTTTTGTATGGAAGGAATAAACGAGTTCAAAATATCACAACATTTTTCTTGAGTTAGCGGTTTACTGATCACGGCATTGATACCTGATTCAATACATCGTTGTTTGTTTTCATCCCCCACATGGGCGGTAAGCGCGATGATAGGGGTATGATATTTTTTGGCAACTTCATGTACACGAATGTAGTGAGTTACTTGATAACCATCCAAATCAGGTAAACCAATATCCATAAAAATCAAATCGTACCTGTTTTTCTTCCAAAGTTGTAAAGCAGATTGTCCATCAACCGCCAGATCGACTTGGCAGGCGCACTGATTCAACATCGCTTTTGCTATGGTTTGCGCCACAGTATTGTCTTCAACGAGCAAGATACGATGTTTGAATGATTTTATCGATGAGTCTGGAGAAGGGATGTTCGTTGCAGTGTTTTGTTCAAGACTTGATATATTGAGTCCAAAATCTTTATCAATGCCGGTTTCGTCTTCCAAAAGTGCGGTTTTTAAGGGAATGATACAAGTGAACGTTGTTCCTTTGGCAACAGTACTCTCGACATATATTTCTCCATCTAATTCATCAATAAACTGTTTGATTACAGCAAGGCCTAAACCTGCTCCTTTATAAATTCCTTTATACGAAGGTGTTAAGCGCTTGAATTGCAGAAAAATTTCCTGTTGCTTGTCTTGGGGAATTCCCATGCCACTATCTTCCACGACAAATTTGATAACCACGTCACGGTTTTCTCGTTTCGCCAGTTTGGCTGTTAGTTTCACAAACCCAACATCTGTAAAATTCAATGAATTAGAAATCAGTTCCAGTAAAATTCTATGGATGCGAATAGGATCTCCGATAAAGAATCTGGGAATATCGGGATCAAATTCCAGAGATAAAGTCAGACGTTTAGAGGATGCTTTGGCTTTATTCAGCTCAATCACATGTTGCGCTATTTTTTGTAAAACAAATTTTTTCCTTACTTTGGGTATTTCACCAGAACTTACATGAATCGCTTCAAGTACATCATCCATAAAATCAAGCAGGGCATGGCCTGATGCGACCAGATTCTCCGAGTATTCCTTAATACGAGGATTTTCTGCTTCAGATTTGATGATGTCTGCAAATCCAACGATGCCGGTGAGTGGTGTGCGAATGTCGTGACGCATATTCTCAAGAAACTCTGTTTTTGCCAGACTGGCTGCTTCTGCTTTTTCTTTTGCAATCTTGAGCTCCGCTTCAATTTTTTTTCTGTCGGTGATGTCAATGGAAATCCCTAATACTCCGGTAATTTCCCCTTTTCTATTGCGCATTGGCGATTTATGACTTAAAAAAATGGCATCTTTACCCGCTACTAGCGCTTTTTCTTCAATAATTTCAGTTTCACCAGTTTGCATGATATGAAGATCATTTTGGCGAAATAATTCGGCTTGATTCTTACCCCAAGGTAAATCAAAATCGGTTTTTCCTACGATTTCATAGCCAAATTGAAACCCCGCACTTTGAGCTTGTAGGTTATTGCATCCTAAATACACTCCGTTTTTGTCTTTCCAATAAACGTGCCCAGGCATATTGGCCAAAATGTTTTCTAAGGTGGATTGTGTTTTTTCTTGGCTTGAACAGAGATCTGCCTCTTGTTTTTTCCGATTGGTTATATTTAATGATATGCCAATAATGCCCGCGACATTGCCTTTTTCATCGTGTAGGGGCGTTTTACGGGTTAATACGACCACTTGTTCTCCAGTCGCTATGGTCCCAATTTCTTCCAACTCCAATGGAGAATTAAGTGCCATTACCCTTAAATCATTATTACGAATTGTTTCTGCAGAGGCAGCCCAAGGCATTTCAAAATCTGTTTTTCCAATTATGGATTTCATCCCGGTCATTTCCAGCATCGCATCATTACCGCCTAAATAAACTCCATTTTTGTCTTTCCAATAAATGCTTCCTGGTAATGATTTGATGATGCTTAAGATAAGGGAAGAATTTTCCGCAGATGAAGCTGAAGTAGGGGGCTCCTTGGAATGATTGGTTTTGATTTTATTACGTTTCTTTTCTGACATAAGTTGCTCTCTTTATTTTTAAAGTTATAGACCTAATATTCAACACGTACAAGATAAACAACTCATATTTTCAATAAATGCATTAAAGTGGGGTTTTATTAGGATCTGTTTACAGATCCTCTCTTGCTTAATGAGCTGCCAGGGTCTTTAATAAATAAATGTTTATTTACTTGGAGCACCAAAATGTCTGTGAGTAAAGAATGCATTAAGCTGTTGCAAAATTTAGTGGATCAATATGGACAAAATGGAAAGAAAGATAAAGATTACTCATTGCTCTATCCTTTATTAAAAGAATTGTTGTTTCTCGTACTACAAAATAAAAAAGATCATAAAGACGAACGGATTACTGGTTTTCTCAGTTCCTCTGCATTGATTTTGGAAGAAAATCCCTGTTTTGCACAGGCATGCAGACTATTTTTAATTGCCTATCAAGAAATCACCCATGCTTTAGATTCGATGTTGGATGTTGAATTAAAGATTCAACCCGAATTGGATGCGTCATGGGGTAAGCAACTTGAATCAGAACCCAATACCTCTCATAAACACTCTCTTTTTTTCATTGAATTACAAGAGGCTATTGCTAGAAGGGCGCTGCGTATGGCAGAAAAAGAGTCAAAAACTTGGGAAATACCTAATTTAAAGTAGTCAAGAGTTCAATGAAGTATGGACAATTATTGAGTGACGGTAATTTTCAGATACAAGCCATGGGTTAATAAATTTTGATTGTTTCTTTGAAACTTAGTTTGTTCTATGTAGCCAAAATCAAATGATGCGGCTTTTGAAAGTTGTCGTTCTAGACCAAAAAAGAAACGGTTTTCTGCAAAAAATTTATCACTTACCCATGATGGATGATTGAAATTAAAGAATCCTTCATCGAAGGTTGAAAGTGAATATTTGGTATTCTGAAAAGGAATTTTGAGAGCGATTTGTTCCCGCAAACGTGTTGCCCATTCAGCGTATAAAGTATTTTTGCGTTCCTCAAGTCGAGAGCGATTCGATATATTAAAGAATTTAGAGTGATGTATTTTCCAAAGAAATTGCTGCCACAATACATTTTCATGTGCAACAACACCTTGGGTATTCTCTGATAAAAAATAGGCATAGCCAATATAGGGTGTAAAATTAGGTGTAATTTGATATCCAGCACCAGAATAGAGATGCGCTTCATCCAGCCCATAGCGATCATCAATGAGGATCAACCTTGGTTCCAGATAATATTTCCATTGTTTGTATTCATTTACAAACGGGCCAATAAAGATTCCTGTCAACCAAAAGGTGCCGAAATTTTGTGTATTTGCAAAACTTGTTGAGCATATAGAAATCGAAAATAATAAATAAAAAATCCTTCGAATATTTAAGTTCTTAATCGATTCCATAAGCAGGTGCATCCTTATGATTTTATGTATACTGATTTATCCTAAAAGCGCACGAATTATTTTTAATTTCAATTGGGTATAGGGCATGTATTTAATAGGTAGTTCAAACCAAAAAGGTTTTTTTAAAATACTTTTGAAGTGACTGAATGTTTTAAAACCTGCCTCACCATGATAACTGCCCATACCGCTTTCCCCTACACCACCAAATGGGAGGCGTGAGTCACAAATATGCATGATCACATCATTAATACACCCACCTCCGAAAGAAACCTCATGTAAAATTCGTGTTTGTACTTTTGAATTTTTTCCAAAAATATAAAGGGACAGCGGTCGCGGACGTAATTTGATTTCTTGCAGGACAGGATCTAGATCAGTAAAAGGAATAACGGGTAAAATTGGCCCAAAAATCTCTTCTTTCATGATTTCATCTGTAAAACTGACATCCTTAAGAATGGTTGGCTCAATATAATTTTCTGTATCAATGACCTGTCCACCAGTGAATAATTTATTCGGATCAATGAGTTTTTTTAAACGTTGTAGATGCTTTTGATCGATAATGCGTACATAGCTTTCGCTCTCAAGGGGATTAGGGCCAATAACCTTGCTGATTTGGCTTTTAAGCTCTTCCAACAAGGGTTGATAAATCTTTTCCTCAACCAAAAGATAATCAGGTGCAATACAGGTCTGTCCGGCATTTAAAAACTTCCCCCATACAATTCGCTGCGCTGAAATTTTTAGATCTGCATCAGCAAAAACAAGGCAAGGGCTTTTGCCGCCCAATTCTAGGGTGATAGGAGTCAAGTGTTCCGCAGCAGCCTTAGCAACAATTTTGCCTACTGTGGTACTGCCTGTAAAAAATATTTTATCAAAACGTGTGTTAAGGAGCTCTTGTGCGACATCAACGCCGCCTTCTACAACATAAAGATAAGCTGGATCAAAATTTTGATTGATTATTTTTGCTAGAGCGGCTGCCGTATTCTGAGGCAACTCACTTGGCTTGATAATACTGGTATTGCCTGCTGCCATGGCTGCAATTAAAGGAATTAACGTGAGCTGATAAGGGTAATTCCATGCTCCGATAATCAACGTTGTGCCATAAGGTTCTGGCAGGATGAAACTTTTTCCTGGTTGGTTCACCAGTCCGGTTCGTGTTGCTTTGGGTTTAGCCCATTTATGTACGGATTTAACTGCTTTATCAAGTTCATGATAAATTAGGGCAAGCTCAGTTAAATATGTTTCAAATTGAGATTTTTTTATATCTGCATAAAGTGCTTCAGAGAGGAGTTGTTCATTTTGTTTGAGGATGGTTTTTAATTTCTGAAGCTGCTGTTTACGAAAATCAATCGCTTTCGCTTTTCCCTCCGCTGCAAACTTTCTCTGCTCTTCAACAACCGTGTGGATCTTCATGAATGGGCCCCTGCATAAAAAGTTGTTATTTATCAGTAGCTAAATCATTCCATTCTAGTTAAATCCTTAAGGCATAGCTAGAGAATTCATATTCTTTTCCGTTAAGGTTTTCCTGGGCGTGAGCATTGACTTCGCGGACAACCCGTCAAATTAATGAAGAAATGTGGGACAATTTCCCCCTCACTATCCTCTCTCCCCCAGAGTGGAGAGGGGATGGTGGTGAAATACTATAAACCTCCTCGCCCGCACAAGAGATTTTGATTAAATAGAGTATTAAATCGCGGGAGAGGGTTAGGTGAGTATATATTTTGAGATTCTTAGCTTAAGGCGATGGAAGTTTGCTTTTTGAATTTAAAATTTCATCCTGTAATTCCATAATTTTCTCCATGTACATTTCTTCTGTACTCAATTTGTCCTTACATAATGCTTTTTCTGCAGGTGTCATTCTAAGTAACAATTGAATGTAAGCATCCGTTGCGGTTTGTGTTTGCGATGAAAAAGTTGTTGACAAGGTACCTTTGATAACAAGATCAATCAGATTTGGGTTAATCGAATGAGATGAATCAGATTGGCTTTTATTTTCGGCATCTTCTTTCAGTTTTTTTAGAGTTGTATTCATTATTTGGAGAAACTGAGCTAATCCAGTAATTGGATTGGTTATTCCTAGTGAAACAGCACGAAGGATGCTCATGCATTGCTCTCTGCATGAGTTTTCTAATAGGTCATCCAGATCATTAACAAATGGAGGTAACTCAACAGTTGAGTTTAGACTGTCCATAAAATGAGTATCAGATAATAAACTCTTATGTTTTTCCCCCGTTTTGCTATTTTGAAAAATGGTTTTATCAAGTAACGAGGGGGTCAGACTACTATGACATGCCTCAGAAATGCTTATATTTTTTCGTGTTGTACGTCCTTTCCCATGTTGCAATGAGGTATGACCGTATGTCGGCACGATCCCTGTTTTGTAATAAGCAATTAAGGTATAAAAAAATAAATCAACACGTCGATTAGCGTGTTCAATAATATTTTCTTTTGATAGAGTAAGAAGCGCATTTTGATCATGATGTTGTGTTGCTAAGAAAAAATTTGAACGAGGCAATTTGAGTGCAGCACTGTAATTGTCTTTATAATCAAAACGATGTCTTTTTTTATCTGCAAATTGTACGCGTTCTTCGGTTTTTAATTTTTTAAAAAAATGAGAACTAGGTCCTTTCGCAAAAGAAGCGGGAGTCGTTTCTTTTTTGGGGGGCGTAATCACTGGTGTCATTTTTTTTGCTGAGGGCACTGTTGGAGATAGAGAAGTTTTAAATGTGGGGCTAGTTTGTCGTACAGGTTTATCAAACCTGAATAGTCGCTTCATCATAAATACCTCCGAGATTATGGCTAAAACGTTACAATTATTTCTCAAAGTGTTTCAAGAATTATCTTTGCACGAAGCGACTTCATTTGACAAGGGGAGCCGTTAGATTATTTCCGATTTACGAGCTCTTTTTCTTATTCGTTTTTTCGGTGGTTTTTTTCTTTTTCATGCTCTCTTTCAAAAGAGCAATAAAATCAACTACATCTGCAGAACTTTCTTCAGCAATTTCTGAAGCCTCCTCTTCTTTGATAACTGGTTGTTTGGCTATTTGTTGATCGAGCCATTTTTTCAATGTCTCACGGTATTCATTATGATATTTTTCTGGCTCCCATTTAGTAGTCATTTCATCGATTAAAGTAACCGCCATTTTTATTTCCGATTGAGAAATCTTATAAGTTTTAAATTCTTCTTGGGGAACATCCATTTCTTTTTCTTCGCGTATCTCATCTTTAAAATGAATTAAGTACAAAAGTAGGGCATGTTGATGAGGGAGAATTAAACAAATAGATTCTTTTGTGCGGATAATGACTTTAGCAACGCCTGCTTTATTTGTCTTTTTTAACGATTCCCTTAATAAAACATAAGCTTTTTTATTTTTACTTTCTGGAATGAGGTAATAAGGCTTTATTAAATAAAGGCTGTCAATTTCCTGAAAATCAACAAATTCTTCAATGTTAATTGCTTTAAATAAATCGGGACTGGCTTTTTCAAACTTTTTTTCATCAACAACGATGTAGCGATCTTTTTCAAATTCAAATCCTTTTACTATTTGATCCCAAGGAACTTCCTTACCGGTTTTTTCGCTAACTCGTTGATAATGAACTCTTGATTTCGTTTTTTTATCAAGCAAATGAAATTTGAGCTCATCTTGCTCCTCAGTGGAATACAAAGAAACCGGTATAGAAACTAGGCCAAAAGATATCTCGCCTTTCCAAAATGATCGAGGCATTTCTTCATCCTTTAATTACATTTCTTATTAAAGAGTAGACCATTTTTAAACGCCATATAGGGATAGAGCCTGTCTAAAGGAAGTTGAGTGGAAATTCTAAGTATTTTTCTTAAACTTAAAATAATCAGTGTGTGAGAGGAGCGGCGCATGGGTATCGAGCCTTATCGTAAAAAAAGGAATTTTAATAAAACTCCTGAGCCCAGTGGTGTGGTTTCTTCTGCAAAGGATTATTTATTTGTGATTCAAAAACATGCAGCAAGTCATCTTCATTATGATTTTCGTCTTGAGTTAAATGGGGTTTTACTCAGTTGGGCTGTTCCTAAGGGCCCATGTTTTGATCCTTCTGTAAAACGGCTCGCAATGCATGTAGAAGACCATCCTATTGAGTACGGATATTTTGAAGGAATAATACCTAAAGGCCAATATGGTGCAGGCAATGTGATGTTATGGGATCAAGGCATCTGGAAACCTCTTGATACTGATCCTGAAAAAGCATATCAATCAGGACACTTACGCTTTGAATTAGAGGCCAAAAAATTAAAAGGACGCTGGGATTTGGTGCGTTTTAAAGATGAAGAGCATTGGTTTTTAATTAAATTTAAAGATAAATTTGCTCGAAAACTGGAGGAGTATGATGTGACTGAAGAAGAGCCGGATAGTGTGCTGACGAATCTTTCCATTGATGAAATAGGGGCGCAATATAGTCGGATCAACAAATTGAATAAAAAAAATAACGTAAAAAAAAACTGAAAAATAAACAACCACCAGAACTTGCTAATCATTTAAGTGTCAGCTCATTTCCCGGTTTTGTTGCCCCTCAATTGGCTACGCTGGTAGATAAAGCTCCGGAGGGCTCAGATTGGGCCCACGAAATAAAATTTGATGGGTATCGAATTATGGCGTTGATTCATAATGAACATATCCGCTTAAAATCACGTAATAACAAAGATTGGACTAATGATTTATCCTCTGTAGTCGATGCACTTCAAGAATTGGCTTTGCCTCAAGTCATATTCGATGGAGAAGTCGTTTTACTTGATGAACATGGGAAATCTGATTTTCAATTATTACAAAATACAATTAAATCAAATACTAAGGCTCCGTTTATTTATTATCTGTTTGATATTTTATATTTCGATCAATTTGATTTAAGGACATTGCCTTTATTAAAACGTAAGGCTATTTTAAAAAATTTATTAGAAGGACAAGATAAAACACTTCGTTTCAGTGATCATATTATCGGCGAGGGTGGTTTTCTTTTTCATCGCGCATGCGAGCTTGGGCTTGAAGGAATCATTTCCAAACAAATCGATAGCCCTTATATATCAGGGCGTAGTAAAAGATGGCTTAAGATCAAATGCTTAATGCGACAAGAATTTGTTATTTGTGGCTACTCAGTGCCAACGGGCTCTCGTAAATATTTCCGCGCTTTGTATTTAGGAGTTTATAATGAGCAAGGAGAACTGGACTATACAGGCAATGTAGGGACTGGTTTTACAGAGTCATCGCTTAAGGACATTTTCTCTCGATTGCAGAAGCTTATAACAAAGCAAAATCCTTTTAATCAAGAAATACCAGACTCTAAAGGAGTAGTTTGGGTGCAACCCCAATTAGTGGCAGAAATAGAATTTACCCATTGGACCGAACGAGGTCATTTACGTCATCCCAGTTTCAAAGGATTGCGTTTGGATAAAAAACCTAAAGACGTGTTTCGTGAGCAAAAAGTTATGTTGAACAAGAAAGACGAAAAAATGCAAAAACAGGCAACTAAAAATGCCAAAGCCCATTCCTTCAAAATATCACATCCCGATAAAGTGCTTTATCCCGAAGACGCGATTACAAAAAAGGATTTATTGCATTATTACGAGTATGTTTGTGATTACATAATGCCGTTTATAAGTAATAGACCTTTATCATTACTACGATGTCCCGAAAACTGGCATGATTGCTTTTTTCAACGTCATTATATTGATTCAACACCAAAAGTTTTAAAAGCTGTCTCCATAGAGGCTAAAGAAGGCAAAGAGGAAAAAGAACCCTATGTTTATTTAAATACAACAGAAGGGCTTTTCAGTTTGGTGCAAATGAATGTTTTGGAAATTCATCCGTGGGGAAGTCTCATTACCCATATAGAAAAACCCGACTTTATAGTATTTGACTTGGATCCGGGCCCATCTGTAACTTGGGAGGGAATGGTGAAAGCCGCTTTTGAAATTAGGAAATACCTTGATGAATTCAAATTAACTTCGTTTGTTAAAACAACTGGAGGTAAAGGGTTGCATGTAGTGGTACCTATTGAACCTGAATATCATTGGGATGAAGTAAAAAATTTCACTCAAGTGTTCGCGGGGTTTATGGAGCAAGTTAATCCTGAGAAATATACGAGCACGATGAGCAAAGCAAAACGAAAAGGCAAAATATTTGTCGATTTCTTACGAAATCAACGAGGTGCTACAGCAATTGGTCCTTATTCTACAAGAGCGCGTCTTCATGCTCCTGTTGCTGTTCCTATTCATTGGGATGAGTTAAGTAAAGAGAAACGGGATACTGAATTTACAATTAAAACATTACCCACGCGATTAAAGAGATTAAAAAATGATCCATGGGAAGATTATTGGAAAATAAAACAATCTTTGCGTTTGAATTCAATTCTTTGAATGGTTTTTTATTGTAGCCCGGATTACGCTGCGCTAATCCGGGCTGTAAACTGAGGAAACAACTATTTAATACCCTCACCCTAACCCTCTCCCGCATGCGGGAGAGGGGATTTACGTTGATTTTGTTTGTTTTGTGCAACCGGTTTGATAGGTAACATTTCAAACCGGGCTGATAGGTAACAGATTTAAGATGCTAGGGTCTAAAAATTTTATCTACTCTAGCATCAACAAGACCTAATTTTAATTTTGAAAAATAGAGAATGGCTCGCTCATTATCTATCCAATTCAAGCCCACAGGTTCCCCCTGTAACAACTCAGACACATAATATTTTTTCCCAAAGCATTTAATCTCACCATTAGTTCTAACTTTTCTAATTTCGAAATGAGACGGATAAGAAACCTCGGGCATGCTATCAAAATAGGTTCTTTGAGAAGCATGATAAACATCTGCGGGTCTTTTACCCTTTAACGCTTGATGAGGTCGCTCATGATTATATTCATTTCTAAATGCATCAAAACTTTTTTGTTGTTCTTTAAAATCTGCTTTAGGTGGCGAGGCCACTGCTTCTTTTAGAGTTCGGTGCATTCGTTCGTGCCGCCCATTTTGTTCTGGATGGCCCAGCTCAATACGCTCAGGCATAATCCCTAGTTTCAACCACCAAATGGATAAAGAAGTCAAAGCACCAATACCTAGGCCTGCAAAAGGTTGGCCATTATCTGTTCTAATTGCGTCAGGCAAACCATATTCAATAAATGCTTTTTTAAAGCCTTCCATTGTTTCCTTGAGTCGCGGCCCAGGTAAGCCGTCACATACCAATAAAAATCGACTGTAATTGTCTGTTATCGTCAGTGGATAACAATACGGTTTCCCTACTCTAAATTGTCCTTTAAAATCAGCACTCCAAATATGATTAGGAGCTTCACATTCAGAAAAAGGTTCTGTGTGAGCGGCTACTTTTTTTCTATATTTTCGCGGTTTAACCAATCCGGTTTTTTTTAAAATATCTCCTATTGTACTGGCTGCAGGCCATTCTTCCTGGGGCTCATTGAGTAACAACCAATCTCTTAACTTTACAGGGCCCCATTTAGGATAACGATGCTTAAGGGCAATTAGGCGGCTCTGCTTGTCGTAAGAGGTGACATTCGGATGGTGATGACGAGCGTGAGATCTTCGCTTTAATGCATGCTCTCCCTCTTCTTGATAACGATTTATCAGTTTATAACCTGTTTTACGACTAATTCCATATCGTTTACACAAGTCTGTGAAGTCAAATTCTTTTTTTAGCCAATCACCAATAAATTTTAATTTCTCAGTTTCCGCTTGTGTATTCTGCCATATCATCGGTAACACCTTTTTCTCCTAAGAAAGTGTTACCTATCATCCCGGTTTAAAGTGTTACCAGTCTACCCGGTTTGTACCGAAGAGATCCCTTCTCCCTACAAGGGAGAAGGTGCCCGTAAGGGCGGATGAGGGATACACTATTTGTCAAAAAGAAGATTTCTTTGCTGTACTTTGTTACGCTGCTGGAATGAAACAGAAAAATTAATAACAATAGCGCTGGATCTTTATTATGAAAATAAACTTAAAGCATTATCTGCAAACAATAAAAGTTGATCCTATACCCACCGGTGCCGCACATGAGGAGAGAATTAATTTTTTAAAAACCATCTATTTTGCTCATGTTAAGACTTTTCCATATACGAATTTTGAATTGAGAAAAATTTCCAGACAGCATCCTATCCAAAGAAACTCTTTATCTTTCTTTAGTTATAAGAACTTACTTACTGCAGAGCATGGTGGATATTGTATGCAAACGGCTGGCTTACTATTTGATGCCCTATCACAGCTAGGATATACGGTTTCATTTTGTGCTGCACGCGTTCTTTTGGGAGCGAATGTCAATGCACCAGAAGTACTTCAACTTCCTCCGACGCATCTCATAGTAACGGTGCAAATTGATGATCAAAAATTTCTCTTAGATCCCGGACTTGGTTCTTCCGCCCCCCGATTTCCAATACTCATTACAGGAAAAGATGAGTCGATTGCTCAAAATGAAGATGAATTCAAGTTTTATTCTATTGATGACACTTATGTGCTCGAGAAAAAAACAAGACAGGGATGGCTTCGCTTAATGCAGACTGATTTATGCCCCATAAGCCAAGAAAAAGCAGCAATGAATTTGCTCAAACTGGAACGACATCCTGCTTTAATTACAATACGCGATTCTAAAACCGTAATTGGAATCATTACGGAACATGGTCGTAAATCATTAGTTTGGGATGTCCAATCAAAACAATTGAAATTTTCAAAAAATGAGGGGGATGAGTACACTCAAAAAATTGTAACTGGTTTTGAAGAAGGTTATCAAATGCTTGTTAACGAATTCGGTATTGATCATATTTCCGCCGAAACTTTAGAAACATACTGTATAGAAACCGTCTTACCACAGCCAATAGAACCTTGGACAATTGATTTTCCTTTAGATCAATTGGAATTGGAAAAAATGGAAAAAAATTTAAGACTTTAAAGTCTTTCACCCTCTTGGCTGCTCGGCCGTGAATGAAAAAATATGCTATACTTAATAGCAAAATATTAAACAAACTGATTGATTTTTATAATACGAAAGAGGAGGAAATTTGACTCCTGGGAAGGAGTTGTCAGTTCAAGGAGAGAAGCCATGGACGATAGAAATCATGATGATGTACGCCAGCGTATTGTTGCTATAAATGGCAAACCCTTTTCACAAAATATTGCTTTAAAAGGCATGGATTATATAGAGCACGAGTTCAAAAAGAAAATGGAATTACGTGAATCGATTAATGCAGAAAAATTAAAGCACTACACCACCATTTTTAATCCTTTAGCGAAGCTCATTTATGAGGATAAAGAGGCTCAAAAAAGTCTTAGGGAATTAAGAAAACTATCTGAACACTCCAAGACTAAATTGGTTTTACCAACTTATCCTAAAATAAAACCCAAAATAAAGAGTGGCTCATTACTCATTGTGACCGCTCCTCCTTATGATTTTGATTGGACCTTTGATTCTTTAGTTCATGATAATACGGGAGGCCAAGCAGAAGCATCAAAAGCAGATGGTCGCTTTATAGCAGACTATAGTGTTTTTAGTGGCGGTACCGCATTAGGCGCTTCCGGTGTAGGGATATTTTTCAGACCGATTGCCGAGAGTACCTGGGTTCGTTTTTCACCCTTTATAAAATACAGTTTTGCATGGCACGATTGGTCCAATTTGGGTCCCACAGCACATAGTGATGGTTTTCTTGCAATTCGGATCATCAGTTTTGATTTTAATGGAAACGATGTCCGTATTGAACAAGATCCACGATTTCAACTATGGAGTGATGGAACAGGTTGGTCTGAAGATCACTCAAACTCAGACGATGACGAATTATTCCCCGTTGCACAAAGTACACTTTATTTTCAAGCAACGAGTGACCGTTTATATAACTTGTGGATATGGGGTTATTCTGACGGCGATGGAACTGATGGTGATATTTTTTGGAGTAACTCCTGGGGAAGCCTGAAAGTATTTGTACCGTTCGCCACAATTGAGCAATGGAGTTAGGCTCGTCATTAGACTCACCTCAATTTGATAATTGATAAGGATTTCATATGTTAACGCCTACTAAAATTCAAAATGAAGAGCAGAATGCCGTACAAACAGTCATCCAAAACGTTACCAAACAGCGAACTGCTCTGGCAAAACAGCAAGAAGAATGTGACCGATTCATGTTTGCTCGACAAAGAGCAGCTAAGGAGTTCAAACACAATTTATTTGAAAAAGCAATCCATGCTGCCGGCATGGATCCAGAAGAATTAATTCAGCGACAAAAAAAGGATGCCGAGTCAGTAATGAGATTTATTGCAAAGCAAAAACAAACGATTTTGTCACAATCATCGTTAAATAACAGACAAAATGAGCTAAAAAACAAAGCGCGTTTGCAGCGTTGGCAGCAAATATCATCTCACAAGTTGATGCCAACAGAGCAGTCCATTGTCCTCACTTTGGATACTGCCGCAGAAATTTTGCTTTCGGATGAAGGAACAACCTCTATTGGAGCCAATAATAATCTTGCCTTCACTAAAGCATTTGTTTCATCTGGGGGGTATCTTGGAGGACCTATTACTGGTGATTTAGTTTATGTTGACTGGCTCTTTGTATGGTCACCTCCACGCAGTGGACGTTTGGATGCAACCTCCTTTTTAACGATGAATGGTACAAGCACTCTTTTGACCAATTCCACGTGCGATGGAGGAAGCTCATCATCCAGTATTAATGGTTCGATGACTTTGCATCAAGGCAACGTTGAAGACTCCTCATCTACGGATATATTTGATTCTGAGGTTTCTTCGTCTTGGGGCGATTCACTTGGTGCAGCAAACACCATCGCGCTTGATGAAACTGATGTAGTAGGGTACAGGCCCACCCAATTTCCGGTGGTGGCGGAAACACCTATTGTTATTACGGTAAGTGCATCACTCTATGTTTCAGTATTCAATGGTCAAGCGGAGCTGGATTTTATGACTGGTGATTTTCGTCTCAACGTTCCTTATGTTTTTCTGCAGTTAATATGACATAGGAATGCACTCATTTATGTGAACGTGAGCGTGCCCGGAAAAACTCGTGAGTATAGACACGATTCGTAACCAGAGATATTGCCTTTTCGGACACGCTCACGGGCACGCAAACGTTTACGTATATAAAAGCTCTCATTGTGTTGTTGTAGTTTGAGAAATTTCTTACACGAATATGAGATAAAAAAGCGATGATAATTTAGAACATTTTGCTATGCTTAATTCAACGAGGAATGACAATGGATGTCTTAAAGGGAATTTATAGCATCATGGAAGACGCTATACCACAAGGATGTGGTTACTCTCCTCGTATTAGTCTGCATATAAGTCTGATTATGCCCATTAGTCAGACTTAATCTTTTTTACCCTAGATTCGTTAGCCCTTCAGTTTGAACCCCTTTACTTATTTTATTTCGATTTATTTTTTATCAACTTATATATTTTTTAAGAAGTAGTTTTATTTAAATATCACTGAGATTAAATTAAGCCCTTGGAGTTCAAATTATAGCTTGACTAAAGGTCATTTATAGTACATCTTATGTCAACTTTACCCTCTCGAACCAAAAGATGATCATTAGTGAGCTATTTAACTGGCTTCATGGCAAAGAGGAATCGCGACCTCTTTCCAATCCCTTCCTGTCCCTAGATCTTCTCGAATCAGAGCGAACACAAGCAAAGATAAAAAACCGAAAGCTTTTGGCTGATATACGTCTTGCCAAATTCAGTAGCCAAGACGCAAGTGATCTCATCGACGCATTGGAACAACATAATCTGTTTATGGATTATCTTAAGTTTTGCAAACAAAAATTTGCTGAAGATGCAAAAAATTCTTTATTTTTAATTACATTCAAATATTTGTTATCTAAATCGCAACTGGAAACACCGTATTTAGGCGCTAAATGGAATGAGTTATTTTTCGCTTTATTACAAGAAGATAGAGATAACACTCTTTCTTTTTATCAAGACAATGAGGCGTTATTTAAAAATCATCCTGAAATTCAAAAACGAGTGGCACTTGAGTTACATGAGCAAAAACGTAATGAAGAAATTAAACGAATTAAAAATCATTTAGTCCATTTAAGTGAACAATTATCCAATCAAAAAAATCCCTTGGGAATCATTGGATTATGTAGAGAATGGGTTAGTGACACTGAATTGTTCGCTGCATTAATACTTTGGCTTTTACAGCGCGACGTCAGCACGGAAAAAATTCTGCAAACTTACTTACTTCATGATTTCCTTAAATATTACTTATTTACTTTGTACTCAGAAGAGAATGAAATTTTTCACTTATATGCGCTACTCAATCACTTTCCTGAAACCAAGCTTCTCGTAGAAGCAGCGAAACAAATACGTAGTGATGAGGAAGCATTTCAGCAGTATGCACTTGATGGAACTCAAAGTAAGAGCGAATTACAAAATATCCCTCAAATCGTTCCCCCATTACAATTTTCTTTAAAACCAAGCAATTTTTTGGCGTTACACAAACTCTTTGGCAAATCATTCCTCCTAGCAGCAATTACTTCCGTAGAAGAAAAAAATTTAAAATGGTTACACGTTTTGAGCCGTACCTTGAATTCTCCCCCAATTATTGAACGTGAATTGTCTGCAATTATTAATAGTGTTGCTCGAGAATACTCCCCTCAAACTTTAGAGTACCTAGCTCATTTAATCGATGATGAAACCGCACAACAACTCCTATCCAATAATGATGGTGCTGTGTTTTATCTATTGCCTTATAAACCTAAACTTTTTGACCATGTCAATGAAGAAAATGTGACACGATTTATTCAACACATCACGATAGGATATACTGCCGACCCCGAAATTATTTTCCAATTGATGGCATTATTTTTGATGTTATCCAAGCAAAAAAATCCTCTAACCCAACTCGTATTTGAGGCAATTCTTGATAACTTGGCACTCCACCCAATGCTGTTGGAAGACGAGAAATTAATACGTCAGTTAAGAAAATACCCAGATTGCGGGAAAATCATTGACCAAAAAAGTGGAGCAATAAAACAACAACTCAATGCGTGCATTATCGCTCAAGCCAGTGAATCTACATTTACTAGCCACAACTATAACCTCATTGAAGATACCTGGCTTGATGCAACTCGGAAACTTACAGTATTTGATTTAATCAAACCACAAGCAAAGTTCAATCTCAACAATAAATATGCTCTGCAAGCAAAAACTGCAGAAGTTGCTTTCCTTTGTCATGGAGACCATTTTGATTTAAATGCATTCATCGATGCGCTGTCTTTGCCTCCAGTGATTGCTGATGAAGTTAGCGAGTATGAACGCATTTTGGTTGAAATTTTTGCTGTCATCGATAATGAATCCATCAGAAATCAGATAATTAAACAATTAGAAAGCCCACCCGTGCAACGGCTTAATTGGGTGGAAAAAGAATATGAAGGTAAAACAATTTTCACTAAAGCGGCGCAACATGCCAATCTTGGTTTAATCACGCTATTGGAAGATCAAATTGCCCCAGAAGCATTTAACAAAGCGATAAGAACTGCAGCAAGAGCAAATCAATGGAGCGCTGTAGATCACCTATGTCGAAATAACAAAGCGCAGTTGACCCAAGATGAGCTTGAAAAAATCATTTTCCGGGCAGCAGAGCATGGCCAACTAAAAATTATAAAGTATCTTTTAAACACTTATGATTATGAACCATCCCCAACTAAACTAATTAGCATTCTTAATGCGGCCATTACCAATAATCAACTGAATGTTATTCAGTTTTTCTATAATTCTTCAGATAATCTGCCAAATCAATCAGGAATTAATAAGCTGTTTCATGCAGCGATTGAACTAGGACACTGGGATATCGCCCTACTTATTGCTCATTCAGAACAACATGCCCCCTCTCGTACTTCCATCGAAAAAGCATTGAACCAAGCAGCAGATGCCATGCAGCTGGATGCAATGAAAGCGCTTTGCCATGTACCAACGAATACTCCTCGAGCGCAGGTCATTCAGAGCTTATTTGTAAAAGCCTGCCAAGTAGGAAATTTACCCATGGTTCAATGCCTTCATGAGTTACCTGAAAAATTACCCCCAGCACCCCTTGGGGAAGGATTAACACAAGCGAGCGTCAAAGGGCATATGGGGGTCATTCGCTATTTATGCAATTCATCGAATCCGCCAAACCAACCTTTAATAAATCAAGGACTTATAGCTGCAGCAAAAGCAGGACAGCGAGCACCGGTAGAATTTTTTAGCTCCATGACTACCAAAAATAAACCAACCCAAAATGGTGTAAAAGACGCATTGCATGAGGCCGTTAAAAATAACGGGCTAGAAACATTTACTGCACTATGTCGCTCACAACAAAATCCTCCAAGTAGTTCGGCTATAAGAGAAGCATTTCTTCTTGCGGTTAAAGTTGGGAACCTGAATGTCATTGAATACGTAGGTACGAATGAAATGAATTCGCTCAATCGCCGTACGGTTGAAGAGGCATTAAAATTAGCAATAAAACATAAAAAACCAGAGACCACTCGCTATTTATGTGAACTTCCAACCAATGCACCCGATAAAAAATCGCTAAGAATCGCTGTTAATAAAGCTGTTGCAACAGGCCAAACTGCAGTTGCTGATTATTTACGTGAGCAATTGAAAAGTAAAGTAAGCACTCAGAAAAACAGTGACTCTGAATTCGATAATAGTTCAGGAACTGACAACGATTCAGAACTGACTAACGTTTTAGAACTTGATACTCACTCAGAAATCGACATAGAAATTGCAAGCAACCCAGAAGTGGATAACAGCGCAGAAAGGGATAACCGTTTAGCCATCGATAACAGCCCGGAAACTGAGGGGAACATCGAGCAGAATCAGGATACTGAGGTTGGAATACCATTAAAAAATCATGGGCTTTTTAAAACGAAAGCGCACCGAAATATACCATCAGCTGATTTAGTTGGAGCAATCGTTTTACGTTAATTACAAACGTTCCATTTTCAGGACAGAATTGAAGATTTCAGACAAAGAAGTTTAAGTTACCCACCTGCCTTGGGAGTAATCTGAGAGCCTATATTTTCATGCTGTGTCTCAAATTTCGTTTTTTCGTTAAATAGGGTCCACTTAAAATCATGAAAATCTCGGAATTTTCCCTGAGTAGCAGCCACAACATAGCCTATACCTGTATATCGAGCCACAAAATTACCTATAGATGCCATTTTGTCTGCAAAACTTCGATTTTCCTTTAAAATATTATTAGAAGGATTACTTAAAATGTTGCCTACATCTGTTTTAAAACTAGTTAAAGAACAACTAGCCTGTTGGAGTTGAAGACATGCAGCATCAAGTTGTGCTGCTGTCTTTAAAGATGCCCATGCTTGTTGATATGAAATTGATTCTTTGGCTTTCCTATCCTTAGCTAATGAAGCAAAGGCGTTATCTATCTCTTGATTTAGTAGCGCATCTGCAAAAAGATTCTCCTTATACGATTTAAGTGCCTTTGAAAGTTTTTGTTTTACTGGACCGTGTGTTACCTTTAGGAGTTCTTCTACGCCCATGATGCGAAATTCTTTTATTTCTTCCTGAATTGATTTTAAATATACTCCTTTTTGCTTATCGATTAAGTCTTTATAAAATGGCAAAGTATCTAATTTTATGCACCTAACCATATTCATATCATATGCGTAAGTATCAGTATGCGGATAATCTATAGGTAATGGTTTTAATCTCTCTTTTAAATATTTTCCTGTCTGAGAGTTTTGCATTTTTGACGTTTCCACCACCTGAGCATATCGTTCAATAATTGCATTTGCAACATCCAATTGATTTGCTCTTATTGCTTTTTCAAACAATTGCTCCTTCTTAAAAAGCCCTAGTTTTCCATTTTCTAAATCATCAGCATCTAGAGTCTGAATCAGTTTTATTGCTTCCGTAGGATTATCACCAATAAATTGAAAAGCCAATTCCGCTCTTAACTCTTCAATCAGTTCTCCTGCTCGTTGAGGTTCCTTAGCAGAAATATATTTCAAGCCTTGTGCTAAATCTCCATTCCCAAGCGTATCCTGAATTAACCGAACTGCCTTATGACTCTGATCATCAACAATATATTGAGCAACTAGTTCCTTCCATAACTCTTTAGTCAGTCTTTTTGCTTGCTTAGGATCTTTATTAGAAATATTTTTCAAGCCTTCTGCTAAATCTCCTTTCCCAAGCTCGTCCCGAATTACAAGAACCGCTTGCTCAGGTTCTTTCCTTTTAATATGTTGCGTCACTTTCGCTAGTGTTTGTTCAAATGGCATAGAAGCTCCAAGAAACCATATATATATAAGATATAGTACAAAATAATATCATTTTGTAACTTTTTTATATTTTTGACTATTGTTTAAATTAGACTAAGATTTATTTTCCTTTTTACTGATTGCAATCGATTAGATTTCAACAAAATCATCAAAAAGATGAGGCTGGATTTTTAAACTCAGAGAAGACTGTACTAAAATAAAAAATAGCTCTTATTTTATGTGCTAGAGATGTGAAAAATAAGGGAATTAAGAACTCAATCAGGGACAAAGCCTAACTGGAGATTTTTATGCCAGAATATTGCATTCAAGCCGCTATGTTTCGTTTACCGATCCCTTATTTTGATCGGTTTGTGCATGATTTTTGGATTTTAAGAGACCTGGAGCGGAATACGGTAATTGCACAAATTCATGGCCTGGCTACGTCAAGAAGCAATGGATACATTGTACCTATTGGATACAGTAGGGATCATAGTTTAAGGGCATACTGCATTACCTATGATCCCTCTTTCGCCATTCAATATGGCTTACAGCGTGGTAATTTTGCATTACCTATTCATGACTACTGTACGGTGTATCAAAAAGAAGATTGCGTGCAGCACTGGTTGAGGTCAATGAATGCAGTGAAAGCAATTAATGACTTGGATCTTGATTATCCTTTATGTGGATTCAAAATTCCTTTATCTGCGACCATCAACAGCAACTCCGTTTATCATACGTTTGCGCAAGTAATGGACATCCCCTTACATGCATTTGATGGTTTTTTCCATATTGGGTTAGAAGCATCTCTTTATGACCAAATTAAACATCGCTTATAAAATAATCGTACCGTAGCCTGGGTGCAGCGCAGCGTAACCCGGGATTCAGAGCATCGATGACCTTTTGATCCCGGGTTACGGCTTGCGCCTTCACCCAGGCTACGTATATGGACTCATCCGTTTTTGCAAGTAATTAGCTAGTGAAAAGTTTAGTATTTGCATACGTATATCCG
>NZ_LNYZ01000013.1:253805-365107 GCF_001468065.1 Legionella steigerwaltii
CTCTAATGTTTCAATTACCCTTTTAAAAAACAGCTTCAATCTGGATTATCATCAAAAATTATTGAAAATAATGGAGATGATGGAGCAACATCAATTGGATTTAGTGGATTTTTTATCCCATCATCCTAAAGGTAAAATCATTCCTCAATACCTGCTAGCACTTGCCAAAATTATTATAGAAGAAAATGAGAAAAATAATATTGAAGTAGATAACTTACAGAATGATTTACGGCTTATTAGTCAAATAGTAGATACACAAAAATCAGTTAGCGGCCTATCCAGTGTAAATGAAAAAATTTATCTTCCAGAAATACTCGATACCGCAATAAACATTACGATGAGCTCCTCAAAAAATGCTCATGTTACGATTACTAAAGAGCTTGAACCTGCACCTTTAGTCACTGTTGATAAGTCCAAGCTACTGCAAATATTGATCAATCTAATTCAAAATGCCAAAGAATCGGTTTTAGAAAGCACTGCGTCCCCTATTAAAGAAATCAAATTAATGATTCAAAAAACAGGAAAAAATTCGGTGCAAATCATTGTTGCAGACAATGGCATTGGCATTAATACAGAAAATTTACAACGTATCTTTGCTTTTGGATTTACTACCAAAAAAAATGGTCACGGTTTTGGCTTGCACAGCTCCGCGTTATCAGCTCAAGAAATGGGTGGTTCCCTTTTAGCTGAAAGCAAAGGAGAAGGATATGGAGCTCAATTTATCTTGACCTTACCAATTATTGATAGCGCTTATAAACAGGGGGCTCCTGATGAGTGATATACCATTACATATTATGATTATTGATGATAATCCTTCAATCCATCAGGATTTTATTAAAGTTTTGGCTGCCTCAAACACTAAGTCAGAATTGAACCATTTAGACAAACAATTATTTGATGATGAGGCCTCTTTAAGCAATCCGTGTAGCCCTGACATCGAGTGCTTTTTACCCAAATTTATTTTTACTACAGCCTGCCAAGGCAAAGAAGCAATTAATATAATTCAAAAAGATCTCGATGCGGGAATACATTATGCTTTGGCCTTTGTTGATATAAGAATGCCACCAGGATGGGATGGGATTGAAACAGTGAAGCACATGTGGAAGATTGATCCTGATATTCAAGTAGTAATTTGTACTGCTTACTCTGATTACAGTTGGGAGGAAACAGTAAAAGAATTAGGAATGGGAGATAATTATCTTATTCTGAAGAAGCCTTTTGACGTGGTAGCAGTACGACAACTTGCTTGTGCATTAACGAGAAAATGGATTTTGGCTAATGATTCCAAACATCATGAGAAAATACTGCAACAAACAGTTGAGGAGCGCACAGAATCCTTACAGCAATCATTGTCGCTTTTAAGATCCACATTTGAATCGTCTGCTGATGGAATTTTAGTTGTCGATTTGAATAACAAGATTATTGATTGTAATTCGAAATTCGTCTCCATGTGGAATATCCCACAATCCATGTTAGAAACTGATGATGGAAATATCATTTTATATTACATGCTCAATCAGCTCACTAAACCCAGAGAATATTTAGCCGATATTAATCGTCTCAGGAAAAATAGAGATGAAATCACTAGAGAAATTGTGACTTTTAGGAAAGGTAAAATATTGGAATGCTACACGCTTCCTCACCGTTTGAATGAAAATACGATTGGTCGAGTTTGGAGTTTCCGTGATATAACAGAACAGGCAAACCTTGAGAAACAGCTTAAATATCAAGCATTGCATGATCCATTAACCCAACTGCCTAACCGAGCCTTGTTAATTGACAGAATACAAGCCCACATTGAGTATGCAAAAAAAAATGAACAACAATTCGCTATTTTGTATTTTGATTTAGATCGATTTAAATTAGTTAATGACAGTTTGTCACATGAAGTTGGTGATCAATTATTACGTTTAGTTGCACAACGATGGTCTTCTTTAATTCGCAAAGAAGATACTATGGCTCGAATTGGGGGAGACGAATTTGTCATGACCCGCGAGATAGCTAAAAATGAAGATGTTGGAATTATTGCCAATAAAATTTTAGACTCAATGCACGAGCCATTCAAAATAGCAAATCGTGATTTAATTATTACTACTACTGTAGGAATAAGTATCTACCCTCAAGATGGAAAGACGCCTGGCGATTTGTTAAAAAATTCTGATTTAGCAATGTATCAGGCGAAAGAACGTGGAGGAAACCAGTATTCTTTTTACTCCACTCAATTGCATGAATATTCTGATAGATGCTTTAAACTCGAATCCGATTTGCGTAATGCCATTAAAAATAAAGAGTTTTTTTTATTATACCAGCCACAATTCAGTCTTGATAATAAAGAAAACCTATTAGCCGTTGAAGCTTTAATTCGATGGAACCATCCAGAAAAAGGATTGTTATTACCTTTAGATTTCATTCCTTTGGCAGAGGAAACAGGTTTAATTATACCTATAGGTGAATGGATTATCAGTGAGGTTTGTCGCCAAATAAAGTCTTGGCATCAAAAAGGATTACCTTATATTCAAGTTGCTGTTAATATTACTACTCGTCAATTACAACAGCCTAATTTTATTTATGTTGTAGAAAAAATTTTAAAAGAAAATCTACTCGATCCTCACTATTTAGAATTTGAAATTTCTGAAAATGTGATCATAACGCACAGAAATATTGTACAGACACTTAATCAGCTCAAACAAATAGGCATCCAAATTGCTTTAGATGATTTTGGAACAGGGAATTCGAGCATCAATTATCTCAAACAACTTCACATTGATTCACTAAAAATCGATCAATCGTTTATCCAAAATATATCCTCTTCACGAAGTGATGAAGTAATCATTGAAGCCATCATTTCTATGGCTCGAAGTTTTAATTTTAAAGTGATTGCTGAAGGAGTAGAAAGTAAGAAACAACTGGATTTTTTAAAGCAACAACACTGTGATGAAGTGCAAGGATTCTTTTTCAGTAAGCCCTTAAGCTCGCGCGGGATTGAAAAGTTTTTAAAGCATCGTCTTTAATATTTTTCATGACGTGGACAATCAAAATGACTTGATAATGATCTATCAAGTCATTTGTACCTCTTTATGCAAGATAAGAACCCACCTCGGGTCTAATTTTCTTCAATTGATTTAAGGGCGAATGATCAGGTGTTGCCATTTTATCGACTGGAAGATAAAAAGTTTGCTCTAACAAGTGCTGGCCACTTAATGCGGCATGCGAGACATGATCAGTAAAAACGATCCAAGTACTTTGAGCAGGAAAATCAATTTGCACCTTTTCAACCTTTGCCTGATAAGCATCATCCAACTTCATCGTGTCATGTAAATGCAACATGTAATGATCATAGGGTGAGCGCAAAGTTTTAGTTGCTTTAACCAGCTTCAGCAGTTTTGCTTTTATTTTATTGTAAGGAGCGATTCTGGGCGCAAAACGATGAAGAACATCAGCAAAAGGCTCACCCACATTCCATACCCGAGGTACATTATGGGGGTTTACATTGCAAAAGACACGCAAAATTCTCAAACCATGGACAGGACTTGCTGAAAATGAATCAACATGCAAACGAGTATCATCTTTTCGTTTTGAGGAAATACGTCCATAAATTTGTGCCGGTCTAAAACTGGTCCTCCCCCATTGCAAATGGGGCACATAAGAAGGCAAAGCCATCTGAATTAATTGATGTGCAAATTCTGCATAACCATGCATCATCGCAGTAAGCTTAGTATCCAAGCTACCCACTTCTTTTTTATAAGCACTCAACTTTTTATTACGAATATCATAACTTATATTTTTACGACTGCCGTCCAAAATATGCTCTGATAGTAAGGCAGGATCTACAGGGGAGAAACAATATTCTGGGAAAAACAAAACATTGCCCTCTTCCAATTGATTAATACTCTTTTGTTGATCGATTTGCTCTATGTTTTGTGTGAATAAATAAGAATTCATTCTTTTATCCTAAATAATATGTCGAACTCACGTTAATTTAGTAAAAATTTAATGCTACATCGAATATAATCCCAAAATCCAATTTTTACTTTTTGCTGGATCATACCATGTCACTTTGCCCTTGTGGATCACAAAATACATATGAGCTGTGTTGCGGTTTATATTTGGATAAAAAACAATTGCCCGAAACCCCGGAACAATTGATGCGATCGCGATATACTGCATATACTCTGGGCAAAATTGATTACATCAAAAATACAATGAAAGGCAAAGCCTTAATAGGCTTTAATGAACTGGAAGCGAAACAGTGGGCTGAAGGTGTGACCTGGATTAATTTAGAGGTCATAAACTCAAGCATGTCAGATCCTGATAAAGGATTCGTCGAGTTTGCAGCACGTTTTTCTGAACACAACCAAGTGAAAATTATTCATGAACTCAGTGAGTTTCATAAAGAGAATGGCCATTGGTTCTATGTAAGTGGCGTGCATAAGCAAGATCTAAAAAAGATCAGTAAACCCAAAATCGCCCGTAACGCACCCTGCCCTTGTGGTAGTGGTAAAAAATTTAAAAATTGTCATGGAAAAGAGAGTTAAAATATGAATGGTCACTTATTGCTTAATATCTTTATCTTTCTTGCCGCCGCTAGCATTATGGTTCCTATTGCCAGCCGTTTCAAACTTGGTTCAGTCCTGGGTTACCTTATAGTTGGTATTCTTATTGGTCCTTTTGGATTAAAACTGATTGGAAACGCTCAACAAATTATGAATTTTGGTGAATTTGGTGTGATCATGATGCTATTTCTCATCGGTTTAGAATTAGAGCCAGCTATGTTGTGGAAGCTTCGCAAGCTCATTATAGGCTTAGGTGACTTGCAAGTACTCTTAACTACATGCGTTTTGACTGGGATTGGATTGATGCTTGGTTATAATTGGCAGGCAACTTTAGCTGTAAGTATGGCTTTGTCCCTGTCATCAACAGCCTTGGTACTGCAAATGCTCCAAGAAAAAAACCTTCTGAAAACGGCAGAGGGTGAAACCTCATTTGCAGTTCTCTTATTTCAAGATATTGCCGTAATCCCCATATTAATCATCATTCCCTTACTTGCTCAACATGAGAATATTCAAATTAATCCTCATGAAACTTCATTCATTATGCATCTTCCCAGATGGTTGCATGCGATTCTAGTCGCCGGAATCATTGGAGCCGTCATTTTAGTGGGCCAGTATTTATCCAGGTACTTGTTCAAGATTATTGCCAAAACCAATTTACGTGAAGTATTTACCGCCTTTTCTCTTGCTTTGGTAGTGGGTGTAACCCTGTTAATGGAGTCTATAGGTGTATCCCCTGCTTTAGGCGCATTTATTGCCGGGGTTGTGTTAGCAAACTCTGAATACAAACACGCAGTTGATGCAGACATTCAACCTTTCAAAGGGATTCTGCTTGGATTATTTTTTATATCCGTGGGAATGGCGATGAATTTCTCTCTTTTTTCTCACCATGCGATGCTCATTGTGGCCGCTGTATTTACTTTAATTATCATCAAAGCAATTATTTTATTTTTTTTGGGCTCCATCTTTGATTTAACAAAACTACAAAGTATTGGTTTTGCATTTGCCTTAGCACAAGGGAGTGAGTTTGCCTTCGTACTCTTTGACTATGCTGGGGCTACCAAAGTAATTAATCAGGAAACTGCGGCATTTTTTACCCTTGTTGTTGCATTATCTATGCTTGCCACTCCTTTTTTAATGCTTTTCTATCATCGATTTGTCATACCTAAGTTTATGAGTTTCATACCCGAACGAGAGTATGATTCCTTCAATGAAAGAAATGGAATTATTCTTGCGGGGTATGGACGTTTCGGTCAGATTATTGGCCGTTTACTTAACGGTGAAAATATAACAATTACCGTATTGGAAAAAAATCCAGAACAAATCGAACTACTCAGGAAATTTGGTTATGTTGGCTATTTTGGAGATGCCAGTCGATTGGATCTTTTAAAGAGCGCTGGTGCTGAACACGCTAAACTGCTTATAGTTGCTGTTGGAAATGTAGATGCGAATCTAAAAATTGTTAAGCTCGCCAAACAACACTTCCCCCACTTAAAAATTTTTGTTCGAGCGCGTAACCGTCGTCATGCTTATGAACTACATCGAATCGGTGTGGATTATTTCATCCGAGAATTATTTGACTCATCTTTATCTATGACTAAAGAAGTCATGAAATTTCTGGGATACAACAATGAGGATATTCGCAAAAAATCATCAGCATTCAGAAAACATGATGAGGCAACATTAATCCAGTCTTTTGATTTTTTTGAAGAAGAAAGCGAGCTAATCAATTTTTCACGTCAAGCAAAGGGCGAGCTAGAGCGTATTCTTCAATCGAGTTAAAAATTACAAATTTCATTATGATAACTTATTTATCGTAGCCTGGGTGCAGCGCAGCGGAACCCGGGAATGCTATGGCACCGATCCCGGGTTCCGCTGCGCTGCACCCAGGCTACCCAAACACCTAGACTACGATGACTACATGATTCAGAGGAGTATTAACTACACATGATCAATCTTCAAATTTCTTTAGAAACTTTTCTAAGAGAATATTGGCAAAAAAAGCCCTTAGTGATTCGCAATGCGCTACCAAACTTTGCTGCTCCATTATCTCCTGATGAGTTGGCTGGACTTGCTCTTGAAGACGATGTCGAAAGTCGTCTTGTCTTTGAAACACCTCATGAAAAACCCTATTGGCATTTAAAGCGTGGACCATTTTGTGAAAATGATTTTAGTAGTCTACCCTCAACACACTGGACCTTGCTTGTTCAAGGGGTGGATCGATTAATTCCAGAAATTTATAGCTTGCTTGATCATTTTGATTTCATTCCACAATGGCGGATCGACGACATCATGATTAGTTATGCGGTCCTCCATGGTAGTGTTGGGCCTCATTACGATAATTATGACGTCTTTTTATACCAGGCCCAGGGACGACGAGAATGGTCCCTCACGACCAAAGGCTGTACTAATGAAAATTACATTAACGATCTCGAACTTCGGATCATGAATCAATTTGACGTAGAAGAACGCCTAATTCTCGAAGAGGGAGATATGTTATACCTTCCACCACATGTAGGCCACTACGGTATTTCACTTTCCGAAGAATGTATGACCTATTCCTTTGGCTACCGGAGCTATCAAGGACAAGAGTTGTTAGATAGTCTTAGTGATTATCTAGCTGAGAAAGGTACATTCAAAACATTATATCAAGATCCAGACTGGACACAGTTGCACAATACCTCTGAGATCACTCGTCCTGCCTGGCAAAGCGCACAAAAACTGTTACAGCAATTAATTAATGATGATAAGACCATCAAATCCTGGTTCGGTTGTTTTGCAACACGATTGGATCAACACGCTGAACTTCAGTTACCTTTGCCTTTAGAAGAGACTGAGACAAGTGATTTATCACATTTTATTCAAGAAATAAAAGCTGGGGCAGATCTCACCAGAGACGCATCATGTCGTTTTGCTTACCAGATTCCAGATGAGCAATCTGAATATCAATTTTATATTAATGGTTGTGAGTGGGATATAGCTGGGGTTTCTCATGATTTGATAAGCTATATTGCCAATAATCGCTACTTATCCCATCAAACATTTACTGCTTATATAAATACTACACAAAATCAAATATTTATTTATAATTTATGGAAATTACAATGGTTGTACATGACTGAAAATTAGGACCTGTTTTTTACTTAATATAAAAATTTAAAACTTTGAATATAAATTGGTTAAATTCAAAAACGTAGAGTATAGTTAATATACATACCATAATAAGGATAGGTAATGAAAAGAATAATACTGGCTGTAATCCTGGTGTGCTCAACTGCCTTACTAGGCAACTGTTCAAATAATCCATGTTGCGGAACGTGTGCTAGTGATTGTGGGGGTTGTGGTGGTTGCAATGGAAGTTGGTATTAAAAATTACTGCAATATGTAGCCTGGGTGAAGCAAAGCGTAACCCGGGTTACGCTTTGCTTCACCCAGGCTACAGTTCTGATCAATATGAAACGGTTACAATGATTGTATGATTTTTATCCATCACTCTCACTACGAATGAATTGGAGTTTTAATTGGCCAAGGTTAATTTTATGGCTGAATAAAGTAAGCAATGCGCCAGTTAATACCAAGACAATGCCTACTGCACCCCACAGATCTAGTTCTTCTCCTAGGAGTAATACACCAAAAATTACCACAAACACTGGTTCCAAAACGGATAAAATAGAGGCTTTTTCGGAGCTGATGTATTTTAAGCTGTATAACAAAAATACTATGGGAATTACCGTTGCAATAATAGAAATACCAAATAAATGGTACCAAACACCCATAGAAGACGGGATTGCAAAAGAATGATTAAAAAGAGAAACAATTAAACTCGTTGTCATACAACCCAAACACACCATAAAAGTGGACATATTGGGAGAGAGCTCATTTTTTTTACTACCGATCACATAGCAAGCATAAAAAAAAGCGGACGCAATGCCCAGTAAAATTCCCCATAAGTTAAAAGACAATGCCTCTAAATCCACCATAAGCGCCATACCAATTAAAATAACCGCAATAGCGAAATAATAAACTTTAGGAATTGACTGATCATAAAAGAAATAGTTGAGCAACATAATCAGTACTGGATAGGTAAAAAAGATAACCATCGCTAATCCAGAACCTATGTAATAAGAGGCTAAAAAATAAAGCCAGGTTGAAATACCATAGAAAAAAACTCCTGTAAAAAAAGCAATGGACATATTTTTATAAGAGTCATTGTTTTTTTTAACTTTCGGGAGCATGATCATTAAAATAATCATACTCGAAATAAGAAAGCGCCAAAACAACATAGTGCTTGCGGATAAGTTGCCATTCATCGCGCTTAAGCCAAAATATCCAATAAAACTGTAAAGGAATCCAGATAAAATAGCATAGATAGAACCACGATATTCTTGATTTATCATTATGATAACTGCCTGAAAACTGACTTAAAATAGAAGGTTGGATTCTTGCCCAACCTGAAAGTCGGAAGGTAAAATTAAACCTACATAAAAACTTAAAAAATAGTGTATCATTTTTTCCACAAAATATCACATTGAAAATAAAAGATACATACCGTATCATTTATCTACTTTTTTATTGAGAATTTAATCATGCTTCGTTTTTTGTTCGTTCTCTCTTGTCTCTTTGTAGTAGTTACCGATGTTTATGCTGATTCTTCTTCGTGTACTGAACACCAATGTGTTGCCGTTGTTGATGCTGGGAGTACAGGCTCAAGACTTCATGTGTTTGCATATGATCTTGATGAAACAAACACGCCTTCTCATATTTCTGAAATATGGTCTAAAAAAGTAAAGCCTGGATTTGCAATGATTGAAGCAAATCAAAATACCATAGATGCGTACCTAACAACCCTCTTCTCAGGTGCTCCTACACAACACATCCCTGTTTATTTTTATGCAACAGCAGGAATGCGCCTTGTACCACAAACCAAACAAAAAACTTATTACCAAGAAGTACAAAAGTGGTTTAATCAGAAATCTGAGTGGCAACTAATGGAAGCAAAAACGATTACTGGACTTGATGAGGCATTATATGACTGGCTTGCAGTGAATTATCACATAGGGGCACTCCAATCATCTTCTAGTCAATCCGTAGGAGTTATGGATATTGGTGGAGCTTCAGTACAAATTGTTTTCCCAATTCAAAAAAATGTCGACAACAAAGGCTCTCAAGTTGAATTGAATCTATATGGTCAACATATCAATTTATCCCTTCACAGTTTTCTAGGCCTTGGACAAAACGAAATGACTCACCAGCTTCTGGATACTACCTCATGCTTCTCAGATGGCTATCCTCTTCCAGACGGAAATTCAGGACAAGGAGATGCTTTTACTTGTGAACAAGAGGTGTCACCATTAATTAAAATGCATAAAGTTACCAATGAAGTGCAACCTATTCTTTCTGCTAGCCACATTAATTCATGGTATGCCATCGGTGGTTTTCCAAATCTTGCAGAAAGCAAACCGTTCCAATTCCACAATAATCAATTAGTTATTCAAGATTTGTTACAACAAGCAAATAGTCTGATTTGTCACCAACAATGGGAAAGTCTGAGCAATCAATTTCCAAATAATGAGTACATTGAGTCCTATTGCCTCTTACCAGCGTTTTATTATGCTCTAATGGTAGAGGGCTATGGTTTAACAGCAAACCAAACAGTGAATTATGTTCCTTCTGCGCAAAATCTGGATTGGACTTTAGGTGTAGTGTTGCATCATTAATGGCAGGCTGCGAATCTGTAATTCATTAGAATCCCCTCTCCCACTTGTGGGAGAGGGCTAGGTGTAAGGGTTCATCAATCGTAATCAGTGCCCTCATCCGCCCTAACGGGCACCTTCTCCCCTGTGGGGAGAAGGGAAATTCCTGTACTGCTCCCGGGCTACAATGATTGGATGATTCATAATGCCTCTAGCGAAAAATCCTCTATCCTTAAAGCCATTGATTGACCATAAAAGCAACATAAAGCATCACGAAATTTTTGCGCGCGTGGTGATAATCCATGGGTACAATAATGTAGCACTTGTTGATAAACCGCCTGTTTAAATGCAATAGTATCTGATTCAGCCCCATTTAAATTATCGATACTGATATAAAATTTATGGCCTGCAGCCTTTGAAAGTATCCACTCCAATGCTTGCGGCTTTACTTCAACATATTGAAATAAAGCTTGTTGCTCTGCTGTACGTCCGTCTGGCATATACCAATATCCAAAATCAACTTGCTTCCTACGCTCTTCTCCAGCAATAAGCCAGTGAGAGCACTCATGCAGCGCACTGCTAAAAAAGCCATGTGCAAAATATAACGCATTATAAGGACGTTGTTCATCAGCGGGTAAGTAAATTGGCTCGTTGTCGCCTTTAACAAGCTGAGTATTAAACTCTTCTCCAAAACAATTATTAAAGAGAATTATTAGATCCTGATATTGATGCACAAATGGCTTTTCACTCATTAATTTACACATACTGCCTAATTTATACTAATATATTTAAAGAGTCATTATTTTTTGTAACTTCACGGAATTTGGAGTTCCGACGATAAAAATGCAAAAAAAAGCGCTGTCATACAGATTAGGAAGATTTATAAACAAGCTGCGATGGCCAATTATAGGTTTTTGGTTACTTGTTATATTACTCTGCATCCCTTTTTTACCGCACATTATTACCCCATTTAAAACAACTGGATTTATTGATGAAAGTTCTGCAAGTGCAAAAGCGGAACAATACATGGATAAAAAATTAGGCTATAACGATAAAAATAAATTTCTTATCATGTTCCATAGTTCAAACCTTTCAGCAACTGAGCCACTATTTAAAGAAAAAATTAAAAAATCATTATCTGATTTAAAAGATTTTCCAATTAAACACGAAATCATTTACCCTGATGATAAAAATCAAATTTCCAAGGATAAACATACAGCTTATGTTGCAGTAATCTTCAAAACGAATAAACCCCTTAGTGATGAATTATTAAAACAATTTAAACAATCAATAAAAAAGCCTTCCCATATGACAATACTGTTTGGGGGGGAACCTCTTTTCGTTCAAAATGTGAACAAGCAAACGCAGACTGATCTATATAAAGCTGATTTTGTCGCCACACCGGTAGCGATTATCACTTTAATTCTTGTATTTGGATCAGTAGTTGCTGCCACACTGCCAATTATCTTGGGCGGTGGCTGTGCAATAATTATTTTAACGACGCTCTATTTTTTTGGTCATCTGTTCACCCTTTCTATTTTCACGATCAACATCGCTTTATTGCTCGGTTTGTGCCTTTGTTTGGATTATTCACTGTTTTTCATTAGTCGATTTAGGGATGAGTTGAAAAATGGATTAAATATTGAAGAAGCGATTGCTACAACCCAAGAAACAGCAGGTAAAGCAATTTTTTTTAGTGGCTTGGCTGTTTTTGTAAGTCTTAGTGCTTTATTTTTATTTCCAGTCAACATCTTATTTTCAGTTGCCGTTGGTGGCTTAGCTGCTGTTTTTTTTGCAGTATTAATTTCGACTATCTTTTTGCCAGCAATCCTTGCTGTACTCAAATCAAAAATTAATTTTTTATCAGTGCGTATATTTAGAAATAAAAACCATTACAGTTACTGGCGCTGGCTCGCAGAGCGAGTCGTGCACCACCCCTATCTTTTTTTCTTCCCAATACTTATCTTTTTATTAGTGCTTGGATATCCATTTTTGACGGCACAATTTGGTATATCGGATTATCGCATTTTTCCAGAAAAGTCAGAACACCGTGCTTTTTATGATATGTACGCAAAGAAATTTCAGATTGAACAATTAAATCCAGTAGTCCTGGTTATTGAATCACCCTCTTCATCCATCTTATCACGTCATAATTTGTCCAAAATATATGATTTGGTACATAAGCTAAAACAAAACCCGCTGGTCAAAGAAGTCAATGGCATTATCAGCAGTAAGTCAGATCTAAAAAAAGGCCAATACTACACTCTTTATCATTTGAATAAAAAATTACTCGATATACGTGTGAAACAATTATTGGAGACAACTACAACCAAACATATGGCGATTATTAGTGTAATTAGCAAGTATCCAGTCAATTCAGAAGAAACCAAAAAACTGGTTAATGAATTACATCACATAAAATTAGGTTCGGGATTAAAAGTGCAACTGACTGGAATCGCGGCGAGTAATATTGATGTGCTGCATAGTATTTATCGCGTACTTCCTTACGCCATCTTATGGATAATTGTATTTTCTTATCTAATCTTGCTTTTACTCCTAAGATCATTGTTCTTGCCTTTGAAAGCAATTTTAATGACTTTATTAAGCCTTAGTGCCTCATACGGTGCGCTGGTTTTTGTATTCCAGCAAGGATATTTTTCTAAAATACTTAATTTTCAACCCCAAGAAATGCTCGATATTAGTTTATTAGTTATTATATTTTGTGCATTATTTGGCTTTTCCATGGACTATGAGGTATTTCTACTGACTCGGATTAAAGAGGCTCATCAGCTAACTAAAGATAACAACAACAGTATTATTTTTGGCATTGAAAAAAGCAGTCGAATTATTACGAGTGCAGCCCTTATTGTTATCGTGATTTGTTGCTCCTTCTTAATCGCAGATGTATTAATGGTTAAAGCATTCGGACTTGGTATCGCGGTTGCTATTTTTGTGGATGCCTTTTTAATACGAAGCTTTTTAGTCCCTGCTACAATGGCTCTCTTTAAAAATTGGGTTTGGTACCTCCCAAAATGGTTGGATCGACTCTTGCCTAAGCTGTAATCCTAAATTCTCAAGCTCAGCGCATCTACTTCCTCTAAGTTGAATATACCAGAAGTGTTTACTATACTGAATTTAAAGGTTTTTTAGTTAATTTTTACAGAAGACAACAGAGCATTAGGATCATAAATGCTTCGTCATGAATAAAAAAATAACTAAAAAACCTTTAAATTCAGCGTAAGATTTTAGTTTTTCAGACTATTCCTTAACTGCCGAATTTAGGATAAAAATGGCTAATAAAAAAATAATACAAGCCTTATTTGAAGAGCATGCGCACCACTTCCCTAATTATGTCGCTGCTCTAAAAGGGAATGAAAAACTGACTTATGGCGAGCTTAATCAAAGGGCGAATCAACTCGCTCATTACCTACAGAGCTCAGGCTTAAAGCCAGATATCCCTGTGGCGCTCTGCGTGGAACGCTCATTTGATTTTCTCATTACACTTATTGCCATTTTAAAAGCAGGCGGGGCTTATCTGCCTTTGGATGCATCTCAACCGAAAGAACGCTTATTATTCTTACTTCAAGACAGTCAAGCACCAATTTTAATCACGAAATCTACCTTTAGAAATCAATTTACATCCTACCAAGGAACTGTAATTCTCTTGGACCAAGATGATAGTAACATCAATAAACAGCCAACAGAGAATCTACCATCAGCCAATACCTCAGAGCATTTAGCCTATATTATTTATACATCTGGCTCCACCGGAACCCCAAAAGGCGTGCTTATTGAGCATCGTTCTGTAATTAATTATTGCAAATGGTTTTCAGACTATACAGGCTGCAAGCCTCAGCAGCGAATTGATTTTTCCGCAAATCCTATTTTTGATATGTCAGTAACTTCAACTATTGTCCCTCTAATGCTTGGGTTAACTGTAGTTCTTTGCGAGGATCTTATTAAGAAAGAGGTACACTCTTATCTACATTATCTAATGAAATCACGCATTAATATCATCAAGTTGACACCAAGTTATTTTAAGATACTTCTAAATGAAGCAAAAAATAACTTCGTTGCCTTACCACAATTACGCTCTATTATCCTTGGTGGAGAAAATTTGTCTTCTGCTGAATGTCAATCTTGGCTTAAGCTTTACCCCAAACATTTTTTATATAATGAATACGGACCAACTGAAGCAACTGTAGCAGTTTCAACTTATAAACTAGGTATCTTAAATTGTACTGAGTTAGATACCAACGTACCTATTGGAACAATGGGTTGCAACATGAATTGCATTATTCTCGATACCCACGGTAAGCCTGTTCCGGATGGGGAACCAGGTGAATTATATATTGGTGGAGAATGTCTCGCTCGTGGCTACCTGAATCAGCCCCAATTAACACAACAGCAATTTATTACACGTAATAAAACTCGTTTATATAAAACAGGGGACTTATGCAAAAAACGCCCCGATGAAGTAATTGATTACCTAGGAAGAATTGATGAGCAGGTCAAGATCCGCGGATATCGCGTCGAACCTGGTGAAATAGAAAAATACTTGATGCTTCATCCTGGTATTAGAGAAGTTACTCTGCTGACGCAAAAAGATTCTTTTGGTGAACAACGATTAGTGGCCTATTACATACTAAAAGACAATAATAATAAATTAAATACAAATCAAATACGCCAATTTTTACAAAAACAGCTACCTGAATACATGCTCCCTTCAGTTTTTGTAAGAGTTGATTCATTCCCTTTGACCGCCAATGGTAAATTAGACAAGGCAGCCTTACCTTTACCTTCATTAATTGCTTGTCATAACTATGTTGAACCGATTACTGCTTTGGAGAAAAAACTTGCCCAAATTTGGTCAGATGAATTAGGAGTGCCGCTCATCGGTGTTCATGATGATTTCTTTGATTTAGGCGGACATTCTTTATCTGCAGCACGCATCATTTCGAAAATAAATGGGGATTTAAATAGAAACGTTAGCATACATGACTTTTATAAAGCCACTAATATTGCCAAACTCGCCCCAATTATCAAAAAAACCAAAAAGAATAAGAAAAAACGTTCAGGTAAACTCCCTAACTACCATAAAATAATCAACATCCCTCTTAGTGATTTTCAATTTTTACTCTGGATGTCAAACACGTTTGAACCTAGAGCACAAAAACTAAATATTGTTGCGAGAAAGAGGCTGAACGGTCATTTAGATGCAACCGCTTTAGAGTTTGCTTTTCAAGCGCTTTTAAAAAAACATGAAACATTAAATTATCAGATATTAAAATTAAAACCGGCACAAAAAATACAAAAAAATTGTTCATTTAAATTGATTATTAGCGATCTCACCCCACTTTCTATACAAGAAAGTGAACATGAATTGCAAAGCTCAATAACTCAGCTTATTAATTTTTATCCATGGCCTAAAAAAAACCATTTAATTATTGGCAAATTATTTTACTTAAATGAACATGAATCAGAACTGCAAATTTGCATACCGCACTTAATTTCTGATGACCATTGCATTGATATTTTATTCGCTGAATTATCTCAATTTTATCAACATTATAATCAAATAACGCTTGAACAAATTGAAATAGATACGCGTTATAAAGAGCATATTTTTAGTGAACGAACTGCAATGAAAATGCATTTGGAAGAAGATATTCTATTTTGGGAAGAGTATTTGAAAGATGCCAGCTTATTTACTTTCCCTGAAGAGTATGTAATTCCTGACATGCAAATTGCAAATATTCCTTATTCTACCTATTCAGAAATACCCAGGGACTTATTAACTCATCTCAAACATTTTTGCGAAAAAAACCACATCAGTATTAATAACGCATTATGTGGAATGATTGCATTGGTTTTACGAAATTGTTGCGGCAACCAGCAAAGCGAAACTCCGTACACTTATATAAATATCATTCAATCCACACGTGATAATTGCATTTATGATAATACGATTGGTTGTTTTCTTAGGGTAGAACCCACAAAAATTAGTCTTGACGATAAAGCAACATTAACTAGTTTATCTCAACAAATACGTAATGCGATTATTGATACCAGTAATTATCAGCATTGCTCAAACCTAGTAAAGCTTTGCTCCATTAACTCGCTTAAGCCTAATACGATCGAAAATTTCTTTACTAATTTAGTTACCCCACTCTATACAAAACTACTTAAAATACCATCCTTTTATCGGAAAATTTTACAACGATGTGGTAGTCGCATGATTTCATTTAAACGAAATACCAAGTTTCTTATTAATCTTAATATCAGAGATAATTTCGTTGAACATCCTAATAGAAATATGGCGATATTTGGTTTTGATACAAAACAGATTAAAAACAATAATAATGATTTACTGGCAATAAATTATATTTTTGAAGCCAGTTTCATACGCGATGACAATCAAAATGCTCATTATTTGGTTATTTCAGCAAATTTACAACCTGCTTTTCGTGAAAAAATTTCACGAGAGGTCATTCAGATCATGGAATCAATCGCATTTGAAAATAACTCACGTGAGCTTATTTTAAAACATGAACATGCGGAGCACTTTTTTTAAATAAATCTTGGGATTAGGATTCATTTCAGCGTTTTTTCACAACACGAATCAGAAAGTCAATTTAGTGTTCAACTCAACTCACATATTAATACCTATCTTTTGCAGCCAGATTAATTTTCTGATAGAGTAATTCAAATAAAATTTCGGCCTTATAGAGGATGTTAAAAATGATTCGAGGATTTTCTGCTGCTTTAATGTTTTTACTTAGTTTCTCAGTTTTTTCAAATGTAAATGTTACTGCTTGTGGTATTGCTAAGCCTACTGATGATGTCAGTTTTTGTTCTTCATTTAAAACAGTTGCAACCTGTTACTGTACTAGTTCTGGTTTGCCTGCTGGCATGTGCCAAGATATGAATATGCTTTATGCCCGTATGGTCAGTGTATATGGTTCATTGGATAAAGCATGTGCTGCCCAACCCTACACTACAAAGCAAGATTGTCTTGATAATTGGAATTGTTATCGTCTCGGCGGTGTAGATTCTCGCGGAAGGATTTGCAGTTCCAACAAGCAACCCTGTCCTGCCCAGTAACTTATATTAGATAATACAGTCAACAAAAAAATGATGCAGGTTGGGTCGAAGACCCAACCAGAAATTTTAATGATTAAAACAATCTTGGTAGAGTACTTATTGTGCATAATAATAAAAATTCAAAATCATTTTTATTCTCATTCTTATTTCTTTCAACATCTTTTTGTTTTGCAGAAGCCAATATGCCCCACCACCCTTTTTATGTTGGTGCGATTGCGGGTTTTGGTTCAACTACCTGGCAAGGCTTGGTTCCTAGTGAAGAAAATCAAAATATTGCTTTAATGTTATCTACACCAATCAATGTAGACGAAGGTGGGAGTGCCTGGGGAGTTTTAGCTGGTTATGAATTTACCCGCTTCTTTGCCATCGAAGCCAATTATATGCACTTCTCTGAAGCGAATGTTCATTTCGACCCTATAAGTTTATTCAGTTTCGATCACGATGGCTTAGAAATCTTAACAACTCAAACTGAAGTTGTCACTTTGATGGGGAAACTCATGGTCCCTATTCCTCACTCTCAAATGAAAATCTTTTCCGGAGCAGGGGTTGCTGGCGTGCATCGTAAAGATATTGTTGTCGATGATTGGCGTCCAGGGCCTACTTTTAGTGTAGGTGTGAATTACAATTTTGCTGAGCACATAAGCGGTGAGGTTGCTGGGAATTTTACTGCGGGTTATGGAGAATCACAGCTTAATCCAGCGGATTCATATTATCCTTTTCTTTACTCAGTCGCAGCTCATCTAATTTTTCGCTTTTAAAATGATTTTTTAAAATCAAAAAAACTCACACAACGTGCTCGGACTAGCATGATTTGATCCGGATCCCTATTATCGCTTTTCCAGTTGTCGTTGCATGATGGAGCATATAGATGCAACCCATAACACCATGATATAAATTATATATGCTTACCGATTCGATACTCAGTGTAACATTTTTCTAAATTAGTCTTCAGGGCTTCATTCTCAATTCCTAATTTTTGCACCCAATTTAAAGTATGCCGTATATGAGCTGCCTTTGCACGGGTAACTGTAAAAGGTACCGCTAAAGCAGCCTTTTGGGAATCCAAGCTTTCTTCGAGCAATGCTTTCTTGCTCACTCCTACTACGTGTTTGCTTTTCTTTTCATCATCAGGCAAAAAATCTTTTTCTTTTACGAGGCGACGCATCACGTCATAATAGGTATGTATTTGCTGATAAGTCAGTTCTATCTCTACTGTATTGTCCTTATTGTAACTATCCATAGTTGGATTGCGAGGTAAAGATGGATCATGCATTTCTGCAAGCCCTTCCTGTTCTACAAGCAATCGAATAGAAGAAGCTTCAGGATTTTTCTTAGCAAGGTACTCTGAATATACAAAAACAGTAGCTAATAAGCTTCCAGCGATGATCAAAAAAGCTGCTACGGGCAAAATCCCAGCCAAGGAAAGACCAGCCCCTACTAATATTCCTAATGCGGATACTGAAATCATCCAGTTTTGTATAAAAAAATAAGCAAGTGGACGCGCTGCATAGGTAAATGGCAGAAAGAAAAAGCCATAAATCAAACTCCTACCAAGCAGGTAAAGCCAAAAATTACGTGCAATTCGTTTTTCATTATCCTGTTTCGCTTCAATGTAGGTAAATGTTGTATCAGCAAAACCGGCATAATTTAAAAAATGATCACAAAAACAATTAGGTCCTTGTTTATCGGGAGGAGGAGTTACTTGAATAATGTACCAATCATTCTTCCAGATCCCAAAAGCTGAAACAGGATCATTTCCTTGCTTTTGCACAACCACTAATGGTTTATCAGTTAACTCATCCCAATGATCATATCTATTTTTAGGCCAGGCATTAAGCCCTGCAGGGTTTAGTGCGTCAACACGTGACACGATATAATTTCCTTTATCAATCGCAAGCAATAAACTTAAAGACCCACCCAAACTTACCCCACATACATGTATTTTATTTTTTTGTGCGCTTAACCATTCATGGATTCGATTTCTTCCCTTTCGATAAAGTGACTCTCCAACCGTTTCAAAGCCTTTAGAGTCAGTATTCACCTGCGGCAAGAAGCCTTGTCCGGCAGGATAAGTAGTACCCATAAAAATTAAGTGAGATTCTGCCTTTTCTTGCAAAATTGGTTCAAGCCCATAAGCAAAAACACGATCTTTGTCACGAATAAAAAAACGTCTCCATCCAGACCTTTCTGTTAATTCAATTGGTTTAATTTGATATTCAACCAATTCCAAATGGCCATCAATATATTGAGGGATTTTAATGAATTCATAGGGTGTTAAATCGCCATAAGGAAGCAAAGTTAAACAATTACTCAGATAAAGCTGAACTTGTTCTTTTTGCTCTGGTGTTAATTCTTTATCTTTTAATTGCTCGAAAAGGTCTAAAAAACCTTGTTGAAAAGCAAAACGTAATTCACGTACCAAGTCATGATCACGTTTTACAAAAACAGCATAAGCGACGGCTGGGGTTAAAAACTCAGTCCACTGTTCCGTCCATCCCATCATTAAAAAACGCACTGCATTACGTGCAATAATCGGTGCTTGCTTCTCTTGCTTTACCCCGGCAATGGATTCAAATTTGCGTTGTGAGGAAAAATTAAGTTCTATTCCACCTTGAAAAGTAGATTTTACAGTCATACTTCCCCCAAAAAAAGAATTACAGCGGTAATTATCTTATCCCAAAGCAAAAAAAATTGGAGAACGTTTGGACTTAAATGCGATAGGCGAAAAGAGACACCAAATACAAACGTTCTTAATCAGGAACAAGCACTTATTATAGTTTTTCTTGTTGCAGCGAAGTCACAACAGCAGGACGTTCTGCAACAACTTTCATGAAGTGTTCTAAATGTTTATAAGCTGAAAGATCCATTTTAAAGTAATAAGCCCATCTAAGTATGACAAATAAATAGGCATCCGCTAAAGTAAAGTCCTTACCCATTACGTAAGGTCCCTTCGCGAGATGCTCGTTAACATACTTCAATCGGGTGGTAATTACGGACATAAAAATGTTTTTTGTTTCTTCATTGAGATTAGGATAAAAAAACATACCTACTGTTTTATGTAATTCCGTAGCAACATAATTAAGCCACTCTAGAGTATGATATCTTTTTAAATCACCTACCGGAGCCAAAAGCTTTTGACCTGGCGTTTTGTCCGCTAAATATTGCAAAATAACCTGATTTTCAGTCAACACATCCCCATTATCTAGGTGAAGTGCTGGTACTGCCCCTTTGGGATTAATTGATAAATAATTCGCATCTGTTTTTGTTTTTTTTGCCTTTAAATCCACTTCCTCATCTTGAAAATCAAGACCTAACTCGTTAAGAACAATACGTACTGCTAAGGAACACGCTGACTTGGTATAATAAAGTTTCATATCAACTCCTTTGATTCATAGTCAATTACTAGGGTTTAGACAGAAGAAACCTTAGAATTTTTTATAATAGGCTTTACCAGTTGAGCATACTAGAAATTGGCTGTTCTAGCCATGATGCAACTGGCGTGTTTTTTCAAGATCATCTTCTATTTCATCAATTAGCTTCATAGTAGACGATGTTCTTTTGACGAAAGAGTCCCAAAAGTATGTTTTTCTTAAAACTTCCAATGTGGCTTGATTATCACTTTTCCAAGTCTCAATATGTTGTAGTAATGAATCAAGAGATAATTTTTTCTTTGGCCCAACTAAGTCTAAATACAATTCCTTCAATTTTAAAAACTTTGCTTGAGTATCCTCAGAATCAGGCTCAAGACACAGCATATTTTCCATTCGAATGTATAACTTATTGACTATCTTTTGCTGTGCATCAGCGATTTGAGCAAAAGCTGTTGGAGGCGCTGGAAGTACATAAAATGGGATATCCTCGCTAGGTTTACCGTGTACCAAAAGCGTTCGATAGGGTAACTCCATAAAAAAACTGGAAGAAACCAAGGAGCCAACTGGTGCATGCTGAACTTCTTCAACTAACGCTATTGCTGAATGTCTGCATGTGTTTCTTACGCTCAGCTCACTAACACTCTTTTTTATTTTACTTACATCGCTAGGCAGTAAGACATTGTCTTCGCTATAGGTTAATGTAGCTTGATCAGGATCTAGTACAGCCGGTTCAGGACTGTCACCGAGTTGTTCCTCTTCTTCAGGTTCTTTTAGAATAACTGGTTTATAGCATCCAAACTTATTGTCAGGCGTTTGCAATGACTCCAATTTTTGCACAAAATCCAAATATTGATCATAAGTAATATCATAAGCTTGATAACTAATTGGATTTGCACCTAGTTTTTCCCTCCAGACCCCTTCATCGCCTAATCTCGATTTATTACTAAAAAAAAGTGCGTTACAGATGGACTGTATGTTGGTCACATAGTTAGGATTTGTATTGTTACCCATCTTTCCTACACGACAAAGCAAGTTTTGTATTTTATTTTTCGCGGGGTCATACATCCCCAGCATAATAAAAGAATGTACGCCCTTCTTATTAATGGAAATAAAAAAATGGTCGGTTTTTTTATTAATTTTAAGCGACCTAGGTGGGGGTAGTAATGGAGGATTCTCATCATCATTTGGTAATGAAGTTTCTACAGTATTACTAGGCATACATGCTCACTTTTGAATCGAAAAGATCAAATTGTATCATATGCTTTGTATTGTTACTACACTGACACGCTACAACAATTTATTACTATTTAATCTATTTGTAGCCTGCGTTACACCCAGGCTACGTATATGGACTCATCCGTTTTTGCAAGTAATTAGCTAGTGAAAAGTTTAGTATTTGCATACGTATATCCGGCCATTCAATGAGGAACTTATTTATTCACTCGGGCCCTGATGATATTCGCACTCTATCTCCTTTATCGCTTGCACGGGCAATTATGCCCACCGTAGCCTACAGGTATTTACAGAGTTGATTTTACCATTTTCACATCAGCTGTTATTTGCAAAACTCAGGCTAGTCTTTCATCTCCACATTTGTTCTCCAGGTATATGATCCTAGCTTTTTGTAATTAGTGCTTTTGCTAATTACAAAAAAGGTAGGCGCAGCGCGAAGCGGTGCTGATATATCATCTAATAAGCTCCTGTTTAAGCGCAAAGCTTCATATGATCAACATACTTATCATCGTAGGCCATAATTGCCCACATATGCCGTGCATTTTTATTAGCTACTGCAACAGCTGCTTTGTTGTAACCTCGCTCTTTGTGAAGACGCTGTATCCAACAATTTAAATAATCAGTTTTTTTTCCTGAGTTTTTTACAACCGCCCGGCCACCATGTATTAGTAAACTGCGTATGTAGCGATCTCCACGCTTACTGATAGACATTAAACACTGTTTTCCCCCACTGGAATGCTCTTTAGGAACTAATCCCAAGAAGGCAGCAAAGTGACGCCCGTTTTTAAAATTAGTTGGGCTACCCATCGTTGCATACACAATACTTGCTATTATCGGACCAACTCCTGACAGCTTCATTAAGCGCTCACACACAGAGCTTTGCTTACAGAAATGTTCTATCTTTTGTGTGTATTTTTCTATCTCTTTATCTAAATCGAGTAACTTCTTATGACAACTAAATATTATTTCTCGCATGCCACTCGTCAATTCATTTTCAGCATCCTCTAATATCAGAGGAATTTGTTTTCTAACTTGTGATAATCCTTGCACTAAAAATAAGCCTGCCTCTCTCAAATATCCTCGTATACGATTTCCTAATGCCGTTCTTTCATGTATTAAGCTCTCTCGATAACGATGTAGCATCTGCACTTCTTGTTGCTCTATCGTTTTAATTGGAACTGTAGGCATATTATCTTGTTGTGCTGCTATGACGATTGCTCGTGCATCATTCTTATCATTTTTATTACCCTGGACAAATGGCTTCACATGCTGGGGACTAATCTGGAATACCTCATGACCATAGGACATGAATTTTCGAGACCAGTAATTTGAACTACCACAAGCTTCCATTACTATTTTGCAAGAGGCTAAATTTGCAATTAGCGTAGGCAATTCTGAGCGCTTTACTTTTTTTCCAAGGATCTTTTTTCCATGTTCATTTACTCCATGCAATTGAAATACATCTTTTGCCAAATCTATACCTAATAACGTAATATTCTTCATTGGACTCTCCTTCCGATAAGGTTTGGTAGACCTTAACAGTGTGGCTCATCTAGGTGCCGGGTAAAAGGGAGGATGAGTCCATATCATTGCTAAGTCGTGTCTTAAAAAATACTTTCACCTATAAATAGGAAAAGGCCATAAAAGAAAGGCTTAAGATACACACTGTAATTCGGGATAATTTTTTAAAATGACTTTATATAAATTTTGGTTGGCCTTCATGATCTCATCACCTAGTTTAGAATTTGGATCACCTTCACCACCTTTGCCATTTAAGGCAACTACCGTAGTCACATTATTACAAGGTTGCCAAAAATACATCACTCGAAATCCTAAAGTGCTTCCCTTATAAACCCAAAACCGCTGTTTGAGTACTTCATCGTAAAGATACCCTACTCCTAATCCAAATCCATGAGGATCTTCCGCAGTTACGTTAGGAATAGGTTGTCCTGTTTTCATAGAGACAACAGATTCTAATTCAGCTAGAATTCGCTCTCTATAAATCGGTTTCACTAGTGTGCCATGATAAAGCAGTTGCACCCAACGTACTACATCCTCAGTATTCGCAACGATTGCTCCGGCAGCAGCAGCCCAAGATAAGTCATTAGTAAGTGTATCAATTAATTTATTCCTTTTTTCATCATAAAAATACCCATGTACTCGGCGTTCCTCAATTGATTTTCCTACCGCTTGACCATCAGGTCCTGCAAGGTAAAACGAATCCTTTAGACCATTTTGTGAGTTTATAATGCGTAATTTTAATTGGTTAGCAAAGGTATCATTGGTCACTTTTTCTATCACTAAAGCAGCCAGGATATAATTAGAATTCGAGTATTCAAAGAGATTCCCTTTTCTCTTCGTGAGTGGTTTTTCAGGGTGTGCAAACTTTAGCAGTTCTTCATCCGTCCACACCCTATCTAAATGAGCCTCCATTTTCTTGGAAAATTCCTCATCTTCAGAATAGTTAGGAATACTGCTGGTCATATTTAATAATTGCCTTAAAGTAACATTTTTCCAATTAGGATATTGGGGTAACCATTTCCCTAAATGATCATCTAGAGACAGTTTATCTTCTGTCTGCAATTGCAACAGAATAAGTGCAGTAAATGATTTGGTAATACTGCCAATATCAAATAAATTGCTTGGTGTAATAGGCTGGGATAAAGGAGGAAACCCCATGGTGCCGTGCTCTACAGTGTGGGTTTCTTTTTTAGAACTCATTTGATTCTGGGGAATCAAAACTGATGCAGCAATCGCCGTAAATTTTTCTTTTTCGCTGTATTTCTTATAATAATCATCAATTTCTTTCTGCAATTGGTTTGTGAGGTTGGAAGTATCAGAATTACCCGCGTAAAGCATTGGTGACGTTAAAAAAGCCATAAAGGCCAATCCTAAAAACTGTGATTTTAATTTCATAGCCATCATCCTTGTTTCATTAAAACTATCACTCATGGTAATCAATACATGATATTCACGAGTCTAAGAATTTAGAATCTGCAAGTCATCAGTTTGCATTAACTTGCAGATAATGAAGTACAACCACTATGGAAATTAACTATTGGCTTGAGCCCTAGTGTTTAATTGTTCCAAAGCGTTTTTAAGCCGCGTTAACACCCTTTCTCTACCTAACAGAGTCAAGGTCATGTCAATAGATGGTGACATGCTTGAACCCGTTACAGCGACTCGTAATGGTTGTGCTATTTTTCCCATATTGATATCAAATTGGGCGCTGATGTCATTAATGCATTCTTGCAAATGGTCTTTGTCCCAAGACTCCACTGTTTGCAACCGTTCATAAAGCGCAGTCAACGGCTCCAAAATAACCGGGCGCAAATGTTTTTTCACTGCTCCTTCATCATATTCAATCGAATCAGTGAAAAAATATAAACTCATTTGGTACATTTCAAATAAGGTCTTACATCGTTCAGCCTGAATTGCAACTAAATCTGTTAATTTTGGCCCTTTAGTCAGATCAATGCCTGCGTGTTCAAAGTGCCAACGCAATGATTCGGCCACTTCTTCTACAGGATCATTCTTTTGATAATGTTGATTTAACCAATACAACTTTTCATAATTAAAACTTGAAACGCCCCGGCTCACATTGTTTAAATCAAAACATTCGATCATTTCATTGACGCTAAAGATTTCTTGATCACCATGAGACCAGCCCAAACGCACTAAATAATTGAGTAATGCGTGAGGTAAAACACCTAGCTCTTTAAATTGCAACACGCCTACAGCACCATGTCTTTTAGATAAACGTTTACCGTCTTCACCTAAGATCATGGGTAAATGAGCAAATACTGGAATTGGAGCATTCAGTGCTTGAAAGAGGTTAATTTGTCTTGGTGTGTTATTAATATGATCATCACCACGAATTACATGGGTTATTTTCATATCTATATCATCGATAACCACAGCAAAATTATACGTTGGATGACCATCAGAGCGTACAAGAATCAAATCATCTAACTCACTATTTGCCACATGGATTTCTCCATATACTTCATCATGAAATGAGACAGTTCCTTGTTCAGGGTTTTTGAAACGGATCACATAAGGCTTATCGGATAAAGGTAAGTTTTTATCTCTGCAGTGTCCATCATAACGAGGTTTTTCTTTCGCATCTAATTGTGCAGTGCGTAAGGCTTCCAGACGTTCTTTACTGCACTCACAACGATACGCTTTACCCTCATTCAAAAATTGTTGTGCTACTTGTTTGTAGCGCTCATAACGTTCCGTTTGATAAAAGGGACCTTCGTCATAATCCATACCCAACCAAGACATACCATCGAGAATAGCTTGTACCGATTCCTTTGTAGAACGTTCTTGATCAGTATCTTCTATGCGCAAAATAAACTTGCCTTGATGGCGCTTTGCATAAAGCCATGAAAATAAAGCAGTTCTTACTCCACCCACATGTAAAAAACCAGTTGGGCTTGGTGCAAATCGGGTTCTAACTGTCATAATCTCTTCCACATTGTAAGGAATAAAATAATCGGGCTATAATAACTGACTTTAAAGCCTTGGTGAAGGATATTATGAGCAGATTTTAGTCTGCCTATTATCATTCATATTACAGTATGCTCTATGCAGGCTAAAATTAAAGTATTATCCGAACTATTTGGTGAGTCATTTTGAAAAGCATTGGTATTAAGTATCAACTGAGAATTACCACCCTAATTCCAGCCTTTTTAGTCGCCCTGCTTCTCGCTATTTTTTATAATGGACTGTTTGGTAATGACTTAAAACAGCACATGTCGCGTCTAGGTGAAGCCTACATTCGTCAACTGCTTCCCGCAGCGCAATATGCCATGCTGCGGCGTGATGATCGCACCTTGCAAGGTTTAATTAATGCATCCACAATCAATCCAGAAGTAAAGGCCCTCGCCTTTTACAGTAGCGATGGACAACTTCTTGCGTATCGCGGTGGCAAACACTCCCTGAATAAACCCTTTAATCCGCCTAAATTTACAGGGGATTATATCGAAAGTAAGCAAATTAATCCGTTTACAATTAATTTCATCGCACCAGTTACTATTCCTAAATTCAATCTTTATTCCAATTCATCATTTAAGAATATCCTCAGCCCAATGGCCACTCAAGCTGATGATATTTTAGGTTGGTTATCCATTGATATTGATACCCGTTCGATGATAATAAAACGTTACCAAATGCTCATTGTCACCATCTTTATTACTCTATTTGGTTTGCTTATGGGATTAACCATCCACTACTTTCTTTCCAAGCGTATTTATTTACCAATTTCTCGTTTACGTAGGAGTATGAAACAAATTTTACGAAATGAATTCGAAACAGAAATAAAAACAACGAGCGCAGGTGAGTTAGGCATCATTGAGCAAGGTTGTAGCCATTTGCAAAAAAAATACCTCGAAACAATTCGTGATTTAAATCAACATATCGAAGTAGCTACTGAAGATTTGCAACAAAGTCTTGAGTTGTTGGAAGAAAAAAATATTGAACTCTCGCTTGAGAAGAAAAAAATAGAAGAGAAAAGTCGGCAAAAATCAGAATTTATTGCCAATATGAGCCACGAAATCCGCACGCCCATGAATGGAGTTATTGGCTTTACTAACGTTTTATTGGAAAGCAAACTTGATCCCTTGCAATTGGATTATGTAAAAACGATTAAAGCCTCTGCACAAGACTTGCTAGGAATTATAAATGACATCCTTGATTTTTCTAAAATTGATGCCGGAAAACTTCACCTTGATTGCATCCCATTAAATATCCGTCATTGTATTGATGAAGTTCTTACACTTGCCGCCCCAAATGCGCATAAAAAAGGAATTGATTTAATCCCCATAACCGATGTCAGTGTACCCAAAATTGTTTTGGGTGATCCCTTTAGAATCAAACAATTTATCACCAATCTGGTAACTAATGCAGTTAAATTTACAGATCATGGTTATGTATTGATTCGTACCAGAGTAGAACAGGAAACCGATAAAGATTACACTTTATGCATCACAATCACTGATACTGGTTTAGGTATTTCTCCAGAAGATCAAAGTAAATTATTTACCGCATTTAACCAGGCAGATACAAGCATTACTCGTCGTTATGGCGGTTCAGGTCTGGGATTGGTCATTTGTAAAAAACTCTGTGAAGAAATGCATGGCCGTATTACTTTTACCAGTGAGCTCAATAAGGGCTCCAGCTTTACCGCTCACGTTAAAGTTGAAAAGTTAGTTGCCTATGAAATAGAAAAAAATCAAATCCACCCTTTCGCTCATTTTAAAATGTTATGCTTTGATGATAATTCATTACATTTAGAAGCACTTTGTAATGGCTTAGGTTATTGGGGAGTTCAATGCATTCCTGTAAATTCATTTAACCATCTTGAGGATGCTCTTAAGAATCATCAAGACTGCAATATTGCTTTTCTCAATATAAATAAAGGTTATGAACAAAAGATCGCTAAAATTATTTCAGAACATAGTTATTTCCCTTATGTACTGATTTCCAAATGGCTCATTAATGACTACACGGCGCTCGGCGCTCAGGGATTTTTATATAAACCAATCAGCATTCAAAAACTTCAAGATGTTATTGAATCCCTAACCAGCCAAGAGAATATCGAAAAACCAGTCAATCATGAATTGGAAGGATTAAGAGAGCAATTACGTTTTATGCACCCCGATTTGCTCATTGCCGAAGACAATCCAGTGAACAAAATGCTCCTGGAATCATTGTTAGGCACTCATGCAAATATGACTTCAGTTGATGATGGTGAAATGGCCGTATCGGCTTGTAATGACAAAAAATTCGATTTAATTTTACTCGATTTGCAGATGCCTAAAATAAACGGATTAGAAGCAGCCCGACTCATTCGACAAAAATCACAACTTAACCGCCATACCCCAATAGTTTTAATTAGCGCGAATGGGAGTGATGTGAATAGCATTGATCTAAAAAAATCAGGTGTGGATTATTGCTTGCAAAAACCTATAGATGAAAAACAACTACTAACTCAAATCCTTCGTATCGCAGATAAGTCAAAACATGCTGCGATTGATTGGCAGTTATGCGTGCAAAAAGTATCAGGAAATCAAGCGCTTGCAGAAGAGTTTCTTGCACGGTTTGTCGAGGAATTACATAAAAATCGCGAAGAATTTATCCAATTAATGCATGATAAAAATATAAAGAAAATAGGAGAAGCGGCACATAAACTTCATGGAGCATGTTGTTTTTCTGGTGTGCCTACTTTACAGAAAAAGGTGGTTCACGTAGAAAAACTGGCTGCACATGCCTCAATTGAAGAGCTCGCTACTCCTTTTGCGGAATTAATTCAAAGTATTGATGCAGTAATTAGTGAATATGAAAATCAAAAAATAAGACTTTAAGTGGTTTACCTATCTCCTTTTCTTACTCTTCTTCAAGAAGTAATGGAGACAAGTAATAACCTTTAACTAGGAGAAAGAATGACTATAAAAAATGCGATATATGCTCAATCAGGTGGTGTAACTGCTGTAATTAACGCTTCAGCGTGTGCTGTAATTCAGACTGCAAGGCAATATCCAGAACATATTGGTAAAGTATATGCGGCCAAAAATGGGATTATTGGTGCCTTAAATGAAGAACTCATTGATACATCCCTAGAAAGCGATGCAGATATCGCCAAATTATTGCAAACTCCTTCAGGCGCATTTGGTTCTTGCCGCTATAAACTAAAAGACGATGGAGATGAATATGAGCGTTTAATTGAAGTTTTTAAAGCGCATAATATAGGATATTTTTTCTATAACGGTGGTGGCGATTCACAGGATACAGCACATAAAATATCTCAATTAGGTTCTAACATGGGCTATCCAATTACCTGTATCGGTATACCAAAAACAGTAGACAATGATCTTCCTTATACTGATACCTGCCCTGGATTTGGTTCTGTAGCCAAATATGTAGCTATTTCCACCCGAGAAGCAGGTTTTGATGTCGCCTCAATGGCTGCGTCGTCAACAAAAGTCTTTATTCTTGAAGTAATGGGACGCCATGCCGGATGGATCGCCGCTGCGAGTGGTTTGGCAAGCCAAAGCCCTGATGAGCCACCCCACATTATTTTATTGCCTGAGGTTCCTTTTCAACAAGGCAAATTCCTGCATAAAGTTAATGAATGCGTTAAAAACTATGGTTATTGCGTTGTAGTCGTTTCAGAAGGAATTCGTAATACAGAGGGTAAATTCTTAAGTGATGCAGGAATTCGTGATGCATTTGGTCATGCTCAATTAGGTGGTGTTGCACCAGTCATTGCTCAGTACATCAAATCGGAACTGAATTACAAATACCACTGGGCGGTTGCAGATTATTTACAACGTGCTGCTCGCCACATCGCTTCAAAAGTGGATCTGGATCAGGCTTATGCTCTTGGTAAGGCCGCGGTAGAATATGCCATAAAGGGACATAATGCCATCATGCCGATTATCGTTCGTGAACATGATGAACCCTATCAGTGGTCTATTGGCCATGTTCAATTAGCCAATGTTGCCAATCAAGAAAAAGAAATGCCCAGAACATATATTACTGAAGATGGAATGGGTATCACAGCCGAATGTAAACGGTACTTGTCACCTCTGATTCAAGGCGAAGCTTATCCAGACTACATTAACGGACTGCCTGATTATGTTCGTTTGAAGAATCAATTAGTACCCAAAGTACTTCTTAGCCGATAATAATTACAGCCTGGGTGCGTCGCGCTCCTGCACCCAGGTTACAAAATTTTAAAATTTATTAAAAATTGTTCCATTTATAAATTAAGCAACCCTTCACTTCATCTGCTACAATAATAATTAGGAAAAGTAAGTAAAGAGGACTTCCTTTTCTTGCCATGGCAGGTTGTATCGTTGTTTTGGCCTATTTGTGTTGTAAGTTTATGATAAATGGCATTTTTTTTGCATGTTTATCGCTGTAGCAATCATTAGGGAGCAAATGATGAAACAAAAAGGCTTTACTTTAATTGAGTTGATGATAGTGGTGGCAATAGTAGGTATTCTTGCCGCAATTGCTATTCCAGCTTATCAGGATTACGTCGTTAGAGCTCGTGTAACAGAAGGATTAAGTCTTGCCTCTTCAGCACAGACTACAATTTCTGAAAATGCCACAACGGGTGCTAATGCTTTAGACTTGGGTTGGTCTCAACCCCCAGCAACAGCTAACGTACAAAGTGTTGTGGTTACTCCAGCTACTGGTGTAATTACTGTTACTTATACTGCTTTAGCTAACAATGTGGTCCTTACATTGACTCCATCATCTAATGGACAACCACTTGTTGCAGGTACTCCTCCTACAAATCCAATTACCTGGGTTTGTGCAGTACAAAATGCAGCTGATGATAGATATGTTCCTGCGAACTGCAGAATCTAATCTGTCTTTTTCAAAAGCCGCTTCACAGCGGCTTTTTATTTTAAATTGTTTCTATATGAGTTAAATATGTCACGTAAAAATCGTATTGAAGAATTGATCAGTCAAAAATTGGTTCCTGTTTATTTAAATGTTGAAGATGAATCGGCCAATCATCATGTTCCTAAAAACGCACAAACTCATTTCAAAGTCACTGTTGTTTCCTCACAATTTACCGATTTATCACGAATCGCACGGCATAGACTTTTAAATCAATTACTGAAAAAAGAATTTGAACTTGGATTACACGCTTTAAGCATGCATTTATTCACACCTGAAGAATGGGAAACTAGGGGCAAAAACGTTTTGAACTCTCCTGCGTGTAAAGGTGGCTTTAATAAAGAAAACAGGGGTACTTAACATTAATTTGTAGCCTGGGTGAAGCAAAGCGAAACCCGGGTTTTCTTAGCATGAACCAGCTTTTTAATCCCGGGTTTCGCTTTGCTTCACCCAGGCTACATTTAAATTCAAATCCAATGAACCGGCATGTTTTTTTGCTTTTTTCATGAAGTTATAAATTTAGAAAAGGATTTAAAATGAAGATAGAGACATATAAAGAAAAATTTGTTGAATTAACCGAGCAAGCAATGCAATTCAGTAGTCATTACAAATCAATAGCTGAGTTGCAAAAAGAAATAACCCTTCTCAGTAATGAGGCAGTAGTATTCTATAAAACAAACAGTGATCATAAAGAATCTGATTATCAATTGAGAATAGATATTTTTCTTGAATTCGATAACTTCTTGAAGTGCCTAAAAAAAGATTTTGAGCCCCAAAATCAGGCTAACAATAAAAGTTCATTCTTTAAAAAGCTCAAACAAGCAAAAAAAGCTAATACCTATGAAAGTATACCTAGTTTGGAAAGCTCAGTAACTTTATGACTTTATAAGATTATTGGTACTTTTTATTGATTAAAATTCTCTGATTGTCCCAATTGTGTAAAGAATGTCTACAACATTGTAATAAAAATACGTTTTGAATTGTAATCTGAAGATATTACTCTTATCTTACCGCAATTATTTGGCTTATAAGCAACAAAATTGATTCTATGTGATAAAATAAATAGTAACGTCCATTGTCAACTTCCTATATAATGCCTAGCATTTTAACAAGTCGATTTAATTAATGAACAACTGGTCTTCTGAAAAAATATCTGTCCTGGCATTGATCTTACTGATTACAGGTGCAATTGATAGTATAAGAAATTTACCGGGAACTGCTCTATTCGGTTCTTCATTAATTTTTTTCTTTATCTTTTCCGCAATTGTATTTTTAATCCCAGTAGCTTTGGTAGCTGCAGAATTATCGTCAACTTGGTCTGATGAGGAAGGCGGAATTTACAGTTGGGTAAAGCATGCGTACGGAGAAAATCTCGCATTTTTTACCATCTGGCTGCAATGGATCAATACCTTAGTCTGGTATCCAACAATACTGTCCTTTATTGCTGGTGTCTTGGCCTATTTAATCAATCCCGAACTTGCCCAAAATAAGTATTATTTAATTTCAGTAATTCTTGTTATATTTTGGTCATTAACCCTGATTGCTTTATCTGGGTTACGCGCCTCAGCACATTTTGCAGGTCTTTGCGCCATATTAGGCATGATACTTCCAATGGGATTTATTATTTTTCTCGCCTTGCTCTGGGTCATTAAAGGAAATCCTATAGCAATTGATTTAAGCCTATCTCATTTGATACCACACTGGAAAGACAGTCAATCCTGGGTATCACTTACTGCAATTATGACCTCCTTTCTAGGTATGGAACTTGCAGCGGTACACGTTCGCAATGTGCATAATCCACAAACTAATTTTCCTCGGGCGATGTTTTTTTCAGTGCTGCTTATCTTGACCACAATGATTTTTGGTTCTTTAGCTATAGCATTTGTTCTTCCAAAAGAGAAGATCAGTCTGATTGACGGCGTACTGCAAGCTTTTACTAACTTTTTCCACGCATACAATCTTGAATGGCTATTGCCTATCTTAATTGCATTACTGCTTTTGGGAAGTTTGGGGAGTATGATCAACTGGATCATTTCGCCAGCCAAAGGCTTGTTGATGGCAGCCAATCATAATTTTTTACCAAATTTTATGTGTCAATTAAACAAACGTGGCATGCCTTCACGAATTTTAATCACCCAAGCCATTTTGGTTACGCTTTTATGCAGCGGATTTCTATTATTTCCAAGCGTAAATGCCATCTATTGGCTGTTCACTGCCTTAAGCACTGAGCTCTATATCATGATGTATGTTTTGATGTTTATTGCAGCCTGGAAATTAAAAAGCAAATATGCTCATCTTAATCGACCTTTCGCAATACCTGGCAAAAAAACAGGCTACTATCTAACCTGTATTCTGGGTTTAGGTGGTTGCACCATGACTTTAATTGTAGGTTTTATTCCACCAGTCGAGTTTATGAATTTTGGCAGCGCATCACATTTTCGTCTGGTTTTCTCTTTGGGAATCGCAATCATGATGATTCCAGCATTTTTACTGTACTGGCGTAAAAAATATATTACCAGATCGTAATAGCTATTTTGTAGCCTGGGTGAAGGCGCAGGCCGTAACCCGGGATCTTCTGCCTCAAATTTCCCCGGGTTCCGCTTCGCTGCACCCAGGCTACAAAACATCCCTTTGTTACAACTTATCCTTTTCTTCTAATGAAATAACTCGAGCTTCATGTTCCAACATAACCGGAATATCATCATGAATAGGGAATGCCAGCCGATCAAATTTACAAATAAGCTCTTGTTTTTTTAATAATAATTTTCCCTTGCATAAAGGACACACCAATATTTCCAGTAGTTTTTTATCCACAAAGTTCTCCTATGAGCCTAAGTCACTTTATTTCGTACGTATACAGGTTGCGCTTGAGCAGCTGAAATGAATTGTAGTCCAGAAAATTGTGCAAATTGAATCATAGCTGCTGCTGAAGGATTCACTGTTATTTTATCACTGATTTGTGATTTAACTCCCGGAGTAAACGCATCCCAATATAAGTCCGCCCCCACTCCTGCAAGGATTACAGATTGATTCTCGGGAAGGCTAAGTTCATGCACTGGATTAACGTGTTCCTCTGCTATCCATTGATCTTGGGCAAAATAAGCCCAATACATTTCCTGCATGCGCGCATCCAGTACAGCCAATACCGGTGCATGGTTCATCTGTTTTTGCTGTCGAACTGACCAAGCAACAGCGACCAGGCTACTCACCGGGATCAGATGCAAATCATGAGCATAAGCCAGCCCTTTTGCAATACTGCATGCAATACGCAAACCAGTAAAACTTCCAGGACCACGACCAAACACTATGGCATCCAGCTGGTTCAGTTGTAAACCGGCGTTGACCATCAATTTATCAATCATGGGTAAAATAAATTGTGCATGCGTTTTTTGATTGCTTTGCTCGTCACAAAGTAATTCTTTCCCTGTCAGCAAGGCCACACTTGCTGTTTCAGTAGATGTATCAATCGCTAGCAGTTTCATAATCCAGCTCTAATTCTTTAATAAATGTAAGCACTTTTTGTTCATCACGTGTTTTCGGTAATTGGGGTAAACTGGCTAAAATACGCCCACCATAATCTCTGCTGGTTAGACGAGGGTCTGCTATCATTAAAACCCCTTTATCCGCGTTATCCCGAATTAAACGTCCTACTCCCTGCTTTAGGGCAATTACTGCACCTGGCAAAGATAATTCGTCAAACCCGGACAAGCCTTTTTCTTTTAAATAAGCCATTCTACCACGAATTACCGGATCAGCCGGACTGGAAAAAGGCAACTTATCAATAATAACACAAGAAAGAGCGTCACCTTTGACATCCACTCCTTCCCAAAAAGTTGCGGTTCCCAATAAAACAGCGTTGCCTAATTGCCTAAAACGCTCTAATAAAATGGGTTTTGCCTCAGCCCCCTGAATTAATAAGGGATAGTTTAAAACATTGCTCATCATTTGAGCAACTTGCTTTAATGCTTTATGACTGGTAAATAGGAAAAAACAGCGTCCTCCTAAAGCTTCAATTAAAGGAATAGCCCGTGATACGAGTAATTCATAGTAAGCCGAATCCTTTGGATCTGGTAACCCTCTAGGCAAATAAAGTAACGCTTGTTGTCGATAATCAAAAGGACTGGGCAATAATAAAGTTTTAGCACCATGCAATCCTAGCGGTTTACAGAAACAATCAAAAGTTTCTGCAATCGTTAATGTTGCAGAGGTAAAGACATAAGTACTGTCTTGACGCATGAGCAAATTACTGAACGTTTCCGCAACATCATAGGGGGTAATATGAAAAACTAAGGTATGTTTAAAACGCTCTAACCAACGAATTTTGTTGTTATTTTCTTGAGTAAAGAACAACAAAATCCGGGTAAACTCTGCCAATCTTTCTTTACAACGAGCAAGCCCCGGAAATTCAGCCAGTGCCAGTTCATTAAAACAATCCATAACTTCATCTTTTAATGTCAACCAATTAGCCCAGGCATTCATAAAAGATTTATTCTGCTTGATCTCTTCCCAACTGAGCCGTTCATCCGTTCCTGGCAAACAATTTAGTAATTCATCCAGTAACTGATCGGCTTTATGGCTTAATGATTTTAAGGGTTGATTTGCAAGATCCATGACAGGCCATTCTTTAATGAGATCATCTAATAAATCATGGAATTGACGCGTTCCAATTCGCTCCCCATTAAAATGAGTTGCTATTTCGGCAAGTTGATGAGCCTCATCAAAAATAACAACATCCACACCCGGCAATAACTCTCCAAATCCCTCTTCCTTCAAGCGTGAATCAGCAAAAAAAAGGTGGTGGTTAATCACCACTACATCAGCATCGAGCGCACGTTTGCGTGCTTTAAGTAAAAAACAGGTTTCATGGTTAGGGCACTCTGTGCCTAAGCAATTATCCACTGTGGAGGTTACGTAATGCCAAACTGGAGAATCCTCACTAAGCTCAGGTAATTCTGACCGATCCCCATGCTCCATTTGTGATAATTTACTGCGCACATGAGCAACTTCGTGAGCACACTGAGGGCTTTGGAACTGCCCTTCTTCGGAGTGTAGCTCGACACGATATTGACATATATAGTTGGATCTTCCTTTTAGATTTTGTATGCGTGTAGATAATCCTAAGGCTCTAACCAAAGTAGGTAAATCTTTTTGATAGAGTTGATCTTGTAACGTTTTAGTTGCTGTGGAAATCAGTGCCTTTTTGCCACTTAATAAACAAGGAAGCAAGTAAGCAAAAGTTTTACCTGTTCCTGTGCCTGCCTCGGCAATTAAAATTGATTTTTCTTCAATTGCTTCAGCAATAGCCACTGCCAAATCTGACTGTGGCTTACGCGCCACAAATCCAGGAATTGCAGTGGAAAGTCGACCCTTCTCACTAAGGATTCGCTGACATGATTCAGCAAGTGAAGTGATTTCTACCACTCTTTTTGTAAATATTGAAGTTTATCCTTAACCTCATCCCAATCTTTAGCATCAGGTGGGGCATCTTTTTTGGCAGTAATATTAGGCCATTTTTGAGCAAGTTCCGCATTTAATTCTTTAAATTGTTGTTGTTCTGAAGTTAAATCATCCTCAGAAACAATTGCATTGACAGGACATTCAGGTTCACACAAGGCACAATCAATGCACTCATCTGGATGAATCACCAAAAAATTAGGGCCTTCATAAAAACAATCAACAGGGCATACTTCAACACAATCAGTATACTTACATTTAATGCAACTTTCTGTTACTACAAAAGTCATGATACCCCTTTCTTATGCTGAAAATAATGAATATTAAATCATAAAATAGACCCTTTACGATAGTCATTTTTCTGAGTTGTTACAGTGTCTGAACATATCTTTCTAAATTAAAGATAGCTTATGGTTACTTTAAAATCGAAAAAGATCAGTACGATAAACTTTTACTTACTAAATCCCCTATCATTCCTTGAATGGTCAATCATCGTGTGTTAATTTGACTCAAATTTTTACATCCTCTAAAGATGTTTTGTGCTCATTTTAAGCTTTCTTATTACAAGAATGAATCTTAATGTAAAAAAAAAAATACAAAATATGCTTAGCTTAATAATTTATCGAATTGATTTTTTGCGTTGGAGTGTCTATGCCATTAAAGAGTAAATTTAATCGCTATAAACATAGGGTACTAATAAAATTAATTAAGGAGTTTAATGAAGCTCCTGCACAAGATGTAATCCAACGATTATTTTATTTGCAAAAAATCAACCACTATATCAACTCGGCACAAATAGGGGATGAAGAATATAAGTGGCTCACTGCAAGAGATAAAGAAAGTTGGCGGGCCAATCTAGAAACTTATGGAATAAACCCTGACGGCTCTTTCCTTTTCAAAGGAATTCAGTTTGCCAGAGCAGTCACAGCAGCAATAGCGACACAAGTACAATCCCAAGTTCAAAGCTCTATAGAAGAAAATAATCAAGATTTCTACCAACTACTGCAAGAACGTGATGATTTATTAAAGGGCAATTTATCTTTTGAAGCGTCAAAAATACAATTTCAGAACTTATGTTGCCATTTAAATCATTTATCCGAAAAAAATGCAGAGCTGAAAAAACAAGTTGATGAACACGCTCAAATTTTAAACTTAGCCAAAAGAAAAATCAGTGCAATTAAAGGAGAAAGTGATTTAATAAGCTCTGACTATAAGACTGAAGCTTTAGGCTCCCGTCGTGTCAATAATTTTAATTTCAAATTTCAAATGAAAGGATGGGATGAAACTCTAGTATTTCGTGTTGAAGACCGAGATAATTTGAGCTTCGAACAAGAACTTCATTCTTATCCCGTATCAAAATATTTTGCTAATGACGTTGCTCTCTTCATGATGCAATTTAGAAGTGAGGACAACAAAGAAATTGAATATAGACCTGTAGTATTAAGTCAATATGCAAAGCAAGGAAGTTTACTGGAAGTAGTAAAAGGATTAAAAGCTCAGTCCGATGAACGATCACCACTGCAAAATCAACTAATGATTACTGCTGTAGTAAAACATTATTTTACTCAAATTAATGAATTTTGCCTCAAACTCAAAGATGCAAAGGCCTATCATCCAGATATTAAATTAAGTAATTTTTTGGCGCATAATAATAAGTTATTGATTAGTGACCGAAAAGCATTGACTCGTTCTAACTATCCCCTTGCTAGCAAACTACGCTGTACCCCTCGTTATGCTCCTCCACAATATCTTGCATGTCTTAATGAGGATCAGGATGATTACTTACCTAAAGCGACCCTCACTCACATCAAACTCGAGCCACTTATGTCCTATCAGATAGGTATGGCACTCAAAGAATTTCTAATACTGACCCAACTGGATGATATACCGGACAATTTTGAAGATCTTAGGTGTACCGCACGATCCCATTTTCAAAATCCTTGTCAATCGATTATCAATCTGTCCATTCTTGCAGAAGAGCTCACACACCCTGAAGAGAAAAAAAGACTCACAATAGAACAATTTCAAAAATTGTTACTCTATGTTTCTCATCCAACAGCATTCAATAAACATCTTGAAGAAGTATTATCTTCAGAAACCTTAGGAATTACTCACGAATTAAATGAGATTAATGAACTCTTGCGGACTGAAAAACTCGTAGATTCAGAATTTTTAGAGCAAGCGAATACGATTTTTGTTGCCATATCAGAACGCAATCCCAGTGAGCCACGTCTCAATCGAGTCGCTGAAAAGTTAGCAATCAAGTGTTATACGAACTATTCAGAACATTATTTTTCCAAAATTTCTCAAGAAATTGAAGATGCACTTTCAGATCAAGACTGGAACTATGCACCCTGGTGGAGACAAGCGATCCATATCTTTTCTCTGGGTCACTTCAGGATAGAGAGAATAACTAAAGTAGAAGAAATAAAAATTAATCTGGATTATAACGATCCGGTGTTCCGAAGTCATCTGATTCAATTCGAATTTTTACCTGCGGAAGCACTTGAGAACTTAGGTGTCATAGAGGGAAATAACTTGAAAAACTATTTTATAGAGCACTTGGATGAGATAAGAGCGCTAAATAACAGCGATGAAGAAAGCAATGAAGAAAATAAAGAAAACGTTGCAAAAGAACCCGAGGCCCCTACTGATTTGCCAGAATCATCCCAAAAACCCTCTAAAACTAGTGAAGAAGACTCTGCTAATAGCACACCATCGGGTACGATGATTGTCTATAAGAAAAAGAAAAAAACCAACAGTGAAACGCAAAAAAAGGATGGGTCCAAAGAACAAGAGGTAACAGTGGAATCTTCCTCTCATGTATCCAATCTTGTTGCACCCTCAATAGAGACGCAAAAGCCCGTCCTTGAAACGAAAGAGAAACCCCAGCATAAGAAAAAACCTTCTGTTAATCTTGCAGAAAGTCATAGTTTTTTTCCAGCAGCTGAAGAATTCGATGAGAATGCGCCGATTATGAAGAGAGGATCAATTCGTCGCGTCGGCAGTACCCTCTTTAGAGGAGAGCAAAAACACCACATTCACATTAATAAAATTTTTCCACCTTCTCAGGAAAAAGTAGCAGTAGACGAACATTCAACTTCAATCAGCATATGTAATTAAAAAAAGAAAAACTCAAGGAAGAGTTTCCCCAACAATTTTCACCTAATTCATTGAAATCAATAATGAAGTACAAATAAAATTTTATATGCTTTCAATTGTATTTACTTTGATTATTAAATGAAAACCCCTAATGATCTTTTTGACCAAAGGTATAAAAATTGTCTATATTTATAAACAGGATTAATTTGGTTTTATATAAGGACGTAATGAATGGAGTTGGGGCAAAAAAATAGGATTATCAAACGATTTTTAAGTGAGCAAAGTGAAAATCAAGATGCAATGGAACTGCAAGATCTTGATTTGGCGCGTTATTCTGACCTGGATAAGTTATTAGATCATATCGATTTCCATAAAAGCGATTTATTTAACTTGGAAACCTTGGAAACAGATCCAGAGCAGTGGCGAGAATTTTGTGGCATCATTAAATATTCCTCCACCTTTGAGAAAGGGGGCTCCCCTCCTCTATTGAAAGGTGTTGACCTCAAAAAAGCGGAAGAAGGCATTCGCTACACTCTAAATGCTCATGAAATCATTAAATTACCTAAAGACGATTACTACGCACGACCAACCCATACACCACAAAATACTGATACTGAGTTAGATGAATTAATCATCAATAGCAGAGCAAAGCTGTACACACTCACCCAAACTGTTCCAGACGCCACACAATTTGATGCCTCCAACTCATTACAGGTCACAACACTAATCCAACGTCTGCAAGAAGAGATGGAACGATTGGCCCATGATGATTCAGAGAAAGAAAAGGTAGAAAAAAGATTAAATATCTTATTGGATCTCCATAATATCAATGAATTAAAACGAATCACTATTCCGCAAGACAATGGATCGGAACTCATTTATTGCACGCTACAAGACAATATAGGTGGTGTAACAGAAAAAATCACCTTAATGAGTTTAGAGAATGTAAAAAAGCAGTTACGTCATCTATGTGAACGCGCAGAGGGCTTGAGCATAGAAGATTATCATGCTGAGAGAGAACACTATAAGCTCAATATAGAAGCCATTATTAAATTACCCAAACGTGGCAATATTCAAGAAGTGCAGCATGAAGCAATGGCACTCAATATTTCCCGATTAATGGAATTAGATACAGCAACTTCAGTTACTATTTCTCATAATGGACACCCTGCATTATTTATTCCCTTTGATGAAATACAGTTACTTACTAATTTCTCTTTAGGAAAAACTTTTTATGCATGGCTAGTAAGAAAAAGCTATACCCACTATTCAACCATTAAAACTCTAGGTGAAGGAATACAAGCAGATTGCTTTATTGACGATTTTGGCAATGCATTTGGCTTGCTTTATCTATGTAGCGATACCGATGCAATAGGTGGCAGCTGTCAAAATAAAGCATTAAGAAACGCAAAATCACTTTTTATTTTTGACCAGTCACTTATGGATACTCACAAATTTATTCTTGATTCCCGCTTGTGTCTTATTCCTGGAGAATTTCTTAAAAGACACACACGTCATGGTTTGGGAAGAAATCGTACTCTCATTGAAGATTCATCCATGCATTCTAAATTTGAAAGCATCATGCAATTGCGCGCTATGAACAATAAAATTCTACAATATGTTGCTCATGTTATATGGCAACACCAGCACCAAGCAAATCGAATTAAGCGTCAATTTAAAAAACCATTGAGCCCTGAAAAGCAAAGCCATTTAACCTCCGAATTAAGTGATCTAATGCTTCTCGAAAAAGACGCAGAAACACTGCAAACTCGAATAATGGAGCGTCTCACAGCAATCGATGATGTTCTCCCGCAAACAGCAGGAGATGTCGATTTACCTATGATAAGAAACGCCTTGATTTTTGAAAAACTAATACATAATCCTATATTGTATAGTGACGATGGCCGCCCTTTTAAAAACCCTTGGACCTATAGGCAACAAAATAAGCTTAAAAAAATTGAGAATCTGAACAATGGATTAATACAACTGACTTTTGGCGACAAAGTTTCTTCAATGATGGTGGATTTTATTATACGACGTGGTGGAGGAGACTCCATAACCCTCACCTCGGCCAAAACGGTCACGTTAAGTAAAGTGCAATTGATGGCATTAAGAGAAAACCTACTCCATCCTGAGCATCAATTGGTCCTGGATCCCTCCGTAAACTATTTGGACCCAGCCGATTTGGCTGCAATTAAAGAGGCCTATAATGCAGGAAATCGAACTTATATTATGCATACGATCACAAGCTATCGTGGGAAAATGAATAGTGATGTGGCCTCTGTTGATGAACGATTGAAATGCATTGTTGAAACTGAAGAACAACTTAGAGAGTTCATTATTACAGCTCATGATCGAGGTTTTGGCATGCACGTTATTAAAAAATTCTTTTTTGACGCGCAGCAACAATTGCAGAGGTTGATACCCCCTTTAAAAGCTCCAATAAAGTTAAATGACGCATTTGCTGCCGCTTTAAAGCTGGATAGAGTATCTGAATTTAATGCGGTCGTCTTGGAAGCAATAAAACAGGATAAAATCACGGATCAGCAATTCATAAGTTTTCTTGATGAATGTGTACAAAGAGCAAATGCAGCAACAAATTATATACAAGCACAGCAAGAAAGCTTAAAACTCTCCAATAAAGCTAAAGATGTGATACAGCAATTAGCGGCACTTACTATGCCTTTTATAACCCAGCTTCTAGCATCATGTTCACAGCAAAGTGAATTGAAGCAAACGGTACCCCTTTTCACGGAAACTAAGCTGGAGAAGGAAGAGGATTTGTGGACAGTAAAATCGTCACCGAATTCACTGCCACAGGATATGGTACACGAGGAAAATATAAAAATATTATGTAATTAATAAGTTATTTGCAGTGACTTATACACTTGAATGCAGTTAATGGAGCTATTATGCCAATACATGAGAGACGTCAACATTTTCGGGTAGAAGATCATATCTATTTTAACTACCGAATTATGGAACCAGGTGAACTGTGTCCTGATCGCACAGTTGTGGATCAACTTTTAGGCAAAAATGGGCAACGATATCTCGAGGCGGCTCATTATTTTCAAGAAATTGATTATGAGTTGGCTGAACTAACGCAAGTCATTGCACTTAAAGAACCAACAATAGCCCATTATCTTAATCTGCTCAATGCAAAAATCGATTATTTATCACGGCAAATGCTCATGACCAATACGATTCAGCTACGCAAAGTCAATATCAGTTTGGGTGGAATGGCATTTAAGACACCCGAGCTCGTTAAGGAAAAAACCCTGTTAAAATTGGTAATCTATACCAAACCCAAAATGATACCTATCATTGTTGAAGGTACTGTGGTTTATAGCCAATATCAAAGCGAACATAGTTACCGAACCGCAGTATCTTTTAATGGATTAACCCATGAACAGGAACAAATTCTTTCCCAACATATTTTATTGGCGCAAGCAAAACACCGTTCGGACTAAAAAATTAATTTAATAAATTGCCGAATAACACGTACACTATGCTGCGTTTATGATGTTAGAAATATGAGGCAACCATGACCAGAATAATATATTGCAGTAAATTAAAACAAGAAGCTGAAGGCTTATTAAAAGCCCCCTTCCCTGGCGCTTTAGGTGACCGGATTTACAATGAAGTATCAAAACAGGCCTGGAACATGTGGCTTACCCATCAAACCATGCTCATCAATGAATACCGGCTGAATTTAATGGAAGCTAAAGCCCGCGAGTTTTTAAAAGAAGAAATGCAAAAATATTTTTTTGGTGAAGGTTCTGAAAAACCAGCAGGCTATACACCTAAGTAAGACCATTAAATTTGTCTGAGATTTATAAATAAAATTAACCTTCGTTCGAATCCTGAACGATAGCCACATTTTTTTACAAACCTGCTACATATGCACTTTATATCAGAGAATAGAAACAAACTTTATAAACCTCACTACATACCGCGCCTTATGCGCGGTATCCAGACTGATGTTTGAGCATGCATATGCTGGGCTGTTAGGTTAAAAGCCAAAATCTGCCCCAAAAAACAGCATCATCCATAGATGTTATCAAACTTTACACAATAGAATAATTAATCTACATTTTGGATTTATTAATACCAAAAAGACAGAATAAAGCACTAAAATAATGATGAAAATTAATAACTTATTCAAAAAAAACACTATGCTTTTAAAAAACACATAAAAGTGAATATCCAGAAACAAATCGCATTAGCATAAAAAATAATTATTTTAAAAAAAAATGCATTCAACACTTGACTCAAAACGCTTCTCGGAGTCTAATAGCAACCCTCGGGGCCAGATAGCTCAGTCGGTAGAGCAGAGGACTGAAAATCCTCGTGTCGGCAGTTCGATTCTGCCTCTGGCCACCATGAGAATCAACGACTTACGGTGAATTCCCGAGATTTAAAAAACTGCGTGTAGCCGCAATTTATTTTCAAGTTTATATTCTATTAATTCCTCCTTATAGTCATGTAACCACAACGGTATTGTCGCTCCCTTCTCCCAATTGGAAAGTCAATGTGATCGAACTAGACTATTATCCGTGTTTCACGGTAGGTTTTCAGTATGCCCTCACCAATCCTGGAAGCGACGTGATATGGCATTTGCGTATTTAAGTACCCTATTCATGAACAAGATTACATGAGTCTTTTTTCATGCGAGCCAGATTCATTCCTTAGGTGCAAATGGGTCATAAAAGTCTATTTCATCTTCCTCTTCTTCTTCGTGTTCACTTGCAGGTTCAGTATTGCTTGCTCGCCCTTCGACCATCGCTGCCTTCATCTTATCTGCGATTGATGTTTCGTGTTGTTGTTCTGATGGGCCTTCAAACGATGGGCCCTCTTCATCATCAGTATCTGATAAATTTTCATGATCTTCTGATAATGGAGGTGTGCTTTTCTCTTCACGTGATGGGCTTGGTTTAGTAGATAATTCATCGAGTTGTGTTTTCAAATACTCGACATCTCTACTTTTCTCAGTTTCAGGTTTTTCTTTCAACACTACCGCTTGATAAAAATCGAATGCGTATACATACATTTTATTTTTGACACTTAATTCACAAGGAGAACTGTTTATTTTTGTAATAATGTCACGTATGCCTAGTGCTTGAGGGTTATTAGCAGCCATATCTTTTAATAACACCTCCGAATTAATAACGAATGCTCCTGACTCAAGGGGAACAAATGGAAAGCTACCCATGTAACCTGAAAAAGTGATGCAACTCGATGTATCATTTGCCCGCGAAGAACATGCATAATCTTTTTGACTATTAAGCCATTTTTCTACTCTTTCTTTATTACCAGGGTTTTCATGTATTCCATATTGAACTACGATATCTGAAATGATAAAGGAGTCACTTTTCGCTTTCTCCACAATTTGATCTAAAATATCTGGATTTAAGCCACCATTAACATGGGTCATAGCAAGCCTTTGAATCTTTCCATCACTACCACGCCCTACTAATGTAACGGCAGAACAAAAAGTTAATCCACCAGTAGAGACACCTGATACCTGATCTCTGCTTGAAACATAGGTAAGCTCAGGACCTGAATTTGACGTTGACATATTGACATTCATCAATCTATCACCTGCATTAAGCGGAGGAATCCTTCCACAAACAGTTAATGGAGGCATACTGATACTCCTAAATAGTTCATATCTCTCTTCAAAAACGCAAGTGCAAATGAAGAATTATGCCGTTGGTTCAGGAATCATAGCTCATGTAGTTTCATGCACACTTCCGTTATGTGCCCAGTTTCTTCACCTGCTTCTTTTCCTTAAGAAAGTCTGGGAAGAGAACTACTATAAGTATAGCAAATGCTCATGATTCAATCAGACAATTAAATTAAACGAGTATGCCGGATAAGGTAAAAATTATTAAATGGAAATAGAAACTTAGAAAAGGATCTTAGTGAATAATGAGTAAATTTGCTCATTTTGACCAACACAAATTTTTCATATTTAGAAACATATGGATCTCTTGCTCTCGTCCTTCATGGAATTCTCTAACTTCCCTTCAGGTTTTTTTATCAGGCTCTCTAACTTCTCTTTACCTATTATATTCCCTAAGACTTCTTTGCTTCTACAGCTTTTTCCTTCCCGACTTTTAATATGGGCCAAAACATCATCAATGGTGAAGGTCAGATTATACTTTTCAGCACGGTTATATTTTTCCATTAATTGAGACGGTGGAGTAATCCCCAAAATTTTGCTCTTTTCCAAAGATTTTTTAAATTCCTTCATAAATTCATCCAGTAATTTTGTAGGATCTGAGATAAGCCCCTGGTTTTTTTTCTGAGCAGCCAACACTTCCTTGAATTTTTGCTGACTAGTTAATTTTTCTGAGGATAAGTGTATTGTCCCCTTCATCTCTTCTGATGCAGATATAATATATTTGTCAGATGAATGTGAGTTCTGGCTGGAGGTTTGCTTTTGCTTTTCTTCAAGTAAATTTTCCTTAAATTTTTGTTGATCAGCTAACTGTTGTTTCCTAATTTCATGCCATTTTTCATAAATTACCTTAACGTCATCAGGGGTTACCTCTAACAAGCGAGAGTGTTGTTCCATATAGTGTTTTGGTAAAGAAGTTCTTTTTATAAATTCATCACGGTGTTTCGTTGAGCTAAAGCAAATCACAATTTTCTCTAAAGGCTGTTTCCTATTAAGTTCTTCATTTTTCCAATTATGATTGTGTACATGTGGGCGAGCTGAATCAACGCCAGGAAAATTTTTGATACATTTTGCTTGTCTAATTCTTTCTTCTTTTTCAGAAATCAAATTTTGATAAATTAATTTAATTTGATCAGGAGGTACCTTTACATAGGGTAGGTCATCACTTGCTGTGTCACCCGCTTCTTCTTTATATAAATTATGTTTTTTTATAAATTTTTCACGAGCGTCCTTATTACTAAACACAATCATAATTTTATCTAAAGGCTGTTGATCATTATGTTCTTTATTGCCTTCTATATAATTTTTTACGAATGCAGCAGCTCTCTTAACGTCAGGAAGAGATTCTGCTTGTTCAATTATTTCTTTTTTTTCTTGAATTTTTTGAATTCTTTCTTGAAGCTTTAAAAGTTTTTCTTGAAACAATTTATCTTCAGGATTGGTCTCAGCGTTGACATCAACAGAAATTTTGGACGTGCTCATGATTAAAAACTCATAACTATTTTAGTTCTACTTTTAATTATAAAAAGAGGAGCTTATTGTTTAATGAGTTTGCTATGAAAGTTTGGAAATTGAACGATAACTTTTTTTGATTAATGAGTGAGGGGACGGTCCGGGACGGACCCCTACAGAAAGTAGGCAGATTGTTCAAATTGTTTGACAATCCTTTATTTCTGTCACTCCATAGACGTGCAGGACGCAGAGAAAGTAATGAGTGAGGGGACGGTCCGGGACGGACCCCTACAGAAAGTAGGCAGATTGTTTAAATTGTTTGACAATCCTTTATTTCTGTCACTCCATAGACGGCAGGACGCAGAGAAAGAAGCTCACCGCAATACACCGCCAGCCCAAACGATCAAATATAATCCTATATGAGCTGAAACATTACTTTGTAGTGATCAATGATTATAAAGTTTGAATAAATATCGAAACTATAGTAAATTTATTCTCCAAATTAACAGATGCGGAGAAAAATTCATATGTTTAGCAAAGAGACAATGAGCCAATTAAGCGTAACGAGTGATTTTACTAAAGGTTTTGTTACGCCAGGGTTTGGATTATTACCCTCTGTGGTTCCTGCATCAGCTTTGCCTGCTAAATTTTCGTTATTGGACAACGCAGCAAAAAATTTAAAAACCTGGGTTAAAGAAAAAAATATTGAACCATTCAAACAATTAAATGATGAATTAAATGTTCCATTGTTAATCACAGAGATTGACAACTTGACTGATAGTGAATTGGCAAGGGCAAAATTAATAATAGGAAAAATTGGGCATGCCTATGGTTATATTTTAAATGCCACTGGAAAGGATAATCCACATTTTAATATTGAATATCCTAATTTATTTCTACTTTGGCAAAAATTAGCCGAAAGAATGCATCATTCACCAGAGTTCCCGATTCTTACAAGTAGTGATACTACCTATTGCAATTGGCGTTATAAAAACCCTAGAGAACAGCATAGTTTGGAAAATTTAAAAGATTTAGACAAACTAGAACAGTTAGTGCCGCTTTTTGATAATAGAGAAGAAATAGTAACTAACCTTGGAGTAGTAGTATTTGAGGCCCATATTGCACCTGTCGTTCAGGCAATAGAAAATATAGTCAAGGCTATGGAAGTCAATGACCTGTCTTTGTTGTCAGATCAATTAGACATCATTTTGAGCTCGATCCAGCATTTTTCAAACACCTTTGCAGAATTTTACAATTTTCATCGCGGCTCTGGCGAAAGTTTTATCGATCTTAAGACATGGGGAGACACCGTTATGAAAGCGGTTAGACCATGTTATCCTGAAGAAAAAGCCCAATTAGGCTCTGATGTCAGCCTTTTTAGTATTCTCGATGCACTGACAGGTAGAAATAAATATGAATCGCGTTTAGGAAAGTCAATGCAGGCATCACAAACCTTATTGCCTGAAAATCATAGACTTTTTATACAATATGTAAAAGATGCGAATATTAAAGAGTTTATTAACCGCTGCGGTAATGCATCTTTAAAGATGAAGTTCCAACAAATTTCAGAGGCATATGTTGGAAAACATGGTTTTTTTGGAATACATACAGAGGTTGCTATGAGCGGCATCGTCGTAACTTCTGGATCTAATGTTAACCAAAGCGGTGTTAAATTAGATACAAAGCTCGGCGAGAACTTAGAAGAAGCTAGAAAAGAAAGAGAAAATCCAGAATTTGAAAACGTTATTCGCTTTCAAATCATCGATCAAGAAAAAATATCCTCTGAAGAAAGTGCAGATAGCGGCAATTTTAGTGTTGGGTTGAAACTTTGTGACGGTAAGGGGGACAAAGTCAGAAGTATTCTTGCAGGGATTCAACCCGGATCGTGCATTTATATTCCTATTAAAAACTCTATAAAACATTTAGCTGAATTCACCAGTTTATTGGAGTTTTTGAAGATAGACATAGACCTTAATGCAGAAGTAGATATTCACGATAATGAAATATGGCGAAGAGCCCTAAGCAAGTGGCCAGAATGCACAGGAAAAACTAAATTTACATTAAAAGAGTTGCTTGTTTATGTTGACTTAAATCAACTTGTTCAATCTCTAAAAAAAGACAATCCAATCAATTTGAGGGAAAACTTTTTACCCGCACCCGACAGAGTCTATTCTGTTAACTCTGTTGATGCAGAAAATGGCACTCTTAACTTATTAGTAAAAAGACAAGTTTATAGAGATGGAACCATTGGATCAGGATCTTATTTTTTAACTAATAAAGAAAGTCTGGGGCAAGAAGTGAGTTGTCATATATTGCCCCCATTGAGTTTTACACTACCTAAAGACAAAAATAAACCTATTTTGTTATTCGCTAATGGTAATGGAATTGCGCCTTTTACTCACTTTCTATCTGAGTTGAATAAAAATAAATGTACTAATCCTGTATGTCTTGTTTATTTAACGCGCTCAGAACAAGAAGATTGGCTAGAAGTGCAATTAAGGCAAAACACCCAGTTACTATCCAATTTCCAATGTTGTGTTATTCATACTGGAAAAGACAAACGAGTTGAATGGTTAACAAAAAGTAAAATTGATAGTGTCAGCTCTTCTCAAGACAAACTGTTAGCCATTGACAAAGTTATTGATAGTTTTAAACGAGAAGAATTTTTCACCTATGTCTGCGGAAGTGTACCATTTACAAAGACCCTCCTGGAAACGTTAAAAAAAGCGTTAGGTGAAGAGCGATTTTTAAGAATGATTGGAAACTCTCAATTAGTATATGAAGCGTTTAGTTTTACAGATCCTGAAGAAGTTAGAAATGCTTCTTTGAATAGAGAATTCACCCTCGAGGAAATTAATAAACACAATACACAAGAAAGTTGTTGGGTAACCGTTGATGGGAATGTATATGACATCACTGATTTTCTGAATATCCATAAAGCAGGGAGAGACATGTTTCTTTCCAAAGCGCTAGTCGATAGAGATATGACGGCAATGTATCGACTTACCCATAAAGGAAGCTCTACTGCAGAGAGTTGGTTGCAAAGTTATCGTATAGGACGAATCAAGGTCACAATAGCAGATTCTCCTTCCGTAATTGTCGAACCGCAGACAAATCTATGTCCATTTTCCACAAAAGATACTGTTTTGCAGAGTCATCACACATTAGGTGATTCAGCCACTTGCCCTTTCCTTAGCCAACAAAGAAAAACAGATTCACTACAAAAAGAGAAGCCTGTTGCGGTTACTTCGAAAAGTACTCATGATGATTCAGCAAGTAAAAGTTGGTGTGGATTCTTCAAACGAGCTATTCCGGCTATAGGTGTAGGTGTAGCGATATCTGCGGCTGTTTATGCAATTTATGAAAAAACATCACATCCAAATTCTTTGAGATAAGAATCAGGTAACGCTGGACATAACAGTCCAGCCTATGCCTATTTTAAATTTAGATCCAACTATCAAGCAAATTTCATAATTTCCAATGGTTTTTACGATGGGCTGCTTCACAAATAGCGCATTAAATAATCATAATACCCAATTAAACAATCAAAGAATCAAAAATAGAACAAATTTATCTTGCATTAAACATCATCATTGGGTATCATTTGCCAGCTCAATATTAGATCAGGCAGATCTTTTTATGCAACCTTTGTTTATATATTACTTAGTTAAACTTAAACGCAAATCGGAGAAGTAAATGCAAGACAAACATATTAGATCCTGGTCAGAAATTGATGTTAAAGCAAAAAAATATTACGATAAAATCATTAAATTATGTAAAGAAAATCTGAAAATTGATGATAATGTCACCTTCTTAGTGGTAGATCATTGTCTGCAAACCTTTGAAACACATGTAGATTCTATTGCTAAGCTCGGTAAAATAGCGGGTGTGATTCTGAAAAGTTCTACTCATGTTAAAGAAGCTGAAGAATTTGCGGCAAAAAACTGCAAGCTATTAGATGTTACAAAAGAAGCCCTTAAAGATCCTAAAGTAGCAATTGATCTTATTTTAGCAAATACTAAGCCTGGTGAAAAATTGGTTATAATGGACCATGGTGGTTATTTTTCTTATGTTCTTAAAGAGTTGATGGAACATCCGGAAGTGAGTAAAAGATTAGTTGGTATTGCAGAGGTTACTGAAAATGGCCACTACAAGCTGGATAAAGCTTTAAAAGTAACCGCGATGCCCAATCTTTCTGTTGCCCGCAGTAACATTAAAGAATTGGAAGACGCTCAAACGGGTGTTGCTATTTGCGATGCGAGCAATACAATCCTTTATGGTGTACATTCGGCTTTAAATTCTTTACAACATGCTTGTGTTATCGGTTATGGAAAAATCGGCCGAAGTATTGCAAATAGTTGTAGAAAAAGAGGGATTCCAGACGTTACTGTAATTGAAATTGACCCACTGCGTGCGCAATTAGCAATGATTGACGGACATCAAGTCGTGATGGGGACCGATAAAAAAGCTAAAGCACTCGCTTTGCAAAAAGCTCAGATTTTATTTAGTGCAACGGGTTCAAAAGTATTGTCTGCCAAAGATATTGCTGACTTACGAAAAATTGATCGTTCTTCTGAAGTTGACACGAACCCTGTTTTGTTTATTGCATCGTGTACTTCACCAGATGATGAGTTCAGTGATGACTTTTTCAAAGAACTAGCAGCACAAAGTAAAAACTCAGCAGAAGATCGTCAGAAATGTGAAGAAGCACAACATTTGTCACCTTATAAGCTGTTCGATGGTCGTACAATTTATGTTTTAAATGAAGGAAAATCCGTTAATTTTGCAATTGGAGGTACTCCAGGTTTTGAAATTTGCCAAGTCTGGGCAGGAGTTTTATATACTGCAGCAAAATTAGCGGCACAAGATGTAAAACCTTCTCATAGTGTACAAGAATTGAGTCGCGATGAAGAAAGAGCGATTGGTGCTGTGACACAAGCGGTATTCTTTGGTAAAGACTGTTGTGAGAAAGCCACCAAGCCGAAAGAAACTGAAACTTCCACTCCTCCTAAAGCATCACGGATTCACCGCTCTCATAGTTTTTCGGACTCTTCTTTTGGGGGAAGCTCTGGATGGTTTGCTCCAAAAACAGCAAAACAAGGGCCCTCACAAGCACCGCAACATGACCCTGATGAGAAGAAAACTCGGGCCTATCAATAAGCTTGATTGGGATTGAATGAATATAGACTTGACTCGATGCTTCGAGTCAAGTCGATTCAATAATAATGATCAGTAAATCACATAACCATTAATGATAGGTAACAAAATGTCTTCAGAGAAAATGGGGCAAGTTGCTGATAGTTTCTTGTCTAAAACTATAGCCCCGGAGGCAGATCAGAAAACCGAACAAAAACAGCAAAAAAGAAAGGTAATTCTGAATAGAATAATTTACCCTATCAGTGCATTAGTTGCATTACCTACCAGCATATTATCTGGATTTGCAGCACTTGAAAGTGAGCATGGAAATCTTAAATCACTCGACTCTTTAAATGCAATTGGTTATTTACTAATGAATCAATCAATTGGTCAGCTCTTCTATGGACTCATCTGTTTGCTCGCAACCGCTATTGTCTTAACTGGTCTTAATAAAAAATATCTTTTGGGCTCTACTCAAACCGTTTTAGAGCTTATTAAAAGTGACCTTATCTATTTAAAAAACAAATTTTCAAGAAAACTGGACGGAAACAGAATTTCATTAATTGAAAATGGGCTTTTTATATGGTGCTTCATAACCAGTCTGATTTTTGCAGAGCTTGGTAAAGAGACGATGGCTTTTTTAGGTATACCTGGTGAGATCATTGGTTTTTATCTTAATTTAATCGTGTACTTTGCTACTCGATATGCAGGAGCACGTCGCTTTTTTCGAAATCTTCTCGAACAGAATAATACTCCAAGCTCATTTGATGCTAAATCTTCATCAAAAGATCATTTGATTGGAAAAATAGTACTTGTCACAGGATATATGTTGGCTTTTGTTAGCGCAATTTCGATTATCATTAATTTTATTCCCGAATGTGTTAAAGGATTACAAATGCTGTTACATAGCAATTTGAATGCTGATCCCAAATATCAAAACATGACAGCTCTCAGTGTAGGTTTGATCGCGACCTTGCCTACTGTATTTTTCTATAGTGTGAGTATTAAAGATTTACCCAAACATTTGGCTAAAGCTGCCCTGCTATTTTACGAAAAGATAAAGTCCCGCCATTATAAGCACGCTTTATTGTTATCTTTAATGACCGTGCTTGCTTTCGCAGCGAGTTATTTTGCCGGCATTGGTTTTCGTTTAGTGGGCACCAGCAATATCGAGCAAGGTTATTTATCCTATTTAAATCCAGTAATCACAAGTTGGATGCCAAATACGCTTTTTATTGCATGTATTATGATGTTTTGGTCGCATTTACAACATTTAATAAATGAGCGCGTAAAACAACAATAAGGGCCACAACTACTAGAGGCTTCTGAAATCCTTATCTCTTTCTTATTGCTCGATGACAAGAATTTATGTATAGTTATCAATTAATGACCATAAATTCCTAAAAATATTCAGAATATATCGATTTTTCAAGGATGTAAGGAGATGTGAATGCCTAAAAGATATAAGGAAATACAAGCTCAAATAACAAAGAAATATCAACTCCATTATCTAGACAATCCTACCTCTAGGTCTTTAGCCGAAAATATTAAAGATCTCTCTATTGATGACATTATTAATTTATTAAAAGAAGTAAGAGACACACCTGAGCTAACCGAAATGTCTATTTCCCTATCTCGAAGAAGTAATTTATTTGATAAGTTAGTGCTTATGAAAGGAGATAAGCCCCATGGATGGGCTTTAAGATTACACATCTATAACATGGTAGGACAAAGCGATGAACCAGGCTATGTGCTAAGCAATTTAAATAAAAAAATTAGAAACGATGAAAACCATATACATGAACATAGTTGGCAATTGGCTTCTAGATTTTTAATTGGTGGATTTAAAAATCATCAATTTGCTAAAACTGAACTAGGCCCCTTATTCAATCGTTATAATTTAGTTCCCACTATGAAAGATGAAGTTTCGGAAAGTACATCATTTAGAAGAGCCCTATTGGAAGGACAAACAGGTATAATAGAAACTGACCAAGATTTATATCAACAGGGTGATTTGGTTCATTACCCCATAGAAATTCCTCATAAAATCGACACTCGTGCTTCTTCTTACTTGGGCATGACAATAACCTTAGCACATACTTCTGAGCGCCAGCACGAGAACTCTATTTTCTATGAAGAAATACAAAGTGATCAAGTCGAGGAAGTTAAGGAGTTAGCAATTGAAGCCCATAAATATACTAAAAAAACACATTATGAAGCCATAAACATCGCAATCACTAATTTAGAACTTATAAAATTATGTGATCACCTGGCTGAAAAGGGATTTGTACGTTTTAATCGTTTTGTAGATCCAATTACAAAAAAACTTTCTCCAAATAACGTATTAGAAACAGAATTATTACCTACGATAGCGATGTTAATTTTACAGGAGAATGAGGAATTCATAGAGTATCCATTAACAGCAGAATTACAGGGAAAATCTCAAAAAGAAATTCAAAAGCTAAAAGAAAAATATGCAAACAGAAGCGGTGAATTAAAAAAAATTATTGAAGATGCTATCAAGGATATGCATAAACCTTCTTTAATGCAGCTAATTAGAACCTCTCAACAGAATTTATTTGCTAAACTATACACAGCTTCTCGTGACAATTTGGCTCCAGATGTCCTACAGGTAGTAAATAAAAGAGATAGAAAAATACCAGAACATGTCCTTGGGAGCGTAGGCTTTTTTTCTCACAAACAGGGAGTAAAGACTGAAGCAAGTAAGTTAATGGAAGAGAAATGTATCTCGCTAACCGAATCATTTCATTGTTCCTATGGGTCTTAATCATCTTGAGATACAAAGAGTCTACAAAATAAACTTTGAATCATTGTTGAGATGAGGAAGATATTGATTGATGGGGTTGCTCTTCGTTTGTAAATATCAAGAGAAACCAGTATTTGTTACTTTAGGAGTAGGGATCGATTCGGGTTGAGAACAATAGTCATCAATGATGTTAATTTCCCCCATTTTAGAAACGATTACTTCAAGATCATTTAATGGTGCGTTTAAATGTTTGCGAAGTAAAAAGGCAATCAGCTCAACCAAACGATGAGAAGACATAATCGAGAGATGGCCATGGCGATCTAATTTACTGAGCGAATTGGGGTTTTTATCAACGTATTCTTTAATATACCCAGACTCTCCTGGCACAATCGCATCCTCTATAGCAATAAAAAAATGATACGGGATCGTGGAGCTATTTATTATTTTTTCTTTTAATTGCTTTAGAAAGCTACTATCAATTTCCATTTCCTTAACTGAATCAGAAAACCAGGATAAAGGTTTCATTGCAAGATAAGAACCATTAAACGGTGCTCCTATCGGAATAATTAAAAGAACCTCAATACCCGCTAATTTAGCTAAAAACTCGGCAAAATAGGAAGCAACCAATCCTCCTCGAGAATGGGCAATTAAAATAACTCTTCGGTGATGATTTGCTTTGATTTTATCTCCCAGTTGTTCTGCAAAGAATTCGATGCTTTTTCCCTCATAACGATTATTAAAAGAAAGTAAATTTAGGGAGGATATTTCATTAGGAAGACCCGCTTGAATTAAACGTTCAGCAACATTTTGAAAGGCGGAGGATTGATCTGCAGTACCATGGATAAAATAAATTGCAGTTTCTAATTCTGGATTTCCTTCTTTGTCATAGAAAGGATTATAATAAACTTGATCTCCCGAAGGAGAAGTAAGCCAGTTATAGGCATGAGCAAACATTCCAGTGGTTGAGATGGGTTGAATAGCCTTCGCAGTCTTAACAGTTCGCTCCCACATACTCCGCTCCTTCTTATGTTTTTAAAGAACTGATCCAAAGAAACATGCACCAATAAATTATTATTCCATGTTTCTTCTAAAGCTCGCCCCTTACCGTAATGAATTAAATTTAAACTACACTTAATAATATGCATTATTCATGCTAGTGGATAAAAGGTAAGGACACTATGCACATATCATTAAACAAATTTCTTGTTATTATATTATTATTAATTCTTATCGGATTGTATTATACATCTAGACCAAATTATGCATCTAAACTACCCGTTACAGTCGAAGAAAAAGACGACGCCACAATCTGTGCAGAACTACCAACAGATCCAGCAACGCTTCCTTTTATTTCATACAACACACAAGAGGGTTTTGATGAATGTGTATCACGTTGCATGACCTCTGTAATGAAGCAGGTTTGTCGACAACTTCCACATCAATCCAATTTCTTTTCTACTCATCCAGAGCTTAAGCAACAAATGTTAGATGGTTGTACTCAGAATATTAAACATTTTGTCACTAATAACACCCGCTGTCCTTATTTGCATTGCGAACCTTAAAGGCAAAGTAGAAAATGCTCTTTTTGACGCGGTACAAACCGAAGTAACTGAAAAATTAAATAGTAAAGAGCGTGTTCCGGTTAATCGATATTTCTCCGGAAGCCCAGTTTATCCCGAAAAATTTTCCACAGTTTGGAATCGTTCTTATAGTCCTGCTGTTGGAATCCGTGATCTCGAGCATTAGCGAGAGATCTCCTAAATATCAGGGGATCCTTCGTCGTAAACTCCTCAGGATGGTGGGCAAAAAAGCTTAACTTAATGGCAGTGACCCTAGCCCCATCCCCCACACAAGCGTGGTGGAGAGGGAATCAAAAGTGAGGATTCCTCAGGCCCCAAATCTCCTTCCTACCATCACTGCTCTAGCGTTATTTTAAGCCGGTGCTTGGAAAAGGAATTACCTTGATCTTTTGCATCATGCCACCATCTTCATGCTGGAGGATATGACAATGATAGACATAATCTCCGGCAGCTGAAAAATTAAGCTGTATGGTCATTGGACGTGATTTACATCGTTTTGTACGCCAATCGCTAATAGGATTAGAACCATCTGATTGGCCACAATTTCCAATCGCATGAGGAATGGGCACGTTATCCATCAAATAAGCGCTTGAAGAAGGTACGACTTCACCGGTGATAATGTCAGTTTCCGTAAGAATCTGAAATTTCTGTTGATGAATATGAAAGTTGTGATCTTCGGTAGCCACATTAACAAGCTCCCATACTTCCGTTGCAGGCGTGTTATTAGGTCCTAAAGGGAGACAAATATAGGGATTATGTAATGAAAAGGGAACTAAATCGGTAGCTGGTGGACCGACAACATTACCATTTTGATCAATAACCTCATAAGCAAGACCAAATTGATTCGGATATGCCTGTGGATTACCGTAAAATATTCTTCTTTTATTACCCGGTGCTAATGGCTGACAGGCTTGTGGTACTACATTGGGATTCTCAGGCCTTATTTCACTGGCTAAAAGTGCTGAATTATAGGGAATTGGTTTGACCTGAGCAGGGTTACCTATACCTAAACCTGCAAATTGGACTTGTACTAAATCAACCTGTGGCCAATAATCCCCAATGATGCCAGTATTATGAGAAGTTGTTGTTAAGACTGCGCCTGCACCTATTCCTGGAACTTGTGTTATCACATTACCACCCGCACTAGTACAATCTCTATAAGTAGCCAAAACCTCCACTCTTGCACTAGGCATCATTAAAATGGAGCTAGTACATACTGCTGGATTAGTTATATTACTCTCCGGACAGGGTTCTGGCACAAATTTACCTCCCACTGCGAGCATCAAAGCCTGTGCATCAGTCGTATCAATTGAAATTCCATCAACAGCCAAAATCTGCATGAGCATGTTACATTTATTGGTCCGATCTTGTAACTCAATGTTGTATGAAGTCGAATCACTCACATTGGCTATAGCTAAAATTTCTTGATTCGTGACGTTTACCTGAGGATAAACCAATCCAGAAACAGAATGGTACCAACTTCCGCCAATATAGTTTCCTCCCTCTATTGCACTTGAGTTTTGTCCTGGGCAAAATCCTTGGCGATTTGGTGTGTTTCCTTCAGATGCATTTGGTGTTGCTGGGCAAAAAGTGGGATCCGGGTTTGTATTGATGTAGGTTGGAGTACCTGGAAGCAGTTGAGAGTCTTGTAATGCCAAATAGGATGTGCTGTTATCCACCTGGGTATTTGTTAAACCAGGAATTGACACATAATCACTAACCTGACCGATAGTAATCATTCCACGCATGCCCATCGAAATTTGCGCTGATGTTAAACCATGTAAATGCGGGTGAATCCAATAAAGTCCGCTCGGATGGTCTTCTGGAACATAAATAGAATATTCTACGGAATTCGTTGGGTTAACAATCACGGTACCATGATCGTGCCCAGAACCAGTGTTATAGGGACCATTCGCCGAGTTTGTCAGTATTAAGAAGATATTATCCCCCCAGTTATCATATTGTGGATCGCCTGGAATAGGATAATGAGGAGAAACAATTAAACCATGTGTGTGTATGTTTGTAGGGTTTAAATTTAAATTAGGAATACCCTGTAAATTAGCTATAGGGTAGATATTTGGGTTTATCAATGGAAGATTATTAACGAGGGTAATGTTTAACGTATCACCCTTTTGAAGTTGTAATAAAGGTCCCCCGTATTGATTATCTGCAGAGGCTGGAGTATTGCATGTGTAGGTATTCAAATTAAAATCAGCCATATCGCAAATATCCCATGTCCAAGGTACTACATTGTTATAATTGGGGCTAAACAACGTTAATGTAGTCGCTGGTTGATTTGCTACCATTGCAATATTTAATTGATGATTGACACTTTTGAATGTAAGTGGTGGTTTCCCACTATACGAAGCATAACTGGTTAATGAATACTGCATAGCGAGCAACACACTGGAACACAATGTGATTTTTTTAACTGCGCCTAAATTTGATAATAATAAAAAACGCATAATTGTCCTTTTAATAATGGCTGTTGTTATAAGTGACCTTGTGTAACGCACGCCACACTGGCATAAAAATTAGTAACGTATTGATATTGATATCCGATAACTGGCCCGTAGAAAAAATCTAGCCAGGCTGCTCCAGTGGTGATTTCGGTAGCGCTCCAAAATGGACCATTAAAATTTGATAAAAATCCGTACTGTATCAGATTGCTGTAAATATTATCTGTATTTGGATTGCAGCCAGCGCCTTGTAGACTATCACCCAACTCGCATATTGCGGGTAAATAATAATTCAAGTTCAAGGTTCCATTAGGAAGAGTTGCGCAATAACCTGCTGCATAAGTGTTTAAGGCTGCACCTTGCGCAGTAAATGCAGCAATTATCTGCGATGAATTTACCATTCCGTTATATGAGTTAGTCGCGCCTGTGGTTATTTGATTACAGTTTGTAAGACTTGTAGAACACCATTGATACCCTACATTGCTTGTACTAATAAGCACCGCATGATTCATGTTCACTGCGGAATAAGTAGAAGCGTTCACCGAATATACTAAATTATTATCTGCATCAACAAATGCAACAGGAACAAGGATTTTACTCGTGTAACCACTTGATGAAGTAGCATTAATGGTAAATAGACTGGCGTAGTTTGCTTGGGTTGAAGACAATGTCAAGATACAAGAAGAATTCGCTGCTAGAGGGTTAGAACAACCTGTATAAGAAACACCACGCCAAGAACTCGGAAGAGTAAAGTTCAGGGTTTGTGCCTCACCACTGATATTTGTTAAGGTTAACTGCAAACTCCCTGACGGGAAAGGCACAATTTGTGGATTGTCGCTGTACTGCGCTGAGGAATAGGTAATGGGTACGGGAGGATTTAAAGTTAAATGCGCCGTTGTTTGCGTCTTTGAACTTCCATTAGCACTGATGATCACATCAAATTTTTCTGTTGTCTTGATAGGAGTCGCTAACATGGCCGGTGTAAAATTAATCATACAGGTTTGGCCTGGCAGAAGCCCTCCCGCGCGATTACAATTACTCGCATCGATTAAGACATCATTCGGATTACTTTGAGACCAAGAAGTTAATTCGACAGCAATACTATTTACGATTAGATTCGTTGACGCATTTTGAATGGTCAAAACTTTAGTAACGGGAGCTGTATTCAGAACTTCATATAAAATTATGGGATCACCGGAAATCACAACCAATTCAGGTGTATTGGATCCTCTAATGACATAAATATCCTGCCCGGGTGTAGGCATGCTGTATACTTTGCTTGCTTTGGTCTTTCGGCTTAAACGCAATCCTGTAACAGGAGAACGGGGCAAATTATTACCGTTAGCAACTAAAGTCAACAAACATGAGCCTTGGGGTGGTAAAACAATAGGTTGTCCACACACTATGGGTGCACCAGCAACACTTTGAGTGATCCCCGTTAATGGTTCAAGATTCAGTGTAAGAGGTCGGGACGAATTATTAGTTACTGTATAATAGATGGCTGCAAGGGTATTTTGAGGCACAGAAACGCTTGTTTTTCCTGAAGCAACAATGCTTACCACTGGTTTGGCCATGACTTCAGCACAAAACAAGACCAAAAATACTACCATCAATTTACTTAGTTGATTACACATCATATTCCTTTAGATTAAATAAGTGACTTCAAATTGTAAAAAATTGAGATAAAGATCACTGCTGTTCAATTGATCTCCATCTACAATCAAGTTGGACTGACCAAGACGTTTAAACTGATAGCCAATACCAAATTGCGAATGGGCAGTTATCGTTTTTTGTAATCCAACCCCCACGCTATACATGAAAGAACTTGAGTTATGATTGACTACAGGGGGATTATAAGTTTCCTCATCAGTAAGCGGATAAACTATAAGCCCTTGAGTTTGATTGAAATTCACTCCGATGCTGGCGCTGACATAAGGATTCACCAACAGTTTTGAATCGAAAATCAACTTACCTTTTGCAGCAACATCCGTATGGCTCAACCTGTATTTATAAGAAAAATTATTAAAGGCAGGATCAGAAAACTCCCAAATAGTTCCCTTCAACGAAATAATACTGGTTTCAGATAGATTTAAACCTAACTGTCCCCTGATATTTGATGCAACTGCTTTTTGAATCCCCAAAAAGAGCTCTGCATCCAGTATAGGCGAATTGCTACTTTTATTATAAAGATACTCCATTTCATAGTCGGTATTTCGATTAAATATTTGTGGATTTTCTTTTACTCCACTTATCCAAGAGGGCCCTAAACTTAAATCAGCCAAATATTGGAAATTACGGGGGGTGGAGATATTTGCAGCAGCAGCATAAGCAGAAAACAAACATAAAGCCAATGAAACAATTTTTTTCATCGTGTGAACATCCTTATTGTAATTGTTCGTGAGTATTTCTTGTGGCAATAATATAGAAAAAATTACTTAATTCCATAGAAATCTATGGATCAAAAAAACGATGCAAAAATCTATGGGAACTCCGAGGAAACAACCCATGAGTGATCCGTTATTTTAATACAAAAGTTGTCAGATAAAGTTCATCCTGAGTTTTTCTGAGGGTTTTTGCAATATGTGGAAGTAAATTTAATGCGATTAGAGGATTATCCTCCATCATTTTTTTAAAGTCCTCCTCAGCAATAGCCAAAGCTTCTGTATCTTCTAGGGCAACGATGCTGGCAGAGCGAGGTAAACCGTCAATGATAGCAAGTTCACCAAGAATTGCTCCTGGACCTAATTCCGCAAGTTGCCATTTCCTGTCATAGCCTCGCTCACGATATACCTGAACTCGACCAGAAACAATTAGAAAACAGGGACCAGGAGAATCGCCTTCGTTAATAAGGAAGTCCCCATTTTCAAAATGCTTTTGATGACAAAGGCTTACTAATTGTAACAATTGTGTATCACTTAAATTTGAAAATAGTTCTGAAGATTTCAATATTTCAAGAGTATCCATTTCTTTACCTTATTAAATTGCTCTCAGATCAATTCCCTTAAATCATATTATAAAACATGTACTCTCATGCTAAATGTAGTAGTTGCTGAACACTCCGTCAAACGGGGACTCATTTCCCTAAATAGATCCACAATCAACCGGTTTTCAAAATCACTACGAAATGAGTCTTAAGAAAACCTTCTATTTGAGGTCGTAATAACTGATAGATTGTTTTAAACTAGTGAACTGATGGACAAACGTTAAACTCAGGTCTGATTCTTAACCACCTTTACACCAATAGGGGTTTATTCAATCTCACCTATTTTTCATAAGGGACATTACAATGAAAACAAAGAATTTTATCTCTCCCCTGATATTTAGTATCACCGTTCTTTGCTTAGGCAACCAATTGCACGCAAACATGCCCGTGTGGACATTTACACCAATAACGGATACAACCATCAAAATCCCCACAAACAGTACGACTTGCATTCAGTACACAGTAACAAATCAATCGTCGATAACCCATACCCTAACTCTGCAGTCTCTTCCTGCTGGTATTACTCAAATTACTAAAGCACCCGCTCCTACTAATTGCCCATCCCTGGCTCCTGGGGCATCACTTTGCACTAGCCCATTCACTTTGGGATACCAACAATCGTGCACACTCACATTAGAAATTACTGGCAGTGCATTATCAGGTAAGGTGACGAAAGGCCCCGTGGCATGCCAAGCCAACACGGATGGAACTCCCAATCCCAATCAATGCTATCAACCGAGTAAAGCCAATAGCTTGAATATCACAACAACCTCGCCGACTCGTGCGAAATCAATTATCATTGGGGATATTGGAACAAATTTTGTTCTGACCTTTCCTGCAACGGGGACAGGTAATATTGTTCCAACAGATAATCTTAGCGGCAGTAACACAGGAATAATCAGCCCTTATGCGCTTTTCATAGACCATTCTGATAAATTGTGGGTGTCTAACTGGACGGGGCCAATTCCATTAACTCAATTTAATCTTCCAGCAACCGGGAATGTAACCCCATTGACAACCATTGCAGGGAGCAACACAACCATCCAAGGTTCTGTAGGTGTTGGAGAAGATTTCTACGGCAATCTTTATGTTGCTGATTATAATAATAATGCCATTAATGTCTTTGCTCCAGGTGCTAGCGGTAATGCGGCGCCAATTAGACAAATCATTGGTTCGAATACCCATCTTGACGCTCCGGAATACATTGCCGTTACGCAGTCAGGAACAGTGTTTGTTGCTAACTCAGGCTCTAATTTCAGCACCCCAAGTTTGGTTGAGTTTGCAGCAGGAGCAAATGGTAATGTAGCTCCCATCCGAAATATATCTGGCTCAAATACTACATTTATTCGCCCAACGGGATTATGGATTGATTTTGCTGGAAACTTTTGGGTTGCTGATTCTGATGCGAATAGCATTCTGAAGTTTGCTCCTGACGCAGTAGGTAATGTGGCACCGATTGTTAAGATTTCAGGTGCAAATACCATGATTTCTTTCCCATATGGAGTAGCAATCGATGGCCTAGGGTTTATTTATATAGGTAGTGACAACGGGCAAATAAAAGTGTTCGCACCCACAGCCAATGGGAATGTCGCTCCAATTCAAACAATTGCGGGAGGAAATACACTACTTGATGAGCCTGTTGGATTAACAATTCAATAATCGAATGGCTGCTCTTTAATCATCCTTGTATACATATTGGGATTGGAGAAGAGCTAGCCCTCCCCTTTTGTCCCATACACAAGAACATTAGATGAAGCTCATTGTAAATGGTGAAATAACATTCATATGCCACTAAAACTTCCGTCGCCCTTACAAGGAGTTTTGATTGGATGCAGGTATTAAAGGTCTGTAATAGCTGAAACGATCTGGCTTACACTGCTAAATGAACAACAAATAAATAACTTGTTTTATCGTTATCTTGGTTGAGTGTAGAATCCGCTGTAATATTCTTGCCAATTTTTAGCCGGAGGGATATGACATTTTTTTGAAGCCATATGCCATCCTTTTTCCTCATGATACTCCTTATAACATACTGGCTGATTTGGAATGTTTGTTAGGATTACGGAAGCAGCAAGCGCTAATCCAGTTGCTAAGAATTTAATTATCATCATGAAACTCCATTTCCTTTTTTTCCACATTAAAATAAATTAAATTTAATCAATATGATTATATTATTCACTTTTTGAGCATGCAAATTAGCCATTAAAATTAGGGCAAAATTTGCCGTGTCTGACACCTATTTTGACAGTTATGAGCCATGTACTTAGGAGTAAAATTGGTTCACTTATCGATTAATTATAGCTAATGACATAAATACCTACTCCAATAAGTAGGGTGCCTATAAAAATCTTTGCTGTAAGCGTTTCGCCCAAGATATAGTAAGAAGATAGAGCTATTAGTATATAGACAAATGAGGATACGGATAATGCCAGATATAAGGGCATGGTTTTTAAGATATTCATCCAAATTAAAAAGGAAATGACTAAGGTTGCATACCCAGAAAAAATATAACTATTTACATAATGATGGTGCGTAACGCCAAACATAGCGCCCTTTTTAATTAATAATTGTGCAACTGTGTCGCTTATGGCCAATGAGACCCAGAGTAAAAAGGCTTTCATATGGATGTAATCCTATTAGAATGAATGTTAATTATTCTATTTGCAAAAAACATAAGCACTCGGGTGAATTTCAGTGGTTTGGCCCAAATCTTACAAGGAATTACAGAAAATCCTAATGATCTTTTAGATTTTCCACCACCTTGGCCAGCAATATACCATTGAAATCCTTCTTTATGTGCCCAATCTAATAAATATAGAATGCTCATTGAGTATAAAGAGAATTTATGCCCTATTGCAGGGATAATCCCTATATATTTATCAAAAATAATCCGATCTTTGAGGTAGAGTAAAGTAAAAGCAAAGGGTGTATTATCGTGTTCATAAATAAATATTTTGCATTGCTGGTTCAGCAATGCGGCCATATAAAAGTCGATGGTCAACTTTTCTAATTTTAATACTGATTTTTGCCAGGTATAATTATAAGCGGTCATAATAAATGAAATATCATCCTTAGTTGCTTCCCTTACCTGTACAAATTTTTGAAAACGGTTCCATCTATTTTTTAATCCTCTGCTTCTCCCCTTAGATAAGGTTTTGATGTATCCATCCAGGCTAGTAGGTACTTTACAATACCAAATTGGATCGTGTTCTATTGGTATAAACTCTCTTTTTATTAAACTTCCTTCAAGAAAATGACCACAAGGCAAATCTTTAACAGCGATAACTGAGGCATTTTGGCTTTTAGCAAGGTTAAACACCTGTTCAATTTGCATATCAATTTCATTCATACTACTGCACGCTGGGAATAAGTCTGTAATTGGACTCCCCCAAAAAAGGACCGATAATGATGGCAGTGGAAAGGAAGTTTCAAGTAAATTAGATAGACTCACTTTCCCAGAAAAAGTAACAGTAGAGGAATTATCTTCCATTTTGATTTCTTGGGGCAAAAACTGAGGATCAGGATGCTCTAAATAAAGTGAGAGCCAATCCTTACCTTCAAACAAATCCAGCGGTCTATCCATGATAATGTTAAAGTCCTATTCCAATAATACGATTCCCATGATTACCATTCCTACGCCAATCCACTGAGCAAAATTTATTTTTTCTTTTAAAAAGAAAAATGAAAAAAGAATAATAATAAGTTGTTGTATCCCGGTTAGGGGAAAAGCAATGTTCAATGGCAAACGTGTCAATATGAATACCCACGCTATAAATTCTAATAAAAAAAGCGTGATTCCTATAAATAAATAGATATTTTTAAAAAGACTCAAATAATACTTAATGCCTGATAATGATGCGCTGGCAAGAGCACATTTTTTAAGAGATAGCTGACCAAGAGCTTCGAGAATAGAGCAAAATATGAATAATGGAATCCATTCAAGTACCATCATTTAATTTGACTCCTAAAGTTTCAATAATATGCCGGTTAATCTCGTTTTGCTTTAATCGATTTTTATTCTCAATAGTTCGCAATGTGGGATGCTCCCAATGCGATATGGTCCGTTTAATAAAACTTTTATAATGAGCAGGTTCTGTTCGCTCCCCAGTTATATCAGCTCCTATAATCCTATATTGAGCTAACAAAGTTAACATTTCAAAAAAATCAGTTATTTTTAGTATGCCTTGATCCCAATCAGTTTCAATTTCTTGAGCTGAGAGAACATCTTTATCGACACTAATATAAATCGGTAAATTCGTATCAATTTGATGTAAAACATTTTGATAACCTTTCATTCCTTGATTCTGCATATCTTGTGCTGAAAACGCAATGAAGTGTTTTTGTCGTACTAATTGATTTAAGCCTAATAGCCGATCAAACCAACTATACCCTTCCGTAGCACCAATATGAAGAATCTGTTTGCATTGTGGCAGCTGCGCGGCAGTATAAAGCCAATTACCACAATGAAACTTAGGGGGCATAAAACTACAATCAGTATGATTATCAAATACAACTAAATTAAATGGCTCTTTAATTCGTTCTAAAAAAAAATAAGAAAGGTGATGAAAATCCCCAGAGCCTAATAATGTAATCAATGGTGTCTTGATGTCTAAATTGTTAATCAGCTCACGAAAAATATGAACGCTTTTATTTGTTGTATAAAAACGCAGTGAATCTTCATATTTAGATAGATCAATTTGGTACAAAGTATCATTAACCATTAGCGATTTCGACGGCTGTTGATGCTCGGATTCTATACATAAAATCTGCATAAAATTTATTTCCATCACTTAAAGCTGATACCATTGAGTATAGACTCTAATTATATGGCAGCGTCAACACCTCCTTTCTTAACAGTTCGAGATCAAACATGAAACTTTCCTCATTCAAAGTATTTATTGACATTCACTAATTGACTGATCAATTTTTGCCGTACTTCTCTTGTGTAAGGGTTATAGTGGTGCATATCAAAAAATAATTGCCATGTATCATTTGCAACCATGCCATTAATATTTAATAGAGCATTAAAATCAGGAGTTGCTAGTTCTTGTTGATGTAAATTAAGTGCTTGTAATCCTCGTCCTAAGAAATGAACTAATCCTTGAGAGTGCGCCATTTGTTCATCATGCTCATCTGGAGTCGTTATCAGTGGAATGAGCCCCATTTTTTTAAAAATACTGTGCAGTTGCTCATGTTCATCTTGAGGAGGTGTTAAGGGACAAATCACAATTTTATGATTCATTAATCCACCGCTTTTCTTTACAGAATCCGGTCCAAACAAAGGGTGTGTGGCAAGAAGAGGCTGCGATGGTGAAAACACTCTTTTCATTACCTTTACAGGATGTATCTTAACGGAACAACAATCTACAACTAAAGAGGTTGGCTTTAATACCCTTTTAATTTCCATACAACTTGTTTCAAATTCAGAAATAGGTACTAGAACAAAAACAACATCTGCTTGGGCTACTTCCTCCAAACAAGTAAATTTTATTGATGAATCAGAAGTCTTTTTGTCATAAACTAAAACATCACCAAATGATAAAAGGGCATGAGCCCATAACTGACCAAATCGACCAAACCCTACTATTCCAAATTTCATAAACCACCCTATTTCTTACTATGCCAAAGCGATTAAATGGTGTCTTAGATATATATCCCTAAACGAACTCTTTTCAGTTATAAAGATCTAATTAATTAGATTGTAACAGTCGAAAATTAGTCAAATATTAATCAATGTACGTAAATTTATCATAACCTGTATAATAAAAATCATAGATGGCTCAATCTATGCTTGCTAAAAATCACGCCACAATACTGCTGACAGAATTCCTTCATTTTGAAATACTTGGATTACATCAGTTATTGAGCTTATTTTGACATCATTAACTACAAGCTGGTAAACCAGCCGTCTTCCGCTTGTAGCATCAATATAACCGAAGAATGCTTGGCTTTTTAATACAAGATCTTGCTTTGTTTCTTGTAAAAAAGTTCCAGTTTTTGCATGAACTTTTCCAGTCGCTCCCAAAAGACTAGGGTTCGTTTGAAACTCAGTGACTGTTGCCAGTGAACCATCAACTCCTAATATAGGAAGTGCATCAAAAAATACTGGAAAAACAGGAAGATGGGAGGTTATAGTTACCATTGTGTCACAACAAAATTGGTTGCCAAGGTATCTCCTCCACCACTGCCGTCTATAAAATGGAATTCGTTATCGTAATAAATATTCATCGGATATTAATTGGAGATAACGTCCAATTAAATCATAATACATGTATCCCCAATGACAGATAGGGGTTTCATTGAAAAACGGATGATAGAGATCAGCCAACCATCCCGTATACATTTTCATTCTGGAAAATTGGCGCGCATAGTTAAAATACCTTTTATATTCTACTCAAATTATAGTTCAAGAGAATAGACAAACTACTTTGCATTTAGATAGTCGGGAAGATTCCAACAAGCGGCTTGCTCCTCAATGGAACTCATTAATATCAATTTTTTGTAAGCCTTTTCTTGGGAGCCATTGGTTTATTTAAGGTGAGTCAATAATTCAGAAAAGTTAAAAAACGAGTTGAATTAGCTTGCACCATATATCCAAGAGGATTGGTTCATGCATGCCAGTACTAACAAATGAGTCCGATTAAGGACTCATTCCATTAAATACCGCTCCGATTTGATAAATATAATTAAAACCATCTTCAACATCCGGTAATAATTCACCTCCATTTCCCAATTCATTCCATGCGTAGATCATTATCATTTTTTGACCGTCAATTTGCATCGTTGGATTTTGATCCACAAAGTTTTTAGCCAATTGCAATTGTTGGTTAAAAATGCCAGGTGAACGATTAATGAAATAAGGAGCCTTTAAATTATCCCATGCACGCGGATCATATCCTTGGACAACTACTGGAGTATAAGGAATGGAACTATAGGTTTTAAACAAGTTCCACAATTGGGGCAGTAACGTCAAATAACGACTATATTGAGTAGGCCCTGCTGGCAATGCTGCATTGTTATAGTTATAAGCAAAATAAAAATCAAAACCGAGTTCAGAAAGAGATTTAATATTGCTACCATCACTATCTGGATTGACTAATCCCCCACCCAAAATCAAACCAGGGAAACCTGCTTTTGCCACTTCTTGTCTTAAATCGCTTAGAGCGGCTTTAACATTGGCTACACTACCCCACTCAGAAGTCAAAGAAGAAGCTCTGAAAATAAAAAATACAGGCTTGCCATTTATTTTTAAATATTGTGGATCTTGAAAATAAGTAATCCATTTCGCGACTGATTCTTGCCACTCAGATTGAGTTTTAATACCAAAATAATCGTCGTTGGTATACATGACTGAAAATTGCATTAGATGTTTGTATTGTGATGTCTGAAAAAATTTAACACCGTTATTAAGATTTTCTTCTGCACCTGGATAACGCGAAGGTCTATCGGTATACCAATCAAAAGTAAAAAAACCAACATGGCCGAGCGTCGCTAAGATAATTTCATTATCTACTTCAGATTGTTGATCATCATACCAACCAATAAGAGGTTGTCTACCCGGATAATAAGGTCGCCAATCCACTCCATTCACTACGTAATGCCCAGGAACTGGTTTTTCCCACCATCCTGACCAATAAAAGGTACCGATTAAGTAATTAGCGAAACATAAGCTACTGACACACGATGCAAATAAAATTATCAGTAATTTGAAAATAGGTTTAACCATAATTATCTCCCTTAATATAATGGTTGGGCACAAGGTCTGGCCATGGTCCACGCTCCGTCATTTGTAATCTATTGGATCAAGTCCCATCGCTGGTAATTCTTTCTTGATGATATCTGTAACAACTAACAATCTATCAAAAAGATTAATGTCGGGCCAAGACCAACCTTTCTAGACATAGGGGGTTAATCTATACTTTCTATAATCATAAAGGGTAGAAAATTCTATATTTGACAAAGGAATCTAAAATGTCTATTTCAAAGAAACCGCTTCAGATCGATATACCGGTGAAGCTCACAGAGGTAAAAGCAGTATTCAGCGTTGCCTCCTTGGCCTTCGAAGGCGATCTACCGGCAGCGCTTTTCCATATTCAGCTCATTGAAAATGACTTCTCCGATTGGGGGGCTAAATCAGAAGTAATCGTTGTCTTTCACACGAACGCAGGCCATGTGACGTTGAACGACGAAACTTATAACACTGAACGAAATATCGCGACGGGTAATCCCTACAAAGAACTGATTGCCGACCTGATAAAGCGCGGCGTACAAGTCGAGCTGTGTGGCGCCACAGCAAAAGCTCATAACTGGGTAAATACAGATTTGCTTCCCGGGATCAAAGTCACCACTGATGCCATGGCAAGATTGATACAGCTCGTTCAAGAAGGGTTTGTAAAGATCACAGAGTAAAATCAAAGCAGGCGTATGCTTAACAACCTACCTTGCTATTCACGCCCTAGAAGTCTGTTGATGATGGCCATGGCTTGATTGTCACAAAGGATGGCATCAGCTTCAGGTTGAGTAGCACAACCTATATTGTGACAAACCTCCTGAGAAGCTAGAGTATCCAGGCACAATTTTACTCCTCTCTGAATCAATGAAATGGTCTGAGCCAAATTCTGATCATGCTCATGATTCGTCACTCCTTTATATTGATCGACTAATTCAGCCAATCCTTTCAATACGTGTTGGCGTACAGTTTGATGTTGTGCCCGTAATTTACATAGATCTTTCGCTAAATCATGATTTTCATTATCGGTCATCACCTCATTGGTATCCTCAATACATTGAGCAAGATCCAATCTGATTTTATCATTATCAGCAGGAATAATTGGGTTATCGGGTCCGTTGTATGCATGATTATCTGCAAAGGTCACCGTAGCTACACTTAAAAAAACAAATGCGGTTAATGCCGGGATATTCATGGTATTCCTTAATGATATTACGTCCAATGTAGGTATTATTTAAATGATAGACTGGAAATATACTTTTGGCTCACATGCACCTTGTTCCTTTATGAATATCATTTTTTAGTCAAAAAAATCCGTACTATAATTAGTCATATTAATAAATTTTTAATTAACATCTGCATCCTTATAGGTGTTATGCACCTTCAAAATAAATTTGAGAAGATAATGGCAAATATTAATTTAATCAATCAAATGATTGGATTTATAATAACAGAATACGATGCAAGCCAACCTCAAAAATTTCAAGAGGCGCTTTATACAGTCACCAAAAAATCAGATTTCAATCGTAGAGTACCTAAAGAATTAATAAAAGAAATTGCAGATTTAAAAAATGGAAATTATAAACCTGGACAGCTGTTTAAAGAATTAAAAGCAACAATTACTCATCATTCAATTAATTTTAAAGTAGGTGATTATGGATTTGATGAGCAGCTATATGCTGAACTATTAGCATTTTGTAAATTAGCATGCTTTATGGAGGGGGGGACCTATCCAGAAATCTATGCCTACAAACTGGCTATTATCTTTGGTGATAAAGATAAGGCTTTTGCTTATCTTAATGGGCACTACAAACAAAGCCAAGCACAAAGACCTTTGCAGGAGGCCTGTTTCTTTGATTTGCCGGAGGATGATGATTGGGATCTTCTTACATGGCGGAAGATATTTGCAGAGCAAATGCAAAATAGAGCATTTATTAAAAGTGGCGTGATCACTCATGCAGGTGCAGTTCAGCATGAACTAGTTACAAATCAGGACAACAACATTGCCTTGGCTTATGACCAAGACATCGTAACCTCCTTTCAGGAACTTCAAGAAAAAAAAGACGTTAATCAAAAAGAATACAGACAAATAGAAGGCCAAATCATTGAAATCAGAAAAAAGATGAATGCGGCAACGAAGGAGGCTAAATCGGAAAACATTATTGAGGGGTTAAAAAAAACTCTTAAGGAAAAACAAAACGCACTCACAACATTAAAAAATCAAGGCAGATTAATTGAGAAACAATTAAATAGTATCCGTGATCAGCATCCCCTTTTGGAAGAAGTGAAAGTAGCTAAACTAATTGAAACCGCTTTAAACCTAAAATATAAAAATGCAGCACAAGATAAAGATGCCGCACGTTTATTTCATCAATATGGAATTTCCCAATATATTTTTGATGATTACCTCTCACTTAAAAGTAAAGCAAAAAGCAGTGACGAACATATTCCTCCAATATTCGTTGACGGCAAAGATTTTGATTGTCCTGGATACTATATGATTAAACTAAAAGAGGATGATCCTAAAGGCCCAGTATTGGGCTATATCACCGGATGTTGTCAATCGCTAGGAAGTAATGGAGATGCTTGTGCACGACATGGTGTTACCAGCGAACAAGGAGGATTTTATGTTCTTTGCAAAGGAAAACCACCTCATGATGGGGATTCAAGAGCGGTATCACCTAAGGATATCATCGCGCAATCTTGGGCTTGGGGTGGTGAGGGTAATGTTTTAGTTTTTGATTCTGTGGAGTCACAGAACAATATTAGATCTGTAAGAAAAAACCAAATAATCATTTCTAAAATGTATGCTGCTTTAGCTTTGAGATTAATTGAGAAAGGTAAAAGCGCAGTCAATGTCGGAGTGGGCGGTTTTGCAGCTACCCCATCAGTCGTTGGTTATTCTATAAATGAGCAGGAAGAAAGTGTTTTGCCTGTTGATCATAGGGGATATCAAGACTCAGCTGTCCAAAGAATATTAGCTCATAGTGAATATCCCTTATATTCTGAATTTTTTATTCATACAGATGAAGCCATATCTAAATATTTTGCATTCCCTCCCGAAAAAAAGGCGAGGTACGATGTGAAAAATATAATGCAAATTTTACTCAAAATTGCAAATCCCGAACAAATGGAGCATTTTTTAGAAGGGTTACGTCAAGAAAATCTAGATATATCAGCGTTCTTAAAAGAAAATAGTAGTCTCGTAGATTGTGCTGAATTTGGTAACGCTGAATTAATTTCTTTATTAATTAAGTATGGGGCTGATGTTCATTCAAGAACCAATTTAGGCGTGGTAGCATTACATAGAGGAGTTAGAGGTCCAGGTGGTGCCGAATTAGTCACTGCGTTATTAAACCATGGTGCAGATATTTTTGCTGTTGATGATCAAGACCAAACAGTTTTGGAATTAGAACCGTATGATGTGGGGTCTATTTTTCCAATTTTAGATGTTTGGTACAAAAAAATTAAATCCGGTGATTTAGACATTAATCATGCTGATCATCATGGAAATACCCTGTTGATGTATGCTGCCAGTTTTGGCGCACATCATTTAATGAGGGAGTTACTAAAGAAAGGCAGTGGAATCAATATTGATCAAGTAAATGATCGAGGGGAAACTGCATTACATCATTCCGTATTACAGAATCAAAAAGAATCTCTTAAGCTCCTATCAAAGAAAGGAAGCGATACCAGCATCCAAACTAAAAATAACGAAACAGCGTTACATCTAGCAGTAAAATCACATAATCAAGAACTTATCTCATTACTTGTTAGGAAAATGCCGACACTTTTGTCTGCTGGTACAGAAAATGAGAACATACTTGAATTTGCCGCTAAGCATCACTCGAAATATTACGATAATTTAAACTATTCGCGTCACATCCCTACCTTGATTCGTGAATGGATGTCACAGATTAATAAAAGACGTCAGTCTGATATTGATGCGCAGGATAAAAAAGGAAATACCTTATTAATGTGGGCCATTGAATATAGTCCAACTGATGTTGCAGAACAATTGTTGGATTTAGGGGCAGATGCAACCCTTGTCAATGCCAAGAAAGAAACAGCTTTAATGCATGCTGTTGTACATCAAAAAACGGACATTATTCCGAAATTAATTCATTGCGGTGCAGATATTTTTGCTGTTGATGAGCAAGGTAACTCCGCTTTAGATAAAATAACAAATAATAACTTTTCTGTATTGACTCCTTTACTTGAGGAGTGGTCTCAAGGTGAGAAGAGACATAAAACCGATCTACACGGAAAAAATTTATTAATGTGGGCGGCACAGGCAGGTCGCCAAGAGATATTCTTGGATTTATTACAAGAAGGACTGATTGATATCAATGCAAAAGACGATAAAGGAAATACAGCATTGCATTATGCTGTAGCTTATGGTCGATATGATTTTGTAGTGGAATTGTTACAACGAGGCGCAAACGAGAAAGAGATTTCTGTAGATAATAAGATGCCGATTGATTGGGCTTACAGTAATAAATTAAACAAGATAGGAATTTATTTAATCGATTCATGGCTAGAAAAAGTACAAGAAAAGAAAGGCACATCAGAGGAAAAAGATCAATTACTAATCTATGCAGTTAAATTTCAATATCAAAACGTAATCGATAAACTTATAGATCAAGGTATTGGTCCATTTACCAGTAAAGATCATTTTGGGAAAACAGCATTAGATTATGCTGATGACGAAATGAGGAAAAAATTGTTATCAAAAGCAGCAGAGACTCTAAGTGACATCAATGCTCAAGACATCAATGGTAAAACAATAGTAATGCGGGCTATTGAAACCGTAGATGTGGCTTTAGTTCAAAAATTAATTGGACAAGGTGCTGATCTGTTCACAATTAAAGATAACTTAGGAAAAACAGCTTTTGATCACGCCATGGATAAACCCAGAGCGATCAGTCAAATATTTCCTATATTGATGGAACAATTGATTAAACAAAAAAACTTTGACATGAAAACTCCTTTCTTTCTTGGCCGAACTGCGTTGATGATGGCTTCCATGTATGCTTTCAATGAGTTTATACCCGCATTACTGGAACAAAATTCAGATGTTAATCAAAAAGACGACCAGGGATATACTGCCTTGGACCTCGCAGAAGAATATGAAGGAGATGATGAAACAAAAGATTTATTAACAAACTATAACATTGACCATCACATAACACTCAATTTTAATTCAACATAAGGACTATTTAAATTGGATGGCCTATCCTGTTGTGCTGCGGAGATGATACCCATAGTTCCTGTTAACCCCGGGGGTACCTATTAATAACCCCATCCATTAAGTAATGCTTTAGCTCCTTTCGCTTGTAACAAATCATTACGCGCATCTTCTATAATTGTTTGTGCACGTGCTAAATTACGCCATGCTTCACGCAAATCAACCAAGTCTCCTTCGAGATTAAAATAACGTCGTTTCGCTACCTTAAAACCTTCTTTAGCAATATTTAACTCTATATTGAGGTGTTTAATTCGAGTTATTGTAGCTCTAATGGTTAAATCAAGTTTTGCGTTCATTTCTTCTATAAATTGTTTTTGTGCTGCAATAGCTTGTTGTTTTGCTATTAACTCAGCCTGTGCTTGGCTGATGCGACTTGTTATATTGAAATCAAGAAGTGGCATTGAAACGCCAACCCCAACAGCATAATCCTCTCTACGGACCAAATGAGTTTTATCCATCCCCCCGCCACTGGCAATAGCTACAATCTCAGGTCTGAAAATAGCTTTTTCTTTTTTTAATTGTTCCTGAGCAGCTTTAGCATCTGCAATTGCCCTTTTCACATAAGGACTTGCATAGACACGACTTCGTGAGTTCAATGAATCAATAAGCTTCTCTGATAATATCGGACAATCAATTGTGGATGCATCTTTACCTGTAATTACTGCAAGTTCTTTGAGACTGCCGAGTACTTGTTCCTTTAAAAACGCGTGCTCAGTACGTGCTTCTTCTGTCTCTGATTCCGACAAATAATTATCAACCACAGAGCGCTGGCCTGTATTTACAAAATGTTTCGCTTCTTTGGTAATGAGCGCTGATTCCTTAGCCAATTTAGACCATATCTCTTGTTTTTTCTTGTAAGTAGCACATTGATAATAAGCTTGCAAGGCGAATAATTGAACTTGATAGGCAGTAACACGTGTTGATTGCTTGGCCACATCAACTTGCGAGCGCGCTGCTTTTACAGCAGCAGCAGTGCGCCCAAAATCGTAAATTAATTGTTTGGTAACCACTCCGGCAGTGGGGCCTGAGCGATAAGGAGATCCAACTAAACCTTCTGTACCTAACCAAGCAGAAGATCCTGGGAAACCCGCACTATCTAAAGCTTCTGCCCTTAGAACAGGAAAATAGCGTGCTTTAGCCACATCAATTTCCTTTTGTTTCACGATGACGTCTAACTGTGCCTGAGTAATTGATTGGCTATTTCTTTCAGCAAGACGTAGTAGTTCTTCTGTAGTTAAAATATGTTTTGTATTGGCCCAAACAGAGGCTGTAATACAACAGAAAAAAATGATGTTCCAAATACGCTTCATTTAGTCGCTCGCGCTTTCTTATGTGCTTTTGCAAAAAACATACGATATAAAATAGGTACAATAAATAGAGTCAACATCACTGAAAAGAGCTGACCACCAATAACTGCTCGACCAAGAGGGATATTGGCTTCAGATCCTTTTTCTATTCCAATCGCCATAGGAATAAGACCAAGAATTGCAGCAAGCGAAGTCATCACAATTGGCCGTAAACGTTCTTTGGCACCAGCAATGATCCCTTCATCTAAATGATCATTAAGTTGAGTATGATAAGAAATAAATTCAATCAATAAAACGCCATTTGCTACAGCAATTCCAATCATAAAAATTGCACCAATCGCTGCTTGAATACTAAAATAGGTATGGGTTATCACCAACATCAGTACAATCCCTACAACACCTAAGGGCACAGTAACCATAATGACCAAAGGGAGTGAAAAGGAACGAAACTGAACCACCAAAATTAAATAAACCAACGTTGCAGCGAGTAAAAAACCTCCTCCTAAAGATTGTACCGAATCCATCATCTCGCGGATTTCACCACGAATGGCAATCGAATAACCTTCTGGCAACTGAGTTTTATCGATTATTTTTTGCACGTCTCGTGACAGACCACCGATATCACGTCCTTGAGCGTCCAAATAAATGTCAGTGACACGTTGGAAATTGACATGATCAATCTGGATCGGTCCTTTAGTTTTGGTAATTGTAGCTATTCGTTTCAAAGGAGTGACACGTTCTCGTTCATGACCGCGAATGGGTATGTTCGCAAATTGGTCAAAATTAGATACTTGCTGCTCTGCAAATTGCACGCCCATAGGATAATTAATCCCCGTTTTTGGATCAACCCAAATGACATTAGAAGCAAAAGTTGCACTACCCGTGACCGCACTCACTACATTTTTTATAACCTCGTTGGTCGTAATTCCTAAATCCATGGCCTTATCACGATTGATGTCTAAATTAATAAAAGGGGCATCAAATCGTTCCTGAACACGAACATCTACCGCTCCATGTATTTTTTTGATTTCTTTTGACAGCTCTCTTGCAATTTTGAATTCTTCTTTGATATCAGGGCCTTGTACTTGAACATCAATAGGAGCTCTTTGACCATAATTCAATGCTGAAGTTAATAGTCCGCCTAATTCAATACCAATTCCCACATGAGGATATTCCTTTTTCATTTTTTCTCGAATGATTTTGGCGTAATGTTGGGATGTATGTTGTCGATTTTCAGTCAATGCAATATTAAAAAACACGTCTTGGGTGCCAACATTGGGAGTAAATGCGGCTGGGAAACCGTATTCAACCCCAGCATTCGTAATAATCATCTCCAGATCACCAGGCTTTATCCATTGCCGTAATTTGCCATCAATTTCTTTGGCAAACTCTGTTGTTTTTTCTATTCGAGTACCTGAGGCAATGCGCATGGTTACAATAAAACTACCCGCATCAGCACGAGGGAAAAGCTCCGTACCAATAAGTGGGATCAATGATATTCCACCAAGAAATAAAGCAGCTGCAATCGCTAACACCGTTTTTCTGTACTTCAATGCCAAAGCTAATGCTTTTCCATAGCCCTCAGTAAAATGATGAATAGCGATTTGTGTCCAGAATAACAAACGCGGCAAATTAGTATGATCAGAACGGTGTAAAAAATGTGAGGCAAAGAGGGGCATCACAGTCATTGCAATCAGAAATGAACTGATCATGGCAAACATGACTGATTTAGCAAGCGCTGCAAATAATATTTTTACGATACCCGTTAAAAAAACCACCGGAAAAAGCACTACTAAAGTAGCCAGCGTTGATGCTAAAACGGGCATTGCCACTTCAGATGCGCCTTCCAAAGCTGCTTGCTTCGGTGAACGCCCTCTTTCTAGTTTTTTGCTGATGTTTTCCAATACCACAATGGAGTTATCAACCAATACGCCAATGGATAAAGCCAAACCACCTAAAGTCATCGCGTTGATGGTTTGTCCTGAGGCATTTAAACCAATCATTGCCGCCAACAAAGCAAGTGGCAACGACAGCAAGATCCCAAAAGTTGCACGAGGATTCCCCAAAAAAAAGAAAATCATAATCGCTGCCAAACCACCACCTAATAAAGCCTCTTGAGTAATACTCGATATTGCTTTGCGAATAAAAATCGATTGATCTGCAACTAAAGTTAAATCGATATCTTGTAAGGTTTTCATCGACTTTTTAATCGCTTCTTTCACATTTTCTACAACACGAATGGAGTTCCCTCCAGGTTGTCGATAAACAGGAACATACACTTGTTCTTTACCATCAATAAGCACTACATTGGTTTGAATTTGCCCTGAGTCTTTTGCTTCCCCTATTTGTTTTAGATATACCGGAACGCCATATTCTGCTCGTAATGGGAAATTATTCATTTCAGGAATATGCTGCACCAATCCATTACTAATAATTTGATAATCAAAATTACCAATTTTTACATCACCCGAAGGAATGAAAGTGTTTAATTGCACCATCTTTTCTAAAACTGCTAAAGGTGAGAAGTTGTATTCATTAAGTTTTTTCGGATCAAGATAGATAACCACTTCTCTTAATCTCCCTCCCATCAAGGTAGGCGCCATAGCGCCTGGAACTGCTTGAATGGTGTTACGCACTGTGTAACGAGCTACGTCATATATTTTTTCAATGCTTTTATTTCCTCGAACTGCGACAAGCGCCAAAGGAATAGATGCCATAGGATCAAACGGCAGAATTAAAGGCGGCAGAGTTCCAGGAGGTAATTGGCTCATAACAGACATCACTAAGGATGTAGTTTGTGCCATAGCAGAATTAAGACCTGTAGTGGGTTCAAAAAAATTTTTAACGATACTTACCCCAACTAAAGATTTCGATTCCTGTCGTTCAATACCAATTGCTTGTGCTGTATAACGTTCAAATCGTGCCGTCAGATTTTCTTCTACATCTGTAACAGGCATCCCAGGATAAGAAGAAATCACTTGCATTGCGGGCAAATTGGCTGAAGGCAATAAATCTTTGGGGAGATTAAAAATTGCAAGAACCCCCATAAGAAGGATAATCAAGCATGCAACAATAATGAGATGGGGATTGTGAATAGCTGTTGATACTAAACTTGTCCCTAAGCCCTTTCCAGATTCTTCCATTTAAATCATGTTTTTATAAAAGAAAACATGGTGCAATAGTATCTTAAATTTTGCAAGTTTTATTAACCAGGCTCTAGCCATACTTAAGACCTCAACTTTTTATGTGGGACCAAGACCCGATCTACCCTACTCTTGAGCACAACGATGCATGCTTTCAAAATGGGTTATAATTAATCAAAAAGATTATTAATCATAGGAACTGGCATGATTAAGAGTGTTTTAAAAAAAATCAATAATATGATTGTGCCCCTGCGAGTGAGTATGCTCTTTCTTTTTATTTCTCTTTTTGTCACCACTATCTTATTGATCCTCCTGGTAACCACTCAACGCTATTCTGAAGCCCTGTCACGTATCGCTCATCAACGGATGATGAATGAATCGTTACTGATATTAAATAAATTGCATAAAAATCTAATGCCGGCTCAAATACATAGTCAATTCGCAGCTCATCTCATTCAAGAAGAAGTGATTCAAAACTCTGCGTTGCAAATCATGCCATTAACCGTAAATATAGTTAAAATGATACCTATAGCAGATGGAGCACATTGGGCAGACGAAAAGGGTAATTTTATTTTTTCACTAAAAGAACCTAATGGCAGTATCACTACCAATATTTACCAACGAAATCATGGAGTGGCCACAAGAACAATTATTAATCGCGATATTCAAGGAAAAATCATAAAAAAATATTTATCAAATGATTTACGTTATGATCCTCGTACACGCCCCTGGTTCCTTCTAGCAAAAAAAGAAAAGACAACCATTTGGACCAATGTTTATTTATTTTATTTTCTTCACAATAAAGGCGTGACTGTTAGTACTCCTGCATTTAAAAATGGGAAACTCTTTGGGGTATTTTCTCTTGATATTAATTTAAATGATTTGTCTCAATTTATTAAAAAAATTCAAAAAATAACCCCCAACAGTTACGTATTTATTGTTGATAAAGAAGGGAGTTTAATTATCGCCTCAGGGGATTCATCTTTTACTAAATTAATAGCGAACACCGATGTTCATTCAACGTCATTAATAGACAGAACATTCCAAGAATACCAGCGAAAAGGTGGGACGGGATTACTTACTTTTTCTTATCTCTATAATAACCAAACTTATATGGTTACCTATGTACCCAGTATAACCTTTGCAACTCATGGCTGGTTTATTGGCATTATAGCGCCTCAAAACGATTTTATTAGCAATTTAAGAAAAATGAATTTAGTAACTATTTACATCAGCTTAAGTATTCTGATATTAGGAATATTCTTAGTTTCTAGTTTAGTAAGTCATATAGTAAAACCCCTTAAAATACTGGTAGCTGAAACAGAAAATATCAAGCAATTTAATTTAGGCAACAAAATTGTCATTAAATCCAGAATAAAAGAAGTGATTCAATTAAGAAACGCCGTCAATTCAATGAAATTAGGACTCAAACTATTCCAAAAATACATTCCTAAAGTTCTTGTAAGACAATTAATTGAATCGGGTGAAGATATAAGAACGGGAGGCGTTAGAAAAACCATGACTGTTCTTTTTTCAGATATTAAAGGATTTACCACCATCGTTGAAAAAATGGACCCCAGCGAGTTAATGCAGCAAATGGGAGAATATTTAGAAGAGTTATCGCAAATTATTATTGATGAAAAAGGAACAATCGATAAATACATTGGCGATTCTATTATGGCATTTTGGGGTGCTCCTTTACCCGATGAGCAACCTTGCCATCATGCCGCAAGAGCAGCGCTTCGATGCCAAAAAAAATTAGACGAGTTAAATAAAATTTGGCAGCAAAAAGGAAAGGAAGCTTTTTTCACTCGCATTGGCATTCACATGGGTGATGCGATTGTAGGGAATCTGGGCTCATCAGAGCGTCTAAATTATACAGCGATTGGAGATACAATTAATACTGCGAGTCGACTCGAAAATATCAATAAAAATTACGGCACGAAGATTATTGTAAGTGATACGGTTTATGAAATAATAAAAGATCAATTTATTTTAAGAATGATCGACTGTGTTGTAGTCAAGGGGCGCACTCAAAGCTGCTGCATTTACGAACTCTTAACTGATGATATTCAAAATCTTGAGTTTGACCTCCATGCTTACAATTCTGCCTTTGAACAAGGCTTCTTAGTTTATAAACAACAATTATGGGATGAGGCTATTGAGCATTTTAAAAGATGCCTGGAAATCTATCCCGCAGATCTTATTGCACCTATATTCATCGAACGGTGCCAACACTTTAAATCCAATCCACCAAAGCCTGGTTGGAAAGGTATCATGGAATAATCGCTGTAAAAAAAATTTTGAGCTTTTCTATTTTGCCAGTTTTCAGAATAATGAAAGCTTAAGTTTCTTCAACTATAATTTGATTTAAAACCAATCAATTTAATTAATTATGAAACTAGGTTTACCCATTGTCCCTTATTCAAATAAGGATGCAGCTCAGCTTGCTAATAAATACGCAAGAGAATTTATCATAGAAGGTGGAACTCAACTTATTAATAATTCGTATCCTATTGATAAGAAAAAGAGTCTTAGTGACGCAGTAAAAGCGATAAGGGAAAAATCTCAAGAAGCTGCAAGTTCATGGTTGGAGTTTGACTATTATATTTACGAATTTTACCAATCGATAGAATGCAGTAAAAAATACTCAATTGGAAATTGCAATGAGCTTGCTGAATTGGCTTTAGATTATATTGCTCATTATGCTCCCCATATTAATGCAGAGGTTTTTCAATTACTAGGTGGAAACCACGTGGTACTAGTGGTTGGAATACAAAAAGGTAGTGATTATGATCCGAAGAAACCAGAAACTTGGGGTAAAGATGCTTATATTTGTGATCCTTGGTCTGATGATGTGTATCCTGCTTCAGAATACCGGTCTCGAACTAAAAATTACTATCAAGAATATGACAAGATTTTAGATGTTTATACGAATCATGTTGAAGACTTCAATCCTTCCAAACATACGTTTAGCCCCATTAGAAATTATAATGCCGACTACATCAGAAAATATAATACTCAAGAACACATTGTTGCCGTTTATGGCCTTTTTCAAAAAAAGCAGCAAATTGTTGTTGGTGCAGCAGTCAATTTGGAGAAAGCTCTAATAGAAATAGCCAATAAGCTAGAAAAAAAATATGGCGTAGGTCACGAAAAATACCAGATTATTCAAAGAAAAATAAAGCAATTACAAAGTGCTACCGAACAACTTACTCGCGATTTTGCGAAGCCAATTGACGAATCAAATAATTATTATGAAATAATATCTCAGTTAGATAAAACCTTGCGACAATCAATTAAAACCTATGCTAAAGCAGCAGAAATTACAAAGGAAGAAGCTATTGCTTTAGCCAAACCGGATGTAAGGAGTGGACGACATCGATTTTTTCATTCAAATTACGATGTAGTATCAAAACTTAATGATGCTTTAGAGGAGTCTAGTGATATGCTAAAAAATGTTGTGGTTAAGAAATAAAGTAACACCATTTTTATTCGATTTAGAACGCTAATGAATTATTCAGCCCATCTTCAAAAAATATTCTATGCTGAATAGCAACAATATTATTATAAACATCAGATGTTTCATTCTGACGGCGATTAAACCAAGTGTGTCCTTTATACGCGTTTGAAATGGCTGCTTGTTTAATCATCGCTTCTAAGGCTTCCATTGCAGAAGGAATTTCATTATTTTTATATTTTTTATATAGATCAAAAATAGCGGCAGCACCTTTGGGTATTATAATTTCATTACCATTATCTAGAGTACGTTCTTCACCCCCAAAAAACCCAAGTTTCCCATCCAGCTTAATAATATCTGCTAAAATTTCCTCAAGAGTATTTTCTGCTTTTCGACTAATAACTTCCCATTTCGTGTTTATTGGATTACTTAACCACATTCCCTTGGCGTTATTGAAATATGATTCAGCTTGATTGTCAGTAACATGAAGCGCTAATTTAATCTGTTCTATTGTTGCTTGTTTTCGTTGAGATGAATCATCAACCGCTTCTTTATATTGATATGAATTATAATCTAGATAAGGTTTATAGTAGGTTTCAACAAGTCTAACTGCTGTGCCTTCCCTTTCTTTTATTTTATTGAATGTTTGCCCAATAAAAGCATCAAATTTATTTCCTAAATCATCAAGATTAAGACGCAATGAGCTATTTTCTTTATAGTCCTCGTTATATTCTCTAAATTCATCGAGGATCTGTGCTTTTAAACTAGGGTTGCTGATAATAAAATTTAAAAATTTTTCGTTTTCTAGCAATTCTTTTCTAAGTAATTGACTGCGCCTGATTTTGTGAGCGATTAACTCCTCTCTTAATTTAAGACTCCCAATAGTTGCATTAGCAATAGGTCGATAAACTTGCTCATCGAATAAGGCTCTTTTAAGAAAAACTGAAAAGGCATCTTTAATAAAATCAGGATCATTTTCAATTCCCTGCAGATCCAAAAGGCCACTATCAGTCTCGTCGGGAAAAGCCTGCGGTTTAGCATCCTGTAAATGCGGAAAATTAGTTATATCTCTTTGAGTTATAGGAAAAGCGTCTTTAGGTTTTAAGCCATAAGCTCTTTCGTCCTCTTTATAGCGTGTCTTATTAGGATTTTTATTTCGATATTTTGAGGTGAATGGCCAAGTTGCTTGGTCATGATCAATTTTGCGAGATATAATCTTGATTGGATCATATTGAATATTGCCACCATGAAGATCATTCTCTTCCTCAGTATAGGCAGCAGCTAATATTCTACCAATACCTGATTTTACTATATCCTTCTGCATTGGTGAACGCATGAAACCGGTCTTCTGTTTCTCTTTTAGATAGTAATCATGCAAAGATTGAAAATTATCTATTTCTTGAGAAAGAACACCACGCCTATGCTCTTCAGCATCATGAACGCTTCTGACTCTGGGGGTACGGTCATTTAGCAGGAGGCGATAACCTATGCCATTGAAGGCCTCAATTTCAGTAATTCTTCTTCCTGACTCTTCAATTTTTAAAATTTCTATAGTTGATTTATTGTGTTTTTGTACTTTCGTAGCACTATGGATAGGTTCAGGCGCATTATTCTCTCTTGTAATTTTGACATTGACTGGATGATAGTTTGCGAGATTTTTACTTTTAGGGGGCAGATTTTTGGGTTTTATTGTTCTAACCAGTTCTTGCTGTATTAACCTTAATCTATTGAGTAAAACCTCATTTTGAGCATGATTGTAATCAGCACTTGAAAGAATTGCGTTGATCACAAACTCAACTTTTCTTTTGCTCGTAATCGTTAAAATTTGTGATGGACTAATGACCTCAGAGTATCCCAGTTTTTTAAACAAGGGGAACTCCTGACTTAGATACAGAGTATTCAGAGAATCATCAGGTATCGTTAAGATAATAAATGGTTTCTTCTCTGGTTTATCTATACCCAGTGGGAGAACGTCGTCATCAGTATAAACCTCCTGAAACCCTATATTCCTTTTACTATAAACTCTCACAGCCACAGCTCAAATGACTATTATTTGTGCATTATACATAAAAATTAATAAAATACTAACTGAGTTCCGCGTCATCTTCTTTTTAATACAATCAGACAATTTTTATTGCTATTATTTTCTAAAAATGAAAATATAAAAAAATACCACTAACCAATTATTTAAGGGTTAAGTGGCTGAACCTCGACAGATTGATTGTTATTAACCGCAAAGAATCGATGAATTATATTCAGAATAATAGATCATTGTGTCACAATATGAGGCAGATACTATGGACAGTAAAATTGAAAAGCAACCATTTACACTGACAATGCTAGGGACGCTCACTGATTTTACCCCTGAATTAAAACAAACCCGAAAACCTACTCCTTATACTAAGGGATCCAAAGTAAAAGATTATCCTAAGGGAGAAACATTAAGCATCATCTCTTCTTTAATTAAAACAAGTTCACCTGCTAACACGACAAAAGGAGACTTAAAAAATCCGTACCCTTTTCAGGCTGATGAAATTGCCGTAGTTAATGGACCTAAAACGGATGGTGCTAACGTAGGAGAAAAAATTGCCCTAGGTCTGGCAGCAGTATTAAAAGCAATAGCTCGAGGACAAACATCAATCAATATTATTGCTCATAGTAGAGGTGTTGTTGAATCAATTTTGATAGCTCATGAATTAGAAGCAATACAAAAAATGGTTGCAACGTGTGCTTCTTTTGAAGAGGTATTGAAACATTTAACTGAGCAACAAACCAAACGACACAAGGGCACGCCGACCAACAATACACCAGATATTATAGAGGTTTTAAAATCTCAAATTAATCAGATACCCAAAGAAGATCAAGAGCAATGGTTTAATCTACTAAAAACATCTCTGCCTAATGCATCAATAAATCTTTTTGGTGTAGATCCCGTCCCTGGGGATTGTTTTCCAATTACTTGGTATGACGAACGATTTTTTATATTGCCTCAAATTATAAAAAATACTGAATTAATTTTTTATGCAAACGAACGCTCGGATTGGGGATTTACCCCAATTTGTCCTGAGGTAGTTTCCAAAGAAACACAAAATTATGTTCGTTATTCCATGCCCGGACATCATGGAACAGGATCAACTGGAAATAACGGTTCCCAACAAGGAATAATTGTCTGCCCTAATGGTTATAAAACCACTCATGTCCAAAAATTAATGATATATAAGATACTTAATTTTTTAAGTAGACATCATGTAGAATTTAATGATGGCACCCAGATTTTTCACCAGTATTCTGCTTTAGGTAGAAAGTATTTGGGAGACGATACCGAAACGAAATCAATTAATTTAAGTTCACTCGATTTCCCTACTATTTTACGAAAACTGTATGCCATCATAGCCAAAAATCAAATTGGCTATGATGCATATAATTTAACCTATTATTCCTACATGGGTCTCACAAAGCAACGCAAGATATTGAATAAAGGACATGTCTATGGCCTCTTCAATGACGTTTTTACTACATACTCTGGCTATGTTAATGAAGAGCATGCTTTATTAATGCAAGCTCATTTTTTTAAAATTTTTGGTCTTGATACACAAAGAAAAAATCTTGCGGATTTAATTAATACTGCAAACTTAGTCTTAGAAGAAAACATTAAAAAAATTGCCAGTAAAGAAGCATCCATAGAAGCATCCATTTTGGATTCTGAAGTGAATCGCAAAAATGTGTTAGAAACATTTGGCGTAGTGATTCGTCAGGTTAGTCAACAATATTTAACTGATGATTGGTCCCCCATTGAAAAAGAAAAGGAAAAAGAAGATCTCTATCAAGCAATCATTGATATCTTAACTAAATTTAAAGAACTCTCTAAATCAGATAATTTAACGATTCGACAGTATGTCGCAGAACTTCTTCTTTTAAGTTTCACGAGCATAAACCATACATTAGTAGTTCGAGCCCAAGGCATTAAAAAGGATTTCAAATACCTGCAGGAATCTATAGATAATCGCTTAACAAAATTTTTTAGTGAATTATTAATGCAATTAAATCATACCGAGAATAGCCCCTCGGTTATTCTGAGTGAAATTATCAATTCAGAAGAATATAAAAAACTGCCCAATCATCCATCAGCAATCAAAATAACTCATATCTATAAACAACTGAGTGGAAAAGGGCTAGAAAAATACAGCATTGAACAACTAACAAAAAGCTATGAAGAACAATTTGCAAATACTATTGAAGATTTTGCAAAGCTTTATCAACAAATTCGAATCTTTATCTATGACTTAGCTGCCTTGCGTAGCATAGTCCCTAGTGAAAAAATTGAAGTAGATGAACTGCACTTGCTAAAACAAGCTAATGGGTTAATCGCAACAGCAGCAGAACGATTTTATAAAGACAGACCCTATGCACTTCCTCCCATTGCCGAAACCGAGTTCATGAAATTAGCAGAAAGACATGCTATAGAACATCTTGGTGTAGTTGATCGCCTCAAAGAAAAAAATAAAGAACCGGAAAAAACAACCGTAGAAGCAAGTAGTGGCTGGTTTTCTTTCTTCTGGAGCCCAGTATCAAGAATGGTATATGGTACTCAAGTTAATACCACCAGTAATGGAGACATCATCCCCAAAGAAGGTATTACATCGACTCCTTCATAGACATTAATTATAAGTAGGTTGGATCAATTTTGACCCAACAAAGCAAGTGTAGCAACTGCCTTAAATGTTTAGTTCAAGACAATTGCTAGATGTTAAAACTTAGGAAAGAATGCAGCTACTTCCACTAGTTGGACTGCTGAAGCCGCAACTATCTTGAAAATATTTTGCAGGTATTGGAGCACGATTAGTGGCATGAGAGGCCTGATTGTGAAAACCATGGCGATTGCGTCCTGGATTAGAAGCAGCTGTAACCTCGGTGACCCTGGATGCTTTTTCTTCAATAACAGGAGCAGCAACAGGAGCAGCAACAGGAACAGCGGCAACAACAGGAGCGGCAGGAGCAGCGATAGCAACGGCTTGCTTTTGTTCCTCTAGCGGTAAAGGTTCTTCTTTTTCCAGAGCGACTTCATCTTCAAGTGTTTCAGCAGGCTGTAAAAACATAGGTTGGGTATCAATTGCAATTTGAGACTCATAATTCGCTTCCTTCTCACCCTCTTCCACTGCATTTGCATTTGCATTTGCAGAGTCGAATTGTTCTGGTTGAGCAACCAAATCGCCTTGCATCACAGGTTGTTGCATTTCGAGCTTCAACTCTTCGGCAATCTGATTGTACTCCCAAAAACGAGTATCCAGCAGCTTAACCACCGTTTCACTATAATTATTGAAAATGACTCCTTCCGGTTTCCCTGCTAACGCTGCTTTCAAAGTGATTTGTGAACCATCATAGTTGTTAAGGCGTAAGGTCACTTTGGGTGGGATCATGTGTGGGTTTGTTTGATAAAATTCTTGTAACCTACCCAATATATCAAGGCGATCATCATAAAAATCAAAGATTATTTCTTCATCAGGATGAGCGGTAGCAGCTGCTTGCATTTGCGCGAAAATAAGTGCTACTTTAGTTTCATCCATTGGGCAGTTTGGATGTTCAAAGGACCCCCCTTCTATCCACTTATTATTCTTAATCTCTTCCATAATAAGCTTGTAAGCACTACCTGGTTCAAGAGAGTTGTATAGGTCCGTTAATAACAAGGGATTAAAGGAAACACCCAAATAATCACACACAGTTTGAATGGCTGAGGCACAAGAACCTTTGAAATGAATCGCATTGCCTGCATTGCCAAAATCAGCATCATAAGATTGGCGATTAGAACCAATCAATGCAATGACTTGCGAATACTGTTCATTTTCGCTTTTTAACTGATCTAAAAATGCCCGATTATGAACAATTACTGCATCAGTAAGATGTTTATTCCAATTTGTATAAGGTGCATCAATGTATGCCCCATTAAATAAACAGCCATCAAAATCAAATGATAAAATACGAAGTGTCATTTCTATATACCTATTAAAAATTTATTTGTTTCGGTTAATATGCGATTAACCAACTTAAAAATTTAAGGCTAGAAATAAGCTTGATAGGTTGAAACTAAGCAATGAAAGAAGCCTAAGTTCTTGACAGGCAATGATGCTCCGCATTTTTTAGGCTGATATAGCTTAATTGCACTCAAATACAACCCATCAGGCATATTTTGCCTAGTTATTGATTCGAGATTAATTAAACTTACCAGCCCTCCACTCGCCCTATTTGATTAATTTTGGGCTTGAGTAATTACGAATTGCGCAAATTCTAACATATTTTTCTTAAAAAAGTACTAAAAAAATGCATTTTTATTTTAAATACTTCATACGAGATATTTTTTTAATTTAGGTGTAGGTTTGGGTCATTTTGACTTGAGGGCTGTTTATCTCTGCGTCATCCCGAGTGCAACGAGGGATCTCTATGATGTTGTATTGGGTTACTTTGGGAGATCCCTCGTTGCACTCGGGATGACGAAAAAGTATACAAGTATTGGAGTGCAGATAATACAAAATTGAACTCATAAGTTTTTCGAGCGATAAATCAGCACTCTTTTATCCATTACTTTCCTCCATAATGGAGGGAAAAGAGCCAGAATTAACATTCCCAAATAACCTGAAGGAAGTTGCGGGCTTGAATCAATATGTCTTAACAATTGATAAGGGCGTGCTCCATGAACATGATGATCTGAATGTCTTTGCAGTTGAAAAAGAATCATGTTACTCAGCCAGTGACTCGCATTCCATGAATGCTGAGCTGAAACTTTTTCATAGGACCCATTAGCGAGTTTCTTGCGCTCCAAACCATAATGCTCAATATAATTAATAACTTCCAGCAAAAAAATGGCAGTCAATGATTGAAGGATAAAGAATAAAAGAGCCCGCCATCCGCCATAACAAAAAAGAGCCATTGCCAAAACAAGAGGCATGCCAATAATCCACCAGAATTGATTGTTTAAATGGTACCTTGGATATCCTTGACGGCTTAAACGCTTACGCTCTATGTGCAGGGCGGAACGAAAAGAACCAACAATTGTTCTTGGTAGAAAATGATACAAACTTTCCCCTAGTCTAGATGTCGCAGGATCTTTAGGTGTAGCCACATGAACATGATGCCCACGAACATGTTCAATAAAAAAATGACCGTAACATACACTGACTAACAAAGCTTTACCTAGGATTTGATCCGTCCTGGAGTTTTTATGCATTAACTCATGAGCAAGGGTAATTCCAATCCCGCCGGTTAGAAGTCCAATTGACAGACTAAATCCAATAAATTCTGTTACTGTTAACGGGAAATGAACGACCAAATAAGCCGAAAAAATCATAAAACAATATTGCAAAGGCACATAGATCCAGGTAAGGAGCTTGAAATATTGGTCCTTTAGTAACATGTTCTCTTGAGTACTGTCTGGATTACTTTGATCAACGATCAAAACATCCATCAAAGGAATCATCGTGAATAACACAAAAAATGGGAGGAAAGTATAAAAACTACCAAAATAAAAACCCATAAAAGGCAGGAGTACCAATAAATAAGCCAACATAAAGCAGAGTTTTTTACTTAGTTTCATTTGAATGCCTTTTTCAACTCCTCTCTTTAAAATATAGCTGAATCATTAATAATATAATAGTGTAACAGGTGTACCCCACTACCACAGTTAGAAGATTTGTAACCGTTCAGGCAATGGTGACAACTTAAGAGAACATGTAGCCTGGGTGCAGCGCAGCGAAACCCGGGATATAGAAGCGTGATTTTTTAACGTAACCCGGGTTTCGCTGCGCTGCACCCAGGCTACAACAATTACAAGCAACCTAAATTTCGTTAAAAAATTGCATTTAAGACAATATCTACATGTCTATCTATATCTCATAAGTTGGCACCATTGACCGTTCAGACAATAGTGGCAACTTATGTGCAGCCCTTATTAGCATAACGAATACGAGCATCTAATACGGAACACGAAATCCAAAGAGTATCTTTGAGTCATATTCACTGAGAATAAAGTTTTTTTCCAACATAATTTGAAACAATGATTTTGGGACTTTGGTTAATTTATTTGGCCAACTAAAAAGCATGATTGTTAAAATATTGCGGTGCTCTCCTTTAATAAGGTCAAATGAGTTTTCCTTATTAGGAAGTATGTGATGGTTTTTATTGTAAATGGTTTTTAAATGGGATTTGATTTTACTAATCGTTTTCAAATCGTTAGCCTGGATAAGCATAAGACAAACACCAACCTCAACAATCACATCATATTCAGTGCGTGATATTATTTCATCGATATGGATTTTAAAATATTCAGTAATCCAATCAAATCGATGCGGGTCAAGTTGTTTCTGATAATAACGACTTTCACTTAAAATAAAGTGCGTCATGCCATAAATTTTTGCAGAATAATCCAAATCAGTTAATTGATCGTCCAGACTGTCAGAGAAAATTTTCTTAAATTTTTGGGTATACGGTTTTCTTAAGTCAATAATTCCTAAATCGTATAGATAATAAACATAATTAATAAGCTGGGCACCATATATTTTAATGTTCTCTTCATCAAGAATAAATTTTTCAAAATCATTACTTTTTGTTTTTAAAAAATTAATAATTTTGAGCGTGTCAGGAAATAATGGGGTTTCTTCCATATGATAAAAATATATTTTATTGGTCAAAATAAGCAAACTAAGATAGTAGGCTATCCTGGGATATTTCAAACTTTCTTTTATTCTTCTTTTGGTTTTTTCAGTATCGCTCTCAGTAATGGATAATAATCTTTTGTTTTCAATTTCAATCACCGTGTCATTTTGTAGGTTTTTATATAGATATCTATATCTACCACCTAATAAATAAAGATAATTAATAATCGGATTAATGTATTCTTCATTGCCCGTTAAAGTATACATTCTCATAGCAAAGTGTTCTTGATGGGTCACAGGTAAAGTATAAAATTTAGACTGATATTCTTTTAAAATCTGCTCACCAATATTGGCATGACATACGGAGTTGAATAAGAATAAAATTACAATTAAATAGTGCACTAGTTCTAAAAATATATGTTCAGTAAAATGGAGGGATGGGATTTTAGCAATGTAATGCCTCTTATTCAAACATAAAAGTTTAAAAATGTATAAAGAACTCACTTAATGTGTAATTTGTATCTTTTTTTATTTTGCCTCTTTGCTTTTGTTTATCTCCCGATTTGGTTGATATAAGTATTTAAGTCCATGGGAAGCTCTTCACGTTTTTTCAATAACTCTTTGTTCTGCGCCACAAATAATGCGTAAAGATTTAAGAATGATGGGACAGCGGTTTTAAATCCAAGCTTCCTGTAAGTATTCGCATCAGCTCTTCGAAGCGATACATCCAAATTTCTCTCATGTTCATCAACCAGGATCATTTGTTCTGCGGTTGGAAAACGAGCCAAAATTACCTTGCGTTGCGCTTCATCCATCTTTTCTAATTCATAACAAGTTAAACTAATCGATATATCCTTAGGAATAGCATTTACGATTATCTCAAGCTCAGTGGCTGTTTTTTTCCATAGTTCATTCCCGCGTAAATCAAGATGACTTACCCCAGAGTCTTTCAAAGCACCAAACATCGCAGCCAACTCAATGCCTGATTTTTGCCAAAAATCATTTCCACGCAAATCAAGACGTCGCACACCAGAATCCTTTAACCCACCCAACATAGTAGCCAGCTCTACACCTGATTTTTGCCAAAAATCACTCCAATTTAAACTAAGATGTGTCACCCCGGAATTGTTTAATGCTGCCAACATAATGGCCAGCTCAGCTCCTGATTTTTTCCATAGATCATTCCCACTCAAATCAACATGCATCACCCCAGAATTCTTCAAAGCACGTAACACCTTAGCTAGCGCTTCGCCTGATTTAACCCAAAGGTCACTCCAACTCAAATCAAAATCTGTTATTCCAGAATCCTTTAAAGCAGCCAATATGGAAATCAGCTCCGCTTCTGATTTTTGTCCCAAACCATTTCCACTCAAAACAAGGTGTGTCACCCCTGAATTTTTCAAAACACCTAACATAGAGGCCAGGTTAGCTCCAGACTTTAACCAGAAGTCATTCCAACTCAAATCAAGATACCTCACCCCTGAATTGTTTAAGGCAGCTAACATAGCAGCCAGCTCTACATCTGATTTTTGTCCGAGCCCATTTCCAGTCAGAATAAGATGCATCACCCCGGAATCTTTCATAAAACCTAACATCGTAGCGAGCTCTACACCTGATTTTTGGCATAGGTTATGTCTCGCCAAATTAAGGGACTTCCTCCCTGATTCTTTCAAAACCTGAATTTCAGTAACGAGTTGATTTATAGTTTCAGCAAAAATTTTTTGATCATACGGCATGAATATATTTTCCTAATAAAAACAAAGTGCCAGTTTATGGGTTCATGAGGGAATTTTACTTTCTTAATATTGTTATTAACGCGATTGTAGATAACAAGCATTATATGATAGATAACAAAATACATAGAATATTAGTTGGTACATCTAGACAGATCATTAAGGAATATCCCAGGATGCATGAAACACCCTGGGGAATATATTTCGACTATTTAGCTTAAAACTCGTATACACCGCACCCCAAACCTAAACTCCTTACTGTTGCCAAGCGGATTGGTAGTAATGGTGTCAAAGCTTTCTTGCCACGCAAACAAGAGAGAACCGGGATTAGTTTGTTCCGTAGAAGTCCAGTAACCACCTGTTAAACAATTTGCACCAGTAGGTGGATTGCATGAAGTACTCGGAGTTGAACTGGCTTCACTTCCAATTAAAAAAGGAAGACTACCCACAATGCTTTGCATTGTTGATGAACAGTTCGTAAAAACAGTACCATTAACTGAATCAGTCTCACAGACAGCTGGCAAATACCAATCACTGAAACCAGCATGACTGTAACTAATACATACTCCTGCTGCATAAGTTGCCGGTGCGATGTTGGTGTTGCCCAAGTGGCCATTCAAAACTTTTGAAATCTGCCATGTATTTCCTGGACCATTTGTTCCCGTGTTATTAGGGTTTGTACTACCAGTTACACTACTTAGGTTCTGTCCAAAATTGAAATCCCATGCACCAGTTGCATTAGTACATTGGAACAATGGAGCTGTCGCGCAAGCAGGGTCCGCATCCCAAGGAACCCCTGGACCTGGAGATGTAAACGGTGGAAGCCAAGGTTTTGCCTGATCGACTAGAGACATTACTTTTCCACCGATACTTCCTGTATTTACAGTCGTATCATCCACTGCAAAGAGAAAACCTCCTTGATACTGGCATCCATAACCTAGGACAAGAGCATCGGCTTGAGTAGAAAGCCCCCCATCTGCTGTGATCATCACGACACCAGGTAACGGTTGTGTACCTGAAGTACAAGGAGTATTGCTCGCATCACTACTCGCTACATTTCCTGGGGTAAGAGTAATGGTGCACGAATCACCGGCAAGGAGTGTTCCCGTACAGGTAGTACTTGTGATGCTGGTTCCTAAGGGTAAACCTGAAGAACTCACTAATACATTGTTAGCGCTCACTGGTCCGGTATTTTTAACGGTAATTAATCTCGGATTACCTGTTAGTGCCGCATTCTGAGTAGCAGTACATGAAGAAAGAGGTTGGCAGTTTGTTGACAGTGCTAATAAGGTCATACTCGGTGTTAGAATTGGTGCGGGCTGATTGAGAAAATGAATTGCCAAGTTGTCGGGTTCACTAGGCCGATAACATTGATTAGGGTTTGGTATTCCATCAGGATTAGCTTGGCAGAGCTGTGGACCTCTTGATATATCACCATGCAAAGAACTGCCTGAAACTTTGAGAATTAAGGTACAGGATTGATGATATCCTAAAGGCGCAGTACATCCAGACGAAGTAATCCCATCAATCGATTTCATCCGTAAAGTATGGGTTTTAGATGATTGATTGGTTACCTTATATTGAATCGTAACATTTCCTGATGGATAGATATTCACATGAGGTGGGTGTGCTGGATCAGTTTGAAACGTCCAAAGAGGGGTTTTTGCCTGGGCTGTATTGAGAAAGGAAAACCCAACCAATCCCATAAATAAGAATTTTCTTAAATCAATTTTCTTCATTTTTATGTCCTTATGCCCCATAAGTGGGGTTAAACAATTCACCATTGGTGTATAAATGATTCATGATAATACTTGATACCAAATTTTAAATCAAAACTCCCCTTAGCATAATGCATTCGAGTTAGCAGTATTCCTCTATTGAAAATTGAGCGGTTACATGCTCTATCCGAATTTATGATTGATTTACTGAGGAGCGTTTATGCTAATCCACTCGCCACGGGAACTGGCACTATTGATAAAGAATCAACGAAAAAAAATGCAGCTAAGCCAAGCTGAGGTTGCTGACTTAGTGGGTTTAAAGCAGAAAACCATTTCTGCCATTGAAAATAACCCAGAAAATATGAGATTAAGTACTCTATTTCGAATATTATCCGCTCTTAGTCTAGACTTCAAAGCATCAATAAAAAGCGAACCTCAAACAACAACCAATCAATGGAACGATGAATGGTGAACCTATATTTGAAGGCTTGCAAAAAGCAAAACAAAAATTGGAATAATGAGCGGGATATAGATGTAGGTTGGGCCTTGGCTTGAGGGATCCTCACCTTTTAATTTGTGTACCTTATAGACTTCAACGTCCCGAGGCTTGTCCGCGGGATCCAGAGATATACTTAATTGCAATGTATTTTTGTTATTGACGAGATCATAGTGTATCCTACAGACAAGCCGCAGGACGTAGAATGAGAGATATTTAGTTTAAAAAGTGAGGATACGTCAGGGCTTTGGTCCAACCTACATCAAAAGCAATAATTTTAAAGTGAAAAAATTTCTATAATATCACCAAATAATCTTCTTAATAAAGAATTAATTATAAGAAATTAGGCTTTTTTGAAAATTGTCTACTATAGTTATTTTTAAATAACAATAATAACTTAGGGGATATCATGTTACTTCGATGGACCGGTGTAACACTCTTGTTTTGCATACTAAATTCTCCATGTTTTGCTGAAGAAAAAGAAATTGCAATTACAATTGATGATCTACCCTTTGTCGGTTCGGGTACAAGCACACCTGCAAGTCTGAAAAGAACTCAGGCTCGATTTATGGCAATCGTCAAAGCGCTTGTTGATAATCAAGTTCCAGCTACAGGTTTTGCTATTGGCGGAGCGGTGGCGAAAAATGAATGGGATTTGCTGCAAACATTTCGCAATCAAGGGTTTGCTCTAGGAAATCATACTTATACTCATAAAAGCTTAAACAGTATCAGTGCCGATAAATACATAGCTGATATAGACCGTGCAGATAACGTCTTAGCACCTGTACTAACAGAGCCTAAATATTTTCGCTATCCTTATCTGGCCGAAGGTACCGGCACCAAAAAGCAAAAAGTATATGACTACCTGGCTGCACATCAATACACCATTGCTCCAGTAACGATTGATAGCAAAGATTATGAGTTTAATGCGCGTTTCTACAGAATAGCTTATAGAAAAAGAGCCGCAAATCTTCCAGCATTCAAAAAACAGTATTTGGCGTACATCTGGAAACAAACATTAAGAGCTGAAAAAAGTGCTAAAGGAAAGAATGTCAAACAAATTTTATTAATCCATGCAAATCTTCTTAATAGCTTATGTTTAGAAGATATCATTGAATTATATAAAAAGAATGGATACAAATTTATTAGCTTAGCGGATGCTTTAAAAGGCAATACAGCTCAATCATTGAATAACAATAAAGAAGCATTAAATAGTGTGATACCACCATATAAAAGTGGTAGGGAAAAAAGCTGATATTTATAAGACATCCGAGGATTAAAGCTAGCCTTTCTCCCCTCATCCGCCCTATCGGACACCTTCTTCCCAAAGGGGAGAAGGGAAAAGGGACTCCCCTCTCCCGTCAACGGGAGAGGGGCTGGGGGTGAGGGCGCAAAACTACCCAGAAATTAATTTATTTTTCTCTAATCGAGATACCGCATTTTTGGGCAAAAGAATCCAATAATGACCATGATTTTTCATATGACCAGCAATCAGAGTAGCTTTTTCACCGCCGCCCCAAAAAACATCGCCTCGCACTTTACCACGTATCGCTCCGCCTGTATCTTGAGCAATCATCAAGCGTTGCAAGGGTTTATTCTCATCAGGATTTGTACTGTCTGGACGCGTAGTTGCTAACCAAAGAGGTGCTCCCATCGGAACCCACTGCTTATCAACAGCAAGAGAATAACCGGGAGTTAAAGCCACACCTTGTGAGCCTAAAGCGACGCCTTCAGACATTTTACGGAAGAAAACAAAAGATTTATTTTTATTAATCACTTTATCCATCTGTTTGGGATGAGCTTCCAAATAACGTTTTATTGCTTGCATGGACGCATTATCTTTAGTCATAACGCCTTTTTTGATCAAAACCCCTGCAATAGCAGTATAAGGAGCTCCATTCTGGGCATCGTATCCAACGTAAAGATTCTTACCATCCTCAAGCTGGATAACCCCTGAACCTTGAATTTCCAAAAACAAACGATCTATTGGACTATTAATCCATACTAAAACGCGCGCTTTGCCTTTAAGTGCTCCATGATTAATTTGTGCACGAGTATAATAAGGAACCAGCTTTTTCCCTTCTAAGCGACCGATAATACGGCGATTTTTTAAATCGTTAAAGAAAAGACCCAAATCAGATGTGACCAAATCATCAGGAGTTTCATAAAGAGGAACATGAAATTCTTTAGATTTAGTATAACTGCCTTTAATTGCAGGCACATAATAACCAGTAAATAAGCCAGGCTTTTCACCTGTATCGGTAAACTCCACTGGAGTGAACCACTCTTCAAAAAACTGTTTTACTTCTTTTTCGGCAGTAGGAGAAATTTTTAATGCAGCGTTACAAGCTGGCTGCCAATCCCTTACCTGCAAATCAATATGATCTGTTCCCACAACCTGCTCAGGACTTTGCTTAATAAAAGCACGGCATGATGCCTGAAAAGTCTGCAAAGACTTTTTTAGATCCGCTGATTTCCAACCGGGTAATCGATCAAAATCAGCCTGTCTAAACAAGGTTGATGGCTTTTTCGCTGGCCAAAACCACCATACTGAAAAACTCAAGGCAATTAAGGCTAAAATAGCTGTAATAGAGATTATTTTCGTTTTCATAGGCGGACAATTTTTACACGTTATGGAATATTTTGCAACGATTTTTGACAAACTTTAAACATCTTGCCCTTATAAAAAACTCTTTAAGAGTAAAACATATTTTTTATAAGAATATGATTCTAATTAATTTCTTCAAAACGCACAAACAAATGAATCGAATAAATTCTCAATATAAAAAAAAAATATCCATTTCGCGAGCTTGAGTCAAAATGGCTTGATTTTTCGAGAACCGAAGCGCAGCATACACGAAGTATGTGAGCATCGGAGCGCAGAAAATCAAGCCAGTTTGGCCAAGATAGTAGAAATGCCTAATGAATCCTTAAAACTAACTGGTTTAAAGCATTTATATAAGCTAAAAAACCTCGTAAATCATTATCTGGAACTTGGGCAAATGCCCTCTTTTTATCAATTTCGGATAATAGATCCTGTAATTGATGGCTTAATTTCAATCCATATGCAGTATCATGTTGGTTAAAAGCAACACACACTTCGTGTTCATAAAAAAATAAATCACATCCCAATAATCTGGCCGTTTCCTCAACTTTATCTCGATTAATAGCTCCTAAAATATGACTTATAGTTGCCTGTATCATGACCAAAGAATCAAAACGCTTCCACAACTCAGTTAATAGACTTTGTTTTTTAGTGCTTAAGGGTTCATCAACAAGTGATTCAAGCAATCCCCGCGAAGTCCAAAACAAATTTGCTAAATCATGTATTTTCTTTTGATTTTCTGAGGTTAGGAGTATTTGCTTTAAATTTTGTCCTATATAAACGTACAGTTTGTTAAGATAACGATTCAACATAGTCCAAACGTCGGAACGCCATATAAGATTTGCCACAATAAAACTGGCTACAATTCCAATAACAATCCCACCCAAACGTTGCAATGGAGGTCCCAAATAAACAGGAGGCCCTCCTTCTTGGGCAAGAGAAATAATTAAAGCAATATTTGCCTGTAGCCCAATATAAGAATATTTGGGTACCTTGAACATAAAATAAGTAAAAGCCCAAATCGAGAGAAAGAATATTAAAATAAAATCATAAAGATCCATCTTGATGAGAAATAAGGAGACTAAAGCAATGCCTCCGCCTAAAACGCAGCCAAGTATGCGATGAATGCTGACATTTTTCATTTCAAAAAGATTTTTACGGATAGAAATCACCAAACTGCTGATAATTCCATTTAAACCACCAGGCCAATTAGTTACCATCCAAAAACCCAAAGCCAGAATAACCGAAAATCCAGCTTTAATGCTGCGCTTAATTACATCCATATCAGTACGGATTCGCTCTCGGGTTTTTAAGACTTGCAACTTTACTGTCATGTTAAAAGGAATGTGGCTTAATAACGAGTGCATCAAAAGAAGGCTTTGATTCACCTGATGCAGGAAATGGATAAAAGCATAAGCAAAATTACTCTTAAAAGCAGGTTCTTGTGCCTCCATGTCAGAGTTCACTTTTGGATGCAAATGTAAGAAAACTCCCTCGTCCCCTTTTTGCATCTGTTTCACACGCTGTTCCAATTCGGTGATTCCAGTCTCTGTTTTTAATTCCAGAAGCATCTCTTGATTAGAAAAAGCCATCTGCAACTGCTTCAGATCCGCTTGAATCGCATTCAGTACAGGCTGTATCGATAATGATTGCACAATCGTTAAATCACCGTGCTGGGGAGAAATGAGAATCAAATATTGTAACCGTCGTGATAAATCATAAAAAATATCCAACAAAGCACGTACCTGATCCGTTCTTGCTTTGGTAACCCCCAACTCATAGTTCATTGCGCCAATGAGTTCTACAGCCTTACGTAGTTTCTTTTTTATCTTTAAATTATCTTGCGCCAACACATCAAAATCAGGTTTACCATCATTCAGCATACTGAGTAATTGACCTAGTCCAACTGAAAAATCAGTAAAAATATCATGAAGTTGTATATCAATATTGTCTTTTAAGTGATTTGGAAAAATAAAATAAGCGCTAATTGCAGATACCAAAACACCAATCCCAATCTCAACCGGCCTCCAAATCGCTACGAAAAATGCGTTTTGTGGACTCACAGCGACTTGTGAAATAATCAGGAAAGCACAAAGTGCGCCTAATAAATAAGCATAACCGTTGACACTGAAACTGTAATAATAGGAGCCAATGCACATGATTGAAAAACAAGAAAGAAAATAAAGTAAAAAACTGTTGGCAACCAACCCGGCGACATAAAAACCCAAAAACGCGCCGGCAATGGTGCCAATAATACGCAACATGGCTTTATCGATGATGTTACCCGTGTACAAATTGGACACAACAACAACACTCATTCCTGACCAAAAAGGTGTTTCTAAATGAAATTTAAATGAAATCAGCACCGCAGCTAATGCAGCAAGTGCTGTTCTTATGGCTGCTCTGTTTTCAACGGTTTGAGGCCAGAAAAACACAAATCACCTGTAGGTAATGGTAGTCGCATTGGCACCAATGCGCATTGGATATTCATCAGTTAAATCATCAATATAAATTCGCACAGGGAAGCGTTGTGCAATGCGAATCCAGTCTTCAGTTGCTTCCATATAAACTAAGGTTGAAGGGGCTACATTGCCACTTTGTACTCGATTAATTCCCCAACCAATACTATCGACATGGCCATGAAATACTTTTCCTGGATACATATCAATCATAATTTTTGCCTTGTCTCCAGGTTGAATCAACCGAAGTGCTGTTTCCCGATATCGCGTAACTACCCACCATTGCTTGGTTTCTATAAAAGCAAATAATCCTTCTCCGGCCTTAATGTATTGACCTACACGTATATTAAAATTGGTGATGTAACCATCCTCGGGTGCTACAAGAGTAGTATGATTCAGAAGATAATTTGCCTGTCCCAACTCTGCCTGTGCTGCTAAAATTTCATTATCGTCCAAATTGGTTTGTGCAATTCTAAGTTGCTCTTCAGCCTCCTTAATTGCTGCGACTTGTTCTTTCATTTTATCGGCCAAATTAATTAAAGTGATTTTGGCCATATCTCCTTTCGATTGCAATTTTGAGTAGCGGTCATAGTGATCCTGGCTTAGATTCAATTGGATTTGGATCTGTTGCAATCGTTGTTCTGCTTTAATTACGTTAGCTTTTCCATTTTCATAATTCAATTTGGCAATATTTAACTTAGCCTGAGCTTGTTGTACGGCATAAGTGTAAGGAAGAGAATCAATTTCAATAAGCTTATCCCCTTTCTTAACTCTTTGGTTTTCTTTAACATAAATTTGTGTCACCGGCCCAGAAACCAAAGAGGCCATATTAACCATATTTGCTGAGAGATATGCATCATTCGAACGTGTGTCATAATAAGCAAAATAACGATAAGCAGCATATCCTGCGAGCAACAGCGCCAGGACAGCAATTTGCGGCCAATACTTAAATTCAAAAATTTTTTTGAAACGCACCGAAAAACCTCTCTATTGATCCTAACCATTACAATACAACCAGGCTTTGGATAGCTCAAGAAATATTAGGATCTTAACATGCAACTTCATTGGCCCAATGAAACTATCTAGCGAATTGTTAATAGAGACTAGTAGCCTGGGTGCAGCGGAACCCGGGTTTCGCTGCGCTGCACCCAGGCTACATTTTATATTTTATAGAACTGGCAAATACCGCCAACTACTCACTCCAAGGGAAATTGAATGTTCCTTTGTGGGGCAAGGTATTACCTCTCCCCTACTGACAAACCGTATTTGCAATAAAGATTCAGGAAAACCATTTTCAATGAGTGCAATAGAAATCCGTTGATGGTGTGTAGCAGATTTTCTCCCCCTATAACGGGCTCTTAAACAAGGAAACTCGCCTAAATCTTCAATGTAATATTTGTACTGGGTCTTACCACTTATCAAAGAACAACCTTTGTTATATAGAAGATGATGCATAACCTGGTTTGCAGAATCTGTGTGTAGCACACAATCCTGATTAAACTCTGTATGTCGATGAAGTAATTGCAATGCAACATCTTCTAATTGATAAAAGTTCTGATGCACTACTTCTTGTTTGTTAATTGCCTTGTAATACAACAAAGTATGCTGCATTGAAGTCAATGTGAGTAAGCCAATCACTCCGATAATAAGCAAGGTAATGAGTAAAACAAATCCTTTATCTTTTTTACTCATGAACCACGCACCGCTACTCTAAGTTCATGTGTTTTGTTTTCATCCAAGCCCATAATAATCTCAAGAAACTGCTTCTCTTTTATACGTCGATTTCGTGTATGTATAAAATGAATTAAAGGGGTTACTTCTTCTGTCTGTACCAATTGATAATGCAAGGTATCCTCAGCATGTGCATTTTTCTTAATGAACCATTTCTCCTCAAGATACTCACCTATATAGGTCGAACCATCGTAGGGAAAAAATAGTGGCTTGTTTAAAGTAATAAGCGAATTCTCAGCATGTTGTTCTATATCAAACATTTCGTGTATCTCAGCATGATCACAATCAGCGATAAGTACAGGTCGCTTTTTATGGAAACTCACTGGATTTTGCACCAATATTCTTGTTGCACCTTGAATTTTAATTATTTTTGTAAAATGTTCATTCATACGATTTACTTGGATGAATTGAACAGGTTGATTACCAATTTGAAGTGCATGAATCCTGTTTTGATGATTCCTCCGATCAATAACGTGCAAGCGGTCAATACCCAAACAAGGAGTAAAACCTGCACGCCGAATGCTATCACTCAATAAATCACTCACCCATTGCAAATCAAAACGCGTTGACAAAATCTTTTCAATTTCAACATATTGGCGTTTACTCCCTAAATAAAGTTGGAATAAAGTACTGATAATCACACTGGTCAGAAAAAGACTTATTAAAACCTCGGTTAAGCTAATCCCCGCTTGTTTTTTCATTTTATACTACCTCTGAAACTACGTTTGCGTGTTAGAGCTCCTAGTTGATCAAACCAGGCAAGTTGAATCAGAACGTGTTGATTTTTATGTTGTATTTCCAAATGATAAGGTGTAGGGGTGGTCGGTAATTTAGGAACTTGAGCCACCAAAGATTCTTCAACTTGATCAAGAAATTGAGAGGCTTGCATGCGGAAGATCAACTGACTTAATAGTTGTTTGCTCTGCCCTTGCTGCTGGAACAAAGTTAAAGCCATAGTGGTTACGAGCAATAAAGACACCAATACTTCAGTAAGGGAAAATCCCTTTTGCCGATTCATATTCCATTTTCCTGTGGTTGGTTTGCCGTCCAAAGGTTAGCGCTGTGTCAATAAAAATGCAAGCCATTGTGCATTGGCTTTGGGCTTTAAAAAACATTTTTAATACAATTTGGGCAATATGCAATTCATTAGGTTGTTATTAGACTTTTATGTGTTTAAAATGACGCCAGGATATATCCCTATAACTTTTCCGCAAGAACTAAAAGGAAGAAAAAGATGTATGCTTATTTCGCTAAAGGCTTGACTGTAGGTCATGTATTAACCCGAGTGGTATTAAGAGAAATTACGAGTATCCCTGGAATAATTCTCGATCTTATCTTAGCTATGTTCTGGGTTCCTAATTATAGTTCTTATTGGAGAGAAGGCAGCTCATACATCGAATATGCAGATAGAACACGTCATTATGGAGTGATGCGAGGAATATTTGGCTGGGTAGGTGAAGCATTAGGATTTGTTATTGGTGCACCTATTGGAGCCATTATTGGCACTGTTTTATTTTTCCCCGATCTTTTGCTTCAGGGACTTATTTTTCTTAAAAAGAAATTAGAGAACTCTCTGGATGATTTTGCTGTATTTATTGGCAAAACAACTTTTTTTGAATCGCTTGTTTATGACAAACCAACAAGTTTTCTGCAAAAAGCTTGGAATATAGGAACTGCGACCATAGGCATGTCACTTGCTGCCATACCTTTTATCATTGCAAAAGCGCTTGAATTTTTCTTGCCTTTTTTATCCTTGTCGCAACCTATTGTTGCGCTTTGCTCTGCAATAGGTGGTCTTTCTGGCTGGGCTCTTGGGATCCTTATCTCTCCGCCCGCTTATTTTATAAGCAAATGCATCGATTTACTCGAACTAGGTCGAACCGCGATACTACACGGTGTCGCACTCGTTTATGCCAAATCAGGAGAAACTCCAGTAACAACTGAGAGCCATGACTATGATTGTTGTATCCCCGCGCAAGCAATCCACTCAGAAGAATTTTACAAACAAGTGGACTATTACAGTCACACATCATGGGCACAACTTCTTTTTGGCCCTTTAAAAGGTGAAGCTTCATCAGCCCAGAGGAAAAAAGAAGCTAATAATCAGCTTATTGATCCGTTTACTCTTGAGCCATTAGGAATTAATGGGACTCCTACCGTAATTGATCCCCATGGCCATACCTTTAATGACGATAAGGGAACTGGAAAAGGTATTCGATTCTGGGTGCAAACAAAACATGAGTGTCCTCTTGATCATCAATTCTTAAAAGAAACTGATTTGGTCCCCAACCGCGCCTTTGATGACTTAATTGCCCAAACAAACCATTCTTATGGGTAATCTCAATACCGGGGTTTCTTCAATCCCCGGTCAAACTAAAATAACTCCTTTGCTTCAATGAGCTCGTGACAGAAGGCTAAAGCTTGGATAATATGAAGAAAATTTTTAATAGGGAAAATTTATGGCAGTTAACTTTCAACAATTACCTCATCCAGGCATACACTCTTTAATCCCCTATAAACCAGGTAAAGCTATCGAAGAATTAGCACGTGAAAAAGGGATTAACGACAGTGACATTATTAAAATGGCTAGTAATGAAAATCCACTGGGTTGCAGTCCTTTAGCTCTAGCCGCATTTCAAAAAATGTCCCCTCACCTCTTAGCAACTTATCCGTCACCAATCAATCATCCTTTAATGCCTAAATTGGCGCACAAACTTAATATCAATACTGACCAGCTTTTTGTAAGTAATGGTTCGGATTACATATACACTATTCTACTCAACTGTTTCGCATTGCATCATGACAAACACATTATCACGCATGATTATGCATTTAGCACTTATGCGATTCAAGCACAAACGTTGAACATTCCAGTTCGTTCCGTTGCGGTTAATGCGGACTTGCAAGTTAATATAGATAATTTGATCAAAGCATGCAATTCAAAAACGGCAATCATTTTTCTTGCCAATCCCAATAATCCTACGGGTATCTTGATCAATCAAAATGAAATAAAACGCTTGTTAGAAAATATTCCTGAGAGTACTCTTTTAGTCATTGATGAAGCATATTATGAATACGCTGCATCTCAACTAAATTGCAACAGTATCGATTGGCTGGCTCAACACCCTAATTTAGTGATTACACGAACCTTTTCTAAAATATATGGATTAGCAGGCGTTCGTTTAGGTTATGCCATAGCGCATCCTTCAATAATTGAACTCATGTACCGTATACAGCTGCCATTTACCGTCAACCAGGTCGCATTGACTACAGCCCATGCTGCCCTAGATGATGAGCAGTTTATGCAATTAAGCTTGCAAACCAATGCAGAGGGAATGCTGCAAATGAAACACGGATTTGATCAATTAAATCTCAATTACTTGCCCTCTACATGCAATTTTTTGACCTTTGACTGTAAAGAAGACGGCATGTTGCTCTATAACTATCTTTTAGATAGGGGTATCATAGTGAGACCCCTGCATCCGTATAAAATGAACAATTATCTGCGCGTAACTGTTGGAACCAAGGAGCAGAACAATCGATTTCTTGATGCGTTGAATAATTACTTCAAGTAAGGAAAAAAAATGACTAGTGATTTAAGCAGCAAACATTGTGAATCTTGTGAAGGCATTGGCGCTGCATTAACTGCAGAGCAAATTAAAAATTTAAAGCCCCAATTAAATAAAAATTGGGAGGTCAGTGCGGATAACCGAATCATCAAACGTAGTTTATCTTTTAAAGATTTTTATGAAACAATGGCTTTTGTCAATGCACTGGCCTGGATAGCTAATACTGAAAATCATCATCCAGATTTGGAGGTTGGTTATAATTATTGTCGCGTCAGTTTTATGACCCATGCACTTAACGGTTTGAGTCATAATGATTTCATTTGTGCAGCAAAAATGGATAAATTGTTAATCGGTTAAACGACTGTAGTTAAAATGTAGCCTGGGTGCAGCGTAGCGGAACCCGGGTTTCACTTCGTTTCACCCAGGCTACAAGTACTACATTAAATGTAGCCTTGGTACTTTGTAGTCCGGATTAGCGCAGCGTGTCTTTTAATACCGCATCACAACGTGCTCTTCACCCAAAAGATTGCTTAAAAGTCCAAGTAATTCATCACTCGGAATTACCTGCCATTTTGGCGGCAAACTGAGCTGTGCACGAGCACATTCGTTGCTATAAGAAAATTGAACTGCGCAACGCCCAATATGCGCTTTTAACAATGCCTGAATGGAAGCTAAAATTCCCTGATTTCCAGCATGCAAACGTAACTCAAGGCATCGGGCAAATTTGGTGCGTGCTGTTGGTACATCATAAAGATTATTTGCGGTCATTTTCACACCACCATTATAATCATCATGCGCTACTTCACCTTCAATAACTAACATATCTCCGGTTGCCAAGGCAGAACCAGAGGATTCAAAAAGCTCACCAAACACAACGACATCAAGCCGAGCCGTAGAATCATCCATGCCTAGAATCACAAGCTTCTTTCCACGCTTGGTTATAATCTTGCGGATTCCGACGATTTGCGCACAAATAATCGCTTTTTTATGCATGGAGGGGTTTAATTGACTGATTGAAACAATAAAATCACCAAATTCACGTCGATATTGATCTGCAGGATGTCCCGTTAAATAAAAGCCCAAAACTTCTCGTTCACCTTCCAGGCGTTGTGCCTCAGACCAAGATTTACATGGAACATAATCTTGCTCATTGCTCTTGTCGTCCAATAATGAAAATAAATCAAATTGACCACTGGACTGATTTTGGTGCTCTTTTTCTGCTACTTTTAATGCTTTTTCTAAAGAAGCGGTCAATATTGCCCGTTCCACACCCCAATCATCAAAGGCACCACTTTTAATCAGTGCTTCTAATACACGTCGATTCACTTTACGCAAATCAAGACGTTGGCAAAAACTAAATAAATCCGAATATTGTCCTCCTGCATTTCGTGCTTCGGTAATGCAATCAATCGCGGACTCCCCTACCCCTTTTATAGCTCCAAGACCATAAATAATGGTCGTATCATCAATAACTGTAAAAGGATACATTGAATGATTGATGGAGGGTGGTAAAACCTTCAATTTCATATGAGCACATTCATCGATAAAGGTAACTACCTTATCTGTATTATCCATATCTGAAGACATTACTGCAGCCATAAATGCTGCTGGATAATGTGCTTTGAGCCATGCAGTTTGGTAAGCAACCAATGCATAAGCTGCAGAATGCGACTTATTAAATCCATAGCCTGCAAATTTTTCCATCAAATCAAAAATATGGGTCGCAACCTTTTCATCAACCCCTCTAGCAGTCGCTCCCTCGGTAAAAATCTCCCGCTGCTTCGCCATTTCCTCAGGCTTTTTCTTTCCCATAGCGCGTCGTAATAAATCCGCAGCGCCAAGCGTATAGTTCGCTAATACCTGCGCAATTTGCATGACTTGCTCTTGGTACAAGATAACGCCATATGTTGGTTTTAAAATAGGCTCCAAATCAGGATGAGGATAATCAACCGCCGCACGCCCATGCTTTCGATCGATAAAATCATCCACCATTCCAGATTGCAAAGGGCCTGGTCTAAATAAGGCGACCAAAGCGATGATGTCTTCAAAACAATCCGGCTGCAGGCGATTAATCAATTCTTTCATTCCGCGGGATTCCAGCTGAAATACGGCAGTTGTTTTGCATGCCTTTAATAAATCAAAAGTTGCTGCATCATCTGTAGGTATTTGGCTGATATCGACTAAAGGCAATCCATCAAGAGTTTGTTTCTTATTTACGGTAGCCAAAGCCCAATCAATAATTGTCAGAGTTCTTAAGCCCAAGAAGTCAAACTTGACTAAACCCGCTGCCTCAACATCATCCTTATCAAATTGGCTAACAATTTGAGTGGATCCCTCTTCACAATAAATCGCTGTAAAATCGGTAAGCTGGGACGGTGCAATGACAACCCCTCCAGCATGTTTCCCTGCATTTCGAGTTATCCCCTCGAGTTTTAATGCCAAATCAATGAGCTCTTTCACTTCCTCTTCTTCATCATAACGACGCTTGAGCTCTTCTTCTTGCTCCAGTGCTTTGCTTAATGTGATGCCTATCTCAAAAGGAATTAATTTTGCTAATTTATCGACAAAGCCATACGGATGTCCTAAAACACGTCCCACATCACGTACTACCGCTTTTGCAGCCATAGTACCGAAGGTAATAATTTGTGAAACGCTTTGTCTCCCGTATTTTTCTGCTACGTAATCAATGACCCGATCGCGCCCTTCCATACAAAAATCGATATCAAAATCAGGCATCGATACGCGCTCTGGATTCAAAAAGCGCTCGAAAAGCAATTCATACTCTAAGGGATCCAAGTCGGTAATTTTTAATGCATACGCAACTAATGAACCAGCACCTGAACCTCGGCCTGGTCCAACAGGCACCCCATTTTTTTTTGCCCATTGAATGAAATCAGCTACAATGAGGAAATAGCCTGCAAAGCCCATGTTATTTATAACATCCAGCTCAACCTGCAAACGTTGGTCGTATTCTTCTCGAGATGCCTGCAGTTCTTCCGGCGATTTATTTTTAAATATTTGCTGCAAGCGCTCTTCTAAACCAACTTGCGATAAATGGGATAAATATTCCTCAACTGTAGATCCATCCGGTATAGGAAAATTGGGTAGATAATTGTTACCGAGATCCAGTTTTACGGTGCAGCGTTTACTGATTTCGAGCGTATTTTCTATCGCAGAGGGCAAATCCGAAAATAAGGCAACCATTTCATCTGCAGATCGCAAATACTGTTGTGCACTGTATTTTTGCACTCTTCTCGGATCGGCTAATGTATATCCTTCATGTATGCAAACGCGCGCTTCATGAGCTTCAAAATCATCTTGATCAAGAAAACGCACATCATTAGTCGCTACTAAAGGTAATTGCAGTTCATCAGCTAAAGCAATTAACTTTTCGTTATAGCGAGTTTCGTCAGGTCTGCCTGTACGTTGAATTTCCAAATAAAAACGATTGGGAAAAAGGGTCTGCCAATATAAAGCGCGACTTTTGGCTAAAGCATCGTCATTTGCCAACAAGGCTTGACCGATATCACCAAATTGTCCTCCGGATAAAGCAATAAGTCCTGCCGAGTATTCATTAATCCATTGATTGTGGACTCTAGGTTGCCCTTGATATTGTCCTTCTTGATATGCTTTGGAAACAAGACAGGTTAAATTTTTATACCCTTCTGAATTAAGACATAAAAGAACCAGAGAAGAGACGCGCTCAGGTTGTTCGGGATCATGACAGGGTAAATCACTGCCAATAATCGGTTTGATTCCTGCATCAACAGCACTTTTGTAATGCTTCACAGCTGCAAATAAATTGCAATAATCGGTGATTGCAACAGCACACATTCCTCGAGACGGTAAAACCTTCATTAATGGTTTTACCCTCACCAAACCATCAACTAAAGAAAATTCTGTGTGAACACGTAAATGAACAAAACGTTGTTGCATAAGGAACTGAACTCATTAAGCTTAATTAATGAACTTTAACCTAAATCAGAGTTTTTGCATATGTTTATGTAGGTGCTCCATCAAACTTGAGACTGATGTGGATCAAAAGCATCCCTGACCGCGTCTGCAAACAGGTTGATTGCTAATACCAACAAAAACATAAAAACAAACGCAGCTAACATAGGCCACCAAATTACTGGATTACGTGCCAACTCAAGTCGTGCACTATTGATCATATTTCCCCAACTAATGGTCATAGGCGAAACCCCTACGCCCACATACGAAAGCAATGCCTCAGCCATAACCAAAAAACTGAAATCCAGAACAAGGGTTATTACCACAATATGCATCACATTGGGTAATAAATGCTTGCGAATAATAGTGAACCAATTAGAACCCAAAGCACGTGCCGCCTGGACATAGTCTACTTCACGTAATTTCAGACTCTCAGCACGTAAAAGTCGACATAAATTGGTCCAACTCGTTACTCCAAGAATAAAGCACAATGCTAATAAGCGTGCATCCGCACTTTGAGCTAAAGTTGTAAACTGTTCAGGATGGTTGGTAATGTAAATTTGTAAGGACAAAACAGAAGCAGTAATCAATAAAACCCCTGGAATGGAACTTAAGGTAGTGTAAACATACTGAATCAGATCGTCAGCCAAACCACCAAAATATCCAGCGACAACCCCTAAAAATAAAGCCAAAGGCAACATAAATAAAGTAGTTAAAAGACCAATGACTAGACCAGTACGTATGCTCTTAATAGTAAAATAAAAAATATCTTGTCCAATTTGCCCTGTACCCAATACATGAAATGTTCTTGAAAGCTCATAACCAAGCACAATAAAAAAGGTAAGCAAGCTCAGAGTAATTAAGGTACTTAAGCTGGTAGGGCTTAAAGCATAAAATGGTTTCAATCGTCTGACATATCGAACGAATACTGAAATAATTCCTATGAAAAACGCGGCCAAAATACCGCATTTTAAAGCATCCCAAATTGAACTTTTAATGAATTCGTTTCTTTCTACTTCGTTTTTTATTCGCTTACTGGGATAAACAAGTAATGGGAAAATTTGCTTGACTACGCCATTAACTAATATGGTTTCGCTGATAAACTGTCTTAAAGCCAAAGGAGCCGAATAGGTTTTTTCTGTAATTTCATCGATAGGAGCCAGAATTCTATCCAACACAGTTGCGGATGTTTCTGCCTCATTATTTACTGATGTAAAATGAATTGAATCCAGTACACCAATAGTAATAAAAAACAACAGGACAATACCCGCACTTACAGCAATTGGTCGATGCAAAATTAGGGTAAAAGAACGCCTTATATGTTGTTTGCGCAAGCCCAATAAAATAACCAGCACACTTAAGGCTAATAAAGTGAGAAAACATTTATCAGTCCATAGAAATTCAAAAGTCATTTTATTTTCAATTCTTCCTTTAATGTAGCCAATGTAGCCTGGGTGCAGCGCAGCGGAACCCGGGGATTCAATATGATAAACCCGGGTTCCGCTGCGCTGCACCCAGGCTACTTTA
>NZ_LNYZ01000013.1:365117-686641 GCF_001468065.1 Legionella steigerwaltii
ACCCTCACCTCTACCCCACAAGTGGGAGAGGGGATTCTAATATGTGTAAACCGAGTTTTATTTTAAGATATTGGATAACTTCTTGTTATTCGAGATGAGATTCCAGAATGTGGAATTATCTACTTCTACGATACCCGAAGCTGTAGCATCTAAACCAATAAATAAAGTTTCAATAATTGCTCTTGTTTCTTTACCACGAGTAAGAAGTTCCTCCAGTACTTCTTTCAAGCCCATCTGGTCTTCTTTGAACCTCAAATATTCAGGATTGCTCACAACAAAGGCATCTATAGTGATACCGGTCTTCAGATTCAATGTAACCGCAAAAAAGGCGTCAGTAGCCATAATGTCTTCGCGGGATATATATTCAGGAAGTTTGTCGAGATCAATTTTTATTGCAACCAACGCAGATAAACCGGTGTAATTGCCATTATCATCTTTAGTTGTTGAAGTGACTTCTCCTTTAATAAAAACAGCATCGTCATACTCTTCGATATAGCTTTTTACCGTTTCTTCCAAAAGCTCAATCGCTTGGGGAACCATTTCATTGCTCTGCTCACGAGTCAACAGTTTTGTGAGATCCAAGCCTAAAGAACCCTTGAGTGTAGTGGTTGGCGATGTACCATCCTTATAGTCATAGCCTAGATTATCAACTTTAAGGGTAAAACTATTTTTTGAGCCTATTTTGCTATAAAGACCATTTACGGCAACTTTTAGGGCTCGCTCATTATTGATTTCTACCGCATCGAATTTGAGTTTTGCAGCAGTGGTTTGATTTTGAAAGGGTATAAGGATATTTGCAATTTCTGTGTTTAATAAGTCAAGAGGCGTATCGCCAGCTAGAGCGCTGGAAATAAGACTTAAACTTAATCCAAGGGTACAAAACAATTTTTTCATAATAAACATCCTGTCATATTTAAGTTGATTTTTGGATTGTCAGTTTTGTTTTATTACAAAGTGAAGTGATAAATTTCGAAGTGACCTTGCAAAAACTGAGCGTGTTATTATGACATTTTATTATGTCAAATCAATCAAAGCGCCATAATATTGATTAAATAGTTATTGTACCTATATTGCTTTCATCTTGAGCAACAGTTAATGAGGGCTCTTTTTGTACTAAAAGAGTTTGCAATTTTTCAATCTGCGTTATCTTGCTTTGTAAGTGAGAGGCTGATTCAGAAAATATAAAACAGATAGAGGTTTTGTCTGGATCGATTTTATCAAGCTCAGCTTTGGTTTTTTTACGTGACGCTTCAAGCCTTTCATAGAGATGAGTAATCATCCTTTTTTCATCAAGAAAACACGAATAGTCAATGGAAGGAGTGATTTCAAAAAAACCTTGTTCTCTAGCCCAAGCACAATGATAGCAGGCTTTATTTAGATTTTTTTTCTTTTCTTCTATGGCTAATTCAATTTGTTTGGTTTCTCTTAATAAATATTTTGCATCTACAAGTAACGCTTGCATGGTTGCTTGATTTTGTTTCCACGTTTCTCTTTTAGATGATGATGGTGACACTTCATAGCTTCTACAAATTTTTCTCAGGTCACCTAAAATACGTTCGTCATTAAATGGTTTCTTTTTATTCAACCCACCAATAACCCAAAATAAAAGAAATTGATACGCTTCGATACCTTCTAATGCATCTATTTGAGGCAATTTCTCATGCAAACGTGGTTGTTTTAATTTCAACAGTGTTTGATTGTAATGTTCGCCATGGGGTTCTACTTGTTGGGTTGTAAACAGATAGAGATGGCGCATACACGTTGAAATTTCAATCGGGTTAATTGTTTTTCGAAATTGATCAAGAGGACATTGCTCTCCTTTGGGTTTTAAATATTCAGTAAGATGTAAAAGCCTTAGTGAGCTAAAATCGATAAGCATATTTATTCTCTATATTAAAATTCACTAAAACGAAGAAATGGCAAAAAATGAAAACCATGGTTTTTAATATTACAAATAATTGCCTTTAAAAAGCAATAAATTGCACTAAGAGAATCACCATGGTGGAAATTAATTCGAATGAAATCGTTGAATAGAAAAAGACATCCTAGAAAAAATCAATGGATTCCGAGTATAAAGAACCCATTGATTTATTTGGAAATAATGCGATTCTATTTACTTGTTCAGAATAGGCCTTTTCCTGTTAGTGGCTGAGTATAGACTCCACTTTCATATTGTTGCCAGTTTTCGGCAGGTTTGATATTACATTTTTTAGAAACCATATGCCATCCTGGCTGATGTTTATAGCATGTAGTTGCTTGGGCTGATCCAAAAACTGCAATCATACCAATAGCAATTAATCCAGCTGTTGCTGATTTGATCTTCATTTGGAACTCCTTATCTTAATAAGATGCAAAATACATCAATATGATTATATTATGTCCAAACTGGATGTGCAAATTTGTTGTTGCTTTTTTTGAGCAAAAACATAGTTGTGTTAATTTAGGTACTATTGACTATGTTTTGCTAATTAATTCACGAGTCTGCTTGCATTTGATTTCCTAATTTAAATTTTATAACTGATTGATAAATAATTAATTTTTAATTTTCTGAAGAATACTTCTTAATGAACTTACTTTGCCAATTCGTTTTTTTCCTAATTACCAGTCCTGAAGCATATAACACAACCCCGGTAAGAATTAGTGACAATGTTCGAATAATTGTTGGCGTTGATGATGCGTCATAAAGTAGTGCCTTGCTTGCAGCAAAAAATAAAACAATGAGTACTGATTTTGCAATGAGTATATCGTTTCTCAATGTTGAAACACGCAATATAACGAGTACATAGGCAAGCCAGGAGGCGGATACCGCCAAAGTTCCATATTCTGTGGTAAGCTGGTAAAGACTCATGATCGCAAGAAGATGTGCAGCTGCTAATAAAACATAACAATATTCTTCCTTATGACCTAATTCTTCACGATAATGAATTAATAGGGACCAAATACTGGCACAAGAAACCCAAGTCACTACAGTCCAGGATAATTCTTTGCTGTTAAGTAAGTGACTTACCATACTTAAGTATTCAATACCTATAATTGCAGAGAGCGCTATAAGCGGGATAAAAAGAGGAATACCCCATTTAATCGAACGAATTCTTCCATATAAAAAGGTAGATCCAAAAACAATCACTGGAAAAAGCCAAGGTCTAATATTTAATGGTAAAAGGCCCAGATAAATAGAATGGAAACAAACAAGCGTTACAAAGGTTAATAATACGTTGCGGCTATTAAAGCGACGTTCAGGAAACCATCTTTTCGCTGAATAATAAAGTCCAATTAGAAGTGCTGCTGCAGCTAAGGAAACGCATGAGGCTATAGTCTGATTAATACGACTGAGATAATAATATTCCATTGCATAGAAAATAAGTAATACAGGGAAAAGGCTCCAAGATTCTTTCTCAGTGAGTTGTTGTTTGGTCAATTGCGTATGAAACAGAGTACCAATTGAGTAGATAAGAAAATTAATAGCAAGTACAGCAGCAATCAATATGTCTTGATGGAGTTTTAGCCCAATCACTGCCGTTATTGATATCGCTAAATAAGCTGAAATCATAGTTAATGTACGAGACCCCACCCAAATAGCAAGTGTTGCAAAATTCAATGAACAAATTGTAAAGTAATACAATGAAAATAAAGTATTATTTTCAACACCTGAAACAATTGGAGCAATGTAAGCCCCTAAGGTAGCTATAATCGCATAAATATCATGCTTAAACCGTAAATAAAACCAGATAGTAATTCCAGAGACCACGGCTGTGATGGCAATAACCGTTTGAAATGAAACAAGAAGATAATACTGATGTGCAGCAAAGCCGGTAAAATAAAGTACTACAGCACCTGCTGCAGGTAAAAAACACGCATATATTCTATCCGCACTTGAAATAACAAGACCGGCTGCAAATAATGCCATTCCAAATAGGGTAGCTACTCCAAGCTGTTTTTCATGAGTTAGCCATCCGGATTCAATTGATAATTTAACAATGAAACACGCTGCTAAAATAAAGCAAACTGAGGCAACAAATCCTAACCAATTCCCTGACATGGGCTTCGGTGTTGCCTTTGATCCATCTACACTTTTTTTACTTTTAATTAATTTAGGCTGTTTTATTGGCGGGATTGGCGATACGCTGCCAATAATTTTTTCAACTGTGGATACTCGAGTGTCCAGTGCTTGTAAGCTTTTTTCAATATCAACTGATTTCAAAAAGATATCCCACATATTTATTAATATTTGATCAATTTTACACCATTTAGCTTGTTCGTTACGAGTATTCTTTTAAAATTATTTATCTTTAAGGCTATTTTATTGACCCAAAGGCTGTTCCAAAAAAGCATGGCTCTATTGCTAAAGTACAACATCCATCTCCGAGTTATTCACATTTTCTGTGGATAAGTCTGTTTATAGTCTGTCAAACCCTTTGTGAAATTTAGAAATTAAATGGGTGACAGATCATTTTCCAAAGTGCTGTTCAGGGATCAAAGAAATGATTGGAGGATCATGAGAGCCATAGCCGCACCTTAGGAAAAACGCACGCTTCACGTAACGAACGTACCGTGCGCATTCAAATTTTGTGGGGGTCTTTCGGGGTTTGTCCACACTTACTTAATTTGGTCTTCCAACCAAAATTTCAATAAAGCGGTTACTGCTTGAGGTTGCTCAACATGGAGCATATGCCCACAATCTTCAATAATTGCTAATTTTGCCGAAGGAATCGCTGCTGCCATTGATTGCTGCGACTCTAAAGTAAAAGCACTGTCTTGTCTCCCGTAAATAATTAATGTTGGACAAACAATTTTGTGAAGCTGCGCAGTAGTTGATTGGCTATTGAGCATCGCTTTAGTTTGATTCAAAAAGCCTTGTTTAGGAAACTTTGTTTGCCCTTCGATAAGGGTGTGCATTAAGATTTTGTCATTGCAGCGAGAAGGGTGAACACTGGACGCATTGACTTCATTGAGTAAACTCTCAAGACGGTCATTTTCAATTTCGTGTTGCCATCGTTCAAAATATTGGCGTTTTTCGTGATCTAAATCCCCCGTCCAACTTCCCATGATGATCAGGTGAGATACTCTGTGAGGGGCTTTTATGGCGACAAGCTGTGCTACCCATCCACCTAAAGAATGTCCGCAAATAATAAATTTTTCCGGTGCTTCAGCAAGTAGCTGTTCTGCCATATTTTCCATTGTTCCTACGTCAAAAAAATATTTGACTGTAATATCAGCGATATCGGCAAGATGCTGGCATTGATGCGTCCACAATTTTTCTGTGCCTCCCCAGCCAGGAACTATAATAAGGTTTTGTTTCATGTTTACTCCTTAGGTAAAACAATTTCATGACAAGCACAATCAACTCTTCATATAAAACGGTTCATATTTCAGCAGGATTATAGAACACTTCGATATATTGGAATACAAGAACAAGAATGGTCACTTTTCAAAGTGGCCTTCATTTATCAGGTGATGGACCGATTGATAATTATTTAATCATAACCTACCCCACAATTTGGTTAAAAATGGTCTAGAATTATTTAAAATGTGTCAAAAATACTTCCAGTTGAAGCGGGTTGTCCTATGTCTTTATCAGAATCAGAGTTAAGTCAATTAAAGCTTTTAACAGAAGCTTTAGATCTTCACGCGCAAAGAACACCAGATTCTATTGCATTATATTACCTCAATGAGGATGGCGTTAGAGAGCAATTAAGTTACAGTAAGTTGCAATCTGAGGCTCGCTCCTTAGCACGATTAATTATGAGTAAGACCCAGAAAGGTGATCGCGTTTTGTTGATTTATCCACCAGGATTGGAGTTTGTTATCGCTTTTTTTGCTTGTATGTATGCTGGAGTAATTAGCGTTCCAAGCTACCCGCCATTTAATCAAGGATTAATTGAAAAGTTACAAGGTATTATTGTTGATGCACAACCAAGTATTCTTCTAACGTCACAAGAGCTTTATAAGAAATTATACAATTTGCAGATTCTTAAAAAAGTTATGCAATTTTTACCGATTAAAAAATTATTAATTTATATTTTAGGAAGACAGTCCGAGCAATTAAATTGGGAGGTTGAAAAGCTTAAGCTAATTAGTTGCTCCTCTAATCACATGAACTCATTTTCTCGCTTAGAGTCCAATTCAATCGATCCGAATTCCATAGTTTTTCTACAGTATACTTCGGGATCTACTGGCCTTCCGAAAGGGGTGATAAATACTCATCTGAATTTGTTGCATAACATACAATTAATTATTAAAGCCTATAGAATTCATCAGGATAGTCGAGGTGTTTCTTGGTTACCTCCTTATCATGATATGGGTTTGATTGGGCATATCATTTTACCGGTTATTTATGGTGTACCTTGCATCTTAATGTCACCACTGAAGTTTCTTAAAAATCCTTATTCTTGGTTGCAGGAGATTAATTCATCTCGAGCTGATGTGAGTGGAGGACCTAATTTTGCCTATGAATACTGTTTGAGAAAAATTACGGAACCTCAAAAGAAAGCTTTGGATTTAAGTTGCTGGCGGGTGGCGGTGAATGGAGCAGAGCCAATACATTATGAGACTCTCGAACGTTTTTATCAGGCCTTTAAGTCCTGTGGATTTAAAAAAAACAGTTTTTCGCCTTCATATGGCTTGGCTGAGTCCACCGTAATGGTCTCCGTGCAACAACCCCAAGGGCATTTGCATAAGTTAATTGTTTCCCAGTCGGATTTAAGTCTAAACCAAGTAACTCTTACTAAAAAAAGCGACACAGATAGCAAGATTTTACTGAGTCATGGCAACCCCAGTTTAGATGTAAAAATTCTTAATCTTAGTACAAAACAATTTAATAATGAAAATGAAGTAGGTGAGATATTGGTTGCCGGTTCTAGCGTTTCTCCAGGATATTGGCAGAATGAAGAATCGAATAAGGCGCTCTTTCATCATGCTGATCTCAATGGATCTGGTCAGAGGGCTTTTCTTAAGACTGGAGATTTAGGTTTTCTTCATCAAGGCGAGTTATATGTTACTGGACGAATTAAGCAACTCATTGTGATTCATGGTAAAAATTTCTATCCCCATGATATCGAGTATAAGGCATGTGCAGCACATGCCTCGATTAAACCAGGTTGTTGCACTGCGTTTTCCATTTTTAAAGACTATGAGGAGAAACTAGTAATTTTAGCTGAACTAAAGTTAGAGACAGATAAAAAAGAGTATCACAACATTTGTTTGGCGGTTAGAAAATCAATTGCCCAAATTTTTTCCATAACTCCTTATTCAATTGTTTTATTACCTGCGCGTGCAACCCTTAAAACGACGAGTGGAAAGTTGCAACGTAATGCCATGAAGGAGTCTTATGTTAATCAAAGCTTACCCATTCTGTATGAGTATAAAAAAGAAAAGTCAGATTTTGAACGTTTAAAATCTAAACTGTCATCCAATTTATCAAGTACTGATTCAAAAGCATTTAATGGTCTTACGGAGAAAGAGCTCCGATCTTGGTTGTTAGAGCACATTGCATTGAAGACCTCGATACCGCAACACAAACTCTTATTAGATAAGTCTTTAATTGAGCTAGGGATCGATTCAATGGGTTATTTTGAGCTATTAGCAGAATTGGAGCAAACATTTAATTGTCGTGCAGATCTAAGCTTAATTGAAACGTATCCATCAATTAATTCAATTTGTAAAAGTATCATGAATAATAAGGTATCGACGGAAGGTCAAATTTTTAATTTTAATCCTTATCATGACGAACTAGGCCCTCATGGTTTTTTGCTGAAGCGTAAAGAGGTCGGCGTTTTATTAGTACATGGTTATAGTGGTACCCCAGGTGAAGTAAGTGAATTGGCATTTCAATTAGCTAAGTCAGACATAACCGTTGCTGTTCCTCAATTAGCAGGCCATTGCTCCAGTTATAGTGATCTCAAAAATACCAACTGGCAAGATTGGTATACCTCCGTTAAAAAGGCTTTTGATTTATTATCGCAACATTGCGAAAAGATATTTGTTGCGGGCCTTTCTGCGGGTAGTTTGCTTGCTTTGAACTTAGCTTTGGAAAATCCAGAGCATATAGCAGGGGTGATCTTATTAAGTCCTGTATTTTTCTACGATGGTTGGAATATTTCAAAGTGGCAGCGTGCTTTTAATTCATTAATGATTCACAGTTATTTGCGTTATATCTATAAAGTTCGGGATAAAGCGCCTTATGGGATTAAAAATGAAACAATACGAGAAGCAATAGCTTCCCTATTGGTAAATGGGAAAGAAAAAAATATTGCTAAAACCGGCAATATGATAGTACCAGCACTTGGGTTATATGAAGTGGATAAGTTGATTAAATATATTCAAGGTAAATTGTCTTGCATTAAGAGTCCAACTTTAGTAGTTCATTCGCTAGACGATGATATGGCAAGTTACAAAAATGCTGAATACGTTAAAAATCATATTGGTTCAGAATTAATAGAAATTGTTTATTTAAACAATTCATACCATATTATTACTTTGGATAATGAAAAAGAACTTGTTGCCCTTAATTTAATTCGCTTTATCAAGCAAAACAGCAAATCAAGAAAGGCCAGGTATGTATCTTGAATATTTTTATTGATTTTGATGGAACGATTACTAAAACGGACACTACGGATAGCTTATTAGAAAAGTTCGCAAAGGATGATTTTAATCAGGTAGAGCAAGATTGGGTTTGTGGGCGTATTAGCTCAAAAGAATGCATGCAAACTCAATATGCCATGATTCGTGGAATGGAACATGAAATTAGAGATGAATTAGAACATATTGAAATTGATCCTGGTTTTATTGATTTCTGCAAGTTGATGCAAAACAGGGCAAAGCTTATTATCGTTAGCGATGGCATTGATTATCCCATTGAGTATCTTCTAAAAAAACATGGATTGCTTTCAATCCCATATTACTCAAATCATCTCTCCTTTCTTAAAGAGGGTGTTGCGATTAGCTTTCCGTTTGAGGTGAAGCAGTGCACATCAAAGTGTGGTTTATGTAAATGCCATATATTCCATGAACAACAATTTAATGATGCGGGGAAGTCGATTTTAATAGGCAATGGCAAATCAGATGTGTGTGTGGCCCACCAGGTTGACTTCGTGTTTGCTAAGGAATATTTATTAACGTATTGTCAACAACACCAAATAAGGCATTCAGAATTTAATGACTTTTGGGATCTGATCAATTTATTTAAATGAGAACAACTTGATCTTTTTCTTTAATAAATTAACTACCAAGTGATTCAGTTAAACAGCTTTGCATTGAGTTAATAGTTGCTCTAAAAGAATGATACCCAAGTCGATTTCCTCTTTACTAATTTCTAAGGAAGGCGCCAAAGTAAAGGTATTTTTATAATAACCGCCAATGTCCAGTACTAGACCATAAGCTTGCCCATTGACCTGAAGATCGCCTCGTAAGCCTGCATTAAAGATTGCATCTGCTAATTCTCGATTGGGTGTAATACCGTCTTCTTGACACAGCTCAATACGCAGGGCTAAGCCAATCCCATCAACATTTCCTATCATTTTCCAGCGTTTTTTTAGTTCGGTTAATTTATTTAAAAAGTAGCTTCCTTTCTCGTTGACCTCTTGTTCATAATTTTTTTCTGCCAACATGTGCATTAGTTCAAGGCCGATTGCAGTTCCTAATGGATTTGAGGAATAGGTAGAATGAGTAGAACCTGGAGGAAATTTTTCTGGGGAAATAAGCTCTTCTCTAGCCCAAATTCCAGCAATGGGGTTTAAACCATTCGTTAAGGCTTTGCCGAAGACTACGATATCTGGAGCGACACCGTAATGTTCAAAGGACCAAAATTTACCTGTACGATAGAAACCCATTTGGATTTCATCAGCAACTAATAAAATTTCTTTTTCCTTCAAAAATTGTGCTAGCTCTTGGAAATACTGAGGTGGGGGGATTACATAACCTCCAGTACCTTGTATGAATTCGACAAAAAATGCAGCATATTCTGCTTCCTTGGATTTGTCGTCCCAGACCGCATAATATTCTGTTTCAAATAATTTTTTGAATTGATTCAAACAATAAAGACCACACGTTTCGCGTTTCATTTCATAAGGGCAACGGTAACAATAAGGGAAGGGTTGAAAGGATGCTTTATCAGAGAAATGACCAAATCTTCGTCGATAACGGTAGCTTGAAGTGATGGAGGAGGCACCTAGAGTTCGGCCATGATATCCTCCCATAAAAGCGAACATCAAATTTTTTTTCTTTTCATTACGAACCAGTTTGAGCGCATCTTCAATGGCTTGAGAGCCTCCCACATTAAACTGAACACGCCCTTTAAGACCGGTTCTTTGCTCGATGTTAGTACAAATGGCTTCTGCTAATTCTACTTTTTCTTTATGCAGATATTGGCAGGCAAGCTGGGGTAAGTTATCCAGTTGCTGCTTTAATGCATTACTGAGACGTTGGTTTTTGTATCCGAAGTTAACAGCTGAATACCACATTTGCAGATCCAAATAAGGAATCCCTTTATCATCATATAGATAACTTCCTTGGCAGTTACAGAAAAATTTTGGAGGGTTAGCATAGTGGACTGTATCACCGAAAGAACAATATTGAGCATCTTTTTTTAGAAGTGAATTAATATTCATGAGTATCGAACAAATTGATTAGGATATAATAACTATAGTCAATTTCTGTAACTTTTCTGTAAAGTAGTTAATATTTTCTTAACAGTAAAAAACTATAATGTATAAATATCGACCAATTGGATTTTTTACAATGACAAAAACTGTCAATTTAAAATATAACTCAAAATTTTTTAAAGAAAAATTGACTGAGTTTAAAAAACCTCTCCAAGATTTTTTAGGAACACTAATACTTATTGATAATAAGATAAATTTTGAGAAACCTACCGAGTTAGTCTTTGATGAAGAACCTTTAAATTCTGGGATTCTTAGTAATTGTTATGATGAGCGGGCTTTGTTTGAAGCACAACGTGGTGAGAGTTATGCGGTATTTTCCGAGTTGGAAGGAAAGGCAGTTGATATTTTTGCTCTTAGAGAAAGTTTGATACAACGTGGAGTTATGGATTGTAACTTGCAACATTTGGTTCTTAATCTCATACTTCAATGCCGCGGAGCCATACAGTTTGGTGCGCCAACTCCTTTCCAGGCGCTTATTTCAGAAGAAGCTGGTCTTACTGTTTCGACAGTAACAGATAAAATGAAAACAAGCCTTGCTGTTAAAAATAAAGATGAAGTTCGACTAACAATTGAAGCGCCAATCCAAACCATATCAAAAAGAGGGGATATTGAGGAAATAGGAAATTTTGGTTGTGAGATTAGCATTACAACGAATGCTATTTACTTTAACAAGATGACTTATTCTAAGACCAGTGATAGCGAAATTGCAAAACAAGTTTTTAAATGTGCTTCTGAAGATTATAGTTTCTGGAGCGAACTTTGGAGCCAAATAAAAGAATGCTTTGGTGTTAAAGAAAAAAGACCTGAATTTGAAATAGAAGTTCCATCTGCGAATGCTCGTTGCAGCTAATTTACAGAAGTATTTTTACACAATAAAGTAGAGCTTGATATGCGCCTCATTGTTAATCATAAATCGCTCAAATTTGTCAGGGTAAACGCCTGTTAAGAAATCAGTTAGCCCATAGGAAAACGCTTCCTCTTCGAGAAAAACTTTTTTCCCTTGGTTAACAAAGGGTAGCAATAATAAGTCGCCAACGTATTTGATATGCACAACAAAGTCTACTTGGTTATAACTTAATTTAACATCGACATCACCCTCAGCCAGTTGAGTGCGACGAAGATGTTGCATAACCTCTCCTGTGGTGAGCGCTACTCTGTCCATTATGGTCGTGTTGACGCTCCACTTTTTACCATTCTCAAGGATGAAATAATTCAGTTCATCTTTGGATAACTCTTTTTCCTTTTCAAAAGTTATCACTGCATCTTTGCGTATGCCTAAACGAAAAATCATATGCAGAAAAAGAGCAACAAAAACTGAAAGTGAAAGCGATGTACTCGTAATAGACTGTAAAGAATGGGGTAATGACTCATAGAATGTAGGATATATTTCTTTACTCAGTCCAAATAAAAATGCAAAGCCAATAACATAAGTCATCCTAGCATCAATATTTCGTGATGTCATAACCTGAACACCCCCAACGATCATAAAGCTTGCAGTAAACATCAATGCGGGACCTATAACTGACATGGGAATAATCAATAGAATAGAAACTATTTTGGGGAACAAGGCAATAATCACTAGGATACAACTTGTTGCAAAAGCAATGTAGCGACTTGTTGCTCCAGAAGCACTTGATATACCTACTAAACTTGGACCTGTACTAATGCCGGGAATGCCTAATAATCCTGCAACCACGGAACCCATCCCGTCGGCAAATACGCCACTTTTAATTGTTTCCAAATCGGGACTTTTCCAATCAGGATCATTAATTTTTTGACATGTTGTCACAACTCCAATCGTGCGCAAAGCTGCTGCGATGCTGGCTATAAAAAAGGGCAAAATAAGGTCGAACGAAAACTGATAAGAGATAAACGAAAAGTTAGGTAAAGCAACATAGGGTATGGTTTTCAGAAGTGCAATTTTTTGAGGCTCAATGGCTCCAAATAAAAAAGCGACGATAAAGCCAGAGACTAATCCTATAAAAGAGCAGATGAGTTTAATAATACCGCGCCACCAAATGCTTAATCCCACCATCATGGCTAAAGTAAATAGACCAACAAAAAAATCGATTTCAAAATGATGCGTTGCAGATTTTGCTACTCCAAGAAATTGCCTAATGCCTTCAAGTCCCAATTCAATACCAACAATTACAATGATAAAACCAGAAATTCCTGGTGGGAAAATCACGCGTAAATGGTACAACAGGCGGGAAAAGAGAATTTCTAAAAAACCTGCGAACATGGTCATTCCCAAGACTAACGGCAATCCTCCTACATCAGCCGCTAATAAAGAGGCCTTGAAATAAATAGCGGATACTACAGGCGCTGCTAAAAAGCCCGAGCCAATGGGTGGTTTTAAGGCTTGTAGACTGGTTGCTATTGCAAGGGCAATCATACCTACTCTTACCGCATCAAGAGCTATTTGATCGGGTAACTTTGAAGCTCTTACTACAATAATAATGAGAACCAAATAGACTGACATAAGCAGGGTATGTTGAAGTCCAAGTAAAATTAATTTTACGATAGGAGGTTTATCATTAACTGCATAGGTTAGTTCATTACCGTCCATTAGAATGCCGCCTGCTTAGGAACCCATTTAAGTTAGTTATTTGTTAGCTGCAAACTAGTAGTCTAAATGCTAATAATCAGCAACTCATTATTTTCTTTACCTTAACATAAACATAAGAATAAATAAAAATCGCCAAAGAATTGCTTTACAATTCTAGGATGAATAAGAGCTAATTTCGAAAGATATCCCAAAAAAATTTTGATCTTTTGAAAAGAATAATCCATATTCATTATCTTAATTTTCTAATGCTTCTACTTTATTTAAATAAGTAACATCTAATGTGATTTTTTTTACAGGATAGATGCTGAATATCAAGGAATAGTGATGCGCAATACCAAACAACAGAATCAAAATCCTTTTGATGAACTTGCCAGTGAAATGTTACTGGAGGTTCTTAACGCACGCCATCAAGATGAGAATTATATCCTTAACCCAAAGGATATGGCTTCTGTTGCTTTAAGTTGCCAGCGGTTTAACTCGATAAGTTTGAATGCCAATTGCATTTTTTTTCCCCATGAGTACAAAGATATTCGCGAAAAAGCTTCAGATTATCATGACTATAAAGAAAGGCAATTGAGGCAATTGAGGTATGAGCAACGAGTTAGAAATGAGAAAGGCGGCTCATTTTATTGGAATAAGACTCTTAGAAAAGCAATAGCTACCGGCTTGAGTTTGCTCCTGGCATCTCTTTTGGCTTTCACGTTTGATATGGACTATACCTATTTTTTCCTAACCACTATTGTTTTGACACTAATGACCCTGGTTATTAACGAATTGCTTCAATCTCGGTTAGAGTTGTCTTTAGATGAATCAAAGATGAAAAACATTCCTCTTCAATTTTTTGAAGAAGAAATAGCAAGTAATGTGGTAACGAACAGATTGACTTAAACCTTTAGGGGCTGTTTACAATTCGTTAGCTTGTTGACCAAGGGTTATAAACATATCCTAACATCGTGATAAAGTTTTTGGATGTACTAAGTTTAAAAAGTCGGTACATTTAATTTTTATCAATTGAGTATGATTACCTGCATTAAAGACTAGCCATTCTTTATGTGCGAGGCTATCTGCAAGATAGACATCCATACCATAGAGTTCACCAAAAAGAGGTATAGCGCCCACTTCACAATCAGTAAATCGGTCTTGAAATTCAAATTCCTTAGCAATTTCCACATGTTTTGCATGAGTTTGATTTTTAAATTGTTCTAAATCAAGACGAGTATTCGCAGGAATTGCGATAAGTACAAATTTACCATCTAATTTGACAATGACCGATTTAGCAAAATAGGTTCCTTTAATATGAGCTCCTTGTGCACATTGCGAAGCGGTATAGGCTCTAGGATGATTGATTGTTTTATAGGATATATCATGATCCTTCATATACTTTCTAATTGATGAGCTTAACATGAGGATCTCCTGCAAAAAAAATTGTGTTGTTTAATTATAGTTCAATTTGTCTGTCCCCGCTAACAGATGGAATGTTATTTTTCTAATCCCAATAGAATGATTTAATCGATTTTTTGCTTGAGCGATAATATTTGAATTTTGACTTTTAGGCTGATAGCATTACCACGAAAAACAAGGAGTAGTTTATGACTATTAATAAAAAAAATAATACAAATCAAAACAAATTTTTTAAAAATATACCTGAAGGCCTTCTTCAAGATACACTTCCTACTATGAGAAATATAATTGTTCTTTTAGACAAACAGGATGAACAAGAAGAAGAGAGTAGGGCAGATAGTTCTCATAGAATGACACCTTCTCTATAGGTTTCTCATGAAAACTTCTGATCTGTTATTTGAGCAAATTTCTGCTGTACCTAAGGAACATAGTGCAGCGATGCTGCATAAAGCATATAAGCAGAGGTTTATTCATAGTTTTATCCAGTTAATCAATTATGCCCAGCACATATTACGTAAAGATTATCATCTAATTCTTGCTGAATTAGACCAATTGGATATAGATTCTCCCAGTTTTATTTCTCCCTGGCTTTATAGTCAATATTTTAAACTTCTGGAATCAATGAAAAATGATGATGTCTTTGCTGTTGAGCAAACAATACAAAGCTTAACCGATAGCAGTCGTTGGCTGATTCACGAAAGAGTGATTGCTTCAGGCCTTCAAGAAGAGTGGGAAAAACAGGTTTTTGTGGAAGAGGTTAATGTCGCATTTGGTTCAGACTGCATGCAAGCATGTTCATCTACTGAAGAAGAGTTAAAGAAGTTTAAAATCGCTACTTCTGAGGTATTGAAATGGATTGCTGAGGCAGATAGTTATTTTATTGATGAAATAAACTCCCTTGTTTCCACAATTAATTTGGTAAAAAGTAATGTAAACGTGGGCGCTACTTCCCCAAAATTCTTTGGTGCAATTTATTTGTCGTTGCCGAATAACTTAGAGCAACTCCATAACATTTTTTTAGTAGAGCATTTAGTTCATGAAACATCTCATATCTACCTCAATGCGGTAATTGCTCACGATCCTTTAGTTTTAAATGAGTCTAATGAACGATTTATTTCTCCTATTAGAACCGATTTGCGTCCTATGTTGGGTGTTTATCATGCTGCATTTGTCTTAAGTAGAGTGTTAAGAGTTTTCAAACAAATACAACAACTAAAGCTGTATGATAATGAGAGAATTCTTAATCAATCTATTGGCAATTTAACAAAAAAATATAAGGCTTCTTTCGATACGGTTTCTCGGCAGGCTGTTCTTACTCAACTTGGGAAACAGATTTTGTTATCAACTCAAGAGTGCGCTTTGATTTAACGAACAAAAGAAATTTACTAAAAAGCTCCATTTAGGCAGTTGATAAATGCATTATCAATATAATTGATAATTTTCCTAAATGAATATAAAATGCTCATGTTGCGAGTAATTTTATATGTTAGTATTATGAAAATTCATTTAGTAGGTGGCTCAGTACGTGACAAATTACGAGGCGATCATCCTCATGACAATGATTGGGTTGTCGTAGGCTCATCCCCTGAGGAAATGTTAAAACTAGGTTATAAGCCAATACAAAGCCAAGAAGCAAAGAATTTTCCTGTATTTTTGCATCCTGAAACCAAAGAAGAACATGCTCTTGCTCGTCGTGAAAAGCGAATAGGGCCTGGGCATACTGGTTTTGAATTCGATGTCTCTCCTACAATTACTTTAATTGACGATTTAAGACGACGAGACTTGACTATCAACGCTATGGCACTGCCATTTGAAGAGGGCAATTTTGGTGAATTGATTGACCCTTTCAACGGAAAAGATGATTTGGAGAGTCATCTATTACGGCATGTATCGCCTGAATTTGTTGAGGATCCTCTTCGATTAATACGCACAGCGCGTTTTGCCGCCTGCTTAGGTTTTCAGGTAGCCGCAGAAACGATGACGCTCATGAAGCAGATGGTTGATGAAGGCAAAGTCAGTGAACTGAGTAACGAGCGTATCTGGAAGGAGCTGGAACGCGCACTCATGGGCCCACATCCAGAAAATTTTTTCGATGTACTTAAACAATGTGGGGCAGATTGTATTTTATTTCCTTATCTAAAAATATCAGGGGCTGGAATCAAAGCGTTGCAACAATCTGCTACTTATAAAGATTCTGCACCTGTACGTTTCGCTGTATTGATGCATGATCTGAGTAAAGAAGAAATAATCAAGTTTTGCAAGCAATTTAACGTACCAAACCAATACCGTGATCTGGCGTTATTAATTAATCAAAATTTGGCGCAATTTCGATGTGTTCCTAAATTGGATGCAGAAGGGTTACTGGATTTATTGATGAACATCGGTGCATTCTACAGTAAAGAACGTTTGAACGAATGCTTACATATTTTTGAATTATGCACTCAAGAACCGACCTATGTAGAGCAAGTACGCAACGTCTTTCAAGCAGCTAAATCCATTAATACTAAAGAATTCGCTTCGAAATATGTTGGGCATGAAATTACTAATAAAATTAAGACAGCACGTCTCGAAGCAATCCAACAATGTCTCAACAATTCGATACCTGCCTCAAATATCACTTACTGTAACTGAACGAGTTGAATTGTAGTCGTAGGTTGGACCTCGGTGTTTAGGGAAAATACTCTAGTTCTCTAAACACCAAGGCCCAACCTACAAGGCAATCAGGCAATAATAATGACAAAAAAAGGTCATGGATAGTCTCTAAGGATCGTATCCAAATAAGGAACAAATTCTTCCTGAGCATTTTCCATTTTCTTAGCACTAGTGAAAAACAGGATACGATACTGAAGCGTCTGTTTGACATGTTCCGTTTCTTGTTTACTTGACTTTAGAGTTTCTTCAATTTTGTTTAATTGAACGGTACAAGCAAGCACATTAATGTGATTTTTGTCTAAGCCTGCCTGTATCAATTTATTTCGTGCATTTTGAATATAGTGTGATGCAGTGATTAATTTTTCCTGTCGCTCTTTACTATTATCTGACGCTAAAGCACCTAGATAATAAAGTAAACCGAAGTCATAATCGCTAAACGCATAACTAATCGTTCCTAATGGAGGATTGAACATAGGTAAACTTTGATAAAAATCTTCTTTCAATTTCAAAGCAAGTTGGATCATCTTTAAAGATTCATCAAAATTTTGGTATCCACTTTGGATGAATAATTCAATTGCATATTCGCTAATTAAAGGAGCGACATCAAATTTATTATCTACAGTGAGTAACTCACCTGCTGAGTTGAAATCGAGCCTTGGAACAAAATAAGAAATAGTTTCCTCTAGTTGTTTTAAAGCTTCTTTGGGCTTATTTTGAGATTGAAGTAATCGATTGTTCACCTGAGCCAATCTTACGTATGCAGAATGAGTTTTATCTTTAATGGTCTCAACTTGTGATTTGAAATGTTCGATTTCATCTTTTGCTTGGGCAAAATTATCTGCAGCAAGTTGGAGAAGAATACCGTAAAAGTAATTACGCAATAAATCAGGTTGAATTTCTGTGGCAGAATGTTCGACATGTTTGGCATAAATGGCATATGCCCATTTTAGATTCGTTTCTGCTTCCTGTAATTGATTGTTCTTAATATAAAGTAGTGCCTGGCATTGATAAAGCAGGGCAATATTAGTATGTTCTTCCTCAAAATACTTTTTCTTTTTTTTCAGAGATGAATTGAAGAGTTTTTCAGCATGTTCATGCTCTCCAAGAGCTGCGAACACGTCTGCTTCATCATGCTCCAGATATCCGAAGTCTATATTATCTTCTGGTAAATGTTTTAAGCGTAATTCCCGAGCTTCGGAAAAAAGTGCTAATGCTTTAAGGTAGGCCCCAATATTGTAGTATGCGTTTCCACAAGCATGAAGTACAAAAGCACGAGCCAAGTCAGTATCTTTATGGCCTTTCGCTTGTTTGTATATCTGATTTGCCTTCTCAAAATGTGTGATTCCTAGAACAGTATTACCATTACGATAGGCACAGTCAGCCAAATGAGCATGGGTTAATGCAAGCGATTCAGGGGGAGAGCCAATTGTTTGTTTGGCGTTTAAAGCAATCTGAAAATACTCAAGAGCTTTGGGATAATCAGCCACTACATGTGTATAAAACACACCTAAGTTATGCGCTAACGTTCCTAACAGGATTATTGAAGATTCTTCTTCCTCAACTTGTAACAATTTGATGCACTCTTCCGCTGTATGTAACTTTTCTCTTAACGCACCCCATTGTGCTTTTTTCGCATGCATTTCTGTGTAATCGCTGGGATATTCTTGGATTAGCTTCTCAATAATTACTTGTATTTCTGGTGTCATGGTTAATTAACATCCCTATTTGCTGAAAAAATAGCATCATATCAGCCGGTTAAATTAAGTAAATAAATTTGATTCGGTGGTAAATAAAGACACTGAATTTAAAACACCTTTCTTATCAGTTAAGGATTGCCTCAATAAAAGGTTTACGAATAATCAGGTTGATTAATACTTATTCTATAATTATCTTAGTTTCTTTTAAAATTATGGAATATCATGCGTCTCAAATTTTTTGGCACGAAAGCTTTCGGGACTTCTGAAGAAAATAATCTAAAACGATTTTTTAATAAATTCCCAGAAAATGAATTTTGGCGGTTTTTTGTGGAGAGAACGCGCTACGACTTTAGACAGGAATTATATCGAAAATTGTATTCAAAATTAAACAATGTATCCGAAGAAGAAGCAAAAAAGGTCCCGGTTTCTCTAATTGAAGAGATGGTAAAAGATGTCACTGTAGGGCAAGTATACGAGCTTGCAAAACAATTGGATGACCAAGAATCTTTACATGGTCTCGACAATTTATTGCATGCTCGCGATAGACAAGAAGAGCGCATTGTTGCACTTTTTAATAAACACCAAGGTTGGTTGGGATTTGAAGATAATGAACCAGGCTATTTACTCAATGTTACCAAAGGGCTTTGCTTCGCTATAGAGCATCTATTATCGGGCAAACCCCTTACATTGGATTTTATTAAAGAGCTCCATAAAACGTGCACCCAGGGTGTGCAGAAAATGCTGAAACAAACTCCAGGTGAGTTTCGTAGTGGAGGAGCCTCATGGCAAATGAATAGTAAAGACGGTTGTGATTCACTAGAGGGATTAATCGAAACGATTGATTACCTAAAATCAGTCGAGGCAAAAATGGGGACCTCTGGCCTTGATATTACAATAGAAACTAAGGACGGTAAGGAATGCATATCAAAATTTCTTACTGAGGACACTCATTCCTTAGCCAGTAAAATATGGACCAACTTAAATAATGGTGCTGTCATTTATTATAATTCTCGAGAAAAAGAGGTTGACTCCAGTCAATTTCTACATGAAGTGTGTTCAGATCATATTCAACAATTAGAAAAAGCATTAGATAATGCTATAACAAAAGAAGAGAAGTTGACTGCTCTATTTACCTATTTAAAACACACCGTTTTACATCATCCCTTCCAAGATGGGGTTGGCCGTACGTATTCCATGGTTTTATTCCAATATTTATTAATGCGTGAAAATCTTTCGCCGGTTTTAATTCTTAATTCAAACGTGATTCCAGGTGTTTCCGTAAAAGAGCTTGTAAATGAGTATTTACGAGCAGAAAAAGAAATGGAGAAAATCCTAGATAATCCTCAATATATTGCAAGTGATGAAATGGTAACGCCCAATGTTGACACGACAACCCTCTTATCAAAATCAAATACCGAGGAAAGAGACACTTTTACAAGCGCTTTAACTCTATTTCAGAAAATAAAAGGAAGCTTTTTAGAGTGGGCCAAAATACAAGAAAATAAGGACTCCGAAGTCAAGCAAAGCCAAATTGAGATATAAGTGGAGATTATTGCCCATACATTATCCATAGATTCAAGTTCATTTTTTCCCAAGCCTACATGCCGCGACGTTTTCCGGACATCCAGAAATTCAGTACCAGACTGGATCCTGAGGACAATCGTAGGACGTAGCGTGCAGGTAAAACCGAGTTATGACTAAAACCAGCTCTTAGCTTGATGGTTATGGGCCTTGATCCAACAAGTCCGTTGATTAAATAAAAAATATCAAAAATATACTATGACTTAGAACGTGTTCTTTCTGATTTTTTTGTGAATGGTTTTTTATTGGATTTACCGAATGTTGATGTTGTTTTCATTTTAGCGGAGAACTGTTTTTTAGGTTTTGAAGCGATATTGGTTTGGGGTACGTTGTGTTTGGGTTCAAAATCTTCTATTTCGATACGATCTAATTTGCGTTGAATCAGTTTTTCTATAGCTTGCAATTGATTTATCTCATCAGCACTTACTAATGAAACGGCAAATCCTGTTGCGCCTGCGCGACCAGTTCGACCGATACGGTGAACATAATCTTCAGCAACCTGCGGTAAATCAAAATTAACCACACAAGGCAATTGATCAATATCTATTCCTCGTGCAGCAATGTCTGTGGCCACTAATATATGTAATTCACCGGATTTAAACTCTTCTAAAACCTTAGTGCGTTGGGATTGCGATTTATTGCCATGGATGGCGGCAGCATGAATTTGTGCTTCGGCCAATTGTTTCACTAATTTATTTGCACCATGTTTGGTCTTTGAAAACACTAAAGTCTGGCCCCATTTATTTTTATGAATCAGATGACTGAGCAAAGCTGCTTTTTGACTTTTATCAACCGGATGTATTGTTTGTTTGATTTTAACTACAGTAGTATTTCGAGGCGTAACATCAATTTCTACAGGTTGGTTAAAAATGGTTTTTACAAGACTGCGAACCCCATCATTAAAGGTGGCTGAGAACAGCAAATTTTGTCGGTTTCTGGGTAACCAATTAATGATTCGTTTCATATCATGAATGAATCCCATATCCAGCATTCTATCGGCCTCATCCAAAACAAGAGTATCAACTTGATCGAATTGTATGGCACGTTGCTGATGCAAATCCAATAAACGTCCAGGTGTAGCAACTAATATCTCAACACCAGAGCGTAATCTCATCATTTGAGGATTAATTTTTACTCCGCCAAAGACTACTGTAGAACGCAGTGATAGATAGCGTCCATATTGAAGAATACTCTCATGTACTTGATTCGCTAATTCACGTGTTGGCGTGAGAATGAGGGCGTGTGTTCTGTTGCTTTTAGCTCGGGGTTTTGAGGCAAGTTTTTGCAAAATAGGTAATACAAAGCTTGCAGTTTTACCTGTTCCGGTTTGTGCTGAAGCAAGAACGTCTTTACCTGACACTATCTGCGGAATAGCTTGAGTTTGAATAGGGGAAGGTTCTTTATAGCCTAATTCGTTAATGGATTGAAGTAATGGCTCGATTAAACCTAATGACTTAAAACTCATGCTGTTTCCTTTATTTATTGGTAGGTGCAAAGGGGAAAATGATGTTGATTTTGTTGCCCAATGTGCTTGCTTTCAGGGCAATTATATCACGAATGTTAATGATTAGGTTAGAAATCATCGCAAATGAAACTCATTTAGGGTGTATCATAAGATGGAGTCGATTTATTACCTGAGTAAGTACCTTGGCAAGTGATGTACAATTATGGAACATCATGATAACATTCGCACTTATAAAATTATAACTGTTCCTGAATAGGGGACAAATAACAACAACTAAATGTTCCCATCTGACCCCATAAATCCTTTTGATAGTTTGCCGAATGAAATACTGCAATATTTGCTCCGCTTTACCAATCATCAAGGCATGTTAGTATGCAAACGCTTTATGGAGGCTGATAGAGAAGCAACCAAAAATGAAGCGCAAGAGTCATTCAACGACTACCTAATAACACGAACGATAGACTTTGGCTCAGTAAGTCCTCTAAGAATAATACATTTTATAACTGTTTTTGCGCTTAATGAATTACCCAAAATATCTGATTCAGTCGAAAAAATGGCCAGTATCGGTATCTTATTATTGCAATTGTATGAAGTGCTGTATTTCTATACCAACAACAATCAGCTTAAATTCACACTTCCACGCGAACCGGACGTACTAGCAAGTTCAGCATTGGCAGTTTCTTTTTTTATTACTTCTAATGATGAGAGTGATTCGCTAAGAACCTCTATTACAGAACAAGACATTGATAAGATCAAAGACGATGTAAGTGATATGCTGGCTTTTCTTACTGGCGCAAACTCAGAAAAAAAAATCAAAACAGATCATTTTAATGAAATTGTTACAGGAATGATGCACGATTTCAAAACAGGCATAAAGCACGCATTCGATAATCTATCGGACTGTAATTTACGTTTTTTTAGCTTTACCGCTCCTGAAAGTAAAGAGCGGATGATTTTACGCTTGATGAATCAATGTGCTTCTATACTTGAAAACCAGTTCCATACACCTCAGCCAAGTTGTATTCTATTTTAATCTTGTTTGATAGATGCAATCGGTGAATAACTCGTTCTGGCACTGTTCAGCTTCGTCGGGCCTTGGCCCGACCTTGAATTATCTCAAAAGCCATTGGTTAATCGCCTCTTTAGTTTCATCAATTACATCAACTAACTGTTTATAGAGTGGTTCAAGAAATTTGACATAGCCAGCTTTATGATATAGTTCGAGATATTGGCATGCATGGACTAATTTAAAAGCACCACAATAAACTAAACCACCCTTCATTTTATGGGCAAGTTTTTCGATTGTTTCCCATTCTCCTGCAGCATATGCCTTTTCCAGTGCTTTAAGAGTATTGGGTATTTCTTGTTCTATCATAAACTTTAAAGTCTTATTGAATAAGACTGCATTATTACCCAAACTGGTAAGTGCGCTATGAGCATCAAATAATGGAAAAGCATCTAGTTTAAATAGTTCTTCTTCAGTATCTGACAAATCAAGACCAAGTTTTTTTGTTTTGTTTTTGGGGGTAGATCTTTTTGCTTGCATTGTCGTTGATTGAGTTGATGTCAGATAGCTTGATTTAATTTTTTCTAGAGTTTCTGAATTTAATGGCTTGGTAAAGGCGGCATTCATTCCTGCTTGAATGCACTTATTTTTTATTTTATGTTCATCATGACCTGTTAGTCCAATAATCAGAACAGGTATTCTGTGATGCTCTTTTTCATACTTTCTTATTCTTCGCGTTAGCTCAATACCTGATAACCCTGGAAGTCCTAGATCTGTAATAATTAAATCAAATGTTTCTGCTTTTACTAAATCCAGCGCACTTTCCCCATCACCAGCACTGCTATAGCGAAAACCTGCTTGGTTAACAATATTTTCAAGGGAGAGCAACGCAATGTGGTTGTCTTCAATAAGCAATAACTTCGGTGCATTTGATGGGCGTTTATTTTTTGCTTCGGAACGAGTAATTTTTAACTTTCTCTTGTTATTTGATAGCATTTGCTTAGGAATGCTGTCGCCAATTTTTATTAAAAGATCAAAATAGAACGTCGTCCCCACACCAGGCTCGCTCGTTAATAGGATTTTTCCACCTAATAAATTTGCATAAGATTGTGCGATGTGTAAACCCAGGCCGTGCCCCCTATATACCCCTTTACGTGAAGGGGTACCGCGAAAAAATTTATCGAATACTTTACCTTGAAGAGTGTAGGGAATACCTGCACCCGTGTCGCTGACACTAAAGTGAAGTAAAGCATGTGTTTTCATGCGCTTGAGGAGTTTTACCTCAATCGTAATTTGACCTGCCTGAGTAAATTTAATTGCGTTACCAAGTAAGTTTAATAAAATACGACGAAGTTTCAGGTGGTCACTTACCAAATAAGGAGGAGTGTTCTCATCGATATGGGCTTTTAAATCAATTCCTTTTGTTATAGTAGAGGGGCGTACGAGTTGTAAGACTTCTTGAGTAACTTGATTTAGTTCAAAAAGTTCTTCGTGTACTGCTGATTCATTTACATTTTCTGCTGAAACGGTATCCAATATTACGTTCAACATATTTAGAAGTTGTTTTCCGCTATCGCTTAACCATTGAGCGTATTGTTTTTGCTGCGGATCCTGGACTAGGTTCTCCAGCAATTGAGACATTCCTATAAGCCCTGTTAGGGGGGTTCTGATGTCATGACTCATATTGGCCAGGAATTCAGTTTTTAAACGATTTTGTAGCTCGAGCTCTTTATTTTTGCTAAATAATTGTTCTTCAAGCTGTTTTTGTTCTGAAATATCACGTACTGCGGCTAATGCCAACAAACCTTCCTCGGTTTCCAATGGACTTAAACTAATCTCAACAGGAAATTCATGCCCCATTTTATGCTGCCCATATAACTCCAAGCCTGCGCCCATAGGTCTTACTCGTGGTTCAGAAAAATAATTAGTACGATGACCGATATGATTCTTATGAAACCGTTTAGGTATTAAACATTCCACATATTGGCCGATTACTTCATTGGGTTTGTGCCCAAACAAATTTTCAGTACGATTATTAACCAAGACAATTTTCCCCTCATTATTAATAACAACTAAACAGTCAGGGGTGGCTTCTAAAATGGATTTAAATTTTGCTTCGGCTTTTTTACGGATGGTGATGTCTCGTACGGCGGCGAGAGCAAAAGTGCCTTCATCTGTTTTAAGTGGACTTAAGCTTATTTCTACGGGAAACTCAGTGCCATTTTTTTTTATGCCAAATAATTCTAATTCTGTACCCATAGAACGTGTCTTGGGCATAACAAAATAATCATCACGATGATGTACGTGTTTTTTGCGATATCGCTCGGGCATTAATCGCTCTACATACTCACCCAATAACTCAGTACGCGCATACCCAAATAAATGTTCAGTTTGGCCGTTAACTAAAACGATACGGCCTTTATTATCAATAATAACCAAAGCATCTGGCATTGATTCGATGATGCTGGAAAGATGAAGAAAATAAGATAGTTGATTGTTCATAGTTTCTCATTATCAGTTGAGCGGCTTTTTGCTTTTTGAGAACATTAAAATGTCGGGCCAAAGCCCGACTTGCTTATCTCTGTTTTATTTCTTACTACGTTTTTAATACAGAAAAATAGGAGCTATTTGCTGTATGATGTTCTGTAACATCTTCCAGATGATGCTCGCTTGTATGCTCAGCAATTTTCATCATTGCTTCATTTTGTACGGCTGCCATTTTTTTATGCGTTACTTTTTCAAAAGTGCCGATTTTTTCTGGATCTTGCTTAGCAAAAAAAAGTCCTTGCTGTTGTCCTTGTGCTAAGATTTTTGCAGCTTTTCTAATTTCTACAAAATCTTTAGCACCTTCGTCTATCCTCTCAGGTAATGAAGGCGATCTAGGGGTTCCTCCTAAACTCTCTGCTATAACCATTGCATCGAAAGGAGCACCAATTATGCTATTAAAATTCGTTTGATTTAATTTATTTGAATTGGCCAAACATGTAGCTGCAGTGGCCAGGGTTTTGACGTACTTCAATTTTGGCATTAACTTATTAAGATTGGGTATATCTAAGAGGTTTGCTGCTTTCATAGCTTCGAATAGTTTAATCAAAGAATCATCCGTGAGCTCAGCTTTACACACTTCAGTAATAATTGAATGAGAAGATTGTTTCACTATCCCTTTATAGGCATCAGGTTTACCATTTAAATTATGCAAGAGGAAATTTTTTTGTAAATACTCAAGAACTTGTGCTACCTTGTCCGCATTTTGGGGATATTTAACTATTCCATCATAGGCTGCGCGACCTGCATGGTTTAAACGGTTTAACTGAATCAATGCCTGAGCTAATTCAACAGCATGTTCAGGATGTGAACGAATAATACGGCGTGTTTGCTTATTGAAACACTGTTCCTTTCTGAGTTCTACTATCGCTGCAGCAACTCTATCAGGGTATTTAGAGGCAAAAGCTAAATCCATATCCTCTTTTAAGTGTTCATCATTTAAAAGCCCCACTGCTTTGACTAAAGCAATACTTTCATTAGATCGGGCAAATAGTGTTTCTAATACAAATGGAAGTAATTCAGGTTTGAATTTTATTTCCATCAACATACTTGTAGCACTTTCTAAATCAACTCCATTTCTATCGGCACTTAAAATGTATTTCAAGTAGGGCTCTAGTTCCCAGCCAGCTTTTTTGAAATTTTTGATAATCTCTTCTGCTCGAGAGCATTTATCGAGTATGTTATCGACGGCAAATAACCGATTCAAGCTCTCTTGTGTATCAGGAAGAAGCTCCAAAACTTTATAAAAATAATAGGGATTTTGCAATTTCAGGATCGCAATAATATTATCTCGATTGAGTAATTGCGAGTTAGTCCTTTCCAACACGTCTAATGTCTTTTTTATAGAAACAAGTTGTTTTGCTTCACTTAATAACAGAACAACATCATCTGTATTAATTCCGTAACGGTTAAGAAAATTTATTAATTCAAAATAAAGGCCAGCATTCTCAGAGAGCGCAAATTTCTCAAAACAGTTGAACATCTCTATTAATCGTTCCTGATCTGACATCATTTCTGCAGCATGAAACATGATAGTCATAGTCGAAGGCGAAAGTTTACTGCCAATAGAAATCAGTAATGGTGTTAATAGATTGGCTTGCTTATGATTTTTCTCAATAAATACAATATTTTCTGCAGACAGTTGTTTGTATTTTTTTAAGCTTTCTAATGTCTCATAACCACCTAGACCCTGAACAAGGTCTCTAAAAATATGACTACTCAATGCCTCTCCATCCCTATCATTTTTACCTAGAAGAATGGCTGCTAATTCTAGAAGCAAAGGGGGGGATAAAGTATTGACACCTTGAAGTTTGTTATTACAGAATTCGCGCAACTCTTTAATATGTGGCTCATCTTTGAGTATTCTAAAGTGTCCTTTGTTTTGATCATAGTAGTTAATTTGGTTTTTTATGGTTTCTGCTTTCATCTCAATTCCTTTTGTTGTTCACTCCTGTTACACCTAAAATAATAATACTGTAGCAACAAACAAATAAATAGAAAAAAAAGATAAGGAAATTTTGTGAGCTTGAATTTGCTGCAAGCAACCTAGTCTATGTGGATATAGTTATCAGATTAAGAAAGATATGTGGTAATTTTCCCCTTATCCTAACCCTAAGAGGATCGGGTAGGGTGAGGGGGAGGTTTTTATGCCAAGCCTATTACTAATATGCCGATGAAAATTAAAAGTCCACCAATGATGACTGAAAGATTCACGTGAGCTTGATTAAATAAAAACCAAGTAAAAATAATGGTAAATATGGGATAAGTTAATTCGACGATACCTGCAATGGTAGCATTTTTAAGATTGATGGAAGCGGCGATAAAATAACTGGCGATGAGCACGATTGCTATCTCGGCTATAGTTAATAATAGTAAACAAGAATCTGTTGTTAATAGTTCAACGTCTTTTTTCATAGTAGTGAAAAAAGAAATGCAGGTAAACAATACAGCACCTATTGTCATTTCCAAAGCCAATAGAGTAACGGGTGAGATACTGTTTAATATTTTTTCAGCCAAGGCATAATTAAAACCCCATAAAATGGCAGCAAAAATAGCAAATGTGAACCACATGATTAACTCCTGAGAAACAGATTTTTCTTATTATTTTTAAAGTGGACAAGCTTTTTAAAGCAATCTGGAGCTTAAAAAGAATGATTATTATAACATCAAATAGATAAAAAATCAATCACATAGGGTTTATGCTATGAACGTATGGCCAAATGAAATTTCCTGGCTCACTGCTTTGGAGGATTTAAAAAAGTGTACTTTTGACCTTGCATTGGGCATAGATAGAAGTCTATTGAGGATTTGAATCTCTGACCTATCTTTTAGGAGGATATTACCGCTTAATCGAACTATAAATTGGTAAAAACATATGATACATGCAGAGGATGGTTGCTGCATCAATTCGAACAGTACATAAAAAAGCTGCTATACTTTACCTACAAAATGTTCAAAATATTCATAATATTGCATAATAGAATAAAAATGAAAAAAACACATAAAACCATTAACTTAGGGCTTCAAGGTGGTGGCGCTCATGGTGCTTTTACATGGGGTGTTTTGGATTATTTATTAGAAGATGGGCGTTTAGATATAGAGGGGTTGAGCTCCACTAGTGCGGGAACAATGAATGCAGCAATATTGGCGCAGGGTCTTTTAAATAATGATCGTGATGAAGCTCGGCAAGCATTGTATAATTTTTGGGAAGAAATTAGTAAAGTTAACAGTCTAATGTCTTTTAAACACTGGTTTGGTGACTCTTGGTTTTCTTTAGATCAATTTAGTTTGGATCATTCACCATTTTATTTTTGGTTTGAGATTATTACCCACTTGATGTCGCCATACCAATTCAATCCTTTTAATTTAAATCCAATGCGTACTATTCTTGAGAAAAGCATCGATTTTGAGGCGTTAAGAAAAAGGTCTACTGTAAAGCTATTCGTTTGTGCTACTAATGTGGAAACAGGTAAAGTTCGTATTTTTACTAACCCTGAGATAACTGTAGATACTTTACTTGCTTCAGGATGTCTTCCATTTCTATTTCAATCGGTCAAAATTAAAGATCAATATTACTGGGATGGTGGGTATATCGGTAATCCAGCAATTTATCCACTAATTTACAATTGTACATGTCAAGATGTTGTGATTGTACATATAAATCCTATAATCCGCTCAGGTCCACTTTATCATGTAGGTGAGATTCTTAATCGTGTAAATGAAGTAAGTTTCAATTCCTCGCTAATGCGCGAAATGAGGGCAATAGCTTTTGTGACTGATTTGATTGATAGCAAACAAACAGAAGGACTTGATCTTAAAAGAATGCATATGCATTCTATTCGTGCAGATGATGAAATGACGAAACATGATGTTTCTACAAAACTTAATGCTGATTGGGACTTTTTAGTCTATTTACGTGATCGGGGACGACTTATTGCTAAAAAATGGTTTCATGATAATTTTTCTAAAATAGGTAAAGAGTCTTCGGTGGATATTCGGAAGGAATTTCTTTAGTTGATGTCTGAATTTACCTAACCTCATACTACGTCAGGGCACGTGCCTTTTAATTTCTGCTATAATTATTTAAAGTTTTATAACTGCATGATTTATGGAATAAAAATGAGGCAGGCACATAAACTTATTAATCTTGGACTTCAAGGAGGCGGCGCCCATGGTGCGTTTACATGGGGGGTTATAGATTATTTACTCGAAGATGGCCGTTTAGATATAGAAGGGTTGAGTGCCACAAGTGTTGGTTCAATGAATGCGGTAGTTCTTGCACAAGGCTTATTAAATAATGATCGTGATGAAGCACGCCAAGCACTACTTGATTTTTGGTATGATATTAGCTGCAGCCAGGGTTTTTTTTCTCTCCATTCATGGTTTGATATACCGTGGATGCGGACTCATGAGTATAGCCTAGAAGGCTCGCCATTTTATCACTACTTTGAATTGATAACGCAAATGTTCTCCCCTTATCAATTCAATCCATTCAATATCAATCCAATGAAATCAATTATTGAAAAAAACATTGATTTTGATGCCATTAGAAAAAAATCAAAAGTTAAACTTTTTATCTGTGCAACCAATGAAGAGACATGTAAAGTTCGCATTTTTACTAATCCTGAATTATCGGTAGAAACTATTCTTGCCTCTTCTTGCTTACCGAATCTATCTCAATCAATTGAAATAGATGGTCAAAAATATTGGAATGGCGGATACATTGGTAACCCAGCTATTTTCCCTTTAATATATAATTGTGGCAGTCAGGATATTGTGATTGTACATCTAAATCCAATATATAGACGAGGAGTTCCACACACTGCATCAGAAGTTCTTAACCGTATTAATGAAATTAGTTTTAATTCAACCTTATTGCGTGAAATGCGCGCTATTGCATTTGTTTCAAAGCTACTTGATTTAAAAAAGGATAAAAATCTGAAACTAAAAAAAATGCGTATACATTCCATTCGAGCTGATAAGGAAATGGCACATTATGGGGTTTCTTCGAAACATAATGTAGATTGGGATTTCCTCTGCTACTTACGGGATAGAGGGCGTCTGCATACTAAAAAGTGGCTGAAACAAAACTTTTCTAAAATTGGCAAAGAATCTTCAGTTGATATCTATAAAGAATTTCTCTAAATTGTTAAGCAATAACAGGGCTCCAAGTGTATTCTTTTTTTAATTCTGAGCAGTGGCTAAGAGCTCATTCATAGGCCTAAATATGGACTTTGAAGAGCTCCTGAATAATTTATTTCCACTATTTAACTTAAATAATTTTCTACGACCTCACCATAAGGTAACGTCAAGTCAGTGATAAAATGAGCTACAGAAACAATTTTTTTCACTGGAAAATTGGCAATTGGTGCTAAACAATGAGGATGTAATTCTAAACTTCCTGGTCCCTTCCATGCCCCTTTTACAGTAATGTCTTGCAAATAAGTCCTGGTTAATTGATTAATCTCTGGCGTTCCATCAACACCAGGGATATTTTTAAGCAGAAAGATAGGTTTTTTCATCGATTGAAGAACAAGTTGTTGATCCAGCGCATGGTGCTTATAACCCATGGTTGCTGTGGCAATGCGAATGCTCCCATAATCAAGTATGCCAATCAAAACATCTTCTTCAACAAATAGTTTTGGTTTCGCTAATTTTTTTGGGAATCCCCATATTTCTCTTCCTCCTGCTATAGGTGCATGGCAATCAAGAAACATTGAAATAGTAAAAGTTCCTTCTTCACCCTTATAGCGGACGGGAATGACTTGTCCAGACTCAGTATAATCGCCAAATCCTGTTGAGTCTGGCATGCGGATAAATTCAAATTTAATAATAGGTTCTAATAGTTCTAATCCTGGAGGTAAAACCTCTTTTAGTAAGTCTGTATCTGTTTCATAGCTAATAATGAAGAATTCCCGGTTAATAAATCGATAAGGGCCACACGGATAAGTATTAATCCATCTGGGAGCTGGCATATTAAATTCATTGTTTATTGTGCTCATCAATGTTCCATCCTATGCAATAGTGACACACATTAATTATGTGCAATGGTTATAAAATATTCAAATTGATTTGCTAATGATGATTGGGCCAGCGTGTGCAGTGGGTATTGCTGCATGTCTTAACCCTTTAAAAAACGAGCTTTATGGGAAAAGGGTAGGGATTATTTTTTGTGGTAGTAGTATTGATATCAGTACCTTTTGCGGCCTTTGTAATTAGAAAACTGGAAGATAACTAGAATTTATTGGTTATTTCAAATTTTATAATTCTTATGTAATTAGGGAAAAAGCCGCAACTTGGTTGTGGCTAGAGAACTCCTATAAATAAATCATTCTTATTGGCATAAACAACACCCCTTGGAATCTGCCTTTATACTAAATTTTTTTTCTTTTTTTGATGAGTTTGCCAGCTCTTCTTTATTATTTTGCTCATTAAATAAAGACAATTCACTGAGAGGGCTTTTTCCCTTAAGATGGTTCTTATCTTCGATGACTCTTTTAATAAGACTGGCTATTTGATCATTATTTTTTAAAATAGCCCATGCTTTCGCATCTTTATAGAGTGCCTGAGCTAACAGGGAGTAATTGGAGAGATATTCCTGAGCAAAGAAATGAAACATCAACTTATCCTCACTTGCTTCTCGTTCAATCAATAGAGTCGCTATTGTTTTCAATAAGTCATGGTGTTCCGAAGACAGTAATCCTATTCTTTTGATTGTGTGAAAAACAGCAATCAATTCCTCAGAACCTATTAAAGTTCTTAAATCACGCAGTACGAGGAATAGAAGTTCAAAATGGCTTTCAGGTTGCTTAAATGAAGTATGAGCTAGTGATTCTATGAACTTATTCAGAGCTTCTTTCGATAAATCTTTTTGAATGTAATAGTTTACAAGAAGAGCCATGAAAATTTTGGGGTAAATGTATTGCAAGACATCAAAGTCTGAAATAATCGATAGAAGCGTGGTTTTGTTTTCTTTTGCAAAATCTGGAGTGGTGGTGAGTAATTCATTAAGCTCGACAATCGCTGGAACAAAACCAACTTTTATTGCTTTAAGGATTAAGACAAGTTCAGGTTCTTGTGCTTGGCACACTACTCGATAGCGATTTTGATACCAGGCAACAAGGTCAGGATTCTCTTTTGCTGCAACCTCCAACAATGTAAGTGACAGTTTCGTGATGTCTTCATCATGCCAATAAACTACTGCAGCAAAAGCAACTGCAGGCACTTGGGTGCTTAATTCTTCAAGTAAAGCAAGAGCAGATCGATCGCCTTCTTTTACCTCTTGCATTAATATCGCAAGCGCTGCTTTTTGCTCATCACCACTGGTCTCTACAAGGGTGAGTTTGACTTGCAGCAGGTGTAATACTTTTTGCAATTCCTTAGATCCCTTATCCTGGGACTCTAAAGCAATCTTTAAATAATGGTGTGCTTTAACAAAGTTCTTGGTATGAGTAAAATATGCAATCAGCTCTTTTGCGATTTCACCAATCCCCTCTATTTGCTGCTCTTTATCGTCTTTTGTGGCTAACAGGGTATCAAACGCTTCAATTGCCTGAGGCGTACCTTGCTTTAATGACTGTACGAGATAATTGATCCCCTGTTTAAAATAATAATTTGCCTCTTGTTGGGCTCCAGGTTTCGCATCAGGCTGCTTGGCTTTGGCGTTCAAAGCGGTAGCGTAATAGTAAGTTAATTTGCCTAATTCAGCTAGAAAAACAGGGTGTTCCTTTACAATAAGCTCCTTAGCCTTTTGTCTGCATGGCCCTTCATTCACAAAGAAATATCGGTAAAGCTTTATAAAGTCATCGGGTTTGTTTGCAACAAAATGGAATAAATTAAACGTCTCAGGCATGTTCTCATCATTATTGGGCTCGATTTTTAGTAAATCGTTCAGTGCATCAAAAATCTTAAAGTATACACGTGCCTGTAACGTTTTTGACATCGCAGCCCCACCGCTCAACAGTAAGAAAAGATACATCAGCTCAAGTTGACTTAATGACTCAGACTGCTCTTGTTTATTGTTATTATTGGAAATGGGCTCTGCTTTCTCATCAAAGAAATGATGGCCATGATCATATAAAAATCGCGTGATTTTAGCTGCTCCTGCAAGATAATGCTCTAAATCCGAGGGAGCATTTTGATTGATTGGAAACTCAGAATATGTCTCAATGAGAGCACTTATAAGCGTATGAAAGGACTTGTACGGACTTATTTTTTTTAGATAGGTTACTTCGGAGGCTACAGTATTCAATGCCTCGACCGATTTGAGTAAATTATTCCGGCTTTCTTCTAGACTTAATTTCAGCGCACAAAGCTTATTACAAAGCAAAGGTTGGCTTTCTTGCTGTGCCTGTTTCAGTTGCTCTTCAAGGGTTTCAATTTGGGTTTGCAAATTCCCCACCATCGTACTGATAGTATTCGCTTGCTCCTTTGTTGCTCCATTTATCTTTGTATCTTTTATAAAATTATCCAGTTGTAGTTTTTGGGTCTGGACTGAGTCAGTAAGTTCGACAACAGACTCTAGATCCAAAACAGATAAAGTCTCAAATTCTTGAATTAGCAACTCAAGTTGCTTATTCATCTTGTCGGGGTATAACTTTAAGGCTCGCTTTAACAGATTTACCAGAAACTCAGGAGGGTGTTTATGCTCATCTAGTTGCTTTAGTAACATGAATAAATCAACAGATAGATTCAGTTCCTCAAAGGGGATAGCAAATCCAAGCGCTTGACTGAGTGTTTTTTTTACTGCTTCAGGATAATTGGTATCTTCACTTTTACTAAATCCAATCTCAGGATTGAGTAGGTTTGTATGGATATCATCCCAATGAGTTACACCTGAATCCTCGTCAACCCAATACCATATTTGCCCATTATGGACCCCAATAACTGTCGCGAGTTCTCCTCTAGGTGTCATGATTCTATCTAAAAAATGAATCCCCAATTGTTTGGTTGCCTCAGCACTAATATAAAAAGAGAATACTCTGCCAGATTTAGTCCTGAGTTTAATCTCTGAGACTGGCTTAATACGATTTAAGATTTCAATTTTTTTTTGCACAATTTCACCTTGATTACCAAGAATTAGGAAATGACTGAGTTTTATAAAGCAGTAAAATATCCAATACTTACCCCAATAGGTCATTATAAAATCAATTTGGATTATTATAATACGGTATAAAATACCCTATTTTTTTCATAGAAAAGAATCTAAGCTAGGCGAGAAATAAACCAATGAGATGCAATAAATGACAGTGGGGAGGAAAAAAATACAATATATTTCTGTTTTACAACGTACTTGCAATTTAATTTTAACAAAGAGGATTTAAAAATGCCAAGTTTATACTTTAAATTAGAGCCAAAACTACAAAATATTATAGATAAATATAAGATAGACATTATTAATGATTGTGGAGAGTACAATCGAGGTGCGGATATGGTTTTTTTCTTTTTGCAGCCGGGGGCAGATCGAAGTGAAATTGTATGTGCTATAAAAAATATAATGAATGATTCTCGATTTGTTCAGATTGGAACTAAAAGCGGAAGAAATGCTGCTGGTGATGCTTTAATAGCCTATGCAATCAATCGACACATGCAATTGCTAGAAGAAAAAATCGAAGAAGAAACAGTAAATAGATCGTCCGCACATCACATAAAGCAAAAAATTGAAGCAACTCCCCTCAAGTTTTTTTCAAAGTCTAATGGTATGGAAGTATCAGAGGAATACTTAACAGATGAGAATATGGCTGCTACTTTTGCCCATAACAAAAAAGGGATGTAAGTAAACCCTATTGGCAAAAGTTAATCGTCAATATATTTTGCGTAGGCAGCCTGCCTGGAGCAGGAATGATAATTTCATCAAGCTTTGGGGCAGCTGGCCTTCCCGAGATATCTATAAAATTAGGTTAAGAAGCTTTTGCGTCAAAATGTGTAGCAAATTGCTTTACATCAACTAATGTTCTTCCAGCAATACTCCATAGTTGTACTTGCTCTATTTGATTAATGCAGTAAGCCGTATGTTGGGGGAACTCCATTGGGAATAGAACAATCATAGTGCAGTTTATGAAATTTTTATAATAGAAGATTAATTGCTTTTTCTATTAACTCTGATTTTGTATTCACAGACATTTTATTTTTTATGTTTTCTAAATAATGTTCAACCGTTCTTTTTGAAAGACCTAATATTTGTGCAACTTCACGTGTATTTTTACCACGGATTAAAAACTGTAAGCATTCTTTCTCGCGTCTAGATAAATAGATATTTTCAATTTCTATGCCAGGAATATTCATGCTCGGGGCTAACAAGTCCAACAGACGAAATTGCGCGATATGATTCATTGCCATAGAAAGAGATTGTTTGTTTAATATAACTGAAAAACCGAATAGTGCACTCACTTCATTCGTACCTTCGAAAAGAGGAAATATAAATGTAAGTGATTGGAAGATGGCTCCATCTTGTCGTAAAACATCCTCATCAAAAATTTTAAAATTTTTCTTTGTTAAAACTTCACAATCATTTGCTCGTAATTCACAAGCACATTCATGTGTCATAGATTCAAATGGTGCTTTGCCGATCGCTTCGTTCAATGAATTATGTCCTAATAGTTCTAGAGTAGGCTCGTTGCCATCTATTAACAAACTATTTTTATCTAAGAGAAATACATTAAAATGAGATTGAGAGAAGAGATCTGATAAGGTCGGACCTTTATATAAGTATCTCATCGGGTGTACATTTTCTTGAGAAACTAATTTTACCCCTGTAGAAAAACGTTGGATGATCATTTCTCGACTAATATTGGGTGGATTTTCGGTATTTTTCATAAAAATTTGTCAGACTTATGTTTGTGTAAAAATTATACTGATTTAAACTTAAGAAAATATTAGGCTCAGACGTACTGGTTCGTTCTGAATCTCTGAGTTAATAGTTCAATTAGAGCAGGGATATTCTTGTTTATTTTTTTGTACTGCCATTTATTACGTCTCATGGGTTCATTTTTTCTCTAATTTAAATTCTTATCTATGAAAAAAACAGGGTATTTTATACCGTATTTTCATCATTTAGCTGCTGTTTATAATCAATGTATAGTCTTCTACTCAGCTTATCTCAAGGCTCATAGGTTTTTCGCTTTTTTTGTCGTCTCTACCTTCTCTGTTGAGGTTATTCATGCATTTAGGCATTAAGTAGTTTGTTCTTTTATGTTTTTTTATTTTAACAATTCGTTATTTTTATAAATTTGTTTTTTATAATGAAAGGAGTCTTATGAACAGCAAGAGTTCTTTAGTACTTGCGTTATCCACAAGTCTTGCAACTGCTGGTGCATTTGCAGGTGCTATGGGTCCTTTAGTCCAAGAGCCTAGATGGTTTTGGGTAGGCACGCTCAGCGCGGGACCTGTTTGGGAAAGCGGGGGTAAAACGCAAACGTTCTATCTTACACCTGAGATTGAAAAGACTTATGCAGCAAATAAGTCAACACATGTGTTGTTTGATGGTGAGTTTTTTCTCGGTTTACAAAAAAAACTATCTCCAATGGCCCAGGGGCAGCTTGGTTTAGCAATTGCTGCCACCAGCAATGCGAACTTTTCTGGCATGATTTGGGATGACGCAGATCCTGAGTTTGACAATTTTGCTTACAGCTATAAAATCCAGCACACTCATGTTGCAGCCAAAGCAAAGCTTTTATTCGACCAAGGTTATTGGCTCATTCCCTGGATAAGTGGCAGTATCGGCGTTGGTTTTAACCGAGCTTACTCCTTTGATAACACCCCAACGATTTTTGAGGCGCTACCCAATCCTAATTTCGCATCTCATACAGAAACGACGTGTACCTATACGGTAGGTGCAGGCGTGCAAAAAGCCCTTAATGTCCATTGGCAGCTTGGGGTAGGTTATGAATTTGCAGACTGGGGTAAGAGCAATTTTGGTCGCGCTGCCGGGCAAACATTAAATAATGGACTGACTTTGAGTCACCTCTATACCAATGGTGTGTTATTTAACCTTACTTATCTTGCATGAGGATATGGATATGAAGAGTCGAATGTTTATCAATAAATTACTGACGGGGGTAGTGGCGTTTTTGATGATGGCAGTAGCCTATGCAGGTACTCCTTTATGGACATTTACACCGGATCCACAATTTCCTCCTAAGGTATCTGTGAGCTCAACAGGTACTGCCACGGTGAAATACACAGTGACAAACAAATCAAAGAAAAAGCACACTTTAGTGATACAACCTCAAGAAGGAGTCAGTCAAACTCAGCCCTGTCAACTTGAGCCCAAGGGCTCTTCAAACTCCTCATGCACGCTTACCTTGACCATTACGGGAAGCGCATTGCCTTCTCATGGTATTTCAGGTGGCCCTGTTCTTTGTCAAACCAATCCTGATGGGACACCCAATCCCAGTCAGTGCTATCAACCAAGCTTGGCGAATAGCTTGAATATTACAATTTCAACTGCGACCTTGGTTTCGCTTACAGTGAATCCGCCTAATGCACAAGTCGTGCAAGGAACAACTCAGCAATTTACTGCTATGGGTATTTTTTCTGATGCCAGTTCTCGGGATTTAACTTCTTCGGTAACCTGGTCCTCATCTAATAATTCAATTGCGACGGTTTCCAATACTTCAGGAAGCAACGGACTGGCCAACGGCATTACCTCGGGTACCGCGACCATCACAGCAATTTCGGGCTCTGTCTCGGGTACTGCTTATTTAAACGTGACGAATGCCACTTTGGTTTCGATTGCAGTCACCCCAGCTAATCCATCGATTAGTCAAGGCACAACAAAACAGTTTATTGCAACCGGGGCTTATTCTGATGGCACCATGCAAAACATTACAAGTTCTGTGACCTGGTCTTCGTCTAATAATTCAATTGCGACGATTTCCAATGCACCAGGGAGTAATGGTCTTGCAACGGGAGTATCCGTTAGTTCGACGGCAATAACCATCACAGCAACCATGGGCGCGGTTTCTGGGAATACGGGATTAACCGTCGTGGCAGCTCCCTTAACAACCTTGACCTCAAGTATCACCTCTTTAACACTTTCAGTAAACGATTCGACAAATGCTGCCGCGTTAACGGGCACGCCAAGAAGGATATTCATTATTAATTCAGGGTTTAGCCCTGCAATTAATGTGACCTACAGCCTATCATCAGCATTGCCTATGGGTAGTAGTATATCTCCTCTAGAGTGTGGCGATATTCCAGCTAGGGGTACCTGTGAGCTCACTATTACTCCTGGCAGCATGCCCACCGTCGCTTCAATAACACTGACCGTTTCCGGGGGTAATACCAATACGCTAACACCTCAAATCAACATACTGACTTATGCTAGTGTGTATCAGGGAGGGTATGTTTTTTCTGTAGATGATACAACTCCTGATACAGGAAGCATTAGTGGTAAGGTGGCTTCTCTTGTGGACCAGGCCAGTAGTATCATCTGGAGCTCAAACAGCTCTGGAACTTATGATGGTGGCATCAGTATTTGGGGTATAGCGGATAATTCTACTGCAACAAGTCCGTCTCCTAATGCAACTTCCCCAGTAGGCCAAACTGCCACACAATACACCGGTCAATTGAACTGTGCTGGCAAAACGGATGGCTCCTGTGATACCAATAATATATATGTGTATTATCAAAATGATGCAACCAATGCGCCAATTAATCTCTCATATTATGCTGCAGGGTTATGCAAGGAAGCGATCAATGGTTATGCCGATTGGTATTTGCCAGCGATTTGTGAGATGGGGTATGGTTTCTGTGGTTTCAGCACTAATCCTACGCTGCAAAATATGCAATCCAATCTTGTGGATTTTAATAATCTACACTTGCTTTCTGGCAGTTACTGGAGCTCTACCGAGTTCTCGAGCATCCCTCAGACCGGCGCGTTTCTCCAAATTTTCAACTTCAGTGGTGGTACCCAGCGCGGCGACTTTAAGAACGTTCACTACGGTGTTCGCTGTGTGAGGGGCTTTTAATCCATAAATACCAACTGGATCAACAGGGACGGACCCGGACCGTCCCCATCTCATTACTGCTTATTTTTATTCAAGTGAAAGATTAAAATCGCTTCGTTCCTCTGAAGCTTGACGATTTCTTTCGGACTCGTAACGATTAAATAATGTTGCTCTATTTCCACTAATCACATGTATTTTTTTGAGAACATCTTCTGAAGTGGGCAATTCAATGTCTTTAGTCATCGAAAAACAACCTCCTGCATAATGCATGACTGAATCATCGCTACTTACTTTTGGAGGAATACCCGCATGCACCTCATTCCCCGGAAAAGATAAAGAATCCCCACAAATATGTGTTGCTAAATTTTTTTCGGGTTGTGCGGCTAAGGGAGCACCAATACAGGTGTTAACTTCTATGGTCCTTCCATGCACATTAATCGTTTTGGTTTTACTTCTATGTCCTATTAATAAAGCATATTCGCGATCTGCAGGATCACTGAATTTATCAAGTGCGGAAGGAAAATTCATTAGATTAATTTTTTTAATTTTTGGTAAATCAAGTTCGGTGAGTGTTTCTTCCAATGCTTCATAAAATGCACGCTCCATAGGATATAATAACTCTTGAATGGCAAATGCACCCAAACTCATCCCTTTAACTGCAAGTGTTCCTTCTTCGCTTAAATTGATATCAGCAAGAAGTAATAATTGACGCAGGTTATGTTTTAAACGGGTTTTATAAGCATCAACATAAAAAAGACCTTTACCAAATACGGGACTATAAAAAGCTATTGTATTCGATTGGGACTTATCTAAACCTGATAAGGCATTATCCTCTCCGTATATAACAGAAAGTGCAGAGTTAAATCCAGGTTGTTGCACTGCTAAAGCTTGGCGTGATGCGAAATGAGCGGCCTCTCCCTTTGAGTTTTCAAAACGGACGCACGCTAATACATCATATTGTAAACTAAGGCAATTCCGGAACTCTGGCGCTGCAAGATAACTTATCGATACAGGATAGGGATGGGCATTATTCCATTCATCGAATAGACTTCCTCCTTGTAAATTAAGGGCATGAAGAATGGGGGAGAACTCTGTTCTTCTCCCATCTGAAAGAGGTAGAAAATATGCATGTGGTACAATTAAAGGGCTTACAGCAGCTTCTTCCAGAGATAAATACTCTTTATAAACCAAATCATCCTCAGCTGTACCAATGGATTCTAATAAATTTCGAGCAGACTTGTATTTTTCTTTTCTCTTTTGATATGCTTCAGCGAATTCAGTAGTATGTTCACGCGGCATTACGAGTCGACCATCCGAATATATCGCCTTAAATTTTTTGGTTACTAATCGGGATAAAAAACCAGGGTACTTCATTTCTTTATATAAATTACCAAGCGGAGAATTTTCCTTCTGCTTCGCTAAAAAAAATCGTTTTAGGACCTCATTATGATCTTCGAGGATATAAAACCTATTTGAGTCATGAAGTTGTTGAATTAATTTTAATTCTTCTCCCTCAATATTCATGTCTTTAAGTTCCAGTTTTGTTAAGGAATTTCGCATGATTGGAGCTAAAGGATGCTGTAGTGGTGAAAAAGGAAATATTTTTTGTACGCTTCTGGGAATAGCTTTGGTCATTTGAAGATTTGTACCCAGTTTCGTCCTTAATGAGGAAACATTTTTATGTATCATGCGCATCACTTTATCCTTGTCTGGTATGAAATTGGTCGTTATTTTAACTTAATTTAAATATTTTGTTCCAATTAAAAAATTAAAGCCTTGAGGAGACACAAGGCTTTAATTAAAGTTATTAAGACAACACTTGGATTCTTGGCTTGTCTTGTTCAATACATTGTTCTAAGCCTGTTTGACAAATTAAATCCTTATTTTTCCTAAGAACGCATTCAGTGAGGTAATTCAATGCACAAGGAATCTCCCCATTTTTTATCTGATCTAAAGTGAGTGTCGGATCCTTTTCAAATAATGGAGCAAGACAGATTGTTGCTTGAACATTCGAGATAGCAATTGTAAGTACTCCACCACTTTTTGCTGGCACTTCAAGAGTAAAACCATCTTTATGTGCAGAAATACAAGTATACGTTTTAGGAGCTACCTCATTTGCCACACTAACCCATAAATCTCTTTCATAAAGCGGTAAACCCAATAATTCAGACTGCTTTTTCAAAATGTTTTTATATTTAGCATACAGTTCATCTGCTTTTAAGATATCTATATTTTGGGAATTTTCGCTGACGTAGGTGGCAAAATCATCAAAAGCGATTACTTTATCAATCTCGAGTTGCTGATATTGTTTCATCTTCTCGGATGGGATAATGCTTAGCTCAAATATGGATTGTCCTGTGACATCAATTTTTTTTGCTTGAGTTAAATCATCAACGTGAATCATATTGGATGATTTTTGATTTATGATGATACAATGATTCATCGGAAAACTTAGATGAGGCACTATCGTTTCACATTGATATGAAAATATAGAGGTACCATACTCCTCTCCATCCAAGGCGATATCATATTCAACATCCCATGCGTCGTTACATAAAACTTTGTATGCCGCACCAATTAATGCAATGCCCGGAAATTTTGATTTTTTTGCTGCATCAAGTCCAAAACCTAGAGCAACACTAGGACAATAGGTAAATGAATGGGCTACTTTTGTGTTTCCTTTAATTATAGAGAAACCATTAACATGCGCATCCATAAGCTCTCTTTTGAGCACAGGACTTAAATCTTCAGTACAGGTAAGTCCTTTAGCTTTCAAAAAGCGAGCAAGACTAGGGCGCATTGCCCTTACTCCTAATCCTGGGTAGTCTAAACTACCAAGACAATGTTCTACTGAGAATCCTCTGAAAATTGTGGGCTTGTTTTCTGCAATCAAGCGAATACCATGTTTTTGTTTAAAAAGTCGTAAAGCCGAGACATTATGGGAGTCATAAGCTGCTCCAACAATTCGAAGACTATTATGAGTAGCACTACGTTCGAAAAAGCTACCCGGATTCAACCACATTTTTAGTTTCATCTTTAACACCCCTTAATATCAATATGTAATCTGAATCTCTAGACATGGTGAAAAACTACATATCTAATAATCCGTGTTAATAGATTACAAAATTTACATTAAAGTAAAATTAAAGACAGATAGAAAAAATATTATACACGCCATAAATAAATTTATAGCTATTACTTAGATGAAGTATCGAAAAGGAAACTATGGTGGGGACGGTCCGGGACGGACCCCTACAGAAAGTAGCAAATATCAAATAAATCTGAGCAGGATATCAGAAAAATCCAGTCCTTATGTAATAACCAGTCCCTTTTGTTGTAGGGATTAATAGCAATTTGTTTCTTTTTTATAGGGGTCCGTCCCGGACCGTCCCCCTGTTGAGTGTTTGTGAAACCAAAATAATGACCTGCTTTGCGGATCAGTTAAAACAAGTCCGAAAGAAAAAGAGGATAAAGGGCTAAAATGTTAAAGCCCGAGAACACCTGACTCCATTCTGATTGTCCTTGCCGGTGATGAGCTGATCGTTTCCACCACCGGAGGCAAATAAGTTATACCATGCACCGACCTGTGCACCGAATGCGGCTTCAGTGGAGCTCCAGTAGACGCCTACAGGAGTACTAAAACCACTAATATCTATTAAGCTAGATTGGATGTTTTGCAACGTCGGTGTAGTTGAAGTGCCGCAGGAAGGAAAACTGACTCCATAACCCATCTCACAAATCGCGGGCAGGTACCAATCGGAATAATTAGCAATCGTTTGCTTGCATAATCCTGCGGCATAGTAAGCAATATTGGTTGGTCCTGCAGATGCCATAAAGAGAGCGGAGCCTCCGTTTCCTAGTGTATTATTGGTAATGAATTGATTATAAAATGTTAGGATATTACCTGTATTACAGGCACCATCGGTGCTTCCATTGCACATGGAAAAGAATGCAGCGGTAAAAGGGTTTGAATTGGTGTAGGTACTTGCAAAAAAGGAAGCAAATATGGCATACGTGGGTGAGCCGGTTGAGGACGTGGATGTCTGATCAATTCCAGGAAGTGTATCATAGCTTACATCAACAATGTCAGAACCCCCACTTCCCCCACCAGTGCCTCCATTTGAGGTCCATACAATACCATTTGGAAAAGGAAGGGCTTGGTCGGATGTTGTGACGACTTTACCGCCCACACTGCCTGTACTGGGCGTTGTGTCATCTAAAGCATAGACATAACCACCTTGATAAATACAGCCATAGCTCAATACTACAATATGGCTCGTTACTGCCGTGGCAACATTAGTGGCGCTCACTGTAATCGTGTCTGGTGTCGGCGCAATCCCTGTATTGCAGCTCGATGTGGCATTGCTACCTGGGTTAATTGTAATAGTACATGCATCACCTGCAGCTAAAGTAGTTCCGCAGGTGGATGTCGCTGTAGTTGTTAGTGTTCCTCCTGGCCAGGTCGGATAGGCAATGGTTAAGCCAGTAGCCTCATTTGTTCCGGTGTTTTTAATCGTAATTTGTCGTGCATTTCCCGTTAGGGCTGAGTTGAGTGATGGATTATTGACTGATAGTGCCAATATGGATGGAGACGGAATACTGGTACTTAATGTCGTAGCGCCTGGTTTGGTTGTACGCGTAATAACCAAAGTGTCACCGGGGCTTGGTTGATAGCATTGATTAGGATTTGGGGTGCCATTAGCTTGGCACAGAATAGGCCCTCCTGAGACAGTATTTGCAGGCAAGGCACTCCCATTAATGCTTAAGGTAAGTGTGCACGTGGGGTTAGGGTTTGTAGGGCTTTTAGCCGCAAGCACGCACGGACCTCCTGACTGGCTAATTCCAGTTGGGGTCTTGGCGGAAAGCACTAACTGGTGTGGTTTTTTTGAGTTATTGGTTACGGTGTAGCTTACCGTAGCTGTTCCCATAGCGCTCACGGTCACCACAGGGCTTCCATTGGGGCTGAAACTCCATACAGGAATGCCTGCATGGATTGTTGTTGTGATAATACAAAAGACACCTAAGCTAAATCCTTGATTCGTTAAACATAATCGTTTCATATTTATATCCTTATGCAATATAGGTGAGGTTAAATAAAAACCGTTGGTGTAGAGGTGATTCAGGGCTAATCCCCCGTTGAGTGTTTATAATAATACCAGCGATTTAAAGATTACAGCAGTATCTGGAGACATGCATAGTATAAACCGAGTTACTTTGGCTCTGATGTCTTTGTTTGGTTATGATTTCATGCCGCGGTTCGCCAAAATAAACAGAAAAGCTGACAAAAAAAATGACTGTCGCACGTAGAGCTAGAACGGCCCCGCTGTCTTCGGAATAGACCCTTATTTATTGGCGTCCCGGAGAGGATTTGAACCTCCGACCTGCCCCTTAGGAGGGGGCTGCGCTATCCAGCTGTGCCACCGGGACTTTGATTGACGGCGTAAGTCTACCGTTATCCTTGAAAAATAACAACTTCAGCATGTTGTGATCATTTTGATTTAAGATGAAAAATGAGTTAATTATGAGCATTATGAGTGTTTATTATGGTATACTAGAATGCCATTTTATTTTGAGTATGCGTAATGGACACTTTAGATTTAAAATATCCATTTCATTCTGCCTGGAATTTTTTATGGCAAGTCATTAAGCCTTATCGATGGTGGTATGTTTTAATGTTTCAGGCGCCAGTGCTCACAGCGTTTTATATTTTTGCTAATAATTACACCTTTAAACTTCTGGTTGATGCGTTTTCTAACGAATCAATCACTTCGTACTATCAATTGGTGTTTCCCATTGTGCTGTTTATCACAGCACAAATTGTGTTGGATGTTGTTTGGCGTATTAGTGATTTTGCTGAGTGGAAGGCTGAGCCACATGCTCGGCAAAGATTATTATCTTCTGCATACAATTACGTGCAACACCATTCTTATAACTATTTTCAAAATACCCCTAGTGGCACGGTAATTAGTAAGCTAAAAGGCTTATTGGATGGATACGATAGTGTGTTCGCTAATCTCCATCATATTGTTGGAAAACATCTTTGCGTGGTCGTTGTTTCCGTTTTTGTCCTGCTGATTGTCAATTTCAGCGTGTTTTGTTTCATGTTGGCTTGGTGTGTGGTAGTTATGGTCATCATGCTTCCCATGGCGCTTAAATTGAATCAGCTTTCTAATGATATGGCTGAGAGCAAACACCAAGTTATAGGTTCTTTTTCAGATAATATTACCAATATTTTCTCTTTATTTTATTTTGCAAAACGACGTGCTGAGCATCGCCGTGTGAATGAGCTGATGTCAGATGATTTCGTGCCTCGGCAAATTGCACTTTATCAGTATGATTTTAAATTTAATGTCGTTGGATCACTACTTTATTGGTTTATGCTGATTGCCATTTTTATCTTTATGATTTATCTACGGACACATGGTGCGATCTCTACAGGAGACTTCCTGTTTGTCATGCTGACTGCCATTGCTATTTCTTTTGACTTATGGGCACTCATGAGCAGCCTCTGTACTTTTTTAAAAGAAATAGGAGATTTCAAATCATCGTTTAGTATTTTAGCTATGCCGCATGATGAGATTGATGATTCTAATGCTCAAACTTATCAGATTCAGCAGGGTAAAATTGAGTTTCGGCAGCTTTCTTTTGCATACAGCGAAGGAACAGCTGTATTTAAAAATCTTAATTTATTAATCAAACCTGGTGAGAAGATTGGGTTGGTTGGTCATTCGGGTGCTGGTAAGTCAACTCTAATTTCTTTATTGCTCAAGAATTTTAAGCCTACTGAGGGGCAAATTTTAATTGATGATAAGTCGATTTTCGAGATTACTTCGGATTCTTTGCGTCAGCAAATAGCGCTTATTCCCCAAGATATTATGCTTTTTCATCGTTCTATTGGAGAGAACATTGGCTATGCAAAAGAAAATGCAACACTTGAAGAGATTAAGCGCGCTGCTGCTATGGCGAATATAGATGATTTTATTGAATTATTGCCAGAAAAATACGATACCCTGGTTGGTGAGCGTGGTGTAAAGCTTTCTGGGGGACAGCGCCAGCGTATTGCGATTGCACGTGCCTTTTTGAAAAATGCATCAATTGTTGTTCTGGATGAAGCGACTTCAAGTCTGGATACGCTCTCAGAACAAGAAATTCAACAATCGATTAATGCTATGCTCGAGCAAAATAAAGCCACGGTCATAGCAATTGCTCATCGATTGTCTACCATTCGACATATGGATCGAATTATAGTGATGGAGGGTGGGGCGATTATTGAAGAAGGGACTTTTAACGAATTAGTAAATAACAAACAGAGCTATTTCAAAATGCTTTGGGACAGTCAAGTTAATGGGATGGTTCTATAAAATGGAAAATGACTTAAATTAAAGGGTAATCGAGATGTTACACTCGATTACGCTTTATATTCAGCTTACATTGTAGAGCTTGATTCTACTCTGCATAACAATATATATCGCTTCCACCAGGAATGCCCGCTTGGAATACGACTGCATTGACACCGACAATATCTTTTTTTTCTTTTAAGCAACGATAACCTGGATAAGTATAATAATAATCACCTTCAGGTAATGTTACTCCTTTTTCAATGGTATAAGTATGTGCTTGTTCATCTACAGTGACGGGAACACTTTGCCAAGATTTAGTTTGTGTGATGATAACACTGTCATCTGCTAATGCTGCTGTAGTGAATGTTAACAGTAGTGCTGTAAGTAATATGCTTTTCATTTTGGATCCCTCCCTCCCTTCATTGACTCATAAAAAATTATCCTTATTATGATGCCCTATTAATTATAGTACAAAAAGTTAAAATATTAGACAAATCAAAGGGTTAAATGAATTTACTCAGGCAATTTATCCCCCAGATTGGGGGATAAAATTAATTAAAAATGTCCATGTCTGTTGTGGCCGCTATCGTGTCCATGCGAATGCGCACTATCATGTACTTGAACTGTACCTTGAGTTGAAGGATGCCCATGTGAGTGATCGCTACCGACATATACTGTACTGGCACCATAATAAGGATTAGGGGTATCATCGTAGGCAGGGGAATAAAAACTATAGTTTCCATACCCTCTATACCCAGGAGTTGTGGTCGTTCTTACTGTAGTGTACGTATTATTGTTACAACTGAATAAAAAGGGCAATACGAAAACAAGTCCAATCGCGACAAATGCAATTGGAAATACGGCAGGTGCAAACATAAGGACTGATGTAAGTAATGTTTTCGCGGCTATTGCTGTTGTCGTTGCTGCAGCAGATTTTAGTGTTACTGCGGCAATAACTCCTGCGGTTACTATAGCTGCAGCAGTTAGTGCTGCCATGCATTTAAGTAAAAAGCTATAATTGGTATCATCTTCCTTATTTTTTGCCATACGTCACCTCCTGTGTTGTACCAGATTAAAATAAACTTGGAATTGAAAGATATTTTATTGAGTGCAATTGTCGAAATGTCATTTTCGACTCTTTAAGATTTTACTATAGGCTAGAAAAATATCATCTAATTTTTTTACTTGATAAAACAAGATGACATCACTTATAGGTTAGAGAAAAAGAGAAAAGGTTTATTAATAGTAACAGAACACCTTTATATTCTAAATCAAATGTTAATCTTAGAATTAGGGATTTACCTGGTTTTGTTTATCCGGTTCAATACCCTCATCCTCTTCCTCAACAATGTTGCTAAAGTTTTTATGCGCTAAATCTCTCTCTCGTTGAAAGAGTAAATAATGACTGCTTTTTCTGACGCTTGCGATACCCTCACGCATTGACTTTTTAAGTTCACTAAGGGCTTCACCTGGATTTTCATCATCCTGCATTTTTTTTATTGCTTCTAATTGTTGTGTAAAATTTTCGGCTAGGTAAAGGTAATGAATATTGTCATGCAGCAAGCCTTTAGTGAGTTGAAACTCTGCGAGTTTTTTGGTAAACCATCCAATAAACGGAGCTGTTGAAAATTTAATAATATAATTTTTGCTAACCTCTTGCACATAGGAGCGGACGGACGTTCTTAAAGCCTCTATTTCGAGCCGTAATTTATGACTCTCCTTGATTGTGTCTAAAATAACTTCAGGACTAACAGTCTTGAGATCATCTACGTTGATCTGGGTGTCTTGGGATAAGGTTTGACTGGAAGTTTCTATTTCACTTGTTACATATTTATTTACACGTTCTTTAAATTTTTTAAGTCTAGAACTCTCATCCACACCTAATGCCCAAGGAAAATAAGCTATTGGGTTAAGTCGAGCATGCATAATGTATTGGAGGAAACCAGGCGTATAATTGTTAACTCCCTCAGTCACTATTTCCAGATTCGATTTTTTTCCATTAGCGAATTGCATCGCTGCATCCCATATTTTTTTGACTTTTCCATTTTCTTGATATTTGGGATCCAGACCAACCTTAAAACGCTCAAAAGTTGCATCAGGATATTCTTTAACGTCGTTTGCTATGAATTCCTTTAGTCTCTTATAGATATATAAAGTTTCTAATTGTTTTTCTGTATCCTTAAGAGCTCTCTTGATGGTCTCTGTTTTGTCTAAAGTTTTTTTGTGCAGTTCAGCATGTGAGTCAACGTCCATATTCTCTACAAGTTGACCTATCAACCTACTTGCAAAATCTCTATGTTGTTCAATGAAACTTTTTGGTTTAAATAGGTCATGGCCTACCTCGTTTGTATGTGGAAAGAGCTCAGCAAATTTTAATTGGGCGGCTGCGGCAATGTCTTTGTTAGTTGAGCAATAGCTTTTAATTTTTGTCCTTAAAATTTCTGCTTCGTTTGCAACCCCAGGCTTATTCTGTTCAATACCTGGTTTTCCAAAAGCACCATTTTGGACAAGGCTGCTACTTGATTGAATGTCTTGAAACCGGCATTGAGAACGATAATAGAGCACAGCGAGTAATAAACTTCGTTCATCAGTAATTTTGGGAATGTAATGTGAAGAGTTCGGTAGGGGCTCCCCAAGTTTTTTTCCAGCTGCGTCTATCTTAGTTGCAATACCTTGGCCACTATAGACATTGCCTTCAATTGCGGCCCCTAGACTTGCCATTTTATGGACTGCTTCCCAAGGGGTCATGTCGGTATCTACATCTACATTTGTGTAAGGTGTTGTCAAAGCAGCCGGATAACTAATGTCTCCATATTTTGCTGCAAGGTGTCGGGTCTCCTCGTCTAGTTTTTTCCACCATTCAGTTAGTGTCAATGGCATCACATTCTCCAATAGGAAAAACTCTTCTCATTAATATTGTACCATTAGTTTATTATTTGATCATTAAGTATTTAAAAAGATCTATTTGAAGCCGGTTCATGTGTTTATTTTTGCTAAAAATATATTAGTTAAGATTATTTTTTGGAAGGGGATGGGAAGAAAAATTGAGATGCAATTGAGTTATTTGATTATAAAGGTGCGTCGGAAGATTCGTATGTTGGATTTAATATTCCAACATACGAATCGCATACTTAAACGCTTATTCATCTTCCCAGCTGAGAGTTCCACCTGCTTGATATTCAATGACGCGCGTTTCAAAGAAGTTTTTCTCTTTTTTCAAATCCATCATTTCACTCATCCAAGGGAATGGGTTTTCAGCACCAGGGTACTGATCTGGAAGTCCAATTTGATTTAAACGGCGGTTGGCAATGAAGTGTAAGTATTCTTCAAACATTTCTGCATTCATTCCCAAAATGCCTTGAGGCATGGTGTCTTTGGCATATTGATACTCCAGAGCAACCCCTTGGCGAATCAATTGAATCATTTCTTCTTTAAATTCAGGTGTCCACAAATGAGGATTCTCAATTTTAATTTGGTTGATGACATCAATACCGAAATTCATATGCATGGATTCATCACGTAAAATATATTGGAATTGTTCTGAAGTTCCTACCATTTTATTCCGACGACCCATAGAGAGAATTTGTGTGAAACCAACATAGAAAAAGATTCCTTCAAATATTACATAGAAGGCAATTAAGTCACGCAATAAACGCTGATCATTTTCTACAGTACCGGTATGGAATGTTTCGTCACCCAAGCTTTGAGTATAGGGTAATGCCCAGGCTGCTTTGGTCGCTACAGATGGGATCTCACGATACATATTAAAGACTTCTGCTTCATCAAGTCCCAAACTCTCAATGACGTATTGGTACGCATGAGTATGCAATGCTTCCTCAAAGGCTTGACGTAACAAGTATTGTCTGCATTCAGGATTCGTAATATGTCGATAAACAGCGAGCACTAAATTATTGGCAACCAATGAATCTGCTGTTGAGAAAAATCCCAAATTACGTTTGATAATCAAACGCTCGGCTTCTGTAAGACCCTTAGGATCTTTCCAGAGCGCTACGTCAGCGCTCATATTGATTTCATTTGGCATCCAATGGTTTGCACAAGCAGTTAAATACTTATCCCAAGCCCATTTATATTTAAAGGGGACGAGTTGGTTTAAGTCAGCACGGCAGTTAATGATACGTTTATCATCAACGTGAATACGTGCAGCTCCCATTTCAAGAGGTTCATATCCTGTTGCACCAGTATGAATTATATCCTGTTGTTGTATTATATTTTCTGACATTTAAATTCTCCTGATTATTGGCACGCTTCACAGTCTGGATCGAGAATGGAGCATACCTTAGGTTCCTCAGCTATTATTTTTACTGCATTGAGTGCGCCATCAGTTACAGTAGACTTCTCAGCATTGGAGGCACCTAAGCTGCGTAAGTAATAAGTGGTTTTTAATCCACGTATCCAAGCATGCATGTAGAGTTGATCCAGTTTTTTACCTGAGGGTTGAGCCATATAAATGTTCAACGATTGTGCCTGATCAATCCATTTTTGACGGCGAGAAGCTGCATCAACCAGCCAGATTGGGTCAATTTCAAATGAAGTGGCATAACGTTGTTTCAATTCAGCAGGAATACGGCTGATTGGTTGTACGCTGCCATTAAAGTATTTCAAATCATTGACCATCACCTCATCCCAAAGATTTAATGCTTTCAAATCAGCAACCAAATAAGGATTCACTACAGTGAATTCGCCTGACAAGTTGGATTTGACATATAAGTTCTGGTATGTAGGTTCAATGGATTGTGATACGCCACAAATATTAGAAATTGTCGCTGTAGGTGCTATAGCCATCACATTGGAGTTACGCATTCCTTGTGTACGAACTTTAATGCGCAAACTTTCCCAATCCAAGCGTTGTGAACGATCTTGTTCCAAGTATTTGTTACGAGCTTGCTGTAACAGGTTAATTGAGTCAATTGGCAGTATGCCTTTACTCCATAAAGAACCTTCATAACTGGAATAACTGCCTCGTTCTTTAGCCAAATCACAGGAGGCTTCGATTGCATAATAACTGATTAATTCCATGGATGAGTCAGCAAATTCCACTGCTTCTGGGGAAGCATAATCAATTTTTAATTCATACAATGCGTCTTGAAAGCCCATTAAACCTAAACCAATAGGTCTATGTTTCAAGTTGGAATTACGTGCTTGTGGTACAGAATAGTAGTTAATATCAATCACGTTATCCAACATACGAATAGCTGTTCTAATGGTACGCTTTAATTTTTCAGTATCCAGTTTGCCTTTTTTGATGTGTGCAGGAAGATTGACACTGCCTAGATTACATACAGCGATCTCTTCTTCTGAGGTGTTTAGTGTAATCTCAGTACACAAATTAGAGCTATGAACTACACCCGCATGTTGTTGTGGTGAACGTAAATTGCATGGATCTTTAAAGGTCATCCATGGATGGCCGGTTTCAAAAAGCATGGATAGCATTTTACGCCACAGTTTGACTGCAGATAGCGTTTTTGCATTTTTGATGAGGCCTTGACGTGCTTTTTCTTCATACTCGCGATAGAGTGTTTCAAAAGCTTTACCATATTGATCATGTAAATTAGGCACTTCATCAGGTGAAAATAAAGTCCAATCACCATTTTCACGTACACGCGCCATAAATAAATCGGGTATCCACAATGCGGTATTCATATCGTGTGTACGACGTCGATCATCCCCAGTATTTTTTCTTAGCTCAAGGAATTCTTCTACGTCTTTATGCCAACATTCCAGATAAGCGCAGACTGCCCCTTTGCGTTTACCTCCTTGGTTTACTGCGACAGCAGTTGCATCAGCAACATTCAAGAAGGGAACTACGCCTTGTGACTTTCCATTGGTACCTTTAATATGTGAGCCCATTGCACGTACTGGAGTCCAGTCATTACCCAAACCGCCAGCATATTTGGAAAGCAGGGCATTATCTTTAATGGCACTGTAAATACCGTCCAAATGATCAGGAACAGTGGTCAAGTAGCAACTGGATAATTGAGGTCTAACAGTACCTGAATTAAACAGAGTAGGTGTTGATGACATGTAATCAAAAGAAGACAGCAATTGATAAAACTCAATGGCTTTATTATCTTTATCTTGTTCGCGTAGAGCCAGCCCCATAGCAACACGCATAAAGAATGCCTGCGGCAATTCATAACGTACGCCATGATCATGAATGAAGTAACGATCATATAAGGTTTGTAAACTTAAATAGCTAAACTTCATATCACGTTCGGGTAACAGTGCTTTGCCGAGTTTTTCTAAATCAAAATCGGCCATTTTCACATCCAGCATTCCTTGTTTGATACCATGAGCAATATACACTTTGAAGTAAGCTGGATAGAGTTTACTCATTTCATCAAAGGTTGCATCTGTTTGGATTTCTAATTTAGTTAGTGCCTCCATACGCAAGCTGTCTAATAGCAAGCGAGCACTGACATAGGTATAGTTTGGTTCCTTCTCAACTAATGTGCGCGCAGCCATAATCAATGCTTTGTGTACATCTTCAAATTTCGCTTGATTGTAAAGATTACGCATTGCATCTTTAATCACAGGATCTGCTTGAACATGCTCTAAATTACGACATGCTTCATTAACAATCGTGTTCATACGCTCAGTATCTAATGGCTTTAATTCACCATCAGGCATCGTAATTAATAGGGTTTTACTATCACTCGCCTGTTGTTTTAATTCATTTTCGCGTGCTTTACGATGCTCTTCTCGGTACAACACATAAGCGCGAGCAACTTTGTAGTGACCACTGCGCATGAGTGCTAACTCTACTTGATCCTGAATGTCCTCAATATGAACTGCACCACCACTGGGCAAGCGGCGTTTAAACACTTGGGATATTTGACGGGTAAGCTCTTCAATTTGTTGATGAATACGATCTGAGGTAGAGGCTGTACCCCCTTCGTCGGCAATGAATGCCTTAGTGATTGCAACTTTAATTTTCGAATCATCGTAATTTACTACTTTACCATTGCGCTTAATGGTTTTTAATAAACCAGGGGCATTAGCGGTCAATTCCAGTTGACTCGTTTGCGGTACATCATTTACCGGATCAAGGATTGCGGACATTTTTCCTCCACGCTTTTTTATTGTTATTTTATTATTAACAGGCAGTTAAATTTATTCACTACTAAACAGATTATAGCACAATATATTGGGTTATTCTGGGTGTAAAATAACAAGATAATGTGTTTTTGCTTATTGGTCAAGAGAATAATATGGGAGTATTTTGTGGATAAGTTGTGGGTTTATACACAATTATTCTTTATAAACGCATCGTAGCCTAGTTGCTTGCAACCAGGATTTACTAAAATGTATCCGATAACAGCTTTGTAGCCTGGGTGCAGCGCAGCGGAACCCGGGAAAAAAGGTGTTAGGCAAACCCGGGTTCCGCTGCGCTGCACCCAGGCTACGTTCTATGTTCGTTTTTTTACAATAATTGCATCACTGACATTAGAAAAACCATGAACATTTAGCAAAAACGAGCCAATATGCGCATAAAGTTGACTTGAGCTTCCTCCATCCAGATTAATTGCATCGATGCATGACAAGGGAGGTGATTTGAGTAACTGAGCAAGCTTGTTCGTAGTCATCGCTGCATTAGTTGAAACCAGAATAATTATTCTCCCATCCTCAGTGATTCCAAGAGCAGAACGGTCAGCAATACCTGGTTTGAGGGATGGAATTTTTCCTTTAATTAATAATCGGGGTCCGCTTTGAATGGCAAAATCAATATCATTGTCATGGCTAAAACGGTTTAAGCTGGAAATATACGCTTTATTATCCTTTACATAAAAAATTCCCCACCAACTAATTCGTTTCAAAGGATTGATCAATTTTTTATTATTGATCCTAAGACCTAATGGCTTAAATTCATGATCAAAAAAACCTCCATTAATACTTAACAGTGCTTTGCTGTGTTCAGCAAATTGATCCGCAGAAGCATTTTTTAACGATAATTTTTTTGCGTTGACCAAGGCGAGTTTATTTTTATTGAGATCGATACGAAATACATAAATATGTGACCAGGGTGAAAGGATACCTCCAGAAAGGTCCTGATATTCAATACCGGGACTTAATTTACGCCAGTACCCTTCAGCATAGGAAAAATGGAATGGCATAAGGGTGATGCAAAAAACAAATAATAAATGGAACAAATATGATTTGTTTGCAGGATAAACATTGGTTTGTGAAGACATGTTATTGTATCCTTATGTACATCATTCAATACCACGGAATCTCTTATGCAAATTAGAACGCAACATAACAATAGTGAAGTACATAAGTCAACAATAGATTTAACTCGCTTGATGAATGATGTACTTGAACTCGCCAAAAAAGAAGGCGCAACTGATGCAATGGTCGCAGTAAATAATGATAAGGGTTTTTCAGTGGATGTGCGCATGGGTGAAGTTGAAACGGTTGCATTTAGCGAGGATAAGGGCGTTGGTTTGACTGTTTATATTGGGCAACGCAAGGGAGGGGCCAGCAGCACAGATACATCGCCTGCTGCGTTGGAGGCAATGGTAAAAGCAGCATGTGATATAGCTCGAGTGAGTGCTGAAGATCCATGCTTTGGATTAGCTGATAAAGAGTTGATGTCTCGAAATCATCCAGATCTTGATTTGTTTCATCCTTGGGATATAAATCCTCAACAAGCAATTGAGTTGGCTTTAAAATGCGAGAAGTATGCATTATCACTGGATAAACGAATAACTAATTCAGATGGAGTAAATGTATCTTCATACGAGTCACACCATGGATTTGCCAATACACATGGTGGATCTGGATTTATCCATAGCACACGTCACGGTTTAAGTTGCTCTTTAATTGCGAAAGATGGTGAGGAAATGCAACGTGATTATGACTATACAACGGTTCGTGATTCACAAGATTTAGTAGACCCTCATGTCATTGCTAAAAATGCTGTTGATCGTGCGATAAGTCGTTTGGGTGCACAGCAGATTGCAACCCAAGCAACTCCAGTTATTTTTTCATCGCGTATTTCTAGTGGGTTATTTTCAAGTTTTATTAGTGCAATCAGTGGTTCAAATCTTTACAGAAAAAATACGTTCTTGCTGGACTCTATAGGGCAACAAATTTTCCCTGAGTTTATTCGGATTTATGAACAACCACACTTATTAGGTGCTCTGGGTAGTTCGGCATTTGATAGTGAAGGGGTTCCAACACGGCCTAATCTCCTGGTTGAAAAAGGGCGTGTGAAACAATACGTATTAGGTAGTTATTCCGCTCGAAGAATGGGATTAAAAACCACAGCAAACGCTGATGGGGTTCATAATTTAACGATCGATCCAACAGCAGGTGATCTTGCCGATTTATTAAAAAAAATGGGTAAGGGGTTATTAGTTACCGAATTGATGGGACAAGGAGTAAATATTGTAACAGGTGATTATTCACGAGGTGCCAGTGGCTATTGGGTTGAAGAGGGCAAAATTCAATATCCAGTTGATGGTATTACTATTGCAGGAAATCTAAAAGATATGTTCAAAGCTATTCTTGCTGTGGGTAACGATATTAATCCAAATATTGCAACACGATGCGGCTCCGTATTAATCGAAAAAATGATGGTCGCTGGGAAGTAAAAGGAAAATAAAACTCTTTGCGTCATAGCAGGAGAAGGATAGGCTGGGCTAGTAAGCTCAGCCTATACGAGTTTAAAATACCAGATAATCCAATCCAGAAATAAAGCAAAAATACAAATGCTCCAATAAGATAATGGAAAAGTAGGTGGATACACTGATTGCTTATATTGGCTCACATCATCGATTGATAAAATAATACAGAATAAAATTAAAGCAGGGAAAACAATTGACAAACCACCCAGTTGCATCGGTGTGACACTACAAATTAGTCCGATCAAAAAATAACGCAAAAACCTCTTTAAGCCAAAGTGAATCATTTGCATATTTTTCATAGTGCACCTGTAATTGCTAAATAAATTAAAATCAATAGAAACAATCCAATCGCGATTGTAAAAGTCCAACTGAGTAAATAAGCATACATAGGAGTAAAGGAGGGTAGAAACGTTCCGGTTACTTTTGCCATGATCAAATCATGCAGTGCGAGTACACAACTTACTTGAATCAAAAAGGGCAAGATAACCGTCAAAAAAAGAGGCAAAAACGTGACACATCCTGCAAACGTACCAATTAATAGATAGCGTAAGAATCGTTTGATGCTGTATTTTATATAATCAAGAATTTTGGGGGTCAACATCGTTGTGAGTCGCTTATTTATATAATATTCAAAGAATATCATGCTTTTAATCAAGGTAGTGAACTTGCTTTGTTGATTCTTTATTCTACGCTTTAGGTAAGGGGATTGAAATTGGAGTCGCGGCATGCGCAGGGTAATTTTGGCTGCATTGCTGGTAGTAAATACTGCTTTTGCAGGTGAAGAAATTGTTGGTTTTGCAGCATATGAAAATGGAGATTACTCCACTGCTTACCCTTATTTAATGAAATCGGCAAGGGATGGAAATCCCGAAGCCATGTATTTAATTGGTCGTATGTACCAATACGGTGAAGGTATAACTAAAAATTTTACTGAAGCAATGAGTTGGTATCAAAAATCCGCCGATAAAAATAATGCCTTGGCACAACTCAGTCTTGGGTTTATGTATGATCTGGGCCAAGGGGTAAAGCAAAATTTTCCAGAAGCATTTAAATGGTATATGAAGTCAGCAAAACAAGGAAATGCGATCGCGCAAAGAAACATTGGCCTAATGTATGTGACCGGTGATGGTGTTAAAGAAGATAAAAAAGCTGCATTCCAGTGGTTCGAAAAATCTGCAAAACAAGGATACAGTAAAGCACAAGTGAATCTTGCCTACGACTATATTATGGGTGAAGGAACAGCAAAAGATATTAACAAGGCTTTAGAATGGTATCAAAAAGCTGCCGATCAGGGTGACGTTAGGGCAGAGTATAGCCTAGGTCTTTTGTATACTGGGCAACAACCAGGTGTTGCCCAAGATGATAAATTAGCATTTTATTGGTTTTCTCAAGCAGCCAATCAAGGCCATGTCAAAGCAGAAACTTATTTGGCTTATTACTATCTAAAAGGGTATGGAGTTGAACCAAACCCAGAAAAAGCTGCTTATTGGTACCAGGCTGCAGCACTGAGTGGACAACCTGAGGCGCAAGCTGAAATAGGTCAATTACTTCTAACTGGCACTGGAATTGATAAAGATTACCAACAAGCCGCATATTGGTTTACTAAAGCTGCCGCACAGGGAAGTCCTATCGGGCAGGCCAAATTAGGTTATATGTATCTTGCTGGATTGGGTGTAGACAAAGATTGGATTAAAGCGTATGCCTTGTTTAAGATAGCGGCACAGAACAAAAATGAGGAAGCAGCAAAAGAGCTAAAGATGTTGAAAAATAAACTATCTGATGCTGATGTTAAAGCAGGCAATGATTTGGCCAAAGAAATAATTCAAAACAACAACTTTAAGGTACCTCAAAGAGAAGAATAATTGTCTCTTGGAGTGCACCATTCATTTGCGTGAACGTATCTCCGGATCCTACCTAAAATTGTTAGTTTTTTGTAAAAAAATTTAAAGTTCAAAAATGATATTCCCTGGGTTGTGTAAAATAAATACTATTGTAAATTTAAGGGCTAATGATCGAAGAGATCATTCTATTGCCTGAAGTGGTGTTTTATGCAGGAACGACAAGAATTAATGAAAGAACTGATTAATAATGCAAATACTCCTGCATTATCGTTATCTTGGTGTCAAAAAGGCACCCGCCATGCTGTGGCTTATGGAAAGACTGATACATCAGCAGCAAACCTTGTTGATACAAATACTTTATTTCAAGCGGCATCCCTCAGTAAACCCGTATCAGCAGCTATTATTTTAGATTTAGTTGCTCAAGGTCAATGGGACTTAGATACTCCTCTAGCGTATATTGCTCAATATGGCCCCCAAGAACTTTGGGATGACCCTCATTATGAAACGCTTACAACTCGCATGGTCATCGGACAATGTTCTGGTCTAGCAAACTTTGGCCAGCCTGGTGAGGATGGAACAAAATTTATCGCAGAACCTAACACTCGATTTACTTATTCAGGAGTAGCACTTGATTTTTTAAAGCAGGCTGTTGAGAAAAAAACTGGAAAAAAATGGGAAGAAATTGCCCAAGATTTTTTTAAAAGAGCTGGCATGAAAAGCTCCACCTTTCAGAGGCAGTTGCCAGAAGGCCATCTCAACGGTGTTTATCGAGATGTTGCTAAAGCGCACAAAGTAAATCTATCTTCTGATGCTCCCTTTACTCCTTTACCACCATTACCAGACAATACACCTGGGATCCCTGCAGGATCTATGCTTACAACCGCAGAGGACTATATCGCTTTTCTGCAGTATTGTTTTAAAAATGATTATCTTAGATCAACATTACTGACAGGTGCTCTATCAGAACTACCCCAAACAACCTCCCCTGAAACCACACAAATCCAGTGGGGTTTGGGAATGGGAGTTTACAGAGATCTAGAAAAGACTATTGCATTTCATTGGGGAAATAATGAAGGCTCTATTTCATTTTGTGCAATGGACATGGCAACTGGTGATTGCGCCGTAAGTTTTTCAAATTCAATGAACGGACCGACTGTGTTTCAGCAGGTAGCAGAGTCTATTGTTGGCGGTATAAAACCATTATTTCAATGGTTATCTACTTATTGTTGTTTTAAAGATGTAAACCCACCTAAAGCACCAGACGCAATTGTAGAAACAGTTTGTTCAATTCGCTCATTAGCCGACAAAAGCCCTGTACCGCATGGGATAGACATAACAAATCACTTCAAACAAGGAGTGAAGCAATTACAAAGTGACATAATCCCAACTAGTTTTTCCGAAGATGCTAAAACCTTTATAGTATAATTAGCGATATTTGTGATCAATCAAAGTATATAAGCCAATTTTTTGGCATGCTCACGGGCACGCATACGTTCACGTTGGTGTAGAACAATAAATCTGTCATCAGCCTAATAGACATTGAAACTTTGCCGAATCACATTGACCGAGATTTTTCCATTTTTATCTTTGGTTCTTTTGAACAATGTATATACGGTAAGATTTAGATTTTCGCTCGTAGCATAAGCTACACTGAGGAAGTAGGTGCTCTCTAGGGTTATTTGATCATTCGCTATATCAAGTTTTTTGAGTAATTCCGAGATTGTTCCTAAGTCTTTTATCCCATTTTCTTTTCTTGCCTTGATTAATTCATTCAGTTGGGTTTCCTTCATGCCGCTGCTTAGTGATTTGAGTACTTTTAGTGGTGCTGTATTGATATTAATTGGTGTCGCTTCAGGTAATGCAGTAATTAAAGGTTCGAGCGCCAAATAAAGTGGAGCGTTTACATCTTTGACCAGACGCAACTCAGACTTACTGCTCATAAATTGATGGCTGGGGTAATAGGGTGGTTTTTGACTCGTATAATAGGATAGATAATTGTCCTTGCCCCGTGCGAGATCATAAACAGAGAGCCAATCATTAATTGCTAAGGTTAACTTTACTTTTTCGGATTCAGCATTTTGCGGTATGACGGTACCGATAAGGTTTATAAACCCTAGCATTGCTTTCCTATTCCCTAAGTTATTAATGTTGTATAGGGCTTGTAAATCATAAAGTCCCCCCTTCAAGGTAACGGTGTTGTAGGTATTTTCCATATTAGAAGGATAGAGGCTGACGATTCCTTGAGGCGTTGCTTTAGTAAATTTATTTTTTTTATCAGCTAATTGACCAAGTGCCCAGAAGGGAACCGCTTGCGAAGCAAGATATAGCCTGTCATGCGTGACTATAAGTTTTGTACGGTAAATATCTAATTGTACTTTAGTGCTCATTGCTGTGGCTACAATTGCAACTAGAGTCATAATAAACAGTGAGGTGAGTAGGGCGCTACCTTTTATCATTTTAGCCTTCAGCATAAAGCGCACCCGCTAGAATAAAAAATAAATTTATTTCGCCCTGATCTTGCAAAGTCATATTAACTTGTATGGCTTTGGGAAAAGGCTCTTTGCGCTGGTTTAAAGCGACTGCTTGCTCTCTCCACTCAGGCAGTACTTGTAAATTTTGATTTAAATAACCGAAATGACAATTAGTAAGACGGTTCAGCAAAAGCTTATCCTCATAGATGTTTTGATTGATTCTATCAAGAGTGCTCCAGGTTCTACGAATTAAGGCCCCTTGTTGACAGACATAAGCAACTCGTTTGAGCGTACTGCGTTTTTCAATGCTTCCTGGGTTTACATCTCCATCACGAGTGAATTCTAGATAGTTCGTTTGTCCTATAAAAGCAGGCAACAGTTGCATGTCATTACTACGAATAGGACGTTCCAATGTTTGACTTGTATCTTGTTGAATGAGGCTTATTGCAAGTTGCAGCTCATTTAGACGTTGACTTTGTTCATTGACTCGAGAGCGTGTTGTGAATGCATTATACAAAACAGAGGAAGTGATTGTTGCCAAAATCGCAAACACTGCGAGTGCGATTAAGATTTCAATCAGGGTGAAGCCATTAATCTCTGTAGAAGTGATATTTTTTTTCATGGTACATACCGAAATGCTTGCAGCTCTTCTCTAAAAGGGCCTGATTTTTCTGTACTCACAGAAATAACTATTTTTTGAATATTTTTTTGTGGCGTGGAGCTCACTTTTGCTCGCCAGTACCAGTGTTCATTCAACATGGTTGTATCCTGGGTCGTTTCTTGACTTTGATTAATCTGTAATAAATTGAGCTGAATCATTGCTACACCTTGCATAGCAACCCAATGACTCACAGTTTTTTCTTTTACTCGGCGTGTTGTTTCTACATTTTGTGATATTGCTTTAAGCAGAGCAGTTAATGCAATTGCTATTATAGAAAGTGCTAGTAATACCTCAATTAAAGTGAATCCTGATTTATTAGACCTCTTTGGAAACTCTACTGAGGGGGCGGATTGCTTCGTCGATCCGGTGCTCGAATCCTCATGTACTAGCGTGTACACTCCGGTTCTGCGCGCCGTCTCTCCTTGCACTTCATCCCCCGCAGCGAGTTTCCGAAGAGGTCTGTTATATTGTGCATTCATTTAGTTTGTACCACATTAAGTTGCAATTCCCCATTACGTTTACCAATCAGCGATGCTAAATTATGGTCCTGTTTGCTGCCAAAATTCAAAGTAAAAGGGGTCATGTCACCGGAAGCAGAAATAATAATGGCAGGGGCTCCTGCTGGAGTTGAGTGATTGGTTTTCAAAGTAATATGTGCGTCTTGGGGAAAATAAGTCATTTTAAACACCCCTTTTTCGGAAATAGGCCTCCATTGAGTGTTGTTGTTGAGCTGTAGAACTTGATAACTGGCATTATCAATACGCAAACCCAGCGTGCCAGTTTCTAAAATAGCCTGCTGTTGCGCTAAACGAATTGTATTAACTAATTGTTCTGCAGAAAATAAGATACGACGACTTTCACCAAAATCACCAAAAGCAATTAAGGCAAAACCAAAGGTTATGCCTATAATCACTAAAACAATCAAGATTTCAATTAGAGTAAAACCTTGATTAGACCGCTTCGACACTTCTCTCTCTGTAGCGTGTTGTCGAAAAAGTCTATTTTTTCTCATCCCAGTTACCAATTTCGGCATTAATACCTGTACCTCCAGGTTGTCCCTCAGCACCGTAGGTGAATACATCTACATCACCGTGTTGACCAGGATTTAAATAAAGGTAATCTCGGCCCCATGGATCTTTGGGAAGCGATTTCAGATATTGTTTCCAGTTATTCGGTGCTGGATTTGATGTGGGTTTCTCAACAAGTGCCAACAAGCCTTGATCAGTAGATGGGTAATTACCATTATCAAGCTTAAATAAATCCAGGGCATTTTGTATTGCAAGTACGTCTTGCTTGGCCTTTACTTTTCGTGCCTCATCGGGACGGCCCATAATTTTAGGTACAACTATAGAAGCTAGAATACCTAATATAACAACCACAACCATGATTTCAATTAATGAAAAACCTTTTTGTCTATTCATTTTTACTCCAATTAACCACAAACTGATTTTTAACTTTAAGTAATTAGTTGCTCCATAGAGAAAATAGGTAACAACGTAGCGAGTACAATAAACAAAACAATTGCACCCATCAACAAAATCACCATTGGCTCCAATAATGTCAATGAGGTATCAATTAACCGCTTGACTTCATTATCCAGATGTACGGCGGCCCGTTCCATCATATTCGATAATTGGCCACTTTTCTCACCGCTGGCAATTAAATGGATTGCCATGGGACTAATATAACCTGTTTCCTTTAAAGCCTCATTAATACCGCATCCTTCCTTAACTTTAACTGCTGCAGTATCAAAAGCTTGCCGCATAACAACGTTAGTTACTAGACTCGCTGCAACACGCATTGTTTCTAGAACGCTTACACCCGCTGCGAATAGTATACCAAAAGTGTGGATATAACGCGAAACATTAACTGTTTTTACTAAGTACGAAACTATAGGTAATCTCAATAATAGGCGATGCCAAAGTGTTTTAATTTTCTCATTGGCAAGACTTTTCTTAAAGCCGATAATCACTACAATAACCCCAATTAAAGCATATAAACCATAATCCTTAATAAAATGGCTTATATTAATTAATATGAGTGTCATTTCCGGTAGGGTTTGTCCGCCACTGGTAAAGACTTCTATGATTTTAGGAACTACAAAACTCAGCAAAAAGCAAATAATAGCAATAGAAACGATGATCATAATAAGGGGATAAATCAAGGCTTGTTGAACTTTTTGTCGGGTTTGCTGTTGATTTTCAGTATAGTCTGCTAATTTTTCTAAAACCACATCAAGATGCCCAGTTTGCTCACCTGAACCCACTGTTGAACGATATAATTCGGGGAATGCTTGTGGAAATTGTCCCATCGCTTGTGCTAATCCATAACCTTCAAGCACTTTTGCACGAACGCCGATAATCAGTTCTCTTACTTTATCTTTTTCTGTTTGCTCACTGACTCCACGTAATGATTCTTCAACGGGAATGCCAGCGGCCAGCAATGTAGCCAATTGGCGTGTAAATAACGCAAGATCTGCCGCAGAAATTTTGCCTTTGGCATTGTTACCCGAACGTTGCTGAGTGAGAACACGAATTTGGGTTGGAATTAATCCTTGATCACGCAAAAGTTGGCGCGCATGACGCTCAGAATCTGCTTCCAATACGCCTTTGGTTGCGTTTCCACTTTTTTGAAGCGCCTGATATTGATAAGCACCCATAATTTTTTATGGTTTATGTTAAAAACATAGAGTTTAATCTATTGGGATTAATAAGTCACTTAAGGTACACTATATACCCAGACTATCCTGGAGAACCATAATGAGCAAAAATACAGTACTTGAGGCGATTAAGGAACATGATGCCAAATTAATTGATCTGCGTTTTACAGACATTCGCGGAAAAGAACAGCATATCACCATTCCAGTTTCAGCTGTGGATGACGATTTTGTTGAAAATGGAAAAATGATTGATGGATCATCCTTTGAGGGATGGCAAAAAATACATCAGTCTGATTTGGCTTTAATACCAGATATGGAAACAATTAAGCTGGATCCTTTTTTTCAAGACAATACATTATTTATTCGATGCAACGTAGTTGACCCAAAAACCATGATGGGCTATGAGCGTTGCCCCAGATCACTGGCTTTACGAGCTGAAGCTTATTTACAATCTACTGGTATTGCAGATACCTGCCTTTTTGGACCTGAGCCAGAGTTTTTTGTTTTTGATAGCGTGCAATGGGAAACAACCATAGGTGGTGCTTTTTATAAAATCGATTCAGAAGAAGCTCAATGGTATTCAGGAAAAGCGTTAGAAGGGGGTAATATCGGTCATCGACCAGCAATAAAAGGAGGGTATTTTCCTGTTCCTCCAGTAGATTCTTCGCATGATCTGCGTTCTGCAATGTCTTTAACTCTTGAATCATTGGGAATGGTAGTTGAAGCACACCATCATGAAGTTGCTACGGCAAACCAATGTGAGATTGCTACTCGATTTAATACTTTGACTAAAAAAGCAGATGAATTGCTGATTTTAAAATATGTAGTTCATAACGTAGCCCATAATTATGGAAAAACAGCTACCTTTATGCCTAAGCCTCTAGTTGGTGATAATGGAAGTGGTATGCATTGCCATCAATCATTAACTAAAGACGGGGTGAATCTGTTTTCTGGAGATCAATATGCAGGTCTTTCGGAAACAGCGCTTTATTATATCGGTGGAATTATCAAGCATGCGCGTGCTTTAAACGCGTTTACTAACCCATCGACCAACAGTTACAAACGGTTAGTACCTGGTTTTGAAGCTCCAGTCTTATTGGCTTATTCAGCAAGAAACCGTTCTGCCGCAATTCGTATTCCTCATGTGAACAATCCTAAAGCGCGTCGTATTGAGGTACGTTTCCCCGATCCTACAGCAAACCCATACTTAGCATTTTCTGCTATGATGATGGCGGGATTGGATGGTATTCAACGAAAAATTCATCCAGGCCATGCAATGGATAAAGATCTCTATGATTTACCACCAGAGGAGCTTGTTGATGTACCTACAGTATGTGCTTCTTTGGAACAAGCTATGGAAAATCTGGAAATGGATTATGATTTCTTATTACAAGGTGATGTATTTACCCAAGATTTCATTAATAACTACATCAGTATGAAGAAAAAGGAAATTAGCAAAATCAGAAGTCTGACTCATCCTTATGAGTTTGAGTTATATTATAGCCTTTAGGAATAAATGGTGATGAATAAATTTTTTGTTTCTCTATCATTGATGATGGTAATTTGCGCATCTTATGCTTATGCGCAAATTTACAAATGGACTGACAGTCAGGGAAATGTTCATTTCAGTGATACTCCTCATAAGGGAGCTCAGGTAATAACGATTCCTGATGCACAAAGTTTTTCATCACCAACTCCTTCAAATACTTCAAGACCACCACAACATGATAATCACACAGAAAAGTTAAAGCATACTTATACTAAATTAGCGATTGTTCAGCCTGAAACGAGTACAACGATTCGTAATAATCAGGGGTTTGTTGCAGTGACTGTAGAAGTAGAGCCTGATTTATTTCCTGGAGATAAGTTGCAACTGATATACGATAACGGTGTTCTTGGTGAGCCTCAAAGAAACCCTGTGTTTGAAATAAGTGGTATGTATCGGGGAACCCATACTTTGGCAGTTCAAATTTTGGATGCAGATGGAAATGTGATCGAAACAAGCGATTCTATAACTATTTATGTTTTTAGACCACGGGTAGGTATGGTTCCTGGTACTCGTGGAGCACATTAGTGTCTGTTTACAACGGTACTCTCTTGGCCTAAATAGCGAATTGTAAACAGACGCTATATTTCTAGGGAAAATTAATTATGTTAATTTTATTATCGCCAGCTAAAAAATTATTAGATATTTCCAAACCGTATGTCGGCACTACGTCTCAGCCTCTATTTACGGATAAAACGAAAATTCTTGTTAAACTGATGAAAAAAAAATCAGTTAACGACATAGCTGCCTTGATGGATTTGTCTCAAGATTTGGCTGAATTAAACTACAAGCGTTATCAAGCTTTTGATTTAGATGAAAAAGCGCTGCCGCATTCATACCCAGCTTTATTTTTATTTCAGGGAGATGTGTACCAGGGTTTAAAAGCCGCAACCTGGGAGCAAAAGAATGTGGATTACTCACAAAATCACTTGCGAATATTATCTGGGCTTTATGGTTTATTGAAACCTCTGGATAGCATTCAGCCTTATAGGCTTGAAATGGGAGTACGGTTAGAGAATCCTTCTGGTAAAAATCTATATGATTTTTGGCAAGAAACAGTGACTCAGTCGCTTAATCAACAATTAGCAATGCAGAAAAATCCAGTCTTGATTAATCTTGCATCTACGGAATATTTTAAAGTAGTGGATGAGGAAAAATTAAATTATCCAATCGTTACAATCAATTTTTATGAGAAGAAGAATGCTCAACTGAAAATGATTGGCATTCATGCTAAAAAAGCTCGAGGAACGATGACAAAATTTCTTATGCAAAATCAATTTGATGATTTGGCACAGCTTAAGCAATTTAATGAATTAGGTTATAAATTTCATGCGCCGTCCTCAACGGATCAGCATCTTGATTTTATAAGAGATACACACTGATTTTTATTTGTAGCCTGGGTGCAGCGCAGCGAAACCCGGGATTTTTTTTCAAATAGAGTTTCCCGGGTTTTGCTGCGCTGCACCCAGGCTACATGTATAATTTATTCTATTTTCTATGTGGAATTTATCGAGTCGTGTACACAGTTTAAATCATTTTCCCAATCATGAAGTGAATTGTTATGTTAAGCGGGATGATGAATTAGGATGTGGTATTAGTGGATCAAAATTGCGTAAATACGCCAGTCTTTTTCCTTTTTTAATTGACCAGGGAATTAAACACTTAATTGTTATTGCTGGACCACAATCCAATAATTTACTTGCCGCGCTACAGTTAGCCAGAGAGTTTAAGCTAAAAATTACTGCTTTTTTGATTGAACCCTGGAAATTAGAACTCCATGGAAATTATAAATTAAGTCGTCTCTTTCTAGACGAGCAAGAAATTGTTTGGATTAGTCGTGATAAATGGGCAAGCGTTAATGAATTGGCGTATAACTATCTGCTTACACTAAAAGCCCCAGGATTTGTTTTGCAGGAGGGGGCAAGCGTTGTGGAGGCTATGAGTGGGGCATTGACCCTTGCTGATGATATTATTTTAAATGAACAAAGTTTAGGTTTTAAATTTCAACATATTTTTATTGATGCGGGGACAGGTTTTTCTGCTGCAGGTCTTATCAATGGATTGAATCGATTAAATCATTCAGCGCAAGTTCATGTATTGTTACTTGCTGATAACGAATCAATATTTCGAAGTAAATTACAACAATGGATTGGCTTTATTCCACAGAATTTTCTATGTCTTTATCCAACTACCGCAAAAGCTTTTGGTTCGGTAAATCAAACCATTAAAAAAGAAGTAAGGCGTATGGCTCGGGAAGAAGGTATTTTGGCTGATCCAATCTACGCCGCAAAACTATTTTATGAATCAAGAAAATACATTGAAACTCAGCGCTTAAAGGGCAATGTCTTAATCATTCATTCCGGAGGTACTTTAACCATGCCTGGATTTAATTATATATAGCTGAATGATAATTTCATTGCATTTCCCCCTTGAAATTTATTAAGTAAACCCTATATGAAAAACATCAATCAGAAAAATGAGTAACAGGAGATTAGGTAATGTCGAATAAGCAACAAACTATGGGCTTTCAAACAGAAGTAAAGCAAATGTTGCATTTGGTAGTGCATTCGCTTTATAGCAACAAGGAAATATTTTTACGTGAGTTAATTTCTAATGCTTCGGATGCATTAGATAAATTGAGATTTTTGGCCTTATCAAACGGTACACTCTATGAAAATGATTCTGATTTAAAAATTATTATTGATGTTAATGAGAAGCTAAAAACAATAACTATTAAAGATAATGGCGTTGGTTTAACTTGGGATGAAGCGGTTGAGAATTTAGGAACCATTGCAAAATCTGGCACCAGAGAGTTTATGAGTCATTTGACGGGTGAAAGTGCAAAAGATTCTCAGTTAATTGGGCAATTTGGTGTAGGTTTTTATTCAGCGTTTATTGTAGCGGATAAAGTAACTGTTAAAAGCCGACGAGCAGGCATGAAGCCTGAAGATGGAATCATTTGGGAATCTAATGGTGAAGGAGAATTTACCATTGGTTCTGAAAATAAAGCAACTCGTGGTACTGAAATCACTTTACATATCAGAGACGATAACGATGAATTCCTAAGTAATTGGCGCTTACGAAGTATTATCAGCAAATATTCCGATCACATTTGCTGGCCTATCGAGATGAAGAAAATTTCTCAGGATGATAAAGAATCAAACGAATATGAAACTGTAAATAAGGCAACTGCATTATGGACGATGCAAAAATCAGATATTTCTGATGAGGACTACAAACAACTCTATAAGCACATTTCGCATGATTTTCAGGATCCGCTCATTTGGTCACATAACCATGTTGAAGGTAAGAATGATTATATTTCTTTACTTTATATTCCTGCTCATGCGCCGTTTGATTTGTGGCAACATGAAGTAAAACATGGCTTAAAACTTTATGTAAAACGTGTTTTTATTATGGACGATGCCACCCAATTTTTACCCCGCTACTTGCGCTTTGTAAAAGGTATTGTTGATGCGAGTGATTTGCCGCTTAATGTGTCTCGAGAAATTTTACAAGATAACAAGCAAGTTGAGAGTATACGTTCTGCTTGTACAAAACGTGTTTTATCCATGCTTGAAAAAATGAGTACTCAAGATAAAGAAACGTACCAAAAGTTTTGGAATGAATTTGGATTAGTTTTAAAAGAAGGGCCAATTGAGGATTTTACCAATAAAGAAGCGATTGCCAAATTATTGCGTTTTGCGACAACTGCAAATGACTCTGAGAAACAAGAAGTAACTTTAGACGAGTATGTAAGTCGTATGAAAGAAGGCCAGGATAAGATTTATTATATTACTGCGTCCAGCTACAATGCGGCTAAGAATAGCCCTCATTTAGAAATCTTTAGGAAAAAAGGGATTGAAGTCTTATTACTCAGCGACAAGGTTGATGAGTGGTTAGTTGGTTATTTGAGTGAATATGCAGGAAAGAAACTGCAGTCAATTTCCAAGGGTAAAGTGGAATTAAATGATGAGTCAACTGAACAAATAAAAGAGCAAGAAAAAACACTTGAGCCTTTGTTGAAACATATCAAGCAAGTCTTGGATACACAAGTTAAGGATGTACTAGTGACAAACAGGTTGACTGATTCACCCGCTTGTGTTGTTGCTGATGAGCAAGATATGGGTTTGGAAATGCAACGTATTCTACAAGCAGCTGGTCAACAAGTACCTGCAAGCAAGCCTGTTTTTGAAATTAACCCTGACCATGCATTAATTAAACGCTTACATGATATTCAAGATGATGATTTATTTGAATTATGGGTCACCATGTTGTTTGAACAAGCTGTTTTAGCTGAGGGTGGTCAATTAGATAATCCTGCAGATTTTGTAAATCGAATCAATAAGTTACTCGTTTCATCTGCAGTGTAAACAATTTTTCGTGACCCGGATTTTTTTATAACCCGGGTTACGCTTTGCTTCACCTAGGCTACGACCAACAATACAATTTAGCTATAGGAAAACGCATCACTTTTATCTATATTTTCTTCCATAAGTGGAGCTGAAGGTGGGGCTAAAGTTTGGTGAGTATCTTGGGGCATTTGCTCAACGAAAAATGATTGCTCACTTGTTGGTTTAACGGTTACAAGTTTTGCCATGTTAAGTTGGAGTTCAGCCAGTTGATGTAATTCATTGATGCGTTTATCGAGTGCAATGAGATTATTTTCGGCGTTACTGATTTGCTCGTTTATTAAAGGAATTAGATCATTTACAAGTGAAGTCAGCTCGCTATTTTGCCGCTCAATTGTTGATTGGTTATCTTCCATTGTTGTTTGGTTTTTGTTTAATTGATTGTTATCCATACTGTTTTTGATTGTATAAACCAATGCTGCAATGAAAAGGCTCAAGGTGATAACACCAAGCACAGCAGCAGGAGCTAAAAGCAGGGACGTTAAAGCAATCAATTCTCCTTCGATTGCTATCCCTGTTCCGGCAGCCCCACCAGTAAAAAGAAGAAAAAATAGTCCTATTTTTAAAAGACTATTTCTATAGCTATGTTGCTCTTCGATGGTTTGTGCTAATTGTTGATTTTGTTCTTTTAACGCTACATTTAGTGACGTGAGCTCCGGATTTGATTTTTGAATATGAGCAAGCATATTTTCCTTTTGACGCTTTTCTTCTATTGCTTGTTCTTTCCTAAGAGCAGCTTCATTTCGTTCTAAAGTTACCTTATTTTCTTCTCTTTTAGTTGAAAGATGGCTGCGGATCAAAATAATAATTTGTTTAAGCGAAGTGTTTTCTTGGTAAGAGAGAGGTGTCACTGATTGTAAATAAATTTCAAGTCGGTCCAGATAAGTTTGATAACTGATTGCAAGAGTTGTTTGCATTAATTGTTGTTGTTTTTTTTGCAGTTCCTTATGCTTTCTTGAAATGGCTTCATTCAATAAATTGAGGTTGCTCTGTGAAAGTTGCAATAAATCTGGATCATTAGTTAAACGAGCTCTAGCTCTTGTTTCTCGCTCCAAAGCTCGGAGTTTTCTTTGTTCTATTTTTTCAAGTACTAATTTCAGTTGAGTTTCATATTCATTATGTTTTTTATGCCCTGTTGATGAGCTGCTTTTGAGTAACTCCAGTTGAGCCTCAAGCCTTCTTTTTAGCAATATGGGATCTGATTCTTGGTGACCGTGATGCGATTTTTCTTGATGAGTATGAGTTGTTTTTAAATGTTGATCAGACTCAGAATGAGTGTGAGTTGTTTTAGCATGCTGTTCAGTGTGTCCTGAATGTTCATGAACTGTTTTGGCTTGCTGATCAACGAGCTCGGGATGAGCGTGAGTTGTTTTGGGATTCTGCTCGGGATGAGTATGGGCTCCATGGGAGTGTGTATTTTGATGTTGAGTTGATTCCTCATCAATTTTATTACGGGCTTTTTCTTGCAACGCAATGCGTGTTTTAATTTCTTCAATTTGAAGGCTTAACTCCCGCATCTCTTGATCAACGGCTCTAATTTTTTCTTGAGTGGAACTTAGATTAAATAATAATCGCTTCGATGTTTCTGAATCGTTTAGTTCTTCTCTTAGATCATCTTTTTCTTCATTCAAGTCGTGCTGTAGTTGTTTTTTACACGTATCTAATGTTAATTGTAATGAAGCCTCTGGTTGTTCCATTTTAAGGCGCAGCTCAAGCCGTCTTTCAACATCGTTGGTTACAGAAGAAATCGGGGACATAAGAATACATGAATCGCGTAGTTCAGAATAATTGGCATGAACAATAAATGAATCTGTAAGTTGCTCGACTAAAGCGTTAATATTCAGTTTTGATAGTGACATACTCAATTATCCTTATAAAAAAATGAAAATGACCTGGAAAATAAACATTTTTCCAGGATCACTTTAGGGATCGAGATTCGATGACTAAGCGTATGGAAGTACTAATACGGTTGTTCCTACATCAATGAAATTCTCATTCAGCCATTTTGCTGCGCCGGGTAAAACTCGGATGCAACCATGGCTGCTGTTGTATTTAGGAACTTCATAGGCCGCATGAATTGCATAACCATCATGGAAATGCATGCAATAAGGCATTTTAGCGCCGCCAACTACATGGCCATCGCGGGCAATAGGATATTCATTGGATTTACAGTCAGCTCCTTTTTTATTGAATACATGGTAGGTTCCTGTAACTGTTCTACATGATTCGTGAATGTCATCACAATAATCCATTCCACCTGAGGCACTACCTGTCATAACTCTGTTTCCTTGGGCATCATAAGCTGCCCACGCATCAGCTTTTGGATCAAAAACAAAGAGTTTTTTCCCTTGGACGTCTCGTTTCATAGGAAAAACTTTGCGACCACGTTTATCATCTTGATAGGGGGTTGTATAATGCTTGTTACCTGCATCATCTGTGATTACATCAGGTTTATCAGTCACGCAAGAAGCTAACAGTAGGCCAATTAGAGGGGTTAAGTATATTATTTTTTTCATTTACAAATCCTTAAAATCTGGTTTATCTACTGCAAAAAAAAGGCTCGAATATCGAGCCTTTTTAAACAGAAGTGGGGTTGTAAACAGACCCTAATTTCTGAATTAAAATTTATTACTCATCAGTTAAACGAAAATATTTAGTTCCAAAATATCTTTGGAGTTTCTTACGGATGGTGCCACGGCTAATACCCAGCATCTTAGCAGCTTGTAGTTGATTGCCACGACGTTTTTCCATAACTGCTTGCAGTAATGGAGGCTCAACCTCAGATAATATCATGTCGTAAAGATCATCGATGTTTTTAGTCTTGTTTTCAGCAAGAAAACGAGTGACTAAATTGTAGACTAAATCTTGAAGACCTTGGTCTTGTTTAGTCATGCTTAGAGTAGTATCAGGTGTTTCAATGACAGTCATCTTAACTTCCTTATTATTAATTAAATCACACATTCCAATTGCTAACATTTAAAATGAAAGCAAAATTAATTGTACATGAAGGATAATTGATATTCTATATTTTTAAGAGAAAACTATGCATTATTTTCGAGCAATTCATTCACCACAAGACTAAATAATGAGCGATCGGATTTTTCAGAGGACAATGAATTTTTTACCTTAGTTAATTGCGAAATCATTTTTGTAGGCTGGTCTGGATCATTATAAAAATGATCAATATAGCGAGTTAATTCATAAGCATTGCAATCATATTGTAAAAATTCTGGAACAATCATTCGATTTGCTAAGAGATTGCACAGACCAAAAAATTTTACTCTGATAAACCTCATTGCCAATACGTAGGAAAGAAAAGAAGACCTATAAATAATACACATAGGCTTTTCTAATAACGCACACTCAAGAGAGGCGGTACCCGAGGAAACAATGATAAAATCCGCGGCAGCCATACAGTTTATTGCCTTACCTTGCACAAAGCTGATCGGTAAATTCATATCAGAAAAATAATGTTTAATTGTTTCTGGATTAATTGTATCTGCAACAGGAATTACAAAATGCAAGTTAGGATAGCGTTGCTGCAAAATTTGAGCAGTATCGCGCAGTATGGGCATATGATATTTAATTTCATTAGTACGACTTCCAGGAAGAAGAGCAAAAATATTTGCGTCTTGAGGAAGTCCCAACGCTGTACGTTGAGATTGACTGTTGTCTACAGAGGTTATTTTCTCTACTAAAGGATGCCCAACAAAATTTACTGGAACTTCTGCTTTTTCGTATAAAGTTTTTTCAAACGGCAAAATAACGGCCATGCGGTCAACGCATTTTTTTATTAGATGAATACGATTTGCTTTCCAAGCCCAAATTTGGGGGCTTATATAATAAAGAATTTTAATACCTAATTTTTGTTTTGCGTATTTAGCCAGCCTCAAATTAAAACCTGGGTAATCTACTAGAATCAATAAATCCGGTTTTTGTTGGTTTAAATGTTTTTTAATGGTGACAAATGCCTTACGAATTACATTGAGGTGACGAATAACTGCGGTAAGCCCTGTGACACCAAAGCGTGCTAAATCAGAAATTATCTGTGCTCCGGCTTCTTGCATATGTTGACCACCAATCCCGCTAATCTCTATATCAGGGTAGGTCGCTTTTAATTGACGAATTAGGACCGATGCGTGAACATCACCTGATTCTTCACCAGCAATTATAACAACACGTTTAGAGTTTTGCATGACGTTCAATTAAATTATTCTGAATGAGCGACGTAATTGCCTCTGCTGTTTCAAGTGCGAGACGGCCATCTTCACCGGTAACCATTGGTATGCTGTCGTCCTCAATGCATCGGATGAACGATTTTATTTCTTCTAACAAGGCATCTCCTTTGTCAAATTCTTTTTCATCACGAATGATATCAGGAATACCGGGAAATAGTTCGCCATTTCCTTTTTTAAAAACTGCAAATTTTTTGTTCTGATAATCGATTGAAAGATATGAATTAGATTGAAAGATTCTTGTCTTGCGTTCGGTTTTAAAGCTCACTCTACTCGCTGTAATACTGGCAACACATTGGTTGGCAAACGTAATATGGGCATTGGCAATATCGATTGCATCAGTAATTACTGGTGCTCCATGGGCTTGGATTGAGGCAATGGGACTTTTTACAATATTCTGAATTAAATCGATGTCATGAATCATAATATCGAGAATCACATTAACATCTGCACCACGAGGGCTAAATGGAGCTAAACGCTCTGATTGGATGAATAAAGGTGTATCTAAATATTCATCTAAAGCCAATCGTGCGGAGTTAAAGCGCTCGAGATGACCTACTTGCAATTTTACATGGTTTTTCTTGGCAAGATGAATTAGTTCTTCCGCCTGAGCTATTGTTTCAGTAATTGGCTTTTCAATTAACACATGTATGCCATGTTCCAAAAACGCTTTGGCGATATCAAAATGCTTATTAGTCGTAGCGGCAATACTTACTGCATCCACTTTGTCAAATAAGTCACGATAATCGCTATAGCCTGGAACATGCAATTCTTGTGATACTGCTTCTAATGCCTTCTGATTCAGGTCACAAACCCCAATTAACTCGGCGTTTGGAAGGAGTTTATATTTTTGGGCATGAAATCTACCTAAATAACCTACCCCAATTACTGCGCAACGAATTCTGCTCATTATGTTTATATGCTAATTATTTGTGCGAATGATCGCATTTCCTGGATGATAAATCAATTTTATAAGAGTATTATTAGCCAACATTAAAGCCCATGACTATACTGATTTTAAATAATGAGAAAAATATTATGCTTATAGCTGGAGTAGACGAAGTAGGACGTGGTCCCTTGGCAGGTGCAGTTGTTACTGCAGCAGTTATTTTAAAAAAGCCTATAGATGGTCTTGCTGACTCAAAAAAATTAACTGCGAAAAAACGCGAATTGCTGGCTGAACAAATAAAGAAACAGGCCATCGCTTATGCATTTGGTAGAGCAGAAGTCGATGAAATCGATACTCTGAATATACATCATGCTACGTTGCTGGCGATGCAACGAGCAGTTGAAGCGTTACCAATCCAACCCGATCAGGTATTGGTTGATGGCTTACACCTCCCAAAATTAAGTATTCCCTGTAAGGCAATTGTGCAAGGCGATAACTTGATCCCTGAAATTAGTGCCGCTTCCATTCTCGCAAAAGTATTCCGAGATGCGGAAATGACAGCGCTTGATGCGATTTATCCCGGATATGGGTTTGCTGAACATAAAGGATATGCGACAGTGACGCATAGGGAAGCATTAAATCGACTTGGTCCATGTATTATTCATCGTCGAAGCTTTGAATCTGTTGCTGTATTGCTTTGATTTAAATAAATGTAGCCTGGGTGCAGCGCAGCGGAACCTGAGTTTTCTAAGCTGAGGAAGTCCACTCGATCCCGGGTTCCGCTGCGCTGCACCCAGGCTATAAAGCTACAAAGTTACCCCAGTTATTATCAATTCAGGCTATTGAATAAAATCTTATGTGAGCTAATGGACATTAAAATTCCGAAACTCGCTAAAAAGGTAACCATTGCAGTACCTCCGTAACTGACTAAAGGCAAGGGAATGCCAACGACAGGGATAATTCCCATAACCATGCCAATATTAACAAAACCGGACATGAAGAATGACATGGCAAGGCTTGCGGCTAAGAGACGAGTATAAGTCGTTTGTGCATTTGAGGCGATATTCAGACTTCTAAGTGAAATTAAAACAATCAGTGCAATGATGGCGAATCCACCTGCGAATCCAAATTCTTCACTCGTAACTGCAAAGATAAAATCTGTAGCATGTTCAGGTAAAAAGTTAAGATGGGATTGGCTTCCCTGTAGCCAGCCTTTTCCTGCAAGACCGCCTGAGCCAATGGCAATTTTAGACTGGATGATATGATATCCAGATCCTAATGGATCTTGTTCAGGATCAAGTAGTGTATAAACTCGTTGCTTTTGATAATCATGCATCACATGCCAAACAACTGGAATCGTAGCTCCTACCAGAAGTATAAGTAACAAAATAACTTTAAATCGAATTCCCGCTAAAAATACAACACATAGGCCAGCAGCAGCGACCATAATTGCAGTCCCTAAGTCAGGTTGCTTAGCAATAAGCAAGGCGGGAGCACAGATAATGAGTCCTGCAATAATAAGAGATTTAAAACTACTCGGACGTGCTTGTCGGTCAAAGTACCATGCAGCCATCATAGGGACGGCTAGCTTCATGATTTCAGAAGGTTGAAAGCGAAATAAGCCCAGTTCAAGCCAGCGTTGAGCTCCTTTCCCAATTTTTCCCATGAGCATTACAGCAATTAATAAAGTTAACCCTACACTATAGATCCATGGAGTCCATATTTTGTATTTATGAGGTGGAATAAAACCAAGCACAATCATGATGAGCGATGCAAAAATGAGTCTCATGGATTGACGTAAAATTATACCTGCATTGGCACTGGAGGCACTGTATAATATCAAAAGGCCAAAACCGATTAATACAAGCAATAACCCCAATAAAGGAAAATCTAAATGGAGTGATTTTGTGGTAAAACGATAAACGGGTTTACTGTGTCTTCTGTTCATGAGTTTTCATCGGATAAAGTTGATAGTAAGTATCGAGTACTTTGCGGGCGACTGTTGAAGCTGCAACATCATTCTCTACAACAACCGCAAGTGCAATTTCTGGTTCTTCAACTGGGGTAAATGCAATAAATAAAGAGTTATCGCGTAATGCTTCAGGGATGTCCTCATATTTTGCTTTTTCATATTGTCTTCCACTAAATACTTGTGCAGTCCCAGTTTTTCCCGCGACTGGATAGGGAGGATTGCGTCCAAAGCGATAACCAGTACCTTCGTTACTGGTTAATACACTATGCATTGCATCCGCAACAATATCCCAGTTTGCTTCATCTTTAAGGTAAAGGGGATACTCTTCAACAGGTTTATAGTGTTTCACTTCGCCACTGTCGCTGTTTACGGTTTTCGTTAATAAATGAGGTCTAAAACGTTGCCCATGTTGGCTTAGGGATGCTGTTGCATTAGCCATTTGTAGTGGTGTAGCCAGCATGAAACCTTGGCCTATAGAGGAAATTAAAGTATCACCAGGATACCAAGGCACACCTTTAGTTTGTTTTTTCCACCGCAGGCTGGGCACAATACCTGAAGCTTCTTCATAAAGATCAATATGGCTCAAATGGCCTAAACCAAATTTAACAAGCATGTCTTCAATATTGGAAATACCCATTTTATTTCCTAATTGATAAAAATAGGTATCACAAGAAACAGTGATCGCTCGTTTAAAATTAATCATTCCATGTCCTGTTTTTTTCCAATCTCTGTAGATATGGCTTGCAGTGGGAAGTTTATATCGGCCTGGGTCATAAATGGTTGTAGCTGTCGTGATAAAGCCTTTATCCAAACCTGCTAAACCAACAAATGGCTTAATTGTTGAGGCGGGTGGGTATACACCTCTTACTGCACGATTAAACAGAGGTCTTTGTAATGTATTTGATAGTTTTTTATATTCTTTAGAACTAACCCCACCAACAAAAATATTAGGATCAAAACTAGGAGAACTTACCATCGCTAAGACCTCTCCGTTTTTGGAATTAATCACGACAACGGCACCTCGTTTGTCTTTTAGAGCTTCGTAAGCTGCTTGCTGTAGTCTGACATCAATACTTAAATAGAGTTTTGCTCCTGAACGAGGATTGATTTTATCAACGACTCTAAGTGTTCGCCCACTGACGTCAGTTTCTACCATTTGGTATCCAACTTTGCCATGGAGTACATCTTCATAATATTTTTCGATGCCTGCCTTGCCAATAAAGTTTGTAGCACGATAATTCGTTGGATCGACTGCTTTTAATTCCTCAACATTGATTCTACCTACATAACCCAAAACATGTGCTGTCAACTCACCTAGAGGGTAATGGCGCATCAGGCGCGCTTTTATACTTACACCGGGAAAATGGTATTGATTGATGGCAAAAAGCGCCACTTCCTCTTGAGTTAATTTTAATTTAATTGGTATGGGTACAAAGGAGCGGTTTTGTTTTCGAGTCCGTTTGAAGTTTTTTATATCTTCTTCAGAGATTGAAGGAATTAGTTTTTGTAATTCGATTAATGTTTGATCTATGTTTTTAACATGTTCGGGGATAATTTCTAGAACATAGACGGGAATATTTTCGGCAAGTAATACTCCATTTCTATCAAGAATTACTCCTCTAGGTGGTGCGATAGGAATAATGCTCATTTGATTTTTTAATGAGAGTGTTTGATATTTTTTGAATTCAGATATTTGCAGAAATGCGAGTCTTAAAACAAGAATTAAAGATAAAATAATAAGAAAAGCTACCAGCAAATTAATTCTAAAAAGTTGTTGCTGGGATTCTGTACGATAATTTTTAAAAGATTGATTTAGACTCATGGACGCACAGTCAGTTAAGCTGGACCCAAAAAGACAGCATAGTAACTTAAAATTAGATGGTTTACTAGTATTGTAGCCCGGGTGACGCGCAGCGAAACCCGGGGTTATGAATATGAGCGAACATCTGATCCCGGGTTTCGCTGCGCGTCACCCAGGCTACAATACACTAGGCTGCAATTATCACAATTACTCACTTACTATTTATGATATGGGTGATTGTTAATAATAGACCAGGCTCTATATAAAGTTTCCAGCAAAATAATACGTACTAAAGGATGAGGAAGAGTGAGTTTTGATAAAGACCATCGCTCGTCACATAATTTTAGAATGTCTTGTGACAGTCCTTCGGGGCCACCGATTAAAAAGCAGAGGTGGCTGGTAGTCTGGTTCAACTGGGATATTTTAAGGGCTAATTCTTCGCTACTAAATGCCTTACCTTCAATTTCTAAAGCAATAATTCGTGCATTATTAGGTAAAGCCTCTTTAATTAAAGCAGACTCTTTTTCCAAAATCCGTGATAAGTCCGATGACTTGCTGCGACGAATTAGAGGTATCTCAATTATTTTTAGCTGAATACCATCATTAAATCGTTTGGCGTACTCATTCGATCCTTGAGTAACCCAATCAGGCATTTTATTACCTAAAGTAATGATTGTGATTTTTAACATAATGGATCAATCAAAATACTTATTCTTTTGGATGTTCTTCCCATAGACCTTCTAGATTATAGTATTGTCTGTACTCAGGTTGCATGACGTGAACTATGAAGTCGTTAAAGTCGATAAGAACCCAATCACCGGTTTCTAAACCAGTGCAATTCATAGCAGGGGTCCCGGAAGCCTTCATATCTTCCATTATTTTTTGTGCAATTGCTTTGACATGGCGAGATGCACGCCCTGAAGCAATAATCATATAGTCTGTAATTGTTGTTTGCTTGCGAACATCAATTACTTTAACGTCAATTGCTTGATTGTCATCAAGCAGTTTTAATAGTTTTGCTAATATTGGATTTTGATCTGACATATGTAAGCAATCATTTATAAAAAGCGCTGAATAATAGCAGTATTTTCACTATATAAAAAGGGTTGAAGCCAATAGTATGGTTCGTTTCTAAATAATTTCTTGAATTATAAAAAATATATCTTATAAACATTATCTTATTTTTGGGGTGAAACAAAAAAGTCTATAAGTATGCTTTATTCCACCCAAAATATGTTTATTCTGTTATACGAACATGAGTTAATAAAAATTTAATTACTGCGAATAGAACCAAACAGCATAAAGCAGCAACAAACAATATTCCTAGTTGTTGAGCAAAAGCAGCCGCATAAAGCGTTTTTAATACAGCAATGTTTGTTTCACCTGAAGGAATTGCAGTTAATGAGGCAAGCTTACCTGATAAAAATCCACCTATTCCTAAAGAAACAAAAAAGATCCCCATCAAAGTACTTACCTTATTTTTATCCGCTAAAAGTGTAATAGCGGATAATCCAACCGGAGATAAGAGAAGCTCAGCCAATGAAAACATTAAATAAGCTGGGATTATCAAAAGTGGGGAAATTAAGGAATTTTTATCAGTAAAATTACTAACTAATGCAATTACAGCATAGGCAGCAGTAATGATAAATATAGCCAATAGAAACTTTTTCCCGATACTTAAGCCACGTTCGATTAGGTTCAGCTTTGGATTTTTCTTGGCCAGAAAATAACCGATAATAAGCATGCCAATACTTTGAATGGTCACGTAATATGGTGGCGGGAATTGAATACCACTAAATGTCGGTTCAACAACTCGTGAAATAAACAGAGTTAAAGACATAAACATTTGAAAGTAAAAGGACCAGAATACTACTGAAATGATACACAATAAGCCAATGACTAGAGTCTGTCTTGATTGATTCGCATTTTCTCGATTGACTGCATACAAAATATAACCGGCTGAAAACAAGACAACAAGACCAAAAATAATATCAGCTAAGTGGGGAAAATTGAGAATATAAAAAGATAGAGCCCATAAAAATATCATGAGCACAATGGCAGTAATGATTTTTTTATATTGAAAAACAAAGGGATTATAATCTTTAATATTATATTTTTTGATTCCATAAAAAAATACAAAAAAAGCGATAACCATACCAATCGCAGCACTTGTGAATGAGGCTATCCAACCAAAGTACTCATTTAGAATACTCGGTATAGTGGTACCTAAAATAATACCGGTGGTAATCCCCATATAAAAAATGGTAAAACCACTCTCACGACGCGCAGAACCCGTAAGATATTCATTTCCCAACAGCGAAGAGATGTTTGGCTTCAATAAGCCAGTTCCCACAGCAATTCCAGCCAGTGAGGCAGTAAGAACGGTAGTATTATCCACCAGTGATAAAATACAGTAACTTATAAAGAGTACAATGGCACCAAGTAGAACAGCCCTTTTTTGACCTATTAATTTGTCTGCTATCCAACCTCCTACTACTGGAGATAGATAAGTTAATGCAGTAAATGAACCCACTAAGGCATAAATTTGTTTATCAGGCCATTTAAAATGTAAGGCTAAATAAAGTGCTAAGAGGGATTGAACTACATAAAAACCATATCGTTCCCACATTTCAGTAGCGAAAAAAATACGGAGTGACTTGGGATGTTTTTCGGATTTGGTATGCACTGTACTTACGCGGTTAGTTGACGTAAGCCGAAGTATACCATAGATCCTTGAGTAATAATAGACAATGTGTGTTCATAATGGTCACAATGGATTCAGGGCTTGAGGTTTACTCTAAGAAATTTATTACAAAAAATATCCATAAGAATTATTCATTTTTTTTCTAAATTTTTAATACTTAAATTGTATCTAGGCGCTGTAATAGGTCTGGTGTATGATGCTTCTATTTTTAGTTTATTACGGAGCATTCTTAATGGAAGAATACACGACAAAGCAAATAATTAGAGCAAACCACGGCAGCGAAAAACAAGCAAAAAGTTGGCTTACTGAGGCAGCACTTCGCATGTTGTGCAATAATCTTGATCCAGATGTGGCAGAAGACCCTGATTCTCTAATTGTTTATGGTGGCTTGGGAAAGGCTGCTCGTAATTGGGACTGCTTCAACAAAATTGTAGAAGTACTCAAGACTTTAAATGATCAACAAACATTATTGATTCAATCGGGAAAACCTGTAGGTGTTTTTACAACTCATGAGGATGCACCTCGGGTACTTATTGCTAATTCCAATTTAGTTCCTCGGTGGGCAACCTGGGAACATTTTAATGAGTTAGACAAAAAAGGTTTAATGATGTATGGACAGATGACCGCTGGGAGCTGGATTTACATCGGTTCACAGGGTATTGTGCAAGGAACCTATGAAACTTTTGTTGCTGCTGCTCGTAAACATTATGCAGGCAACCTGGAAGGACGGTGGATCCTAACAGGTGGGTTAGGAGGTATGGGAGGAGCACAAACCTTAGCTGGAACTATGGCTGGAGCCAGTGTCTTGGCAGTAGAATGTGATCAATCGCGAATAGAAAAGCGTATTAAAACCAGATACCTAGATCGTTATACAACCGATTTAGAAGAAGCTTTAAGCTGGATAAATGAGTCGTGCCAGAAAAAAAGTGCAATTTCAGTTGCTATTTTAGGAAATGCTGCTGAAATTTTCCCTCAATTGGTTCAACGAGGCGCTTCACCCGCTTTGGTAACTGATCAAACCAGTGCCCATGATCCATTAAACGGTTATCTCCCTGCGGGATGGACTTTGGAGCAAGCAACACAATTGCGGAAAACAGCACCGGATGAAGTAGTTGCTGCTGCAAAAAAATCTATGGCAGTACAAGTTCATGCAATGCTTGAATTCCAGAAAAGAGGCATTCCTGTTTTTGATTATGGCAACAACATAAGGCAAATGGCTTTTGAGGCAGGTGAAAAGAATGCTTTTAAATTTGAAGGGTTTGTACCTGCGTATATACGTCCTTTATTTTGTGAAGGAATCGGGCCTTTTCGCTGGGTTGCCTTATCAGGGGATCCTGAAGATATATATGCTACTGATGAAATGGTTAAGAAATTAATTCCAGATAATAAGCACTTGCATAATTGGTTGGATATGGCAAAGAAAAAAATTGCATTTCAAGGTTTGCCTGCGCGGATTTGTTGGGTTGGACTAAAAGATCGAGCACGTTTGGCATTAGCATTTAATGAAATGGTTCGTACTGGTGCTGTAAAAGCACCTATAGTAATAGGTCGTGATCATCTAGATTCAGGTTCCGTTGCAAGCCCCAATCGTGAAACCGAAGGGATGATGGATGGTAGTGATGCAGTATCTGATTGGCCTTTACTCAACGCTTTATTAAACTGTGCAAGTGGTGCAACGTGGGTTAGTATTCATCATGGGGGTGGTGTAGGCATGGGATTTTCCCAACATGCAGGAGTGGTTATTGTTGCAGATGGGACAGAAAAGGCAGCGCAGCGTTTGGCAAGAGTACTCCATAATGATCCTGCAACGGGGGTCATGCGTCATGCTGATGCAGGTTATGAACTGGCAAAAAAATGCGCTAAAGAAAATGCACTTTGGCTGCCCATGGAATCTTAAGATTGGATTTTTAAGTCACAATATTAATAATCGTCATTTGGAATGTGATCTCATGTTGGGTCAACGACCCAACCTACTTTAAGGAGATAGTTAATGCAAGAGTCTTTTATTCTTCAACCAGGTGAGTTGAACTTGCAATCAATTAAACATATTTTAAATCAGCAAATGCCTTGTGTTCTTGCTAAAGAGGCAGTTGAGCGAATTAAAGCATCACATCAAACGGTTAAAAAAGTAATTCTCGAGAAAAAAACAGTCTACGGAATCAATACAGGGTTTGGATCATTAGCAAATCAGACAATTTCAGATGAAAACTTGAAACAATTACAACGCAATATTGTTCTTTCTCATGCTTGCGGTACAGGTGAATTGCTTTCTGATGAGATTGTTGGATTAATTTTAATTCTTAAAATAAATAATTTAGCGCAAGGATACTCTGGAGTTCGTCTGGAGCTAATTGAGGCATTGATTTCCTTATTTAACCATAATGTTTATCCTTGCATACCTTCTAAAGGCTCAGTAGGTGCTTCTGGCGATTTAGCGCCTTTAGCTCATATGTCTTTACCCTTACTCGGCGTCGGTGAGGTACGTTATCAAGGGGAGGTAATTCCTGCGCTTGATGGGTTGAAGATTGCAGGTTTAAAACCCATTGAATTGGAAGCAAAAGAGGGTCTGGCCCTTCTAAATGGCCTGCAAGTGTCTACTGCAATTGCCTTAAATGCCTTATTTACTTCAGAAAGCCTGTTTGAAACTGCTCTTATTGCTGGTGCTTTATCTGTTGATGCTGCAAATGGTAGTGATGTCCCATTTGATGATCGAATTCAAAAGGCACGTGGTTATAAGGCTCAGCAAGATGTAGCGACATGTTACCGTGAACTAATAGCAGGAAGTGAGATCCGAGCTGCTCATCTTCACTGTTCTCGTGTTCAAGACCCATACTCTTTAAGATGCCAGCCTCAAATTATGGGTGCAATATTGCACCAGATTCGATTTGTAAGAGAAACCTTACAGGTAGAAGTTAATGCAATTTCTGATAATCCACTTGTTTTTAGTGAGCAAGAACAAATAATATCAGGAGGCAATTTCCATGGAGAAATTGTTGCTATGGCTGCTGATAACCTTGCCCTGGCTATTGCTGAAATAGGGGCAAGCTCTGAACGACGTATTGCATTGTTAATTGATAAAAATTTTAGTAGCTTACCCGCTTTTCTAATCAAAGAGAGCGGATTGAATTCAGGATTTATGATTGCTCATGTTACTGCTGCTGCGTGCGCTAGTGAAAATAAGGCGCTTGCTCATCCTCACTCTGTAGACAGTCTTCCAACGTCTGCAAACCAAGAGGATCATGTGTCTATGGCGACTAGTGCTGCACGCAGACTACATGACATGAATGATAATACCGCAACTATTTTAGCTATTGAATTATTGGCAGCTGTTCAGGGAATCGAATTTTATAAACCTCTAAAATCATCTGTATTATTAGAAGAGGTTCATCAACGCTTACGCTCTTATGTGGCTCCCTATGATACAGATCGTTTTTTTGCTCCGGATATAGCCATAATCAAGCAAAAAATTTTGAATGAGGAGTTTATTACCCCATTTTTCCATTTGTGGGGTTAAGGATCAAAGTGACTATTGAAATTTATACCGATGGCGCATGTAAAGGGAACCCAGGTCCTGGCGGTTGGGGGGTATTGTTGCGTTATAAAGGACAGGAAAAAACTTTATATGGTGGAGAAATACATACTACTAATAATCGTATGGAGCTTATGGCTGCGATTAAAGGCTTGGAAGCCCTAAATCGTCCTTGTACAGTTAATTTATATACTGATTCTCAATATTTGAGACAAGGCATGACCGATTGGTTAGCCAATTGGAAGATAAATGGTTGGCGTAACTCTAAAAAAGAACCTGTAAAAAATGCAGATCTTTGGAAATTACTCGATGAATTGGCGTCACGCCATCAAATAAAATGGCACTGGGTAAAAGGGCACTCTGGCCATGTAGAAAATGATTTGGTTGATGCTCTTGCAAACCAGGCTATTGAAGAGTTAAGTGAGTAAATAATGCGACAGATTGTTCTGGATACTGAAACTACTGGTATAGGGCACGAGCAGGGGCATCGTGTTATTGAAATTGGCTGTGTGGAGTTATTTGATAGAAAATTAACAGGGAAACATTTTCATGTATACCTTAACCCACAACGTCAGGTTGATGAAGGAGCCTTTCGTGTTCATGGAATTAGTAATGAGTTTTTACAAGACAAACCACTGTTTGAGGAAAAAGCTGAGGAGTTTTGGCAGTTTATTGAAGGTGCAGAATTAATCATTCACAACGCGCCCTTTGATGTTGGTTTTTTAAATTCAGAACTGAAACTTATTCAATGGAAAAAAAAATTAGAAGATTATTGCACTATTATTGATACCTTAGTTTTAGCACGTGATAAATATCCTGGACAGCGTAACAGCTTAGATGCTTTATGCAAACGATTTGGTATAGATCACTTCAATCGGGAACTTCATGGTGCTTTGCTGGATGCTGAGATACTTGCATATGTTTATCTGGCTATGACCGGTGGTCAAACCAGTTTATTTGCGGAAGTTGAAGAAACATCAATCCATACTAACATCAAAGCTCAAGAAATTGCAGCGCTGAATTTGACAAGCCCGATCGTATTGCACGCAGATAGTGAAGAACTTGAATTACATCAAGATTTTGTAGCATTTTTGAGTAAAAAATCAGGAGTGAACCATTGGGAAGAGAACTGAGCTTAATTTGTAAGATTCAAGATCTAACATATTTGGGCATAGTTTCTACATAGGTAACTAATAACCCAATCTAAACTCGGTTCTCCCCAATGCTATTTAGACTTAACTTTTAGGGATTAGGTATTTTATTGCAAAATCTTTACCTATACATTCGCCAAGCGACTTTCCCCAAACAGCGGCACTGTCGTTATTGATTTTATCAGGAATGCTACCATACAGTTGTTGTTGGCATTTACTGACACTCTCTGGAATCGCTGCGATGCACTGTTCATAGTTCATTTTAATGTCGTCAAGTCGTTTTTTTAGCTGAGGATCATTTTCAAATCCTTTGCAAATGAGATCAGGCAATAATGGCGTCACTGATTTTAACCATTTATCTTTCGATATTTCTGCTGAATTGTCAGATTTAGTACCGGAAGTGTCTGTAGTGCTTGTAGGAGTAGCAGTAGGATTAGCTGTACTAGTAGATGTCTCTTCAGCATTTGATGTGAAAGAAATAAGTGTACACCCTAAAAAAATATAGAAAGCTGTATGCAATTTTTTAGTCATGATTGAATACCTTTTATAATCATTCCATTAAATAGTAGAACAAATATCTCATTCTTGCTTATAAATAATTTGTTTTGGTCAAAAAATAAACTAAAATTAAGGTGACGATGGATAAATATTTAGGAATTATTATGGAAAAACAAAGTTCTATTTTATCACCATTAGCTTACTTTTTATTCATTCCTTTGTTCATTTTTCTATTCTATTCTTCCTCGGCTTCGGCGAATACCTTTGTTTTCAATCCAAATACACTTACGTGGAAGGCTATTGATTCAAATGGAAAAGTAGTACGTACTGGAAGAGGATCTGGAGGTAGACGATATTGTCCAGACATACATAGAGGATGTAAAACGCCAATAGGTGTATTTACTGTATGGAGTAAAGGAGGGCCTGGCTGTAAATCTACTCGTTATCCAGTAGGAAAGGGCGGCTCACCCATGCCTTATTGTATGTTTTTTACTAAATATTATGCAGTACATGGTTCTTATGAAGTCCCAAATTATAATGCGAGCCATGGCTGTATACGCGTGCATCCTAGTGATGCTTACTGGCTAAGTAAGAATTTTATTAGAATAGGAACAAAGATCGTTGTTAAACCTTATTAATACCGTAAGATAGGGTAGTGTGTGTAGTCTCTGTAGCCTGGGTGAAGGTCTATAAGACCGAAACCCGGGTTTCGCTTCGCTGCACCCAGGCTACCCTTAAGTCGTCACCATTAAGCGAACTCGGCTTAGTAATCATCTTCATCATCAATACTAAATGATGAACCGCATCCACAGGTGGTTTTCGCATTTGGATTACGAATAACAAACTGTTCGCCCTGTATGCCTTGAACATAATCAATCTCAGCATCATGCAAGTATTGATAACTCATTGAATCAACAAGAAGTTTTACTGAAGATACACCATCTGAGCATTGTTGGATAACTACAGTATCATCTTCATTGATTTCTTCGTCGAAACTAAATCCATACTGAAATCCGGAACAGCCTCCACCTGTAATTGAGACACGCAGATTTAAGTTCAAATTATCTTCTTCTTTTATGAGCTCAGATACTTTATCTGCCGCACTGACAGAAAAACGTATGTCACTGGTAGTAGGGGATATATTAATTGCAGCCATTTTAACTCCCATTGTTTATTCCTAGAAAAAGTGGGCCTCAACTGTTTTTTCTAAGATAATATAATTATAACGTAATCATCTAATAATTTGTTCAATAGTAGCACCCCCAAGGCATTGGTTTTTGTCGTAAAAAACCACATATTGCCCTGGTGTAACTGCTCTTTGAGGGTTTGAAAACATTACATAATGTTGATCATCATTTGGAGGTGAAATAATACAGCCTTGTTCTGCTTGCCTGTATCGTGTTTTAGCATAACAGGTAAGTGGTAAATTATCCTGACAATTAGCTAGCCAATGGATTGGACCACAAATCAGTCCTTGCGCATAGAGCATGGGATGTTGGCTTCCTTGAGCTACATACAAAGTGTTAGTAGCTACTTCTTTATCAACCACATACCAAGGATCATCGGTTGAATTTTGCAAACCACCGATTCCCAATCCTTGTCTCTGACCTAAAGTGTAAAACATTAATCCGTCATGTTTTCCTAAACTTTTACCATCTGTGCTTTTTATCTCGCCTGGTCGCGCTAAAATAAATTCTTGTAAAAAGGACTTAAAACGTTTTTCACCAATAAAACAAATACCTGTTGAGTCCTTTTTTGCATGGGTAACTAAACCAAGCTTTTTAGCAAACTCTCTAACCTCAGGTTTAGTATAATCTCCTATAGGGAACAAAGTCTTAGCCAAAGCTTTAGAGTCTACTGCATGAAGAAAATAGGTTTGATCTTTATCGCGATCTTTAGCTTTATATAAGAGCCCAATATCTCCTTCTATTTTATTTTTGGCATAATGTCCTGTTGCAATATAATCCGCTCCGAGTGTTAATGCATGATTTAAAAAAGCATTAAATTTGATTTCTTTATTACATAAAACATCAGGATTTGGGGTTCTTCCTTTTTCATATTCACTTAAGAAATGAGTGAAAACTCTTTGCCAATATTCTTCAGCAAAATTAACTGTATGCAGAGGAATACGCAACTGATTGCATACGGCCTGCGCATCAGCAAGATCTTGTGCTGCAGGGCAAAACCCATCTTTATCATCTTGTTCCCAGTTCTTCATGAACAAGCCTTCAACTTGATATCCTGCTTCTTGCAATAACCAGGCTGCAACTGAAGAATCAACACCACCAGACATTCCAACTATAACTTTAGCTTTCATAAAATTGAGATACCGCTTAATATTCTATTTTTCAAAATCGTAGCCTGGGTGCAGCGAAGCGTTGTGACATATCCTCTCTCCCATTTGTGTGAGAGGGGTAGGGGTGAGGGTATCCCTCATCCGCCCTAACGGGCACCTTCTCCCCCTGGGGAGAAGAGAAGCACACAATCGCTTCGCTGCACCCAGGCTACAATTTTGATACTTTATACAAAAATATAACTCTTTAGGATACGACAATAATGTTGCACTTACAAGAAATGGTTAAACATGGTCAACAAACTAGGACAGTGATACTCAGTGAGCGTTTACCAAATTTCATTACTACTTCCTGTCAGCTTGAAGTTACTTATCATGTTGAAGCAAAAGAAGATTTTTATCTAATTCATCTTCATGTTAAGGGCATACTCCCTATTCAATGCCAGCGTTGTCTAGACGAATTTAATTTTCCATACGATAATATGACTGTAGTTGCTGTATGTCGTAATGATGAGAGGGCAGAGCAGATACTGGAACTTTATGAATGTATTGTTTCTGAAAATTTGCAAGTGAGTTTGGAAGATATACTGATCGATGAGTTACATCTGTACGCGCCACAATTTCATCCTGAAATTAATGATTGCAGCAGTGAAATAAATCAAATTTTAGTGGGAAAAAATGAATTTTATTGAAATTTTATCTAATTAACACTAATATTCCCGCTTTATGAATGCAATTTGTTTAGGAGTAATACAATGGCCGTACAACAAAATAAAAAATCACGCTCACGTCGTGATATGCGTCGTTCGCACGATGCTTTGACTAAGCCGACACTTTCTGTAGATTCAACTACTGGTGAAACACATCGTCGTCATCATATGACTGAAGATGGTTATTATCGCGGTAAAAAAATTATTGATACTGATAATGTTTACGAAGAAAAAGAGTAATTTTCTTGAAAAATATCACCATTGCAATTGATGCGATGGGTGGGGATCATGGTCTGAGTGTTGTGATTCCTGCCTGCATTCGCGCAGCAAATAATAATCCTGATTTGAAACTCATTCTTGTTGGAGTTCACGATAAGATTCATGCTTTTTTAAAAAAGTATGATATGGCTTCTTCAAATCAATTTTCCATAGTCCATGCTTCTGAAGTGGTGACTATGGATGAATTGCCTTCACATGCTTTGCGAAATAAAAAAGATTCTTCCATGCGCGTTGCCATTAATTTGGTGAAAGAAGGAATGGCACAAGCTTGTGTTAGTGCCGGAAATACTGGTGCCCTAATGGCTACCGCGCGTTATGTTTTAAAAACATTACCTGGGATCGATAGACCTGCGATTGTTTCTGAATTGCCTACTATGCGTGGTAGGACTTGGGTGATCGATTTGGGGGCTAATGTTGATTCTTGTGCTGAACATTTATTTCAGTTTGCTGTTATGGGATCTGCATTAGTACAGGCAGTATCAAATAAACCCAAACCCAAAATTGCCTTGTTGAATATAGGCGTGGAAGAAATGAAGGGAAATGATCAAGTGAAACGTACGGCACACATGTTGGCTGAATGTGACGTCATGAACTATGTGGGATATGTAGAAGGTGATCATTTTTATACTGGAGAAGTGGACTTAGTAGTTTGCGATGGTTTTGTTGGCAATGTAGCCTTAAAAGCGAGCGAAGGCCTTGCAAAGTTTTTTGTCGGTTTGCTCATGGAGTCATTTAATAGAAACTGGTATACAAAACTTTCTGCTTTAATTGCACGCCCGGCTTTAAAGCATCTTAAGAGACGCTTTGATCCTTCTCGTTATAACGGAGCAAGCATGCTCGGGTTAAATGGCATTGTTGTTAAAAGCCATGGTGGTGCCAATGAACTAGGGTTCCAACATGCTATTGAACAGGCAGTTCTTGAAGTTAAAAATAACGTGGTTGATTTAGTGCGTGCCCAAATAAATGATTTTATAAATCAGGGGTTGCTGTTATGAGAAACGCTGTAATACGTGGTACTGGTAGTTATACTCCTGAAAAACAACTCAGCAATCTTGAGCTTGAGTCAATTCTGGATACCAGTGATGAGTGGATTGTCACTAGAACTGGGATCAGCAGTCGCAGTATTGCACAACCTCATGAAACTACATCATATATGGCCTCCAAGGCCGCTGAACAGGCATTAAGTGCCTCCGGATTGGATGCAGATGAAATTGATTTAATATTAGTTGCTACATGTACTCCAGATCATTTTTTTCCAGGGGTTGCTTGTTATGTGCAGCATGCTTTAAACATTAAGCGCCCTATACCTGCTTTTGATGTCGGTGCCGCATGCAGTGGCTTTGTTTATGTAATGGATATTGCAAAACAATATATTGAATCCGGTGCAGCTAAAAATATTCTTGTTATCGGTAGTGAAAGCATGTCTAGAGCTGTAGATTGGACTGATCGAGCAACTTGTGTTCTATTTGGAGATGGTGCAGGAGCAGTAGTTTTAAGTGCTAGTGACAGGCAAGGTATCATGGGGAGTGTATTACATGCTTCTTACGATGCAGAAAAATTATTAAATCTAAGCAATGCAACATTTGATAATCAACGTGCAACAATTAGTATGCGTGGTAATGAAGTTTTTAAAATCGCCGTTAAAATTATGGGCGATGTTGTTGATGAAGTTTTAGAGGCCAGTCATTTGAAAAAATCTGACATTCAATGGCTGATTCCTCATCAAGCAAATATGCGTATTATTCAAGCCATCGCTAAAAAACTTGACCTTCCTATGTCACAAGTGATTGTTACTATTGGTAGCCAAGGTAATACTTCGGCTGCATCTATTCCTTTGGCTCTAGATCATTCTATTCGAACCAATCAGATTAAAAGAGATGAGTTATTATTGATTGAGTCCTTTGGTGGTGGAATGACTTGGGGAGCTATGGTAATTCGTTATTAATAATTTTATTGAGTCATTTTTTTGAATTATATTTTAGTTCGGAGCTATTTTTAATATGGTAAAAACAGCATTTGTATTTCCTGGACAAGGTTCACAATCAGTAGGAATGTTAGCTGATTTTGAGTTGCAGTATCCTGTTGTTGTCAAGACATTTGCAGAAGCATCTGAAGCAGTGGGTTATGATCTATGGAAACTTGTGCAGCATGGGCCTGAAGAAAAACTAAATCAAACAGAACATACACAGGTTGCAATGCTTACAGCAGATGTCGCAGTATATAGAGTGTTGATGCAACATGGCGTTGCTCAACCAAAGATTATGGCTGGCCATAGTCTAGGTGAATATGCGGCTTTGGTTTGTGCTGATGCATTATCATTGTACGACGCAGCGTGTTTAGTAGCGCGTAGAGGACAAGTAATGCAAAATGCCGTCCCTTTAGGCTTAGGGGCTATGGCAGCGATCGTAGGTTTAACCGATGAGCAAGTAAAAACTTTATGTGAGCAAGCCAGTCAAGAAAATGAAGTGGTTGCACCAGCAAATTATAATGCAATTGGACAAGTAGTTGTGGCTGGACATACTCCAGCTGTTACACGAATATTAGGTTTAGCTGAGGATGCTGGTGCTCGTCTTGCTAAGGTGATTCCAGTAAGTGTTCCATGTCATTGTCCTTTATTGTCGGAGGCTGCTGAATCCTTTGCTGAGTATCTCGCTAAAATTGAATTTAATAATACAAAAACAGACGTTGTGAGTAATGTTGATTTAAGTATTTATCATTCAGCACAGCATATACGTAAGCAATTAAAAGAACAGCTATATAGTCCGGTACGTTGGGTAGAAACAATACAGCTCTTTAAAAACAACGGTATCGAACTTGTTCTGGAGTGTGGTCCAGGAAAAGTATTGGGCGGATTAGTTAAAAGAATCGATAGAAGCTTAAATACAATTAGTGTTTACGATACTATTAGTTTAGAACAGCTTGAGGAGCAGTTTGCGTAACCTGAGTGTATTGCTGATACCCTTAGGCGTATGTTGAGATGTAGAATGAGCATAACTTAAATTTTGTATGAGTATTGAGTCCAAAATTGATCGAATAAGTACTCAGCTTATCAGAAATAAACATTTTCTATAGAGGAAAATAAATGACGAGTCTAGATGGGAAAATTGCCTTAGTAACGGGGGCGAGCCGAGGAATAGGTCAGGCTATAGCTCTTAAATTAGCGCAGCAAGGTGCCTTTGTCTTTGGTACAGCCACTACAGAACAAGGCGCCCAATCAATAAATGCCTATTTTGAAAAAGAAAAATTGTCAGGAAAGGGGCTTGTCCTGGATGTTACCAATTCAGAGCAAATAGAAAAAGTAATCGGTGAATTGACTCATGAAAATCAATCTCCTTCAATATTAGTGAACAATGCTGGGATAACATCAGATAATTTATTGCTGCGTATGGATGATGAGGAATGGTATAAGGTAATCGAAACGAATTTGAATTCAATATACAAAATGTCTAAAATTTGTATTAAACCCATGTTTAAAGCACGATGGGGACGAATTATTTCTATTGGGTCAGTGGTTGGTTCAAGCGGAAACTCAGGTCAAGTAAATTATACTGCAGCAAAAGCCGGTGTTGTTGGTTTCAGCAAATCCTTAGCTCAAGAAATCGGAAGCCGGGGAATTACTGTTAATGTTGTTGCGCCTGGGTTTATTGATACAGACATGACAGCGGCTTTACCAGATATGGTAAAGGAGGAAATGTTAAAAAGAATTCCTATGCGGAAGCTGGGAGAACCCGGAGATATAGCCGAAGCAGTAGCTTTTTTAGCATCAGACAGTGCTAAATATATCACGGGTGAAACAATTCATGTCAATGGCGGCATGTATATGGATTAATTGCACTTGCGTTATCTGTATAAATGAATAAACTATACCACTTCCATTTAACTTTGGTTGTTTGGCTTTTATGGAGTGCTTCCAAATTTAAGTGATTGGGTTGAAAATGATAGCTAAATTGATGTTTATTTGATTTGCTAATTAAAATAAATTAAGACTTATTGTTAAGTAATCAAAGTTAAGTGGAAGTTGTATGTTAAATAACCTGGAATTTTTTTAAATTTCTATCAACCGAAAGAGGAAAATCAAGTTATGAGTACTGTTGAAGAGCGTGTTCGTAAAATTGTTGTTGAACAGTTAGGCGTTAAAGAAGAAGAGTTAAAGAATGATGCATCGTTTGTTGATGACTTAGGTGCTGATTCTTTGGATACTGTGGAATTGGTTATGGCTCTTGAAGAAGAATTTGAAACAGAAATTCCTGATGAAAAAGCTGAAAAAATTACCACGATTCAGGAAGCGATTGATTATATTGAATCTAATTTAAATAAAGAAGAAGCATAAGCATTTTTGCTTTATCTCTTTCGCTCCTACGCATAGTGTGTGGGAGATGGACGGGAATTGTTTTACGAGGAGCCTTCATTGAATAAGCGGCGTGTAGTAATTACTGGTATGGGTATGATTACCCCTGTCGGGCTTAATGTAGAAGAAACTTGGCAAAATATATTAGCAGGTGTAAGTGGTGTTGTTTTGGCAGATGAATTTGATGCTAATGAATACAGTACGCGTATATGGGCTAAAGTTAAGAATTTTAATATTGAGAACTATGTTCCGCTTAAAGATGCTCGTAAAATGGATGTTTTTACCCAATATGGCATTGCTGCAGCTGATGAAGCAATGCTGGATTCGGGTTTGAAGGTTGATGCGAATTTATCAAATCGTATTGGTGTTGCTGTTGGTGCAGGTATTGGTGGCATCCAGACAATTACCAATAATCAAGATAAATTGATGGCAGGTGGGCCTCGAAAGGTTTCTCCATTCTTTATCCCAGCAGGTATCATTAATATGGTTGCTGGACAGATTTCAATAAGACATCAGCTGAAAGGGCCCAATATTTCTGTTGTAACCGCATGTACTACCGGTACACATAATATTGGACTTGCTGGGCGAATGATTGCTTATGGTGATGCTGATGTTATGGTATGTGGTGGGGCTGAAATGACCCTAACACCACTGTGTTTGGCAGGGTTTTCTGCTGTGCGTTCTCTATCTAAGCGCAATGATGAGCCTCAAAAGGCATCAAGACCTTTTGATAAAGATAGAGATGGTTTTGTTATGGGTGAAGGTGCGGGTGTTCTTATTCTAGAGGAATATGAACATGCTAAAGCACGTGGTGCAAAAATTTATGCCGAACTTGTAGGTTTTGGTATGTCTGGGGATGCTTTCCATATTACTGCCCCTGATGATGACGCGGATGGTGCGGCTCGGGCGATGGAAGCAGCCATACATGATGCAGGTATTGATCCAGAACAAGTTGATTATATTAATGCGCATGGTACATCGACTTATCTTAATGATTTGAATGAAACGAAAGCAATTAAGCGTGTATTTAAACAACATGCCTATAATTTGGCGGTTAGTTCTACAAAATCAATGACAGGTCACTTATTAGGTGCTGCTGGTGCTGTAGAAGCAATATTTAGCATTTTGGCACTCAGAGATCAAATTGCTCCGCCAACTATTAATTTGGATAATCCTGATGAAGGATGTGATTTGAATTATGTACCTTATACACCTCAAAAAAGAGCTATTAATTATGTTCTGAGTAATTCGCTTGGTTTTGGTGGAACAAATGGTAGCTTGTTATTTAAGCGGATCTAAATGACATTTTCAAGACATAAAAAACTGATACTTTATGTAGTAATGCTGTTTTTTATGTCTTTTTTACTTTTCTTTTTTAGTACTTATACTCAGATAGCAAGACCCATTATTCCTAAAGACGGTTCACCAGTTATCATCACTCTTGACCGAACTGCATCAGCTTCGCAATTTGTAAAAACATTGAAAGAGAAAAACCTGATCCGTTCAAACTCCGCGCTTCTAACAATGATTCGTTTGTCAGGTTTATCATCCCAGCTTAAAGCGGGTGTATACCAAATAAAGCCGGGTGAAACTGCAATGCAGTTAATACATCGGGTTGTAGCGGGAGATGTTTTAACCCAAAATTTCACGATTATTGCGGGTACCACCCAGAAAAAAATTTCACAAGATTTGGCAAATGCGGTCTATTTAAATTATCGTCCTGAAGATTGGAATTCCATAAAGGGCAATTATCCCAATGCTGAGGGGCTATTACTCGCTGATACCTATCAGTATCGAGGAGGTAGCAGCGGTACTAGTTTATTAGAACATGCTCATCGTAATTTAATTAATTATTTAAATATGAGCTGGGCGAATAGAGCGCCTAATTTACCCTATAAAACTCCCTATGAATTGCTGACAGCTGCCTCAATAATTGAAAAAGAAACAGCTATTCCGCAGGAGCGTAAGTTAATTTCGGGTGTAATGGTTAATCGATTAAATAAAAAAATGCCGTTGCAGATGGATCCTACTGTTATTTACGGTTTGGGTTCTGCATACAAGGGAAAGCTAGCTCATAATGATTTGCTCATTGATTCCCCCTATAACTCATATCATTATAGAGGTTTGCCCCCCACACCTATTGCTATGGTGGGTAAGGAAGCGTTAGATGCAGCCGCTCACCCTCAACTCTCCAACTATTTATATTTTGTTGCCAAAGGAGATGGGACACATCAATTTTCTGAAACGTATCAACAACAAAAGCAAGCAATTAATCAATATAAACGCAAGGATCTCTAATGTCATCTTTAGCTGGGAAGTTAATTGTTATTGAAGGATTGGAAGGTGCTGGAAAATCAACGGCAATAAGTACCGTTATAGAGCTTCTAGCCAAAAGGCAAATCCAAACTCTGACTACCCGCGAGCCTGGGGGCACAATTATCGGTGAGATTTTACGGGATCTGATTAAAAATCCCAAATATAGGGAGGTTTTAGATGATCGCAGTGAGTTATTATTGCTTTACGCAGCCCGAATTCAGCTTATTGAGGAAGTTATTAAACCTGCTTTAAACCAAGGAATTTGGGTTATTGCAGACCGATTCGAACTTTCAACTATGGCATATCAAGGTGGTGGAAGAAGATTGGATCAAGAAGTGATTCATCAGTTATCTTCTTTTGCACTTAATGGATTTAAACCCGATCTGACTTTATATTTGGATATTAGCCCTGAAGAGGGAATGATGCGCGTTAAATCAAGAGGTGAGTTCGATAGGATTGAACAACAATCAATTGATTTTTTTCATCGTGTCCATGAAAGCTACATTCATCATGTTAACATGGATTCCAATACAGTGATTATTGATGCGCGCTGTCCTCTAAATGAAGTACAGCAGGCAATTCAACAGGCGATAAATCAATTTATTGAGCATTAACGATGAGCGAATTTAACGACGTGTCGGATCGTCCAACATCGGATCGAAACAAAAAATATCAACGGCAATGGAATCAGATTCAATCTGCTTGGAGTAATAATCGTATTTCTCAGTCTATGCTGTTTATTGGCGCGTTTGATCGTGATTTTGTGGATTTTGTAAAAAAATTAACTCAGTTAATTTTCTGTAAGCAAAAGGGAAATGAACCTTGTTGTACCTGCGTTGATTGTCGGATGGTTGTAGGCGGCGAGCATCCTGATATTGAATGGGTTAAACCAGAAAAAAGTGGCGGTGCAATTAAAATCGATCAGATAAGAGAATTGCAAAATTATGCCTATTTAACACCTCAACGAACTAAATATCGTTTGATTGTTATCGAGTCCGCTGATCGAATGAATACCTCTGCGGCTAATTCATTATTAAAAATTTTAGAAGAGCCTCCTTCACAGACAATATTTTTACTTTTAGCCCAGCAAATAAGTACTTTATTACCTACAGTCTTGAGCAGATGCCAGATAGTACGTTTTGCATCATATAACGACTTGTCACGGATTAATCATTTGCAATTGGCTGAGCACTACCCAGAGGAATCTGAACAAGCAATGATTGTGAAACAGTCAGAGTTTATTTTAGATGGTTTAATTGCAGTAATCGAGCAAAAAATGCATCCTAGTATTGTTGCTGCTCAATGGAGTCAATTTGAGTTAGGAACATTACTTTGGTTTTTGTATTTAGTGTATGCGCAAGTACAAGTGATGCAAATTAATATGACTGGAGATATTGGCCCAATTTTGCCTCAGCTGAGCTGTTTAATGTCATTATTAAATCCCATAATGATTTTCTCTCAAATCGATAAAATAAATACATTGCAGCGAAAATTAAGCCATAATATGAATGTAAATCAAACTTTAGCATTGGAAGATTTATTGTTAGCAATATACGGTAAATAAGGCTGCCTTATAAGCAATTGGTCTATATAAGGTTTTGATTTTTATGAAATCCAGAATATTTAAGGAAGATCTATGATGGATACAATACAACAAATCAATTGCTCGTTTCTTAGTGAATCAACACTTTATGCAGCTTATATGCCATTTGTTAAAGGAGGCGGATTATTTATTCGCACTAAAACAAACTATTTATTTGGCTCAGTGGTTAAGCTATCAATCAAATTAATGGATGAAGATGAACTCTATGTCGTTGATGGAAAAGTTATTTGGATTACACCTAAAGGAGCACAGGGAAATAAAGTACCTGGAGTAGGAGTACAATTTATCGATGAAAACAGCCGTAATTTATGTAATAAAATAGAGACCTATTTAGCAGGCATGTTAAAATCTTCCCAATTAACAGATACAATTTAGTTTAATGCAATATGGGAAAACATTTATTTCTATTCCTTATGTTGAGCTGATGAATATTTTAAGAGGCCATTTTTATGTTAGTTGACTCGCATTGCCATTTGAACTTTCTCGATTTAGCTGATTTTAATAATGATATGGCTAATGTCTTGGCACAAGCAAAAGCAAATGACGTGCAGCATTTTTTATGTGTTTGTGTCGAATTGAATGATTATCCAAAATTAGAAAAACTTGCTTCAGAATACCCTGATATTAGTATTTCGGTGGGTATTCATCCAAATACTGAAATGGACGTTCCTATTACGTCGGAAATGTTGTGTGATTTGGCAAAGAATCCTGCATGTATTGCAATAGGTGAAACAGGTTTGGATTATTATCGAACTCATACCGAAGAAGCTCGAGAAGTACAACGTAGTCGATTCAAAGCGCATGTAAAGGCGGCTTTAAAAACTTCAAAGCCATTGATTATTCATACTCGCCAAGCAGCAGAAGATACAATAGCATTAATGGCAGCAGAAAATGCACAACAAATTGGTGGAGTAATGCATTGTTTTGCTGAAAGTTTAGATATAGCGTATCAAGCCATGGATTTGAATTTTTATATTTCATTTTCCGGAATTGTTACTTTTAAAAATGCAACGGCACTTCAAGATGTAGCGCGAAAAATACCTTTGGACCGAATTCTCATTGAAACGGACTCACCTTATTTAGCTCCGGTACCTTATCGCGGCAAACAAAATCATCCTGCATTAGTAAAACATGTAGCGGAAGCTATAGCTGAGCTCCGCGGTATGTCCTATGATAAAATAGCTGAAATTACTACGAATAACTTTTATACTTGTTTCAAATTGTAGGCTCGTAGCCTGGGTGCATGTCTTTAATATTTTCGATTGGGGATCAATAATGACTTTGTATATAGGCTTGATGTCTGGAACAAGCATGGATGGTATTGATGCCGCTCTGGTTGATGTATCAAGCAATACACTGCTTTATGGGATCACGAATAAGTATAGTAATGAAGTAAAAGCGCGTATGGATAAATTGATGAAGGAGACGGACGTAAGTCTGGCTTCTATTTGTCAACTTAATACATTAATTGGAAGAGAATTTGCTTATGCTGTAAATGAGTTATTACAGAAAGCAAAATTATCAGCCAGTGATATTCGTGCTATTGGTAGTCATGGTCAAACAGTATGTCATAACACGAATTGCACTATTCCATATACCTTACAGCTAGGGTGTGCCCATACGATTTCAACATTAACAGGAATCACTGTTGTAGCAGACTTTAGGACTCGTGATTTAGTGCTGGGTGGGCAGGGGGCTCCTTTTGCGCCACTTTATCATCAGAAATTATTTAATGGTGAGAATAGTCATGTCGCTGTAGTAAATGTAGGGGGTATTAGCAATATTACGTTTATTAATGCGAATGAACCAATTAAAGGTTGGGATATAGGGCCTGGAAATTGTTTAATGGATGCATGGATCATGAAACAGCAGGGGAGAGATTATGATTCTGGCGGAGAATGGGCACAACAGGGTGAAATTATTGCTCCTCTTCTTGAAACATTTATGTCAGATTCTTTTATTACATCTTCAGGACCAAAGAGCATTGGCAAAGAATACTTTTCTTTATTGTGGCTGGAAAACTATTTTAAGGATGAATATAAACCAGTAGACATACAAAAAACATTGCTTGCATTTACTGCAAAAACTATAGCGAATACAGTGTTAAACGAACAAAATCATGTCGAGAAGATGTATTTGTGTGGTGGCGGCACCCACAATCTTGCTCTTTTGCATATGCTTACTGAATTATTGCCAGAAACTCGTGTGAGCAGTATCGCTGAATTAGGTATTAGTCCGGATTATTTAGAAGCGATGATGTTTGCTTGGTTAGCTTCACAAACGATAAATCGAGTTCCTGTGGATTTAAGTACGATTACCGGGTCTCGAGAGCCCGTGATTTTGGGCGCAGTCTATCCTAAGCAAAATAATTTGAAGAAGATTGTGTAGCCTGGGTGCAGCGCAGCGAAACCCGGGCCATAACTCCTTTTATTCACTATCATATTGACAAAATAAATATGTATAGGCTTAAATGTGGAATTTCAAACGGAGTGACCTTAACTTGAGCGCAAATTATATAGAAAGAACACCTCGGGAAGCAAGCACGAGTCTTGTGACTGCTTATTTTATATTTTTCCTGGCAGCATCATTTTATTTATATGAATTCATTCTGCAAGTAGCCCCCAGTGTTATGGCTGAGTCGATGATGAAAACTTTTGGGGTTACAGGACAAGGATTTGGAGTTATCTCGGCATTTTATTTTTATGCCTACGCACCAACTCAAATACCCGCAGGTGTGTTATTCGATCGTTATGGTCCGCGAAAATTAATGACTTTTGCAATTATCCTATGTGCTCTTGGGTCTGCTTTTTTTGCTTCAACTGACAGTGTATTCACTGCATGTATCGGAAGATTCCTTATTGGGATTGGCTCAGCATTTTCTTTTATTGGGGTATTGGTTCTTTTATCACGTTGGTTTCCCCCTCATTATTTCGCTATTTTGGCAGGGATCGCACAATTGATGAGTTCAGTAGGTGCTATATTCGGTGAAATGCCTTTAGCTTATCTAATTCAAGGTGTTGGCTGGCGTAATGCAAGCTTTATTCTTTCGATTATTGGCTTTATTCTGGCAGCCTTCTTTTGGTTGTATATCCGAGATTATCCCCACCAGAAAAGTCAAGCAGTTCCCGAACATTACCTGCGTGATGAATGGAAAAGACTTATGGCTGTGTGCAAACATAGTTATACCTGGATAATAGGCGGTTATGCGTTCACGATATGGGCTCCCATTGCAGTCTTCGCTGCACTCTGGGGGGTTCCGTATTTACAAGAAAAATTCCAAATAAGCGTGGTTGCTGCTTCAGGATTATGCAGTATGATTTGGATTGGAATTGGTGTAGGGAGCCCTCTATTAGGATGGTTCAGTGATCGTATTGAAAGTCGACGCATCGCTCTGATTATCAGTGCAATTTTAGGTTTGTTTGCTACATTGGTTTTATTGTATTTCCCTGGATTATCTTATGGATGGACGCCATTTATTCTATTTGTATTGGGTTTAGGAGCAGGTGGACAAACAGTAAGTTTTGCTGTGGTCAAAGAAAATAATCCTCCTGAACTTGTTGGCACTGCCTCTGGTTTTAATAATCTTTCAGTAGTGATAGGTGGTGCATTATTTCAGCCATTAGTAGGGTACATATTACAGCATACAAACTTATGGCATTTGGTGAATGGGGTACATGTTTACAGTATTCCAAGTTACCAAATCGCTTTAATGGTTATGCCGATATGCTATTTAGTCAGTTTACTTATCGCAAGTTTTTTGCTTAAAGAGTCTCATCCAGCGCATCGGAAGCACTAAAGTTTTTAAGCTCAATCTCCTTAATTAATGAGGAGATTGAGCTCACAGCAATTTCAAGCACCCAATGCGGATTGGTATTCAGTACTCAAGATGTCTGAGTTGCCTGTTCCCTTTGTATCTTTTGGTGCAAACCATAATAACGCACATTTTTCTTTATAAAAGATATAACTTGCTTCATTTAACCTACTTAAATACTTTTGTTTTGCAAGTCCTTCGTAACATTCTTCAGTCTGTGCGGCTCGATTAAATTTTTCTTCAAAGGCTTTAAGTTTGGTAGCAAAAAATTTTGCTGCCTCTGAAGTATTCCACGTGGATAAGATTCGAGTTATATTATTAGGATAGGTAAAAATATGTTCTTCAAAAGAGTCAAACAGAATATTCCATAAGCTGAATGATACAAACTCGCCTTTAATTTGTGATATTGTTTGCAAAAAATGGCGTACAGATTGGGCATGCAGTTGCAAAATACCTTTTTTACGAGCCTCTTCCAAAAGATAAAGTTGAATGGAGTGAGCCCATTTTCCATGTAGTGGTCCTGCCCCCACATCAGCGGATAAATAACCATTTTTTAGGAGAACATTATTAAATAGATCTCCTGTTAATTCACCATACAAAACAGGAGTATGCTTGGGATACTGGAAATGGGGGCTGACCGTAAATTTTTTACTAATTTCATAAGAATCTGGCATGTTAAAATGATTTCTACTTCCCCATTCATCAAAAAATTGACGTAATGATTTCTTTTCTTTTTGGTTAAATTCAAAATATGCTGTTACAAATTTTTTTAGGCCGCATAATACCAGTTCTTCATTGCAGAAAAACCTCCAGACTGCAATGGCATCTTCTCTGATTTGTGCATCTAATTCAGTATATCCCAAGTCATTTAAACTTTGTTCGTAATCATTTTTATCTTCTTGCCCGATTCGTATCAGTTCAACAGTCATGATTATTGCTCCTTTGGAAATAAAGCTACATTTTGATAAACGACGATTTGTAACAGAGTAAAACAATGAGTTTGAGCTTTTAACCCTCAGTTTTGATTGATTAAAATTATAACTTTAGGTTTTAAAGGAATGTGACTTAAAAAAATTATCTGGATATTTTTATTTGAATATTTAAAGTACATTCTAATCGACCATTGTCATACATGTCAATCTATTGATCTTATGGTTTTATTTGAATCTACAGTGGTAATTATTGTACGCTTACTGTTTGATTCTCAATGAAAATCAATCAGAACGAATCCCTTTTATGCCAATACAATAGCTCTTATTGTCCCTGCGAATGCAGGAGGTAAATTGACATTCTCACCTGGGGTAGGTATGTATGAAAGCACGGGTTCAAGATATACATTATTTACTATTTTGGCTTGATAATAGATTTGGTACATCAACTCAGAAGAGCGATCAGTAATCCGATGATTTAGCCAAGCAAGCGAAAATCCTGCACCTAATGAGTCACCTTCACGATGAGCAATAAGGCCAAATAAAGTGAGACCAGCTCCTATGGATTGTTTCATGGGCAAAACACTGGAATTATTGATGCCGTATTGATAAAACGCTGAAATCCCACTGATATCATACCCTGGATGGCGATACCATAAGCGTTGTGAACCAAACAGGTAAGCACCAGTTGCTTCCATTTCAGTGAGATTACGCTGACGAATTAAGCCGGTCTGATGCCATACACCTATTCCAGCAGTTCCTGGCAGATGATTTTTTCCTAATACCCAAGCGCCACCAGTTTCACTCACTTGGAAGTAACGTCCATTAAAGGTTGGACCCGTTAAGCCAGTTTGTTTACCACTGGCTAAATTGCCATCATATATTCCATAGGATAGATACCATTGAGAGATGGGGGCCAATGTCATCGTAACGCCATATGCGGTATTCGTATAACCAGGCATGATGCCGTCTACTTCGGGATTAATAAAAATTGGAGTATAAATTAGGCTTGTTACTGCAGGAATGTTCGGTGCATCAGAGCTTAGAGGGGCTGGCTTAATCACATTATTAAAATCAAGCGTGGTGATTGTTTTTCCAATGCGTACGAATAATTTTTTATCAAACAGTTCTTGTCGATACCAAAGGGCGTAAAGTTCAGAACGATTAAATGGATAAACATCGGGTAATGAGTTATATCCTTGTATAAGCCCTGCTTGCGCATTGGTATTCTGAGCATTTTGTTGTAGAAATTGAGCGCTAAATAACCCTCCACTCCACCCAGTCAATCGTTCCATATCCACTGTAAGATCCACTAAAAGGACACTGTTTGATGTCACCAGGTCAGCATCAGGTATGCCACCTGAAAACAATCTGTTGGTGTCACCAATCCAAGCTCCTTGAAGCATAATTCCATGATTATTCTGAATACCTAGTTTTTTCTCTAAATAACGTTGAAGTGTACCAGAGCCAGTCGTTACATTAACTGCTGCAGGGTTAGAACTGATGCTCGAATTGCTTGCTATTGGCTTTAGTTCTGAGTTAGTTGGCTTTTTGATAGGAGTTTGTAATGTTGTTGCATTAACGATGTTATGCATACCGGTTATGAGAATAAGCAAGATGAAAAATAATAATTTGATCATAATTTTCTTTTAAAAGCATAGACATGCAACTATTTTCTTTACATCTTTAACCATATATTTTTCTAAAGCAAGATACAATAACTTCTAGGGCCTAAATCAGGCCCACATGCTTATAAAAAATTTTCGACGGAACCTAGCAACCTGCTCCAGACATTAGTATCGCGGATACAAGTTGGTCTTGGTTTACAATATAGGTTTTATTAGGAACAATATCTACCCAGTTTGTAAGTAGATCAGGCTCCTTGTTGCCGGATGACCAAACTACCACTCTAAAGTAATGGGCATGATTCGGTGGAGTAAGCCGTATTTGCCCTTTTTGAGGGAGAATCATTAAGGAGCTTAAGTTCAATTTTGAACCATTAATGATGGTTTTATTGGCCTCTTGAGTGGCCTCAGCTGATGTTACCCATTGCACTGCAATTTTACCTGGGTTATTTTTTGCAGGGTAATTCGTTTTATTATCAAGCACAATTTGATCGGCTAACGCAGCTGAAGCCGTAAAGTATATGCATAAACAAACTAAGATCTTATTCATTATTTCACCTAAAGGTTATTCAATAATTTTGCCTTCTTGAGGCATACAGGTTGATTTTTCATTGATCTTTGGCGTTGTTAGGGGAAACTTGCCTTCAGAGCTAAGCGTGGTCATCTTCCCATTGTTTTTGAAGGTTTCTTTAGGGATGTGCACCGCTACATTTTTAATGACATTGACTGCTTCGGGAATGTTGAAATCCCCTACCATACTTAAAAATTGGTAACTTTCTTGTGGAGAGAGTCCTTGAGTGCGTACTAAAAAGTCAATTGCATTCTTAGAAGCAAGCTGCATCGCTTCAAACAGGTTTTCATGTAAGCCCATTATTATCCATTCCTCAGAGTTTTCGACAATAGGCCATGTGAATAAACTATTTCCATTTCGTTTGGTTTTATCAAATACCCCTTCAGCTTTTAGATCTTTTCTTACAATAAATTGCAGAGTAATTCCTTCATAAGAGGTCTCGAGTGCTGTGACATCAATCTCGCCATTACTTTGCATGGCATGTGAATCACCTGTCCAAACTAACGCACCTTTTTGAAAAACGGGCAAATAAAGAATAGATCCTGCTTGCAGGCTTGGTTGATCGAGGTTCCCTCCAAAAGGACCAGGTGGAACTGAGTTGAATTGTCCTGGTACGGGTTGGCCCATATGAGTTTCTAAATTCACCGGCCACCCATCAGGCCAATCCCGAGGCGGAGCTACCGCGATAACTCCCGGGAAGGGTTTTAGGCGTAAACATATACCCTTGGTGAATTCTGTGGTTTTCTTTTCTTTATCATATTTGAAGTACATGATTCTTGGTTTGGTAAATTCTGATAAAATTCCTTGCGTAGGGCTTAAAAAGTTATATCCAAAATCATTTAATTTGATATCAAGCACCCGAATCTCAAGCACATCTCCGGGCTCGGCTTCTTCAATGTAAACAGGGCCAGTTAAGCTATGCATACCACGTCTTTTTTGAATGTCATATTTTGTATAGAATTTTGCAATTTCAGCAGGCGTTGTCTTATTAAAGACCATTTCATGCAAGCAACTGTTCCAGGTTTCTAAGGACACAGAATCTCCAGAGTGAACTTTAACTACAGGTGTTTTATCCAGTGTAAAAAGACCAAGGGTTACCGTGTCTTTTGTGGCTGGGACTCTGTATGTTTCTGCCGAAACGTTAGAGAAAAACACGGTTGCTATTGATAAAGAGAACGCTTGGATTTTCTTTAGCATTTCTAGTCCTTAAGAATGAATGAAGGGTGTTTGCAATAGATTGCATCAAATAACTTATTAGATTTAATATGAATTTAATAAAAACTCAAGTCAGTTGAGTCTAAAATTTTTTGTGATACAGCACTTTAATGGATCATCACTACAACCATTATGAATTGATTTCGTAATTTAAGCGTGTCGTTTTATTTAGTTTTATATGGGATACTTTTTGCAAATGCTTTAAAGTCTATAAGTCCGTTGAATTATTCATCGAGTAGTGAACGGCAAGATATGCAGTGTCATCTGTTGTTACTTGTATCTGCTTTGTTTTCTTCCACAATAGCATTTTGTTGAGGTAAGAACGTTAAGCCTATAAATATCAAGAATATAAGTTGAATTACGTTACAATAAAGTCCGAAATGAAGGTTATTGTGATGTATGTAGAATAAGTTAGCTAATTCTGTTCCAATCGCACCTACAACCATAACACATAGGCTAACCAAAGCAGATGCAGTGCCTTTGCTTACTGGGGTCACAAAAAGGCAGTATCTGTTTAAAGGAGCATTAATCACACTGAGTGCAAAAAAATAGATAATCATTCCCGGGAGCAAATAATAATAGGCATTACCATAAAGGAAGGGGAGTAAGGAAGTTAAAATTGCCCCAATAACCAGAATAATGCAGCCAAAGAATATGATTTGTTTAATTTTGTACTTGTAAGTTAATTTGTGCAAAAACCAATTACCCAAAATGGTTGCGCCAAATATCGGAAGTTGCCAAAGACCATATTGAATCACTGTGAGTTTTGCCTCAACGATCAAAATAAGGGGTGCTAAAGCTATCCAGGCAATACATGGGATACCCACGGTGCCTGCGGCTAATGTCCCGAAACAGAATGCTTTATTGGTAAACAAATCTTTATAGTTTCGCAATACTTTATTAGCTGAGAATTTTGCTTTTGGTGTAAGCTCGCCATTTCTTTTTGTTTGCCCAATAGGCTCAGGCATGTATTTCCATAATCCCCATAATGTAATAAGCGCACCTAGTGCAATGGTTACAAAGATATAGCGCCAGGAAGTATAATGAATCACGATCGCCCCCATCAGAGGGCCTAATAAGGGGGCAAGAATTGCAACGTTTGCCATAATGGATATCAAACGAATGGCATCCATTTCTTCAAAAATCTCTTGAATTGTCGCGTAGCCTATTACCCCAATAAAGCATAAGCCCATGCCTTGAAAGAAACGTGCGATCAAAAATTGATTCATTGAATTGGAGCTAGCAATAAATAGAGTAAAAATAAAAAATAGGAAAGCGCCAAGAATCATCATAGGTCTTCGCCCATAACTATCGGATATGGGGCCTAATAAAACTTGTAAGCTTGCACCTCCTAGAATGTATACACTTAAAGATGTAGCTACTGCTGATTCAGTTGCGTTAAAAGACTGAACCACATGGATCATACCGGGCATGATCATGTCATTGGCTATATAAGTTAGAAACTCATACATGACAAAAAAGCAAGTAAATATCAGAGCCTGTTTTTTTGTGATAGGAATAAGGGGTTCGGTCATAACAAGAGCCCTTGTTGATTATTTTTTTCTTTAAATGTACTGTCTTGTAATTCTGTGACTAAATTTTATATACTCTTTTGATGTTCAATTTTTGCGAAACAATCTTATGAAATGGCTTTTTTTTGGCGAAGATAGCGGTAATCCTAAAATTAGTGAACATTTAATGATCTACATACTTAGTCTACTCGATCCTACCTCACAGTTCAAGGCATCGCGGGTTAATCATAAATGGAAAGAGATGGTCGAATTAACTCAGAAATACATGAACTTATTGCCAACAATTCATCGCATTCCGCTGCTTTCAAAAGTGGGTCTGGATGTACTGAAATTAAAATTAATGTCAGGTGGAATGACAAATACTGTTTACAGGGTACAAATTGGTCATGATATGGCTAAGTTGCTTGCAAAAATTCCTGGGGTTAATCTGGAGCTCATTGAGCGTAAGAAATCTAAACGATGGGTACTACGAATTCCTGGAGAAGTATCCTCATTTTCAGTATCGCGTAAGGATGAAGCAGAGAATGCACGTAAAGCATCGGCTCTGGGCCTTAATGTACCCATAGAATACTTTGATCAAGAAGGATTACAGTTAACTGAATTTATAGAAGGTGTCCAGAGTTTAGATAAGAAAACATTACAACGAGTTGATATATTAAACATTCTAGCGCGTATGGCAAAGAAACTGCATACATCAGAGCGCTTTGACAATGACACCGCGGTTTTCGAGCGTAATGAACAGCTATTAGAGCGTCTAAAAAATAAAAATTTTGTTTTTCCTGAGAAAGTAGATTTTATCGCCGAACAGATGTTTGCTTTGAAGAAACTATTTTCTTCTTATCAGATTGAAATGAGGCCATGTCATAATGATTCAACACCTTTAAACTATATGATGACGGTTTTAGGATTAAAGAAGAAGGAAGAGGTGTTCTATCAAATTGATTGGGAGTATTCAAGTAATAACGATTTTATGTGGGATCTTGTTTATTTTGCAATCGAAGCAAAACTGAGCAAAGAGCAAGAGCTAGTTTATTTAAAAGCATATTTCGGAGCAGAACTTACAGACTCAGTACAGGCATGGTTTACTGCGTATAAACCAGTTGTAGAGTGGTGGATAACACTTTGGTCATGGACCCAATTGGCAAATGAAGCAAAATCTGTGAGTAAAGAAGAATACATAAAATTAGGCTCGGAACGTTTTGCAAAAACTTTAGAACATTTACAGAGCGAAGAATACCTGAGTGCTCTTGAGACGATTAATGCAGATAAATTAAAGCCTGCTTTTGATGGTCATAGACCTTTTACGATCTAGGTGGGGACGGTCCGGGACGGACCCCAGCAAGAAGTGTTCAGATTGTTTAAATTATTTTGACCATTTAAGGTGAACAGGGGGCCGTCCCGGACCGTCCCCATAGGGCCTTTCGCTGCACTCTGGCTACATTGATTTATGCCATGTTACTCAAAAATTCTTGTAAATGTTTTTTCTCTTGTTCCGTACTTAAATAAGTTTTTAGCAATTCCAATAAACGGTGATATTCATCATGTTGAAGCACTCCACGCATGAGTTCAAACCGTAAAAAAACACAATATGTATTGAGTACATCAGTTTCACAATAATCACGAATACTTTTTATTTGGCCTAATAAATACTGTTCCCACACTTTAGAACCGCTCATACCCATTTTTCCAGGGAATCCAAGCATGCTGGATATTTCATCAAGCGGAGCAAACGCTTTATTTTGATATCCCGCAATTACGTCCATGAGATCAAGATGTCTATAATGAAACCGACTTAAGTAGTTATTCCAACGAAAATTTTGTTGATTTTCCCCTATTTCCCAATAAGTAGGGGCTGTGATGCCATGTAACAAAGAACGATAATGTAAAACAGGTAGATCAAATCCACTGCCATTCCAGCTCACCAAAGTTGGGGTATGTTTATCAATTCCAGCAAAAAAACGGGTTATTAATTCTTTTTCATCAGAGGATTCATCACCTAAAGACCAAACTTTTATTTGTGAGCCATGACTCATAACCAAGGAAATTGCACAGATTTTCTGTAAATAATGAGGCAAAAAATCGTTACCTACTTTAGCACGACGCAATGCAAACATTGCTTCTGCTGTGTCCTTATCAGACAAACCGTGTAAATCATATAAATTACGGCCTGTTTCAATATCGGGAATTGTTTCTATATCGAATACAAGAATTGTCATCGCTTTAACTTAATTTATCCTAAATGAACCCACATCTTAGCATGGCGTAGGGGGAGGGAAACAGGCCTGGTTTATTTTTTAAGAATAAGAGGTTATCTTGAGTTCATCATGACTATAATTCAAGCGTAGATTGTAGTTATCAAATTTGTTAAGATGTGCCTTTTTAATGTTTGGTTGCTCATGGACGCTTTATTACACATGTTTAAGAAGTTACGAATAGCCCTTTTTTTATTATTTGCTGTAGTGCTTACTGCTTGTGTTAGCCATCCTCCTGCGGATGTAAATAATCTTTGTAATATATTTAGACAGTACCCCAAATGGTATAGAGACGCTAAGGATGTTGAGCGTCGATGGAGAGTTCCTATTCCGGTGCAAATGGCTATTATCCATCAAGAATCAAAATTTAATGCGCGAGCACGACCACCACGTCAGAAGCTTTTTTGTATTATCCCGTGGAAAAGACCTTCATCAGCTTATGGATATACCCAAGCTCTGCATGGAACCTGGAATCACTATAAACAAAGTTGTGGCGGCTGGTTTGCTTCACGTGATGATTTTGGTGATGGTGTTGATTTTATTGGTTGGTACGCAAATGAAGCTTATAAAAGAGCAAGAGTCCCTCGTACAGATGCTTATTCACTTTATTTGGCCTATCATGAAGGTATAGGTGGTTATCTGCGTAAAACATATTTGAGAAAATCATGGTTAATCCCTGTTGCTCGCAAAGTAAAAGCACGTTCGCAACTTTATGCAATGCAACTTAATTCATGTAAAAAACTTTAGAATCGAGTTCTTGATTCTAATGTTTTCCTGAATTTATGAAGCAGAAATTTAGAGTACATTTGAATTTATATGGTTTAATAAGTAATAATATACTCTGTAATTAAAATTGATACAGATCACTAAGGAGTTTTTAATGCGATTAATGCTTTTGGGTGGGCCGGGTGCAGGAAAAGGAACCCAGGCTTTGCGTTTGATTGAACGTTATCAAATTCCGCAAATCTCCACAGGTGATATGCTACGCGCTGCTATTGCACAAGGAACTCCTTTGGGATTGAGTGCCAAAAAAATTATGGAAACGGGAGGGCTGGTATCCGATGATATTATTATTGGATTAGTCAAAGAACGATTAAAAAAGAGTGATTGCGCCAAGGGTTTTCTATTTGATGGTTTTCCTAGAACAATTGTACAGGCAGATGCCTTGAAGCAAGCGGGAATTTATTTAGACCATGTCATTGAAATTGATGTTGATGATGAAGAAATCATTAAGCGCATTAGTGGAAGACGGATTCATCAACCTTCAGGACGTGTTTATCACATCCAAAATCATCCTCCAAAACGTGCTGGCATAGATGATGTTACAGGTGAGGCTTTAATTCAACGTGAAGATGATAAGGAAGAAACTGTAAGAAAACGTTTGGAAGTTTATCGTAGTCAGACAGCCCCTTTAATTCATTACTATAAGTCTTGGGCAGAGAGTAGCGCTCATGGTGCTCCTGAATTTCATAGTATTTGTGGCACTGGAGATGTGGATGATGTATTTCAAAAAATTGTTAATTCAATAGAAGCTAAGGAAGAAATATGACTAGCCTCACTACAACCGGTTCTGAATTCCAATCTTTAATTGATGAAAATGAAATTGTATTCATTGATTTTTGGGCAGACTGGTGTGCTCCATGTAAACAATTTTCTAAGGTTTATGAGCAAGTAGCTGAACAGTTTCCAAATATAAAATTTGCAAAAGTAAATATTGAAGCAGAACAACAATTGTCTGATTTCTTTGAAATACGCTCAATTCCTCATCTGATGGTGTTCAAAGAAGGAATTGTTATTTATTCAAATGCTGGCAGTATGCCAGCTTCAACCCTCAAGGAATTGGTAGAACAAGCCGTGGCAGTTGATGTCAGTGCAATAAAAGCGGAACTTCAGCAGAAGGATAAGAACTGATCTTTGACAAATAATTCGCCAGTTCTTTCTTGCCTGCTTCATCTATGATGAGATCGAGCTTTGTTCGCCGCTTGAGTATGTCATCACAATTTTGTGCCCATTCTTCCAAAATCAAATAATCTACTTCAACTTGATAAAGATAGGTACAGTATTTTTTTCCCAAGGACTCTGTACTATTACAGGAAGAAAGGAAAAGTTCCATGCGACTTCCATAAGTATTCAAATAACGATTAAGTAAGTCTGTATCCATCCATTTATATTTTTTGTGGGCATAATGTACGTATTGCTCAAAATTCATTTGTTCAAAAAAAGACCCTGGTAACGGAGTTGACGCTGTAATTGAATGTCCCATTTGTGGAAATGTTTGAAGGAGTTGGTTTATGACTTCTTCGGCTAATCTTCGGTAGGTGGTAATTTTTCCACCATAAATCGTAACACTTGGTGCAGGTTTAAGGTGAACCTCATATGCATAATCACGACTTAACGCTTTAGCTTCTTTGTTTTCATCAGCGAGTAAGGCTCTAACACCACTCCAAGTATAGATAATATCTTTTTCTGATATCTTGCTGTTAAAGTAAACATTAACCAAATCAATCAAATAATGAATTTCTTCGTCACTTATGCACGCATTATCCGAGTTACCAGTGAGTGGAATATCAGTAGTACCTATCATACTAAATCCATGGTAGGGAATAACAAAAATGACACGATTGTCCTGATGTTGTAATAAATATGCGTGATTACCCTCATACATTTTGGGCACAATAATGTGGCTTCCCTTTATCAAACTGATTTTTTGTCGATCTGGAATTTGAGTGAGTTGCTCTACCGATTTAACCCAAGGACCAGCTGCATTAATTACTGATTTGGCATGAAGTACATAGCTTGGGCCTACTTTAGGTTGTATTGTTAATTGCCATAAATTATTTACAACTTCAATATGAATTACTGCAGAGTGTGTTCTAATGCTTGCCCCATGATTTTTTGCCTGGATTGCATTAACAATGGTTAAGCGAGCATCGTCAGTTACAGCATCATAAAATAGAAAACCCATATCTAATTTATTAATTAAAGGATCAAAATATTCTATTTTGTTTTTTCTATAAATTGTTTTGCATTTGGGCAAGCGATTTTTGCTGCTTAAATGATCATAAATAAAGAGTCCTAAACGTAAAAACCAAGCGGGACGCATATGTTCTTCATAAGGTAGAACTAAGGCTTGAGGATGTACTAAATGTGGTGCTAAATCTAAAAGTCGTTGTCTTTCGGAAATTGCTTTTTTAACCATTCCAAATTCATAATTTTCTAAATATCTAAACCCACCATGAATTAGTTTTGTGCTGCTTGAGGAGGTTTTAGAGGCTAAATCATCTTGTTCCAAGAGTACTACAGATAATCCTCTTAGTGCTGCATCTGCAGCACAACCACAGCCATTGATGCCGCCACCGATAATTGCAACATCAAAAACCGAATTCATATTTTGGTCTCCAAAAAAAAAGTATACACTTACAATATACACATAATAGTTGGGACAAGGAACTCTGCAACAATGAATTATTTACTTGCAATAGATCAAGGAACGAGCAGTACACGCGCTATGATATACACTGTTCAAGGCGAATTAGTTACCTCCAGTCAATATCCTCTGACTCAACATTATCCTCAAACAGGTTGGGTCGAACATGATCCGGAAGAAATATGGCAAAAAACTCTAGCAGCTATGCGGGATGTTGTGTCTCGAGTTCCTGTAGAGCAAATAGTGTCTTGTGGTCTAACAAACCAAAGAGAGACAACAGTAATCTGGAATAAAAAAACAGGTGCTTGTCTGGCACCTGCTATTGTATGGCAAGATCGCAGAACAGCTGAATATTGCAAGACATTGGTGGTTAATGAACCCATGATTCAAGAGAAAACCGGCTTAATTCCGGATCCATATTTTTCTGCGACTAAATTAAAATGGCTTTTAGAAAATAATCCTGAAGCTAAAGAATTAGCAAATAAAGGTGATTTAGCGTTTGGTACTATTGATAGTTTTCTTATCTGGCGCTTAACTACCGAACATTTACATTTAACTGATGTGACAAATGCATCAAGAACCATGCTTTTTAATATTATGAAAGAGCGATGGGATTGGGATTTACTCGATTATTTTAAAATTCCTGAATCCGTTTTGCCAAAAGTTTGTGCGAGTGACAGTCATTTTGGTCTGATTGACAAACAGTGGTTAGGTGTTGAACTTCCAATTACTGGAGTTGCTGGCGATCAGCAAGCTGCATTAATTGGTCAGGGCTGTTTCCACATAGGAATGATAAAAGCAACTTTTGGTACTGGTGCATTTTTATTACTCAATACAGGAAATAAACCTGTTTTATCACAACATAAACTTTTAACAACAGTCGCATATAAGATTCAAGGTCAAACAGTTTATGGACTAGAGGGTAGTATTTATCATGCGGGTACCACTGTAAAGTGGTTACGTGACTCGATGAAGCTTATTAAACATGCTGATGAGACTGAAACTTTAGCAAATTCATTAAAAGGAAATGAGGGGGTCTACTTGGTTTCAGCCTTTACGGGTTTAGGAGCGCCACATTGGTTATCACTACCCGGAGCATCTATGATTGGTTTAAGCTTGTCTAGCAACAGAGCTCATTTTGCCAGAGCCGCGTTAGAAGGGGTTTGTTATCAAACACGCGAAGTATGTTTTTGTATGAGAGAAGACAGTCAATTGGATTTGTCTCTTTTGCGTGTTGATGGTGGGATGGCTGTTAATCGGTGGTTTTTGCAATTTTTGGCAGATCAATGCCAATTACAAATACAAAAGCCTAAAGATATCGAGACTACTGCTAAGGGAGCGGCAATATTGGCAGCTTTAGGAGCCGGTGTTTTTAATTCTTTAGATGAGTTGCATGCTATCTGGGATATGGAACAAGCATTTAATCCCCAAAGATCTTTAGAACAGGTAGAAATGGATTATCGTGGTTGGAGGCAGGCATTGCAAAAAGTAAAGGGGCAGTTTTAAGGTTTATAAATTAAAGCCTGGATGAAGGCAAGCCACCTATCATCCAGGATTAGTTTTTAAGGTACATCTCTTGTTTTCTCACCAGTATAAAGTTGGCGTGGTCTACCAATTCTTGATTTAGTGGCAACCATTTCCATCCAATGACTCATCCAACCAACTGTACGGGCTAAAGCGAAAATTACTGTAAACATATTGGTTGGAATTCCAAGAGCGCTTAAAGTAAGACCCGAATAAAAATCAACATTGGGATAAAGCTTTTTCTCAACAAAGTAATCATCTTCAAGAGCAATACGTTCTAGTTCCATAGCAAGTTTGAACAGTGGCTCATCTTTTGCACCTACAGCTTCTAATACATCATAACATGTTTGACGCATTACTTTCGCTCTGGGATCATAACTTTTGTAAACCCGATGCCCAAATCCCATTAATCGGAATGGATCATCTTTATCTTTTGCTCGCTTAATGTAATGTTGAATGCGATCAACGCTTCCAATTTCTTTGAGCATGTTAAGGCAGGCTTCATTCGCACCACCATGCGCAGGTCCCCATAATGCACCGATTCCGGCAGAAATACATGCAAAAGGATTCGCTCCTGTTGAGCCAGCGAGACGCACTGTAGACGTAGAAGCATTTTGTTCATGATCTGCGTGCAGAATAAATATAGTATCCATAGCGCGGACTAAAACAGGATCAGGTGTGGATTCTTCGGAGGGAACGCTAAACATCATATGCAAGAAGTTTTCAGCATAAGACATTTTATTTTGTGGGTAAATATAAGGTAATCCTATCGAGTATTTATAACTCATAGCTGCAAAGGTAGGCATTTTAGCAACCATGCGAATTGCAGAAATAAAGCGATCCTCTGCATTATTTAAATCCATGGTGTCATGATAGAAGGCAGATAGTGCGCCAACCATTCCCACCATAATTGCCATAGGATGTGCATCTCGACGGAAACCATTTAAAAATTGATACATTTGTTGATGGACCATCGTATGATTATTAATTAAGCCAACAAATTTTTTCTTTTCTTCAGCGTTTGGTAATTCGCCGTTGAGTAAAAGGTAGCTTACATCAAGAAAATCTTTTTTCTCAGCTAATTGCTCAATAGGGTATCCTCTATAGAGCAATATGCCTTTATCGCCATCTATATAAGTGATTTTAGATTCACAGGAGGCAGTTGATAAATAACCTTGATCAAAGGTAAAGACGCCACGCGCCCCCAGTTTTGTGATATCAATCACGTCGTTCCCTAAGGTAGGCGTATATACTGGTAATTCAAGCGGTTCTTGGCCTTCAAGGCTAAGTTTAGCTGTTTTATTGGTCATTGCATCTCCTGGTAAAGGATTCAAATTGTTTGTGCGTCGCACTATATACAAAATGAGCACTTACAGTCAATTTTATTATGGTTTAGAATTTCAAAGAATAACAGTAAAAAAGAATAAATTTGTTAGGTTCACAGAGGGCAGTTAGCTTTCGCTTATATTTAATTGTTTCTCTCTAGGAAATACGGTGTTTCTGTGATTTTTCCAGGCCACATTTTAGGATAGATGATTTAATTAAATCCGTCTGTGTGGTATTCTTTATTATTAAAATTTATCGTCAAGGATACGTCCAAACCATGGTTTATCTAGCTAAAGAAGTCTTGCCAGTTAATATTGAGGATGAATTAAAACAATCCTATCTTGATTATGCGATGAGTGTCATTGTAGGCAGGGCTTTGCCTGATGTTCGTGATGGACTGAAGCCCGTTCACCGGCGTGTGCTTTATGCAATGAGTGAATTAGGTAATGATTGGAATAAACCCTACAAAAAATCGGCGCGTGTTGTGGGGGATGTGATCGGTAAATATCACCCTCATGGTGATACAGCAGTTTATGATACTATAGTTCGTATGGCACAGCCTTTTTCGATGCGGTATCTTTTAGTTGACGGCCAGGGTAACTTTGGTTCCGTAGATGGTGATGCTCCTGCAGCAATGCGATATACCGAAGTACGAATGTCTAAAGTGGCTCATGCTTTATTAGCTGATCTGGAAAAGGAAACTGTTGATTTTAGCCCTAACTATGATGAAACCGAATTCGCTCCCGTAGTTTTGCCTTCACGGGTTCCTAATCTGTTGGTTAATGGTTCTTCAGGTATTGCTGTAGGGATGGCGACTAATATTCCCCCACATAACCTTACCGAAGTTATTAATGCGTGTATTGCCTTAGTCGATGATCCTGAGCTAAGTCTAGATGACATTATGGAGATTATTCCTGGTCCTGATTTTCCAACAGCGGCAATTATTAATGGAAGAGCTGGAATTATTCAAGGCTATCGTACAGGGAAAGGACGCGCCATTATTCGTGCAAGAACGGAGATAGAAACTGATGAAGATTCAGGACGTCAGGCCATTATTATTACGGAACTTCCTTATCAAGTGAATAAAGCCCGTTTGGTTGAACGTATTGCAGAATTGGTTCGTGATAAAAAGATTGAGGGTATTTCGGGTCTTAGAGATGAATCTGATAAACAAGGTATGCGCGTTGTTATCGAACTCAAGCGAAATGAAGTGGCTGATGTCATCTTAAATAACTTATATGCACACACGCAAATGCAAAATGTTTTTGGAATCAATATGGTTGCCTTAGTTGATGGCCAACCACGCACATTGAACTTGAAACAAATTCTTGAATATTTTATTAAACACCGACGTGAAGTAGTAACGCGAAGAACTTTGTTTGATCTGAAAAAAGCGCGCAGCCGTGCTCATTTATTAGAAGGTTTGGGCATTGCATTAGCTAATATTGATGAAATGATTGCTTTGATTAAACAATCACCCACTCCGCAAGATGCAAAAGAAGCCTTACTTGCTAAATTATGGCAACCAGGCATGGTCAAGACGATGCTGGAGCGGGCTGGCTCAGATGCATCACGCCCTGATGATTTGGCAGCAGATTTTGGTTTGGGTACTAATGGATATAAATTATCAGAGGCTCAAGCCCAAGCTATTTTAGAATTAAGACTTCATCGTTTAACTGCACTGGAACAAGATAAGATTTTAGGTGAGTTTGAGGAATTGTTGCAGTTGATTCGCGAATTATTGGAAATATTGGCTTCTCCAGAACGGCTTATGCAAGTGATACGTGATGAGTTTCTTGAGATTAAAACTCAATTTGGTGACGAGCGTCGTACTGAAATTACTGCATCACAAGAAGATTTAACCATTGAAGATTTAATTACCGAAGAGGATGTAGTAGTTACTCTATCACATCAAGGTTATGTAAAATATCAGCCTATTAGTGCATATCAGGCTCAGCGTCGAGGTGGAAAGGGTAAATCTGCAACAAATGTTAAAGATGAGGATTTTGTTTCACGTCTAGTTATTGCAAGTACCCATGATACATTACTTTGTTTCTCTAATCATGGGAAACTCTATTGGTTAAAAGCTTATGAATTGCCGTTAGCCAGTCGCATTTCTCGTGGTCGTCCAATTATTAATATTTTACCACTCGCTGAAGGTGAAGAAATCAATGCGATGTTGCCAGTTAGAGAATATCAAGATGGCTATTATGTATTTATGGCTACCAAAAAAGGTACAGTTAAGAAAGTACCTTTAAATGCCTTTAGCAGACCCAGATCAAATGGAATTATTGCTGTGGATCTCGATGAAGATGACAGTTTGGTCGGTGTTGATATCACTGATGGCAGCAAAGATATTATGTTATTTACTGATGCCGGAAAAGTAGTTCGTTTTGTTGAAACCAAAGTTCGCCCCATGGGACGTACCGCCCGTGGTGTACGAGGTATTCGTATAGAGGACGGTCAAGCAGTAATTTCCTTAGTGGTGGTTCACTCAGATGGAACCATATTAACCGCAACAGAAAATGGATACGGTAAGCGTACAGCAATTGAAGAATATCGTGTTTCTGGACGAGGTGGGCAGGGGGTGATTTCCATCCAGGTAAGCGAGCGTAATGGTAAAGTGGTTCGCTCAGTCCAAGTTACTGATGCAGATGAAGCCATGCTCATAACAGATAAAGGCACCTTAGTACGTTTTAGGATAAATGAATTGTCTGTGATTGGCCGAAACACACAAGGGGTTCGATTAATTAATGTCAGCCCAGGTGAAAAAGTAGTGGGAATGCAGAAAATTGAAGATCTGGGTGACGATTCCAATGAGTCCGATAATGTAACTGAAATTGAAGAAAGTGGCGATGACAACTCGAGTATATAATTTTGGTGCTGGTCCATCAATGCTTCCTGAGAGTATCCTTAAAGAAGCTCAGGAAGAATTTCTTAGTTGGCAAAATCTAGGTGTTTCAGTGCTTGAAGTTGGACATCGTAGTCCTGAATTTTTGGCACTTTTGAATCATGCAGAGCAGTCCTTAAGAGAATTACTCTTTATACCTCCCAATTACCATGTGTTATTTTTGGGAGGCGCAGCCCGTACCCAATTTGCTATGATTCCAATGAATTTTTTGTATCCTGAGGAGCAAGCCGGATATCTTATTAGCGGGATATGGTCGCATATGGCTTTTTCTGAAGCTCAGCACTTAAAAAAAGTATATTGCATCGCCAGTGGTGAAGAAAGTGGTTATAAAACAATCCCTGCCCCCCAAAACTGGGAAATAAAAGAAGATACATCCTATGTGTATTACACACCTAATGAAACCGTCAATGGTGTTCGTTTCCCTTATGTTCCTAAAACCAAAGGAATTACATTAATTGCTGACATGACATCTGCTCTGCTTACTGAACCTATAGATGTCAAAAATTACGGTTTAATTTTTGCTGGTGCCCAAAAAAATATAGCAAATGCGGGGCTAACAATAGTTATTGTTAGGGATGATTTATTGGAGCGAGTACCGACTCCTCATGTCCCCACCATGTTAAATTATAAGATTCAGGCAGAACATCACTCACTTTATGCAACTTCGCCAGTGTTCAATTGTTATTTGGCTGATAAGATGTTTGATTGGATAAAAAAACAAGGTGGTGTTGAAGAAATATATCGTCTTAACTGTCAAAAGGCGGCCAAATTATATCAATATCTGGATAGCACAGATTTTTATACTACGAATATAGATCCTGAAGTGCGCTCCATTGTTAACATATGTTTCTCACTTAAAAATGATAAGTTAGAGGATGAATTCCTTCGTTTAGCACAATTACGGGGTTTATATGCTTTAAAGGGACATCGATTTGTGGGGGGAATTCGCGCCAGTCTTTATAATGCAATGCCAATGGCTGGAGTTGATGCGCTCATTGAGTTTATGTCTGAATTTGCAAAGGAAAATAGTCGTTGAAAATACATAATTTCATAAGTAAACCTGTCCGGGCAATCAAAGGTGAAATCACTGTGCCTGGGGATAAATCGATTTCACATCGTTCCATTATTTTTGGTTCTATAGCTAAAGGAACAACTATTATTAATGGATTTCTCGATGGTGATGATTGCATGGCGACCTTGAAAGCATTTCAAGCTATGGGTGTTACAATAGAGGGGCCTGATGAGCAACAAGTTGTAATCTATGGCGTTGGAAAGCATGGATTAAAGAAACCGGAACATGTTATTGACTGTGGAAACTCTGGAACCAGCATGCGCTTATTAGCTGGATTATTAGCGGCACAATCTTTTGATAGTCAATTGACTGGTGATGAGAGCTTATTAAAGAGACCTATGTTACGGATCAGTAAGCCATTGACACAAATGGGTGCTGATATAACTACTGTGGATGGCAAACCTCCTATTACAATTAGAGGCGGAAAAGAGCTTAATGGCATTCATTATGTAATGCCTGAGGCAAGTGCTCAGGTAAAATCATGTATTTTATTGGCAGGACTTTATGCTCAAGGTGAGACGCGAATTACAGAAACTGGTGTGAGTCGTGATCATACAGAGCTGATGCTCAAATACTTCTCTTATCCGATACAGCACAAAGACAATACACTAATTATTAATTCAGCAAATGAATGTTTAGGTACTGAGATTTTTGTTCCTGGAGATATTTCATCAGCTGCTTTTTTCATTGTTGCTGCCACGATCATTCCTGGGTCTGAAGTGCTCATTCGTAATGTAGGCATTAATCCAACACGTACAGGGGTCATTCATATTTTACTGGAAATGGGTGGCAACATTACTCTTTTAAATCAGCGGCAACTGGGAGAAGAATGGGTTGCAGATTTACGAGTTAAATATGCACCATTGAAAGGAATTAACATTGGACCGAATATGGTCCCACTTGCAATTGATGAGTTTCCTGCTATTTTTATAGCCGCTGCATGTGCCCAAGGACAAACTACACTTCATGGAGCTAGCGAGTTACGTTTTAAAGAGAGCGATCGTATTGCGACAATGGTCGATGGCCTAAAAAAATTAGGCATTCAAGCAGAAGCATTAGATGATGGTGCAGTAATTGAGGGCGGCGTTATACATGGAGGGGTTGTTGAAAGTAGTGGTGACCATCGTATTGCCATGTCTTTTGCAATCGCTGGGGCTGTAGCTAGTGATCCTATTACTATAAAAAATTGTGTCAATGTGGCTACCTCATTTCCTTTGTTCGTAGAAACAGCAAGGGAACTTCAACTTCAAATAGAGGAAACAGTTGATAATGTACAATGACGCCGTACCTGTAATAACCCTAGATGGACCAAGTGGCACTGGAAAGGGAACTATATGTCAATTACTTGCAAAACAACTTAAATGGAATATGCTGGATAGTGGCGCAATTTATCGCGTCCTCGCCTATGCAGCAAGAAAAAACAAAATCGATTTTCATGATGTAGAAAAATTAACTGCCTTAGCACGCTCCCTAAATTTACGTTTTGAATCTTCAGATGATTACGGAACACGAACAATTTTGGACGATGAAGACATAAGCTCAGCAATTCGAAGCGAACAATGTGGGCAAGATGCATCTCAAATTGCTGCAATTCAAGAGGTAAGGCAAGCTTTGCTTGAGCGTCAACGTAATTTTGCTCAAACTCCTGGTTTGGTTACAGATGGTCGAGATATGGGCACAGTAGTCTTTCCAAAGGCAGTTTTAAAAATTTTTTTATATGCAAGTGAAGAAGAAAGAGCAAATAGACGATATTTGCAGTTGAAAGAAAAAGGAATTAATGTTAGCCTCGCGCAGGTTGTAGAAGAATTGGCTAAACGTGATGTTAGGGATACTGGTCGTGTGCATGCGCCATTAAAGCCTGCGGATGATGCAGTGCAAATTGATACAACCAGCTTATCCATTGTACAAGTGTTCAATATTGTATTAAAATTAATTAATGAGCGTTTGAACAATGCTTAAGTGTTTGTTAGGGGAAAGATGAGTGGAACTCATTCTTTCATTTTTTTACTAAAGAGTTTATTAACATGTCTGAAAGTTTCAAAGAATTGTTTGAGCAAAGTATTGCCGGCGCTCAATTTTATCCTGGTGCCATTATTAATGCCAAGGTTATCGGTATCGATAGTGATTATGTCATTTTAAATGCCGGTCTAAAATCTGAAGGTATTGTTCCTAAAGAAGAATTTTATGACAAAGATGGTGCGTTGGAAGTTAGCCTGGGTGATACTGTTGAAGTAGCGCTGGATTCTGTTGAAGATGGCTACGGCGAAACGCTCCTTTCAAGAGAAAAGGCAAAACGTCAGGAAGCTTGGCGAAAATTATCTAAATCGCATGAAAACAATGAAACAGTTACAGGTCTTATTTCCGGAAAGGTCAAAGGCGGATTTACTGTTGAAATTGGTACTATACGCGCCTTCTTACCTGGTTCATTAGTAGACGTCAGACCTGTAAGAGATCCTTCTTATCTTGAAGGAAAAGAGCTTGAATTCAAAGTAATTAAAATGGATTTAAAGCGCAATAATATTGTTGTATCACGCCGTGCAGTTGTTGAAGAAGAAAGTAGTGCTGACAGACAAGCATTGCTTGAGTCACTGCATGAAGGCCAAGAACTCCATGGTATTGTCAAAAACCTTACCGATTATGGTGCATTTATTGATTTGGGCGGCATAGATGGCTTGCTTCATATTACTGATATTTCATGGAAACGTGTAAAACATCCAAGTGAAGTGTTATCAGTTGGTCAAGACGTAAAAGTAAAAGTATTAAGCTTTGATAGCGAAAGAAATCGTGTTTCTTTAGGCATGAAACAATTAGGTAACGATCCTTGGGTTGATCTGGTAGAGCGTTATCCTATAGGTAAGAAATTACAAGGTAAAGTAACCAATATTACTGATTATGGTTGCTTTGTGGAAATAGAAGAAGGCGTGGAAGGCTTAGTTCATATGTCAGAAATGGATTGGACTAACAAAAACGTACACCCAAGTAAAGTGGTTTCACTGGGCGATGTTGTTGATGTTATGGTTCTTGAAATTGATGAAGAACGACGTCGTATTTCTTTAGGTATGAAGCAATGTGTTGGTAATCCATGGCAACAATTTGCAGCAAGCCATTCCAAAGGCCAAAAAGTTAGTGGTAAGATTCGTTCAATCACTGATTTTGGAATATTCATTGGCTTGGATGGAGATATCGATGGCTTGGTTCACTTGTCTGATATTTCCTGGACTGTTGCTGGTGAAGAAGCAGTAAAACAGTTTAAGAAAGGACAAGAGTTAGAAGCAGTTATTCTTGCGATAGATCCAGAGCGTGAACGAATTTCCTTAGGTATTAAACAACTTGAGGGTGATAACTTTACAAGTTTTGTTGATGAGTATACCAAAGGTGCTATCGTAAAAGGGACTGTTGTAGCTGTTGATCCTAAAACAGTCACTGTCGCATTAGCAGATGACATTACTGGTACTATTCGTGCAGCTGAGCTCTCTGATGAGCGTGTTGATGATGCTACTACCCTTGTCAAAGAAGGTGACGAGATTGAAGCAAAAATCATAAATGTTGACCGAAAAAATCGTTCAATTACTCTTTCAGTCAAAGCGAAAGATGCTCAAGATGAAGCGGATGCGATTAAGAAGTACTCTAGAACCGAAGGTACGTCTACAACAACCTTAGGTGATTTGTTGAAAGAAAAAATGGCAAGCAAAGAAAGTGATTAATTTCTTTATTGTCAAATAGTTAAGAAAGCGTAGATTTTTCTACGCTTTTTTGTTTTTATCTATTTGAACAACCTGAGTGAGGCGAAGTGAGCTCAGGTTTATGTTATTATAGTCTCCTGGAAATACCGGATTTCACTTCGCATTACCCAGGCAACAAAAAGGAAGAATTTATGCGCATATTAATGCTGGTTATTTATATACTTCTCATTATTATTGGCGTTAGTTTTGCTGCCTTAAATGCTACTTCGGTAGATGTTAATTTTTATTTTAAAACAATATCCATGCCTATTTCAGTTCTTATGACAATTATGCTGGGTATCGGTATTTTAGTAGGCTTTATACTTTTTGTTGGGCGATATTGGCGTCTAAAAGCGGAATGTCACAAGATTAAAAATCAATTAAAATTAACTGAAAAAGAAATTAAAAACTTACGATCAATTCCATTGCAAGATCAACATTAATTTTTTTGTTATTATAAAACCTAACACGTACAGAAGGGGGGGTAATAATGATTGATTTATGGCCATTACTATTGCCTGCTGCTGCTTGGTCAGGTTGGTGGATGGCAAATCGTAGTAAACCTAAAGAAGATCCAACAGTTTATAATCGTTTATCCCGTGAATACGTTGTCGGACTTAATTATCTCTTAAATGAACAGTCAGATAAGGCTGTCGATATTTTTATCAAATTATTAGAGGTTGATAGCGATACGGTAGAAACCCATCTCGCTCTAGGAAGTTTATTTAGACGCCGTGGAGAGGTTGATAGAGCCATCCGAATTCATCAAAATTTAATTGCAAGACCCCAGTTAAGTATTTTGCAAAGGAAAGAATCCTTGATGGCACTTGGCCAAGATTATATGAGTGCTGGTTTATTTGATCGCGCGGAGCGAATTTTTTTAGAAGTTGTGGAGCTAGGCGGATCTAAAGAAACAAGCAGCCTACATGGTTTATTAGCGATTTATCAGCAAGAGAAAGCATGGGAAAAGGCTTTAGATGCAATTAAAAAATTGGAAATTTCAACTGGAACAAGTTTTCATAACCAAGCAGCTCATTATTATTGTGAAATGGCCAATCAGGCATTAAAAACCAATGCGATTGATAAGGCCGCATATTGTATTAAACAGGCGATATCTGTTGATAATGAATCAGTTCGTGCCAGTTTAATGAATGCAAACCTTGAAATGAAAGAAGGGCGTTACAAACAAGCAATTCGTTCATTAAAACGTGTCCCGCAACAAGATGCAGATTTTTTAACGGAAATTATTGAACCATTAGTTATATGCCATAAAGAATTAAATACTATGGATGAGTGCATCAAGTATCTTGAACAGACTTTAGAAGATCATCCCAGAGCTTCAGTAATTTTTGTCATTGCAGAATATTTAAGACAACAAAAGAATATGGATGCCGCTATAGATTTCGTCGCCGATAATTTGAGCAAACATCCATCAATAAGAGGTTTAAATCAGTTAATTTATTGGCATCTTGAATCTGCTCACGGAAAAGTTCGTGACAAATTACAAATGCTTTATGATATAACGAGTAAATTTTTAGATAACAAGCCAGTTTATCGATGTGTTCATTGTGGTTTTGGTGGAAAACATCTGCATTGGCATTGTCCTGGTTGCAAAAACTGGGGAAGAATGAAACCTGTCCATGGTTTGGAAGGATATTAACTAATTTTAAGAGATTATGATGCAATTTATCGATTTAAAAAAACAATATTCAATAATAGAAAATGAAATTTTAACGAGTATTAAAAACGTTTTGAATCATGGCCAGTATATTATGGGGCCTGAAATTATGCAGCTTGAAAAGCAATTGGCTGATTTTATAGGTGTTAAGCATGTTGTTGTTAATTCAAGCGGAACTGATGCCTTATTAATGGCATTAATGGCCTTGGAAATTCAACCGGGAGATGAGGTTATTACAACTCCTTTTAGTTTTTTTGCTACCACGGAAGTAATTAGTCTTTGTCAAGCTAAACCCGTTTTTGTGGATATTGATCCTCTGACTTACAATATGGATCCTAATAAGTTGGAAGCTGCAATTACCAGTAAAACTAAGGCAATAATGCCTGTTGGATTGTACGGTCAATGTTCCGATCACGATGAAATTAATGCGATTGCTGCGCGCTATGGCATTCCAGTCATTGAAGATGCAGCACAAAGTTTTGGTGCCACTTACAAAGGTAACTATTCGTGCAATTTATCAACAATTGGATGTACCAGCTTCTTTCCTTCTAAACCTCTAGGTGGATATGGGGATTCTGGAGCATGTTTTACCAATGATGATGATTTAGCACAAAAACTCATTGAAATAAGAATTCATGGACAAAATGCACGTTATTGCCATAACCGTATAGGTATTAATGGGCGGATGGATACCATACAAGCTGCTGTTCTGATTGAAAAGTTGAAACTTTTCCCAGATGAAATCATTATGCGACATAGGGTTGCTAAGGCTTATGATCAAATGCTTTCACAGTTTGTAAAAACACCATTTGTTCATAGTTATAATACTAGTGTTTATGCACAATACACCATTGAAGTAGACAATCGAGATGCTTTTCAAAAAGCAATGAGTGAATCGGGAATTCCTACAGCTGTCCATTATCCAGTACCGTTGCATCAACAAGCAGCTCTGGCTTATTTAGGTTATAGCGTTGGTGATTTCCCTCATTCTGAGCATGCAAGCAGTCGGGTTATTAGTTTACCTATGCATCCTTATTTACAAGAAGCAGAACAAATAAAAATTGTTGCAGCAGTTAAAAATGCTCTAAAAGTGTATGAAGAAGAGGCTTTAGCATAAAATGACAACCAAATTAATTGTAGCGCTTGATTTTGATAGTGAGCATGATGCTTTAACCCTAATTGAAAAGCTTGATCCAAGAAATTGTGCTTTAAAGGTAGGTAGCGAACTTTTTACTCTATTTGGTACTCATTTTGTAAAACAATTGGTAAAAAGACAATTTAAAGTTTTTTTGGATTTGAAGTTTCATGACATTCCTAATACCGTTGCCAAAGCGTGTAAAGCAGGAGCTGAATTAGGTGTGTGGATGATGAATGTTCATGCTGCTGGCGGCATGAGTATGATGCTGGCAGCACGAAAAGCAATCGATACTTATGGTGCTGAGCGACCGATATTAATTGCGGTAACCGTTTTAACCAGTTTTAATCAGAACGAATTAACTTCTATTGGCATAAACACACCAATCATTGATCATGTAAGTAAACTTGCACTCTTGGCTAAAGAGTCGGGTTTAGATGGAGTGGTCAGTTCTGCTCAAGAGGTTAAAGTGATAAAAAGAGAGTGCGGTAATCAATTTCTTACTGTTACACCTGGCATTAGACTTGCCAATGATTCAAATGATGATCAATCAAGAGTGATGACCCCCAAACAAGCTATTGAAGAAGGTAGCAATTATTTGGTAGTTGGGCGTCCCATCACACAATCAGCAAATCCAGAACTAGTTGTTACCGAAATTCTAAAAAGTATTCAAGAACCTTAATCTTCATAGCCTCGGGTAGCACAAGTTGATACCCAGGGTTTTACCACAGTGAAGTAAAATTTTTATACTTCGATTCCCTTCCATCACGAAAAAAGCATTTTTTTGATTAATTAGCATGCTATTTAATTTCTGATAAATTTGTGTTAATTATATTTGTGATGGTTAAAAATAATAAAAAAGTTGATGGAAAAAACAAAAACCCGAGTTAAGCAAAAGCAAGACTCAGCAGAAATAGGAATCAAAATTTTGGAATAGTTACAGTAAAACTGCTGAAAGAGTTTATGGATTATCATAACTTAAGGATAAGTGATGACACCACAACACGTAATAAGTCAGTTGCTTGACTCTGACTCAGCCCAATATACTCAAAATCTAGATTTATTAAAAAAAATCATTATTGCGGCCTACTTAGGGCGTCTGCAAATCAACGGCTTGCCACCAGATAATAAAATTGCTTTGGGTAACTATCTATTTGATAACGAGCAAATGATGTTCGATTTCACGCGCTTAAGTGATGAGAAAAGAGCATTGTTTATGCAATGGTTTTTGGATCCGCATCAAGAAGAGAAGACTAAGGTTTTTTTAAGGGGTATTACCGTAAATGAATATCGCGGTTTTACTGCTGAAGTCTCATTGTCTTGGTGGGGTAGAATTGTAAGCTGGTTTCAAGGGCTGTATTTGGATTATTGGAAAATAAGCGATTTAGATTTATCTCTGAAAAAAATATCTAATTATCAATTGACTGGAATTGAGATGTGCCAGGGCAGTCACGGGATATTAATCGGTTTTAATCAATTCCTAGTACCTGGAACAGGAACAAAGTATAAGGATCAAAATGACTCACAACAAGAACCGTTAGGGAATACAAAGCGAGTTTTTATTACCGATAAATTAGTCGACCAGCTTATCTCAGTCAATCTAAAAAATATCAAATTTGAGTCCGTATGCAAAAGTCCTCATCCTCAATCTATAGAAGTGTCTGATCCTCAAGAACGTCTGGATAAAATGTATGATTATCGAAAAATGCAGCGATTTATGTCCATGAAACCTTGGTATATTCGAATTTGGAATTGGTTATTTCCATGGTTGGCTGATGAAAAAGTTAAAAGCAAATCCATTAAAGAAAAACAAGTAGTTCCCTTATATGAAACAAAAAAAATAGAGATATATCGATTCTTAAAATCACATGAGATTTTAGTCAGAGAAAGAAAACCCGATATTGAAAATATAGTTTTTTGCGGTGGTGGCGCAAAAATTTTTGCACATATTGGTGTTTGGAAAGCGCTAAATGAAGCAAAAATACGTCCTGAAAAGTTCGCTGGTAGCTCCGCAGGCGCGATTATGGCATTAATGTGTTACTTAGGTTATTCGGCGGCTGAAATTGAGGAATTATTTAAACATTTTAAACATGAGCATTTAGTTCATTTTGATATCAACATCAATGGAATTTCTGAAGCACACTCATTGAAGACTGCGCTTGATTATGCAATTGCATATAAATTAAAACAAATTGTTGATAAATATCAAATTCCATATCCAAAAGGAAAAATTGATTTTGCAACTTTAGAAGATATCAGACAAAAATGTCCGGGTTGTGGGATTGGAAAAGAGTTAGTGGTTACGGCTACGAACAAACGTCAAGGAAAAACGCGATATTTCTCATTATTACGTTCACCAACTTTTGAAGTAAGTGAAGCAGTTAAAACATCCGCAAGTTTTCCTATAGTTTATCGATCAACAGTTATTGATGGAGAAGAACATAATGATGGTGGCGTATTAAATAATTTTCCTACGGAGCCCTTTTTTGATGATCACACCACACTACTCGAATCAGAATATGGTAATAATTTAAAAGTATTAGCCGTCAAGTTTGATGATGGACCGGAAAGAAAGGCAATAGATCGGGTAATGGATAGGGTATATAGGGAAAATATAGTATTAAACTGGATTTATAGATTGCTTACAGGTGTTAGTGATCCGGCTAGTGGTTGGGAAAAAGATCGTTTAAAGTTGAGAAAATATGCATGTCAATCCATTGTGATCAATGTGGATAATGTATCCAGTTCATCATTTACTGTGGGAGAGGAAACCAGAAAAAAAATGATTGAATCAGGTTATGAAGAAACACAAAGCTACTTAAAAATGCGCTATCACAAAAATGAATCTGAAGAATATGAAAATGAGGAGTTTATGTATGAAACGTTCAGCTCTTTAGGAGAATTGCTCTCTTATTGCTGTTACAGAGGGGATAGACAATGGTTTGATAGGGTATACCAACTTCTGGATAAGTCTACTGTTCCTAATCGGATTGAGTTACTAAAACAGGCACAAGAATTAAAAGCTCTTTATTTCAATTCGGTATCCTCTTCCTTAAGAAGCCCCTTACACGATGACCATCCATTAACTTTTTTTGGGAATGAAATACCGAACACTTCTACAGGTAGAACCGAGAATCATGAAATATTACTTGCAGTGTATCCAGTATTTTTAAAATTATCTCAGTCAATGCTAAAAGACAGTACCGACAAAAAAATCTTTGATTATGCTCGTCATTCCTTCCTGTTAAAAGATCCTTTTGCATGTTTAGAGCATTTTGCAAAAATTAGTAATGATACACATCTAATTCTTCATATTGTAATTAATTTATTAAAAGAGCTTAAAAAAAATCCAAGCAAAAAAGTATTCGACGCATTAAGTCAGGTTCTTGATTTATTAAATGGAAATAAAAACTTAGATAAGGAGGAGTATTTTGCGCGCTGGGATTTATCTTTTCCCCAATGCTTACGAATGTTGCGTTTATTGAATCAGGACCCTCAAATTAATACCCGTTTGTTTCGTTCAATGAGTAGAAAAAGCGAGCCATTGCAAACAGTTGTTTCTGGTGTTTTTTATGAAGAAGAGGATGAGTCTGATGAAGCTTTTTCTTTGAGTATATAATCTTTTTGTAATACATGATATTTTGTTTGCAGCAACTCGCATTAGCAATAAACACGGAGTCAGTTTGTTTTTATGAAAATAAAAGGTTTTACACTTCTTGAATTACTTATAACCATAACGTTATTTATAGGGTTATCAATAATAGGAATTGCTTCATATACTTATTTCATCAATAAAAATGAGCGGCAAACAATAATTGATGAACTTCGAACAGCAATTCAGTATGCCAAGATTCAGGCTGTTATTCTTGGCAATCCTGTATATCTTGTTCCTCTCGAGGGCTCATTGAATTGGTCAAATGGCATGGCTTTAAAGCTTTTAAATAAACAAACCAATCAAGTCAAACAGATTTATCAATGGCAATGGAATCATCCTCGCTGGGATTTAAGTTGGGAAGGAGTGGGGGCAACAAATAAGATTACATTTTCAACCTACCTAGGACAAGGAATGAGTAATGGACGGTTTATCTTAATGAATAAAGTGACTCATGAGCAAATCACTGTGATTTTAAATCGACTAGGAAGAATAAGAATCAGCAATAACTTGTCGATGGTGCGTTAATTTTGTAAGATCTTACTGAAATATATTTGTTATAAGTAGTTAAGATCCATGCCTATTAATGCCCAATCTGTTTTTAAAATAAATACACAGAGTTCAGAACATCTTAAAGAGTGGCTTAATCATCAAGCTTCGTTAACTGAGAAATTACATCAAATAAAGGGTGATGCACAAATTGAACTTATTTCCCAATGTTGGATAAATACGGATTGGTGGAATAAAAATCTTCTACAGATTCATGATGAAATGGTTTTTCAGCGCGAAATCATTATGAAAAGTCATGGGCTAGCTTATTGGTACGCTCGCAGCATTATTCCCAAAAAATGTTACGATTGCGATCCCGCTTTTTTTGACCGTCTTAAAAATGAATCAATAAAAAACTTAATCTTCAATGAAGAGAAAGTACGTCGCCTTCAATGGATCAGTTATCCTGTAGATCAGCAATGTTTAGAATACTATTGGGTAAAACGAAACTTGGATTCTGTTCAGGGTGTATTTTGGGTCCGCCTCGCTGAGTTTTCATTTCAGCAAAAGGAGTCATTTTATTTGGTTGAGATTATGTTACCTGAACTTGAGAATATTACGTCATGAAATGGGCTGCATACTGGCGATTAATGCGTTTTGATAAGCCAGTGGGCGTTTTGTTGCTTTGGTACCCGACAGCCTGGGCTTTATGGGTTGCAAATAAAGGAGTGCCATCACTTAAACTGCTCATTCTTTTTTTATGCGGTACAGTCCTTATGCGCGCTGCGGGCTGTGTAATCAATGATATCGCAGATCGAAATATCGATAAGCATGTTGCTCGTACTAAACTAAGGCCGTTAACGGCTGGGGAAGTTAGTCTTCCTGAGGCTTTCCTTTTATTAATAATATTACTTTCAAATGCATTATTTATATTAATTCAGTTACCTCGAAATTGTTTTTATCTTGGATTAATCGCATTATTCATCTCCTTTCTATATCCATTTTGCAAGCGTTTTCTAGATGCGCCTCAACTGATCCTCGGTTTGGCTTTTTCTATGGGAATACCTATGGCTTATGTCGCTTCAGATTTAGCTTTAAATACTGAATGTTTCTTATTATTTTTAATCAATTTTTCTTGGATTCTTGTTTATGACACCATGTATGCTATGACAGATAAAGAAGATGATTTAAAAATTGGCGTCAGATCTACAGCAATTTATTTTGCGAGCTATGACCGATTGATTATTGGTGTATTACAAAGTTTATTTCATGGCTTATGGTTGTGCTGGGCGTTGATGAGTCAAACAAACTTATGGTTCTATATTTGTTGGTTTGTAGCTGGTATTATCTTGATTTATCAGCAAAAACTGATAAATAAGCGAGTCCCGAAAGATTGTTTTAAAGCGTTTATTGTGAGCACGTATTACGGTGCATGGATGTGGTTAGCAGTTGCGATTGGTAAATGATTATTCCATAAAAAGAATTATTTCATAGTCCAGGAACACCCCCGAGAACACGTCGGGGGAAGGTTAAAATGGTCTTGACACAACAGGAACAAGTAAAGACCATACAGGTCTGCTTTAATAGATCTCACTGCCATTATCTGCAACAACACGTGTATGTTTACCATAAATTACAAGAATTTTTTGTTTGGCTTTTAGTTTGAGATCTTCTGATTGAACTACAGAAATAATTCCTCCTGAATTTAATTTAATAACGTATTCAACACCACGTGTCTGGCTATAACCATTATCAACAAAACCATTGTTTGTGTTTTTAGACATATTATTCATGTTTCGATGTAAATTCACAGGGCGTTTAGAAATAATCATCCCCGGAATTACTTTTTTAACTTTGCCAACTTCGCTTGTATCATACTCACCAGGAGGTAATGCTTTATTGCAGCTTAATAAAATCAAGCCAAAAAGTATTACAAAAACAGATTTGAATAGGTTTTTTCGATTCATAAGGCTTAAACTCCAGTTTGGAACATGACCGAAATAATAGCCCTTAAGGTATATAACTGTGAGATTATCTTCCAGTATATGGGGAATTATTTGTGTCACGTTATTAATTTAATTTGGCCGCACGAAGTATAACCGAGAATTAAATTATTTTTAACAGTTCATCTAATAAACTGCTAGCTCCTATGCGAAACCAGCTTTTATTAATTTGCTTTCCGATTATTAGTTCTGAAAGCATCGCATAATTGCATGCATCCTGTGGCTTTTTAATGCCACCAGAAACCTTAATACCACAGTCTGGTCTTGTATCTCTAATAGCACTTAAAATAGCAAATACTGCAGGTAAAGATGCTCCAAAAGCTATTTTACCGGTAGATGTTTTAAGAAAATCACAACCTGAATCAATTAACTCTTTACTTACCGTATAAATAGTTTGCATGTCAGGAAAAGCGCCAGTTTCTAAAATAATTTTTAAAACAAGATTGTGTTGCTTGCATAATTTTGAAACAGCTTGACATTGGTTTATTGCTTCTTGCTTTTGTCCTTGTAAATACAAATGATAGGGAAGCACATAATCAATTTCAGCTACACCGAATTCCATGGCTTTTTCGATAGATGCAAGAGAGAAATCTAATTCGTCATTTCCTTGAGGAAAGTTGATGACGGTTGCTAAGGGAATGGTATTTTGTGAAGAAAATTGCTTCAGATGCTGTAAGTAAATACATAGTGCAGCCACATGATTCAGATTTGCATTCTGTTTTAGTTGAGTTAATGATCCGGTGCTTGCATGCTCATCCAATAAAGTGAGATCAATTGTGTGAATGAGTTGCTTGGCTGTTATGGTTGTATGAGGATAGCTGCCAAGCAACGCATGCATGACCTCGTTAAAATGGGTCTCTAAAGTCACTTTAAGCTCGCAATATATTGTTTTAGGATAAGATTCAACTTTTCGGCGGCGCTCTCCGCCATTGCAACGACTGAGTCATGACTATGGGCTGTTTTTGAAAGACCAGTCGCATAATTAGTAATCATGGCGATTACTGCTACATGCATGGAGCAGTGATTTGCTACTAAGACTTCCGGAACTGTAGACATTCCCACTGCATCTGCTCCCCAAAGTTTAAATGCTCTAATTTCTGCAGCTGTTTCATAGTTTGGGCCTAATACGGAGATGTAAACTCCTTCTGTAAGTTTGATTGAATTTTTTGCTGCAATTGATAATAAGTCACAGCGCATTTGTTTATCGTATGCATTGTCCAAAGGATAAAATCTGGGGCCAAATTCATCATCATTAGGACCCATAAGTGGATTAATCGGTTGTAAATTAATATGGTCGGAAATGAGCATCAATTCTCCAGGGCCTACATCTTCTCTTAATGAGCCAGAGGCATTGGTTGCAATAAAATAATCGCATCCTAGAAGTTTCAAAGTACGTATATAGGTTTTAACTGTTTCATAGTTCTCTAAACCTTCATATGTATGAGCTCGGCCTTGCAAACAGACAACACCTACATTGTTACAATATCCAAGAATTAAATTACCACCATGTCCATGTACAGTAACTTTGGGAAACCCAGGTAACTCTTCATAATTGATACGTATTGAATCGTTCAGCTCATCGGCAAACTTACCTAGTCCTGATCCCAAAACCACACCAATAGTTGGCTTAAATGAAGGATATAATTTTTTGATATAGTTTGCTGCTAAATGAGCGTAGTTCTGCTTTGTTGCAGTATTTGTCATACAAATCTTCCTATTATATTAACTTAGAAAAAGCGGGTCTAAACTGTTTTTTCTAGTTTAAGGGTTAAAATCAAACTTAAAAGCCAGGGGTAGGAGTTCATCAATTTTTAGGCTACGTAGTATCGAATCTTTATTACATAGATGGATTATGGTATCCGGTGTTGAAAATTCATAAATCCTTTGCCTGCATGCACCACACGGTGAGCACAAGGAATTTGATCCTGCAAGTATCACCATACTTTTAATACATTGCTCGCCTGCAGACACCATAGCAGAAATTGCTGAAGTTTCTGCACATACTGCTAAGCTATAAGAGCTATTTTCCACGTTGATGCCGGTATATAAATTATCTTTATCCGTGCAAATACAACAAGCTACTCTAAATTTAGAGTAAGGTGAGTAAGAATGGGCAAGTGCTCGATATGCATTAGAAATCATTTTCGCAGTTTTTGGATCCATAATAAATCTCAATAAAACAATAGATACTATTCATTCAATTATAAAAGACTATTAGTAGTAAAACTATGTTCTCCCAAATTTTCCTCAAGTTTTTCAGCGTCAAGTAGTTTTGTAGATTTTAGAGATAATTTAGTTGGTTTATCACTTTGTCTATTAAATAAGCTGCTCCAACAGCCTGGTTCGGGTGTATCAGCATGGTCCAGAGCATTAGAGGGACCTAATGTATCTCCCATTTGAGCATAACTACCAGGTACTAGGGTTGGTTTATGATCTCCAAATGTGGAATTTAGCCAGAACTCGAATGCCAGCGCCCCAAGCCCTGCGCAAATGACTAGAGAAAAAATAGTAATTGGTATTGCCGCAGGCGGGAACACAAATATAAAAGTGGCTGCAATTGCAGTCACTAAAGATATAACACATGACGTTCTCGCATAAAATAGATAAGCCTGCTGTTTGGGATAAGAAAAACTAGGATCATCCTGCGGTGGATTTTTTAATTTATGATGTTCTCCAATTGCCCATAGTATATTACCAATAAGAAAAAGCCAGGCTGCTGGAGGAAATAGAGCAGGGATAAAAACCGCAGCAACACTAAGTATCGTTGCGCCGAACCCTATTAATGACGCAAGGAAAAATTGTTCTTTAATCTGAGCAAAACCGTACCATTTACGATAGAGTTCTTTATGATCTGGGTGAAGAAGGCATGCAGTAAGCCATGACAGATAAGCGAATAAATAAATTCCCAGCGAAACGAATCTGAAAATAGCCGATGCAAGTGGATGAGGTATATATTGGAGCTTTGATAGCAAAAAGCCAGCGAAGAAAAAAATACCACTTGCTTTATCTAACTTCTGAGCTACGGTCATTGTAAATATAGTCCTGGTATCCTATAATCCTACGCATTGTACCTTAATTAGACAGGAAAAAACAGTTCGATTTCATGGAATCAGATTGGGAAAATAATTATTCATTAACTGCTTTGTTATTTGTTTTTATATAGCCATAATTGAGTTTGATTCGGGTTTCTCTTTTTTAACTAAGTGTGATGAACCTAGAATGATTCGAACAAGTAATCCACCATCAGGATTATTTAGAGCAGTAATTTCACCATGATGTAATTGAATCGCACGGGAGGCTATAGCCAAACCTAAACCATACCCACCAGTTTTTTTTGTTCTTGATGTATCTACTCTATAAAACGGATTAAATATTCTCTCTAGCTGATCTTCAGGAACACCTGGTCCTTTGTCGCTAACGTCGATGTATACATGTTCTTTTGTTTCATCATATTTTAATGAAACGGTAACTTGTTTGGCAGCGGGTGAGTAATGCAACGCATTGCGAACCACATTTTCTATTGCTCTATGAATCAATCGTTCATCAATTAATAAGTGACACGACTCAATTATCCCAGCTTGGACTCTAGGCGTATCTTCACCAACTTCATAATTAGCATCATTAATGATATTGAACAAAAGCTCAGAAAGATCGGTTTCAGTTAAATTAAGCTCGGTTGTTGATTTTTCTAAACGAGCAAAATCCAAAACCTCTGTAATTAAAACATTTAATCGGGAGCACTCAAGTTCCATGCGATTGAATTCGCTATCTGCTAGATGTTGTGTTTTATTGCGCCCCAGCTCAATAGCAATTTGCAGCCGAGCAAGAGGCGAGCGCAATTCATGAGAAATATCTTGCAGCAGTCTTTCTTTTGAATTAACTAAAGTTTCTAGTTGTTCTGCCATGCGATCAAACTCTTTACTCAATTGAGCAATTTCATCTTTATGGTGTCCTCTTAAATGTCCGACGCGTGTATTTAATTTTCCCGTTGCAATTGACTTTGCCGCCATACCCAAAGATCGCAAAGGCTGAGTTAAATATCGCGATAATAAATAACAAATAAGTCCGCTAATAAATGTGGCTAAAGTAAGACGAATCGCTAGACCAGCCCAGGGTACACCAACAAAATGATAGATAGGTTTTTCACTAACCGCTGCAAGACGATAGAATTTTCCTGACGTTGATAAAATCTCATGGCTGACAATGAGTTTCCCTGATTTTAAAATGCCTTCATTCAGTTGATCTTGAAGCAGATTTTCTGCAACTTCTTTTACATTTTCTGGTGCTACCTGTGTCCCAATAATTTCACCAGTACTGGATAACAAGTAAAGCGACATATGGCGGGAAATGCCGATTTTATTCAGCCATTTTAATAAAGCAGCTTGTCTCCCTGATTCATAAGTTGCAACAGCGGCATTTGCATAGCTGTCCATAAAAAGTTGTTCTTGTGCAGGCAATGAGGATTTTTGCACAATATGACTGATGCCCCAGGCAGTGGTGAAAATAATAAGTATGGTGGCTAGCCAAAATGAAATAAAAATTTTCCAATATAAACTACGCATTAAACATATATCCAAAGCCACGAACAGTCTTAACTATAGGTTCGCCTTGAGGATTATCTCCTAACTTATTTCTTAGATTACTGATATGAACATCTATGCTACGATCATACGCAGTATATTTTCTGCCCAGGGCATATTCAGTGAGCTCTTCTTTTGAAAATGCTTGTCCTGGTGATTTAATAAGCATCTCTAAAATATTAAATTCTGCATTTGTTAGTTCAAGATAATTGCCGGCCATAGTTACATGGCGTTTGGAACAATCAACAACAATATTGTGCTGTTCGATTATCGGTCTTGATGTGGGAATTTTTTGAGTGCGTCTTAAAATAGCACGCAAGCGTGCTACAAGTTCGCGTGGATTACAAGGCTTGGGTAAGTAATCATCCGCACCAATTTCAAGACCTACGATACGGTCAATATCATCTCCACGAGCGGTTAGCATGAGAACAGGTGTTTCCAAATGCTCACGAATTGCTTTTAATACCTCAAAACCATTTAATTTAGGCAACATGACATCAAGAATAATTGCATCAAAAGTCTGATTTAAAGCTTTTTTTACGCCGCTTTCACCATCATGAACGCATACTGCATTAAAACCTTCGGGCACCAGGTATTGGGCTAATAAATCAGTCAGCTCTGTATCATCATCAATTATGAGAATATTACCATTCATACTTCACTATGCCTTACGTTGATCAATACATTCCATTAACTTAATTCTTCTCGCATCTGCATTAATAATTCTAAATTCAAAAGAATCAATCGTAATGGTTTCCCCTCGTGAAGGCAAATGACCAAAACTATTCATTACAATACCACCTATTGTATCATAAAATTCGTCACTAAAATCTGCATTCAGTTGTTCATTGAATTCATCAATAGGCATATGGGCTTTAACAATATAGTGCCCATCTTCATGTACTTTAAGATAAGCGTCTTCATCAATGTCAAATTCATCTTCAATATCGCCAATTATTTGTTCAATAATGTCTTCAATGGTTACAAATCCTGAGACCTCGCCATATTCATCCACAACAATAGCCATGTGATTTTTGTTGCTACGAAACTCACTGAGCAAGCTATCCAGACGTCTACTTTCAGGAACAAAAGCAGTCAAACGACAAATATCTAACAAATCAAAGGTGTCTAGATTAGATGATTGATAACGTAATAAATCTTTTGCGTGTAATATTCCTATGATTTCATCTGAATCTGCAGCAATTACTGGAAACCTTGAATGACCAGTTTGAGTCACTGTTTTAATAATATCGCAGAATTCATCGTCTTGTTTAATGCTAACCATCTGATTTTTTGGCAACATGATATCTCGTACGCGCATTTTGGAGAATGAGATAGCACCTTCTATCATTGCCAAAGTTTCAGCGCTAATAAGAGAGCGAATTTGAGCGTCCCTTAATAAACTAACAAGTTCCTCTTGATTCTGTGGCTCACCTTGTAAAAATTGTTTAAGGCGAGCAAACCACGTACTATTATCTTCCTCTTTATTCAAGTTCAATATCCTCTGCGTCATAAGGATTAGGAAACCCCAGTTCCGCTAACAATTTAATTTCAATAGATTGCATTATGGCTGCTTCATCATCCTTAATATGATCATAGCCCAATAAATGCAATATTCCATGAATCAAAATCAATGCCCAATGGGCTTCTAATGTCTTATTAAGTTGTTTACTTTCTTCTAGTAATACTTGCGGACAAATAATAACATCACCTAAAAGTGAGCACTCAACTTGTATTTCAGGGGGCAATGCACTGGGAAATGCCAGTACATTAGTGGTCTTATTCTGTTTTCTGTATGTATGATTTAAGTAAATCATTTCTTCTGGCATAACCAGGCGAATTGTCAGCTCAGCTTCTTTTTGAAAATCCCTCAATGTTAGGTGTGCTAGACGTGTTATTTCATCTTCGCTAACTGGTAGGGATTCATCAGTTGCATTTTGAATATCAATATAATAACTCATTATTTTTTTCCAGTTGATGCATTATCATAGCAGTCAACAATTTTAGATACTAACGGATGTCGTACTACTTCCCGACTTGTGAAAGTATGAATACTAATTTCCGGTATTTTTTTGAATAATCCTACTGCATGGGCAAGTCCGGAATCAATACCCTTGGGTAAATCTACTTGTGTCATATCTCCAGTTACCACTGCCTTTGAACCAAAACCTATGCGAGTTAAAAACATTTTCATCTGCATAATAGTAGTATTTTGTGCCTCATCAAGAATGATAAATGATTCGTTTAATGTTCGTCCACGCATGAATGCTAAAGGTAACACTTCGATTATATCAGTTTGAATCAATTTCTGTGTTTCTTTAAAACCGATCATTTCATATAATGCATCATAAATTGGTCTTAAATAGGGCAACACCTTTTCCACCAAATCTCCTGGCAGAAAGCCTAATTTTTCACCTGCTTCAACTGCGGGTCTAACAAAAATCAATCTTTGTACTTCACCCTTTTCAAAACATTGTATGGCTTTAGAAACAGCCAAATAAGTTTTCCCAGTTCCAGCAGGACCCACAGCAAAAGTTATGTCAAAGCGGTCAATTGAATCGAGAAAATCAGCTTGTTTGTTGTTTCGTGCAACGATTGATTTTCGGCATAATTTAACGTGATGAACATTATGAATCATTATTTTTTGGTTTTCCTTAATGAAGTAATATATATTATCAGTATAGTATTTATTATACTTTTTGACCGTGCAGAGTATAAGCACGCAAGAATAGTGCAGAAAGCACATCTTCTGCAAGATTTATGCTACAATCATTCTTTTTTTTGATATAACACGAAACTCATGATCGACCTTCATTGTCATAGCAATTTTTCTGATGGAATCTTAAGTCCAAAAGAACTAATACAAAGAGCACAAAGTCAAAAGATAAGGTGTTTGTCACTTACCGATCATGATACAATTGCTGGTTATTCAGCGTTACTTGATGCAGCTTCTGCAACATCAATTAAAATAATTAATGGCATAGAACTTAGTGTTCGCTGGAAAAAACATGAATTACACATTCTAGGTTATCAAATTAATCATACTGCAAACTTTCTCGAACTGATTAAGCGACAAAATCAAAGTAGAGTGGATCGCGCACAACAAATTGGTAGCGCTTTGGAATTGCTCGGTATTTCGGATGCTTACTTAAAAGCGCGTGATTTGGCAGGTCATGATCGAGTAGGTAGACCTCATTTTGCCCAACTTCTTGTTAATGAAGGTATGGTCAAAGATTTAGCCACTGCATTTAAACGTTTTCTAGGTAGAGGCAAGAGTGCCTATGTTCCTACTCCCTGGATTGGTGTTCAAGAGGCTGTACAAAGCATTATTGCCGCAGGTGGTCAGGCAGTGATTGCTCATCCACTTAAATACGGATTGACGCGTTCTAAATTGCATGAGTTAATTAATGAATTTAAAGAGGCTGGTGGCGTAGGAATAGAAGTTGTTTCGGGGGAAATGACAGTAACTGAAGTTAATGAAATGGCTGCAATATGCCTACGTTTTGATTTATTAGCTTCTTCTGGGTCAGACTATCATAGTGATATTTCTTCGCGAATTAATCTTGGAAGTCAAAAACAACTACCAGTAAACTGTAGGCCTATTTGGTATGAATGGAACATCTAACAGGGGACCTTATGAGTCAGTTTTTTGCATTACATCCTGACAATCCGCAAGCTCGTTTGTTGAGAAAAGCGGTAAGTATTATTGAGGACGGTGGATTAATTGTTTATCCTACAGACTCGGGTTATGCATTAGGTTGCAGCTTAGGGAACAAGGCAGCACTTGAGCGCATTAGAAAACTGCGACAATTGGATAAAAATCATAATATGACGCTTGTATGTCGTGATCTATCCCAACTTGGCACTTATGCTCGAGTATCCAATCCAATATTCCGATTATTGAAAGCATTCACGCCTGGTTCTTATACGTTTATTCTTAATGCAACACATGAAGTTCCTCGCTTAATGCTGCATCCCAAAAGGAAAACCCTAGGATTACGTGTTCCTGATAATATGATTACACTTTCATTGCTGGAGTGCCTTGAGGCACCATTAATGAGTACTACACTAATTCTTCCAGGTGCTAAGGCTCCATTAAGTGAACCTGAAGCAATTTATGATCTTTTGGGAAATCAAATCGACTTGGTTATTGATGGTGGCAATTGTGGGCATGAACCGACGACTGTAGTTGATTTAACTGGTGAGTATCCAGTGATAATAAGGGAGGGTAAAGGTGATCCTGAGCCCTTTAAATAATTAATTATTAAAAGAGGATATTGATGTCAGCACTATTTAGTTCCAATAAGCGAGTTGTTTCTGGAATGCGAGTTAGCGGAAGATTACATCTGGGGCACTACCATGGTGTAATAAAAAATTGGATCAAATTACAACATCAATATGATTGCTTCTTTTTTGCAGCCGATTGGCATGGTTTAACAACACAATATGAAGAGCCAGGTTTTATCGAGAACCATTTATGGGATATGATCGTTGATTGGTTGGCTTGTGGTGTAAATCCAGGGTTATCACGAATATTTATTCAATCATGGGTACCAGAGCACGCGGAACTGCATTTGCTGTTATCCATGATTACTCCTTTAGGGTGGCTTGAGAGGGTGCCTAGCTTTAAAGATCAGCAAGAGAAATTAAAAGAAAAGGATTTATCAACTTATGGTTTTTTAGGCTATCCCTTATTACAAAGTGCGGATGTTCTAATTTATCATGCTGATTATGTTCCAGTTGGAGAGGATCAGGTATCTCATATTGAACTAACTCGAGAAATTGCGCGTAGGTTTAATCATATCTATGGGAAAGAACCAAATTTTGAAGAGCTTGTAGCTGAAGCAATTAAAAAGATGGGAAAAAAGAACAGCAAGTATTACAGTGAATTGCGTCGACAATTTCAGGAACATGGAAATCATGAGGCGATTAAAACAGCACAAGCTCTTTTAGAAGACCAATCTAACTTATCTATTGGTGATAAAGAGCGTTTATTAGGCTATTTAGAGGGCAGTGGAAAAATTATTTTACCAGAACCTCATCCAATGCTTACTGAGACTGCCAAGATGCCTGGTCTTGATGGACAAAAAATGTCTAAGTCTTATCACAACACCATTATGTTAAGAGAACCGCCAGAACAGGTTGAAAAAAAGATCTTGACTATGCCAACTGATCCCGCGCGAGTCAAACGAACCGATCCGGGTGAACCAGAAAAATGTCCAGTATGGCAACTCCATAAAATTTACTCAAATAATGAAGTAAAGGATTGGGTGCAAAATGGATGTCGTTCTGCAGGAATTGGTTGTATTGAATGCAAAAGACCTGTTGTTGATTCGATTAATAAGGAATTACAACCCATCCAGGAAGCGATTGCTGAATATGAATCTGATTTAAGTTCTGTGAAACGAATCGTTTCTGAAGGGAGTGAGGCCGCTCGAGAAGTGGCTTGTAAAAATTTAAGCACAGTACGAGAGGTCATGGGGCTCGATTATTGATGTTCGGTTGCTAAAGAGTCTTTAAAATTTTTTAGCTTGGCTCAGAAAGCGTCGGTTTTGTGTACCGCAGTGTAATTTTACATAGAAGTAAATGAGCAATAGAGTACAAAAATGCCGACGTTTTACTGATCAAGGTAAGATTTTAAAATAGGTTCTAAAAAGCAATCCTGGGTTACCCGATTAGAAACCAGGTTTCACCCGTTCTCCTATGTAATATGTGGATCTTTGAAAGTGCACTGTGTCGAACCAAAAAAATGAGTTGTTAGCATGGACATTGAAATATCAAGCAATCCAGAAATAAAAGCAATAGTTGATGGCAAGGAGCTTACAGAGCTTCCAGAAGATTTATTTATTCCTCCTGATGCGCTTGAAGTACTGTTGGATTCTTTTAGTGGCCCGCTCGATTTGCTTTTGTATCTGATTCGCAAACAGAATATTGATATTTTGGATATTCCTATTGTAAGCATTACCAAACAATACCTGCATTACATTCAATTGATGGAGTGCAGACGATTGGAGTTAGCTGCTGATTATTTATTGATGGCAGCAATGCTTGCAGAAATTAAGTCACGGCTGTTGCTGCCAACCCCAGCTACTAGCGATGATGAAGAGGAAGAAGATCCCAGAATGGCGCTAGTACGAAAACTTCAAGCCTATGAACAAATTAAAATTGCCGCAGAACTGCTTGATGCGCTCCCTCGACAAGAACGAGATCATTTTATTATTCAAGTAGTACCGTCGGAACTTGAGCAGATCATTGTGCACCCAGAAGTAAAGCTCGAGGATTTAATTGATGCAATGAAAACATTATTGCAAAGAGAAGAACAAATGAGTCATCATCAGGTCACGCGTGAAGCACTATCTGTTCGTGAGCGTATGAGCCATATTTTGTTGCAACTACAGGAACACAAGGTCTTGGAGTTTAGTCAATTATTTTCTGTTCAAGAAGGACGAATTGGGTTAGTTGTCTCTTTGTTGGCTATTTTGGAATTAGCAAGACAATCACTTATTGTAATTACACAAAACGAAGCATTTTCTCCTATACATTTACAGGCAGCATAATATGGATGAAAAGGAATTAAAAAACATTGTTGAAGCATTACTCTTAAGTTCTAATGAACCCATATCACTTGATAAATTATTAGAAGTTTTTGATGAATGGCAAAGACCTACTAAAGAGTACTTAAGTATTATTATCAATGACTTAAAAGAGGATTATGCATCACGATCTTTTGACCTTGTTCATGTTGCAACGGGTTTTATGATCCAAACTAAAAAAGAATACAGTAATTGGATTGCGCGAATGCAAATCGAGAAACCAACTAAATATTCTCGCGCTTTACTTGAAACTTTAGCTATTATTGCTTATAAGCAACCGGTTACTCGCGCGGATATTGAAGAGTTGCGTGGAGTTGCAGTAAGTAGTCACATAATAAAAACGTTATTGGAAAGAGAATGGATTCGTATTTCTGGTTATAAAAATGTAGCGGGTAAACCTGCTGTATATACAACAACGAGAGAGTTTTTAAATTATTTTAATTTAAAATATTTAAATGAACTTCCAGCCTTACCTGAGGTTATGGAAGCATTAACCTTACATAATCCTAATGAAGAGTATATTACCGAATGAGCAGCGAAAGGTTACAGAAAATACTAAGCCAGGCAGGTCTTGGATCGCGACGAGAAATGGAACGTTGGATAGAAAATGGTTGGGTACAAGTGAATGGAAAACCTGTAAAACTAGGGGATTCAGCAAGTGCCGAAGATAAAATCACTGTAAAAGGAAAACTAATCCCTAATCCTCTTAAGGTAAGGCAAAATATACGTATCCTACTTTACCACAAACCTGTTGGTGAAATTTCAAGTAGACATGATCCTAAATTTGAGAAAACGGTTTTTGATCATTTACCCCACTTACGACAAGGTCGTTGGGTACAAGTAGGCCGCTTGGATTTAAATACTTCTGGATTGCTTATCTTTACTAATAATGGTGATTTAGCCAATCAGTTAATGCATCCTAAATACGGATTAGAAAGAGAATATGCAGTGAGAGTTCATGGTCAGGTTAGTCCTGATGCTTTAAATCAGCTTCAAAAAGGGGTAGAGCTTGAAGATGGGATAGCTAAATTCACACGCTTGGAATTTCGAGGCGGTGAGGGTGCTAACTCTTGGTATCATGTGACTTTGAATGAGGGTCGTAATCGGGAAGTTCGACGTTTGTGGGAATCACAAGGAGTTGAAGTAAGTCGATTGATACGCATTCGTTACGGTCAATTAACGATGCCAAGATTTTTATCACGTGGACAGTGTTATGAATTATCACCTAAAGAGGTTACTGAATTTTTAGCTTCTTTACCAAAAGAGTGATTGAATTAAAAAGTTTCTTGTAGCCTGGGTGAAGGCGCAGCCGGAACCCGGGTTTTCTGCCATACGATTTCCCTGGTTCCGGCTGCGCCTTCACCCAGGCTACATCGATTTAAACCGTATAGTCTTTCTTGTTAAAGGGTTTTAGTGATTCCGCAATTTGTTTATATAATTCAGGAAGCCATCTGGGTTGCGCAAATGTAGAGGTAGATGGTTTATCATTGCGCAAATCATTGGGTGCAATAATCACTTGGATGTTCTCTAGACCAACACGACGCGCCAAAATAAAAAGCTGGTCTATAGCCAGATCACCTACTGCTAAACAACCTACTGATAAGTTTTTACCGTGTATAAAAATATTATTACCTAAATTTCTTCTTCCATCTTGATAACCTTTTTGCTTATCAAAATTATTGGGGTAATTAATCATCATTGACAAATGCATACTACTAAAGGGGTTAAAATTAACTAGTCTATAAACACCTTCTGGAATTTGCTTGTCATTTTCACGGAGCTTAGGTCCTAATCGGCCACTAAATCCAGTTAAAGGATAGTCGTGGACATGTTTCCATTTTTGATCAGGATTTTTAGCCCAGAGTTCTACTTTTCTTTCTGATTTAAAAGCGAGTAAGGCGATTTCGCGTGGAGGATAACTTACTTTTGCTTTAGCGAAATAAGATTTAAGACGGGGTTCAACTCGTAAGCCATAACGTTTTATTGCTTTATCAACTGCTTGATCCCAATTAAGCTTGTGTGTCATGGCATGGCAATTGATGCTCAGCATCATTATGATAAGGGCTAATAACCGTTTCATATAAACATTAAAGTGATGAAGTGTTGGCATGTTATCAAATATTAACCCAAAGAACAATTTAACCTCCTAGGATCTTGACTAAATCAGGACTACGTAACCCTTATGTAATAATTGAATTTATTGATATATATCTAGGGAGCGTATCCATACGTTAACTCTTATTTTTTTGTTTCAGTAGTAATTGTTTTTTTACAGGTAATGACAGTTGTGTTGTTATAAAGTCTGGGCTTGTCGCTAAGCGTCCAAAAGAGGGTAACAAACCATAATGATTTGGACAGAGATACATGACAGAACTGTCTTGGTCAATTTTATAAAAAACGTATTTACTATCACAATAATCTGGTCTTTCAAAGAGTGCCACTTGCATGATGGGTGTGCCCTCCATCTTATGTTCTATAAAAAATGCATTAATCCAAAGGTTGCTGATTACAATAATTGCGCCAACAACTAAGAATGAACTAACAAAGGCGTATATATATTTAAAAGCAGGGCCGTTAACACGTAAATGTGATATGACTTGTATTAACGCAAGGAGCAATATAAGAAAGTTAAATGAATAGACTCCAGCATTAAAATAATTAAAATACGTTCCAAAAATTTGGTTTCCTGAAAACTGAAAATGAATCAGCACGGCAATAAGACTTAGCCAAAGAGATGAAATGATGTAATAAATCGCATTTCTTTTAATTCCAATAATAAAGAGGACTAGAGCAATTAATGGAAAAAAAGCTTGGATTAATTTTCCCAGTGTATACATTTGAGCATACTCTCAAAATTAAATGGTATTTACTTTAAAGCCATATAGTTATAACAGTATTTTCTACATATGTATAGATAATGTAAGCTCAAATGGGTTTTTGAGTGGCCATAGCCTGATGAAGGATCACCTCAGTTCTTTTCAATGTAACAATTTAATAATGTTCATTATGCACTTGAAGATAAACCTCTAGTTTTTGCTAAATATAGGAAGCGTTATCAGGAAATAACGCAAGCTTATAAAGAAATTGAAGAGCAAAGTAGAGATTCTAAATTACCTTAAGGCATTATTTTGTAACTCATCATTTACAGAAACAATAAAAAATTGGTCATTTATAGATGTGTTATAAAACAAAGCTACTTACTGGGTAAAAGCTTGATTTTTTTCTTTAATAAGCGTTAAGTAGGGCCGTGTTGGATATAAGGTTGTTTTAATCATGGTATCTGGTAGTTTGATTTGTTTGACTGTAAATACATCTTCATCTTTAAACAAATACTTTAATGGATTGATTAAATTTGGAAAATAGCCCTGATTACTCATTTGCTTATTTGCACGATTGGATGGATGAACACTACCTATCCATAAGGGTTGGTTTGATTCTAATAAATTATAATTTGACTCCCAAACCCTTAACTCCAGTGTTAGCTTAGTTTGCTGATCGGTATATGTCATGACCAAAATAGGTGGTTTGTTTTCATATAATTGGGTAAATAATGGAAGCTTAACACTGTTTGGTTGCTGATTCATACGCATCAATAAATTGGTAAAAAATGAGTCTGTTTGTGTTTCCCAACCATTCTTCTCAAGACTATTTTGCAATAAATCTAAACTGCCTGCGAATTGAAGATTTAACAAACTGATTCTCTTACCTATTCTGCTGAATTGATAAATTGGGAGAATTGGTTTTTCCTGCTCCCACCATGTTACTTCACTGAGAGTAAATTTTTTATAGTTAGGAGTATGGTTATAAGATAGCGCTTTAAAATTAATATAGGTCGATGCAAATGAGGCCAATAGTATACCGATTAAAAGAAGAGAAATCATTAACAATGAATGCGTAGTTTTCTTTTGCAAGATATTGGATTTTCTATAAATTAAGCAGTGAATTAAACAAATTGTTGTACCTAAAAAATAAGATGCTAAAACGTCTGTAAGCCAATAATCCCCTAAATAGAGAGAACCTAAACCACTAAAGAGTAAAATTGTAAATACGATTGATTTCAGTATATTCGTGAATAAGGTATAGGTACTATTAATGTAAAATAAAATAAATCCGTATAATGCGGTAGCAACCAGGAGGTTAACTGCTGGAAAGGAGAAGCCGGGTAAAGTGACCAATAGCCCTGATGGTCTCGGGCTGTGAATAAGAGATGTAAGCCATGAAGCAGCAATACCGCTAAAAAAAATCAGGCTACATAAATAAATAATTGCGGTTTTATTTTTATGGAAAATAAACCAGCAACAACAAATAATAAAGAGGCTAATTATTGTTGTTGTTGAGGTCAATTGGGTGCAAAAGATGAAAAAAACTTTCAGAGACAATGTATTAAAACTTTGTAAAAACAAATAGGTAGGTAGATTAATATTTATGAGACATTGTGTTACAACAGTTAAGACCAGAAGAATCAAAAAACAAAATAAACAGAGCAGGGTTATTAGCACAAGAGAAGCAGTAGGATAGTGATTTGTTTCACTTTTTGGAGTAAATGCATTATACACATAGGCTAAAAGCGGAGTATTTTTAAGCTTGAGCCAAAAGACATGTAAATGTGAGGTTAAAAAAGAATTTAATAATCGGATTAATCGTTTTATAAATAAGCCAATAAACCAAAGCCCTGCTAGGCAAACAAGTATTAGCACAAATAAACGTGTTGCACTTTCAGCGGATAATTCATGGCTTGCCGCTCCGATTGCAACACCAGGCATGACGTATAATAGAGACCAGCCGATAGCAGACAAAACATTGGCTACAAAAAATCGCCACTGTTTCATATGCAAAATTCCGGCGATGACTGGAATAATTGAGCGTAGAGGGCCAACAAAGCGACCAATTAATACACTTTTTCCACCATGTGTAGCAAAGAAGTCCTTGCCGTATTCTATCCATTTAGGATATTTGCTAAATGGCCAAATTTCAGTCAATCGATCACTGTAGTAGTATCCTAGAATGTAACTTAGGCTATCACCAGCAACAGCACCTAAAATAGCTGCTAATAAAGTAAGATCAATGCGCATAATTCCGGAACCCGCCAGTATACCTATAGCGGTCATAGTGACACTCCCGGGTACGATACTGCCTACAATTGCTAGGGACTCGGTCAGGGAAATAAGGAAGGTAATAAATAAAGACCAACGTGGGTTATGTTGCAACCAGTCTGTAAGCGGTTGTACGTAGTCAACGAACAAGTTCATATTTTTTTCAGGGATAAAATTGTTCTAGAAAATATTGCACAAAATGCTGATTGACTTGATCAATTTGAACATCAGGAATGAAATGTCTTATTTGAGTCATTTCCATTTTTGCAAATCCACAAGGATTTATTCCTGAAAAAGGTTTTAAGTCCATATCAACATTAAGCGCAATTCCATGATAAGTACAGCCATTTTTTACTCTTAATCCTATTGAGGCTATTTTTTGTTCATTGACATATACTCCTGGTGCACCACAATGAATAGATCCTTCTATTTGATATTGTGCAAGAACAGAGATTAGAACCTGTTCTAGCTTACTCACTAGCGATCTTATTCCCAAATTTTTCCTTCTGATATCCATCAAAACATAAGCAACAAGTTGACCAGGTCCATGATAAGTTACTTGTCCCCCTCGATCAGATTGAACTATGGATATGGATTCAGGATTTAGTATGTGCTCAGGCTTTCCTGCCTGTCCTTGGGTATAAACAGGAAAATGCTCTAAAAGCCAAAGCTCATCAGATGTGCTTTCCTCACGATTTTGGGTAAACTCTTTCATTCGCAGCCAAACTTCATTGTAATCTCGAATACCTAGCTGTCGTATTTTCATTATAGAACCATTTTTACTTCTGGATGCTTTGTAATGGCTCGATAAAACGTGTCAAGCATCTCTTGATTCTCAGCATAAACTGTGATTGTTATTGCTAAGTAATTAGAATCCTTACTCATTTTATGAGTTAATGCATCTTCTTCAATATTGGGAAAGTGTGTAATGGTAATTTGTCTAATTTCCTCAAGAAAAAAAGCTGAATTATTCCCTATTATTTTTATAGGAAAATAACAGGGAAATTCAATAAAAGTCGTTTTTGTCATCTTCAAATCCTATAGATCTTTAGGAGCCAAACCAACGTTTGAAGGCTAAACGAATAGAATCTTTGGTTCGAGTATAAAAACCACCTGATTCAACATCTTGTAATGCATAGAGAGGTCGGGTTGAGACGGTATTATTATCAAATTGAACCACCAGGTCACCTATTTTATCACCTTTTTTAATTGGAGCTACAAGGTAAGTAGGAACTTTGGTTGCAATATTTAGACGTTGATATTGACCAGTAGGAATAGTGATAAATTGATCTTCATTTAATCCTACAGTAACTTTATCTACTTTACCCTTATAAAGAGGAAGTTCGGTAATAGATTGACCTGATTTGTAAAGTTGGTGAGTTTCAAAAAATCTGAATCCATAATTTAATAATTTTTCACTATCATCTGCCCGAGAAGAATCGCTAGGTTCTCCAAGAACTACTGCCAGTAAACGCATGTTGTCACGTTTAGCAGAAGAGACCAGACAGAATCCAGCATCATTCGTATGACCAGTTTTTATACCATCTACTTGATTATCGCGCCATAATAAGCGATTTCTATTGGGTTGGCGAATGCCATTATAGGTAAACCATTTTTGCTTGTACCAGTCATAGTATTGTGGAAAATCGATAACTAATGCTCTACCAAGAATCGCTAAATCTTTCGCAGTAGTATACAAGTTAGGATCAGGTAGGCCCGTACTGTCAGTAAAATGGCTGTTTTTCATTCCAAGGTTTTGGGCTTGCTGATTCATAAGATCAGTGAATGAATTCTCTGTACCACCAACATGCTCTGCCATTGCAACACATGCATCATTTCCTGAGTCAACAATAATCCCCTTCAGTAGGTCTTCAACAGGAACTTGTTGGCCTTCCTTGATAAACATGCGAGAACCACCTATTTTCCAAGCATCGCGACTTACACGTACATTATCAGTGAGGTGGATTTGCTCATGATGCAATGCATTCGATATGACATATAAAGTCATCATCTTAGTTAAACTGGCTGGAGGTAAACGCTCTTCACTGTTTTTTTCAGCAATGATTTTGCCGCTGTTTACATCGATCAATATATAAGCTTTTGCATTAAGAATTGGAGGAGCAGGAGTAACTAAGGGCTTATTGTTTACTGTTGGAGAAGGTCTTTCCAAGTCTGCAGTAGGTTTTGTTGGTAATGAACCTTCATCTGCTATTGAGTTGGTTGACTGCACAAATAAGGTAATGAGAAATAGCGTTGTTAATAGAATAGACGTTGTTCTTGTCATGTTGTTTACTAGTCCAAATACAAAAATGAGAATATAGTATCACAGCCTTTTGAAGGCAACAAAATAGAGATGAAAAATAATGAATTTTTTTTCAAACTAAAATAAGTCTTCGAAATCAGATGATATTTCTGTATATTAGCCAGAAAATAATTATAAAAAATGGAAAAAATGCGAAAGATACTTATTGTTGTGACTATTCTGCTAATAGGCTGTCAAACTACAAATCAGTCTCTTGATTCAGGAACTAGACAGTCTACCCGACAAGCATCTAAAAATACGAATAATTCCGTTTATAATCGTTACAAAAATAAAACAAATCGATACACGCAACTTCAAGATGGAGCTCCCTCTAAATTGAAACAGGTCAGTTTTAAAGAGCCTGTCCCAACAAAAGAACCTTTAAGTCGATATGGTAATCCAACTGAATATTCTGTTGATGGACGCTCATATAAAGTAATGAGGAGTTCAACTGGTTATAAAACACGTGGGATTGCTTCCTGGTATGGAACAAAATTTCACAAGCAAAGAACGTCAAGTGGCGAGCCTTATGATATGTATGTCATGTCCGCTGCACATAAGACCCTACCTTTACCTACTTATGTAAAAGTTAAAAATTTGAATAATGGAAAGGAAGCTGTAGTTAAAGTAAATGATCGTGGTCCTTTTCACTCTGATAGGATTATCGACTTGTCTTATGCTGCAGCTTTAAAACTTGGTGTATTTCCCAGGGGAACAGCTCCTGTTGAAATTGAAACATTAGCGGGGCCTGCCGGAAAAGCGCATTATTATCTACAAGCAGGCGCTTTTTCAACCGAAGTCTTAGCAAAACGTTTAAAAGAAAAATTAACTCGCCTTACTCCTTCCCCAGTTTATATTGAGCACTATAAACAACACTATATTGTAAGAGTAGGGCCATTTGGTTCAAAAAATATGGCAGACAGTTTAAAGCATAAATTGGTCCTTAATGGAGTTACTGGATCTTTTTCAGTTTTAATTTAATTGACAATAAAATTATTGATAGCTAATTAATGGATTAATAGATAAAATTATTGCGTTAAATTTTCAGGACATTAGAATTGCTGTGGTAATGAGATTGTAGAGATGTAGCCCGGGTGCAGCGTAGCGGAACCCGGGATTTTGAGCATGAGTTGACTTCTTTATCCCGGGTTCCGCTACGCTGCACCCGGGCTACAAATTTTCTTAGGTTGATTTATTAATATTGAGGTACTTAATCAATGCACGACGGCTCTGTATTTTATACTATTTTCTTAATTTTTGCAGGTGCTGCGTTATTATCAACGGTGGTTCTTTATACCAAACAATCTTTGTTGGTTGCTTATATTCTTCTTGGTGCAGTGTTTGGACCATGGGGTTTAAAGCTTGTATCTGATGTAAGCATTGTCAAGCAGATTGGTGATGTTGGAATTGTTTTTCTATTATTTCTGCTTGGATTACATTTGCAGCCGCAAAATCTTATACATATGTTAAAGAAGGTTACATGGATTGCTTTAATTAGTTCAGTTCTTTTTGCTGTAACAGCTTATTGGATTGGTCGATTTTTTGGTTTAACTGTGACTGAATCATGGATTTTAGGTTGTTCAATGATGTTTTCAAGTACTATTATTGGCTTGAAATTATTACCAACAACCATCTTACACCACCAGCATACTGGTGAGGTAATGATTAGCGTGTTGTTAATGCAAGACGTTATTGCAATTATTGTGCTGATCTTAATTAATGGTGCGCAGCAAACAGGTGGTTTCTCAATCGATGATATCATTTTAGTGGGTATTGATTTACCTGCACTATGGCTGTTTGCATTTGCTGTTGAACGATATGTTTTGATTCGGTTACTGGCTCGTTTTGATAGAACTCAAGAATATGTATTTCTGTTATCGATTGGATGGTGTCTTGGTTTGTCTGTTCTTGCACAAAAAATAGGTCTTTCAGAAGATATTGGTGCGTTTATTGCTGGGGTAGCCTTAGCAGCAAGTCCTATTTCTCTTTATATTGCAGAAAGTTTAAAACCTTTAAGAGACTTTTTCCTAGTTATGTTTTTCTTTTCGATCGGGGCAACTTTTAACTTTGGATTAGTACTCGAAGTAATCATTCCTGCACTTATTTTATCTGGCTTAGTTTTATTGTTTAAACCAGTATTATTTTATTTACTTCTTGGAAAATCTGGTGAAAAGAAACAAGTTTCAAAGGAGGTAGGTATCCGATTGGGGCAAGCAAGCGAGTTTTCATTACTTGTTGCCAGCATCGCTTTGAGCACCAAGCTTATTTCGGACAAAGCATCTAATTTAATTCAAGCGACTACTATTTTGACTTTTATTGTTTCATCATACTTTGTTGTTTTGAAGTACCCAACCCCCATAGCATTCTCTGATAAAATGCGTAAGGATTAAATAATGAAATTATTAGTTATATTATTGTGTTTATTAAGTGAACGTTTCTTGATTCACACTATGTCCTATCAACGATTCTATTGGTTTCCTGATTATTACCAAAAAATAAAAGGCTTTGCCAATAAGCACAGTATGTTTTCTAATCCTTGGGTGCTTTTAGCATTGATAGCAATGCCTATTGTAGTGCTTGTATTGATAATATATTTATTATTGCATCATGTAGTTTTTGGATTGATGGGATTTCTTTTAAGTTTAATCATTTTCTTTTATTGTCTTGGTCCTCAAAATGTCTTTTATCCAATATCTCAATCAGATACTAAAGATAATCAAGAGCTCTTAGGCGACTATTTTATCTTAGTTAATAGACAGCTGTTTTCTCTTGTTTTTTGGTACATCATTGCTGGACCTATAGTTGCTTTGGCTTATCGTCTGATCACTCTGTGTCGTGACTTTGATTCCATTGGTGAGCAAGCAAATGAAGTCACTGATTTACTTGAATGGATTCCTGCGCGATTAACTACATTGCTTTTTTTACTTGTGGGGAATTTTCAACGCGGTTTTTCTTCATTTGCCAGGTACTTTCTTGCTAAACCCGATTTGAATAGTAGTATGTTACGTGAGTGTGGATTACTCGCAGTAAGAACAAATGAGACTGAAGAAGTTCCCATGACTGTAGCTGAAGGTTTAGTTGAACATGCAATTATCGTCATGTTGGTTTTTATTGCGTTATTTACCTTAATTCCTTGGCTTTAGTTTTAATTGACGGTTGAGATTGGTGTTGAGCTGACGGCTCAATCTGCTTAATTATTTATTCGGATGCTATCTATATGAATTCGTTTTTGCGCGTCATTTATTGCACTATAATATTAGGGCTTTGTGGTTGCCAAGCATTAAAGCAAAATGAACTTAAAGCTCAAGCAGAGGCACGATGCAATATGACTTGCATGCAGCACTTTGAATTTTGCAGACAAAGTTGTGTTGATAACTGCCCAAATTGCTCCTATAAAGCTCAAAGAATGGCAGAAAAAAATTATGCTAAATACGTGTATGAGCGAAGAGTCGAAGGCAAAAAAGTGATGCGTGAGTTGAATTCTTACCGCGATCCACTACAATGCCGCAAAGTAACATGTGATTGCGTATTAGATTTGGCAATTTGTAAGAAAGGTTGCGCTGGTATAATTCCAAAAGAATTGCAAGCTGTACCTTATTGTGTTTAATAGATTTCGGGGAACACTTTCATGGCAAATGAAACTAATTTAGATTTGGATCCTATAGAAACGCGTGAATGGCTGGATGCCCTGCAAGCTGTATTAATCAACGATGGTCCTGAACGAGGCGCTTTTCTTTTAAAACAACTTCTTAATAAAGCAAATTCGGAAGGGGTCAATTTAACAAGTTCAATTCATACACCTTACAGAAATACAATTAAGACGTATGAAGAAAAGCAAATGCCGCCCGATGAAGGTCTTGGCAAACGTATTAGTGCATTGATTCGTTGGAATGCTGTGGCAATGGTGCTGCGTGCAGGAAAATATGCTCCTGAACTCGGGGGACATATTGCCTCCTATGCTTCATCATCTACCTTGTATGAAACAGGCTTTAATTATTTTTTTAAAGGACCAAATGGTGAGCATGGTGGTGATTTAATTTATATTCAGGGCCACTCTTCTCCTGGGATTTATGCACGAGCCTTCCTTGAAGGGCGATTGACAGAAGAGCAATTAAGTAAATTCAGGCAAGAAGTAGAAGTTGATGGTTTATCCTCCTATCCTCATCCTTGGTTGATGAGCGAATTTTGGCAATTCCCCACTGTATCTATGGGATTAGGACCTTTGCAAGCTATTTATCAAGCGCGTTTTTTAAAATATTTAGAAAATAGAGGGCTTATCCATAATGAGGATAGGAAAGTATGGGCCTTTCTGGGCGATGGTGAAATGGATGAACCCGAGTCAGTGGGTGCTTTAAGTATTGCTGCTCGTGAAAAGCTCGATAATCTTATTTTTGTTGTAAATTGTAATTTACAGAGACTTGATGGTCCTGTACGTGGTAATGGCAAAATTATTCAAGAGCTCGAAGGTTTATTCCGTGGAGCAGGTTGGAATGTAATTAAAGTCATTTGGGGTGGTCGCTGGGATCCATTGTTTGAGCGCGATAAAGATGGCTGGTTAATAAAACGTATGGAAGAATGTGTTGATGGTGATTACCAAGCATATAAAGCAAATGATGGCGCCTATGTAAGACAACATTTCTTTAATCAATATCCTGAATTAAAGAAAATGGTTGAAAACTATACTGATGATGAAATATGGAGATTGAATCGAGGTGGGCATGATCCACAAAAAGTTTATGCAGCTTATGCTAAAGCTGTAGAGCATAAAGGCTCGCCAACTGTTATTTTAGCTAAAACAATTAAAGGCTATGGTATGGGAGCTGCTGGAGAAGGACAAAATATAACCCACCAGCAAAAAAAGATGACTGTTGATCAATTGAAAGCTTTTAGAGACAGGTTTAGTATCCCTATCAGTGATGAACAAATTGCTGACATCCCATTTTATAAACCTGCAGATGATAGTCCTGAGATTAAATACATCAAAAAGCACCGAGAAGAGTTAGGTGGCTATTTGCCATCACGTTCAACAAAAGTTGAACCCCTCAAAGCGCCTCCTTTAACTGATTTTTCCTCAGTTACAAAAGGCTTAGGGGATCGAGAAATTTCAACAACAATGGCTTTTGTACGAATTCTTTCAGCATTGTTAAAAAATAAAGAGATTAGTTCGCGCATTGTTCCAATTGTTCCTGATGAGTGTAGAACATTTGGTATGGAAGGTTTATTTAGACAAATTGGTATTTATTCCCCGGTTGGACAACTTTATACGCCTGTAGATCATGAACAAGTCATGTTTTATCGTGAAGCTAAAGACGGACAAATTCTAGAGGAAGGAATTAATGAAGCAGGTGCTTTTTGTTCCTGGATAGCTGCAGCAACCTCATACAGCTCCAATAAATTAGCCATGATCCCATTTTATATTTACTACTCCATGTTTGGGTTTCAGCGTGTTGGCGATTTAGCATGGGCTGCCGGTGATATGCAGGCCAGGGGATTTCTGCTCGGCGGTACTGCTGGTCGAACTACTCTTGCGGGTGAGGGATTGCAACATCAAGACGGACATAGCCATTTATATGCATCAACAATTCCGAATTGTGTTTCTTATGATCCTACCTTTGCTTATGAGCTTGCAGTGATCATTCAAAACGGCTTGTATCGCATGTATGAAAAACAAGAAAATATTTTTTATTATATCTCTGTAATGAATGAAAACTATATACATCCTGATATGCCAAAAGGTGTTGAAGAAGGCATTATTAAAGGAATGTATTTATTACAAGAAAGCAAGAAAAAATCCAAACAGCATGTGCAATTAATGGGGAGTGGTACCATATTGCGCGAGGTGATTGAAGCCGCGAAGATGTTAAAAGAAGATTATTCTGTAACTTCGGATATTTGGAGTGTGACCAGTTTTAATGAATTAAGACGAGATGGATTAGCAGTGGAGCGGCACAATGCAATGCATCCTGATGCAAAAAAATTAAAAAGCTATGTCACAACGCAATTAGAAGGACGAGTTGGACCTGTAATTGCTGCAACAGATTATATAAGAATTTATGCGGATCAGATTAGACCTTTTGTACCTAATCATTTTGTAACACTAGGTACAGATGGTTATGGAAGAAGTGATACTCGCGAGCGTTTACGTCATTTCTTTGAAGTAGATGCTAAATTTATAGTTTTGGCAGCATTAAACGCTTTAGTTGCTGAAGGAAGCATTGATAAATCCAAAGTTGTGGATGCAATGAAGCGCTATAACATTAATCCTGATAAATTGAATCCGGTTAATCATTAGAATTGAAATATACAGTAGCCTTGGTAACTCAAGTAAAGATGCTAAGGAAGCAGATAAACATTTATTCATGTCTGCTTCCTGTGGATCGTAGCTTGAATATATTGGCAACCTTTTGAGGAAAGATATGTCAAACGAAATAGAAGTTAAGATTCCTGATATTGGTGGAGCTACTCAAGTTGATGTGATTGAAATTATGGTTCATGTTGGGGATCAAATCGAAGTTGATACACCACTTATTACTTTGGAATCAGATAAAGCCAGCATGGAAATTCCTTCTCCTGTTGCAGGAAAAATCACAAAACTGAAAGTTAAAGTAGGAGATAAGGTTTCTGAAGGAGACGTAATTCTTTTAGCCACTGTTGAATATAAATCAGAAACTGAGAAAAAAAGTGAGCCAGAGACTCCTAAAAGCGACACAACAAAAAAAGCAGAAGATAAACCTCAAGTTGAGCAAGAAAAAAAATCAGAACGAGTAAAAGAGATTAAGATACCCGATATTGGTGGTGCAACAAAAGTCGATGTGATCGAGATTATGGTACAAGTAGGCGATCAAATTGAAGTTGATACCCCGCTTATTACTTTGGAATCGGAAAAAGCCAGCATGGATATCCCTTCACCTGTGGCAGGAAAGGTTACAAAGCTGAGCGTAAAGGTTGGTGATAAGGTATCAGAAGGCGATGTGATTCTTTTAGCTACTGTAGAAGGTGGGTCTGAAGTAGAGAAAAGTGAATCAACTGTAAGCAAATCAGAGCAGGTAAATGCTCTTAAGCCCTCGAAATCAGATGAAAACGAACATAAAAAAGAAGAGCTTTCATCTAAACCTGTTCTTGCCAGTACAGTCGAATCGACAAGAGTAGTCGCTGCTGGTCCTGCTGTAAGACGAATGGCTCGAGAACTTGGGGTCAATTTAGCAGAAGTTGCAGGAACTGGTCGTAAAGAACGTATTACTAAAGAAGACATACAGGCTTTTGTGAAAGCACGTCTAAATGAACAACCAGGCTCTGGAGCATTAGGTATACCACCTAATCCAGTAATTGATTTTAGCCAGTTTGGTGAAATCGAAACGAAGCCACTCAATAAAATTAAAAGACTTACTGGGGTTAATGTGCATCGCTCATGGATTACAATACCTCATGTAACACAATTTGATTCAGCAGACATTACAGATGTGGAGGCATTCAGAAAATCTGAAGCAGAGCATGCAAAAGAAAAAGGTTATAAGCTCACGTTGCTTGCATTTGTTTGTGCTGTAGTAAGCAAAGCATTAAAAACATTTCCTCAATTTAATGCATCTTTAGATGCTACAGGTGCTAATCTTGTTTATAAAAAATATTGCAATGTAGGAATTGCCGTAGAAACACCAAATGGTTTGGTTGTTCCAGTAATAAAAAACGTCGACACGTTAAGCGTTGCTGAAATTGCAATCGAAATGACGCGCTTAAGCACCAAAGCACGAGATAAAGGTTTAATGCCAGCAGATATGAACGGTGGATGTTTTACTATTTCCAGTCTAGGAGGAATTGGTGGCACATCATTTACACCCATAGTGAATAGTCCTGAAGTAGCGATCCTTGGGTTGTCTCGTTCTGAAATAAAACCTGTATATCAAAATGGCTCGTTTCAACCAAGGTTAATGTTGCCGTTGTCTCTATCCTATGATCATCGAGTTATTGATGGTGCTGAAGCAGCGCGTTTTACTCGTTTTATTTGTGATTGCTTAAGCGATATAAGACGAATTTTATTGTAGTTTTTTTTATAATATCTAATTAAAGAGGCTTGTAAATGGCTAATAAAATAAAGACAGATGTCGTTGTATTAGGAAGTGGCCCTGGTGGATACACAGCGGCGTTTAGAGCAGCGGACTTAGGAAAAAAAGTAGTTTTGGTGGAACGTTATGATTCACTAGGTGGTGTTTGTTTAAATGTGGGCTGTATCCCTTCTAAGGCATTGCTGCACATTGCAAAAGTTGTTGAAGAAGCTCATGAAATGTCTGATCAGGGTGTTAGCTTTGGCAAACCCAAACTGGATAATAAAAAAATTGTTGCATGGAAAAACTCAGTTGTTTCCAAATTAACAGGTGGTTTAAAAGCCCTATCAAAACAACGTAAGGTTGAAGTAGTTACTGGGGTAGGTAAGTTTTCAGGTTCACATCAAATAACTGTTGCTACTAAAGATGGTTCAGTTGACGTTGAGTTCGAAAATGCAATCATTGCTGTAGGTTCTGAATCCATCAATTTACCCTTTATTCCTGAAGACAAACGTATTTTTAGTTCAACAGGTGCGTTAGAGCTGGCTGATATTAAAGGCAATTTATTGGTTTTGGGTGGAGGCATTATTGGTCTGGAAATGGCCACAGTTTATTCAGCTCTAGGTGTTGATGTAACCGTAGTTGAGTTTATGGATCAATTGATTCCAGGCGCAGATTTAGATTTGGTTAATGTTTTGCAAAAACGCTTGCAGACGAAAGGAGTCAAATGCCTTTTGAAAACCAAAGTAACAGCTGTAGAAGCAAAAAAAGACGGTATCTATGTTTCTATGGAAGGCGAACATGCAACGGACAAACCCCTTTGCTTCCAACAAGTTCTTGTTTCAGTTGGTAGAAAACCCAATGGTGGGGCAATTGATGCAGAAAAAGCTGGGGTAAAAGTTGATGAACGAGGTTTTATTAAAGTAGATAATCAACAAAGAACGAATGTGTCGCATATCTTTGCTATTGGTGATGTCGTTGGACAACCAATGTTAGCGCATAAAGCAATTCCTGAAGGTAAAGTTGCTGCAGAAGTTATTGCAGGCAAAAAACATTATTTTGATCCCAAATGTATTGCCAGCGTTGCTTATACCGATCCAGAGATTGCTTGGACGGGTTTAACTGAAAAAGAAGCTAAAGAAAAAAATATTCGTTATGAAAAAGCTACATTTCCTTGGGCTGCGAGTGGTCGTGCTCTCAGTATGGGGCGAGAGGAAGGAATGACTAAATTGTTATTTTGTCCAGATTCTAATCGAATATTAGGCGCAGGAATAGTGGGGATTAATGCAGGTGATTTAATCGCTGAGACATCATTAGCTATTGAAATGTGTTGTGATGTTGAAGATATTGCCCTAACAATACATCCTCATCCGACACTTTCAGAAACTATTGCTCAAGCTGCAGAGGCGTTTGAAGGAACGATAACGGATCTTTATTTGCCAAAAAAGAAAAAAAATACTGAATAATAATGATTGAGAGTAATATGTAGCCTGGGTGCAGGCTACATATTTTTAGGAGCAACAGGGATGACATTCAAGATTCGACGCATGACTGAATCAGATATTGATGCAGTTTATGCTATTGAAAAAAATGTTCATATAGCTCCTTGGAGTAGAGATATTTTAAGAGACTGTGTACGCGTAGGATATGATTGTCGTGTATTCGAAATGGATGAAGGAAATAACCTATTGGTCGGTGGTTATATTATTTCTCGACACAGTAACAATTGCTGTCATATTTTAAATTTCTGCATTGCAAGACCTTTTCAATCGAAAGGATATGGACGCCAATTTTTGCAACAAATACTTCATTCCCTAACTGAATTACAGCATATTGATTATACTATTCTTGAAGTAAGACCTAGCAATAAAGCAGCCTTACACCTCTATGAGAGCATGGGATTTGAACAAGTAGAAATTAAACCGGGTTACTATGCTGAAGGTAGTAGTGTTGAAGATGCAATTGTATTGAAAAAGAAATTACACATGAAAAGCTGAAATACAATTAAAAAATTTATAAAAATCATCTGTCAAGACTGTTTTTAAAATTTTTCTTTAGTTAATATATACGACCAACTTTGTAGAACCTTAAATTTCCCCATCCTGTGGATAACTTTTTTTAAAAATCAATATTCCCTTTTTGTTTTTTTACTAAAAAATTATACAACTCTTGTACAGAGCGGTATTATCATTTTTAAGCATAAATATAATGACCTATGATTTATCCACAAAAACTGTGGATAACATTGTGAATAGGGCTATGAATTACTTGATAAATAAGCTCATTTTAAAGATGCTTTAAAATCACACAATGATGCGATGTAAGAAATCATTTAATCGGATGAGGAGTAACAAAAAAATATGAGTTAGTTAATAATAGGCAAAGATACTACTTTACTTCCTGTGCGGCATAGAAGTGGTGTTAATTTGTACATCATGAATCTTGCCGCGACAAATTTCCATGACAAATATAAATCGCATGTGGTACTCTCTAAATCTTAAAAATGCAATCATTCCATAACGATTGCAACTGGTTTTCAGATTAATTTAAAGTTTTTTTGTTGAGAATATTTTCATGAGAAGAGCAAAATCCAAACAAAATCCTACCCCACAAACTGCTCCAATCGATAATTTAAGCCATGATGGAAAAGGCATTGCACGCATTCAAGGTAAGGCAACTTTTATTCAAGGTGCTTTGCCAGGTGAACTCGTAGAGTTTCAATATAAGAGAATTAAAAAAGATTTTGATGAAGGTCTCTTACTTAAGGTACTTAAGCCATCTTCCTTACGGGTAGAACCTAAGTGCCCTCATTATTCAATGTGTGGCGGTTGCTCATTACAACATATGAGTGAAGAAGAACAAATTCATTTTAAACAGGAGCAATTGTTGGATTTGTTATCACGTTATGGGCATACCAAACCACAAACTGTGTTATTACCTTTAGTTTCTGGCTATTGGAATTACAGAAATAAAGCACGATTAAGCGTACGTTATGTTGAGAAAAAGCAAGCCTCTATGGTGGGATTTAGAGAGCGTAATAACCCTCGATACATTACAGAGATTACCCAATGTCCTGTTTTAAATGCAAAACTTGATGCGGATATTATTCCATTAAGACAACTAATTGATTCGATGCAAGACAAACATTGTATTGCACAAATCGAGGTTGCTGCAGGCGACGAGGAAGTCGCACTTATTTTCCGGAATTTAACTCCTTTAAATCCTGATGATGAATTAGAAATTCAAAAATTTGCGAAAGACTACCAATATAAAATTTTTCTGCAACCCGGTGGGCCTGACACTGTTTATTGTTTTTTTCCACCTAACTCCAGTGAGTATCTAACGTACAAATTACCAGATTATCAAATTACTTTTTCATTTCATCCAACCGATTTTACACAAGTTAATTCTGCATTAAATCGCTCCATGGTATCGCAAGCAATTCAACTAATGGACTTAAAAAGTACAGATATAGTGCTAGACTTATTTTGTGGGTTGGGAAATTTTTCACTTCCAATGGCTCAATTTTGTGCCAAAGTACTGGGTGTTGAAGGTAGTAAGACTATGGTTGAAAGAGCATATATGAATGCAAAATTAAACCATATTCAAAATGTAGATTTTTATGCTGCAAATTTGGATGATGTTAATGAAGTAAAGAAACTGGTTCAGCAACCTTGCAATAAAGTATTAATTGACCCGCCTCGATCAGGCGCGCTTGAAATTGTGAAACAAATTGATGCACTAAATCCAGAGCGTATTGTTTATGTATCGTGTAATCCCGTAACATTAGCACGAGATACAGATATATTAGTCAATCAAAAAGGCTATACGTTGATAAAAGCAGGAGTAATGGATATGTTTCCTCATACTGCCCATGTTGAGTCGATAGCGTTATTTGAAAAAGGATAAAACTCATGGTTAGAGTAAAAGATACTGTTCCATTATGCGAAGACGGAAGCATAGATGTCGATTTATGGCTTCATCAGTTAGGCGCAAAGGGTTATTTGGAGAATCTTGAACTCATACGTAGTGCATGCACTCTAAGTCAGCTTGCAGGCCAAGAGCACGCTACAGAAACAGGCCAATCTTGTTTGCAACAAGGGTTGATTATGGCTGATTTGCTTGCAGATCTTGAGGTCGACCCAGAAACACTGGCAGCCGCGATTATTTTTGAAAATGTGCATTATGCAGATCTGTCTATTGATGATGTTGCGGAGCAATTAGGCCCTAATATTGCGAAACTCGTGAAGGGCATCGAGCGCATGAGTGCCATGCACAGTTTTCAGGGATTAAATAAATACCCACAAAATAAGCAACAGATCGATAATATTCGAAAAATGTTATTGGCTATGGTGGATGATGTTCGGGCTGTATTAATTAAGCTTGCTGAACGTTTGTGCGTTTTAAGAACTGCCACTCATTTATCAGAAGAGTTACGCAAACAATTAGCTACAGAGGCAATGGAAATTTATGCTCCACTAGCAAACAGGCTGGGGATAGGGGCGATTAAATGGGAAATGGAGGATTTGGCTTTTCGCCATCTACATCCTGAAGATTATAAAGCGATTGCCAAAGGTTTAAAATCCAAACGATTAGAGCGGGATAACTTTGTTAATACTATTGTTGCCCAGCTGAATGAACAGATTAAAGCAAGTGGAATAGATCATTTTGCTGTTTACGGGCGTTCAAAACACATTCATAGTATTTATAAAAAAATGACGCGTAAGAATGTATCGCTTGATGAAATTTATGATGCTACAGCGGTGCGTGTCCTTGTTGATACCAAGCCACAGTGTTATGAAGTTTTAGGTATGGTACATACACTTTGGAAACAAATTCCTGCTGAATTTGATGATTATATTATCAATCCTAAAGCAAATGGTTATCAATCTTTGCATACAGCAGTTAAAGGACCCGAAGGTAGAGTTTTTGAAGTACAAATAAGAACATTTCTTATGCATGATTTGGCAGAAATGGGGGTCGCCGCACATTGGAAATATAAAGAAGGTGGTTTTAAACAGAAACAAAGCCATGAGCGTAAAATTGAATGGTTACGAGATGTATTGGCTTGGCACCGGGAAATGGCAAGTAATAAGGGTGTTCCTGAAAGCACAACCACAGAGTTCCTTGAAGATAGAGTTTATGTTTTTACTCCTGATGGGGATGTTCTCGACTTACCTCAAGGTGTAACACCTTTAGATTTTGCATATCACGTACACAGTGATTTAGGACATCGATGTCGTGGTGCCCGTATCAATGGTCATATCGTACCGCTGACTTATCAACTAAAAACAGGAGATAAGGTAGAGGTTTTGACTGGAAAGGAAATTAAACCTTCTCGTGATTGGATTAACCCCCACTTAAATTATCTCAAAACATCACGAGCTAAGGCCAAGGTATTGCATTGGTTTAAAATGCAAGATTATGATCGAAACATTCAGGATGGACGAGAATTATTAGACAAAGAATTAAAATCTTTAGGGATAAAATCCGATAAGCTTAATGAAGTTACCGCGGCGTTGCATTTCAAAAAGCTTGATGATCTGTATGCAAATCTTGGACGTGGTGATATTAAGATAGGGCAAATTGTCAGTAAGCTTGCCCCGCCGTCTACTTCAGAGCTTAATCTTGAACGATTTGTTAGATCTCAGGCAAAACCGGAAATTACAGGCAGTGATCTACGTATTGAAGGGGTCGGTAACCTATTAACCTTTATGGCTCGATGCTGCCAACCGGTCCCAGGTGATCCGGTGATTGGCTACATCACTATAGGACGCGGCGTATCAGTACATAGACAAGACTGTCCTAACATTATTCATGCGAGTGAACGACAAAAACAACGTTTCTTGCAAGTCACTTGGGGTAGTGCTACACGAGAAAACTATGTGGTGGATATTTTAATCAAGGCTTTTGACCGTTCTGAACTTTTAAAAGATGTCACTTCGTTACTTGCTAATGAAAAAGCACATGTCTATGCCCTGCAAACGCAAAGTAATAAACAGGAAAACATGGCCTACATTACATTAACTGTAGATGTTGATGGTCTAAATAGTCTATCTCGATTATTAACAAAATTAGAGCAAATTCCTAATGTGCTTGAGGCAAGAAGACAATTATAATCTATCGTTAAAAGGGGACGGACCTCGTGGGGTCCATCCCTGAGGATCTCCCATTCATGTCAGAAATCCCGGGTTCCGCTGCGCTGCACCCAGGCTACAATCTGCATTTATACTTCTATTTAAAAATAAATCCTGCAACTACCGCACGATGTTCACTCAATAACACATTATAAGTACGACATGCTGCACCTACAGACATGCATTCTATACCTATTCGTTGCTGTGTCAGTTGGTTCATAATTGACAGAGGGAGCAGTTTTCCGGTATGTTCATGACCAATGATGATAATTTCCGGTTTAAATTGCGTTAATAAGTTCATATAGTGTGCATCAATTTCTTCAATGTCTTTGATTGAGAGATCACTAATGATTTCTGTTTTAGAAACAATTAAACTGTGTTCATAAACAATGGAATTAATCTGAATTTTGTTATCACTATAAGCTTGCACTGCGTGTTGTTCTGCAGATTCTAAATTGATATTCATGGTTTAGGGTGTTCAAATGAATTAACGTAGCTGCAATTATACTACAGAGGTCAATATTATGAGTCAATTTCCGCGCATAAAACGTTTACCCCCCTATGTTTTTAATACTTTAGCACAATTAAAAACAGAAGCGCGGGCGCGTGGAGAAGATATCATTGATTTTGGAATGGGAAATCCTGATCAACCCACACCACCTCACATTGTAAATAAGTTAATCGAAGCGGTACAAAGGCCAGATACCCATCGTTATTCCATGTCTAAAGGAATACCAAGATTAAGACGAGCTATGGCTTCCTGGTATCAACGTAACTATGACGTACAGCTAAATAGTGAAACGCAAATATTAGCTACCATTGGTTCGAAAGAGGGGTTGGCGCATCTGGCATTGGCTATAAGTGGGCCCGGGGATACTGTATTGGTTCCTGATCCAGCGTATCCTATTCATACTTATGGATTTATTATTGCAGGTGCTAATGTAAAACAAATTCCTCTCATTAATGAAACCCAATTTTTAGCTTCAGTAGAGGATACAATTAATCGAAGTTTGCCCAAGCCCAAAGCATTAGTAATTAATTTTCCTGCTAATCCGAGTACACACTGTGTAGATTATTCTTTTTTTGAACAAGTAGTTGATTTAGCAAAAAAACATGAAATTTGGGTGATTCATGATTTAGCTTATGCTGATATTGTCTTTGATGGATATAAAGCGCCTTCAATACTGCAAGTACCAGGTGCTACTGATATTGCAATCGAAACCTATTCAATGTCTAAATCGTATAATATGCCAGGTTGGCGCGTTGGTTTTGCCTGCGGTAATGAAGAATTGGTTGCTGCGCTTACACGAATTAAGTCTTATTTAGATTACGGTACATTTACACCAATCCAAGTTGCGGCTATTGCAGCATTAGATGGTCCTGATGACTGCGTGCATGAAATCAGAGCACTGTATGAAAGCAGACGTAATATTCTTTGTGATGGTTTAAATGAGATCGGTTGGGAAGTTACCCGACCCAAAGCAACTATGTTCGTTTGGGCGCCTATCCCCGCTCATTATCAACACATGGGTTCACTTGAGTTCAGTAAATACTTACTTAAAGAAGCTCATGTTGCTGTATCCCCGGGGATAGGTTTTGGCCAACAAGGCGATAGCTATGTTCGTTTCGGCCTAATAGAAAATAAAGATCGCATGCGGCAAGCATTACGAAATTTAAAATCATTGTTTCGTAGAGATGGATTAATTAAGGCCGAAGAAACATGCATGTTGTGATTGACTCAGAGTGTCATTCTATCCCTGAACAAGCGGGACTACTCACTGCAGAAGGGAATGTATTGCTCAATTTTTTATTGAGCCTTGGCTATGCTCCTGACAACCCACCTTTTGCTGATTTATTAAGACAACATCATCATTTAGAAGGTGAGTGGTTTGTGTTGACTCCCGTTCATTGGGAGGCAACGCATAATGACGCTATGATTGTTACTTTGGCAAGAAATTTACAGTTCGAAGAGAGTGAGTCAAGAGCATGGTTTGATCTATTCTCAGAGTATCTGGCGGAAGAAGAAACAACACTTTTTTATCATGATGCTGGAACATGGCTGCTGAGTAATAATAAAAAATATTCTTTAAATGCAAAACCGCCACATCATTTGCTGCATCAATCTTTAATGCCAGAATTAATTCAACTTGACAATACGATGCATTGGCAAAAATTCATCACCGAAAGCCAAATGCTTTTTGCCTCAAGACCTAACCAGTCATTAATTAATGGCTTGTGGGTTTGGGGAAACTCAAAGCTTGATGAGAAAAAAACAACCAATATTTGTGTTGATGAGCATTTTTTCCCATTTGCACAACTATGTAGTACTCACGTTACTTTGTATCGTCCAGGAATAACACTCAAGGACTATCAAATTCTATTACTCTCGGAGTTTTCTAGTCTAAGTGACCAACATCAAGAAGAATTAAAAATGATGCCAGTTCATTGGTATTGGAATAATACGGCCTACTCGATGAGTACTGGCAGTTGGTACGCTCGTTTATGGAGAAAATTAATTCATGCTTATTAAACAACGCCCCAGACCATCACACATACTCGATTTACCTAATGTTCCTGAGGTATTAAGACGGATATTTGCAAACCGAGGAATCAAGGAATCTTGCCAATTAGATAAACAACTCCAAACATTACTGCCATTTGACAGCTTTAAAGGAATGAAAGAAGCATGCATGCGTTTAGAGAATGCTTTACGTGAACAGCATAGAATTTTGATTATTGGGGATTTTGATGCAGACGGTGCAACCTCAACAGCGCTTGCCGTGAGCACCTTACGCATGATGGGAGCTCAATTTGTTGATTATTTAGTCCCTAATCGATTTGAATTTGGTTATGGTTTAACACCTCAAATAGTTGAAGTAGCCAGTAAATGGAAGCCAGCACTAATTATCACCGTAGATAACGGTATTGCCAGTGTTGAGGGTGTGGATAAAGCAAATCAATTAGGTATCGATGTTTTAATTACTGATCATCATCTACCTGCGGATACTCTTCCTGATGCCTGTGCTATTGTGAATCCAAATCAGCGGGATTGTAAATTTCCCAGTAAATCGATAGCCGGAGTTGGGGTTATCTTTTATGTTATGCTGGCTTTGCGTAGACATTTAGTGAACGCCAATTGGTTTCATGAGATGAATATTAGTGAACCCAATATGGCCAGTTTTTTGGATTTAGTTGCCTTAGGTACAGTAGCTGATGTAGTGGGTTTAGATCAGAATAACCGCATTATGGTAAATCAAGGTCTTGCTAGAATACGACAAGGACAGTGTCGTGTAGGAATTAAGGCCTTGATTGAAGTGTCTGGACGAGAGTATGCACGACTAAGAGAATCCGATTTAGGTTTTGCAATAGCACCAAGGCTCAATGCTGCTGGACGATTGGATGATATGGCTTTAGGTATAGAATGTTTAATTACTACAGATCAGCAGCAAGCTAGAAACTATTGTCAACAACTCGATGAGCTAAATGAAGAAAGAAAACAGATCGAAACAGAAATGAAAGAGCAGGCAATGCTCGCATTGGAAAAACTTACTCTCAGTGCGGAATACAATAACAATCATTTACCCATTGCTTTGTGCCTTTTTGATAAAACTTGGCATCAAGGGGTTATTGGAATTTTAGCAGGACGCGTGAAAGAACGTTATCATCGGCCTGTCATTGCTTTTGCGGAAGTAAGTGAACAGGAATTAAAAGGATCTGCTCGTTCTGTCTCGGATTTAAATATCCGAGATGTATTGGCAGCAATAGATAAGGATCATCCAGGTCTTATCAATAAATTTGGTGGTCATGCTATGGCCGCAGGTTTGAGTATTCATCCAAGCGCTTTCAAAGCATTTAATGAAGCATTAGTTCTCGAAGTGGGTAAGCACATTGATTTATCTCAATGCGAAGGGGAGGTGCTTACTGATGGTCCATTACAGCCTGAGGAATTTAGTATTGAAATCGCTCAATTAATCCAGCAAGCAGGCCCATGGGGACAGCAATTTACTGAGCCTGTTTTTGACAATGTTTTTGAAGTGCTTGATCAACGGTTGGTGGGGAAAAATCACTTGAAAATGACATTGGCGACAACACAAGGTGATCAGCAGGTTGATGCGATTGCGTTCAATGTCGATTTAAAATCTTGGCCAAACCATAGAGTTAAATACATACATGCGGCTTATAAGTTGGATATTAATTTTTACCAGGGCCGGACTCGATTGCAACTGCTTATTCAAGTGATGAATGCTGTAAATAAAGAATAATCTTATTTTCAGTGCCTTGTAGCCTGGGTGCAGCGCAGCGGAACCCGGGTTTTAATAACTCCAGATCCCGGGTTCCGCTGCGCTGCACCCAGGCTACATTTTTAGTTATATTTTTACACAAAATTTTTAATTTCGGTTATAATCAACACTTTTTAACTGAATAACAATAGTGACAAATACTCTGCTTTCTCCTTTGTCTATTGCTCCGATGATTGATTGGACCTACAGTCACTTCCGAGTTTTTATGCGTATTTTGGCTCCTCATGCACTTTTGTATACTGAAATGCAAACTACTGGAGCAATACAAAACAATCCTGTGCGCTCTTTACAATTTAATGTAAAAGAACATCCAATAGCACTTCAGCTGGGTGGTTCGGACCCTGATGCATTAGCGCAATGCGCTCAACGCGCTGAGCAAGAAGGATATGATGAAGTGAATATCAATCTTGGTTGTCCTAGTGATAAAGTTCAGGCCGGACGTTTTGGTGCTTGCTTGATGAAGGAGCCCAAACACGTTGTTGATTGTATTCATGCTATGCGGCAAGCAGTTAGTATTCCTGTTACAGCCAAAACCAGAATAGGTATCGATCATCAAGACAGCTATGAGTTTTTTAGTGATTTTGCTCATCAATTAGTTGAGGCAGGGGCACAAAAGATTATTGTTCATGCGCGTAAGGCTTGGTTAAATGGTTTAAATCCCAAACAAAATCGAACCATTCCACCGGTTAACTATGATTATGTTTATCGACTTAAAAAGGAAATTCCTGAAATTCCTGTGGTAATCAATGGTAATATTTTGAATATAAAAGAAATTAAGGAACATCTTCAAGGTGTCGAAGGGGTGATGCTTGGACGCTTGGCATGTGATAATCCTTTTCAAATAGCGACGATACATCAAGCGCTTTATCCAAAGAATCAAAAGACTACTCGAAGCCAAGTATTTAATCACTATTTGGATTATTTGCTTGAAGAATCCAGCAAAGGTGTTTCCCTTAGTTTGCTGATGAAACCCATATTCAATCTGGTTTTTGGTTTACCTGGCGCCAGCCAATGGAAAAAAAAGCTGATGCTGATTTTGCAAACTAAAAACTTATCTTTGTTTCAAGAATTAAGTGAGTACCTTCAAAATATTGAATTGCACGCAGAGATTTGTTAAGAATCCAATTTTATTTTTTATGACAGTGGAACACCATTCCTTTCTAACTCCTTCGAGTCGCAGCTAGTTCGTGCGCTTAGACCACTTTTGGGGGCGTGATTTCTTAGTAAGAGATATTCTGATATGTACGTCACTTAGCGAGTAAAATATTGTATACTATGAAAAGAAATTGCGGAAAATAATATTTTACTTATCTGTTTGTCAGAAAACTGTTCTTTTTACTATGTTTAAACCATGAAGATGCACTTAAATTAGAAGGTATTCATAGTATTTTCCCCCAAATTTTAGTACATTAACCAATTTGTTATTTGAAATATCCAGAGGATTATTTAGGCCATGCTGAATACGTTGATTAAGAAAATGTTTGGAAGCCGAAATGAGCGTACATTGCGGCGTATGGAAAAGGCGGTGATGGCAATTAATGCGTTTGAGTCACAAATGCAAGCACTAACTGATGCTGAATTAGCCGCAAAAACCCAGCATTTTAAAGCACGTTTTGCAGAGGGAGAAACTCTTGATGAACTATTAGCAGAGGCTTTTGCTACGGTAAGAGAGGTATCTGTACGCACTTTAGGTCTTCGCCATTTTGATGTGCAATTAATTGGTGGAATGGTATTGCATGAAGGCAATATTGCTGAAATGCGAACAGGGGAAGGTAAAACATTAGTAGCTACTTTACCCGCCTATTTGAATGCAATTACCGGACGTGGTGTACATGTTGTTACAGTAAATGATTATCTTGCTAAACGTGACAGCCAATGGATGAAGCCCATATTTGAGTTTTTAGGGTTAACTGTGGGTGTTATTTTCCCTGATATGTCACATCCTGAAAAACAAGAAGCTTATCGTTGTGATATTGTATACGGAACAAACAACGAATATGGTTTTGATTATTTGCGCGATAATATGGCATTTAGTCTCGAAGATAAAGTACAAAGAGAGTTAAACTTTGCCATAGTAGATGAGGTCGACTCAATTCTCATCGATGAAGCGCGGACCCCTCTGATTATCTCAGGTGCAGCTGAAGACAGTTCTGAACTTTATATTAAAATTAATACATTGATTCCCCATTTGAAAAAGCAAGAAGAAGAGGGTGGAGAAGGGGATTATACTGTTGATGAAAAACAAAAGCAGGCGCATCTTACTGATGCAGGCCATCAACATATTGAAGAATTATTAGTTAAGGCAAAACTTCTGGACCATGGTGAGAGTTTGTATCATGCCAGTAATATCATGTTAATGCATCATGTCAATGCCGCATTAAAAGCCCATGCTATGTTTCATCGAGATGTGGATTATATCGTTAAGGATGGACAGGTTATCATCGTTGATGAACATACTGGTCGAACAATGCCTGGTCGAAGATGGTCTGAGGGATTACATCAGGCTGTTGAAGCTAAAGAAGGTACTTCTATTCAAAATGAAAACCAAACCCTTGCTTCAATTACATTCCAGAATTTTTTCCGTATGTATAATAAATTATCGGGAATGACTGGAACAGCCGATACAGAAGCATATGAGTTGCAACAAATTTATAATCTCGATGTGGTTGTAATTCCAACAAATAAACCTATGGTACGCAAAGATGAGTCTGACTTGGTTTATTTAACGCAAAAAGATAAATTTGAGGCGGTTATAGAAGATATCCGCGGTTGTATTGCACGTAAACAGCCGGTTCTTGTAGGTACTGTTTCGATCGAAGCGTCTGAATTTTTAAGTCAGCTTCTTAAAAAAGAAAATATTAAGCATCAAGTACTTAATGCTAAGTTCCATGAAAAGGAAGCACAAATTATTGCTGAAGCAGGTCGTCCTGGTACGGTAACTATCGCTACCAACATGGCTGGTCGAGGAACAGATATTGTGCTAGGCGGAAGTTTGGCTGCAGATTTGGCACAATTGCCTGAAACTGCGAGTACTGAAGAAATAGAAGCTGTAAAAAAATTGTGGCAAAAACGCCATGATGAAGTACTTGCTGCGGGCGGACTAAGAATTATAGGTTCGGAGCGTCATGAGTCACGACGCATTGATAATCAGTTGCGGGGCCGCTCAGGTCGTCAAGGTGATGTGGGAAGCAGTCGATTTTACCTGTCGCTTGAAGATAATTTGATGCGAATATTTGCTTCAGAGCGTGTCGCATCGATGATGCGTCGTTTAGGAATGAAACCTGGTGAGCCGATTGAGCATAGCTTGGTTACGAAAGCAATTGAGAACGCACAGCGTAAGCTGGAAGGTCATCATTTTGATGTCAGAAAGCAACTGTTAGATTATGACAATGTTGCTAATGACCAAAGACAAGTCATTTACACTCAACGTGCCTCAATCATGGAAATGACGGACACTGAGGAAATGATAAATATGATGAGAGAGGAAGTTATCTCAAATCTTGTTGATACTTATGTTCCTCCGCAAAGCTTAGAAGATCAATGGGATCCAAAAGCTTTAAGTGACGTCCTAATGGATGAATTCAAACTTAAAGCACCTGTACTTGAGTGGATTGAAGAAGATCATCATATTCAACCAGAGCAAATTAGAGAAAAAATTCTTGATCTTGCTGCACAGAAGTATGCTGCAAAAGTAAATCAGGCTGGCAGAGCTACAATGTCACAATTTGAAAAGTCTGTGATTTTACAAACATTGGATAATCAATGGCGTGAACATTTGGCTGTAATGGATCAATTGCGTCAAGGTATTCATTTACGAGGTTACGCACAAAAGGATCCAAAACAAGAGTATAAGAAGGAAGCATTTGCGCTGTTTACTACGATGCTTGATAATTTAAAGTATGATGTAATTCGTTTAATTTCTTCAGTTGAAATTCAAACTGAAGAAGACGTTAATGCAGTTGAGGAACAACGACGTGCTGAGCAAGTAAGCAAGATGAACTTACAACATGGCAATTATGCTGATGAAAATGAAGAAGAGGCTCAACCCCAAACATATAGGCGACAAGAAAAGAAGGTGGGTCGAAATGATCCTTGTCCATGTGGTTCGGGTAAAAAATATAAATCTTGCCATGGAAGCCTGGCGTGAACATCACAGTTGCCGTAGCGGTCATAGTTGATGAAGAGCAACGAATCTTAATAACCCAACGTCCTTTTCACGTACCCCACGGAGGATGTTGGGAATTTCCCGGAGGGAAATTGGAGGCAGAAGAGTCATCATCATCTGCATTAATTCGAGAAGTAAAAGAAGAAGTTGGTTTAGAAGTTCATCAATACCAGTTATTGGGCGAAGTAAATCATCATTATCCGGATAAAGCAGTAAACTTAATTATTTTTCTTATCAATCAATTTTCCGGGATGCCTGCATGTTTGGAAGGACAATTGGCCATGAAATGGGTTTATCAACACGAATTAAATCCGGAACATTTCCCTGAAGCAAATCACGAAGTAATTTCAATGGTAAATGATTACTTTGGTAGCCTGGGTGCAGCGTAGCGAAACCCGGGTATAAATCTCCAAGTTTCCCCGGATTTCTTTACATTGCACCCAGGCGACAGCTACAAATTCCCTAATTAAAATCAAGATACAATGGCGCATGATCAGAAACTTCATCATTCATCACAATGAATTGATTCACGACAATATCCGGTGAAGTCAGGATATAATCCGCGTATTTCTCATTTTTTTTATAATAACGAGTTCTTGTTGAGTTGATGTTATTCATTGTAATTAAATTATTCATTCCTTGTTCAATTATATGCATACTTTCCGTATCGGGTCTTAAGTTAAAATCACCACATAATATTTTAGGGGTATTGATGGTATCCATAAAATGCCGAATACGGCATGACTGATTGATTCGCTCTGGGGTATCTTTTTTACCTTGCCCATTCCATAGTCCATGCACATTAAGAATAGAATAAATTTTTTTATTAATTTCACATTCGACCCATTGCAAATTTCTAGGATGATTTAATCCTATTCCTGGGTAATGCTGTTTTTGATGAATGTTTATATCTCCTTCCCCTAAGATATCAATATTATTTTTCAATAACATCGCAATTCCATAAACATTTTCGACAGCAGGTTTAAAAATGGCAAAATGATTAGGGAGGAGCTGTTGTAGATCTGCAAAAATATTTAAGCTAAGTTCTCTATCTTCTTCTGTTACAGTTCTGTGGGCGTTGTAATAAACTTCTTGTAGACAAAATATATCAATATCACGATGCTCACTGATAAATTTTAATAAGGGATCTCTTATATGGCCTCCCCATAAATTTAAAGTAATTAATTTCATTTATTACTGAGTCCCTTGTGTTCGTTATAACTATATTTTTTACTTACAGCCAATTTTGACAAGCGGTAAATATCTATTACACATTCTTAGACTCCTGAAGATATCTATAATGTAAATCGTTTACCCTCTTTGTTAACTGTTCGATCCCCATATTATTAACAATCTTATCATCTGCATTTTCTAAGCGTTTATTGATATCGGGTTGAGTTGATAAAATAGCCTGAGCTTGTTCTTTACTGGATTGATCTCGCTGCATTAATCGTGATATTTGAGTTTCTTTTGGCGCACATACAAGTAAAGTTCGATTGATATAAGGATAAGTTTGTTTCGTAATAAGCAGTGGTATTTCAATGATACAATAAGGTGTGATGCATGCATCAACACGTTTTTTTATCTCTTGACGGATAAGAGGATGTAAGAGTTGTTCAAGCCACTCCCGTTCTTTATGGTCAGAAAATATGATTTCTCTTAGTTTGCTACGATCCAATTCGTCATCTTCTTTAAGAACCCTACGACCATAATGCTCAAGGATTTTACTGTATGCGGCTTTGTTTTTTTGGGTCAGTTCTCTTGATATTTTATCAGCATGAATTACTTCAATACCTAATTTGGAAAAGAGTTCAGCAACAGTAGTTTTCCCACTCGCTATATCACCTGTTAATCCAACACAATAAACCATACTTTTATATCTCATTTTTATTAACGCATGTTACCAAATTGATAAAGCAAGTATAGGGCACAGGGCTTTTCTGTTTGCAATATGCTAAAGCAGCTAATGCAGCATCCTCACGAAACGGATAAAGATTACTTCTCCATCGTAATGCTTCCCTATCAAAAGCAGTGCATCGCCACATAGGCATAACATTTACGCCATTAATGAATCGTATGCAGTTGGCCTTAGACGTTTTGCAAGTAGCAGGCGCCTGGCTATTTTTTTTACACTCGGCATAAGAAAGAGTTAAAGCAATTTTTTGGAAAATGTTTTGTGCAGACCATTTTGTATGAGAGGCATCTTGAGTGGAACATTCCCAATAATTACCTTCGGTGTTTATTGGTTCAGCAAAACTTGGAACTGAGATACCTAGAACAAGCAAAAAATAACATCCTATGTACTTATTCATTTTTTTCTCCCTGAAGCAGTTCAATTAATTGTTCCACATGCAACGCTTTTGAAAAATACCAGCCTTGAAGGAATCGAACCTCGTTTTGTAATAAATAGTTTAGCTGCTCTTTCGTTTCTACACCTTCTGCAATAATAGTTAAATTAATTTTTTTTGCTAAATGAATTATTGCATCATTTAGAGTTTCTGCAATGGCTTTAGTACCTATCGCATGGATGAATAATTTGTCAATTTTCAGATAATTAAAAGGATAATATTGCAAATAACTGATGCTTGAATGTCCTGTTCCATAATCGTCTATAGCCAATGAATAACCGATTTTTCTAAGTTCTTTCATTCTGTTGATGTAAATTTGATCATTCATATCGAGTAAATAACGTTCCGTTACCTCCAATAATATTTGTTTGGGTGAAATTGAATAATGCTTCACAAGTTTATAGAACTCAGAAAAAAATTGATTATCAGTAAAATGCATCGCACAAATATTAAATGATAAATAGAAAGTTGGTTGAGTAGTTAAGATTTTTTTAGCTTCTTTAAATGCTATCTCAATAATCTGTAACGTTATTGGGACAATTAATCCTGTATTTTCAGCTTCTTCTATAAAAAGATCAGGCATTATAATTTCATCATAATTGTCCTGCCATCTTAATAGAACTTCTGCGCCAGAGTAGGTACCGCATTTTGCATCAAATAATGGCTGATAAACAGGATAAAATTGTCTACTTCGAAGAGCCTTCTTTATTGCCCCATGCAAAGAATAATGTTTGTTAAAAATGTTCTTAATTACAAAATATAAGAAAATTGAAAGTACTAAAACATCGAGACCAAGCAAAATTTGGTTATACCATAGATTATTCATTATTACTTGGTTAGGCTCAGTAACTATAAGTAAGATTCCATTAAGACTAGATAGTTTTGCTGTAGCAAATATTCTTTCTGATGCAAAAGATGAGTCAAAAGATAATTTAGTTATCCATGTGTTGTCATTTATTTTTCCCACTTGGATAATTTCTTTTTTTTGATTCGCGTCATATAACGTCACTGTCCGTGAAATATTGTCTGGAATATTCAAGATATTTTCCAGAACTGAGGACATAATTACTATTTCCGCCTGATAATTACCTATTTTTTTTTGTATTGCATAAATTGGATGATTAAATATAGGTGTTTTTAATGGTCCAATAATCGTTTGATGTAGACCATGATTTAAGAGGAAGGCCTGATTGCTAGGTAATGTAGAACATATAATTTGGTGTTTTTGATCACGAATTGCTAGCCCAGAGATTTGTGGGTGATTTATGATGATATGTTGCAGATAAGGAATAAAATCATCGGCACACGTTAGATTGTTCTTTTGATATGACGGAATTTGATTCAAACCTTGAACAATATTATTTATAAATCGATCAACCTTATGTTCTAGTTTATTACTTACTTCCATAACCAAAGTAAAAGAATTTTTGACGCTATTATGCCAATTGATATAAGAAAAGACTAAAAGCAAAAAAAAGGTAAAAAATATCCAGAATAATTTGAATCGCTTGTAGACAAAAAATGTCAGATTTCTGAATATTTTTCGCATAATTTAAGATGTTACATAGGCTCCCTTTATAGAGTGTAGTGTGATTTCCGCTAATTTCCCAATTACTTCATAACTAGTATTTAAAGGAGGAAGCCAATAAAGCGTATTTCCTATTGGTCTTATTAATGCACCATGCTTTAATGCATGTTGATACACTTTATTACCTATTCGATTATGCCCTGTATCTTCAAGATCAGCAGCGACAACTGCTCCAATTCCACGAATATTGCTTAATCTACCTGAAAGTTGCGCTATTTCAGTTAAAGCAGTAAGCATGTATTCCCCTAGATTTTGCGCCTGCATCATTATTTTTTCTTCATGCATAACACGAATAGTTGCTAGTGCCGCACTCACTGCGAGTGGGTTAGCGCTGTAGGTATGTGAATGCAGAAACGATTTTCCGCTTGCATAATCTGCATAAAAAAGATCGAAAATAGAACTGTCAATCATGATACAGCTTAAAGGAATGGATCCGGAAGTTAGTCCTTTGGATAAACAAATCAGATCCGGTTCTACATCTGCATGATGTGAAGCAAGCCATTTGCCTGTGCGTCCCATTCCGGTCATTATTTCGTCAGAAATGAGATAAATATCTTTGCTTTTGGCCCAGGACGATAGTTTTTTAAGAAAATCGGGGCTATAACATAGCATCCCTCCAGCGCCTTGAATCAATGGTTCAATAATAATGGCGCAGACTTTGTCGCACACTGCTTCTAATTCTTTTTCAACAGCAGACCAATACGAATCACAATTGCTCCATAGGGAGTCTTCTTTTCCGGAAATATAAGGAATATTTTGAATAAAATGACAGGTTAGTCCAAATGACGTATAGGGAGCTTTGTAAATGCCCAAATCACTGATACTCATTGCGCCCAGTGTTTCCCCATGATATCCATTTTTAAGTGCAATAAATTGATTCCTATCTGTAAAACCCTTGATTTGATTCGCATGGATCGTCAATTTCATTGCTATTTCAACTGCGCTGGAGCCATCACTGGCAAAGAAGGTATGTTGTTTCTTAGTAATTTTAGTGAGCTCTTCTGCTAACTCAACGAGTTGTGGGTGTGTGGTATTAGCTGCAATGACATGTTCAAAACGATTAAGCTGTTCTGTTATTGCTGTCATCACAGCAGGATGGCCATGACCTAAAGATTTACACCACCAGCTGGAGATGGCATCAATCAATGGGCCTTTATCGGTATAAAGATAGCTACCTTGTGCTTTTTCAATAAGGAGAGGAGGACAGGTTTCAAAATCTTTCATTTGTGTACAAGGGTGCCAAAAGTGTTTCAAATCTCTACTAATTAATTGATGTACGTTAACCATTTTAAAAATTTTGGTTGACAAGATTAAGCGGCACTTTATCATGTTCGCTAGGTAAATAAAATGAGAAATATGGAATGCAGCTGGGCTTTTCTTTGCTTGCCTAAGCTGTTTTTAATATCCTTGAGAGGAGGAACTGTTGTGACTCAAGCTAAGAAGCACTGGTCTATTTCTGAAATTACAGCGCTTTATGAACAACCATTTAATGATTTGTTGCACCAGGCATCTACGGTGCATAGAGCAAATCATCAACCGAATTCATTGCAATTTGCCTCCTTGCTTAGCATTAAAACGGGTGCTTGTCCTGAAGATTGTGGTTATTGTTCACAGAGTGGCCATTATAAGACGCATGTTGAAAAAGAAAAATTGATGTCTGTTGAAGATGTCTTAAAATGTGCAAAAGAAGCAAAAGAGGGTGGGGCACAACGTTTTTGCATGGGTGCTGCTTGGCGCTGTCCACCAGATAAAGTTATGGATAACTTGAAAGAAATGGTTAAAGGCGTTAAGGCATTAGGATTAGAAACCTGTATGACTTTAGGGATGCTCAATCAAGAACAAGCAACCTCTTTAAAGGAAGCTGGATTGGATTATTATAACCATAACATTGATACCTCACCTTCATACTATGAAAAAGTAGTAACAACACGCAAATTTAGTGAGCGTCTTGAAACTTTGGAACATGTAAGAAGCGCTGGGATAGGTGTCTGTTGCGGGGGAATATTGGGTCTAGGCGAAACAAGAGAAGATCGAATAGAGTTTTTATTTACTCTTGCCAATATGGAGTCACCCCCAGAAAGTGTTCCAATAAATCGTCTTATTCCAGTGGAAGGGACTCCTCTTGCAAAGGCAGCACAAGTTGAAGGGATTGAATTAGTTCGGACTATTGCGACAGCGCGAATATTAATGCCCCAAAGTATGGTCAGATTATCCGCTGGCAGAGTGGGAATGAGTGAGGAGTTACAAGCTCTATGTTTCTATGCTGGAGCTAATTCTGTGTGGTTGGGTGATAAACTTCTCACTGAAGAAAATCCACAACGGACTAAGGATAAAACTCTTTTTGACAAGCTAGGTTTAACTGAGATGGTATAAATGGCTATAAGTCATAAGATTAAGGATTATACGAATCAGTTAGCACATGAAGGACTATTAAGAAATAGACTAATCAATGCTGACGACTCGTCATTAATTCATTTTGACAGCAATGATTATTTATCGTTAGCCAAAGACAAACGTATTTCAGAAGGTTACCAGCGTGGGTATGCCTTATATCCTGCAGGTAGCGGTGCCTCGATGTTGTTGAGTGGGTATCACCCGAATCACCGAGCAGTTGAAGAGGCATTTGCTAACTTATTGGCGGTAGATGATTGCATTTTATTTTCCTCAGGATATGCGGCAAATCTCGCAGTTACGGCGTTACTTGGTAAATTAAAAGTACATTGTTTTATTGATAAAGAAATACACGCATCAATTTATGATGGATTAGCTTTATCACAAGTAAACTACACACGCTATTTGCATAATAATTTAGATGATTTAGCTCGTAAATTAATAGCTTCAGTCAAATGCTCTGCTTTAATTACGGAGGGTGTTTTTAGTATGAGTGGCCAATTGGCCCCTTTAGCAAAACTGTCTTCTCTTTGTAGAATGAACCAAAGCTCACTCTTAGTTGATGAAGCGCATTCATTTGGAATCTTAGGAACTCAAGGAAGGGGGGCAGTATCACATCACGGTTTAACTCAAAATGAAGTCCCATTAAGGATTATTCCGTTAGGAAAAGCCTATGCCGCTCAAGGTGCACTTGTTGCTGGTAAAGCAGACTGGATTTATGCTTTATTACAAGCAGGGCGTTCAGTTATTTATTCAACTGCTGTAAGCCCAGCCTTAAGTTATGGCTTATTACATGCTTTGGAATTTATAGTTAATGCGGAGGAGAGGAGGTCGAAACTAACACAATTAATCACTTTATTTAGATCATATATTAAACAGTCTCCTTTAACTTGGGCTGATTCTATGAGTCCAATTCAACAACTTCAATTAGGTTGCCCACATTCAGCATTATATTATGATCGAGAGTTGAAAAAACAAGGGATTAGTTGTTGTGCTATAAGGAAACCTACAGTAAGTACAAAAGCATCCGGTTTGCGTATCATATTGAATTACAATCACACTCCGGAACAGATCCGTGAGTTATTTGAAAAGTTAAGTTTTATTTATGAACATAAAAATTCATAGTTACGGAAAAGGATTTCCTCTGGTTTTTTTTCATGGATGGGGATTTGACAGTCATGTTTGGTTGCCATTAGTGCCTAAACTCTCTATGGATTACCAGCTTATATTAATTGATTTGCCAGGTTTTGGTCATAGTCCAATCATGGACTGGAATGTATTTAAACAGTTTTTAGTGAATCAATTACCTAACCAGTTTGCATTAATAGGTTGGTCTATGGGTGGGTTATATGCCACTCGTTTAGCAGTAGAAGAACCTAATCGAGTAGAGTATCTTATTAACGTGACCTCATCGCCACGATTTTTACATAGAAATTTATGGCCAGGTGTTTCTCAAGAGGTATTTAAAAAATTTTATAAAAAATTATTGGAAGAACCAAGTGCTACCCTAAAAGAATTTATGGAGCTTAATGGATTAGCGATCAATGATAGACTGCAACATCTCCCAGATAAACTTCCATCTCCTGAAGGGTTAGAGTTAGGTCTTAAAACTCTAGAAACTTGGGATTTACGTGAGGAGCTAAAACAGTTCGGCAAGCCCGCATGTTTTATGTTTGGTCGACTTGATCCTATTGTTCCGATTAAAACAATGAATTCCATGCAAGTGAACTATCCTGAGTTTAATTATATACTGTTCAAACGTGCTGCACACATGCCTTTTTTATCTCATGTGGATTTATTTATCGAAGAAATCCGAGGATTTATTAAATGAAGCGTTTCTTTATTACTGGCACTGATACTGATTGTGGTAAAACTTATGTAACAACCCAGTTGTTAAATTATTTTTCATCGGCAGCTGCAATTAAACCCATTGCAAGTGGATGTATGGAGATAGAAAATAAGCTGGTCAACAGTGATGCGGAGCATTTACAAAAAAATAGTAAGAAAAGTATCAGCATGGAAGTAATAAATCCCTGGCGATTTAAATTGCCTGTTTCACCTCATATTGCTGCAGAGAGTGAAGGAGTTTGTTTATCCCTTACTGAAATAGCAGATTATTGCCTCAATTTGCAGTTGGATGGGATTGAAACATTATTTATTGAGGGTGCGGGTGGATTAATGGTGCCTTTAAATGACCACGACACTTGGATTGATTTTTTACAAATCACTAAAATCCCAGTTATTTTAGTAGTTGGGATGAAATTGGGATGTATTAATCATGCATTGTTGACGGAAGCTGCTTTGCTTGCAAATAACATTCAATGCACGGGTTGGATTGCCAATTGCATTGACCCAAACATGCAGGCTTTATCCGCTAATATTGCAACGTTAAACCGAAAACTTACTTCCCCTCTTTTGGCAAAAGTACCATTTGGAGGGGATTTAACAATGATTGATTTTTTATAGCTAAATTATTGACATCCAATTTTTTACTTTTCCTGCCCATTTTCTTGAGTAAATAATTTAGCTAAAGCAATAAGACAAGGTGTTCCCATAGTAAAAACAGTGATCAGTGACAAACTATAGATTAAGTCATGCAATGCTCCTGAATAATTTTCAGGAGAAGCAATAGGCTCAGACACACCACCTACCCAAGGTACTAAAATAATAGACAGTGCCATGATCGCATAATAAATAAGTGGTTGACTCCAAAATGCTTTGCATGTGTTGTGTGGGTTTTTTTCAGGATAATATGAGGCAAAAAGTTGATATAAAAACATAAAAATAAATACAGTAAAAAACCAGCCTACATAATTTTGTATACCAATCCCAAAATAAGGTCCTCCTTGAGGCCAAATCCAATCACCTGCAACGGTAGACTCATAAGGGTCTAAACAGAGATCCCATCCAACCATTAACATTGCACCAATCAATGTGCTAAAAAATAGGGCTGATTTTTTAGGAGTTCCCTTAATGCCTAAAATCAAACGAGCTGTCATTAAACTGGAATAACCCATAGCAACATAGGATACCTGAATCATAAAAGGCACTCCTAATAATTTAGGTCCTAGATGATTCGTATAATGATACCGGCCGAATATTGCACCAGTAGCAACGCCAGTGGCTTCAGAGCAAAAACTAAAAATCCATGTGATCACGAGAAAAACGAGGATGTTTCTAACACCCCATCCGATTATCCCATGTATTAGCATAAATAAGAATGCCAGTAACATCGTAAGAATTGAATTTGTTGTATAACTGATGCTGAGCCAAGGTGAAAAGATAAGAAGAAAAATAATTGCAAGAAATAAAAAATTTATAGAGAGCAAACTCTGCTGACACTTAATATCCTTGAACATTTGAACATTCCTTGTTGAGCTTTTCTCAACCATAATAGCATACCACAAAAAATATACCGCCTACTTGTTGTTTCAATGCCACTATTGTATGTTAATGAAGAATTCATTTAATGAAAGGGAAAATAATGTTTACACGGGATAAGTTGATCCAATCAGTAATGACTACTTTTTTTATTCTCATTGCAACTGGAAGTTCAGCTGCCGATACCAATGATACGAGTGCTGCAACAGAAAAATGTTATGGAATTGCGAAAAAGGGAATGAACGATTGTGCTACTGCAACTGCATCATGCGCTTCCTCTGCTACTAAAGACCGACAAAAAGATGCTTTTATTTTGTTACCAAAAGGACTATGTGAACGGATTGTTGGTGGTAATCTCAAACCTGAATAAGTAATTAAAATTGATTTAGAATTCACATTGAAAATAAGGAAATTGATTATGAAGCAAATTCTAAGCGGCTTGTCCACATTATTGTTTATGGCATTCACTTTCTCTGCGCCAATTTATGCTGCACCCGAAACGTTTACTTTAGATAAAAATCATACTTTTGTACTGTGGAGTATTGATCACTTGGGCTTTTCAACTCAGTATGGTAAATGGTACGCAACAGGTAAATTGATTCTTGATAAAGATAATCCAAGTCAAAGTAAAGTCGATGTGAAAATTGATGTTGCTAATATGGTTACTGGTATTCCAGAATTGGATAAGCATTTAAAAAGTAAGTTGTTTTTTGATACAGAACATTTTCCTACCGCAACTTTTGTCAGCAATAAAGTTACCCCTCAAGGTAATAATAAAGCAACAGTTGATGGTACCCTAACATTGCGCGGGGTAAGTAAACCAGTGGTGTTGGATGTTACCTTAAATAAAGAAGGAATGAATCCAATTACCAATAAAATGTCAGTTGGCTTTACAGCCATGACCTCTATAAAACGCTCTGATTTCGGGATAAATGCTTTTCTGCCTTCTGTAGGTGATAAAGTTGATATTTCAATTGGTGCAGAAGCATATCAGGATAAAAAATAGGACCTCTTATGCAAATCAAAAACAGCACAACTCACTTTGGTATTGTTACTATAATACTTCATTGGATTATTGCTCTGTTAATTATTGGATTGTTGGTTTTGGGGTTGTACATGGTATCTTTACCATGGAACCCCCAAAGATTGAAGTTCTATGGATGGCATAAAGAGTATGGTTTATTAGTCCTTTTTTTAGCGATTTTTAGAATTATTTGGCGACTGAGTAATGAGCAGCCTGAACTTGCTTTGCCTTGGCTGGAAAAAATTGCTGCGCGCAGTATGCACTGGGCATTTTACGTGTTTATGTTTGCCATGCCAATTACTGGTTGGTTAATTACTTCAGCCGCTGGATTACCTGCATCATTTTTTGGACTATTTACCTTACCTAACCTTATAGCACCTGATGAAAGTAACAGAGTTTTATTTCAATGGATCCATGAATGGTTAGGGTACGCGCTCATTGCAGCGATCTGTATGCACACAGCTGCAGCTCTAAAACATCACTTTATTAACAAGGATGATATATTACGGAGAATGTTCCCATGAAAATAATAAAGTATTTTATCTTTCTATTTTTTTTGAATAGTACCTATGCGAATGCTTTACCTGAATGGACACTTGTTCCTAATGAAAGCAGTATAAGCTTCACTGCAACACAAAATAACGCACCTGTTACTGGCTCATTTAAAGAGTTTTCTGCAACAATAGAGGCAGACCCTGCTCATTATCAAGACAGTAAAGTAGATGTAGTAGTGAACATTAACTCACTTACAACTGCATATGCCGAAATAACCTCAATATTAGTCAGTTCAGATTGGTTTAACGCCAAAGAGTTTCCAAAAGCTGAATTTAAATCAACTAAGTTCACTAAAAAGGATGATAAGAATTACGAAGCGGCTGGAACATTAACCATAAAGAATAAATCGATGCCAGTAACACTTACCTTTACAGCGGTTGAGTCCCCTAAAGATCATCTGGTTGTTGAAGGACATACTACTGTAAAACGATTGGATTTTGGTATAGGACAAGGCGATTGGTCTAGTACGAGTGAAATAAAAGATGAGGTAACTATAAATTTTAAAGCGGTTGCTGAGCGCAAGAAATAATAATATTAATGTTATAGAGAACTTAAAATGTAGCTTTGTAGCCTGGGTGCAGTGTAGCGTAACCCGAGATTTTTGAAAAAGACAATGTAAATTTTATTAAAGTATGAAAATAATAATGCCTGATCATTAGAAAGTCAGGCATTTAAACGGCGATTAAACATTATGATGCAAATACCATTTTTTCTTTAATTCAAGAAACTTAGCTTTTTGTTTTTCATTTAAAAGGGAAAACATCTGATGCTGCATCATTATTCTACTTTTTAACATGGAGCCTCTAATTTTGTTTATTTTTTCGATTAGAGTATCAAGTTTTGCTTCATCAATTTTATCAGATTGGATCATAGAGCTAATTTGACTACGCAATAATCTGAGTTGAGCATAATTTTCTTTGAGTGAAGCCATAGCTTTTTCTTTGTATGCTTTTATCTTGGCTTTTTGATCTGCAGAGAGACTTAATTCTTGGGCTAACCTATCAAATCGATGATGAGAATTACAGTGTTTTGAGTCACCAATACATGCAAAACCTGGCTGACTTATGGCCATTACTAGTGCGATGGTTGATAACCAGAGAAGTTTTTTACTCATTATCCATTCCTCATAATAATTATACCAACTTTCCTGTTTTGTCCTTTGTCATCGACGATGACTTTATTGGAGTATAGACTATAGTATGAATAAATACAGTATGTTAGAGCCAATCTATAAACAGGTAATTCCAATCTATTTTGGCCAAGTAATCAGGTTATGCATGTACTGGCTAATCCCTTTAATTTTTTTCCTTAAGTGAGGTGGTGATGATTGGGGTAACCGATAATCAGGAAGAGCTAATTTTATTTTTTTATTTTTAGCAAGACTAAAGATTACTGCATCATGAGAAAGCTTTTCTAGTTCCTCTACTAATTTCTGCGTGTACTCATCTTGTTTATGTTCTTGAATATTTATTAAAATTTTTTTAAATTGTAAAATATTGAATTCATTTTTTTTATTAAAACAACTTAATATAAGTTTAAGATCTGCTATTTTGGGATAATTTTTTTCTCTTGAAACAGATGGACTTGGGATTGGTGTGACTTTTTGGATGTATTCTTCTACATCACTTCTTATTATAGAAAAAGTAGTAGGTAGGCTTAAAGCCAATTCCTTTTGTCGCGCAACAAGCAATTTAGTACGCGAAGTTTGTAATTTTTTCCCGGAATCTAACCATGAAGAATCATTTAATTCTCCTTCATCAACACCAAGAAATTTGAGCATTCCTAAAACATTTTCATGCAAAGGGATAGAATTTTGTGAGCAAAAAGCATTTTGCAAGCCATAATGATTAAAAGAGTGGGGTTGGATATCTTTGATAAATTTATCCGCACTCACAACATATCCATCAAATAGGGCATTCGATATCTGTATTGGCCCCGTTGTACATACAACAATTGATTTAAGATAAAGATCACGTTCCTTTTGCATTAAGTATGATAAGAATTTATCATCTTTTTTTTCTAAAATACGTTTAATTAAGGAATATTCCTTATTAAAAAAAAGATATTTTACAAGGTTCAGTTGAGCATGTAGATCGTTTCTCAATCTTTTTATCACTTCCATATGAGTTTCTTGCGGATATACTTTATTAAAATCTAAAAATTTATTTTTATCTGTCATTACCTCATTAATGTATTTTCTGATATTTAATGAAGAATTAGATGTATCTGGTGGAATAATTTCTTTCGATTTTGCTATATAAAGTGACTCAGAACGATTTTTCATGAATTTTAAGAGATAACGATTTATAAAACTGTCTTTGCTTAATTCAGTTTCAGTACGCTCAATGAAGTCAGTATCATAATGAGATAGTCTGGCAATAAGCCCGCTTTGCACTCGTTCGATATCTTTCGCTGCTGCTATTGCGTCTACTATAGCAACAAAATCGTTATTTGCGAGAATAAATTCTTTGCTTCTTATTTTTAAGCTGCCAATGTTGAGTAGTATTGGCATTTCAGTCGGAATGAGTTTAGGAAGATGTGAGGTATCAACCGGAAAGTCAAAGTCGGTATAAGTACCTTTTTTAAATATTGGGGAAAGCCATCTTAAAATATCACTTGCAACAGCTAAATTTCCACCTGCTTTTAAATTACAAATTTCATCTTTATAGAACTCGTATAATTTTTTTTCATTATATGATTGAAGTGAAGAATGAATTGCGTTCGCATCGATGAAGACGATACGATGTTCCCTGCAAAATTCGCGAAGCGCATTAATTGATGTCTGAGTGAGTAGGGTAGATTCATATACCAAATGAATGGTATCGTCAGGATTTTTCTCCCGCATTTCAATAAGACGAATTTGGTTCTCCAAGTTCATGAATACATTTGGATTATTGCTTAACCAGATTTTTACATGTAATTTTGGGTTATATTGATACATTTTTTTTCTTTATTTTAGAGTTCAATAAATTACCGCATATAAAAAGCCAGTTTTTCGTATACTCTGTACGACCAAAAGGAATCATTAATAAAAAGCTTAGCACAAGATAAAAAAAAAGATTTGACGCTAAATTCAATTGATGAATTTCGCCGAATGTGTTATAAATGTCGCGCTTTTAAATACACACACGTTTCGTCACATACGATAGGGTCCCGTAAGGGTTTTGTATGGGAAGCGTGGAGGAATAACCCTGGAGATAAAAAATGAATATTAGTATGCGAGAATTGCTTGAAGCAGGTGCTCATTTTGGACACAGAACACGTTTTTGGAATCCTGAAATGGGTGAGTATATATTTGGATCACGTAATAAAATCCACATTATTAATCTTGAAAAAACGATGGTGATGCTTAACGACGTAGTAAACTATGTTGGAAGATTAGCATCTAACAAAGCAAAGATTCTTTTTGTAGGTACTAAAAGAGCAGCACAAGACAGTATTCGTGAACATGCGAAACGTTGTGGCATGCCTTATGTTGATCACCGTTGGTTAGGTGGTATGTTAACCAACTATAAAACAGTACGTCAGTCTATTTTTCGTTTAAAAGAATTAAAAGAAATGAAGGAAAAGGGTCTGCTGAATGGAATGATAAAAAAAGAAGCATTAATGTTGACTCGTGAACTTGAAAAATTGGAAAGAGGCTTAGGTGGTATCGAGAATATGGGCGGATTGCCTGATGCTCTGTTTATTGTCGATGTTGGTTTTGAGCACATTGCCGTTGAAGAAGCTCATCGTCTAAAAATTCCCGTTATTGGTGTTGTTGATACGAACAATAGCCCAAGAAACATTGATTATATTATTCCTGGTAATGATGATTCTATGAGAGCAGTTGATATCTATGTACGTTGTGTTGCTGATGCAATTTTAGATGCTAAAGGCAGTAACACAGTAGGTGCAGGTTCATCTGATGCTGAATTTGTTGAAGTTGTTGAACAAGCTAGTGATTCTGAAAAAGCTGGGGAATAATTAAACTTAAAAATATAGGGGGCCGGGTGTCTGAACACCTCAATTTGCCCCCTTTTTGCTATACGGAGAAATGAAATGTCAATTAGTGCGAGTTTAGTCATGCAGTTACGTGAACGTACCGGTGCTGGCATGATGGAATGTAAAAAATTTCTAATAGCAACCAATGGTGATATTGAGGCTGCAATCATTGAAATGCGTAAAGCAGGTCAAGCAAAAGCAGATAAAAAAGCGGATCGTGTTGCTGCCGAAGGTGTGGTGATTGTTGCTCGTTCTGCGGATGGACGTAGAGCAGTAATGCTTGAAATTAATAGTGAAACAGACTTTGTTGCTCGGGATGAGAATTTTACTAACTTTGCTAATAAGGTTGCTGAGGCCGCATTAAACAGTTCTGCTGCAACTATTGCTGAATTATCCGTAATTGCGCTTCCTTCTGGAAATACTGTAGAGCAAGCTCGTCAAGAATTAGTAGCAAAAATTGGTGAAAACATTAAATTAAGACGTCTGGAGCGTATGTCATGTGATGCAGGCGTTATTGGTTATTACTTGCATGGTTCACGAATCGGTGTCATGGCTGCACTTAAAACGGGCGACGAAGAACTTGCCAAAGATATTGCTATGCACATTGCAGCCAGTAAGCCAATTGTAGTAAGCAAAGATCAAGTATCTGCTGAGGCTATTGAAAATGAGCGTGAAATTTTTACAGCCCAAGCAAAAGAAAGTGGCAAACCACAAGAAATTATCGATAAAATGATCGAAGGTCGAATCAATAAATTTATTGATGAAGTAAGTTTATTAGGTCAGCCTTTTGTTAAGAATCCAGACATTAAAGTTGGACAACTTTTAAAAGAAAAAAATACGGAAGTGCTTTCCTTTGTACGTTATGAAGTTGGTGAAGGAATAGAGAAAAAAGAAGACAATTTTGTGGAAGAAGTGATGGCTCAGGTTCGTACATGATGAATGAAAGTCACCCAACATTAAAATATAAGCGTATTTTGCTAAAATACAGCGGTGAAGCCCTTATGGGCAAGTCACAATTCGGTATCGATCCCTCGGTCTTGGATACTTTGGCCAGGGATATCGCTGAATTAATAAAGATGGGCGTTGAAGTTGGTCTCGTATTAGGTGGTGGTAATTTATTTCGTGGTAAGGCACTTTCTCAGGCAGGAGTAGGACGTGTAACTGGTGACCATATGGGTATGCTGGCCACAGTAATGAATGCTTTAGCGGTGAGAGATGCTTTAGAGCGAATTGATATGCCAGCGCGTATTATGTCAGCTATTCCCATGCTAGGAGTTGTTGACCCATATCATCGACGCAAGGCAATTACACATTTGCGTACCGGACATGTTGTTATTTTTGCAGCGGGAACAGGGAACCCATTTTTCACTACTGATACAGCGGCTTGTTTAAGAGCCATTGAAATAGGCGCTGATGTAGTTTTAAAGGCAACTAAAGTGGATGGTGTTTACTCTGAAGACCCCTTCAAAAATCCAAATGCCAAACGATATGATTATTTAACTTATATTGAAGTACTAACACAAGGTTTAGAAGTAATGGACTCTACTGCAATTTGTCTTTGTCAAGATCAGGGCATGCCATTGCAGGTTTTCGATATGACTGCACCTAATGCATTGAAAAGAATTGTATCTGGAGAGCGCGTGGGAACTATAGTCGGAGCTAATCATGATTAATGAGATTAAGCAAGATTCAGAAAAGCGAATGAAAAAAACTATCGAGGCGTTACAGGCCGATCTAGTCAAAGTTCGCACAGGAAGAGCGAATGTTGGTTTGCTGGACCATGTGCAAGTTGATTATTACGGAACGATGACTCCATTGAATCAAGTTGCCAACGTTACTGCTAGTGATTCGCGCACAATATTGGTTACACCTTGGGAAAAATCCATGGTATCAGCTGTAGAAAAAGCAATTTTGAACTCAGATTTGGGTTTGAATCCTGCTACAGCAGGTACTGCTATTCGCGTTCCTATGCCTCCGTTGACTGAAGAACGTAGAAAAGAGCTAATCAAAGTTGTTCGTAATGAAGGAGAACAAGGAAAAGTTTCCATTCGAAATATTAGAAGAGATGCAAATAGTCAATTAAAAGAATTAGTTAAAGATAAAGCTATTTCTGAGGATGATGAGCGTCGAGCAACAGAAGTCATTCAAAAACTAACCGATAAATATATTCTAGAAGTAGATGCCTTATTGGCTGAAAAAGAAAAAGATTTAATGGAAATCTAGATCAAATTAATGCTTGAGGTGATTCACACCACTTCAAGCAGCAACAAAACTTTTTGCTTCATTTATCATTCAAAAACACCAAGTATTTTATTTAATTTCTAATTTAGTCATGATATGAATGTATTATTAAGTTTTTTTATCCATTATAAAAAAGTCACTTAATATATTTTTCCTATAACCCTTCTGAAATGGTTTTTGGAGGTTCCTCATGAAATATAAAGTTGTTGTTTTTGGGAAACAGGGAAGTGGTAAAACTAGACTAAATCATAAAATTGCCCAAAAGGAAATTGATTTTGAAGAAGACTTGGCTCCTACCTTAAGTGTTGATTTTTTATCTCGAAAAATTGACTCCAATAACGTTGTGGACTTATGGGATATATCAGGAGAAGAACGATTTAAGCAAATTAATCCCTATTATTACAAGGGAGCTGATGTAGGTGTTTTTTGTGTTGATTTGACAGAAGAAATTAAAGAACAAGAAATTACTAGCCGTATCCAAGAGTTTCGCCAATTTGCTCCCCTTGTTCCTATTATCTGTGTTGGAACAAAATCAGACTCTTCTAGGGCAAATAGTAACGCATTAGAAAAAATTAAATCAAAAGAATTATTTACCAACTTCATCATTACTTCAGCAAACAATGGAGATAATGTAGAAGCGCTTTTTGATCTAATCCGTACTCATTGTGAAGGTAAACTTCTACTGTCATGGAGTGAGGCCGTTACAAAACTGAAAAAGAGTATCATCAGTCTTCCAAAGGCAAAAAACACATTAATAGGAATTGAATTAGATGAACTTTCAAACATTATATTGAATAAAACTGGTGTTCCAAGCGTTACTCCAAAGGAGAAAGCTGCGGCTATAGAGAAGTTTACAAAAAACTGTGAAATTATTTTAGGAGATGAACATCCTAACGTACTTAAAGCGGTGCTTGCGGTTGCTGCAGCTGCCATCGTATTAACTGTGACAGCTTTAATTGGTTTCGCCATTGGAGTTGCATATAGCTGGTGGACTGGTCCTGGAGCTTTTTTTGCTGGTTTATTAAGCGGTTATACTGCTGCGGTGACTGTTGCCTCTTCAAGTGCACTATCAGGGGTAATAACTGGTGGTATTACTGCATATGGTTTATTTAAGCCCTCCACGGAAGTGGAAGCTCTCGCTAATTTTACTGCTGAAGTATCCTCTTGGGATAAATCAGTTATTTTATAGTAAGAATTCACGTTATGATGTTCACTAAGCTTTTATACCTAGATGTGTAGCTGCTGGAGTTTTAGGCGGTTACACTACAGCTGTATCTGTTGCCACTTCAAGTACGGAATTAGGTGCCATAGCTGGGGGTATCACTGCTATTGGTTTATTTAAAACATCCAAGCAAATGAACGCGATCAATGAATTAACAACAGAGGTATTGTCTTTCAACACAGTAATTTTTTTGTAGTCATCTGGGTGTATAACCCTCCTCATCTTCGCTACCCCAATCCAATTCTTCCTCCTCCTCCTCCTCCTCAGGTTCTTGCCTTCTAGAAATTTTTCCCAAAATTTTATCTTGAATCTTTTCAGCTTCATCATTAAACTCACTCTCATGACACTTCTCCGCTTCTTGAGAGGGAATTTTTGCTAGATCTTCATTTTTTAAAATTTTTAGTATTCGTGGATCTTCATATTTAAGTGTAGAATAGAGAAGTTGTACATTTTTATACATATTTCCAGCTGCCGAATATTGTAAGTCTATAGTCGGAAGGTTATCTAGCTCTCTAAATCGAGCAAGAATTTCCAAATCTTTAATAATTTTTTCAATACTACCCTTGAATATTCCGAGATGACTATCTGAACTTTTTTCGAAATCTTTTAATTTTTCTTCAAGCATCTCTTTTAAATCAATTAATCTGACATATTAAGCGTAACCATATATTGTTTTTTTTCATGTTTCTCTTCACTCATGTCTCTCTCCAACGATTGTTGCTATCTCGTGAAATACTTCGAGACATCTAAGTCTACGAAGTCGACTTGATGCAATGAGTCTTGTTTGACATACAAGAAAATTGATACTTTATAAGTATAGACTATAAATAGTCAGTATGTTTATCTTTAGATCAATACGAAATGTCGGTGAATGTAATATCAACCTATTTGAGGTGGTTGAGTTAGTAGCAAAAAGTAATGTTTTTATTTTTTACGCCATTAATAACACAAATAAAAGAGCTAAAATTTCTTCCTAAAATTAGTCACTAATCGCTTCCAGTTCGTTTGTTTATAATCTCCAACATATCCCCAGGAATCAACCCATATAATTCGTTTAAAAGCTGCCGTTTCTTTTATTTTATTCATAAATAGTTCTTTACTTTCATTTTTTGCGGCAAAAATAACCATATTGGCACTTTTTCTTATTGGAATGACTAAGGTATGCTTAAATTGATTTTTAACTAACTGAAAAATAGGATATTGTTCTTTTATATTGGCTAAGTTTATAGCCAAAAATCCATTCTCGGTTATTATTTTGTGACATGAGGCAAAAAAGTTAGCATTAGCACACTCGAGTGGAAAATGGTTTGCATTATACAGATCAACGATTAGGTGGGTAAAATTTGTCTCGCAATTTTGTACATAATCTTCCGCATTTTCATGGATGACGGTTAAATTTTTTAAGCGGTCTATCATAAAGAACTGTTTTGCAATTTCGATAACTTCTTTACTATTATCCACCGCGATTAACGGAATATCCTTTAGCATTAACGCAACTCCTGCACCACCTAACCCTAACATGCACGTTGTTCCTGGATATTTACGTGCCATTAACGTCAGTGCCTGAAGATAATATAAAATAGGTTTATGAGGTTTATAACGATTAATTACCGTTTGTAACGCATTACTACCCAATGTCAGCCATCGATAGCATAAATTTTGATATACTTTATAACCCGAAGGGGATGTATAAATGCATCTTCCTAACTTCGTTCTCCACATTTTAGCGTATCGTCTCTAATTGAAAGGGGTAAATTGACCCAAGTTTTAAGATTTGAGTTAATTCATCCAAGGCACAAAAACACTCTTCAAGAAATAGGGGATCCGCTAAGTCTGCTGCAACTAACTCAGTACGATAGTTCTTTAATACCCATTTTTCCAAGGACTTTAATAACTCATCATTGACTAATACGCCTTGATGCATGGCTTGAAGTTCTGCTTCATTCAATGGAACACGCAATCTCAGGCAAGCTGGGCCACCACCGTTTTGCATGCTTTGTTTCAGATCAAGAAAATGTACCGAGTTGATAGGGTTTGATTCATCGGCAAGTATTCTTTCGATACAAGCATTGGAGCGTGGATTATTTTGACACTCAAAAGGAGCAATGAGCATCATTGAGTTTGATCTTTTTAAACTAATAATTTGTGAATTAAAAAGATAGGTTTCAACTGCATCGACAACGCTCAGTTCTTTTTGTGAAATTTGAATAATATTTAAAGGAAAGGGCGTTTTTTCACTTAACTCTTTAAACACAGAGCTCTGCTGATGAAACGCTTGTTCATGAACTAAAAAAACAGATTCATTGACCACAGAAATAACGTCATTATGAAAAACTCCTTGATCGATGGCGATTGGATTTTGGCAGGCAAACACAACATTGTTTTCCAATAATTGATGTTGGCGTACAATGGCTTCAGATGCTTCTCGAGTCTGTCGTGCTGGATATTTTATTGGACCAAAGTTTGACTGATTTTTCCCTAAAGCTTTCTTCCCATAAACAAAAAGATGAACTCCTGGTTGGCTATAGTTTTGACAGATACGACTGTGGTTTGCAGCACCTTCATCTCCAGTAATGGTTGAGCGTGGCAGAATAGGATGATGATGGAAATAATTGGGGTTAGAGAAAATAAACTCCAGCATTTTTTTTGAAAAATCCGCCTCCTGATGTCTGTGCAAATTGCTGATGAGATTTGCTGCAGTAAAATGAACTTTATGGTCATTCGTATCTGTGCTTGGAGAAACTGTAGCTGCATTGGCTGCCCACATGCTGGATGCCGAATAACACACACTAAGCAGTTCAGGTGCCGTTTTATAAACTTTATTAATTTGTTCTGTGGGTGTACCACAAAAGCCTAATTGATGGAGTAGCTCTAGATTAGGGCGTTGCTGTGGCGGAAATAATCCTTGCTTTAGACCCATTTTGTGAAGTAAACGCATCTTCTCTATGCCTTGCAGAGCTGCTGTTTGGGGATTGGAAATTGCCAGTGCATTATAAAGAGATGCAAGATTACCCGGAGCAATACCTGCATAATTATGGGTAGGGCCGACTAGGCCGTCCATGTTTAACTCATAAACGTTCATTTTAATTTTCCGTTTTTAAATTTTATGTAACTGTTTGCCCCCAATTATAGGTGCATCGTAGCCTGGGTGCAGCGCAGCGTAACCCGGGTTTACGGATATGAATGAACCTCTGATCCTGGGTTCCGCTGCGCTGCACCCAGGCTGCGATATCTACATTTGGGTTACAAAGTAATACCGGGTAACATCTGTTCTGGCATTGATAAAAGAGGTTGTTCCATACTAGCTACAGGGTAAGCACAATAATCTGCAGCAAAATAGGCACTTGGTCTATGATTTCCACTTAATCCAACTCCACCAAAAGGAAGACTACCGGCTGCCCCTGTAGTAGGCCTATTCCAATTAATTAAGCCAGCCCGGACTCGCTGATAAAATTGATGATAATACTGCTCATTATCACTTAATAAACCCGCAACCAAACCATAGCGAGTTTGATTTGCCAGATTAATTGCTTGTTCAAAGTGGGTATAACGATGAATTTGTACCAAAGGAGCAAAAATTTCCTCATCTGGTGGATTATCAAAATGTGTCATATCAATGACACCTGGTGAGAGTAGACCTGTATACTCAGTAAGTAATGTCATGGGCAATAAAGAAATAGCACCTGACTCAATCAGTTTCTTTTGGCTATGGAGATGTTTAAGAGCTTGTACATAGCTGATAACTGGCCCCATAAATGGCTCTGGTTTTTGGTCAAAGGGACCAACCTTGACAGATGAGCAGGTTTCAATAAACCGATTTAAAAACTCATCGCCTTGAGCCGTGTCAGGTATAATAACACGCCGTGCGCAGGTACATCGTTGACCAGCAGTAATTAGGGTAGAAAGTAGTGTATGGTAAACAGCCGCATTAAGATCAGTCACTTCATCAACAACTAAAGGATTATTTCCTCCCATTTCAAGTGCTAAGATGACTTCAGGCTTGTCAACAAATTGTTGATGAATGCGCAATCCCGTAGCATAACTGCCTGTAAAATATACTCCTTGAATGTCTTGTGAAAGCATGGTTCTTGCACAGGTTGCATCTCCCTGTAAACAGTTTATTACTCCAGGAGGTAGTTCACACTCATGCCAACATTGCATGACAAATTCAGCTACGGCAGGTGTATGTTCACTTGGCTTATAAAGAATCGTGTTTCCTGCTAAAAGAGCAGGGACTATATGGCCATTGCTCAAATGAGCTGGAAAATTAAATGCACCGAGAACGACTACAACACCTTGGGGTTTAAACCGAAGATAGGCATTTGCTTCAGTCGTCTTGGTTACTTTTGTGCCTGTTCTTTCCTGGTAAGCTTGAATGGATAAATTAATTTTTCCTATAACTGCATTGACTTCGGTATGTGCTTCCCATAAAGGTTTTCCAGTTTCTACTGCTATTAAATATGCTAGTTGATCGCGATTTTTTTCAATTTGTTTGGCAAATTTCTGGATATAATTTGCACGAGTTTCAAAATCAAGAGTCGACCAGGGGAAAAGCACTTGTTGTGCTGCATGATATGCAGCGAAAATTTCTTGTTCAGTCGCATTTGTACCTTGCCAAAATAATGTGCCATAACTCGGATTAACTGATTCTAGAGTAGTTCCCTGTCCCTTAATCCACTGGCCATTAATATATTGTCCTTTGCCATTCAATATAGATGATTTAATCATTTAACCCTCCATCATTAAATAATAAAGGAGCTACGCGCAGTTGATCGCCACATTTAACTTGGAGGACACTTGCTGTTTTTTTGCTAATAATACAGGTGTTATTTTCTTTGTTTACTAGAACACTATTAATGGTTGCACGAAAATCCAATTGTGTATTTGCTAATAAATAGTTAGCACTGCTTACTTCATCACTAATATTTTTAATGGTTACAATTCGACTTAGTTCTATAGTTTTGATTTTGGGTAGTGGTACTTCAAGTGTAGGACCCGCATCAAAAATATCAATGTACTTGTTATATCGAAATCCTTCTCTCAACAAAATGTTCATGGCCGCCTGTGTCGATGGATGGGCTCGACCTATTACTGCTTGGGCTTCGGGTGACAGCAATTTAATGTATATAGGATTACGAGGCATCAAGTCTGATATAAATTGTTTGTCTGTTGCTAGAGTGAGTCGATCTGCTTCTGCAAAAGACATATGAAAAAAATGACTTCCTACATTCTGCCAAAAGGGTGATATGCCATTTATATCTGAAGTGCCGCGCATTTCAGCGATTACAGTCGAAGCAAAACGTTCTGGGTGTTGGGCGATAAACAGAAAACGGGCTTTGGAAAGTAATAGTCCATTTTTATTTTTCCTGTATTTAGGCTCTAAAAAAAGGGTGCAGATTTCACTGCGCCCTTGATTATCATTTACTAAACTTAAAACCTCATAATCGCTTCGTATATTTAATGAACGACAAATTCGAGTACGCTTGGAGATTTTGTAAGAATAAAAAGGAGCCTCATGTCCAATGCATGACTCAATTCCGGAAACACCTATTATTTTTTTATTTGTAGGGTTTTCCAAAACAAATAAGTAATATTCATTATGCGGTTTTACTATATTTTTTTTGAATGATTCAGTAGACCAGTGAAGTCGTTTTTTTAGGATTTTTTTATCCTTGGAAAGCGTTGTTATTCCTATGCCACTTTCCTCAGCCAAATAATGAATCGCATCTAAATCTGTATCACGAGCACTACGAAATAGCATCATTTTTTAGATCCTCTAAACCACCTTGAGCTAGGTCAAGCAAGAGTAGGGTACTGAGTGCGGCGCGTTCGGATAAACTATCAAGTAAAATATACTCTTCTGCACTGTGGATATTACCGCCCCTAACCCCAAGTGTGTCTAGAACAGGTAAACCATGTTGAGCCAAATTATTTCCATCACAACAACCACCACTATCTTGCCAATCTATAGCTAAACCAAGCTCTTTTCCTAAGTGTTGAATACGATGAAACAAACGTTTTGTACCAGAACATACACGTTTAACGGGCCTACCAAAAACGCCCTGTATATTTAAAGAATAACCTTGGCGTTTTAATTGTCCAATAATTTTGTCCAACTCAGTTCGTACCCAATATTCATCTTCAGGGAGACTAATCCGAATGTCAAGCTGCGCTACTGCTTTGTCAGGAACTACATTGAGTGCTTCACCGCCTGCAATCTTTCCTACGTTAATGGTCACTCCTTCGCGCTTCCCATTAAGGGCGTCAACGGCACATATTACCTCAGCTAAATAGCAAATGGCATTTCGCCCTTCTGAGAAAGCTCGTCCTGCATGCGCAGCTTTTCCAGTAGCAATAAGTGTCAATTTCCCACTACCTTTGCGATTTTTTGCTAAAGTGCCATTTGGAGTCATCGCTGGCTCATAGACTAAAGCTGCTTGATAATTAGCTGCTAACTCATCGAAAAGAAGGCTGGATGCCGGTGAGCCAATTTCTTCATCAGAATTAATTAAAACATCCCAACCAAGTTCTGCGGCACACTCATCTTGTTCGAAAGCAGATAAAGCATGCAACATCACAATAAGCCCACCTTTCATATCGGTAACGCCAGGGCCATTAATGCAATTATCATTAATATAAGTTAATTTTTGAAAAGGATTATCTGCAGCATACACGGTATCCATATGTCCGCTGAGCAAAACTCGACGTTTCAAGTGAGGTCGTTTTCTAATAAATAGAGCATCGCCGCAGGTTTGTAATACTGTATTGCCAGACATATCTATAGCAGATAATTTCTGAAGTTTTTTTATCTGAATTGTATCAGCTATGGGGTTATAGGCTGTTTGCAATAAATAAGCCATTTGGGCTAACCCTTCTAAATTAGTTGTGCCAGAATTAATCTCACAAAACTGATGGAGTTGTTTCACCATCGTTTCCTGATTATTTTTTATTATATTTATCAGTTTCTTGTATGCTTTAATCACGGCTTTTAACTTAGAGCTAAAAATACAGAATAGCTGAAATTAGGGTAGTTCACAACGTTATACCCAAGGAAAATAAATGAAATCCTCCGAGTAATTCGACTCGGAGGAAAAGACAAATTGAGGTTTTTTTGCTATGGCACAGAGCTAAGTGATGCGTTTTGTTTAGCAGGTTGTGGTGTGTTGGTTATCGGCCATATTTGGGGCAAAGCCATAAAACCAAATTTACTCAGTAAACCCTCAGATTTGACTTGTTCATCACTTTTAGTCTGCTGTAGCTCTGGATGAAAGCTCGAGTCAACGCGTCGATCGAGTCCCTGCAGACGTAGAAGTTGCTTTTCTTGAAGTTCTAATAACTTATTAAATCGTTCTGTACTCGCTTTTAATTCAGACTTAACTAAAGAAAGTTCAGATTCTGCTTTAGACATCCGCTCGGTTACCTCATCAAAACTAGCTGACTTATCCGTTAAAAAGCTATTTAATTTTTCTTGAAAAGCTTGTCGTTGACTGGTGTCACTGATTGCTGCAGTAGATAGAACTTTCACTGTTCCTTCCAGAGAAGTGGCAATTTTTTTAGCTTTATCTAGTTCAGTCCCCATTGATTTCCTAACTTCCGATAACTCAGAAGTTTTTTGAGATAAGAGCAATAGACTTTTAGAATGTTCATCTTGTGCTTTTAAAAGCTCTTTTTGAGTGGCTTGAAACTGTTCATTTTGTTTTTCAAGATCTTGCTTTAAAGAGGCAGCTGTTTCTTCAAGTTTTTCCTTTGTCTTACGAAGTAATTTTTCTGTTTCAACATAAACCTCTACCTGAGCGCTCAAAGTCTCAACTTCTTCATTTAATCGCGTAATATTTTGGGCGAGCTTTTCATTCTCTTCTTTAAATTTATCTATTTCAACAGCCAATTTTTTACGAATTGAATCTAATGCGCCAATAGTTAATTCAAGAATTTCTGCAACTCCAAAAATTCCCTCTTTTAATTTTTGTGCAATATTTTTTGTATGATAATGATGGTCATCAAGAACAATTCCGCTTGTAGTATACGCTACGGCACTTATTCCGCTAATTGTAACGAGAAATCCAATATGTGCTGCAGCTCCAATAATGAGGGTTGGGCCTGTTATAGCAACTCCACCAATAATTCTTTGCCACAGAGGTAGCTCACCCCAAAAAGCAGCTGCACGTGAAATAAGGCTTGGATTATCATGTAAACTATCAACTATTGCTCCTAGACTTTTTTTGACTTGTGTTAAATGCTCTTGGGTTAAAGCAATACTTTGCAAACTATCTAAATCAGCCGGAGGAGAGCTTGGATCTAGTAATATTTTTTTTGCCGCATCAGAAAAACTCATCTGTGACAAAGCTTTTTGAAGGATTACTTTATTTGAAACAGAAGCATTAGTATCGCTTTTAATAAGTGTTTCAAGTTCTTGATCTTTAGTAGACATACAACACTCCCTGTGTTTAAGAATCTCCCTGTAAATTCTATTTTTAACCACAAAAGCACTAATAAGCAAGTAAAAATTTGTTGTTTTGTAGTTGTTTAAAAACAATATGCTGTAGGTGACTCATTTTCCTATTTGGAAAAAATCAAAACAATCTGGAGCCTTACATAATATAATTTATTCTCTCTTATATGAAAAAGATCTATGAAGTGCGATAGTTATTTTTGATAGAATTCGCTTAATGCTCTCGGGATAAATTTTAGGTTTTAATTGAAGAAAATAGATAGAGCAGTTACGATGGTGTATTCATTACTGCGGTTACATTTTATTTACCGGAGTACTCAGAAGATTGAATATATCTTGTAAAGTATACGGCCCGTTTAAGGAGGCAGAGTGGAAGTATCATTAGAATTCTCTTCACCGAGCATAAAAGTGGATAATCAATCATTATTAAACAATTGTCATTCTGATTGGAAAGAAATTGTTACCAAAGCACTAGAAACAATGGACCAGCATTATTTACAACTGCTAATGCATGATGAACATTGGTTACCAGGGAAGGAGAGTCTATTCGCGGCCTTCAGCTTACCGCTAGCTAAAACTCGATATATTTTGCTGGGTGAATCTCCTTATCCTCGGCAAGATTCAGCGAACGGATATGCTTTTTGGGATAATTCAGTTGGTAACTTATGGAGCATAAATGGCTTAAGTAAAGCAGTTAATAGAGCAACTTCTTTGCGTAATTGGATTAAAATGTTGCTTGTCGCACGCGGTGAATTAGACTCCAATACGTCACAAGCCAATATAGCACTACTGGATAAAAGCTCTTTAGTACAAACGGCGCAACAATTGTTTGAAGGAATGATGACGAAAGGAATCTTATTGCTCAATGCTTCTTTAGTTTATAGTGAAGGTAAAGTTCCTTACCACGCACGACAATGGAAACCGTTTATGCAAAGCCTTTTTAGTCAATTGGCTATAATTAAACCTTCTGTCCAATTGATTTTATTGGGTAAAATTGCAGAAACTGCTGCACAAAATAAATTACCTATAGGACTTATTGCAGAACATCCTTATAATGTAAGTTTTATTACCAATCAGCGAGTTATCGATTTTTTTAAACCTCTGGATTTATTACAAATATGAGTCATCCTGAATCAACTGTTGATCCCAAAGAAATTAGTAAATTTGCTCAGCATGCCAGCTTATGGTGGGATACTGAGGGGCCTCTTAAAACTCTTCATGACATAAATCAAACAAGGCTTGATTTTATAAAGCAGCATACCCATTTAAATGATTTGACTGTTTTGGATGTGGGCTGCGGTGGAGGTATCCTCTGTGAAGCTATGGCAAGCTCAGGGGCACATGTTACTGGTATAGATGCAGAATCTGAGGCAATTTTAATCGCTCAAGAACATGCAAAAAATAATCATCTGAAGATTAATTATCTATCTACTTCAGTGGAAGAATATAATCACCGGCGTTTTGATGTGATCACTTGCATGGAAATGTTGGAGCATGTAGAAAATCCTGGATTGGTTTTCGAACACTGTAGACGATTACTGAAGCCGCAAGGCCTATTATTTGTATCAACAATTAGTAGAACAATTAAGGCTTATGCTACGGCAATTATTGCTGCAGAATATATATTCAACTTATTACCTAAACAGACCCACGATTATAAAAAATTTATAAAACCAAGTGAGTTACTTACCATGGCCCGACCTTGGGATTTTGACTTGATCGAATTGAAAGGAATGGACTACAACCCCTTTTTAAGGAAGGCTTCATTAGGATCAGATATTAGAGTTAATTATTTGATGGCTTTACAGCTAATTGCTTAATCTATAATGCAGGTGTGAGTTTCAGGGGTATTACTAAGTAGATGTAGCCTGGGTGCAGTGCAGCGGAACCCGGGTTTTACTGCTGCTAGTATCCCGGGTTCCGCTGCACTGCACCCAGGCTACAATTATTTGTTCCCTAAGTCTTGCTTTTTGCTATAGCGTTCTAAATATCGTTGATGGGCGTATTTAGCTTGTTCTTGGGTTACCACATCCACCTCATTGCCGTAAATATCAATTCGTGCGGAGTGTTCTTTTTGACAGCTTAAATACGCTGGTGATGCACTATAGTAGCTTAAAGCTTCTCGTAAAGATTTTTTACTGAATGGAGGAGAGTCAAGTCGTTCGTAGAAGTCAATGATATCGTCAAATATCCCGATTTTCAGAGGCTTAATCTGATTTCCCTTTTTAAAAAAAGCATTGGGAAAATGTTCAATAAGCCAATCTATAACTTGTAATTTATCTTTTTTAATTGTAGTTAGCGGTTGTTTGTCCATTGCATAGCTCTAAAGCGTGATCTAGATGCAGAATAAACTACCACATCTTTTGACATAATCAAGCACTTATATGCAAACATAATTATTATCCTAAGTTATTTTAGTGTTACGCATTAAGTTCAAGTAATATGCTTTACGCTCTTTTGCTTGATTTCTTGTAAGATATTTCTCAATTGCCTTGGGGATAATAGCCGTTTTTTTTAGGCGTAAATTTTTATATTTTTTATAACTTGTTGTTTTTTAAAAAAATTTAATAAAATTTAATTGCTGGTTTTCGTGAATAAGTTTGAGAAATAAGTACAAAGTAAACTTGAACTTCTTTTTTTCTATTGCTACATTTTAATCATGACTTGTATGGATATGAGTCAAACAAATGGAATTGTAATCATACGGATATGATTTATCATGGATGATCATAAGAACTGGAAGTTCTTATACGGATGACTGCGAAAGCCAGGGGTAACCCTGGCTTTTTTACATTTAGGCCACTAAATAACCTGACTTAGATAAAAACTTTCTATCTGGAAAATAAGCAAAAATTACAGAACCATTTTTAATGGTGTTAATTACAGGTTTTGCTAAGGTTTGTGCAATAGCAGGACAACCCCAAGATAGCCCAGCTCGACCAGCACGTTTTATGAAATCAGGTTCTACATACCATGCACCATGTATTACTACACGTCTACTTAATGCATTATCATTAAAGCCTTTGTCCAGACCTTGAAGATTGAGTGAGTATCCTTTATGTCCTATATAGGTATCTTTTGTAATATATGTGCCTAAACTTGATTGTTTACTTGAAGGAACGTTCGAAAAATGACTTGCTTTATTCACACCTGAATTTTTGCCATGTGCAACATAAGTATTATATAGGAGGCGTTCTCTATTGAGATCAAATACCCACATACGTTGCTTGTTTGAGGGTAAAGAGTAATCAATTACCGTAAGCACAGGTTTTTTGACGGCGCCTCTCTTGCTCGCATTTCTATATGCAGTTAATGCAAGCTTTAACACATTTCTATTTAATTGGGGTGCCTTGCTGCTCAAATGCTGCAATTTAGTATTGATATCTGTTTCAGATCGAGCTGCAAATGTAGGTGCACTGGAAGTTATATTGCTGGTTAAAATTATAGTTGAGATTAGAGTCAATAGGGTATTCATACTTCTCCTTTCTTCTTGTAAATAGCAATTACAGTTCTTTATAAAAATGGTGATTATATTAACAATTCATGTAATTGTAAAATTACAAGAGCTTTCTTTGTTCATCAGGGAAAAATATTATTCAATTCAAAGTCTTATTTAAGCGTTAAAAAAACCAATTGATCAATAAGTGAACGATTGGTTTGTTATTTGCTCTATTTGGTGTGGCAAAACACGGCCTAAATGATTAAAAATAGTTCAAATTTATCAAATAAACAACAGATATTTTGCTTAAAACAAGGTATAATTACCCCATTTACTGTGGATTGCTATGGTTATTGTATAGCAAAATAATAGCCAGTGCATTCCATTTTATATAGCACTAAATTATACTTGGCTGCTACTTTTTTAAACTCTTTTAAACCCAGCATTGACTTGATACTTCTCAAGAGAGAAAGGGGAAAAAGAATAGTTATATATTTGATTTCGGAGAATGCTATGCTGGAAAAGCAGATCATACAATTACCTGAAGGAATACGAGCTGCTATTAATCATGCCTATCGTGTTGATGAATTATCCTTGATATCTGAGCTTTGTGAGAAAGCAGCATTAGGGCAACAGCAATTAATTGATATTAGGAATAGTGCAACAAAACTGGTTGAATCAGTGCGAGCAGAACGAAAAAAAAGTACCGGTATTGATTCATTTTTAACTGAATATGCCTTATCCAGTGATGAAGGTATTGCCCTCATGTGTTTGGCTGAAGCATTATTGCGTGTTCCTGACAGTGCTACAATTGATAATTTAATTAAAGATAAATTGTCTGGTGGTGATTGGAAATCTCATATAGGCCAAAGTGATTCGTTTTTTGTAAATGCAACAACATGGGCCCTGATGCTTACAGGTAAAATACTGACACCAGAAAAAGCCCAAACAACATTATCTAAATCGTTAATGAAGCTCGTGAATCGCAGCAGTGAGGCAGTAGTAAGAAAAGCGGTTGATAAAGCGATGCGAATCATGAGTAAACAATTTGTGATGGGACGAACTATAGATGAAGCATTAAGTCGAGCAAAAAAGAAAGAGGCGCAAGGATATCGTTATTCTTACGATATGCTCGGGGAAGCAGCACTTACCTCGATTGATGCATCACGCTATTTTGAAGCATATAAAAACGCAATTGAAGCAATAGGCAGACAGGCTGATAAAAATTCAAATGTATACAAACGTGCAGGAATCTCTATAAAACTCTCTGCATTACATCCACGCTATAATGAAAGCCAATATGAGCGAGTTATGGAAGAGTTGTCACCTAAATTGTTGGCACTTGCTCGTTTAGCGAAGAGTTATGATATCGCTCTAACAGTTGATGCTGAAGAGTCTGAACGTTTGGAGTTATCACTTGATGTAATGGAGCGTGTTTTTAATGACACCAGTTTAGACGGATGGAATGGCTTTGGTTTGGCTGTTCAGTCGTATCAAAAAAGAGCTTTTTATGTACTGGATTGGGTAGCAGCTCTTGCAAGAAGAAAGCAACGCCGAATTATGGTCCGCTTGATCAAAGGTGCTTATTGGGATAGCGAGATCAAGAAAACGCAAATGCAGGGTTTTAAAGAATACCCTGTATTTACGCGTAAAGTTTTCACAGATGTTTCTTTTCAGGCATGTGCGAAAAAAATATTGACCATGACGGATGCGATTTACCCTCAATTTGCAACACATAATGCCTATTCCGTGGCGATGATCTTAAATATTACTGGTGATTATCGAGATTTTGAGTTTCAGTGTTTACATGGAATGGGTAATGAATTGTATCAACAAATAGTACCAGCTGAATGTCATGGTATTCCTTGTCGTATTTACGCACCTGTAGGTAGCCATGAAGACTTACTTCCTTATTTGGTCCGTAGATTATTAGAAAATGGAGCAAACTCTTCATTTGTAAACCGTATTGTTGATGACAATGCGCCTATTAGTACATTGGTTGAGGACCCCGTTGAAAAAGCCAAGTCACTATTGCATAAGATGAATCAGAACATTCCCTTACCGGAAGATCTATTTCAACCAAGTAGGAAAAACTCTCAAGGTTTTGATTTTACCGATCGAGCCGAGCGCGCTCTTTTACAACAAAAAATGGCTCAAATCAAGCTACAGCAATGGACTTCAGAGCCTATCATTGCAGGTAGCACAACGCTTATAGGCGAAAAGCAACGAATTGAATCGCCGCAACAAATTGAAAATATTATAGGAACAGTCCAAAATGCATCACTTGACGATGTAAAACAGGCTTTAGCAACAGCCGAACAGACTTTCCCTGTTTGGTCTGCTATATCCGTTAAGGAAAGAGCTGCTTGTCTGAATCGGTTTGCAGATTTATTACAAGAAAATCAGACAGAACTTATGACTATAGCATGCCTGGAAGCGGGAAAAACAATGAATGACTGCGTTGCAGAAGTGCGAGAAGCCATTGATTTTTGTCGTTACTATGCTATGCAAGCTCAGCAAATTTTAGCTACCCCTTTGCGTTTGACAGGTTATACAGGTGAATTAAATGAACTTAGTTTGCATCCTCGCGGTGTAGTACTTTGTATTAGCCCATGGAATTTCCCATTGGCAATTTTTACTGGTCAGATTGCTGCTGCTTTAGTAACGGGGAACTGTGTTATTGCAAAACCTGCAGAACAAACGCCATTAATTGCTGCTTATACTGTTAAATTAATGCATAAAGCGGGTATTCCTATAGGTGCGGTACAATTACTTCCCGGACCAGGTGAGACAATTGGGGCTGCATTGGTTGCTGATCACCGGATTAAAGCAGTGTTATTTACAGGGTCAACTGATACGGCTAATCTCATTAATCATACCTTGTCGACACGGGGTGGAGAACTTATTCCATTGATTGCTGAAACAGGTGGTCAAAATGCAATGATTGTTGATTCGTCTGCATTGCTTGAGCAAGTTGTTGTGGATGCAATTAACTCAGCCTTTGGTAGTGCAGGTCAAAGATGTTCTGCATTGCGTGTATTATTTGTGCAGGAAGAAGTTTACCCAAGAACGATAGCGCTTTTAAAAGGGGCCATGGCGGAATTAGTTGTAGGAGATCCGCGCTGGCTAGTCACTGATATAGGACCTGTTATAGATAAAGCAGCTTTGTCCACATTAAAAAATCATGTGGATAATATGAAAAAACGTTTTGAAATAATTTACCAATGCTCATTGGATGAATCACTCGAATCGGGATATTTTATGCCACCAACTGCTATTGCTATTGATCATATCAATGCACTAGAAAAAGAAGTTTTTGGTCCAGTATTGCATGTGATTCAATTTAAGCAAAAAGACTTGGATCAAGTGATTAAACAAATTAACGCAACTGGTTATGGTCTAACTCTGGGAATCCATAGTCGCATTAATGAAACAGTTGAATACATCAGACAGAACGTTCATGCAGGTAACTGTTATGTAAACCGAAATATGATAGGAGCCGTTGTCGGCTTACAACCTTTTGGTGGTGAGGGATTGTCAGGAACAGGTCCTAAAGCAGGGGGACCTAACTATCTAGTCCGATTATGTCATGAACGAACTTATACTGTTGATACAACTGCAGCTGGAGGTAATGCAAGTTTAATGTCTTTGCCTGATTAATAGATAATAAACTGCTTAAAGGACGTTACTTTAATAGAGTGTCTTATCACTGTTAAAGTAACTCCCATATTCTAGTTAACATGACGTTACAACGCACTGATTAATGGAGTAATTAATGAATAAGATATTTGTCTTTTTAATTTTTATTGTATTTGCTTTTTTTGATAATGCCTTGTTTGCGACGACAATAGCCCTCCCTCATACAAACCAATTTATTTCTTATAATGACGTAGGTGACGGCAAACCACTTGTATTAATTCATGCATTTCCCACAGATCAACGGCTATGGCAGGCTCAACAAGAGGGGCTAAAAGGACATTTTCGTGTAATTACTCTCGATCTATGGGGGTTTGGTGAATCATCCAGTGTGGATGGAAAAGCAATGTCCATGTCTGAATACGCTCAGGAAGTAAAAGAATTATTAGATTACTTAAAGATTGATAAAGCAATCGTTGCAGGAGAATCAATGGGAGGATACATTGCTCTTGCCTTTTTAAATAAATATCCAGATCTAACATTAGGATTAGTACTTTCCAATACGCAAGCTGTGGCAGATAGCGCAGAAGCAAAAGCTGCTCGTGAAAAAACTGCGCTTGATGTTCTTGAAAATGGAATGGACACTCTGATTGATGGATTTATGACAAAAGCACTCTCTCCTTATGCCTCACCAGAAATAAAAACTTATCTTCACCATATTTTAAGCTTACAAAAACCTACAGCTGCTGCATCTGCTTTGCGCGGTATGGCACTCCGTGACTCCACCTCATCTTTACTCGCAACTACAACGCTACCTATTTTAATTATTACAGGTGAATTGGATAAAGTAATTCCACCACAACAAAGTATTGATATGCATTCACTTGCAAAAAATAGTCAATTAATTACTTTACCTAATACAGGGCATTTATCTAATTTAGAGCAGCCCAAACAGTGGAATCAAGCGGTTATTGATTTCTTCGCATAAATCAATAATTGTAGCCTGGGTGAAGCGCAGCGGAACCCGGGTTACGGCTACGCCTTCACCCAGGCCACGTATTAAAAATACTCTAATGTCTTTTAGCAAGAAACCACGGAATTAACACAAATATAATTAATCCACCAATTAGAAATGATTCGAAAATAAATACATTACCAACAGGGATTTGTGTTGGAGGTACAAAACCGATAACAATTGCTGTAAGACAACAAAGAATCCCAACGATACATAATAACCACATAACTAGATTACCACCTGGAACAGTGTATCCACGATGTAGGTTGGGTTTACTGTATCTTAGCTTAATGGCTGCGGCAAACATAAAAACATAGACTAATAAGGCCATTTGGGCACACAGATCACTCAACATCCAGTAAGCCGCATTAATTGAATGTAACAAAATAAAAGCTGAGCTTAAAACGGTAAAAATAATAGCCTGTGCAAAGAGAATTGTTGTTGGTGCGCCGTGCTTATTGGTATGTGCAAATTTCGTAGGTAAGGATCCGTCACGCGCAGAAACCATTAATCCTTTTGTTGGCCCAATAATCCATGCTGAAACACCACTGAGACCACCTAAAATAATTAAGATGGCAATAATTGAGGTCATCCAGGGCATATTATATGAGTTAAAGAAAACAGCATAAGCATCAATAAGTCCAGATACAACGCTTAAATTTTCATTAGGGACTACAACTATAATGGCTATCGAGCCTAAAGAAAGCGTAGAAATGACTAAAATAGTTGAGTAAAGAAGCGCTTTTGGATAATCCCGCTGGGGATTTTTTACTTCTTCAGCATGAACTGCGGACATTTCCATACCAAGTAGGCCAAATAATACTACTGCAAATAACGATAAATTACCTAAAGAACTGAAGTCAGGTAACCATGCGGAGGGATAGCCGACCATCATTGGTTTTCCTTGAGCAGCCCAAAGCATTGCTAAGAAAATAATAAAAAGCATGGGAAATATTGTGCCTAGTGTTGCTCCAATTGTGCTAACTATGCTTGATACTTTCATGCCAAAGCAATTAAGTATTGTAAACATCCAAAACAGAATTAACACTGTGCCTAATAAATAGTACTTATTATTTCCTAATTCTGGGCTAATTAAATAGGATAGGGTGGCAGCGATAAAAGCAAGTATCGTTGGATACCAAACAACATTATATATCCATTGAAGCCAAATCGTAATAAACGCTGCTCTCTTACCGAATGCTTCACGAACCCATACATAAATTCCTCCTGTTTCAGGATAGCTAGTTGCTAATTCAGCTGCCACTAAAGAGACAGGAATAAAAAAGGCAAACGCAGCAACAACATAATAAGAGACTAATGTAAGGCCGAGCTTGGCACTAATAGGCAAAGTACGTAAGCTATCAACAGCAATGACGTTAATCATTACTAAAGAAAAAACGCTTAGAACTTTTTTAGGGTGATTCATGATTAATCCTTAACAAATGCGGCCTAACCAAACCGCCAATAACTTTGGACGCTGGTGCTCTTGTCATATGTGAAATTTAAATATAAAAGTAGGTTGGGATTTTAACCCAAACAAGCCATGAGCATATCGATCTAAGCTGATGATACTCCAGTTGGGCCAAAGACCCAACTGAGAATATATTTTGATCATATTAAGCACACAGATTTCTAAGAACGTATTGCAGAATACCACCATTTTTATAATATTCTAATTCGTCAGCGGTATCGATGCGGCATAATGCATTAATCTTTTCGATTTGACCATTAGTCCGTTCAATAGTTACTGGAACCATTGAAGCAGGTTTTAAAGAATCAGATACATCAATACTGATGCGCTCATCTCCCTTCAACTCCAATGTCTTACGTGTCATACCGTCACAAAATTGTAAAGGTAAAACCCCCATACCGATTAAATTAGAACGGTGAATGCGCTCAAAGCTTTCAGTAATGACTGCTTTGACCCCAAGTAAATTGGTTCCTTTTGCTGCCCAATCTCTTGAAGATCCTGTCCCATATTCTTTACCAGCAATGACTACAAGATCATGGTGGTCTTTCTTATAAAGCATTGCTGCATCATAAATGGGCATTACTTCACCTGAAGGAATGTAACGTGTGATACCGCCTTCTTGACCTGGGGTCATTTCATTACGAATACGAATATTAGCAAAAGTACCTCGCATCATGACCTCATGGTTACCACGTCGAGAGCCATACGAGTTAAATTCCTTTTCATCAACTCCCTTGGATTTTAAATACAAGCCAGCAGGTGAGTTGGCCTTAATGGAGCCTGCTGGAGAGATATGGTCTGTTGTAATCGAGTCACCAAATAAAGCAAGTACATAAGCTCGTTTAATTGGTTTAATTGAATCAGGCTTTGCTTTTAAGTTATCAAAAAAGGGCGGGTGTTGAATGTACGTTGAATTTGTATCCCATTCATAGGTTTTCCCACTGCTTGTTTTAATCGTTTGCCAGTGTTCGTCACCAAGAAATACTTCTGAATATTCTTTACGGAACATTCCACCTGTAACTTTAGAAACTTCAGCCGCAATTTCCGCATTAGATGGCCAAATATCTTTCAGATACACATCATTGCCCTTACTGTCTTTACCTATAGGATCTTTGCTTAGATCAATGGTTGTGGTACCGCAAAGAGCATAGGCTACTACTAACGGAGGTGATGCTAACCAATTGGCTCTGACTTGAGGGTGTACGCGGCCTTCAAAATTCCGGTTTCCAGATAAAACAGCTGAAACAACGAGATCATTATCACTAACACTGTGTGAAATTGCATCAGGTAATGGGCCAGAGTTACCAATACATGTAGTACAACCATAACCTACTAAATTAAAACCTAATTGATCTAAATAAGATTGTAACCCGGCTTGTTTAAGATAATCTGTTACTACCTTTGAGCCTGGGGCTAAAGAGGACTTAACCCAAGGTTTGCGTTGCAGTCCTTTTTCAATTGCTTTTTTAGCTACTAATCCTGCAGCCATAAGGACACTTGGATTTGATGTGTTCGTACAACTGGTTATTGCCGCAATGACTACATGACCGTGTTTCATTTGGAAATCATGATTTTTAACTGCAAAAGAAGAGTTTTTTTCTTGTTCTTTTCCAGCCTCTTTGAGGAACGCATCAAATTCAATAGGTAAGGTACTTAAAGTGACTTTATCTTGAGGTCGTTTAGGACCGGCCAATGAGGGCACAATCGTACTCAAATCAAGTTCTAAAGTATCAGTGAATATAGGATCTTCACTGTCTTTGTCATACCACATTCCTTGCGCTTTAGCATACGCCTCAACCAATGCTATCGTGTGCTTATCACGTCCAGTTAATTCGAGATAGCGAATCGTTTCTTTATCTACTGGGAAAAATCCACATGTCGCACCATATTCGGGTGCCATATTAGAGATGGTGGCGCGATCAGCAAGAGGTAGATCGCTCAAACCGGGTCCATAAAATTCAACAAATTTACCGACAACACCTTTTTTTCTAAGCATCTGTGTTACTGTAAGTACCAGGTCAGTTGCGGTAATTCCTTCTTTCATCTTTCCATGCAATTTGAAGCCAATCACTTCAGGAATCAACATGGATACAGGCTGTCCCAACATTGCTGCTTCGGCTTCAATACCACCAACACCCCATCCGAGCACGCCTAGGCCATTAATCATTGTTGTATGGGAGTCTGTACCAACTAATGTATCTGGATATGCATACAAAGTACCGTTGTCACTGCTGCTCCACACCGTTTTGCCCAAGTACTCAAGATTTACTTGATGGCAAATACCTGTACCAGGAGGAACAACCTGGAAATTATCAAATGCTTTTTGACCCCAGCGTAAAAACTCATAGCGCTCATTATTTCGCTTCATCTCAATTTCAGTATTTACAGCTAAAGCATCAGTACTTCCGAATTTATCCACCATCACTGAGTGATCAATAACCAAATCTACGGGCGATAAAGGAGAAATTTTATCGGGGTCGCCACCCATCTTAGTGATTGCGTTTCGCATCGCTGCTAAATCAACTACAGCAGGAACTCCTGTGAAGTCCTGCATTAATACACGTGCAGGTCTAAAAGCAATTTCATGTTGTGATGTTTTATTATGTAGCCAGTCTGCAACAGCTTTAATATCATTGGTAGTTACGGTGTTATCGTCTTCAAAACGCAACAGATTTTCAAAAAGAACTTTGAGCGAGTAGGGAAGACGACTGATCCCTTTAAAGTTTTTTTGTTCGGCTTCTTTAAGACTGTAATAATGATAGGTTTTTCCATCTACCTGCAATTGAGATTTTGTTGATAAGCTGTCACGACCTACTTTCATGAAGAACTCCTGAAATCAAAAATTGAATGATAGCTCAAATTTAAGAAAATTCCATGGGATCTTATGAAATTAGGCCTGAACTTTTTAGAGTGTAACAGCGGTAAGCTGTGGGTAATATTTTTGATCGGCATCAAATTTAGGATCAATTACTCGAGCTCCAGCTTCAAAAATTTGCTTCTCTTCAGTCTGTTTTGCTGAGGGATCAAGAGGACTTGAGATTAATAAAGATGTACCGCCAGGCGCTAAAATCGTAATGCCAATTGGAAGTAAAATGGCAGTTATCAACGGATTAATCCATATCGCAGCTATGGATGCTAAGATAAGCGCTGCACCTAAAATGGTTGCAGCGAGTGATATATTATGCCGAATAGGTTCTTGTATTACCTCAGTAACTCCTACTGGGTAATAATTTTTAGCGTCAAAGTAAGTACTTATATAAGAATCAGTGTCTTTTGGTTTGGATAGACAAGATAATACCGTTTTAGCAAAACGGTGATATTGATCTATTATTCTTTGTTTTTCATATGGATCAGGAGTTTCTTTTAGGGCCCTCTCAAAATCTTCGATTCGATACTGTAGCAGGATAAAAAAAGCAGATTTATCTGTTTCTTCTTTGTCCTTCAAGAAATCCTTCACTCTTTTGATTTCCACTAAAACTGATTCGTGCGTATATTTCTTGGGGAAAAAAGACTTAAAATACATGATAATAACTCTTAAAATTTTTAGTGAGCGTAGATTAGCATCATTTGTTTGGTTTAAAATAGATCTTTTAGGTGGATTTACACTCAAGAAATATTTTTTAACAAAAATTTGATTATTATAGTTTAAGTTATCAATTGGTACGGATATTGCTTTCCAATAATCAATATTATGGGGGGGTAGAATGACCGACTTGAATAATACACTATTAAATTCATCTGGAGTTGCTGATCTTTTCTCTAATAATTTGTCATGTGAAAATGCCCTAAATGGCGAAATATTGACAGAATCAGTAGAAAAACCTCAAAGTGATATTCAAAATCCTCTGCCAACAGTCGATCTCAAAGACCCAAATACCTTTATTTTATTATTAGCACATGTTGTAAAAGAGATGTCTAATTATCAGGCAACCACTGAAATTGCAGAAGAACCTCAGCAGTCATGTCCAGAATCAATTAATTCGGAATCACCGGAATCAGAAGATGTTATTGAAGAAAAAAGTGAAGAGCAGTCAATCATTGAGATGGAAAATAATGTTGCTGTTTCTTGGATTAATTCTCAATATTATCAGCAGGAAATTGAGAACAAGCGAATCAATTTGAAGCAAGAATATAATCCAAGTGACATGTTAAATGGCGTTACCTCCCCAGAACAAAATGAAGAAAAGCCTTTACCCAGACCAGTACAAGTTAAAGAAACTCAAATACAGCACAATGAATTAATCTCCAAAAATGATCTTTTATCGGAAGAAATACAACAGAAAGAGATACAATCGTTAAATACACAACAATTATTAGATAGACAATCTATAGAACAACAAGCTCTTATAGTCGAAGCTAAGAATAATTTACTACAAGATGCAGAGCAGTTTTTAAATTCTGAGATCCCACAAATTAGTAACAATATATTATTAAAATCTGTAGAACCCGTTGGAAACAATAAAGATTCGCCAAATACCTTGTCACATCACATTAACAACAAGGAATCAATGACATCAAATTTACGCTTGGAATATCAATTCGGCGACTTGGAAAATTCTACAGAAGAAAAAAAGACAAGTCAAACCGTATCATTTCAATCACTAACTGATGAAAATGGAATAACATCTCCCCCGCTTAGCACTACTTCTGCACCGTCTTTGCCCGCAATCGAAAATTCTGACGAAACAAAATTACAACTGATGGGGCATGTATTAACAAGTGAGGTGCGTGTTGATGTGCCTATGGAAAACCGAGCGCCTATTATGGATATTGCGTCTCAAACTCAATCTCTAGTGATACCAATAGAAGTTAATACACCCGAATGGTCTAAGCAATTTTCAGAGCATATTATTTGGCTTGGGCAGCAACAAGGGGTTAAAAGTGCGGTAATCAAACTAAATCCTGAAGATTTAGGTCCATTAGAAATCAATATTAAGGTGATGAACGATTCTGCTTCGGTAAACATAATAACCAATAATCATCATATACGAGACATTATTGATCAATCATTACCAAGATTACAGGCAATGATGGCTGAGCAAGGTTTAAACTTATCTGAAGTTCAAATTGATTCTGATGCCAATCCACGTCAGTTTTCTCAGCAAAATAATAGCGGTCAAGAACAATTAACTCACACTTTTGAAGATGAAATTGGAGTAACTCCCCTAAAAAATAAAGGGAGAGTCAAAGGACTGGTTGATTATTTTGCCTAAACTCTAGGGGTTGTCCCAAGCTAGCAAAATGGAAAAAGACTCTAATCTTTTGTTTTTAAATGTCTTTCTCAGCTATCGGCAAATTCTTCTACAACGAAGCACTTGACCACTCCAGCGGTCAATAAGACAGCTTTTGCGACAGCCATGACCTACATATCTCCAGGGGGTCCAGAACAGATTTCTATGGTGACGATGAAAATAATATGGAGGTGGTTCATAATAGCCACCAGAATGAAATCCAATAAAATAAGCAAGCTGTTGGCCTGGTGGTTGTGCGGGTAGGGTATCTGCTTTAACTAAGCTGCTGTAGAAAAAACCTATAAATATTATAAAGGGTAGTAGAAGATGCGAAATCGTTTTGTAACTTCGGATGCTAACTTTTTCCATGATGCAACCCCTCTTATGTTGTTACATTAAGAATTATAGATTATAAATAATTTTCATGAGCAATTTTGGGATTTGATTTATGAATGAAAAAATAATTTTAATTACTGGTTGTTCTAGTGGTATTGGCTTTGATGCTGTTTTTGCTCTGCAAAAAAGAGGGCACAGAGTCATTGGCTCATGTAGGAAAAAGGAGGATGTCCGAAAATTATTGGATATGGGCGTCGAAGCGGTTCAACTGGATGTTTCTGATTCATCTTCAATTCAGAGAGCTTTTACTGAGGTTCTGGCCAAAACAGATGGGCGTTTAGACGTTTTAATTAATAATGCAGGATATGGCCAGGCAGGGGCGTTGGAAGATATTTCACGTGATGTATTGCGTGCACAATTTGAAACAAACGTTTTTGGATTAGTTGAGCTCACAAATCTTGCCATTCCAGTCATGCGTCAGCAAGGCTCTGGTCGCATTATTAATCTAAGTTCGATTTTGGGGATTATTAGTATGCCCTTTCGCGGCGCCTATAATGCATCTAAATATGCAGTAGAAGGTATAAGTGACACGTTAAGACTCGAATTGAAGTCATCAGGTATTGATGTCATTACTATAGAGCCAGGGCCAATAGAAAGTCGTTTTCGAGATAATTGTGTTGATGATTCATTGAAGCATATCAACATGCAAAAAAGCCACTTTTCGAAACAATACGAACGGATGCTGACAACGTTTAAACAAAAAAAATCAGATTCTGTTTTTACCCGCAAACCTGATGCAGTAATTAATAAATTTATTCATGCAATCGAATCTAAGAGACCTAGAGTCAAGTATCCAGTGACTTTTCCAGCGCATCTTATGATTTTTTTAAAATGGATTTTAAGTGCAAAAATGTTGGATAGATTCTTTTTAATGGTTTCGAAAAAAGAATTGTCATAATTTTTCCATACCTAATTTTTCAGCTATTTATAGTGTTTAAAAGGCATGAAAAGATAAACTTTTTTTAAAAAAAAGAAGAAAAACTCCAATTTCTTTGCTAATATCTAATTGGGTTAAAAATCATTAACTATCAAGGAAGTAAAATTATGAAAAAATCAACAATAGCTGTAGCTGCTTTGTTAACTGTTTTAGCAGCTCCTGTGGTTTCTGTTGCTTACGCAGATGACGCTTCTTCTACTACTACAAGCACTTGCAAAGGTTGTAAAGGTTGCAAGGGTTGTGCTGGCTGTAAAGGTTGCAAAGGTTGCAAAGGCTGTAAAGGTTGCGGTGGTTGCTCTGGCGAGTAATCTGTAATCTTTATTCTTTAAAGAGGTAGTTCTTACTACCTCTTCATTTTTCCTTCATGAAGTAAGAAATATGAGTACCCATTCAGATTTTACCTTACCCCAACTCAGTAATTGGCATAAGAATATTTATTTGAATTACGCCAAACAAGTTTTAGAATCACAACAAATAATGACGACAAATAAGGGTAAGAACGTTCTTCATTACGCCTTAAAAAAGAAACGTCGTTTTGAACATATGAGTCATTATCCTCCAGGCGATCGTATTGATCATAAAACAGGCTCGCAATATTTTTATCACTGCCATAGGGAAAACTATGAAAGTACTGAGCATGGCCATTTTCATTGTTTTTTACGCTACAAACATATTCCTAAAGGAATTAAGCCAGCACCTTTAGCGGATTGGGATAGGTATATTGATAATCCAATGACTCATTTGATCGCCATTGGCATGAATCAATTAGGGCAACCTATACGCTTATTCACTGTTAATCGGTGGGTAACTTCCGAAATTTGGTATAATGCTGAGGACAGCGAACGTCTGTTAAAACGCTACAAAATGACTTTGATAGATGATCCCTACTGGCAAGTACTGGATAAGTGGGTTGAAGGTGTACTTCATCTATTTAAGCCACAGATTTTGTGGTTACATCAAGAGCGAGACAAAAAAATTAAACAACATCAAGTTAATAACTCAATTGATAATCCTTATATGGATTATGAGCTTGAGGAACTTTCCGAAATTTCAATTGATTTGAAACAACAAATTGAATGGATTATTCGTTAGATTATTTTTTTTATCTTTGACTTCTACGTCCTGTATTTCATGTCCTGTTCGCAGTGCAGGACGTGGTAGGTGTGAAAAGTATTTATAAATCAAGGTATTAATCAAAAAATGGCGATACTTCAGAGATAAAACTTAATATTATTCTTTGAAAAATACTCTCTGATGAACTAGCTTCTAAGTGAAACAATCAAAATAATTTACCTGTACTATAATTTACATGCGAAACGATAAATTATTGGAGTATTTGCATGTCATCCCAAGCTAAAAATAAATCTCAAGAAGAGATTGATTCCATACATCAATATTACATGGAAATTATCAATTCAATGCCAAATATTGTGTACTGGATAGATACTGAATGTAATCTAAAAGGATGCAATAACAATTTCATAAAATTGCTTGGCGTAAATACAATAAGCGATCTAAAGGGCTCGCCTTACCAACAACTGGAGGAATTTGCGCACTGGGATAAGGAACGAATAGAAGAGTTAAAACTAGATGACATGAAAGTGATTTTTTCTGGGGTTCCTCAGCTTCATGTAGAAGAAAAACCGATTAAAGACAATTCTGAAAAACTTTACTATTTTCAATCGTCTCGAGTGCCAATGCATAATCGTGACAAAAAAATAATTGGATTAATTGTTATTTTAAACGATATCACTCTTAATAAAGAAGTTGAAACTCATGTAGATAGTTTACAAAAAAATAATAAAAAAATGGAGCATACACTTAAAGAAGGTTACTTACCTACTGTGCTCATGGTAGAAGATAATATAATCGCACAAAATGTTGAAAAAGCATTATTAACAGCATTACATTGTCACGTCGATATAGCAGACTCTGCTGATAGCGCGATAAAATTATTTCATCCTGGAAAATATGACTTGGTTTTGATGGATATTGGATTGGAAGACTCCTCAGGGTATGTCGTTGCGAAACAATTACGTCAAAAAGAAAAAAATACAAATCACCATGTTCCTATTATTGCCTTGACTGGTTTTGAAGCGGAGGTAGTCAAATACGATTGCCAACATTACTTTATGGAAGGAGCAATCAGTAAACCTTTAACATGTGAACAAGCAGAGCAAATTATTAAACATTACGTATACCATATGGACGTTCCTGTGCGTGGCTTGAAGACAACGTAGTATATTGTTGCTATCATATTCATTTTTTAAAGCATTTTCTTTATGAGCAGTAATACAATCGAAAATAATCGTATCTTATCTTTAGATGTTTTTCGCGGCCTAACAATGGCATTAATGGTATTAGTCAATAGCCTGGGAACACGAGTTTCTTATCCTATATTAACGCATGCCGACTGGATTGGATGTAATTTAGCTGATTTAGTATTTCCTGCATTCTTGTTTATTGTAGGGATCACAACGGTCATCAGTCTAAAAAGACATATCAATTCGGAGAGTAAAGCGCAACTTTACAGGAGTATTTTGACTCGCACTCTTCTTTTAATTGTCATTGGTATCTTCCTTAGTGTTTTTCCAAAGAAGATTGATTTTGCAACCATGCGATTTTATGGAATTTTACAACGTATTGCTGTGTGTTATTTCATTTGCTCTATGCTCTATCTTCATACATCCGTTCGAACACAAGTTCTTATCTTTTTGAGTATTCTTATAGGTTATTGGTTTTTACTAACTCAGATTCCATTCCCTGGTTCAGGAGCCGATCAATTAAGTATGGCAAGCAACTGGGTGGCTTATGTTGACAGTCAACTATTTTCTCCTGGACATTTATTTTTTAAGAATTATGATCCAGAAGGCTTTTTAAGTACTATCCCAGCAATCGCTACAACTCTTTCTGGGCTTCTTACCGGACATTTCCTATTGACAAAAATCAGTAAACAAAAGAAAAGTGTGATCTTAATTTCTGTGGGATTAATTTTTCTATTTTTAGCTTGGATTTGGAGTTATGACTTCCCCATTATTAAAAATATTTGGACAAGCACTTTTGTATTATGGAGTAGTGGCTTTTCGCTTATAGTTTTTGGTTTATGTTTTTTTGTTATTGATGTATTAGGTTATACGAAGTGGTCGACTCCATTTAAAATTTTTGGCATGAATGCACTATTTATTTTTATTTTTCACGTTATTTTACTTAAAATCCAATCCATGTTTATTTTTCCCTTGCCCAATGGAACAAGTGATGTCTTGCGTGTAGCAATTTCGGAGTATTTATTTGGAGGTTTTAGTCCAGAAAATGCAGGATTATTTTATGCTATACTGTTTCTTTTTTTAAATTTTCTAGTCGCTGCCTTTTTATACCGACGAAAAATATTTATAAAAATTTAGATTACTCAAAGACCTATGCCTTTGTCACCGGGCTTACATATTGTTCATTCTTTCGGAGTTAGTTATAATAATTGGTTAGATTGAACTATCTGAAGTTAATGGAGTCGTTTTCGATGCCAATTTATGAATACCAATGCACCAGTTGTAATCATCACTTTGATTTAATGCAAAAAATCAGTGATGAGCCTGTCAAACAATGTCCTGTATGCTATAAGAATACAGTGGTGAAACTTATCTCTGCTGCTGGTTTTCAACTTAAAGGTACGGGTTGGTATGCTACAGATTTTAAAAATAAAAGCGGCCAATCTACAGAAACTAAAGCTAAAAATGATGATTCTGCTGGCACAGATAAAACAAAAGATACCTCTTCATCAAAAACTACTCAAGACGGTGATAATAAGTGAAAACAATATCATTAAGAAGCTATTTACTTGCTGGATTGGTAGTATGGTTACCCATACTCATCACTATAGGGGTATTGCGCTTTATTATCGACTTACTTGACAATACATTGGCTTTAATCCCCAAGGCGTATCAACCGGAACAATTAATTGGACATTATATTCCAGGTTTAGGAGTTATCTTATCACTGGTTATTCTGCTCGTTACTGGAATAATTGCTACCAATTATTTTGGACAGCGGCTCGTAGCATGGGGAGAGTCCATTCTTGTCAGAATTCCTCTAGTCCGATCAATTTATAAAACGGTGAAACAAGTTATTCATACCGTAATGTCAACAAACAGTGAAGCTTTTCGAAAAGTAGTGTTAATAGAGTACCCACGTAAGGGATTATGGTCTATCGCTTTTCAAACAGGTACAGCAAATACAGAAATAAATAATATAACAAAAGAAAAATTGATCTCTGTATTTATACCGACTACTCCTAACCCCACTTCAGGTTTTCTTATGATGCTTCCTAGAAATGATGTTATTGAGTTAGATATGAGTATTGATGAAGCACTAAAATTTATAATTTCTTTAGGAGTAATGCCGCCAGCATCCGAGGCAGCATTAGCAAACAATTTGTAAAAATTTAAAAAGGCGGTTTTATATGCGTACACACTACTGTTTGGGCGTCGATGAGTCAAGTTTAGGTAAAGAAGTTGTTGTATGTGGTTGGGTACATCATCGTCGAGATCATGGTGGTGTTATATTTCTTGATATACGTGATAGCTCAGGTATCTTGCAAGTAGTATATGAACCAGAAAATAAAGCATCTTTTTCTGATGCGGAAAAATTACGTTCCGAATTTGTTGTTCGCATTACTGGTACAGTACGTAAAAGACCCGAAGGGATGATTAATCCTGCAATGGCTACAGGTACAGTTGAGGTAATAGGTACTAAGCTTGAAATTCTTAATCAATCACCTACACCGCCATTTTTGCCTGATGATTTCCAAGTTGTAAATGAAGATCTACGCTATAAATATCGCTATATTGATTTGCGTCGTCCATCAATGAAGCATAAGCTGACACTAAGACATCAGTTAAATAGCTGTATACGTACATATCTTAATCAGAAAGATTTTCTTGATATTGAAACACCCATGCTGACTAAAGCAACCCCAGAGGGAGCACGCGATTATTTGGTACCTTCTAGGGTTCATCAGGGATCCTTTTATGCATTACCTCAATCACCGCAACTTTTTAAACAATTATTAATGATTTCTGGTTTTGACAAGTACTATCAAATCGTTCGTTGTTTTCGTGATGAAGATTTACGCGCCGACAGACAGCCCGAATTTACACAACTCGATATTGAGATGTCTTTTATCGATGAAGAAAGCATACTTAATCTCATTGAAGGATTGCTAAAAACTGTATTTAAACAAATTCTTAATGTGGATTTACCTGAAAAGTTACATAGAATGCCTTATGCTGAAGCAATGCGGCGTTTCGGTAGTGATAAACCAGACTTGCGTAATCCTTTAGAACTCATCGATGTAGCTGACATAGTAAAAGAATGTGATTTTAAAGTATTTTCTACTGCTGCAAATGATTCAGAATCCAGAGTGATCGCATTACGACTTCCTGGTGGTTGTGATCTAAGCAGAAAAGATTTGGATGATTATGGCCGTTTTGTCGGTATTTATGGTGCTAAAGGCCTTGCTTACATTAAAGTAAATAATCTGGCTGAAGGAATGTCTGGCTTACAATCACCTATTTTAAAATTCCTCTCCGAAGAAGCAGTACTCGCGATTCTGCAACGCACAGAAGCTAAAACAGGGGATGTTATTTTCTTTGGTGCTGATAGAAACCATATTGTTAATGAAGCTATGGGGGCATTAAGGATAAAATTGGGGCATGATAGAAAACTGCTTAAAGATGGGTGGGAACTATTATGGATTGTTGATTGGCCAATGTTTGAAATGGATTATGAAGCCAGCAAATTAAATCCAATGCATCATCCATTTACTTCTCCCAAAGATCTGTCACCTGAGAATTTGCGTGCTAATCCTACACGAACCTTGGCCAAAGCGTATGATATTGTAATTAATGGCTACGAAATTGGAGGAGGATCCATACGAATTCATCAATCCGATTTACAAAAAGCGGTTTTTGAGTTGCTTGGAATCAATGAGCAAGAAGCTCAGGAAAAGTTTGGCTTTTTATTGGATGCTTTACAATATGGAGCACCACCACACGGCGGCATTGCTCTTGGCATCGATCGTTTAGCCATGTTACTTACAGATTCAACGTCAATTAGAGATGTTATTGCTTTTCCTAAAACTCAAACAGCATCGTGTCTTTTAACGAGCGCGCCATCACCTACAGGTAATGCGCAATTAACTGAATTAGGAATAAGACTTGCTCCAACTACACAGACTAAATAACAAACTTGGTAGAAGCCTTGCTAACATCGTAAAAAAATTGGCTAATCCTGTGAAACCAGGGATCTACCCTCCAGTTGACATACAAGTCAATTTGGAGAGGGATCCCCGTATTCGCAACAATAATTCCTTCTTAATAAAAATGAAATCATTGACTAAAAATCGAAAATATCTGAGTTTTTTATTTTTCTTACTTTTCTGCTCTTCCTTTGCTATGGCTGCTACTACAAAGACATCAGCTACCTTTACTGAATATTTAACTCAAGAAAAAACACATCTAACAACCTCTATTCAGGAAACAAAGCAGCCAATAAAGCTTCAAAGTGAGGCAGAGTTTAACGCCAAAATGAAGCAAGTGTCAGCAATACTATCGATGAGCCGCGTAAAGATTGAAAGCTTGGAAAATTTTCTGGATCATCAGTATAAAGAACAAAATAATTTAAATCAGCGTTTAAAACATCTCCAGCAGATGCCCATCGCAAAGGAAAATACAACGATTCCTGAGCGCGTCAAAAAAGTGGAAGATCTACTGAATATCAACAAACAAACCACTCAGCTCATAACTGAAAATCTAAAGCTTGCCAAAGAATTTCAATCTTCACTCAATGAAGAGATAAGACATTTGGAGATTTGGCATTCGAATTTTGTTCTTGAACAAAAGCTAGCACGAATTAAGTCATTGAGAGAGCAACTTAATAAACGTTTAACCGTACTTTATGAAAGCAATACTCCAAAACAACCCGATAAACGCTCTAAGTCATTAAAACCACTATCTGCAGCAGATTATGAAGCAATGTTACTGATTAACAATCAAAATATTGCAGCAATTCAAAATCATTTAAATGCTTTAAATATCCAGAAGACCGTCGTAAGAGCTGATATTATTTATCTTAAAAACCCCGATACCAAGAATTTACAACTGATTACAGATATTTATAAAGATGCATTAAATCAATATTCTAAGATTGAAAAAACAATACAACAAATAAGCAATTTTCTGAATAATGAAACGAAACTTGTTGGTGCCCCTAATTTAAAAAAATCAATAAGATCATTACAAGAAACCTTAACTCTGCAACTTAAGGAGACAAACGTACAAAAACAACTTCTTATTAAGAATTTGTCTGACTATCAAGCTCAGCTTAAGAAGTTAATGTCTGCTCGACAAACTCTAGCCGATTACAATATTAGCAGTTGGCCATTTATCCTTAATAAAATTGCAGCTATTCCTGGTTTATTTTATAAATACCTCAAAACTCTGAGTTTAAAAGTTTACGACAGTTATTTATGGTTAAGTCCTTTATCCATGGTGCTCCTATGGGGTGGATTTGTCTTTATTGTGGGTTTTTTCTTTATGATTAGCCGTATTTTAAGGACGCTACGTAGAGATAAAGAACGCTCTCGTTTAACAGGGTACCTCTACGATGGTATTTTGGTTTTAGTGCAAAGAAATATACCTTATTTTTGTATCGTCTCTATGCTATGGGCGTTGCTCTTCGTAACACATATTTCATTTTCCAACTACCAGCTGTTATTTAAATTAATCGCAGTGTGGTTTACTTTTAAGATTATAATCTTGATAGCACGCTTAGTATTATTGGAACGCATTACTGACTCATCAGGTAAGGATGTCAAACTTTATTACCGTTTAAAATGGCTGTTGCTATTTGGTGGATGGACAACGGCTTTAATGACCCTTAGTCATTCATTACCCTTATCGATACTGCTCCAGGACATATTTAACCGTTTATTTATGCTCTTTATTTTAACAGTATCCCTAGTCATATGGAAAAGTAAGGATGTAATTCCTTATCTTCTTCGTCCTTTATTAAAAAGCCAAAAAAGATACGTTATACATGCCATTTCTTTATTGGTTATTCTAGTACCTATAACATTATTTACTACTGCTGTAATCGGATTATTAGGATTTATCAATTTAGCATGGAGTATGAGTCAATATCAGGCCTATGCTTTGCTTGTTCTTGTAGGATATATACTTGCAAGAGGCTTGTTGTTCGATGCCCTGGAGTTGTTTTCTGAATTAATGATTTCCTCATTGCGTAATGGATGGTTATGGATAGAAGTATTTTTAAAACCATTAGATAAAATTTTGCGGATTCTACTACTTGTTGCAAGCATATTAGTGCTGTTCCAATTGTTTGGTTGGCATTCTGATTCGTTGGTTATGGTGAATTTAGGAAAATTTGCTCAATATACCATTGTGAATATACCTGGCATCCATATTACGGTTACTAGCACGATAGGATTTTGCATTCTGCTTGCAGTTTTTGTATGGGCTTCTAAATGGACGCGTGAGTTTTGCTATCGTTGGTTGTATAAAAATGCTAAAGATGCGGGGATAAGGAATAGCCTTTCGGTTTTTAGCCAATATGCAATTGTTCTTTTAGGTGGTTTTGTTTCCCTACATGTGCTCGGATTTGATTTTAGTGGTATGTCGATGATCATTGGAGGGCTTGCTGTTGGTATGGGCTTTGGTTTACGTGATTTTGCCAGCAACGTTGTCGGTGGTCTGATGCTGCTTGTCGAAAGACCCGTACGAGAGGGTGACTTAGTGACCGTTGGTGAGCATGAAGGACGTGTTTCCCACATTGGTATTCGGTCTATGAGAGTTTCTTCATGGGACAATATGGAAGTGTTAATCCCTAATGCAGAAACATTTAATAAGCCATTTACTAACTGGACACATCAAGATGGCATTGTCAGAACAGTTATTCCTATCAAAGTTAGTCGCTCTGATGATCCAGCGATGGTCCAACAATTGATACAGGATATTTTGGCTACGACTCCAGAAATTGTCGGGGATCCTCCTGCTCAGGTTTTCCTTAAAAAAATTGATGAGGCCTTACTCGAATTTGAGGTTCGATATTTCATTAACGTCCAGATACACACTCGTATTGAAGTACAATCTAAAGTATTGTTCGCGATAATGACCCAATTTAAAACAGCAAATATTAAACCTCCTATAGAACCAATTTCCATTGAGATTAAAGAGGGACAAGGAGAGCTCAGTGCTAAAAAGCAGACCACCGAAAACTGAGGCTGAATTGCTTGAACGCTGTTCTGCTATTGCTGGCCTTAGTTTCGCACAACTCGCTTTAAGTTTGAGTTTATCTATTCCTGATAATCCCAACCAAAGAAAAGGGTGGGCTGGTCAGGCAATAGAATTAGCATTAGGTGCTGATGCCCAAAATAAATCAGTACCTGACTTTGAGCGTTTAGGGGTTGAATTAAAAACTCTCCCATTAAATAATTCCAGGAAACCCACAGAATCGACGTTCATTACATCCATTCCTTTGCTTACAATTCATAAACAAGAATGGAAGACCTCACAATGCTATCTTAAATTAAGACGAATTTTGTGGATCCCAATAGAAGGAGATACAGATATTCCTTACCCACAGAGAAGAGTTGGACAAGGGTTTATCTGGTCACCAGACAGATTACAAGAGCGTATTTTAGAAGAAGACTGGAATTATCTATCCTTGCAAATCGGTACTGGATATCTTGAAAGTCTGGATGCAAAAAATGGAGAGTATTTGCAAGTAAGACCTAAGGGTGCAAATGGAAAATCTTTATGTTATGGCTATGATATTCAGGGAAACAAAATCAAAACCTTACCGCGTGGATTCTACCTAAGAAGCAGCTTCACCGCAAAAATCTTATCATCACTAAACGGTTAACACCATCCGAAAAACATCGTAGTCTGGGCTGTTAAGCCCAGCTTACGTCTGTTCATATCACATAGGTTACTCAGACTTCGAGTGTCCTAGAGTAAGGACCGAAGGCAACATACCTTTTATTTGCTCCACGGGTTGTTGTACTTTGGCAATTAAAAGCTCTCTGAAATGAGGATCTGTCGCGAAGTAACGAATAGCACTTTCTACTCCTTTATATATACCCACATCAAGCTCTCGACGTTCTACACTGGCTTTTAAATCTTGAAGTCGATTAAGATCCACATCAGATTTAGGTGATGAAAAGAGGGAGTAGGCATAAGAGAAACCGCTCCAAATCGAAGTTTTAGTTTCTTCTGTTTCTGTTACTTTTTTCCATGCCAACATAAACTCAGTAGAGCAGAGTGGAGCCATTAATTTCACCATACGCTGAATATCTGTGTTTGAAAGGACGGCAGTATTATCCGTAGAGCCATCATATTCAGGTTGATTTTTTTTCAAGCACCAGTTGTAAAGCACTTTCATCTCATCGAGTTGGTTATGGAAGTCAGCAATACTAAAATTTTGGAGAATATAACCAGCAGCTCCACAATAAAGAAACATACTTAGGAAGTACTTAGCAAATTCAGGGATTGGTAAAAGAAATCCGGCAAGCCAAGAACCACCCCAAGCTGTTAGTCCTGTACTCATTCCCTGGAAAAGATACATTAGATTCGCATTGTACTCGAAGTCATTGATGTATTTTTTTAATGCAGCTTGTTGTTCCTCATCATTTAAGCTAAATGGTTTGGATGTCAGTGATTTTAACGCTTCCGCTCGATCTTTTTTTGCCTTTTCAACAGCGGTCATTCCATCAACAGTAAGTTTGCCCACAATTCTCTCCTTGAAAAAATAACAATAAAAATCCTATTCATCCTACCTGAAAAAACAGGAATTATGCTATCGCTTTTTTCACAAAAAGTGTGCTTTAAGCAAAAAAAGTATATAAGTGCTATCGTATTCATACATATAGTGGCTATGTAGCATAATAAGATGTAGCAACTGTCTTGAAAGTTTTTTCAAGACAGTTGCTACAGCAAATTCAGTCTAGAATAAAAAAACACTAAATACATCCAAGTTGAAGCAAGAATAATTACACAGTATATTGGAAGATTACTCATAAAAATTAAGGACGATTATTATGAGCATTTCTATAGAATTAATAAAAAAATACTTAATTCAGTACATACTTGAAAATAGATCTGGCGGTGAAGTTGTTTTATCGATTGGAGAAAGTTTATTACTTGTAATGGATGCGTGTATTCAAGCAAATGTTGATTCAACAATAATCGATCAATTAAATTTGCTTTATATTGAAGGCATCAAGTCAAAAGAGGATCTTCGCTTTATTAAAGAAATCCAGGAGATTTTGGTATCTAAAAAATATAATGTCAAATCGGATCCTATCACCATTAATGAAGACCCCACGCGACGTTATTTTGAAACACAGCTCGCTTATTATCTTCTTCAGAATAACGCAGAAGAGCTCAATCAAAACGAATTAGTTGAGTTTACGCAAAATTTAAGAAAACGATTATATTCTTTACCTGCTCCTGATGATACTCATATTAAAAAAGCAGAAAAAATCCTTAAGGGGGAAATGGATACAATACTTAATAAGTATGAAACTGAATATGCACAAATCATCTCTATGCTTGCCAAGAATAGTTTCTATGGATTATCTAAAAAAGCGTGCAAAAATTTGTTGGAACTTGCACGCAGTACCAGTCTTTCAACATTAAATACCCAAATCGATCAAACAATGCCAGCAGATATTTACAGTGATAGTGTTTTTACTATGGGCATGGACGGAAGAGGAAGAATAATAAAAAAAGAGCATGATAAAGTACGAACAACAGCAAAAGGATTAATGAAATCCATTTCACCACTTCCAATGTATTATGATGTGGCTAATGCCGTGGATTCTCAATATGACGAGAAGACAAAAGAACAAACAGCATCACCTTTTCAACGTTCTGCAGACCAAGCGACGTTCATGATAGAAAGCCGATGGACACAGCTTTTATTTTCACGAATGACTCAATTGTATTCTAATGGTATTTCCAGCACTACACTGGCACAAATTAGAAATATGATTTTAGAAAAACGATTAGGTCATGTTTATTATAAAGGTCACTTTCAAAAAAATATGACAGTTTTTTCTGCTCTGATGGTATACAACAGTGGCGGACATTCTTTTTTTGAAATTTTTGAAGTATTCAAATTGCCATTATGTCGTGAATTAATTGGAGGTGAGCCTGGATTAGTAAAAGCATTAGAAGAAGATAAAATGATGTACAAATGGCTGTGCATGGATCAAAGCGATGCCTATGAAAAAGCATTGCATGCTACTCGAAATTATTTACATTTTCTTTTATCTAAAAAAATAGTTAACGCTGAATTTAAAAACAAACGTATGTCCGTTTTAAGCTTACCACCAGAACAAATTACACTGCACTTTTCAGTTGTTTATCAGGAATTACATGAGCTTGAGCAATTGATTCAAGTTCTGGGGGATGTAGATGCAGCTAATTCAAAAAATTGGACAGCCCTTATGGTCGCTTCCCAACTAGGTAAGACGGACCAAGTCAAACTGCTTCTTACTTCAGGTGCAGATATCCGAAAACAAGTAGATGGCCTTTCATCCCTGGAACTTGCTGTCAAAAACAGCCATTTTAAAACAACTGAACTTTTATTGAAGGAAGGAGCCGTAGTAAAAAGAGCACAAAAAGCTAAAGGAGGGTTGAAAGCAAGAGTTCCAGCTTTATATCTTGCCTGCAGACAGTCTGATATGGATATTTTAACGCTATTATTGAAGCAAAAGACACTCAATGTCGATGATAAAAAAGAAGCCATACTTTGTGCTTTGAAAATTGAGAATCTTGAGGCAATAAAAGTAATCATAAAACAAATTACGCAGGATGAAAGGCATAAATTTTTTACGGAAAAGTATAAATTTAAGTTATTAAAAGAAGCTGTAAAATTAGGTAATACGCAATTAATTAAAGGAATTATGGAGCTTGATATTTTCCCCTCTTTCGAACAGCTTGACTGTCAATCTTTATTAAATACAGCTGCAGAGAAGGGATTCTTACCGACTGTAGAATTGCTATTACAGCTTTACTTTAACCACACGGTTAAACAAAAAAGTGAGCAAGAGATACTTTTCTCAATAAATCTTGACCCAATACTTATTACGGCTCTAGAGCATAGCCATTTTAATTTAGGTATTTTTTTAATTATGCGAGGAGCAAATATTGATTTGGTCTCATCCAAATCGGGTCAGCTTAATTCGTTCGCAGAATATATAAGAAAAAGTGAATATCACGATTTCTTTTATATCGAAGAAGTGGATTTAGGTATTATTTCTATCAAATTGAAAGAAAAAAAGCTCTTGTCTTACTCAGAGTTGGATGATGAATCCTTTAACAGTCCGCCCAAGAGTCTAACTGAATCTTCTATTTCCAGTACACTCGGATTTTTTGGAGATAGTGGAAAAATAAACCCTAAAAATAGAAAAGAGGACATTGTAAATCCCGGCATAACTATGTGAATCTAAAATGACTTATTTGACAAATGAACTAATAATAACTAATCTTAATTGTGCAATGCAACATAAGGAGATACTATGAAGAACCAATTTTTTGAGCAAAAAATGTTTAATAATTTTGATGCTCCCATGCAAAAATTAATGGAACTCAACGTTAAAATGATGCAGAACTTGTCTTTAATAAAACCAATGGACTTATTCAATATAAAAAGACCAGAAGAATTTTTTGAAAAAAATATGGATCTCTTTATCCAAAATAGCCATATGACTCTGAATTACATGAGAGAAACCTTCAAGATTCTTGAGAGTCATTGGGGAAATCTTCCTCATAATCTGGATCAAAGCGCAAAAAAAATGATGGATGAAACGTCATCTTTTATGGCAAAAAGTATTAAAAAAACTGCTACAACAGCTAAGACTGCAGCTAAAAAAGCATCTACATCAGCAAAAAAAGCAGCATCTACTGTGAAAAAAGCATCTTTGGCGGCAAAAAAAGCAGCACCTGCTGCTAAGAAAGCATCTTCACCCGTGAAAAAAGCGGCATCTACTGCTAAGAAAGTATCTTCACCCGTGAAAAAAGCGGCATCTACTGCTAAGAAAGCATCTTCACCTGTGAAAAAATCTGCGGCATCTACTGCTAAGAAAACATCACCTGTGAAAAAATCTACAGTATCTACTGCTAAGAAAACATCTTCACCCATGAAAAAATCTGCAACACCTGCTGCTAAAAAAGTGTCTGCAACTTCAAAAATGGCAAGTATGAAAAAAAGTACTAAGGTAGCTGCTCAAACAGCCTCTGCCGTCAAAGGGCAACACGAAGTTAAAAGACCTGAATCCAAACCAACTATAATGCATTCCTCAACACCCATGAGTCATAATGCTCCCATGAGTCCCAATGCCGCAAAGCCACATATGACCTCTGAGAGCAATATGCCAAAGGTAGGTGGTATGGCTGAAAAAAGTGGTGTTAAAGACATTAATATTCAAAATATAGGTAAAGGCAATCCAATGCCAAACCAATTTCCTAAATTTCCTAAATAATAATTAATATCCTTCTAAGAGCCCTGCACTATAAGGGCTCTTAAACTGTAAATGTTCACGCAATGGCATTGTAGCCTGGGTGAAGCGAAAGCGTAACCCGGGATCCGGTGTCTACATATAGTTTTGATCCCGGGTTACGGCTTTGCCTTCACCCAGGCTTCGTGTCTCGCCATGATGAAACAAACATACCCTGTCAATGGTTAGCTTAAACTTATTCTTTATCTAATATTCCTTGCTGTTGAATTTCATTTTTAAAATATTTGATGAAAAATGTTTTCGTCAGCTTGGGATTTTTATTATTTACCCTGATAAATTCAATTTGGAAACCACATTTTTTATAAAATTCAGGGGCTTGAAATGCATTGGTTACTAAATTGATATTGTTAAATCCTTTTCCCTCAAATCGATCTTCAAGGTTTTGCAGCAGCATTTTCCCATAGCCTTTGCCACGATGCTTTTGGTGTACCCACATGTCATCAACGTAAATTTCTGCAAATGCTGTAAAAGCATTGAGAACACCGCATGCATTTTGAGCTTCATCTTTTAAAATCAAACAGAATGGTTTGTAATTGACATCAATTCCGTGGCTGGTTTCATAGGCGACAAGATCTTTTCTCATAATTTCTTCTATATCGGGAGGTAGTGCAGTATGAAATTCTATTAATGTGTCTTGATTCTTTTGCATGGCTAATTAATTGTCTTATGTTAAAGGCACTGATTGACTAAAATTTGGTAACATGGGCTGCAATTCTTTTGCCAAAGAGTATAACAGCAAGTCATTTCCTTGAGCAGCCCCCATTTGTACTGATATTGGAAGTTGATTATGAAACATAACTGGAAGAGTCATGGCCGGTAAGCCAGCTTGGTTAAATAAGGAAGTAAATGGAGAAAATTCAACGTTCCTTTGTAAATAAAGATCGAATGCCTCATTAGTGCTTAGTTCACCTATAAATAATGGAAGCTGAGCTAAAGCAGGGGATAATAATACATCCGTTTGATTTAAAAACTGATGGAGGGGTTGAGTGAGCTGATATAAACGGTTCTTTGCAGTGAGATACGAATAAGCTGAAAGGGCTTTTCCTCGTTGATAAAACTCCCATGTCACTGGTTCAAGCTCATCAGGTGTCACTTTTTTTCTTAATTGAACTTCTTGGAGTTTAATAACTGTATAGGTATTTGCAGCAATAAGTGTAATAGCACAATCACCGATTGCTTTAAGGTCCAGCGCCAAATAGTTCCTCTGTATTGTATGCCCCATATTTTTTAATAATTCTTCAACTTTGTTTACTGCCTCAAGACAAGGAGAAGCGACAGGGACCGGTGTAAAAATTCCATCTAAATAAAGGATATTTAATTTTTTATTCGGACGAAGAGGGTGTACTCGAGATTGATCGGCCAGCTTATGAAATAATGCCTCTGAATCGCGAAGGGAACGAGTTAAGACAAAATTTACTGCCAAACCAGACCATAATTCATTAGTCAAAGGGCCAGTTGGAGTTATGCCCGTAGTCGGTTTAAAACCAAATAAACCACAACATGCAGCAGGAATCCTAATGGATCCACCACCATCACTTGCTGTCGAGACAGGAGCAATACCTGCAGCAATTGCAGCAGCTGAACCGCCTGAAGAGCCCCCTGGAGTTCTATTAAGGTCATAAGGATTACGGCAGGGTCCTAATAAAGCCGACTCAGTAACATAGGAAAGACCCAGCTCTGGTGCATTTGTTTTTGCAATGGGAATAAAGCCTAATGCAATCATTTTACTCACTAAATCACTAGTGATTGGAGCAATATTGTGAGCAAAAAAACGAGATCCTTCTGTACTTCGAATCCCAGAAATCCAGTGTCCTAAATCCTTAATTAATAAAGGAACACCATAATATGGCTCATTACCCTGAAGGTTAGCGAGACATTTTTTAGCAAAATCGGAACAATCAGTCACTACAGCATTAAGTGTTGTGTTGACCTCGTTTATTCGTGAAAGAGCACAGTTCAGGGCTTCATGGGGACTAATTTCGCGTGTTTTAATTCGTTTTGCCAGTTCAGTTGCATCACAACGAAGATATTCTTTTAATAACATTGCATACCTGCTTCTATTAGGAATTCAGGAACAATAATTGTTGTTCCTGAATTAAAATTAGATACTTCGTTTATTCGTCATGGCAGGCTTTAAATTTTTCTGCCATTTTTTCTTCCACTTTTTTCCATTTATTTTGAAGCTCTGTTTTTTGTTGTGGGTTAAGTACTGCATAAATTTGATTTTTGGCTGTAATTTTAGCTTTGATCATATCACCAATCAGTTTGGTCTTCTTATCAACTAAACTGTCCACAGTTGATTGATCCATATTAGCTGATTCAGCTTGTTGATTGAGTTGCTGGCTTATATCCCGCATTTGAGTAACATCATTTTTCATTGTTGATTTAAGTTGTTCTAAGATAGGTTTTATTTTAGATTTTTGGCTGTCATCAAGTTTTAGTGATTCAACCATTTTTTTCAATCCTTCCCCGCACCCTCCAGAATGAGCTAATACTACTGGGCTAAGTGCTAACGTAAATGTAAATGCAGCAGCTTGTATAATTTTTTTATACATGATATGTCCCTTCCTTAGTTAAAATGTTAAAATCATTGGTAAGTATAGATGCTCCAAATGATTTTTGTAAAAAATATATGAAATAAATGTGATAAAAAAAATTCCTTTTTGAGCCACAAGAGGGAAGTAATAAATGGCTCATCTATTTATCGTTTTTAATTTTTTGGTTTACCAAGTGCATTTCGCATTCGTCTACAGACAGTGGTATGGAATAATAATAACCCTGGACTCCATCAATACCCTGTTCTCGTAAGAATTCAAGCTGCAGCTTATTCTCAACACCTTCAGCAACAACCATTATATTTAACTTATGAGCTATTGTTGCAATTGCCTTAATAATCGTTTGGTCTAAATAATCATTATGACAATTGCTAATAAACATTTTATCAATTTTTATTTTTTTTACAGGTAAATGTTTTAAATAAGATAAGCTGGAATAACCAGTGCCGAAATCATCAATCACTAAACTTATATCCATTTCTTCTAGTAAATTAAGTTCCTTATACAATTTATCACTATATTCAATAAAAATTGATTCTGTTATTTCCAACTCAATAGACGATGCATCGAGTTGATTTTCAGCAAGGGAATCAGCAATTATTTTACTCAATGAGTGTCGAATAAATTGAACCGTAGATATATTAATTGCAATAGGGCCAGATAGTATTTTTTTATCTTTCCAGCTTTTTGCTTGGCGACATACATTTTTTATAATCCATTCACTGACTGGAATTAATAATGAGCTTTTTTCTAAATTGGGGATAAATTTAGAAGCATCTAAGATACCTTTTTCCGGATGATTCCAACGTAACAAAGCTTCAAGGCCAATTATGTTGTCAGTGCTTGCTTCATAAAATGGTTGATACATTATGAAGAACTCTTGTTTGTCATAAGCACGTTGTAACTCTTTACCCAATCCATGTGTTTGTTGATATTCCTCATAGAGTTCGTTAGAGTAATAATGAAATTGGTTTCTACCTTTCTCTTTTGCTTGATAAAGAGCTGTATCAGCCAGTTTAAGCAAGGTTTCAATATTTTTCCCATCATCAGGATAAATACTTATACCCATACTGGATGCGATTTGAATTAAATGTTCACCTATAGGAACTGGTTTGGTTATATCTGAGAGCAATCGCTCAACTATTGCTGTAATTTGATCTTTGGAGTTTATATTGAACAGGATAATTGTAAATTCATCCCCACCTATTCGTGCAGCAATATCAAACTCACGTAGACATGAAGTGATTGTTTTTGCAACATGAATCAGCAACTTATCCCCATTATCATGTCCTAAAGTATCATTAATTACCTTAAAATAGTCTATATCTAAAAATAATAAAGCAATCTTACCCTGAAACTTCATGACTTGATTTGAATTTTGTTGAAATATTTCATAGAGCAAATTTCGATTTGCTAATCCCGTCAATGGATCATGAGTAGCCTGATAATAAAGTTTTGCATTCTCAAGTGAAATCATTGCTTGTGAAACGAGTAATTGTAAGTTATCTAAATGGCTTGGGGTAAAGGTGTAACTACTGCTGTTGTTCTCTAAATACAAAATTCGACATAATTGGCTCTTATAAAATAAGGGCATCATTAAAAGAGACCTGGGATTTTCTTGTTGAACATATTCATCTTGAAAAGTTAGTTCTGATTGAATGGCATCATTTAAAATAATTGCCTTTTGGGTACGTTGAACATAATTAAGAATTGAAATAGGATATTTTATAATACGTTCCTCATCCGTTGGAGTATTGAGATAAATAATTTGATGATCTAAATTTCCTTCTGCTTCAACCACCCACTTATCATTGGCTTGTGTTAAAATGATACCGCGTTGTGCACCAGCATTTTCTAATACAATCACTAAGAGCTTTTGCAGTAGTTTATCCAGGCGAATTTCACTCGATATCAGTTGATTAAATTTTAAAACGGCCAACATATCTAAAGTTGGTGTATTAACTTGTAGATCAGGATGGTTGTTAATTAACGTTGTTGACTGGGAAGACTGTTCTAAAAGTTTAACTTTTGTATTTGCGCCCCAATCCTTGAAATATTGATGGGCATGAGACAAATAAGTTTTTGCGACATTATCTATCTTGATTTTATTGCAGTAGTAAGCAGCGCGTTCATTAGCAATTGCCGCAATTAAAACTAACTCGCTTGCAAGGGCTGCTTCGATTGCTTGTTCATAAAGTAGTAAAACACTCTCATTTTGGCTTCTCAAACTCATCAATTCAGCATTGATAATTAAAGAATAAGCTTTAAAGTTTCCCGGACACCACGTTTCATATTTTGTGATGAACGCTTTAAGTCGATTTATTTTTTTTAAATAAAGCCGATATTTTGATTTGGGTAGTTTGGGTAATATAGCTAATAATGATAGCGCATAGAAAAATTTACCGTCCAAATGGCTAATTAAGCCTTTATCATATTCTGAATAGAGCTCATGGTTATTCCCTGCCTTGACTGCCTCAGCAAAATTCCCTAATAGAAAATGTAATTGGGTCAAAGAACTATAGAAAAAGCTTAATTCGGTTTTATTTTTTCCATTGATAATATTTTTTTCAAATAATGATAATTGCTTAATTTTTGTAAAACCAGGTTTTTCTAAACATTGTGTTAAATAATCCCAAAATGTAGTTACATTAACAAAATCCGATATTTTCATACGTGACACAAAGGATAAAGCGGATTTTATATTCTTTTTAGTTTCGTCTAATTTTTTACCTGCTGAAAGTGCATGAAGTATCAAGAGCAAGTTACTGTAGTTACTGTATATTAAGTCACCCACTTCACAACACAGCTTAAATGCTTTAATAACTGTGTTATTGCATGAGTTAAGTGACTTTTGATAGGGCTCAATAAAAGTACCCAGTACAAATTGATTTTTACCCTCAAAATTTGACGCACCATATTCTTGCTTTAACCGGTTATAAAGCGCGATAAGGGATATTGCATCATCATACAAATTCAGGGAATGCATAATAATAAAGGCATAAACTGGAATGGACATTGAGGTGCTTTCAGTATATCCATATTTTAAGCTTAAGAGCATGTTTTTGCAGGTCAGGATTACAAAAAATTTCTGATTCGTGATGAATGCATTATTGAGCAATTGGGTAATTAAATTCACTATTGCAATCTGCTTTAAATCAGTCATCAGGGGTAATCTTAGATTTTCAATTTTAGTGCGTCTCAATTGAAATTTAACTTTATAGATAGAGAGTAATATATGTATTAAATTTGGCTTCTTCGGTATCTTTACGCCAAAACTTCGTAATGCACTTAATCCCATCTTTAAGGCCTCGGCATGCTTTCCGAGCGCAGAGAGCATCTCAATTTTCAAACGATAAATTTCAATTTTATCCAAAGCACCATTTGCATGTGTTAAGAGCTCGCTGAAATATTTATCTGCAGTTTTAAAATCCCCAATTAAATACCTGCACACTGCAAATTCTTTAAAAAGTTGGAATATCAGATTATAATTTTTTTCCCAATGATATGGTTTTAACAGTTCAACACCTACAGATAGATGTTCATCAGCGACATCATAAGCGGATGCTAATTTTGCTTTTTGTCCTGCCCATAAATTATATTGAGCCAACTTCAATCGTTCACTCGATTTATGAATTAATGAAATACTCTGGTTAAAATGTTTTAATATATCAAATAGGCGTTCATCGTGTTCTACAAGCGGCCTATCTTTTAATAACAATCTGCCTATTTTTAAATGAATATTTGGTCTTTCTTGTTCCTTAATCAGTTGATAAGCTGCTTGCTGAACTCTGTCATGAACAAAAATATAATGCAGTGACGTGTCAGTAAATTCCGTAATGCTTTCATGTAATCCCATCAAACCCGATGTTTTATAAGCTTCTTCAACAGGGTAGATTAGGTTTGCTTTAATTGCATGCCATAAATGTTCTGCAATTTGACTCATTGAGTGACTGTTGATAATTTGTAAGGTTTGAAAATTGAACTGATATCCAAAACATGAACCTAATTTTAAAATTTCTTGTGTAGGTTTGGGGAGTAAATGAATTTTGATGGTTAACAGATCAATTACATTATCCGTTGCACTTTGTTGTTGAATTTTTATTAAATCCCATTCCCAAGCACCATGCTCATAAGAGAAGGTCAATAAATTTTGTTGATATATTATTTTTAGAAATTCATTAATAAAAAATGGATTGCCATGAGTTTTATCAAAAATACATTTAGCCAAATCTTGGACTTTTTTTTGTGAACTGGATAGTGTATCGACTAGAAGAGCCTGAATGTTATTTAAGCGTAGTGGCTTTAGGGTTAATGTATTTAAATTCACTTTATTTTTATTTAAGTTATTAATACTTAACTGTAAGGGATGACTCTCATTGATTTCATTATCACGATAAGCACCAATAATTAGTAAGTAATTCGTTTCACGATCCTGTAATAGATTTTCAATAAAATTAAGTGAAGAATTATCTGCCCATTGTAGATCATCTAGAAACATAACCAGTGGATGCTCTGCTTGAGCAAAGACTCGTACAAAATTTTGAAATGCCAAATTAAAACGAATTTGTGTTTCTACAGGGCTCAATGGAAGTACCGGTGGCTGTTTGCCTATGATGAGTTCAACTTCTGGAATCACATCAATGACAACCTGTCCTATGTTACCTAAAGAATGTATCAGCAATTTTTTTAGTTTTTCTAATTTGTCTTCACTCTCTGACAGGACTTGTTTTACAAGGTTTTTGAATGCAGCTACAATTGCGCCATAAGGAATACTTCGTTGTAATTGATCAAATTTACCCTGAATGTAATAAGCTCTATGTTGAACAATAGGCTTATGTACTTCTTTCACTAATGAGGTTTTTCCGATGCCGGAGTAACCTGCTATGAAAATTATTTCTTTGCTCCCTTGGCTTATCCGATTAAATGCTTTGATTAATTTATCTACTTGTAGTTCTCGGCCATATAAATTACGAGAAATACTTAAATGATCGCGAATATCGTTTCGTCCAAGGGTAAACTCATTAATTGAGCCCTTTTGTTGCCATTGATTTAAACATTCCTTAAGATCTGATTTTAAACCTATAATACTGGAATAGCGATCTTCTGGCATTTTACATAGCAATTTATCGATAATTGCATCCAACATTCTGGGTGCATCAGGCCTAACTTCTAATACTGTTGGTGGTTTTTTGGCGATATGACAATGTACCAATTCAAGAGTGTCCACTGTTTGAAAGGGCAATTGATTCGTCAACATTTCATAAAACGTGATACCTAGTGAATAAAAATCAGTACGATAGTCAACAGGGCGGTTAATACGTCCTGTTTGCTCTGGTGAAATATAGGCCAAGTCTTCTTCAAATGATCCCAGTTTTAGATAATCAAACGTTTCTTCTGTCAACTTGGAAGAGGTGCTTAAGTCAACCAATTTAAGGTTCAGTTTTTCAGGATCAATAACTATATTAGATGGTTTTATTTCTTTGTGTATAATGTGACGCTGATGCAATTCTCCTACAATATCAACAAGTTGCAATGCTAAAATCAAAAAGCTCTCAATATCCAATTGATGCATAAGAAGGTATGAAGTTAATAATTGTCCTTTTACATCTTCCAGAATTAAAACAGGTGTTTGCAAATTTTGCAGAAAATCGTAAGCCTTAATAATAGTGGGGGCTTCAATCATATTAAGTAAATAATACTCATGTTGCAAAATAGCCAAATTTTCCGAGCTAGGGTGATGTTTGCTTGGTGTTTTGAGAAGAACTCTGCGACTATCCTTTAGTCGCAAGGCATAATAGGTATCAATATTATGGTTATGCCTCATTTTTTCTCGTAATGCATATCCTGATATAGAAATCATTTATTTCCCTAGCAATGAGTTAGATAAACAATGCATCAATTCCTCCTTTTATATTATAGAAGATATTGAAGCTTAATAAGGTGATTAATCAATATATTTCACTAGGCTAGACATTTAAACTCATTTTTTTCCGTTAAACACTGCCAAACAAGTCCACAACAGAGGCGAGTAGGGGCGGTGTTTGTATCATAATTAATAAAATAAGGTTATAATCGCGCAATAAGTATAAAAAAATTGTTCTATTCCTACTCCTTTTTAGTAAAATGCAAAATAGGAGATACGCTATATTACTGTTTTAATTGAGAAAAAATATGGCTAAAGTAAATCTAGAATACGCTACAAATGGTTTGGGTTTCTTTACAAAAATTAAAAAGATAAATTCAATTATTTGTGAATCTAAGAAAAAAGATTCAATTTCTATCTTTGATGCTAAAGATGAGAAAGAAATTGGTCGTGATAGGAGCTATGCAGTATTTCCAGAATTGAGAATCGAAAATGCTAAAATAACTTTAGAGAGTTTTCGTCGTTGTTTAAATAATAGAGGCATTCAAGATTTAGCATTTCAAAATAAAATTTTAAATATGATATTGCAGAACCGAGACGGTGTTCAATTTGCAATGAACAAAATTGTTGACTCATTATTATATTTAGAGGATGAATATCCTATATGGATGCGTCCAGATTTACCCGAGTATAAAATAGAATTAGAAGTTGATAATAACAATAGTGTTAATCTTATATTTAAAGGCATCTGGGAAACGCTGACTACAGATGATTCAGCAGGGCCTAAAGAGAATGCAATTGAGGCCTGTATTAAAATAAATATATCTCGAGATTTAGTAGCAATCACTTCTTTTGATCTTACAAAATTATCAGATATGCCAAACGTAACTAAAGCATTCGAGCTTCTAGAAGCGAATCAACAAAATATTCTTATGAAACTTATTACTTTTATCCGACACGTGCTTGGATATAATAGTGAGCTTCGACTAGAAGAACGGCAAGAGAATGATCGGAGTTGGTCTCCTGGTAACTAATATATAAATTTAAGTAAGGTAACTAGATACCGCGCATGAAGCGCGGTACAGATTATCAACAGCCCCTAATTTCAAATCATCTATGCTTCTTCAGCACCTGCAGTCACATTACCCATAGTGTAAGAATGAGCACCCGTGCCTGCCAGTCTTCCTTTATCTACAATTAGATAAACATCACGGATAGGACGGCCCTCTAACCAACACTCCAAAATCTCACGTGTCCCTGCAGCATAACGAGCTTGTGCAGACAGTGAAGTTCCAGAAATATGAGGGGTCATTCCTTGATAAGGCATTGTTCGCCACGGGTGATCTTTAGGTGCTGGTTGTGGGAACCATACATCACCTGCGTAACCCGCAAGTTGACCGTTTTCACAAGCCTGTACAATGGCTTCACGATCGCATATTTTCCCTCGAGCGGTATTAATCAGGTATGATCCGCGCTTCATTTTATTAATCAATCGCTCATCAAACAAATTCTCTGTCTCAGGCGTCAGAGGGCAATTAATGGTGACTACATCGCATGCTTGAACTAGAGACTCAACATGATGATGAAAAACCAGTCCTAATTCCTTTTCAATGTGTTCGGGTAAACGATGACGATCTGTATAATGCAACTTGACATCAAATGGTTTCAAACGTTTCATAACCGCCAAACCAATACGCCCACATGCAACAGAACCTACAGTCATTCCTTCCAGATCATAGGATCGCACGACGCAATCAGCAATATTCCAACCTTTTTCCACAACCCATTGATGAGAGGGTAAATAATTACGTACTAAAGAAAGAATCATCATCACGACATGTTCCGCAACACTGATACTGTTTGAATAAGTTACTTCAGCTACAGTAATGTTATTTTCTTTTGCAGCTTGTAAGTCTACATGATCAGAACCTATACCTGCAGTGATGACTAATTTTAGTTTTTTTGCTTTAGCTATTCGCTCAGCAGTTAAATAAGCAGGCCAAAAAGGTTGAGAAATAACAACATCGGCGTCGGGTAATTCTTTTTCAAAAACTGAATTTGGGCCTTCCTTATCTGAAGTAACCACAAATTGATGGCCTTGGGCTTCAAGAAATGAGCGCAAACCCAAAGCACCCGAAACGGATCCCAGTAAAGTACCCGGTTTAAAATCATAATGCTTAGGGGTAGGGACACTTTGTCCATCAGGATAGTGTTCTATTTTTGGAAGTGTATCTCGAGCATAATATTTAGGGTACCCATTAATTGGATCCTCATAGAGAACACATAAAATTTTAGCCATACATTTGTCCTTAAATAAAATGGTTAAATTGAGCCCGGTCGTTCAATTTTATTTCATCTATTGCGAAAATATAGCGGAACGATCAATTTAGCATTAGTCCTAATTAATGCTAAGTTCTCGAAACAAGATAATGAATTTATTCTGATAACTTGTAAACTATTATTATTAAATAAATTTTAAGCAGAGATAGAACCAATAGACTTTTTTAGTAGTGATATTTTATAAAAAATAAACAAGAGCATCATTTAAGATGCTTCTTGTTTTTCAATTGACAAAGACAATTAAATAACAGGAACTCTTATTTTACAAAGTTCAATGATATTTAATTGGATTTCAAGTTGTGTTCCTTCCCAAGATCAAGCAATTGTTCATTTTTTATTGTTAAGCCTTTATATTGGTCTTTGAGTATAGCAATTGCGTCTTTTGCAAACTCCGGGCTAATTGTCACCCTAAGTTGGTCTGAATGGAAACCTGGTCCTCTAGGCTCAGCTTTAAAGTCCTTGTCTTTTTGGAACGAGATTCCTTTATTATCTTGGGCACGAATAATTGTTAAAAGTGCTTGATAAGCAAAAGTCATATCGCCGATTTTATCTAAGGTTCCATCTGTCATTACAAGGGAGCCATCGCGCTGTATTTCAACGGTTGTCTTGTAGGTCATTTTTTTTCTCACTTTATGGTTAATTTGTATATAATTTTAGCAGAAATTATTAACAAGACATTAAACCCTCATTTATGGATAAAAAACTTTATTCCAGAACAGAAAGGAATTAGGATTACTTCATCATAAAAATCTAATTCTAGTTATTGATAACTAAAAAGAACTCCGCTTGGGTGCCACTCATGAGAGATGATTCTAAGATTGAATTTGCAAATACCCTACGGGGCCTTGCCGCACTATTTGTCGTCATCTCTCATTATTTAAGCGCTTTTTGGTATAAGAGGGACTCTATTGCTCATCTGATTAACGCACCTCTATTAACCCCTGAAGCTCATGCAACGCCAATTTATGTTACATGGCTTAACCTATTCTCGCTTTTTGACTGGGGCTCTTATGGGGTAGGTTTATTTTTCATAATCAGCGGTTTTGTTATTCCCTTTTCACTTCAGAAGACCAATGGAATAGGTTTTTGTGTCACTCGTTTTTTTCGTATTGTTCCTACTTATATTGTTGGATTTAGTATGACCTTATTGGCTCTTTTTTTAGGAGGGAGATATTTTATTACAACATGGCCCTATACTTTTCAAGAGCTGTTAATTCACTACATTCCGGGTATTCGAGACATTCTTGAGTCAAGAAATATTGACGTGATTATCTGGACTCTTGAAGTAGAAATGAAGTTCTATCTCATAGTAGCCATATCGATTGCCTGGTTTCGCAGTTACTCTCTAAAGGTTTTTTTTATACCCGCATTACTTTTTCTTTTAACCTGTTTTCTAGCGCATAGGACTCCAGAGTGGGCAACAAGTAATTTGGCAGCATTCATTTGGTCAGAAATTTACATGATGTCAGCACAATATATAATTTTTATGTTTATTGGTGTTGTGTTTCATTATTTATATTGTCATAAAATTACGCCCGATTTGGGTTATTTTTTTATCGGTATCTTATTGACCATGTTTTGTATTGCTTGGTGGTCAGGACCTTATGCAGGAAATTTAATCCTGGCTTGGAGCTATGCATTTGCTTTATTAACTTTTTTATTTGCCTATATTTTCCCTCATTTTTTTAAAGCAAATCGTGTATTTAATTTTTTGGCTCGTATTAGTTATCCGTTGTATGTTATTCATAGTATCGCAGGTTATGTTGCTCTACGTATGATGTTGGATATGAATTTTAAAACTTGGCTGTCTCTGTTGCTCGTTTTTATTACCTCTCTGTTATTGTCTTGGTTTCTCCATATATTTATTGAGTTGCCTTCGCGCACATTAGGGCAAAAGCTTGCGGCAAAATTAAGTACCAACTCACTAGGATCGCCAATATTTATTAAAAAAATGATAAAGTCATTGAGATGAAAACAATCGCAGAAATTAACTTAGGAATCTTATGTCAGCTTATGAAACCATTTTAAGCAAACAAGAAAAAAAATGGATCTTAGACAGACGCATAACAAGACTCTCTGACAATAAAGAGGTTCAAATTTATCCAATGGGAGCCGAACGCTATTTATCATCTGCATTAGCTGGAAATCAAAAAGGCCGATATGATGTCCGAGCGGATATCGAGGGAAAAAATGTGTTGGTCATTCCTGGGTATGGGAATAGCAGCTTTTTATTTGCCCAAGCCGGTGCTAAAACCATTACCGCCTATGATAAAGATCCAGTGACAATTGCTTGGATGAAAGCATTTAAAAAATATTACCTTTATCGTGAATACGACAGTCAAGGAAATCCACTTCCTTCAATTGGCGAATTATTTGATGCACTCACTTGTTGGTATCCACCTTTAGTTACTTTATCGAGTGGAAAATTTACTAATTTTCTAGCTTGGTTAATGTTCCCCAATTCATTAAGGAGGACTTATATTCACTATATGGTGGTATTGGTTCAACATGCAATTCAGTCAAAAAAACAAAGTAATTTTGAACTGGATAAAAATATTGAATTCTATGTGGGAACAATAGATAAACTACTGATGAGTGATAAAAAACAAACTTTTGATACTGCATTTGTCCCATATTTGCTTGGTGTTGAGAACGGGATTGAAAAAGAAAAAGATATCGTGTGCTTTATAGAACAATTAACTCAAATTGTTCCTGAAGGCCGCATTTTAGTAAGTCCTTCCAGAGACCTAAAACAATATTATATGATGGGAAAAAGTTATTTTGTAACAACAGGTTATGCAGATATTCAAGAGATCCCTGCATTAAAAAATTATATTGTAGGAGAAGATAAATCCTGGTTTCGGACTCAAGGACTTGCAATATTTGGCGTCCGACGCAATTAATCTGGTGTTTAAACCTATTCATGAATTATTTAATTGAGGGCCAGCTCGCTGGTAGCTTACTTTCAGGTATCAAACACCAGAAAACTCTCGGCGTTCCAACTTTGATATCCCTAGAGGCTGAAAACTAAAATTATCAGTTGATGAAATAAAACAGTTAACGGAACCCGGAATCGTTAAATAGGATGTTAAATCTGTACTCCCCGGGTTCCGCTGCGCTGCACCCAGGCTACAAAACCTCAAGCATTCAAGACCAAGGCTCTTAATCACTTTATTTTTCAAATTTTTATGCCATAAATTAAATCAAGGTGAGCAATTTGATCGACATATGATTTCCATTCAGTTACGATTTTATGAAGAGTTAAATGATTTTCTTTCGCCAGAAAAGCGTAAAACACAGTTTATTCATACCGTAGCTCAAAAAACCTCAATTAAAGATCTTATTGAATCTCTTGGGGTTCCGCATACTGAAATCGAAGTGATTTTAGTCAATGGAAAATCAGTTGATTTCAGCTATCTTGTTCAAGATAAAGATTATATTTCCGTATATCCTGTTTTTGAGACTTTTGATGTAAGTGAGTTAATTCGACTTCGTCCGAAGCCACTGAGAAAAATGCGATTTATTCTGGACGTCCATCTTGGGAAACTCGCTAAGTATTTGCGTTTACTCGGATTTGATGTGATTTATGAAAACAATTTGACAGATGAGGCCATTATTAAATGCAGTAAAAATGAACATCGAATTGTGCTAACACGTGATATCGGAATTTTAAAAAACAAAACCATCACACACGGTCACTGGATGCACCATACCGACCCTGAACAACAAGTAGAGGAAGTGCTGCATCAGTTCCAGTTAAAGAAGCAGTGCCATCCATTTACGCGGTGTCTCTCTTGTAATGGGCAGTTAAAAAACATTGAAAAAGACAAAGTTAGCGCAGATATTCCAAAATTGGCACAAAAATATTATGAAACCTTCATGCTGTGCGAGTCTTGCAAAAAAGTTTATTGGGAAGGCTCACACTATAATAAGTTAAAAAAATGGGTTGAAAATATTTTACATTGAATCCATATTCACTGCTAAACTAAAGAGATACCTAATTTTTTAATTAAAACATTATGATAAATCATCCAATTGATTCTTTTTTTCAATCAAAAGCATTCGCTGTGATTGGTGCTTCATCCAATCGCGCTAAATTTGGAAATAAGGTTTTACGTTGTTATCAACAAAATGACAAAAAAGTGTATCCTGTAAATCCTCAAGAAACTCAAATTGAAGGATTATCGGTTATCTCTTCGGTACGTGATTTACCCGACGAAGTAGAAAGCATTTCTATAATAACCCCACCGACTGTTACTGAGAAAATTGTTGAGGAAGCAATTCAAAAAGGCATTAAAAATATTTGGATGCAGCCAGGTGCAGAGAGTGAGAAAGCCATTCAAAACTGCAAACAGCATAAAATAAATATCATAGCGGGCGGCCCCTGCATTTTAGTTACTCTGGATTATAAAGAACACTAAGATTTTTTCACATCTCCACCACTAATGGAGAATCACATGTTTTTTTTGCCATATATGGATGATAATTTGGCTGTAATTATGAGGGATATCTATGTACATGTGGCTTGAACTATTGATTATGCTGTTTCTTATCTTAATATCAGCACAATTATTTTCTAATGCGTTGGAATATTTTGGTGAGCGAATAAACATTTCAACGGGGGTTACAGGTTCAATATTCGCAGCAATTTCCACCGCACTGCCAGAAACAACCGTACCGCTTTTAGCAATTCTTGCAGGAACCTCTGATCGGCAAATTAATGAAGAAATTAGCGTTGGGGCAATTTTGGGTGCTCCATTAATGTTATCAACCTTATCAACGTTTATTATGGCTTTTTCAGTGATTAAAAAGCGGGGCGTTAATGGATACATAGCACCAGAATTTACTGGATTTAAACGAGATTTGAATTTTTTCTTAATTGCATTTACATTTGGTGCATTAGCAATGTTCCTGCCACTAAAGCCAAACTATATACGTATTTTATTCAGTATCATCCTCATTTCTCTTTATTTTATCTATTTATTATTTACCTTCAGCGCATCTAAAGCCTTGGTGGAAAAAGGACATGCCGTCATCACTAATGAACCTTTGCTTCTAACCAAATTCGGTTTAAAAACCAATCTTAAAACAATCCTAATCCAATTGATTTTTGGCCTAATTTTATTAGTATTTAGCGCAAAAGGATTCATTGAAGGGGTCCATGGGGTGGCCGACTCTATTGGGATACCTGTTCTGCTTTTATCATTGCTTATTATTCCTTTAGCCACTGAATTACCAGAAAAGGTAAACAGTGTAATTTGGGTAAGAAAAGGTCAAGATACTCTTGGTTTTGGTAATATAACCGGGGCGATGGTCTTTCAGGGTACATTACTGCCTGCATTAGGCATACTTTTAACACCCTGGCAACCGTCCAGAATAGTGCTTACTGGCATCCTTGTCACATACCTTGCTACGGCATGGCTAAGATTTAGAATTTCAATTCATGGAATTAAAATTAGCGCATTGTTTTTAAACGGAATTTTATACGTAACTTATCTAGGGATCGTTCTTTCATAATGTATAACTATGAACCGATGTTCTCAACTTATCTTTATTAAAAAATAATTATCTCTTATTTTATTTTCACAATGAATAAGTTATAAGCTCATATAACGAGCAGAATAATAATATTTTTCATAAGAATGGAGCGTATGTTTTATGAAGTTTGATGTCATTGTACTTGGCAGTGGAATTGTTGGCGTATCGATTGCAACACATTTGCAAATGCGTGGACGTTCCGTAGCATTGATCGATTTAAAGTTGCCAGGAAGTGAGACATCATTTGGGAACGCTGGGTTAATTCAACGTGAGGGCGTATATCCTTATGCCTTTCCAAGAGATATTGTTTCTTTAATTAAGTATTCTTTGAACTCATCGCCTGATGTCAGATATCATCCAAAATCGATATTCAAACTTGCACCTTTCTTATGGAAATACTGGAGTAACTCTCATTCTTTTCGCCATGCAAAGATCGCTCGTTCCTATGAAACTCTAATTCAACATAGCGTGAGTGAACATCACTTTCTTGCTGATGCTGCAGAAGCTCGACATTTATTGCGCTCAGGGGGCTGGATTAAAGTATTTAGAACTGCAAAAAAACAAGATGTAGAAGTAAAATTTGCTGAGCGGTGCAAAACTGAATACGGCATCCAATTTGAGTTTCTTGATTCATCCTCATTACATCAAATTGAACCTGATCTCGATCAATCGTTGTTAAGCGCTCTTCGATATATAGGCTCTGAAGCAGTAAGCGACCCAGGTGCGTTGGTAGCAGCATACGCAAAATATTTTGAACATCTTGGTGGTCAGTTCATTTTCGGTGATGCATTCACTTTATCCAATCAATGGACTGTTCAAACAGAGCAGGGCAAAATCAAGGCTGATTCTGCAGTGATTGCCTTAGGACCATGGTCAGACATTTTATGTGCTCGTCTTGGATATCACTTTCCACTCGCAGTGAAACGAGGATATCATATGCATTATGCGGTAAGCCAAAATGCACATCTTGCTCATCCTGTATTTGATATTGAGAACGGTTATTTAATAGCTCCTATGTCACGTGGAATTCGTCTGACTACCGGAGCTGAATTTGCAACGCGCGACTCGAAAAAAACACCGGTGCAGCTTGATTTGGTAGAACCTATTGCTCGTACGCTTTTTCCAATTACTACACGACTTGATGAGTCTCCTTGGATGGGGTGTAGGCCATGTACTCCTGATATGCTTCCTATTATTGGTCCCGCTCCCCGTCATAATGGGCTTTGGTTCGCATTTGGTCATGCACATCATGGTTTGACACTGGGACCAATTACGGGTCGTTTGCTTGCTGAAATGATGACGAAAGGGGATTTAATCGTTGATCCATTACCGTTTAGTGCTAACCGATTTACTAAGATTTAATGCAAATTTATCAAGCAGGAGAGATTAATGAGTAATCCAGTTAAAATCAGTATTGATTTTAAAGAAAATGATGTCATTTCAAAAATTATTTATGAGAATTTAAAAAAATTTAATGAATCAATTATTGGTAATTATGAAGCAAAGCCGTTTATTATCCATGCACAAAATGATTCATTAGAGGTTCTTGGCGGCATAAAAGGGGATATATTTGGTACGTTATGTAGAGTATTTACCGTCTGGATCCATGAGCAATATCGACGCAAAGGATTAGGCCGTGAACTATTTGAACAATTAGATGTTTTCGCAAAAGAAAATAACTGCACTATGATTCAGCTTGATACGGCAGAATTCCAAGCGAAAGGGTTCTATGAAAAACTTGGTTATCAAGTTATCGCCACTTTACCGAATAATTTTATGGGGTATACAAGTTACATATTAAGAAAGAGTTTGATTTAAGCATGGAAACACCATATAAAGCTGGTGCTAACTGATGGCTTAAACTTGGACAAAAGATCTGCTTTAATAGAGAGTTCGAAAAGATCGGGTTACATAGAAAACTTAGAATTCTCTTCTTCTTGCAATAATCGAGCGAGCTCTTCATCGGATTGAATTTGCTCTACATCAAAAACCTTAGGATCTTGAACCTTATCAAACTCTTTCTTTTGTAGTTGTATGGCTAGTTTTTCATCATAAGCTTCTTGAGCTTCTGGCGTTGCAAATTCCACTTCTTCTTCAAAAGCGTATTCTTTTGTTTGTTCTACTTGTTCAACATTGCTGGCAAAGAATCCCAGATTGCTTCTATAATCTTCGTAAAGTTTTTTAAAACCTGCCATTGTTTCTGCGTAATTTAACGCGTGTTCAGAGACTAGGTTATTGAGTGTGTTAAATCCGTTTTTTACTACCTCGCATATACCATCTAAGCCTGTTTCAGAGGTTTCTTTGTCTGCACCCATTAAGTTCGCTGCAGTATAAAGATCAGGGTTAGTTTGATGCAATTGCTCATGATCTATGATAATTTGTTCCATACCTACGTCAGGTGTGTGTGATTGAAAATGATGATTTTCAAGGTGGTAGTGAATTTTCGCAATTTCGTGATCAGAAACTAAAGTCTCCGGTGCTTTATCGGGTTCCGTTGCTTCAATACTTATACCAAGGGGTCCATAGGCATAATCACTGACTTGTTTCACCGTGAGCATTTTGTAGCGGCCATCGTCTTGAATTGAGGTCAAATCTTCGGCTGCGCCATTTTTTTTCATATAATCACGCAATACTGGCCCCATTATAATTTGTTGCGCAGTATTATTTTTTAAAGAGTCTAAATATTTTACCAATGAAGAATAGGAAGCACTTATCTTATAACGCAGTGCAAATAAGTTTAATAACTCTTGATATTGAGTCTTAACCTGGATAGGTATTTCATCTGTATCAGGATTACGTGCTAATTTTTTAAAAATGCCATTAATGATGTGAAGTCCACCATTAACACCACAATTATTTAAAAATCCGCTTGTTTTTGGAACTGTCATTTTAGAAAGTCCTATAAATCATCATTGGTTTTATTATACACAATATAGCTTAATTGAACCTTAAGAAAAGAATAAAAAGCTCCTAACTCTACTGAATAAGCGCTTTAAAAATAAATTATTGTCACAAAACAAAGACTTCATTTTACTAAAGCTTGGTTAGATGAAGAATATGGATCATTTTCCATATGGTCCTCTGGACACGAGGACGTTTTATCTGCACTGAGTTTCGTATTTAATTTTAGTAGCTCATGCTCCAGTGATCTGGCCCACTTATAAATTCCATTAGTCGTTTCAATGGGATGATACTTAAAAAAACTTTTAGGTAGTACTTTTTTTAAATGGTCAATACCAGCCATTAGACAGCGTTTGACACTTTTCGCGCAGTTATTTTTGATTAGGGCATAATTTTCATTGCCTTCTTTTTCCATGGCTCTAATCACTGCTAATTCATCAACATAATAGGGTAAACCACTGTCACTAGTAGGTAGGCTAACCGAGTGGTCAGGATGTCGTCCATCAGTTAGGTTTGTATTTTTTAAGAAAGTTTCTTGACGCGAAAGAAAGTCTGATCGCTCATTAAGCTCCGATTTTAATGCCTCAATCTGCGTTTCATCTACATTGTGTAATCTTTCATTGAGTGCACTAAGCTGGGATTGCAACAGGCTTATTTCTTTATTAACTCGTTCCATTTCTTCTTGGTCTTTTAGTATTTGTTCTTGATATTTAAGTTGTGTTTGTATTATTTTTTCTTCAAGAACAGTTAGCTCTTGACGCATTCCTAGCTCCTCTTTTTGCAAATCAGCGAGCAGTTGCATTACTTGTTTCATTTCATCGCGTGTTTTTGGGTCGGGCTCAAAAATTTTTCCTAAATAATTTAATTTTTTACTAAGAAAGATAGTTTTGTGAGTATTTTCGATCAACCGGTCAGTTAATCTACCCTTTTTTTCTTGTAATGCATCCAATTCTATTTGAGAAATTTCAATCAGTCGATCTCGAAAAACAATTAAAGCCTGTTGTTTTGACATTAATGCTTTGAGATTTCTCTCAATATTTTTTTTATTATCTAAATCGTTATCTAAGTTCCAAACTTTAACCACCTTATCGACATATTTACTTTTATCCTTATGTATTTTTTCTAGATTTTCTTGATAGGTCGGATGTTTAATAGGTATGGATGAGCCATTACCAATTATTTCTCTCAGCATATCAGAATCATGATCAGATATTTCTGGTTTAACTCCTTTACTTTTCGGAGCAAGATGTAAAAAATGGAAAAAATCGTGCGCTACCTCTCTTCCAGAAGGGGGGTGTTTAGGCCAAAAGCTGTGGGTAACTTGAACGCTTTTTAAGGTTTTACGCTTGTAATATTTGCCTTCAACCAGTTCAGGTACATGAGCAATACTTTTTTTTATGAGAAAAGGGCTTGATTTGTCATCCAATTTTGCATAGCCGCGCGAGCGTTCATTAAGTTCCATTAAAAAACTAGCATGACCAATATTTTCACCTTCGTCGGATGAAGCGAATATTGGTCCAAAAAAACGATTTTTAATCCGTTTGCCTAAAATTTGCGTCGTTGAGAGCCAAACATTTACTTGAATCATAAAAGCCTTATTTCTTTTATATTGAAAAAAGTGACAAAAATCATACAGTTACAGCATATAATAAAGCATCTTATATAAAACTATTTGTTTTTCAAGTACTCAGTTCTATATTTCTTGAAAAAAAGGTTGGGCTTTTTATTTTGCCAAATTGAGCTTTATTTATAGATAATGAGAGTTTGAAAAACATATTTCTTGAGGGATTAGACAAGATTGTATTTGATCTATTTTTAGTATCTATAGCGAACCATCTTAATTAATGTAATTGTTCAATTATTATTTGATTTTTGCCACCTTTTTTAGCTTGATACAGTGCTTTATCAGCAAGACTTATTACGGTTTCAATATTGGATGAAGATTCAAAATGAATATTCACAAGCCCCATACTTAATGTAACTTGCTCTAAAATTGTCTGTTCATTCATATTGAAATCACCATGAAGTAGATTTTCCCTAAATTGATTGCTAATAGTTCGACAAATAGAGAGTGCTTCTCCAAGAGGTTGATTGGCAAGAATTGCAGCAAATTCATCTCCACCCAGTCGAAAAATCGTATCATTTGCTCTTTGACAAACACCGTTGAGTAATTCCCCAATACCAATTAAAAATTTATCACCGTAAAGATGACCAAAGTTATCATTAATTAATTTGAAATTATCAACGTCCATAAATATAAGATTTAAAGGGTATCTATTACGTTTAGCTCGCTCAAGCTCCTGTGGAAATAGCACCTCAAAATGTCTTCTGTTATATAAACCAGTTAACGGATCGGTTATTGATATAAGTTGTAATTCAAAAATCAATGATTCTCTATCTTGAGATAATTGAAAAGTCCTATCCAATAAGTTTTTATTTATTCTTGCAGAAACAATAAGCATTACAATAAACAGCGAAAACATGGTTGCTAAAATGGTTCTATCTATATCAAGAACTGAATAATTATAAATTATAACGGGCAAAAACATAGGGAATATATATGCATAATAGGCTGGTAAATAAGCAGAGAGCGAAGCAATTGAACCTGCGCTCATTCCGCCCAATACCAATATAATGATGAATTCATAGAGTTCTGTTACATAAGGTAAGGAAATTAAGTAACAAGAGCCCCATGCAATCCCTATAACTAAAGTAAGTAAAAAAAATGTAATTAATATATATTGTTTTTTTACTTCATATAATTTGTTTTTAATAATATGCCTGCAAAAAAGCCATCTAATTAAACTAATCAATAGAATTCCGCAATACCATATACTTACTAAATAGAAGGGGACATGAGGATATATAATAAGAGCAAGCAGGGAGGCCAAAATAATATTAAAGGGGATCGCTTTTTTAGATCCTTCAATAAGTAATACTATGGCTTCCTTGCCTAATTTGAAGATCATTTTCTTTCCCTACATAATTTCTGTACCTATTCTATATATTATAGCTGGTGATGCTCGTGTATCATCCAAAGGTGATAAGACTATATAGAAAAAATAGGAATAGCAATTATGTCGAAATACTCTCCTGTATGGCCTCATGGCGAACTAATTAAAGTATTTGAAGGTATCTATGTTGTACGGGGTTCAAACATAACCTATTTTGAAGACAAGAAGATTCAACACAGTAGGAATATGACAGTCATTGCATCGAATGGTGATTTAACCTTAATTAATACCGTACGTCTGAATGATAATGGATTACAAGCTCTTGATAAATTAGGTGCTGTCAAGCATGTTTTTAGCATTGGGGCATTTCATGGAAGGGATGATCAATTTTATTTAGATAGATATGAAGCCAATTTGTGGAGTGTTCACCCTGAAAAAAAATCCCATACCTTACGATTTTTGAAGGACAAAGATGAGTTACCAATAAAAAATGGTCACTTTTTTATGTTCAAAAATTCATCTCCTGCTGAAGGGTTCATATATATTGAGGATAAGGATGGAATTATTATCGCGTGCGACAGTATAAAAAACTGGGTGGAAATTGACGAATTTTTTAGCGAAGATACAGCAAAGATGGCTCTAGCTCATGGGGAGATTGCAAAAGCAAGAATTTCACCTATTTGGCTTAATGCCACTGGGATTCATAAAGCTGATTTTGACTCTTTGTTACAATTGAGATTCAAGCACCTTATTAGTGCTCATGGAGATGTACTAAGGGATACGGCCTATTATGATGTCAAAAACTCAGTGGAGCAAATCAGGTAAAATGGGTAGTGTAACAGTATTCTTAGTAGCAACCATAGTATATAATCTGTGCATTATTTTTTTTATAGATTTAATATGTATCTCTCGTCTAAAATCATGAATGTGTTTATAGGGATGTTTTTGTTCTCATCTGTCATGGCACTAGGTACCACTACAACCGATATTGCCACAAACTATGAAACTTCTTCAATAGTATTTCAAGTGATTCAAAATCAAATAGCTTTTGATGCCTCAACAGTCGAATCTGCAACAATAGTTGCTCCTGAAGGTGCTAATGACACCTACGGGGTGAATATTAAACTGAAAGCTAGTGCAGCGAGTAAACTGAGTCAAATGACTGGGGACAATATAGGTAAACGGGGAAATTTTGTCTTAAATGGTATCGTCATATCATCTTCAACAATTCAAAGCAGTATTGGAGGTGAGTTCCTTGTTAGTGGATTAACTATGGAACAGGCGAACCAGTTTATTGAAAGCCTTTCAACACCAGAAAAATAATATAATTAATCATTCTTCTAACGATTGTATAGAACCCTATTGCTAACAGTTACACATCTTCTTTCGCAATCGCAATTTGGAAGCCTAATCTCTTTTTTTGATATCGAACAATAAAAGGAGCTGTTAAATTTTGGATAATACTGATTAATACAGCAGGAATGGCGGCTTCTTTGCTAAAAAACGTAGTGCAAATGACCATAGCGACAATCGCATCAAACATCCCATAATCAAAGATCGCCGCTAATGTACTCTTACTATCTTGCTTCATTACATAACTAATTGAGTATCCTGTAAAATAGCCTAAAAGGTTAAGCGCGAGGACTGCAGCTATGACTGCTCCTGGAAAAGTTAAAATCATTTGTTGATTGAGGGCAAACAAACTCGCAATGATCATAGCAACCATGAAAATAGAAAATGTAGGTAAAATCGATTTTATTTTTTCAATTATCATTACTTTGATGGAACTGAATATAAAACCTCCTAAAATAGGCAGTAGAATGATAGAACCAATATGCATTACCATTGACCAAAAATGAATCGTAACGCTTTTATGTAATAACCAATAAATCAATGCAGGAGTAATAATTGGAGAGAGTAGCGTAGAGCCAAACGTTAATAACACAGTAAGTGCCACATTCGATTTAGACAAGTATGCCATCACATTAGCAGCCACTCCTCCTGGTGCTGCACCTAAAACTAACAATCCTATGGTTTCCGCTTGAGTTAAGTTTAATCCATAAGCGATAGCAAGCGCCCAAAAAGGCATCATCATGAAACGAAAGATAATAAGCCCAATAATATCCCTGGGTTTGACTAACACATCTTTGAAAGAGGCTGCAGGTGTATTCATACCGATGCCAAACATAATAACACCAAGCCCAATAGGAATTAGCCCTTTAAAACCTATAAAAAGAGTAGGGAAGAGTAGTGCAACACTTACAAATAATAAAATGATCCAAATAAAATAACGTTCAATTTTATCTTGCATAGCCTATAACCATTTTAAAGCACTGGGTGTTTGCTGCTTAATATTTTCAGTATGTTCATGGAGATTAAAAATTTCAGAATCTAGCAGCTAGGTGGTTTATTAAGAAAATCCCAGTCATTCTCTGGACTCGTTCTCTTTTCTTTCATTGTTTTTATCTCCTGTTTTATTTGACTTTGCTGCACAGTGCCTACAATTTCATTGATTTTTTTCTCCCCGGATAATTCCTGCTGAATATACTTTTTTGCAAGAATACCTCCAAAATGAAACTGGATAAAGCTTTCTATATTAACTGATTGTGGTGGTTTCCCAATTTTCAGATTCGGCTTATCAACTGTTCCAACATCCTCTTCAAATACCTTTTCAAAACTTCGATACATAAAAACTATATCTTGACTGTTATCGTTTTTGTATTTGAAACAAAACTGTTGTTCTTTGCTCATCTTATGGCCATTTGGATGTACTTTAAAGTTACAGAAATTTGCTTCTTTTTTCTCATTCATAACAATACCTAATAAATTGCTCATACATTAATTGTAGGTCGGATTTAATGGGGTTTCGAGAAGCTAATTACAGATTAAGTAGGTCTTGCTTTAGCATTATGAATTATAAGATTATTTTATAACTCCAAAAATTCGTACATCCTCATATGCTTAGACATTCAATAGGGTATAAGCTTGCAAATGACGGTGATTCAGCATTCCTTGGGGATAAAATTATTCAGAATACAGTGCACTATACTGAAATGTTTGCAACTCGATTCAGAGGCTTCTGGAATGATTAAAAATCGGTCGGAAGTTTCTGGTTAGCGTTTAGAACCCCGGTGTAGCAAAAGCTATTTCAATAACGTCGTTTGGCTCAAACATCGATTTAAAATGTTTCAAACTTTCAAGTCTGGACTGATCGCTTTGAGCACTCGTAAGTAAGTCTTGTCCATACACTGCTATATCTTCGACAATTCGTTCATGTCTGTAATAAGACAAAATTGTTTTATCTACATTTGTTTTACCATAACCTTCATAAAAATAATGAATTTCATGGGGTTTATTCCATACATTACCAACGCCACCACCAATAAACATCAAATCACGTTCTTTAGGCGCTAACATGGGTTCATCCCAGTCAATAATGTAAATAGACTCCTCATCAACGACCAATACATTGCCCGCATGTATATCAGAATGACACAGTACATATTTATCTAAATCAAGTTGAATTTTTTTAGATAGCTCTTCTGCAGAATCAACTAATTGATGAATTGAGGCTATATTTTGATTAAAAAATGATTTGAAGTCAGCAGTAATTTTATCATCTGAAGAATCAGATTTAATTTTACTATAAAAGGACCTGACTATTTCACGCCATTTACCTGAATAGGTTTCTTTTCTTAATTGTTGTTGAATCGAAGCGGGAACAGATGTTTCATGAATTTGTCGCAATACTTTTCCAAGCTCTTTCCACTGTTTTTCTGTTAAATTTTGAGTGAAACCATTTGCTGCGTGAATAAATGGGTACACAATTAGTTTAAAATGATCCAGTTGCTGGAATAATTTTGTTTCGAGTGTATGGATGGGAAAAATAATTTCTTTTATACCTGAATCATGCAAGAGGCGGATAATTGATAAATTGATTTCATCATGAAAACCATATTTTATCTTTACGAAATAAGAATTAGATTCTGAGTCTGCTTTATATCCAAACGCATTCATATCAGCGCCACCTAAGACGAGTTGTGTGGTATGAATATCCAGTCCATAATGAACGTTTAAAAGCTCAATAAGTTGTTTCTCTTGAATGGTTTTTTTAGACATAAAAGTTAATTGTTTGGAAATGGCATAATAATAAAGCAAATAAGTGGTAGCTATCAAATCTGTACTGAAAATATGTATATTTACAAAAAAATATTAATTAACAATAATGGCTTCTTTTTAGTCTTTAAAATATGGATTTTCAATGTTTGAAAAAAATAAAAGTGATTTACATTGTCATTTGAATGGAAGCTTTAGTTTGGAATTTCTCGAAAAGACCTCTGAAGATAATGATTGCAGGGCAGTTTATTATGAATACAAAGAATTAAGAGCACGATATTTAGAGGCAACTCAAGAACAGCCTATGGAAGGATACTCCAAAAAGTTGATTGATATGATTTGGGGGCTATTCGGACTAATTCATAAAATGGTGCAAACGTTAGATGATATCACTCAAGGTACAATTGACGTAGCAAAAAACTCTGAAGCCAAATATCTTGAAATACGCACTACACCCAAAGAAATGAAAGGTAAATCAAGGAACGACTATATTGATGCTTTTGAGGCGGGATTACGTGCCGTGTCTGTAAAGGATACTAAAAAAATTGCTCGTGGCTTATTAAGCCTTGACCGAACACAACACACGGTTGATGATGCTGAAACTTTTATACAACGTGTGTTAAACAGCCCTAACAAAGTTTTAGTGGGTATTGATATTAGTGGCAATCCTCTTGGCAAGAGAACGCTTACTGGTAATGATTTAGGTAAAGCAGTACGCATGGCCTTGGAACATAATGTCAGTATAGCGATTCATATGGGCGAAAGTGATACCGAAATAGAAAAACAAGATACAGATGCGGTTTTAGATGCATTAGAAAAATGGCAGAAGGAACATCCTGACAGTGGAAAAGCATTATTTTTGGGAAAAATAAGATTAGGGCATTGTATTTATTTAACTGAACAGCAGAAAGAGAGAATCCGTGCCCTGGCATTACCTATAGAGGTATGCCCAACTTGTCATAAAAAACTTAATTGGCATCTGGAGGAAAAAGAACATCCGGTCGCTTCAGTTTACTCTGATGTTTCTGAAAATTTAGTTATAGGAACAGATGATGATGCTATTTTTGGTGGCCGCATGCATAATGAATTTAAACAATTTATGCGTTTTTTCACGAATAAAAAGAACTTATCAAATAAAGAAATCAAAGAACATCAAGCAGCGTTTCGATTTGGTAGTTAATTGGTGTAAGGCTCGTTGATTAGCACCTATTCCGTTGAGCTATACTTTAAAGAATGCGCATCAATGGTTGATGTGGTATCTAAAAGGAGTTAGCTCATGAAAAGTATCTTACAATTTATACTGTCGTTTTGCGCTTTTACCTTCATCCTATTAGTGCCTGTAAGCACCTATGCAGACAAGTGTGATGTAGATTGCAAAGGTGATTCCAACTCCATTGAATGTCCGGGGGCTTGTGGATGTTATTGCTCAGAAGGAAATACAGGTAAAGCAATCTGTCAATGCTCGGAGGAAAATGTTAAGTCTTGCGATATTCAGTGTAAAAACGGCTCAAAATCCATAACGTGCCAGGGCGGCGGTTGTGGCTGTTATTGCGAAGGCGATACCCCCATTTGCGAATGCACTAAAGGTGGTCATAAGAAGTGAGTTAAGTAACTGCCCTAAAACATGCCTGCCAAAGCAACCTTGGCGGGTCTGTTTTTTACATTCATCTCGTTCAACTGCGAGCTTGGGGGGCAATGGAACAGCCAACCGACCGTACCTAGTTTGCTAGTGCCTTTTATCATTCAGTCGACTCCTAAAAATCATTGATGCTATGCTAACAACGACTCTGTCTTTAATCACGCACGTTACCGAAAACTCAGAATTATTCTTTGCTAAATACTGAATTAAGTCTACGATATAAGAGCGATTTATAGTGCTTGAAGTAATCTAAGGGAACATAGATATGCGCTGGGCTAATAATTCAACAAAAAAGCTTTGGATATTGTTCTTTATCATTGCAGGAGTGATGATTTTAACTTTGGTGATACGAGAAATAAATAAACCAACTCCTTCTGTACGAGTGACGACTGAGACCAAAATAAAATTACCCGCTCCAGTGTACAACAGTACCATCTCAATTGAAAAAACACTAAAACAGCGTCGATCGATAAGACGATACAAAGATGATGCCTTGACTTTGCAGCAAGTATCGCAATTACTTTGGGCTGCACAAGGTATTACTTCGCCAAATGGATTTCGTACAGCACCTTCTGCAGGTGGATTGTACCCCTTAGAGATCTACCTAGTTAGCGGCAATGTTCTTGATTTACCGGCGGGTGTATATCATTATTTGCCAGCAGAAAATACGCTGGAACTTTTGATTGAAGGTGATAAGCGAGCTGCATTAAGAGCTGCAGCTCTCCATCAAAGATCGATAACATTTGCACCAGCTAATATAGTAATGACGGCTGTGTACGCCAGAACCACAAAAAAATATGGCCCTAATGGCAAAAAATATGTACATATGGAAGTTGGGCATGCTGCACAAAATGTCTGCTTACAAGCAGTCTCTCTAGGGCTTGGAGCAGTAACGGTAGGGGCCATTGATGAGCCAGCTTTTAAAGCAATACTTACTCTTCCAGAAGAAGAAACTCCTTTGTATATAATACCAGTAGGTAAAATATGAGTTATAGAGTGAATAATTTGCATGATACACAATTAATATTGAAATGTAGTGAATGTAGCCCGTATTCGCGAAGCGTAATACGGGGGCATTTGTGCTGCATGCGACTATGAACGTACTTGAATTGTTTACCCAAAACAACAATTTAGGGTCGTATCTGCGGCATCTGCGGCGCCAATCACACATGCTCCAAATACTTCTTTCATTAACAAGTAGCCAAGAAAGCAAGGCACAGCCACTGCTGCAGCGACAGTTAAGCAGGCCAAAGCAACTGCTATCGAAGTGATTAATAGAGCAGGAGGGCCAAGAACAAGTCCACATGCAGTACCCGCTACTGCGCCTAAAACACCCCCATAATAAGTTCCTAAACCTAATCCTACCGCACCACCTGCCGCCGAACCAAATAACCCGAATTTAATTGCTAAATGAGACATACAAAATCCTATTTTAAATAATGTAACTTTATGATTCTTATTTAGTATCACATCAAATATGAATAGCGCATGGTAATATCTGTTTGATTCAAAATCAAATGGTGAATTACGGCGCGAATCATATCTTAAAAGTATCTAGCCTTCAGTTTCTTAACCAAGTTACTTTAGGTGGTGAGAAGAAATATTAAAAGAAAATTGAACGAGTGATCAGGGATTGAATTTTTAGGTTAAACTGTTGGTTTTTCAACTATAAGGATGTAGCTTCAATCTTGCGTACTTATTCCAAGAACGACTTAACTAAGATAATTTCTAAATTAAACAATAATAACTTCGATTGGGAAATTAAAACGATACCTACAACATTAATCCCAATCAATATTACTTATTTAATTGGCCAGCCTCAAACGCACCAGCCTTCGAATTCGTCCTCATCTGAACGAAAAAGAATAAGAAAAGAATATACACAGGTTAAACCAGTCAATAGAACCAGTGCTTCTGTTTGTATCGCGCTAGGAATCCTAAGTGGTTTCTTTGCTTTTCTAATGAGCCGCGAGCCTAGAATCACCATAGCCATCAGTTTATTAACTGCTATTCTTTGTTGGACAACTCCAAATAGCGTTAACACAAAAATACAACAGTATGGCCGTTTTTTTCGATCATTTTCAACTGAAAATAAAGTAATTAACATTTTGGAAAACGCACTGCAAACGAAACAACAGGATTGCAAGCACGAGCTTTAGAAACTTAATAGACGATCAAACATCCGATTTCATTAAGTCTGATTATCAAAATAATCAGACTTAATGAATAAATGAAATATCCAAAAGCAAAGTCCCTCCTCTAATTTGGAGTTAAATCACTTTGTGCGTTTTGTACGTTCACTTTATCTTTTTTCCCTGCTTCCTCAACAGATTTAAAAAAGGAGAAAGAAGTTCTCTCTTGCCATACTACAATAGCTCTACATTGATTTGTCGTTGTGAGTTGATATTCTGTTTGAGAATCTTCTATACTAAGTCCAGTAATGTTTACTTCATTTACAATATCCGGGTCATCTTCAGGAAAAGTGACAATTCCTGGTTGGTATTCTTGCTCTAATCCGCTTGGCATCCTCTCTGTATCAATTTCTTCGATGATTGGTATAGTATGTGCACTTAATTCTTTAAACGAAGGTAATCGCTCTGCTTTGGCTTTTCTAGTCTCAGCAGAACAGCTGGAGCTTCTTTCTTGGGCTAATGCATCGCTAACTTTTAGCGAATGTTTATGTTCATGGGCATAACCAGCCTTAACAAATTTTGTGCTGCCATCATTTAAATAAATGGCAAAGGATGCAAGTTTTTTTACTTCTTGATCACCTTGAGCATTTAATACAAGACGAGGTAAATTAACAATCGCAGAATAATAATTAACCGCTACATTTTTATACTTTTCGCCCAACTCCTGTGCAAAGTAAGCGGCCAATTGGTCATTATTATTATCTTCATCACACATGAATAAATTAATTGCCTTTAGATTTTGAGCTAATTCGGGTGTAAGACCACATTGTTTCATTCGCCATGCCACTGCATCAATTGATAGTTGATATGGTTCTTGTGTTAAATGTTTATAATAGTATTGATTAACATTTATAACGTGCTCAGGATCTCCAGTTCCATCAGCAAGGACGTAAATTACACTGTCACTAGTTAAATTTTCCTGAGTGAAGCAAAATTGAGCTAAATCATAATCCTCAAAATCTTGTTCATTTTCATCAGGGTGACGATACATCACTATGCTTGGAACTTTGGCACTCTTTCCCGAAGAGCTTAAATTATTCCTCCAGTCTAATGCCCTAATATATAAAGAGAAATTATTTTCACTTACTGTGAACGGAATAAATAGGATAATTTTAGGGGCAGATAATTTCGGTTCAGTTTTTTTAAACATAGTTAATGTGGATGAGACTAATAAATGTTAAATTATATAATTTCTTGATTAAGATATTATTAAGAAAAAAACACTATGACAGTTATTTGATCTAATTTGTTATTTATTTTACTGTTCTAGATAAGTGGCAAAAGATAAAAATACTTTAAAAAGGAGAGATTAAATCACCATGTCTTGGAAACAAACAATTGCACTGAGTCAACTGCAACAAAAAGGACGTCACTGTGAAACCATAGATGACCATAAAATTTTATTGATCTGGCATAATGATACCGTACATGCTATTGCCTCCCAATGCCCGCATTTTAAATTACCTTTAACTAAAGGAACAATTACTGATAAAAATACCATCATTTGTCCTTTTCATAAAAGTGCCTTTGATCTTACAACAGGCACGCCTGAATGTTGGTCACCCTGGCCACCCGCTGTTGGAACTGTGCTTGGTAAGCTCAGTAAACCTAAAAATCTGAAGATATATCCTGTCCGCATTGACAATGAGATGATTCTTGTTGAGGTCAAATAAAACCCATATTAGAGTGTACTAACATGGGTTTTCACCCTACTGCATGCACTAGTTAAAACTGTAATAGTTAACGTGGGGTAAGCCAGCGTGTAGCATGGGTGCAGCGCAGCGGAACCCGGGGCATGGAAAATAATTACCCTTCGAAACCCGGGTTACGGCTTCGCCTACACCCAGGCTACACGAGTAATCGGCCACCAAGACTTCCGCGTGACCTATTACTTAAAACTCATCTTGAGTGTTTCTGGTGCAGATGTCGATGCTTTCTCCTCTTCTTTAGCAAAAATAGACGAACCTATTTATCCACATCAGGATTCATGTGTACAAATTGCATGGCCACATGAGCTATTGATATATCATATTTCGAACATATGGACTCAATTTCCTTTACTTTTTCAAGTTGCTCCTTATTCGCTTCTTCATATCGGAAATAGTTATTCCCTATTAAGCCTTAAGAGTGTTTTTACTGCAGTCTCACCCATCTTTTCTCTAGGACAAAAGTCCATAGCCACAGCAAACCCTATTTCCTTCATTGATTCATCCCATAATGGTTCTTTGTTCAGAATTGGTTTTATTTTTTCAATTAAAGAGTCCACAAATACATCATCCATAGAAAGAAACTGCTGCTTTTGTGGATTATTAATCAGCATTTCTTTTATAGTGGTATAAAGTGCATATCTCAGTATATATAAGGCATATTCTTGCGATTCACTTTCCTTATCCAGGTGGATCTGCTGTTCTTGAGCGTAAAAGTGAGTGAAATGATAGTCTTCAGGGCAAAATTCATTTTCAATAAAGTCTTTTTGCTCGGAATTATGTACTTCACATCGGAAAAGAAAATACTGCTCATGTTGCGAATAAAGAGTCGTAACTTTAAAACATCCCTGAAAAATATTGGGTTGATTCCAAATAGCTACCAATATCAATGTTTCAATATTTATATCAAAATGATTCATTTTCATTAATCAATTTCATTTTTATTTCCTAGTGTACAAACAGACAACACATAAGGACAAGAGATGATTGCATTTAATGAATTAACATGAAGTCATAATTGTACTGTCTCTTAGCTTTTATTCATGGGTACAACCTGCTGTACTTTACCGCTGAATCTCGCACCTAAGGTCAAAAGAGCAGGAAATTGTTTGAGCACAGGCAACACTAAAGATCTAGGCCAAGAGTTCATCATAGCTAATTGTGCAAAAAATGCAGAAGCATGAATACGTGTACTAAAATATTTACGCCATTGCTTCGAATAATAAATACCTACATCATCCAAATTATGAATGTTCTTAGTGTTCAAGTTAAATTGCGTTAAACTGTGTGCCAGTAACCACGCTGATTGCATGGCCATACTGATTCCTTCAGCAACAATGGGATGGGCTTCCCCTGCAATATTACCTACAAAAAAAATGCCGTCTTTATAACAAGAACGAATTCCCGGTCTAATTGGTCCTACTGCCAACCACTCTCCTTCGCGTTCTGCACTACCAAGTGCCTCCCTAACGCCGCGACATTGGCTCAATAGATATTTATAAACTGTTTCCCCTGCCTGTGTACCTGGATTTTTTGACCGTAAGTCATGCAAAATATCTCGACGAATACAACATGAAAGCGTTACTTTTTGCATGCTACTATGAACAATTCCTCCATAGCCTCCACGAAAAGCGAGTAAAGGCATCAAATTGGTAGGTAAATCGACATTTTTAAAATGTGCTTTAAATGCCAAAAGATCAGTAGATTGATGTATTTTAGTTTCTGATTGCTCAATTCTTTTTTCCCATGAGCCATTAGCAATAACAACGAGTGGTGCAATTATCTCTGTTATTTTATTATTTTCTTTTACAGAGCAGAGAAATACTCCATCTTCTTGACGACGATGCAGTTTTATTGCTTCACAAGGCTGCCAAACACGTACCCCTTCCAATTTGGCTTTATTGATGAGCTCTGTATCCAGGTACTCTCGCGCCAACGCCCTACCCCATAGATTTTTTGAAGAGTTAGAAGGTGGCATATTCGCAGTCAATATAACATCGTCAGCATACAAACCAACCTTGTTTATTTCTGGCCCTCCATTTGTTAAATAGAACTCTTCCAATCCAAGTTTTTGCAGCAGAGATAAGCTTGTAACCGATATAAACTCACCACAGACTTTTCTACGAGGGAATTCTTTCTTTTCGATCAATCCTACTGTCCAACCCGCTTCCGCAAGAAGTAATGCAGTAGTTGTACCTGCGGGTCCACCGCCAATGATAAGCACATCCAATGTCATAGGTTTTAATCCGTATTACTATTTCAAAATAAGAATACTCCACCAAAATGGAAAGTGCCATTTGATTTGATAATTTTTAATACACGCCTGGTCCAATAAAAATTCTAATTCTTTTCGAGTAAAGCTTTTTTGAATCGAGAGCAGGCCATCATGAGTAATAAGACGATTAGTAAACAAAATAGGACTTATTATTTTGTAAAACCAATATGCAATAAAATTGCGATGTAAATCATTTATGACTACCGCTTTACGGGCCGTGTTATTGGCTTTTATTAAAAATTCAATTAACTCTTTATCATCCAGATGATGGCATACTAAATTGATTAAAATGATATCCACACCTTCTGCTATTTCAAGTTCTGGTTGTGGTTGTATTATAAATTCAACGGAAGTATTGCCATTTTTTTGTTGCCATTCATGCAATTCTTTTTCAGCGAGTTGAATAGCCTCTACAGAAACGTCCAACCCAAGCATGCGCATTTGAGGGTAATATTTACTTAAGTTTAGTAAGAATAAGCCTCCACCACATCCAACATCTGTTAATACGGAGTTCTGGGAAAACTGTTGAAGTAAATTAACCGTATTTTTAAAAATACCCATCAACCTATTGATTTTAAATAGCTTTTTTAAAGATTGCTCATATTCTTGGGGCGTATAGAAATCTGGACCTAGATCAATGATTTCCTTTTCCCTTGATCGTGCTTTAAATTTGGCCATGTCATTGTAAATAATGATAAATTTTCATTTTGCATTGTATACTTAAATATTGCAATAATTGAAAGAGAACTTCAAAAAAGGGAAAAAATGCAATCAAATATTACTGCAATTGGAATAGCAACCCCCCAGTTTATGCGAACACAAGATGAGATTGCTGAGCTTATTTCTAAAGGATTTCATCTTGATGAAACACAAAAAAAAATATTAAAAAAAATCTATAAATCATCAGGAATTAAGACCCGATATAGTGTTTTAACTGATTATTGCAAAGAACCAGGACAATTTGAATTTTTCCCTAATACTCCTGAAGAGAGCTTTCCTTCTACCTTACAGAGAATGAATTTATATAAAAACAATGCACTTAATTTAGCCATAGTTTCCATTGAAAATTGTTTAAACAGCATTGATTTTGACCGAAGTAAAATTACTCATTTAATTACAGTCAGTTGTACAGGTATGTATGCTCCTGGTATTGATATAGAAATTGTCCAAAAACTTAATCTCCCTCCTTCCGTTAAGCGAACAGCAATTAATTTTATGGGGTGTTACGGTGCCTTTAATGGTTTAAAAGTGGCCAATGCTTTTTGTCAAACAGAACCTAACTGCAATGTACTTTTGGTTTGTGTCGAACTGTGTACGATACACTTTCAAAATTCATTTAACATAGAAAGCATCGTCTCAAATGCTATTTTTGCGGATGGAGCTGCAGCCGCTTTGATTCAGGGAGAAAACGCGCATCAAAAATGTTTTACTCTTGAGTCATTCTATTGTGATTTAGTACCACAAACCAGCCGGGATATGGCATGGACCATTACCAACTACGGATTTGATATCATACTGAGTTCTTACGTACCTGAAGCAATTCAATCGGGTATTTTTATGTTTACTGAAAAATTGTTAAAGCAACTAAATTATTCATTTAATGATATAGATTATTACGCAATTCACCCGGGCGGTATTAAAATTCTGCAAGCATGCGAAAAAGCATTAGATATTACTCCTAGTGACAATCAATATTCATATGATGTTTTAAGAAATTATGGAAATATGTCCTCTGTAACCATACTATTTGTATTAAAAAGTATCTGGGACAAATTAAATGCTCAAGATGAGGCCAAACGTATTTTTAGTTGTGCTTTTGGGCCTGGCTTAACCTTAGAATCGATGATACTCAAAGTTAAGCATTATTAATTCTTATCCAAATATCATATATCCAAAATAGTCTAATCTTTCCTCATTAAAACAATAATAATGAGGGAACATTATGTTGAATAAAAAAATAGTGACTATTTTTATCTTTGTATGTTTTTTTATGTTGAGCGTCTCAGGTCATACAAAGACAAATAACATCCAGTTTTTCTACTCAAACAATAATCAAATTCTTGACCTTGAAAAAGCATATCAGCGGTTAATAGGCAAAGAGCAGCGACAACTCAAAAAAAATGCCACTCATGCATTGCAAAAACAACATATGGAATTAGGTGAGTTTAGAAATGCTCTTGGGACCTATACTTTACAAGAGAAAAAACTCTTTACAGCAGAGAATTCGGAGATTTTTTTTGTTTCACCATTACAAAATTTATCTCGAAAAAAAACATTCATTGTCGCCTCAATGTTGGCAAAGCAGCTTGATCAAGAAAGTGTCGCTGTTTTTATTCCGAACGATACAAGCGCTATTGCGCATATAAAATTGGTTTTTAGTTACAATAAACTCACGATTAGCGAGGTAACTCAACTAATTCATAAGCTACCTGCTTCATTGACGCACGCTTTTACATTGAGATTAAAAAATACCCATTCTGGTTTTGATTCAATAGAAGTGCACTCCATCGAATGGCTTGGAAATAATCTCAATAGCTCAGTCATTACAAATCTTTTTCCTTTTGATACAGTACTCTCTTATCGTGGCGACTCGTACTTGGTTTTTAAAACTGGAAGTTATCAGAAACTATAAGTAGGAAAAAAATATCTGAAAAATATTCAAAGAGATAGTTAAAAAATATCAATTTAATCTTGCATAAATTGTTTTTTTGTCTATTCCTATGTAATAGCAGTTAAATATCTGCTTTGCTGTTCGTTGTGAAGTAATGATTTTGTTTTAGTGATTTTTAACTTTTCGGGAGAAAATCATGAAAAAAATATTCTCTGTTTTATTATTAACGGCGACATGTTTTTCAAGTTATGCGTTAAGTACGATAAACACCATTGTTTCATCTCCAGGTAGCGGACAAGCAAGTGGCAGCGGTACTGAAGGAACCAATACTGGGACTAATTCTGGAATGAATTCCGGAACAAGTACTGGTACGAGCACCAATAATGGTACCAATACAGGAACAAATACAGGTACTAATACTGACACCAACACCGGCACAGATAATGGTACTAACACGAATAATGGTACCGATAACAGTACAACTTACTAAAAAATGTAGGTACGATACTTTTATCTCATGTGTGCAACGTCCCGCGGCTTGTCCGCGGGTTCCAGCGAGTATCAATCCCAAAATCTATCACGGAAAATTACTATTGAAGTTCTTGAGCTTTATTTTCTCTTCATGATCTTGCAACGCACAATCTGGACGATATTTCTCTTTATATATTCGATAATACGCAGCAAAACCCTTTTCTTGCATCTTATTTTTAAAATATTTAATTGCGTCCTCGTCTCCATTTTTCACAGCAAGATCAAGCCAGTCAAAGCCTGATTCCCAATCAAATACTAGTTGCTTGGGAAATTGAACCTCAATATCATCATCCATTTCTTGTTGTAACGTTTCAAGATCACCAAAAGCAATAAGTGACATTTCAAATTGAGCACTGGAATATCGCTGCTTTCCACGAGAAACTTCAACAATTCGCTTTGCTGTAATCAAAGTATCTTGCATATACTCTTCAAATGAAATAAGGCGTTTAACGGGTTTAAAAAATCGTTTCATTTTTAGGCATGAGAAAAAGAATTAATTATGTGCGCATTATTCATACAAGTAAATGTTTTTTATGTCTTAATATAAAATTCATTATTTAATAGTTCATGCTATATTTACCAAACACCCATAAAAAACCAGATGATACTATTTTATAGGAGATAAGCGTGGGAAAAAAAGTATGCGTTATTGTTGGTGTTGGACCAGGAAATGGTGCTGCTTTTGCTTCTCGTTTTTCTAAAGAAGGATATCATTTGGCTTTAGTAGCCCGTTCAAAAACTTTTACTACAGAGCTCGCCAATAAGCTAGGAAATGCATTTGCTTATGAATGTGATGTAGGTCATAGCGATTCAATTCAAAATACGTTTAACCAAATTCAACGTGATTTAGGAACGATTGATGTCATTGTATACAATGCGGGTTCAGGCTCATGGGGCAATATAGAACAAATAAAACCTGCTGAATTCGAAGCCAGTTGGCGTGTTAATGCATTAGGATTGATGCTTGTCAGCCAATGTGTACTCTCAAGTATGAAGCAAAAAGCCAAGGGACAACTTATAGTCATTGGCGCAACCGCCTCCAAAAGAGGGGGAATTAAAACCGCTGCGTTTGCTCCAGCTAAAGCAGCACAACGAAGTCTTGCTGAATCAATGGCTAAGTATTTAGGTCCCATGGGGATTCATGTTGCCCTAGTCATTATTGACGGAGTTGTTGATTTGCCTAAAACAAGAGAATATATGCCAGATAAGCCTGATAGTTTTTTTGTTAAGCCTGACGATGTTGCTGATACCGTATTCTGGCTAACACAACAAGCTCCATCTACTTGGTCATTTGAAGTTGAGATTCGTCCGTTTGGTGAAGTTTGGTAGTGCATGGATAAAAGATTATTTACCCGAGATGAATAAAAATATAATTTTGCTTTATCTGCTCACGCTATCTGGTGATGCATAAAAGCAAGTTGACTTACATCAACAAACACCACAACCCTCACTCAAATTTTAAATTGAATTGACTTAGAGATACACATCACTTTGAATCCCATGATTGATCTATTTTTTTTTAATTTAATAAGACGATCACTTAATAATTTACTAAGAATCACCTTGTACAATATGCATTCCGATAGATCAATCTTGATTAGATATAGGCTGGGGGCCTATTAATCACGGGGTAGTTCAATTATCGAAATTATTTAAAAAGGAATTAGAAAATGGAAGGTAGAGGAACATTAGATACTAATTATGAGATTTCATCATGCAAAGTAAAAGTGAAAAAAAATATGAAGCTGTTGTTTTAGTAAAAGATTCTGGCGGACCGGCTGGACCAGGCCATGTATCGGTTACTTTTGTAAAAAAAGAAGAAGGTGGAACTCCAAAAAAATCACATACAAGCTTTTTCCCTGGAGCATTTGGTTCAATACTAACGGGGTTAAGTTTCGGCTCAATACCAGTATTAGGCCAAGTCGAAAAAAATCCTGAAGTAGATTTTAAAGAAGCAAATCATGTTTTACGAAAAGAAATAACCAAGGAAGAGTATAAAAAAGGCACAGCAACTCAAGATGAATTTCATAAAGATACTACAACCGGAAAGAATGTATATGCTGTTTTCGGCACTGCCAACCCAATATCAGAAGTAGTATGCGACACCTATTGCAAATCTCATGTCGAGGGAGACGCTTTCAGTGGAATCCCACCAGAAATGGAGAGAATTGCTGAGAAACCGGAAATTCATAATTGTGCTAGTTCCGTAACAAAAGTACTAAAGGGCTCGGGTTTACATAGTTTTAGTAATCCTATCATACCCACTTTTTTTACACAGGAATTAAAACAACATGGATTTGAAGAAGTTGATAAAAAAGCTATGGAAAATATATTCAAATAATTATAGGTTCATAGGTGATCTGGAGCTAAGAGGCTTTGTTTCTTAACTCCAGAAATGATTACCTACTGACACTCCCTACAGTTTGCTTATAAAATTGTACGAGACGAATTACAGCAGTTAATGTAACCAGAACAGTGAATAAACACGCAAGCACTGTAAAACTACTAGGCCATACCATCATGGCAATAAAAAAAGAAAAGGCTTCAGCTCGCTCCATAAGCCCAGGGCTATATATTGTGTTGAAATCCTTGACGTATTCGCCCTATCCATCCGGATGCTCTATGGGCCAGCCAATCACCTAAAGAAGTACGAACAGCAAAAAACAAGCGTTGATCCTATTGTGGCACTAATAACTACAAAGAGCCCCCCAAAATATACCAAATAGAAAACCGCCAACATTGTAAGGTAAACTGCTCCAGGAAAAAAAATTGCAACGGAAAATATGTAGATCACAATAAAAAGAAGCGATGCAACAAAATAATGTTGGTTGGTCCAAGAGATGAGTAAACTACGATTTTCTTTTAATGACTCGAAGCTTAAATATGGATTAAGTCGAAAGCTAAGAAAAGGATTAATAGCCCAATTAATACAATTAAAGGCAGCCAACGACGAATGATTTTTTTATCCATAATGCTTTCCTTGGCAAAGATATGAGCCTTATGTAGCCTGGGTGAAGGCGAAGCCGTAACCCGGGTTTTAAATGTAAATATAATGACACACTCCCGGGTTACGGCTTCGCCTTCACCCAGGCTACAGGATCAATAAAATTCAAGTTATCCTATAAAATATATACCTTATATTTACCAGCACATGTTTAATCTTAATTAACTATCCAGTTGGACATGGATATCACGAGCATCAGATTGTCCATGATCATCTACTACCCTAACAACAAACTTCCCTGGCTTTGCTTTCCACAAGTAAGATTCCCCAGCCTTTGTCTTCGCAATAAATGTTTCATTAATAAACCAATACACATAAGCAATACCGGCGTCTGTTACTGCAGTAAGCGGGATAGTGTTATTTTGCTGAGAGTTTGCGCGAATAATGTAACTGATCCCAGTTTGTGGCGAAGTAATGTGTGGGTCAATGCCTGAGTTTCCAGATAATGTGCAATCAGGTTCAAAAAAAGGTGGGGTATGCCTTTGGATTCCAGCCTTCTTAAAAATACTCAATAAATCAGAAGGCCAAAACTCAAAAATCTCAAAACGAGTGTATTCATCCATATGACAAGTCCGTAAACCTGTTTTCGTATTAATAGCCACTTCACGATAAATTGTATCTGTTTTTATAGGCGATTTACCTGGAATAAACCAACTCCACTCAGTGTCTTTGCAATAGCGTGTGGGTAACATACCAGAGGCTTTACATACTTCCACTTTTTTCAAATTCATTTGTTCTGGATGTTTTTCTAAAGCATGTATAGGGCCTCGCTCATGCTTTAATGCATCAATCAACTCAAAAAATAAGGGGGCAGCAATGTCTTTACCTATAAACGCAGGATTAGCCTTATTATCAAAATTTCCTATCCATACTGCGAGTACATAGGGACCAAATACCCCTACAGTCCATGCATCACGATAACCTGAAGAAGTTCCGGTTTTCCAGGCCACTTGTAAACGCGACCCGCTTCTAGAACTATCATCCAAACGTGGGGTATTTTTTAACATGTCCAATACAAGATAGCTTGCTTCTGGACTAAGCAAGCGTGTTCCTTTCTGCTTTATGTCATTTTTAAATGCATGAATTGGAAACCAAACCCCATCATTAGCTAACATGGCATATAAACTGACAAGTTCATTCATTGTTAATTCAACACCACCTAAACTCAATGAAAGCCCATAGTATGACTCAGATCGTAATTGACTGATTTGTGCTTTTTCCAGTAGTTGATGTAATGTTGTACTGGTTAGTTGGCTAGCAAGATATATTGCCGGAATGTTACGGCTTAAAACTAAAGCATCCTTAGCTTTAATGGGACCCATAAAATCATAATCAAAGTTTTCAGGGTTGTAGCCATTAAAACTGTGAGGAACATCCTTTAAAACAGTATCAGGATGAATTAAACCTTGATCCAAGGCCAATCCATAGATAAAAGGCTTCAATGTGGATCCAGGCGAGCGCTTTGCTTCCGTGCCGTTAATCTGTCCACTGATGCCAAGATTGAAAAAATCAGCCGATCCTAACATTCCCTTAATACCCATATCTCGAGTATCTACAAGCAAAACAGCTGCATTATTTACGCCTAATCCCTTTTTTCTGGCGAGATAATGATGAGTGATACGTTCGATAATCATTTGAGTACGATAATCTAAAGTGGTATCAATACTTTGCTGTTTGCTTGATGCATCTGACAAGATTTTATTTACAAAATGTGGCGCACTAAAAGGAAGCATATGTGTGTTTTGCATCACTAAAGGCAAAGCAAACATCGCTTTTTTATTAAGGTCTTCTTGGTGTTTATTTAACCAGCGCCCTAACAAACGTTCGCGAATTTTTTTTAACTCTTTATTATTTGGTGTCCTTTTACCTGGGTTTTGAGGAATGATGCTTAAAGTTAAGGATTGCGGCAAAGTAATTTTATTTACTGGCGTACCAAAATAAACCAAACTCGCAGCCCCCACTCCTTCAACATTGCCACCATATGGCGCCAAATTTAAATAAGCCTCTAGAATCTCTTCCTTGCTGTAATGCATTTCAATTTGTATTGCGCGAATAATTTGTAACAATTTCCCTGAGATTTTTTTAGAATTCATGCCATAACGCATCCGTGCAACCTGCATGCTAATTGTTGAGGCCCCTATTCTACGTGATTGTGCGCCGTATGTTTGCCAAATGGCTTTTATCGTTGCCCAAGGATTGACACCATAGTGCCAATAAAAATATTGGTCCTCTTGCAGCAAGGTTGCTTCTACAAGCTGTTTTGATATGTGTGATAGCGGTGTAAAAAGTCGATATTTTTCATCCTGACTTAATGTTAACCTTAGTAATTGATGATGTTCATCATAAACCGCTTTAGAGAAACTTGTCTCTTCTAATAATGTAGGCTTGGGTAAAAAAAATAATATTAAATAGGCACTGACAAGGAGTGTAATAAGGATTATGCTTAGTTTTTTAAATATTTTGTTCATAGTCGCTATTATGCACTAAATAGAATAAAATATATGCAAAATTTTCAGCCCTCTTCACCTTTTGGGATAAATGATGAATAAAAATCCGCTATCTATGCTACTCAATGCGTTTTCATCTGTTTTTGGCAAATTAAATTGGCGAAGCCCACCATGGGTAAGCTACTTATGTACTAAGTCAAAATCATCTCCCAAAAAGTTTTGGGGAGGTAGCCTGTTAATCGTTCTTATTTTAATTGCAGCAGGCTATTCCTTATACTGGTATAAAAATTTACCAAAACCAATCTATACCACCGCCCAGATCACAGTTCCAGATATCACGCCAAATACTGAGGAACAATTAGTTCCCAACAATTTGATTATTGATTTTGGTATAAAAAATAACGGATTTATTAATCAATCTGTTGCTCCTATTAATCTGATTGGAAAAACGGCCGAAGGCATAGTAATAACTCCGAAAATACCTGGAACGTGGACATGGAATACTGACAGTCAATTGGTTTTTACTCCTTCAGAGGATTGGCCTGCAGGAAAAAAATATACAATCCTTTTTGCTGACAGTGCTTTTGCTCCGAATGCAAAAATGGAAAGTCATAAGCTTTATTTTTCTACCCACCCCTTTACTGCCAAAATTAATGAATTTAAACTCTATCAAGATCCAGTACATGCTGAAGTAAGGAATGCTGTAGCAACAATAGAGTTCAATTTTCCAGTTAATCCTCAAACTTTAGAAAAAAATACATCTTTAGTGTATCAAACAAAATCGGGTTCTACTGGTGAAAATCTTCCGTTTACCTTTACTTACGATAAAAATAAACGTGTAGCTTACCTGCACTCAGAAACAATAAAGATAACTGATGTAGCACGCTTTTTGCGTTTAACACTAAATCAAAACGTTACCTCATCAACTAATTCCGGCCATTTACTGCAAGATCAATCACAAAATTTGTTAATTCCCAGTGCTAAAGACTTCCTTAAAGTTCTTTCTGCTTCAGCTTCCATCGTCCGCAATGATAAAGATAGACCGGAACAAGTTCTTACTGTTGAAACATCTTTAGGAGTAAATGAGAGCGAATTTAATAAATCAGTCCATATTTATTTGCTACCTAAAGATCGTCCCGCAACCACTGCTGAAGCTGCCAAAGAGAATTACCAATGGCAAAATCCAGGGGAAGTAACACAAGCTGTTCTTGCTTTGGCAACACCCATGGCAAAAGAAGCTATCCCTACAGAACAAAACTATTCCACCTTACATAGCTTTAAATTTAAAACAGAAGCACCTCGCTACATATACATTCAAATTGATAAAGGAATGCGGAGCTTTGGTGATTTTACTTTGGGCAATGAGTATGCAGCGATTATTCCTGTACCTGCGATACCTAAAGAGATCAGTTTCTTACATAAAGGTTCACTGCTGGCTTTAAGTGGAGAGAAAAAACTTTCTGTCCTGGTACGTGGCGTACCTGCTGTCAAGTTTGATTTCGCACGTGTGCTACCAGAAAATATCAATCAATTGGTAACTCAAACCCAAGGTGATTTTAATAATCCCTATTTTATTAATCCCACTTTTAATCAACAAAATATCAGTCAAATTTCTTCGGAGATTCAAGAGTTTGATATTTCTGATCTAGCGAAGCAACAATATACTGCACTTGATTTCAGCAAATATCTAACGATGAATACCAACACCATGGGGCCGCAAGGACTATTTTTGTTACAAGCTACTGGCTGGGATGTTCACAATAAATCTGCACTAGATGTAAAAGCAAGTCGTATGATATTGATTACTGATCTGGCTTTATTAGTAAAAGACAACCAAGACGGTAGTCATGACGTATTCGTTAACTCTATAACGCAGGGAGCTCCTGTTGCCAATGCAACAGTAACTGTTTTAGGAAAAAATGGCTTGCCCATTTTATCACGTGTCAGTGATGCTCAAGGACGCGTTACGTTCCCACCTTTAAAAGACTTTATTGATGATAGGGAACCTACGGTATATCTAGCTCAATTGAATAATGATGTCTCATTTATTCCTTTCAATAATGCGAATAGGCAGCTGAATTTTTCCAAGTTTGACATCGGCGGCCTTTATACAAACAATCAAGAGCTGCACAGTTTAAGTGCTTATCTTTTCTCCGATAGAGGCATCTACAGACCCGGAGATGCAGTTCATATCGGCATGATTGTCAAACAAGCCTTTGCCCAACCCCAGCCGGCGGGTTTACCATTACAAGCGACTGTGGTTGATTCAAGAGGAACAACAATCAAAGATGAAAAAATTACGCTTAATGATCTAGGCTACATGGACCTGGATTTTACAACAAATACCAGCTCGCCAACTGGCCAATATATGGTCAATTTGTATTTGGTCAAAGATGGATATCCACAAAATCTACTCGGATCTACGACTGTTCGTATTTCTGAATTTTTGCCCGATAGAATGAAAATCACTACGACCTTATCTCCAAAACCATCTGCTGGATGGAGTTCACCTACAGGATTAAAAGGAGAAGTAAGTCTTTGGAACTTATATGGCGCTCCTGCTGCGGATCGCAAAGTGAGTGCTAAAGTTTTATTAGTACCACAAAAAGTTCAATTCGATAAATATCCCGATTACGTCTTTGTTGATCCTCTGTTGGATCCGAAGAAACCACCTAAGGTCTTCACAGAATCATTGAATGATGCGAAAACAAATAATAAAGGTGAAGCTGAATTTGATTTGAATCTCGATCGTTTTGAAAAAGCGACTTATCAATTAACATTTTTTGCTGAAGGTTTTGAATCAGAAGGTGGCCGTAGTGTAACAAGCCAAACCAAAACCTTAATTAGTCCCCTGCCCTATTTTATAGGATATAAGCCAGATGGGGATTTATCCTTCATTAAGCAAAACAGTACTCGAAGTGTTAATTACATTGGGATTAATCCTGAATTAAATAAACAAGAAATCAAAGATTTAAAAATACAACTTGTTTCACTACATCCGGTCACAACCCTAGTTAAAAAAGCGGATGGAACTTATCAATATCAGTCAGTTATTCAATCCACCATAGTCAGCACTACTCCCTTTAACATTTCCGAGCAAGGTACTGATTACACCTTGCCAACGCAACAAATTGGTGATTTTTCCTTAAGTATACTTGGGAAGGATAATACAGTACTTAATCAGTTAAAATTTAGTATAGTTGGTGCAAGTCAACAACCCTTAGCGAAGAATGCCGAATTATCGATTAAACTCAATAAAACGGAATATCAAGCGAATGAAGATATAGAGATACAAATTACTGCGCCTTATACAGGATCAGGTTTGATTACTATAGAACGTGATAAGGTTTACGCGGCACAATGGTTCAAAACTGATACAACTAATTCCGTACAAACCATCCATATACCTGCTGATTTTCAAGGAGATGCATACATCAATGTTGCTTTTATACGTGATTGGAATTCACCAGAAATATTCATAAGCCCACTCAGCTATAGTGTTGTACCTTTCGCGGTTAATCACGAGAGTCACAACATAAAAATAGATCTACAAACTGCAGCGGTTGCGCGTCCTGGCCAGCCGTTTACTATAGATTATCATACAGATAAACCTGGGAAAATTATTGTCTTTGCGGTCGATGAAGGGATTCTGCAAGTCGCACGCTATACGACTCCAGATCCTTTATCGTTCTTCTTCCAGAAACATGCTCTTGAGGTTTTGACCCAGCAAACTGTGGATCAAATCATGCCAAAATTTATTCAAGATCGTGAACTTTCTGCCGTTGGAGGTGATAACGGTGAAGAAGGAATGGCGAGTCGCCTTAATCCCTTTAAACGGAAAACTGAATTGCCTGTAGCTTATTGGTCAGGAATTGTTGATACAGATTCAAACAATCACCAATTAGTATATCAAGTTCCTGATTATTTTAATGGCACATTACGAGTCATGGCAGTAGCCGTGTCATCTGATTCGGTTGGCTCCAAAGATACTTTTGCCGAAATTCGCGGTGATTTCATTATTAACCCCAATGTTCCAACCTTTGTCGCTCCTGGAGATGAATTTGAAATCTCTTCATCTGTTGCGAATAATGTTAAAGGCTCAGGGGAACATGCGCTTGTAGATATAGTTTTGACTGCGTCTCCTGAACTTGAAATCATCGGAACACCTGCACAAACGCTGGAAATCGCTGAAGGTCATGAACAAACGGTTCATTTTAAATTAAAGGCTAAATCCCTTCTAGGAGCAGCCCAATTAAGTTTCAAAGCCGGCATGGGTGATAAATCAAGTACAATGGGTGCAACACTGAGTGTCAGACCCGCTACGACGCTTAGTACCTACATTACCAGTGGAAAATCAGAAGATGCTCAAAAAACTCTGGACATTATGCAAACGCTGTTCCCAGAATATCGCAAAGCGAGCGCTACTGTTTCTACTAGCCCTATGATTCTGGTATTTGGTTTACAACGTTATCTGGACAATTATCCTTATGGTTGTACCGAACAATTAACCAGTAAAGCCTTACCTTTATTGGCAATGAACAATCAAACTGGTTTTGCTCAAGAAACAAAACAAGTTAATGAAAAAGTAAACGCTGCAATTCAAATGCTAAGCCAACGTCAGATGTCTAATGGCGGTTTTAGTTATTGGCCAGGACTTGGTGATAATCAAGGTAATGATTTCGCCACTGTTTATGCGATGCATTTCCTTACTGAGGCAAGATCCCAGGGATTTAATGTTCCAAATGATTTGTTCTTTAATGGAATTAATTATCTTAAAACCTTGGCAAGTCAGAATGTATCCGATATGGATGCTGCAAGAATTCAAGCGTACGCCATTTATATTTTAACCCGCAATGAAATTGTAACAACCAATTATCTTGCTAACCTGCAACTCTATCTGGAAAAAGATAAGACTAATGCATGGAAGACGGATATTACGACAGCCTATATTGCTGCATCGTATCAACTACTACAAAGTCATGATGAAGCAAATCAGTTAATTGGTCTGTATAAGCCGCAAAATAATCGGGCTTATGTTACTGATTTTTATAGTAGCGCAATTGCAGATGCTCAATATTTGTATCTTGTAGCGAAGCATTTCCCTAACCTCTTGCCACAGGTAAGTGATGAGTTACTCAATCGCTTAGTTCAAGCAGTCAATAATGACGAGATTAATACTGTTTTATCCGGATTTACAAGTCTTGCCTTAGGGGCTTATCCCAATTTATCCAATGCATCCACCTCAGCCTTGTCGATGACAAAAATAATGGCTAATAATAAAGAGGTTGATGTCCCTGCGGCTAATGCAAACTATCAAAAAACTGATATTGATCCTGATGTGCTAAAAATCCGTTTTAATAACCCGGATAAGAAAACATTTTTCTACCAATTAATGCAGTCTGGTTTTAATCGGGAAATTTCAAAAAACCCTATAAAACAAGGTTTAGAAATTTTCCGAGAATACAGAGATGCAAAAGGAAATGCGATTAATTCAACAGTTCTGGGAAGTGAAATTGAGGTACATATTCAAATTCGAGCATTAGATAATGATTATTTATCTAATATCGCAATTGAAGATCTGCTACCTGGTGGCTTTGAGGTAGTAAGCGACTCTGTAAAAAATAATACAATGGATTTTGTTGATGTACGCGAAGATAGAGTGAATTTCTTTGGTGGGGTTGAGTCTGCGGCTAAAGAAATTGTTTATAAAATAAAAGCAGTTAATATAGGAAAGTACATTGTTCCCCCCGCTTATGCGGAAGCAATGTATAATCCAAATACGAAAGCACAAGGTATTTCTTCAGTAATTACTGTTACCGAAGCACCTTAGTTCGCTTAATGAAGTTCAAATTGTGACTTGTGCTTTGCAGCCGGATTACATTGTGCTAATCCGACTGCAAAAGGACCAATAATTTACTTTCTAAGCCAAATCAACTAATAAATTAATTTTTTAGAGCAAGTTTATCCTGCTCTGAAAGATGCATTGCATATCTGAATTACATATTGGATTAAACACAGGAGAATATTTTTCATTTAGGAAAAAATTAGCGATAAAGGATTGTACGTTTTATGGTTGTTCCATAGACAGTTGCTCTTTAATATAGCGTTCGGGCCATAAAGCCGTAGAATACAATGATAAGCTGACTCGTTTCACAACATAACTAAAAATAAGGCAGATTTTATTGCATTTCTGAATAGATTTGTTTTAGATTTGGCACTATTAGATAAAATAAAAACGAAGTAATATTCGATGGAACTGGAAAGAAAATTCTTAATCAATATATGGTGTAAGTTTTATGAACAATTTAAAAAAAGGCATTACCAAGTTTATTTTTATGGGAAGATGGTTGCAACTTCCTTTGTATTTAGGCCTTATTTTAATACTGGCTGTATATGTTTATCGCTTTATCCATGAATTATTTGAATTGATAATCCATCTCAATAGTATTGATGACACCCTCATCATGCTTGGTGTCTTGGATTTAATTGACGTCGTGATGATCGCCAATCTACTTATTATGGTTGTTATGGGCGGATATGAGACCTTTGTTTCTCCCCTTGCTCTTGACTCACATCCCGATCAACCCGAATGGCTCGATCATCTTGACGCAGGAGCTATGAAAGTAAAGCTTGCTCTTTCATTAATTGGTATATCGTCAATTCACCTATTGAGAACATTTATTGATCCCAATAAACTCAGTAACTTCTCTGTAATGTGGCAAGTAATTATCCATTTAACGTTACTTGTTTCCGCATTAGCAATTGCTTTAACAAATAAAATGCTTGTGAAGAGCAAAATACATTAAACGGTTAATCTTGTAGTTTAACGCATTGATTAGGGCTAAGGGGCAGGTTGGTGCTAAGCGTTGCGCAACCCAACAAAGCGGCTCCTCATTTTTTTAGACTCTGCTGCATTGCGAGCAAATGCCTCAGTCGTTGCTTCATTACTCGCTTTGGTGATTTCTTTATTAGAATATATTCTTTATTCCTCTATCTACCTATTCGAACCATTCTTTGATCATAACAAAAGCTGTGAATAGTTTAAATTTAATTGCGCATAATTTAAACACATTTAATAATTTGTTAATATTCGGTATGTATAATCTAACATCAAAGTGATTTTAAATGCTCGGTATGGACGCCTCGTATACAGCCTAAAATATGAGGTTATGAAAATGTACTCAAAAGACACTGAACAGCAAGCTAAACCATCTAAAACACCACAGCAAACTGTTCCCAACGAAGAATATCATGCTGTTGTCTGTGTAAAAGAAACCGGCGAAAAAAATGGTCCAGGCCATGCAACAGCCATGCTTATTAAGAGTAAAAATGGTCAAACACAAATTCATACTACGAGTTTCTTCCCCGGCATGTTCGGAAGTATTATTAATGGATTAACCTTTGGCTCAATACCAGTACCAGGACAACTTGCCCCAGACCATGTTCAAGATGTGGCAGAGGCAGATCATATTTTGACCACTCCAATATCGAAACAACAATTTAAAGAAGGAAAACAAGGATGTAAAAAACTTGACCAAGATGTAAGAAGTGGGCATCAAGTTTACTCTGTTTTCGGTAAAGCAAATCCAGTAGCAAATGGGATGCGATTCCTAACTAAAGGGGCTGCGGGCGCTCATTTAGCAGTAGAAAAACATAAGAAGGAAACTGGTAGTTATCCTGGCGAAGATATGTGTGGTATCCATGTATATGATGACGATCACCCAACAGTACCAAAAATGAAAATAGGCAATTGCACCAGTTCAGTAACCGGTATTCTCAATAAAACAGGGATTAAAATTGAAGATCCTAAAATACCAAGCTTCTTTACTCCAGTATTGAAAGAAAAGGGATTTACTCAAGTAGATAAAGATGACTTTATGAAAAAATATTGCGGTGACTTCAAGTTATAATATTAAATTGAGTGCACCATATTTAAAACCAAATATGGTGCGCAATAAATGCCCACTTGATTTAAAATTTAATACCTGCCTATAATCACTACGCAGTTTAGGTAATTTCTCTAAATAAAAGGATTGTATATGTTTTCATTTCTCAGATCTAAAAAAGATGATAGCGCGAATACTTCACCCTCTAATTCAACTCCAAAAAAAGACATAGAAAGTAGTCCTATTGGCTTAAACCCTATAAAACCTACTGACCCCCCAAAAGATACTTGGGTATATATTTGGAATATGACCGCAAATAAAGTTGGTCATGCTGCAATACAAGTGGGCGGTTCTCAACCAAAAATGAAAGAGGAAGATCCTGGCGACTATGCGAGTATTCATCCTAATGGTATTCCATCCACAGGATTAACATCAGTAATCCCTTTACCAGCACATGTGGCTACTAATTTATCTGAAGATATGGAAACATTGGGCGCATCTGAAAACAACGCTGCAATCGATATGGACACACCATTTAAAGTAAAACCAATTCTTGATGCGAAGCCATTACCACCAGATCATGTTTATCATTTTACGAATTTAAATAACCCTAAAATGAGTCAACATCTTCAACAAACTCAAGAAAAAGTTAAAAATGGTGATGTGGGCTACCAACTATTTCCAAATGTTAATCTAGTTGGATTTTTTAAGGACAGTTCATCATTTGTATCACAAGACCCTATTGACGTTGAACTGCATCGCAGATCCAGACAAAGTAAAGAGAGTCAAGTATATAATTGTACTACACTCGTTAGTGATGTCTTAAAAGAAGGTGGATTGACCATCAAGCGATCTGGAGCAAAACCATGGGGAATTACTCCAAATGGCTTATCAGATGAGCTAAGTAACTCAGATGAACTCAATAGCCAGAGTCCCAAATTTTAATATGATAACCAATTGATTGATGTGGTTTTCAGTTTATTATCTGAAAACCACAGTAAAATCTCGTTTAAAGTTACTCAATCCTTTAAAAATTCTGTTACTTCGACTTTAATTCTGATACATCGTAAATAGTAATTGGTGACTGAATTCCTTTAACCTTTACTCTTAGATGTCCATTAATCTCAATATCTTTTGCGACTTCATTATAAGTGGATTCAGAAATCAATATCTGTCCACCAAGGGTGAGATCTTGAATTCGCGAGGATAAATTAACGGGTGCTCCTATAGCACTGTATTGCATTCGTTTTTTGGAACCCACATTACCCACAACTGCAACTCCCGTATTAATCCCTATTCCCATCTCTAACTGCGGCAAATTCTTCTTGCTATTGGATTGATTCAGTTTCTTTAAAACCTTTTGCATTTCCAAAGCACAAGCGATTGCACGAAGCGAATCATTTCCAGAAGAGTATGGTGCCCCAAAAATAGCCATAATGGCATCACCAATGAATGCATCAACGATTCCATGATGCTTCTCAATTATCGGAACCATTTTACTGAAATAGCTATTTAATAGAGTAACAAGGGTTTCACCGGGAATTGCTTCAGACAAAGGAGTAAAATTCCTTAAATCGCAAAACATGATTGTTATTTTATTTTCGCATCCACCTAATTTTTGATGAGGGGTTTTAAGAATTGTATTTACTACCTCATCAGACATATAAAAACTGAATACCTTTCGAATTAACTTATTACGTACTTCAAGTTGATTTTTAATTTTGTGTAATAAGAAGTTCGCCTTACGGAGGCTTAACTCATCTTTGGCTATTTGAGTTAAATTTAATAATAACTCAATTTGTTTTGCATCCAATTCTTTGGGAGAAGTATCAGCCAAACAAAATGTACCTACATTATAACCTTGTGGATCAGTCAATGGAACGCCTGCATAAAATCGAATAAAAGGCTCCTTTTGCACCAAAGGACTATTGGCAAATCGTTCATCATTTAATGCATCATTAATGATTAGTGGTTCATGTTTCTGAATGGTCACATTACAAAAAGCAATGCATCTTGGTGTTTGCTTCGCTTGCAAACCCTGTCGGGCTTTAAACCATTGTCTTTTTTCATCAAGAAAAGCAATATAACAAATTGGGATATTAAATAAATCAATGGCAAGGCGTACCAATCGTTCATAACATTCTTCAGGAGATGTATCCATAATCTTTAAGGATAAAAGTGCATCAAGGCGCTTATCCTCAAATTTTTGGGAGGTTTCTATTTCTTTCAATTTCGATGTCATGGTAACACTCTGATTTGAATACCTAATACTAAGCACCCATTCTCTATATATAATCATTATAGATTAAATATGAACGCAAATTTTTTGCATCAAACTTATTTCATGGTAATATCAATTCAAACCTTATTCTTAGCTTAAAAAATGTTCACTATTAAAAATAAACAGGAGCATAGACAATTAAGTAAAGTTGATGAGCATGGTGAATACGCACCATTCCCTGGAGTCACCGTGGTATCGGCTTGTTATCCTGAACAAAAAGAATTTTGTGACGCAATTTATAAAGCCTTAAAGAACAATCCATTAATTATGCATTATTTTTCCCCGCTCCCCGCCAATAGCTATCATATGACTACCATGAGTTTAGAAACAGAGCAGCAGGTAGGAAGCACATGGGATCAATTTATTACTAACAACCTGCCTCATTACAAAAAAATAAAACAAAATCTTCAAAAAAAACCTATTTACCCTGCAATTGAAAAGTTGGAAATTTACACGGGTTGGTGTATTTCGCTGAATATATTTTTGCCCAAAGAGCATGCAGCGCAAATTGAAGAAATGGCCGAAGCGTTAAATATCGAAGAAACGATACCTAGAATTTTCCACATTACATTAGCTTATCCCCGCCCTAATAAAACAGTGTCCCAAGAAATTAAGGAACAACTCCATACAGAAATTATTAGGGAACTTAATGGAGTTATCGAAAAAACTATATTTCCACTAAAAATCGCTGAAGCCAAGCTTTGCTATTTTCATGATATGACTGCTTTTCATCCTTGGAATGCCGAAAATAATCCATTTACTCAATCGAAACATTTGCTTGATTTCATGCAAGCGAATCAAAAAAGTGCGGAAGATTTTCAAGAAAAATATCTCCATGAATCGACTCTTTCCACTTAAACCATTATTTCTGTTGAAATAAGCATTTTGATCTTATATTGTTGCTCCATAGTCTGACATAAATTAGGGAGTTTTCATGAAAAATCATTCCGGGATATTTAGGTTAAGTGATTATGAGGTTCTGGATTACCTTGTAAAACATATCGATTTAGAGATTGATCTTTCTAAAAAGCCTGTTCAATCTAAATCCGTATTGACTATTGAGCCCAATCCAAAATCCCCATCCCACTCCGTTGATCTCGAGTTGGATGGCGAGAATATGTTCTTAGAATCCATTATGCTCGATGGTAAAAAACTGTCTCAAGAAGAGTATGAGATAACAGAAAATTCTTTAATTATCAAAAATATTCCTAAAGGTCGCGCTTTTACAGTTGAAACAACTACTCGTTTAGGTGAAAACACAGACCTGTTTGGTTTATATGAAACAGAGGGAACAGTACTGGTTAAAGCCGAAACTGAAGGACTGCGTCGTGTCCTTTATTGTCATGATCGTCCTGATAATCTAGCGACTTATAAAACAACAATTATTGCTAAAAAAGAAGATTACCCTGTATTGCTCTCAAATGGATCACTCATTGAACAAAAGGATCTCGACAATGGACTACACTGTGTAACCTGGCTGGATAAAGTGCCTAAACCCAGTTATCTTTTTGCATTAGTTGCTGGAAAACTACAAAAATCTGTAACTTATTTCAAAACACGTTCTGACCGTGAACTACCCATTGAATTTTATGTACCTCCTGCAGCTACTGCAAAATGTGATTTCGCTAAGGAAGCTTTAAAAGAAGCAATGCGTTGGGAAGAAGAGATCTTTGAGTTGGAATGTGAGTTACCACAACATATGGTCGCCGGCGTCGATAAATATGCATCAGGTGCTTCGGAACCAACCGGCTTAAATTTATTTAACACCGCGAATTTATTTGCTACGCCCGAAACTCGAACTGATGCTGATTTTTTACGAGTATTAGAAGTTGTTGCTCATGAATATTTTCATTATTGGTCAGGTGACCGAGTAACCATCCGTGAATGGTTTAACTTGTCATTTAAAGAAGGATTAACTACGTTTAGAGCGGCAATGTTTCGGGAGCGCTTATTCGGAACTGACTTAATTCGGATGCTGGATGGAAAAAATTTAGACGAGCGTGCTCCTAGACAAGATACCTACACGAATGTGAGAAGTCTCTATACAGCTGCTGCTTATGAAAAAAGTGCTGATATTTTTCGCATGATGATGCTTTTTTTAGGTGAAAAAGCTTTTTATAAAGGAATGACCCAGTTTTTAAAAGATAATGATGGTGGTGCGGTAACTTTGGAGGATGTATTGCAGTCACTGAGTAAATCAACAGGAAAAGATATGGGCCCTTTCTTGCGTTGGTTTACTGAACCAGGTATTCCTCAATTAACCGTTACTGATGAATATGATGAAAAAGCAAAACGTTATACTTTAAAATTTAAAACCAAGGATGGAAAAGGCCGACCTATACCCATTGTTGTTGGACTACTCAATAAAAACGGCAAAGAAATTCAGGGGGATATGACAATAATGGTCGATAAGCCTGAAATGAAGTTTCATTTCGATCATATTGATTCACGCCCTACTCCATCTTTATTACGTAGTTTTTCTGCTCCAGTTCAATTGGAGTTTGCACACAGTTCAGAACAGTTATTGCTTTTAATGCAGCATGACAGCAATTTATATAATCGTTGCGAAGCAGCAAATAAACTGATCACCCAGATGGTAAAGGATTATTGCTCCGGTAATTCTCTTGCATTCACGCCTGAATTTTTTAACGTATATCGAAAATTAATCAGTGAGGCATCCAGTTCATTAAATTATTGGGTATTTGCTGAACTAATATCCATACCTACAGAAGAAATTTTATTTTCCAATCTTCAAAACCAGGATTTTGAAAAAATTGCAAAAGCTCGCCAACTCATTCAATCCCAGCTGGCAAAAGAATTAAAGGAAGATATTTTACTGATGCAAAAAAGTCTGGAGAAGTTACCTGTATCTAAAAACTCGTCTTTCAAATCGTTTGATATCTTGTCTGCTGGTTTACGACGCTTAAAACATGTTTGCCACTCTTATTTAATTTCTGTACAGCAGGAAAAAACAGAGAGCTCTTTAATCGAACAATTCAATAATTCCTTAGGTAAAAACATGACCGACTGCATCTCTGCACTGAGTTTGCTTTTAAATAATAACTGCAGTCAATCGAGCAAACTGTTAGAACGTTTCTATGATTACTGGCAAAGTGACCCGGGTGCTGTTAACTATTGGTTTAACGTGCAAACAGCAGCTCACTCAGAGCATGTTGTAAAACTAGTAGAACAATTAATGGTTCATCCCGCTTTTGATTTGTCTAATCCAAATAAAGTGTATGCTTTATTAGGAACATTCATTAAAAATCCATATGGATTCCATGCCATTTCAGGCAAAGGCTATCAATTAATCGTCGACGTCATTCTAAAATTGGAAAAAATTAATCCAACGTTAGCTGCTAGAGTGACTGAAGAATTCAATGGTTGGGATAAATATGATGAGAAAAGACAGCAACTAATGTTAACCCAATTAGAATTCATGAGTGCTAATGCAACAACTGATGATGTGAGAAACATGGCAAAAAAGGGGTTGGACAAGAGGAAGCTTGAGCCCCCTCTTCCTATACAACAAATGTTCTTTGGTCTCCCCAACCTAACGAACATTGCAGCTTCAGATAAGGAAGAAGAGAAAGCCTATTCTTGTAATTGAACAGTTTTTTGTATCTATTTTTCAGGGCATATAGTCTGAGGGCGGCTGTTGCTGGGGGGATTGGATTTACAGTTATTTTTAATTATATATTATGCCTGATCTACGATCTAAATCCCTTTCCTCAGATTCGATTGCTTCAAAAAATGCATCTAAGGCAACTGTTGCATGTCGACCTTGGGTTAATAAATGATCGCCGCGAGAGTATCCTGTAAATGAAACATTCTTATTTTTATTTTTATCTTTAGCATCGTCAAAAGAAGAAAAAGGAACCGCTTTATCTCGTTCGCCGTAAAAAATATTCCATTGCACCAAATCCTGCGATTCCGCTTTTTTGGTTATAAGTGATTGAAGCGATTTGAAAGCTTGAGTCATCATTGAAAGCAGACTTGGCAAAGTAGTCAACATTTTTAATAAATTCCCAGGATGTGAAATCCCTGCTTTTATAAACCGTGGTTGATTATTTTGTTGGCGCGCGAGTGCTTCTTCATGAGCTTCTCGACCGAGTAAAGCATTTCGAAACTCACTAAAAAAGGATGGTAACGACGGTGTTACTGCAGGCGAAAAACAAGTCACTGATTTTATGTCATTATCATGAATAAAATCCTGATTATTTAGTAAAATGGCACCTCCCATACTGTGACCCACCAAATTGATTTCGGCATCTGGGTTTTCGTCTTTTACCGCTTTAACAAATTTTCTAAAATCAATGGATAAAAGATCATTATTATGTCCAATGTTCATCCGTTCATCATCAAAGCCGTATCCTCGATGATCATAGGCATATACTTTGTACCCTTTATCAATGGCAGCTTGACCCAAATTATTCCAACATTCAACACTGTCTCGCCATCCATGCATGGCAATAATAATTTTTTGAGGTGATTGATGAGCCTTTCCCTCTCTTTTCTCCCAGATTTTAGTTTTTATCTGTCGTCCATTGGGAAATTGTTCTTGATGCTTTTGAAATTCATTTTGGGCATTCAAAAGATGTTTTTTTAACAAGGGGGTTACTTGTTTACCTTTTAAAGGTTCTAAATCAGGGTTTTCCTTTAACTGTCTAATAATAGATTCATCAAATAGGTCATCTTCTTTGCTCCCTCTTTCTCGCCTATATTTTTCAATATGAAAATTTAAAAAATCTTTTAATTCATATTGAATAAGTCTTTCAGAATACTCTTCGTTGAATCTAGTATTTTTTGCCAAGATGGGTTGAATATTTTTCTTAAAGAAATAATCAATGGTATTTTCGTATGGTTTTACATTTTGGTAGCCTTGAAGAAATAAATTCAAACCTATTTCAGATTGTATTGATTCAATTTGTTTTTGTACCGTTACAAAATCTTGCTCAATTTCATCCTCATTTCCTTCTATCAGTAAAGCTTCTGACTTAGCATTTTTTAAAGATTCGAATAATGATTTTTTAATACTTTCAATATCCTTCTTTACTTTAGATTCATAAATTAAGGGTTGGATGATGTGCTCATAAAACGAGTCAACTGTAGCAACAACATAATCCTCCAATTTACTCCCATCCATAAGACCCGTTTTGAATTGATGCTTTTCTAATTTTTCGATTTGTTGATTCTTTACTGGTGCAAGAGTCTTAAAAATTTCTTTAACCGACTTCCCAGAAAAATAAAGCTGGAGCTTTTTACGACATTCTTCTACATCTGAAAAATGAGTGAAAATCAATCTAATAACTGCTTTATCATTTTTTCTATTTTTTGAAATTGAGCCAATAGTTCCATTCTCATAACTATCTATTGCTGACATCACAGCAGAAAACAAAAGAGCCTTTAATGTTTCATTATCATTTATGGGTAAATTCCTTAAATTGCTTTGATATTCTTCTGTTGTAAAATAATCCTTTTTCTTCTTATACATTAAAGCGTAATTACTCTTAAACACTAACTTCTCCATATACAAGCAATTTATGCTCCCTAGTTCGTTTTCTTTGGCTTTGATAGCAGCGAATGGGGCAACAAAGGAGCAATATGTTTTATTTGTAAGTAGTATAGATTTTTAGTATTAAGAAATTATTAAATTTGGATAAAAACATGGAATTTTAAAATTTACTGACTCTATGGGTTCGTCGCAGCGGTTTTAATAAAGCTTATACTAGAACCCATGTTTTTTTTATCTGAGATAACTTTTTTCGGACACGTCAAATTTCACAATTTAAAAGAATCTCTGCACAACATTCAGGTGCTGTTTTTTCATCTAACCCCAGTTCCTTTTTGCTACGTGCCATTTGTCGTTTTTCTGAAAAAAATGCTGTAAGACTGTTGGAAAAATATTTTTCTGGAAGATAAGGTTTACCAAAGTGGGTATAAGATGGCTTTCCTTCCAATACTCCCTGATTTAATAATGCACCAGGTACTGCCTGAGCCACGCGATCAGCTGCTGCGGCTGCCTCATTACCACTAACATTTGCTCTTATGAAAACATGTTCAAAATCTGGATTAGTAACAGTTAATTCAGGTTCTTTAAGTTTTGCAAATAAACTATCTGTTACAATGATTTTAAATTGACTCTTGCATGTATCCTGATGTTTTTTATAAATCTTGAGAATTTCAATTAAATAGGCATCAAGATTTTCAATGCCGGGATGAAGACCAAGACGAACTACCATATTAGGGTGTTTGGGAAGTACGGTAAGTAAACTATTTAAAAAAGTACTATCGATTGCAACAGGCTGAGTGGTACTGCTTACAAAAGCAAATGAGTTTCCTTCAGCGATCTGTAAGGTTTTTCGAGTCTTATCGGACTTCTCCAGTTCTGCCTTCAAGCGATTTGCAAGTTCTTCATCATTTATTGCAGGTTTTATAGAAAACGCATTGTCTATACTCAGGTGACCAATAATATGTAGTTTACTTTTATCTTTAATTTCAAAGTCAGTTATAGCCTGCTCCAAGGGCAAAGCCCAGTGTATGTTTGGCTTATTTTTTAAAGCAGGTAAATAGCTCCATAAGTCATGGGTCTCTGGCTTATACATAAACTCATAAGCCATAAGTATAGGAATATCCTCTAATGTGGCCGCGATTTGAAAAGGAACTTTACTGTTGGCTGATGGGACACCACAATATACCTGATCAACCTTCTCCTTTTGCACGTATTTTACTAAATTATTGAGTTGATCCTCACTGCAGGAACCTGCTGGGAAGGAATTATTTTCGGTGTTAAGTAATTCGGGCAATGATATTTTAGTGGATATTAACTTTGAATTAAAATCAGCCACACGATCTCGGGCTGTTTTAGTTAATGAAATAAGTAAAACCTCTTGCTTACCTTGAGATTCTAACACTCTAATCGTATTTAATGCTAAATCAGTATCCCCAACACTACTAATAAAAAAAGCAAGCTTCATAAAATATATAGACTCCATAATTATGACAATAAAAAGGCAACTATATCAAAAAGATGATTGAAAGTCTTATTATGAACAAAACAAGAATATTAAAGAATTGTCACTCAATCTTTCTTTAAAAAGCCAAGAGCTTTCGCAATTTTTTTGTTTAAAAAACGTTTAGGTAATAACATTGGTAATATCCAATCTGAAAAGAGATTAGGAACCAAAACATAACTTGTTTTAGGCTGTGGATTCGATAAAATCTTATATACAAGGTTACCCATTTTGTTTGCGGGTAAAGCAGATTGTTCCACTTTATGATAAATATAGTTTTTAAATTTAAGCAGTGGTTTTGCATAAATCGATTGGCCTAGTTTATCCTCACTGACTTTATCTTCATTTTTGTGCCAAATCGAAGTATTAATCATTCCCGGTCTAATGAGTACTACGTCAATACCATAAGTCATCAATTCAATGCGTAAGGTATCTGAAAATGCTTCTACCCCATATTTTGAAATGGAATAAGGACCAAAAAAAGGTCTACAGATTTTACCGGATATAGATCCAATGTTGACGATTTTTCCAGAATCTCCTTTTAGAGTTTTCTCCGCACCGAGCAAAGAGATAAAAGCTTGGGTAACCTGGATTTGCCCTATAACGTTCACTTCTAATTGATGGCGAAACTCATCAAGCGGTGTTTCTATCAAAGGACCAACAACAGCAACTCCAGCGTTATTAATTAATCCCCAAAGTTTTTCGCCTTGTAATTGCTCACGTACTTCGTGCACTGCCTTCTTAACTGCATTTTCATCAGTTATATCAAATATAAGTGGGACAAAAAGTGTACCCAGCTCGTTCTTGATCCGTAATGCATCTTTTTCATTGCGTACACTTCCAAAAACTTTAATATTATGGGTAACTAACTCTTGAGCTATTGCATATCCAATTCCAGACGAAACACCAGTAACTACAACAGATCGCATGTTCAACTCCTTTGCTTGCTTTAATCACAACTAGATGATTAGTTGAGTAGACTTGAGTTTTTTACTTTTATCAAATAAATATCTGTATGTTGTAAGTACTCTATTTTTATGCATCAAACCAGTTTTTTCCATCTGCTCATGCATCTTGGGATTAAACCCACCAGCCCATTTCATTTCATACTCAGTATACTGAGGTTTTGATGATTTAAATATTTTCTCAAATAACTTGAGGCTTAAGTAAACAGTAATACCTGTTTTTTGAAATTCAGGAATAATGGCATGTATTAAACCAATTACTTTATTACAGGGCTTGAAATACTTCAAACATAAAAGTTTTGCGACTTGCAAAACACCAAACTTCCCATTTAAGTACCTAATTGATTGATTAAAATCAGGAATAGAAAACAATGCAGCTATAGGTCGCTCGCGATGATAGGCTAATAAAATTAATTGATTATCCCAAAAAAGAAACATTTTTTTTAACGTATCAAAGACTAGCTCGGACTTAAGCTGTTTGTTAAAATCAAGATCGAGCTTATCTGCATAAAACACTTCTTTAAAATCACACGAAAAATTCCCGAAGTTATTTTTATCAACATGTTGAATAGAAAATTCCGGGTTATTTTCATACTTGGAATGAATCTTATACCAGATTGGTTTTAAAGATGCATCTAAAGCAAGGTTATAACACAGTTGATGATAAAACTCTTGAAATCCATAGGCTTCAAACAATTCCTGGTAATAGGGCAAATTATAATTCATAAGGTACGGTGGATTTTGAAAGCCTTCGACAAGCAATCCCCACCATCTATCTTGTTCGCCAAAATTTATCGGTCCATCCATTGCTTCAATTCCTTGTAATTGAAGCCAGTCTTTTGCCGCGTCAAAAAGAATTTTTGCGGCCTGATGATCGTAAATGCAGTCAAAAAAACCTATCCCACCTACAGGGAAATTATCGGCAATAATTTGATATCGTAAGTTAATAAAAGCTGCAATTCGACCAACAAGCTCACCCTGCATATCACGTAATATCCACCGTTGTATCCACCCATGTTGAAATGTTTTGTTCCGTTGTGGATCAAATACATCATTAATGTCTTTATTCAAAGGACGGATATAATCAGAATTATTTTTATTTATCTTCACATTAACTTGAATAAAATCCTTGGCATCTTTGGGAGTTTGGACAACAACTAATTTAAATTGACCCATAATTATCTCCCTTTAAAAATAAGGATGTATATTTAGTTCTTATGATCGAAATAAAAGGAGAAATCTTATGAGTAAAGAAAGTACGTCCGCTGAATATTAATTTACAGTTTTTTTTTGCTGCAAAAAATATAAGTTGAATATAAACTTTATTAACAGAATGCGGGTGCTCTGTGAATATAGTCTTCATCACATGTCACATGCCCAAACATTTCATATATGATGAGTATAGTTGATTTTTATAAGTTTGTTACTTAAGGAAAATTAGAGGACTGCACGACAAATCGAGCCCTAGTAGATATTTCTTTAGGGACTGTTTACAATCCGCTAGCTTGAGTCAAAATAGCTTGATGTTTGAGCAACGAAGCGCAGCATACACGAAATATGTGAGCATCGTTTGCACAGAACATCAAGCTATTTTGGCCAAGATAGTAGAATTGTAAACAGTCCCTATTCATGTTCAGGGTGCACAACAAAGATACCCGGTGCATTCCTCAGGTATTCGTTGTAATCCATTCCATAACCAAAAATATAGTGATCTTCTACTTGCAAGCCTACAAAATCAGCATTTTGCAAACCATTTACAACACGCTTGGTATATTTATCAACCAAAACAGCACTGTATACTTGCTCTGCTCCAAGGTTTTTTATTTCATCAATAATTGCTGCCAATGTAACGCCACCATCAAGAATATCATCAACCACAAGAACTGTTCTTCCCTTTAAATTTGCTGAAGGCTTCACTTTCCAAACGATATTTCCGCCTTTAGTCTCGCCTCGATAACGGGTCGCATGTACGTAGTCTACTTCTAATGGAAAGTCCAAACGTGGTAATAAATTACCTAAAAGAACTAACCCCCCTACCATAACGCAAATTAGCACTGGATTTTGATCTTGCAATTCTTTGTGTATATTTATCGCCATTCGATCAAGTGCGGCTTCAACTTCATTCGTAGTGAACAAGCAAGTTGACTTCTCGTAAACTTCTTTAATTTTATCTGGAATTGTCATTATATGGATCCTCGAGCAAAGGTGGGTTATAAGGGAACATTCATTAATCTTTTATTTTTCCTGTACCGGGAAAAGGGCTAACTTTACTTCCATAGCCTGGATTATCCTTAACTTTAGCTGTTCCTTGTTGTGTAACTTCATCAATACGATAAATTGAATGCATGGGAATAAATGTCCGCTTTACACCATTAAATTCAATTTTTAGTCGCTCTTCAGAAGGGTCAACAACCAATGCAGTTTGTTCACCAAACACCAGTTCTTCAACTTCGAGAAACCCAAATATATCACTTTCTTTAACAGATCGTGCATAAATCTCATAAATTGCTTCTTGATTAGCGAAAGTGATTCTGAATATTGTTTTCTTATTCATAAAATTAACCTGTTCTCATGACAAAGCGAAGTATACAAAAATATGTGGACTCTATTCAAATTAAATTAACATGAGATAAATGATTGCAGTTCGCTTTTCATGTGACAACTGCTAATCTTTAAACTATTAGAGTTCTTATTGAGGAAAGGTATCATGACACAAAATAAACAAGACCAAAAACCCATTCAATTAAGTGAGATGATTTTTTTCCAAAATCTGGTTCCAGGCAAACAACAATCTCCTTTAATAGATCATTATCGTTCAGAAGTCCTTAATAAAGAAGAGGATGGGCAAATGAAGCAGCGGCGAGAAGCATTACTCATGGAATTCCCACCTGTTCTTTCTTTTCGCGATGAACAACAAAAAAAGGAATTTTACGATGAAGAGGCCAAATGCAGAAAACAATTTTGCTGTGGCGGATTAAACCCATTGAGTGCTGCATTTATAAGTGAAATTGGTTTTTCCCCTAAAGATGACTATGTGTTTTCTCCTGGCAATGGCCAATTTTATGAAGGGAGCCAAAAAACAATAGGCAATACAATAAAAGGTGATATTAGTCGAGAGCCTTTTGGCAGTGCAAGTCAAGAAGAATTAATGGAGGGTTTAAAAACATTCGATGATACTGTTGCTCAAAGAACTCAATCGTCTACTACCTTTGAACCCGAGTCGCCTACATTAGCAGAAATAAAAAGCCCAAATCCATTTGATATAACAAATAAACCCAAGGATTAGTAAACATATTATTTAACTTTATCTGATTGACGCAAATTATGAGACTGGGGCGAAAAAATAACTGGCTGCAATGGAGCCTGATAATCTTTTATCGGTTCTTCAGCAGGATTAAATTGCAAATTAGGTTCTATAACTTGATACTTTTGGGCAATATAACAATAAAACCCTGAAGGGAAAGGCCAAAGCATCTTGCCTATTTCGTCAAGAAAAGTAAATTTTTTTATCAGTGATGGACTATTGACTGGCGGTATATAACAAAAATTACTGATTGAATACTGTCTATAGCCTCTTTGTAAAAAAATTCGATTTAAGTTAAACGGCGTACGCATTTTAACATTTTGATCGCTATAACAATGTAATAATCCAACTTTGATAGCACCGCCCCAAAGACTCCAGGGATTAATACTTAATAAAATGACAAAACCCATAGGATTAAGAACTCTATCGATTTCATCGATCAAACTAAAGCTATTAGCGAAAGGCTCCAAGGTAAGTGGTGCAATAATACAATCAACACTGTTGCGGTCCAGAGGAAGTTGATTTAAAGCACATTCAATTTGGACTTTATTAGCCAATGAAAAAGGCGAAGCAACCCATTTATGGGTATAATTGAATTTTTTTAACCAGATATTGTCCCCACAGTTTCCCAATTGCAGTAATGTTTCTCCATGTGAATAATCACTTTCAGACTCAAGATTAACTAAAAATTCATGGGCAGCAAAAAGGCCTAGGGGTGATTGAAACCATTTATTCAGGGCGCGATATTGTTTTAATTGTCGTTCAATAAACAAAATAATGCCTTTTAAAATAGTGGATCCTGAATTAAACTACAATACAACGAGTTTCTCATACATACAATCCATTTTCCTGTTTTTGACTTTAAATATCTTGATAAGGTTATGTTGAATAAAGGATATTTGACGATTGTTTTGACATTGTTTTCGTCCAACCTGCACAATATATACATTACAATGTTGAATGAGACACGTGATTTTATTCAATGGATTAACTATAGTTAATATTATTACGAGCTGATCGAGACCTATGTTAGGAACGGATGAAATAAAATTACATGGAATAGGACAGCTGTTTGTTCTTGAAAAGTTGTTAGATCGGCCACAAGCTGTCGAATTCTGCAAGCAAGCTGCTGCAGATAAAATCTCTTTAGTTCAATATCTTGTAAAAAATAATATTTTATCAGCGACACAAATTGCACTTGCGGCATCCCGTAATTTTGGCGTTCCCATACTTGATCTTGACTGCATTGAAGTCGATTCGATCCCTATTAATTTGGTTAATGAGAAGTTAATTCGTCGTCATTCAATGGTTCCCCTATTTTACCGAGGCAATAATTTATACTTAGCAACAGAAGATCCTAGTAAGCAGGCTTCTTTAAAAGAGATCCAATTTCACACTGGACTCAATACGCATGCAATTGTCACAGAGGCTGATAAACTCAGTGCACTCATTGACCATTTACTCTCAGTACAAGAAACCCAGGGCTTATCGGAGTTTGTTGGCGGTGACACTGATGAATTTGACGGGCTTATTATTAATGAGGAAGAAGAACACGATACCAATATTGCAACTTCGCTCACAGAAGATGCCCCTATTGTAAAATTCGTTAATAAAATACTTCTCGACGCCATAAAACAAGGAGCATCCGACATACATTTTGAACCTTATGAAAAAGAATATCGGATACGCTATCGACAGGATGGTATTTTACACGAAATTGCAACGCCTCCCGGAAGTTTGGCTACACGAATTACTGCACGGATAAAAATTATGTCTAACTTGGACATTTCAGAAAGGCGAATACCTCAGGATGGCGGTTTTAAAATGAAAATATCCAAAACCAGATCCATCGATTTTCGCGTAAGCACCTGTCCTACTACCTCAGGTGAGAAAGTTGTTATGCGTATCCTAGATCCTGGCTCAGCAAAACTTGGTATTGAGGCTTTAGGCTTTAGTCCTGTTCAAAAAGAACAGTTTATCCATGCGATTGAACGTCCTCAAGGAATGATTCTAGTGACAGGCCCCACAGGTAGTGGTAAAACCGTAAGCTTATATACTGCATTAAACATACTCAATACTAAAGAAGTAAATATCTCCACAGCGGAAGACCCAGTCGAAATTAAAGTGCCTGGGATCAATCAGGTTAATATCAATCCCAAAGCAGGATTAACTTTTTCTAATGCGTTACGATCTTTTTTACGCCAAGACCCTGACATCATCATGGTGGGTGAGATACGGGATTTGGAAACTGCTGAAATAGCAGTTAAAGCGGCGCAAACGGGACACTTGGTACTTTCAACATTGCACACAAACAGCGCTGCAGAAACACTCAACCGATTAGTCAATATGGGCGTTGCAACTTTTAATGTAGCCAGTTCTGTAACGCTTATAATTGCCCAACGTTTGGCTCGAAAATTATGTGAGCATTGTAAAGTATTAAGAGATGACTTCAATAAAATGAGTTTGTTGGAATTAGGTTTTACAGAAGCAGATTTAGAAGGGATTAAATTATACAAGGCCGGAGGCTGTGCTAAATGCACCAATGGATACCGCGGTAGAATAGGTTTATTTGAAGTATTACCTATGACCAAAACACTTGGCCAAATAATCATGTCTGGAGGGAACTCTTTGGACATATTAAAAGTTGCTCAAGAAGAGGGCATGATTACCATTTATCAATCCGGACTTGAGAAGGTAAAACAAGGTATTACAACCATAGAGGAAGTCAATCGGGTAACCGTTGATTAACGAAGCAAAAAATGAAAAAAAATGCCAACACCACCTTAACGTTTCATTACACAGGTGTTAATAAAGCTGCCCAAAAAATAAATGGCGATATCGACGCCAGAAGTCTTGCATTAGCTAAAGTAGAATTACGAAGACAGGGAATTATCGTGAGCAAAATTGCTAAAAAACGTGCCCCTCTCTTCAATTTAAAAAGCAAAAAAATAAAGTCAGGTGATATTACGGTATTTAGTCGCCAATTAGCTACCATGATCGAATCTGGCATACCTCTAGTGCAATCCTTTGATATTGTTGCAAAAGGACAATCAAATAAACGACTTAAAGAACTCATTGAAACTATTAAATGTGATGTTGAAACAGGGTTAACCCTCTCCGAAGCATTGATGAAACATCCAGCTCATTTTAACGAATTATTTTGCAATTTGGTGGAGGCCGGAGAAAAGTCAGGTTCCCTTGATATCATGCTCGATAAAGTCGCTACTTATAAAGAAAAAATAGAAACAATTAAAAAGAAAATTAAAAAGGCTTTAACTTATCCTATGGCCGTTATGGTTGTCGCACTCATTGTTACAACTGGCTTACTTATTTTTGTCGTCCCCCAATTTGAATCATTATTTAAAGGTTTTGGTGCAGATTTACCGGCCATGACCCAAGCAGTAGTAAATATGTCCAAATTTTTTCAATCCTATTGGTACTTAATTTTTGGCGCATTAGGCGGTGGTATTTTTGCTTTTATTTATGCCAAGAAACACTCCCCTCAATTCGCACAAAATATTGATAGAACTTTATTAAAACTACCTGTGATTGGGTCTATCATTGAGAAAGCTTCAATCGCGCGTTTTTCAAGAACGCTTTCAATTACTTTTGCTGCAGGGTTACCTTTGGTTGAGGCACTCAAATCTGTAGCTGGGGCTACAGGAAATATTATTTTTTCTAAGGCTACCGACCAAATTAGAGAAGAGGTTTCCACAGGTCAACAAATGAATAAAGCCATGGAAAACACACAACTATTTCCTAATATGGTGATTCAGATGGTTGCCATTGGAGAGGAATCAGGTGCTTTAGAAAAAATGTTAAGTAAGGTTGCTGATTTTTTTGAAGAAGATGTAGATAATGCTGTCGATTCACTGAGTAGTTTATTAGAACCTGTTATTATGGTTGTTTTAGGTGTCTTGGTAGGTGGACTTGTTGTTGCAATGTACTTACCCATCTTCAAACTGGGATCTGCAATATAAGAAACCTAAATTAGGCTCTAATTATTTTGTAGCCTGGGTGCAGCGCAGCGGAACCCGGGAAATTTATATTGGAAAAAACCGGGTTCCGCTGCGCTGCACCCAGGCTACATTTTATGTGGGATCATTGAATGATATATGACCTAATCAACAATCATACTTGGTTTATGTATTGTGTAGTTGGCTTGTTTTCCCTGGCTGTGGGTAGTTTGCTTAATGTAATTATTTACCGCTTACCCATCATGCTAGAAAGAGAATGGAAGCAGCAATATAATGAACTGGCGGGAATCAAAGAAGAACAACAACCGATAAATTTATTTTTTCCAAGGTCATTTTGCCCTTCATGCAAAACAATGGTTAAGGCCTGGCAAAATATTCCCATTTTAAGTTATTTATTTTTACGAGGCCGCTGTTACCAATGTAAAAGTCCTATTTCCATTCGCTACCCTTTAATCGAATTAGGCACCATGCTTCTTTCTCTCTACGCAAGCTGGCATTTTGGTTTTACGTTACAACTCATTTTTGTGTTGATTGCGATTTGGATCTTAATTTGTTTAATTTTCATTGACTTAGATCATCAGATTTTACCAGACAGCCTTACTTTGAGCTTGTTATGGATAGGACTTATTGCGAATACTGAAAGCCTATTCGCGCCCCTACCCCAAGCTGTACTGAGTGCAGCGGGAGCTTATATAGGCTTGTGGGTATTTATAAAAATATTTTATTTATGTACTGGTAAAATAGGTATGGGCAATGGCGACTTTAAATTGTTTGCTGCATTTGGAGCCTGGTTTGGTTGGATATTTTTGCCGTTAATTCTGCTTCTTTCCTCGATTAGTGGTACAATTATTGGCTTATTGTATTTACATTTACAAAATAAATCCAAAGATACCACGATTCCTTTTGGTCCTTTTTTATGTATTAGTGGTTTAATTTCTTTATTTTGGGGCCATAGTATCGTGAATTGGTATTTACATCTTTGGATGTAATATGAATAACAGGATTCATAAATGCCTTATCAAGTTATTTTATTTGACTTAGACGATACGCTCATCGATTTTGCATACTCCCAACGAATAGGATTAAAAAATATTTATGATAAATACTATTCATCCGTTGAATATTCCACTTTCGAGCATCTTTATAAAGAAATTAATACTCATTTATGGAATCAAGTGGGCGCAAAAACAAATGCGCTCAAACCAAGCGAAGTAAGAGTATTGCGATTTATGCAATTAAATCAAAAAATCCATAGTTCTGCTTCTGCAGAAGAGGTGGCAGAAGAATACGATATAAGCCTTTGCGAGCATGCTCATTGGATACCGCATGTGAAAACCGCCGTTGAGTTTTTACATCAAAAAGGACATATTTTAGGTATTATTACCAATGGCTTCGTTGAGGTGCAGGGGCAAAAACAAAAACGCCTCCAATTAAAACATTGGTTTGACTGTTATATTGTTTCTGACGAGGTAGGAGTAGCAAAACCCAATGTTGAAATTTTTAATATTGCCCTGCAAAAAATTACGAATAAATACAAACAATCAATCAGCAAACATTCAATATTAATGGTAGGTGATTCAATTATAAATGATGGCTACGGAGCAAGAGATTTTGGGATTGATTATTGCTTCATTAATAATCAATCAGTAGATAATATGCATTTAGAGACCCCCATTAAATACAACATCCGTTCTGTAGCCCACTTACCTGCATGCATAGGATATGAAACAGAATATCTGCAATTTTTAAAATCATATATGGCTGAGGAAGTAAGCGTATAGCGGTATACTTAAACGCTTTTGCTCAGATTATACAATATTTAAAAATTTAAAGACCATGGAACAACTGAATATAGAACAAATAAGAAAAGAAACTCCTGGCTGTAAGCATGTTGTGCATTTCAATAATGCAGGTGCAGCACTATCTCCCCTACCTGTAACTCAAGCAATAAAAAATCATCTTGATTTAGAAGCTGCAATTGGGGGGTATGAAGCAGCACAGCAAGCAGCAAATGAAATACAACAATTTTATGATAGAGCCGCTCAACTAATTCATTGTCATCCTAAAGAAATTGCCTTTCTTGAAAATGCGACTAGGGCCTGGGATATGGCTTTTTACAGTTTTAGATTTAATCCCGGAGATAAAATACTTACTTGTGTTTCAGAATACGCGAGTAACTATTTAGCCTTTTTACATCAAGCAAAACATACTGGTGTTACGATTGAAGTAATTCAAAATGACTTATCAGGTCAATTGGATCTCGAGGATCTAAAAAGAAAAATAGATAAGCGAGTTAAATTAATTGCTATAACCCATATACCGACTCAGGGTGGTTTAATTAATCCTGCAGTAGAAGTTGGCAAAATAGCCAATACACACAATATTCCCTACCTTCTTGATACAACACAATCCATTGGGCAGCTACCGATTGATGTACAAGAAATAGGCTGTGATTTTCTTTGTGCAACTGGCCGTAAATTTTTACGCGGACCAAGAGGTACTGGCTTTTTATATGCAAGTAAAAGAATTATAGAACACTGTGATCCCCCTTTTATTGATTTACACTCTGCTCAATGGATTAGTGATCATGAGTATGCGATACGCCCTGGTGCGGTTCGATTTGAAACATGGGAGCAAAATATTGCGGCAAAAATTGGACTTGGGACAGCAATTAAATATGCTTTAAAACTTGGTTTGCCTCTAATTTGGCAACGAATCAGTCAATTGGCAGCGGTACTACGCCAAAATTTACGTACCATTAAGTCCATAAAATTGCACGATCTGGGGACTCAACAATGTGGTATTGTTACGTTTACTTCATCAGAAAAAAATCCTCAAGAAATCCAACAGTATTTAACCAGCAGGCGGATTAATGTTTCAATTTCATTACAAGAATATGCGCGACTTGATATGGTTAAACGAAATTTACCCTCCTTGGTGCGTGCTTCAATTCATTATTACAATACCGAAACGGAAATCGATACTTTTTGCTCAGAGCTCCGCAAATTTTTAGGTTAAATATTTATATCAGCATTTACAATGTAAACACATTTGGAAGAAAATAAAATTATCTTGACTACTCAAGCTAAGGGATTGATATGGATATTAATTTAACAGTATTTGCTGCTCCGATATTTCTAATTTTAATCGGTATTGAGTGGTTTTTTACCTATTATAAGCAGTCACAAGCTTATCAATTCAATGATTCCATAAATAATTTCAGCACCGGTATCTTCGAGGAAATTGCGACCCTGCCAGTAAGAGGACTAATTATTTTCACGTATTATTATTTATATGAACACTTTGCTTTTTTCTCTATTAACCCCCATTTTATTAGTTCCTGGATTATACTTTGGCTCAGCGTAGATTTTTGTTACTACTGGTACCATCGAGCAAGTCATCGGTGTATTTTCTTTTGGATAGGACATTCTGTTCATCATCAAAGTGAGTGTTTTAATTTATCAGTTGCCTTAAGGCAAGGCTATTGGCAAACCCTAACATCCTGGATTTTTTATCTACCCCTAGCCTTAATTGGTTTTCCTACCTGGATGTTTGTAATCATCGCTTCGTGCAATACCATTTATCAATTTTGGATTCACACTGAATCAATCAACAAAATGGGATGGTTTGAAAAACTATTTAACACCCCTTCACATCATAGAGTGCATCATGGCAAAAACCCACAATATATAGACAAAAACTATGCCGGAAGCTTAATTATTTGGGATAAACTTTTTGGTACCTTCGAACCAGAAAATGCTCCTGCTGAGTATGGCGTTACTGAACCTTTAGATTCATGGAATCCTTTTTATGCAAATATTAAGGTCATTAAGGATGTATTGTATTATGGAAAAAACCTGAAAAATAAGCGGGATCTCATCCGTGCTTTTTTTATGCCCCCGGAATGGATAATTTATCAAGTACAGCAGGAAAATCAAAATATCCCCAAAAGAATTGTTCCGCAGAAAAATTGCAAATCTCCTAAATTATACATGCTATTAAACACCGCACTAGCAATCGTCTTATATGCCTATCTTTCATTTGTATTTACACTGAACTCACTGAATTCCTGGCTTATTGGTGCATTCATATTATTTACCCTTTTTATTCTTGGGGCGGTCGCTAATGGAAAGCAAAAAATTCTAATCCCAGAAACAATACGTGTTTTTTTAATTCTATTTATTTCGATTACATTAAATATTCATCTGTTTTTTTCTTTAGGTGTAACGATATTGTTTTTACTGATTAATTTGAGCTTGTTCTATTTTGAATTCCTCAAAAGTCAGCCATATACCACTTCTATTTCAGCGTAAAATGAGGACTAACGCTGTCGGGCCAACCGAATGCTCTTTTTTTATACTATACTAAAAACAGTTAATAAAATATTTAACTTTTCGTTATCCTGCGGTCAATTCGTAGTTCGATTTAGTGAATATGAAGTGCTTTTCTCTTATAAAGCACTTTATTTACGAAGTAAAAAACTAAAAACAACTATTATTTTGGGAGACCTCGATGAGAGTTGGCGAATACTGTAACCGGGATGTAGTCGTTATCAATGGCAATGAATCGGTAAAAAATGCGGCAAAACTCATGCGCTCCTACCATGTTGGAGACTTAGTTTTAGTTGAAGAACATAAAAACCAAAAAGTACCAATAGGTATTGTTACCGATCGTGATTTAGTTGTTGAAGTCATGGCAGCAGGGGTTAAACCTGAGTCATTGTTAGTCAGAGATATTCTTACCGAGCCTTTTAGCAGCGTTTTTGAAAACGACAGCCTTTTTGATGCTCTAGAAATAATGCATTCTCGAAAAATCCGTCGTTTACCCGTTATCAATGAGGATAAAACGCTCATAGGCATAATTACCTTAGATGATCTTATTGAAATTCTGACAGAAACAATGACCCATATAGTTGATGTCGTTAAGCTTCAACAAAAGAAAGAAGCGCGACAAAGAACATAGATTTAAACAAACGATATAGATGTATGTGATATAAGGAGCAAACAATGAACAATTCATTACATTTTCCTATAAAAATAGTATTCAATAATCTAAGGCGTTCTCGAGCCATTGAAGCCAATGCCCGTAAGCATGCTGAGAAATTAGGAACGTATTGTGATCGCATTTTGAATTGTCACATAAGCCTCGAAACGCATAGGCATCATAATAAAGGAAAAATTTATCATGTACGTATTGATCTTAAGGTTCCTAATGCGGAACTGGTAGCAAATCGTGATCTTGCAGAAAATCATGCGCATGAAGACATTTATGTCACAATAAGAGATGCTTTTCTTGCGATGACACGACAACTAAAAAAATACGTTGATAAACAACGAGGAAAGGTAAAATACCACGAACCTCCACCCGAAGGACTAATTCGCGAAATTGCACCTGTTGCTGATTATGGTTTTATTGAAACAATCGATGGTAGAAGACTTCGTTTTACCAGTAAAAGTGTAGTCGACTATGATTTTAACAAACTAGAGGTTGGAAAAAGAGTCTTTTTTGTTGAAGCCAAAAGTAACGACGGCCCAGCAGCAAGCACCGTTTACGTACAATAATCAATTTCTGATGGAAAAGGCATGATGTCTTTTCCATCAAACATCTTAAAAATCAATTAATATAGATGATAATCAGACCATACCACCATCAATTCCGAGCACTTTTCCAGTGATGTAAGATGCCTTATCTGAGGCCAAAAAGACAATAGTTTGAGCCACCTCTTCAGGAAGACCTGCCCGTTTTAAAGGAACCATTTCCAGAAAAGCCGCTTTATTTTCTTCAGTGCCTGTGAAACGCTCGAACATATCCGTACTAATCGGGCCAGGTGCAACTGCGTTGACACGGACGTTGGCTGCAGCTGCCTCAAGTGCAGCAACCTTTGTAAACCCTTCAACTGCGTGTTTTGTTGCGCAATAAATCGCAGCGCCTGGAACCCCTTTTTGACCTGCAATTGATGACAGATTAATAATACATCCAGAACCTTGCGGTATCATGGCTTTGAGTTCGTATTTCATGCATAAAAAAACACCAAACACATTTGTATCAAAGGTTGAATGATAATTTTCTACAGTTTCCTCTACAAATAGAGTAGGCATTCCTTCTGTTCCCGCATTATTGACAGCAACATCCAGACGACCAAAACGTTTTACTGTACCTTCGATAAGTGATTTAACTTCCTCTTCATAACGAACATCAGCTTGAATGAATGCAGCATCTGCGCCCAAAATTCGAAGTTCTTTTGCTAAAGATTCCCCTAGCTCTTGTTTACGACCAGAGATTACAATGTTTGCCCCTTCATGGGCAAAAGCCAAAGCAGTTGCTTTACCAATTCCAGCAAGAGCACCTGTAATAAGAACAGTTTTCTTTTTCATTTTTAATTCCTTTTAGCGGTGAAATTCTATTCCATCGAGTATAGTACAAATAAATACTCGATATCTTACTGTACTACTCTATATTACTATTTTTTTGAATAGGACTCGTTTCCCATAAGGTCATAATGGTAAAATAGCGCATTTTTTAAACCCAATTTTTAGGTTCAGCTTATGGAAAAAAAAATTGCTGCGATTTATGTCACCAAACCTGAATTTCTTTCACTGCTTTCTGAAGAGTTAGGCGATGTTTCATGTATTGCAGAAGATTTGGTAAGCTCACCCTATAAAAAATTAGATGTGTGTTTTGCACAAGATATTTGGTTAGAACCTCAGATCATAGCGTTTCAATCCATTTCTGAAGCAGTAAGAATTCTACGTCAAGCGGGAAAGTACTGGTACTTACATCCCATTTCTCACGTAAGACGTTCTCGATTAATCGAAGAGCAGCTACGCAAAGCGCCTCAACTTATGCGTCATTTTCCTCTTGAATCTGACATTCCATCCATAGGCGCCTTTAGTTTATTAGATAACAATACCTTGATTTATAGCGCCACACGCCAAAAAAACTGGCCTCATGGAAAATGCTATTTTATTGAAGATAAAATAAATCCTCCAAATCGAGCCTATTTAAAACTCTGGGAAGCACTCACCCTTCTGGGAAAATATCCAAAATCAGGAGATAAAGCTCTTGATTTAGGTGCTTCACCTGGAGGATGGACTTATGTCATGCACTCATTAGGTGCTTCTGTCACTGCTGTCGATAAGGCCTTATTAGACCCTAAAATAGCAAAGTTACCCAACATCAACTACGTACAACAAAGTGCTTTTGCGATAGATCCAGCCAAATTGGAGCAAAACTATGATTGGGTTCTGTCGGATGTAGCATGCTACCCTGATCGCGCCTATGCACTCATTATGAAATGGATAGAGTCTGGGAAAGCGAAGCAAATGATTTTTACGATTAAATTACAAGGCAAAGTTGAGTTATCTACAATAAAAAAATTCCAAATGATACCTAATTCTTTCATTACCAATATGTTTTATAACAAGCATGAAGCAACGTTTTTCTATCCTTTTGTAAAAATCAGTTGAAATGTGTAATAAAAAACAATCTCTTCATATTTTTTTAAGGAAAATCAACTAGACTATATATATATATATATATATCGATATTGTATTTAAATAGTTATTCGAGATATTCAATGTCAGATTCCAAAGAAGAAACCAATAAGCCTATAAGCAGTGAAAAGCTGCATAATAGAAATTGTCATAGATACTTAAGGGAGCTTAAACTTCCTAATTCGTTATTTGCGTTAAATCTGCTCCCTCCGGAGCTGGTTGAAGAGTTGACAAAACTTCAAGAACCCTCAGCTGATCCCGATGCAGATCCTGATTTATACTTTAAATTTAAAACAAAATACGATCCTTCCTTCCGCTATACTGATTTATACAAAAAACTTTTTGATTACCTCGAAGATCATATTGATGAGATTTACGATGGCACTAGATACGACCTGAGTCTTGAGGCAAAACATATTAGTAGCGCTCAAAAACGAATCAAAGAAACCGAAAAGCGTATCAAAGAACAATCCGAACCCCTACCCCTTTCAATTTTCACACCTGCAATGGAAAGACTATTTATCAAAGATCGTGGTATTTTGCCCTGGATAAAAAAAATTGGTGAACATTCTCATGGGGACGCCTTTGATGAAGCAATGAGCGACAGAGTTAAAAGGCTTAAAGAGGAGGCTCATGCTCTAGATATGTTTATTGACTCTCTTTATGCAAATAATAATCGTATCTTAGAGAAAACTTTTAAACGCATTAAAAATATTCCGCTACAACAAACTCCAAGCTCACCAAGTATTGAGCATTCTATTTCGCATCATGTGAGCGATAAAGAAAAGCCAATCAATCGCGAATCCACCTCGCCAGCATATGAAGGTTCAGCTATAGGACGCTTTTCGGCAATGATGTCTGATGATTATAAACCGCAACATGGAACGAGTTTGTCCACGGTAAGACGTTATAAATATAAAACAGATGATGATCCCGTTGAATATCGTTTTGGTACCCAAGGACAGCGTGACCATGGGGAAGCTCGTCATAGCCCCTTATTTGAACGATTTCTAACGGCTCAGGAACATATAAGACGATATGAACTAAAAAGAAATAAAAAAGAGCGCGTTGAAAAAGAACCAATTAAAGAAGATCAAGTCCAGGTAGACCGACCTAATGTGGCCCAAGTTAAAGATACAGACGATGACAAAATAACACATGTTTATTTTAATTTGTTGGGTCGCGATAGAGGAGATCCCGAGGGATTAAAGGAAAAAGCACTAACAGAGAAGTTAGAAGAACTTGAAGAACATAATGATAATGGAGTTATACGCGGCAAAAAAAATATCGCTGTAATTACGCTTCCTGCAGACCAGGGGTTGATGAGCAAAGATCATTATACGCGTACTAAAACTAAGCATAATATTCATGATGTAAAAGAAGAGTTTTTACGAATTGCACAGGAAGCACCTGAGGGTCGTGACTTACATTTGATGGATAAATTACCTTCACATGAGGAACTCCAGAAACTCAAAGGGAGCTACATATATTGCAATACTAGTGACGAGAAAAATCTAAAAAATCTATATTACATTAAATCAGATGGGGCCCTTCAAAAGGTTAATATTAAAGATTTTTCTCAATTTGAAAAAAAGCTCAATGACCTTAATAAAGAAGAGGCGTCTTCATTACGCCTAAATGATAAGCAAATTGAGACACTAATCACTGCATACGGTGGTCACAAACCTCCGGAGCTAACAAAAATAAAAGACTTTCACATTAGCAGGCGGATTCGCGAAAAAATATTTTGTGATAAAAACGGTAAGTATAGTCCTGAGACTGAAGCTGAAATTCTAAATGATTTAATTGAAAAAAGTTTCAAAGCAGTAAGAAAGCCAGATCAACAATCAGACCGGCTATCCGATGCCGAAAGACAAGCGGTCTACTTTCATTTTATAAAATATGAACTTCCAAATCACATTCTCACCTCCTTAAAACCCAAAAGTTTCAATTTTACGTGTAAAGACGCTATTGACCGCGGCGGGGTGGCTTCTGCTTATTATAATTTGATTAAGTCATTTGAACCATCAAGGGAATTTTCAATGAGCCGCGAAGAGTTCGAGCAAGCATTGCATGCGGCACCTACAATGGTTAAAGGTCGCGGCATGAATCACCATATAAAATTACTCTGGAACGCTGTTGATGCTTATGTCACAGCAAACTATGAGCAATTAAAAAATGATGAGAGTAAGGCATGGCTCATCGAGTGGAGGGATTTTAATTGCCCTCATGCACGGGCAGATCGCTTATTAACTCAACGCATAAAAGAATGTAAAGACGATTTAGCTGCTGCTTTAGCTGATTTAAAAGCTCGTGCTCCAGCAGATTTATCTGGTGGTGTTTCAGAAACCGCAGAGACTCGTTTAATAAAACATGGACAGACTATTTTGAATGAAATTGAAAAACAAAAAATAAAGGGTGTTAGTGGCAAGCGTTTATTATTAGAAACAGTAGTTAGAACAACATCTATGGCGCTACATCCTAAAGCTATAGAACCTAAAGCTATAGAAAAAGACAGTGATGAATATAAGCGCTATAAAGAAAGTTATGAATATAAGCGCTATAAAGAACTCCGTAAAGATCTTTCTATTAGATATCCAGGCTTTCTTGTGGTAGCCGGTTTTATGAAAGCCTTAGCGGGTGAAGTATTACATTTTATATCTCGAGGCCGGTTAGACCTAGGGAAGACCAGTGGCTGGGCAACATTTTACGCGGGTCGTGAATCTTCATCACGAGAATTCATACAAAAAGGAATGAGTGATATTAAAAAAGAATTTAAAAAACACCTTCAAAACAAACCTCAAGCAATAGAAGCGCCACAACAGGATCAAGATCAACATGGAATGGACCAAAGTGATATAAAAAAGGAACTTGATGGCTTGAGAGAAAAAGAGAAATACTACATCCCTTCAACGGATAATAAGGTATGTTAATTTTAAAATATTATTCTCCTGTACGTTGCTTACACTCCAATAAATAGCATTAGTATCTTGAATTGATCTATACCCCTTGTATAAAGCGCGGTATGTAGGGATTTTATAATGGGGACGGTCCGGGACGGACCCCAATGTGTTTTGAACAAGTTGACTAATAATTATTGGGGTCCGTCCCGGACCGTCCCCATTAACATTTATACAGAATAGACAACTGTATTTTTTGATTGTAGACCTTCAACAGTCTCCATAACCTTTTCTAGATCTTTTCCTGGATCAACATAGCTGAAACCGGGATGCTCAAACTTTTGGATGGTATTTAAAAAAGAAACCACAAGATCGTCTTCGGTTGTTTTAAGTTTTTTCAACGCATACTTCAATGTATCAGGATGCTCCGTGCATTTTGAAGACATAGATGGTGCAAACAAGATTGTTTCATCCTCGGACCATTGCGTTTCATCGCTAATAATCGCAGCCTCTCCTCCTGGAATTGATTTTTTAAGTTGCGATAAAATGTAATGCAAATGAGGGTAATTGGTATGAGATACAAGCACAATTTTAACATGCTCATGTTTATCTAAAAACTCTTTAAACTTAGCGACTCGCTCCAAAGAGGCTTGATCGAGCGTACACATTGAGTTAAAAATTTTACTAAACTCACTGAACGTCATATTTACTTTAAAATGTTCATTAAATTGGTCACAAAATTGTTTGAGTGTCATCTTCCCTACTCTTAATGGTGCCAAATTTGCAGCCATCCATTTCCAGACGTCCTCACCTGTAACCGTTTTTTCGCCCTCAGCTGAAACTTCTTTTTTTTCAGTTTTCCTTTCAGCTGCAAACCAATCTTGAAATCCGGCCTTTAATACTTCAAGTTTTGAAGAAACAAATTGTCCTAATGAAAAAACTGCGATAATCATAACTACTCCGATCATTTTTGAGGCAAAAACAAATATCACAGGAAAGATAAAAAATCAATCAATTTAAATTTATGAAACTATTTTTTAATACCTATATAGACCGCACATTGTTCTTGCCCCATATAGACCTCAAAATCGGTTTCATATGCTCTTGAAACAGTGGATTGAGTATCAAAATAATGCCAAATTGCTTGCCAGATTTCGATGATCGCTTTAGGAATAGGGCCTGAGTTTTTAAAAATAAGGTAATCTCCTTCCTTTATGCTGACTCTAGAAAAATCATCTGTTATTTCAAGATCATGCGTCGCTATTCCGGCAGTGACCGTATAAAATCCATTATGATCTGCTTCGTAAGCAGAATAGACACCATAAATGGGTGAACTAGGTTTTATCGATATCTTTGAGGCATAAAATCTTTGCCAAAGTCCTGGTAACCTGGCTGTTTCGGAATTAAATTCATTTGAGTTTTTAGTTCGCTCACTCAGTCCCATCACGGTAAATGCATCTACTTTAATAAGCTGTGGTGTACTATGTATCATAATTCTCTCTTTTAGGTTATAGCCATTGAGCCCCATGGCAGCAGCAATAATCGACTTATCGTGAGGCTCTGTAAGAGCCATGAGTATAATTTACTTTAGTGACAATTTGTGTCAGTAGGAAATATTTTATCCTTTATTAATTTCCTCTATAAGTTTCAATGCGTCTAACGAAAGCTCAAATGAATCTAAATCCAAATCTTCCTTCATATGCTGCTGACTACTTGTACCTGTCAATGGCAGCATCCCCATTTGTAATGCAAAACGAAATATAATTTGTGGTATTGTTTTCTTATATTGTTTTGCAAGCTCATGTATCCTATCGTTATGCAAATAGGATAGATTTGCGGTAAGTAAAGAAAACCCTTGATAAATTACACCATTTTTTTTACAAAATGATCGAATCGGCAAATCCCATTGATTACTCGCAAAACATCGATTTTGTACAAACGAAGGTTTTACAGAAGCAACACGATAAAGTGCTTCAAGTTGCTCCAATGTTACATTGGAGATCCCAAGTAATCTGACCTTTCCTTCATTATATAAATCTTCCATTGCAGACCAAATATCTAAATCATCTTGAATAAGTCCAGAGCGGTAAGTTGGTCCATGAAGAATATACGAATCAAGATAATCTGTTTGTAAATGATTTAGAGAACTTAAAAACGATTGCCTCACCTGGTTTTTATATGAATCGGTTTCATCGTAGGGTTTACGATGATCCTGACCCGAAGCAGCCGTGAACTTTGTTTGTAAAAAGAGATCGCCACGACTTCTCCCCGTAGTATTTAAGAATTTCTGAATTCCATGGCCAACACCCTCTTCAAAATAGTGCATACGTTGATTTGCGGTATCAATACCCACAAAACCACTTTTTAATGCCTGAAAGGTTAATTCTTGAGTTCTCTCTTCTTTCCAGGCAGTACCGTATATAAAGGCTGGAACATTAATCTGCTGTAACCTGTGCTTAAATGCTTCAAGCATATTATTTACCTTTAAGTGTATGATTCTAAGCATTGTTTTATAGTATCCTTTAAACAATAAATCAATTAGTATGAATCGTTCTACCTTAATTGATTAAAAACTAAGGAGTAGTTTATGAACATTACGTTAATTGGCCTAGGTAAAATGGGCTCCGTTTTAGCCCAGCGATTATTAGCAGCCAATTTCAACCTAACTGTGTTCAATCGTACAGCTGAAAAAATGCAACCGTTGGTTAAAGCTGGGGCTAAAGGAGCAAAAAACCTTGAAGATGCAGTAAAAGATGCAAAAATAATTATCACTTGCCTTCTGGATGACAATGCCGTGTTAGAAACAGTGAGTCATTTTGTGCATTTATTACAACCGAATGTCATTCATGTTGGAACGTCAACCATACTGCCTGAAACATCAAAAAAATTAGCTGAACTCCATAAAAAACATGACAGCACCTATATTGCAGCTAATGTTTTAGGGGTTCCTAAAGTTGCAGCACGAGGAGAGCTCACTACTCTCGTTGCCGGCCAGGAAAAAGCCATTGCGCAGTGCAAATCAGTTTTTTCTGCATACTCAATAAAAGTAATTACGGTGGGTTCTCAACCTTTTCAAGCCAATGTCATTAAAATATGCATGAATTACTTTCTCGTTACGGCCATTGAAACCATGGGGGAGCTCTATACTTTTGCAGAGAAAAGTCAGGTTGATACCACCATACTGAATACTTTATTTCATTCGATATTCGCACACCCTGCATTCCAACTTTATGTCGATAAAATTAAAGAGCGTGATTTTGATGACGTAAATTTTGATATGAAAGGTGGATTTAAAGACTTAAATTTATTTCAACAGGCTTTTGCGCATGCGGGTGTTGTTCCTGAGATAGCAAATATTATAAAAGATAAGTTCATTATTGCTTTAGCGCATCATATGGACAATAAGGATTGGAGCGGTATCACTGAGATAACACGTTTAGAATCGAATCTGGATTAAACGTGGAGCCCGGGGCTGAGCTTGAATAAAGTTTTTTTACCCGGTTTACGGCTTTGCCTTCACCCAGGCTACATTCCAAACTACAAATATGCATCCCATTTAATGCGACTTATTCATCGTAATCTTCTTCCATTTTTTCAAAAGAGTTTGGCGACGCTCAGGATATCCTGCTTCAATCAGGCTTATTTCAAGAATTCGATCAGTTCGAAAATGTCGAAAATCTTGTCTTAGTTCGCACCAGGCTATAAGAATACGGACCTGGTCAAAAAATCCCAAAGCTAATGGCCAGATTGTTCGTTGAGATGAAAGTTCATTGACATCTTGATAGGTTAATTGGAGTTTCTTTTCCAATCGCATGGCTTTTCTGATTAAAATTAAATCAGAGTCTTTGCTTTCCGCAACGTGTCCAGGGGCAATAAGGAGTCCTGGGAGCTCAAGCTGTTCACGTAGTTCATTGGGAAGTACTGCTGCTATTTTAGCCAAAGCATTTTGTGCAGCAAATTGAAGCTGGGTATCTGCTCGATCGACCACCCAACGCGATCCAAGCACTATCGCCTCGATTTCATCCACAGTAAACATTAGTGGGGGAAGAGTAAAGCCTGGACGTAACACAAATCCTATACCAGCCTCCCCATCAATTGGAGCCCCCTGTCCTTTCAGCATAGAAATATCTCGATATAAAGTGCGAAGACTAATTCCTAGCTCTTGAGCAAGTGCGACGCCACTTACAGGAAACCGATGGCGTCTTAATATCTGAATTAAGTCCAATAATCGCTCAGTTCGTGACATAGTTAGTGAAATCAGCAATAAAATTTACTGCTATCTTATGCAAGTTAAATTTTAAATGCCAACATTTTTAGAACTCTGTTCGCCAAATACCAAAACAATTACATAGTTTGCAAAGATAAACAAATAACCTTTATGGTCAATTAATAATCCCTTAATACTTTTTTGATACACTAGCGGGCTATGTGATCGAATAGTGACCAGCTGTTGAGGTAAATAATGGGTAACCGTGCTCTTCCCCAAGACATAAGACAAAATGAAATAAATTATATTTGTACTGTGCTCAATCATAATCGCATCAAGACCACTCAGGATTTAATAGATAACTTTGACAACCTCATTGAACAAATTCGTAAAAATCCGGAAATTTTTAAAGAAACATATACTTCAGAACAATGTTTTCAGATATTAAAAAAGGCCATAACAGATTACAGTGGCGTATATGCATATAAAATCACCATAAAAGATGAGCTTATGCCCAAGCTTATCGCGGCTAGAAAGAAAAAGAGCCCAGATGCAACGATACATCGAACCGCAGACGAAAAGAGCCCAGATGAATCAACTATACATCTAACCGAAGATGAAAAGGGTCCAGATGAATTAACTACGCCCACCGAAGATGATTTGACGAAAGTAACCAAAGGTTATGATCGATTTAAAGTAGCTCTAGAAAAGGAAAAAACAATCAACAAAGGTATCTTACGGGTGCTAAAAGATAAGGAGTTTGCTGTAGTTCCACAAATAATCATTGGTTCAGGTGATACTGGGACTACACTCTGGCTTGAAAAGTTCAAAAGTCATCATGGAACCAGCCAAGCCAAATTAGCTGAAGGCCAACTTCCTCCTGTTTTGATGATTGGTGCAGATGCAGGTAGTTGGAAACATAATTATACCTTGGCACAACCTCATAGTCTTCTTGAGCAAGAATCAGCAAAACAAAATCCATCCGCATATATTATAACTGACCATTATCAGAAAAATACACACGCTAACGGGCGACATGTATACCAATCCAATCAAGTGAATCTTGGTTTAACTGAGGCTCCCTTGTTATGTGCATCGGTGATAAAGATTGAAAAAAGAAGTAATCATATGGGGGATTGGAAAGCTCCAGAACAAGAATATCGATTGGTTGTCAAAACAGCTCAAGGGATAAAGTATGTCTATACCGATGAAATAAATATTTGTACTGGTCTTGGCCCTGCACGAAACGTCATTTCAGGATCATTACTTTCTCCCCAACAATTTGAGTCATTAAATCGCTTTAATCCAATACAAGGATTTACCCCTATAGTAGATGGCAATCAATTTATTTTAACCGGTATGGAAGAACGAACTAAAGCACCAAGAAGTATTGTGGTCTATGGGGGTGGTGGAACAGCTGCTGCCAGCTATAGAAAAGGCTTCTTTGGTCATGATGCGTTTACTGAAGATTTGCAGTTTAATAAAACAAATCAAAAAAATTCTGTTATATGGGTTGCAAAGCAATTTGATAAAGCCGGGACTGGCAGACTTGCCTCTACTGCACTAGGAATTGCAAAATCACGTAGCGAGCTAATGCAAGGTGAATTAACCAAAATTAATCCCCTACCCAATGGTAAACTCTTATTGACTTTTAAAACAACAGCATCTGGAAAGTCAACATGTGACATCGAATTGGAGTGTGACCAATTAATTTATTCTATTGGGCAAGATGACAGTCTTATGAGAAGCATTTGTAAAGAAGCAGAAACGGACTTGTCTATTACTTATGATAAAAATGACATGCTACTTAATGTATGCTCATCTGATAAAAAAGTAATGTTTTTCGGTGCAGCGGCAATGGCAGTTCGAGAAAAAGAATACATGAAAGAGACATTTAAATGGCTTCACTCAGAAAATATTGGTGGTGATGTAGGTCCTGGCACAATGGCTCCCTCCAGAGCCCAAATCAAATGTTACAATTTTTGGCGTGGTATTATGCCAACCAGTGTTAATGCAAACATGGATAGCCATCACTTGATTGCACGCTTTCTTGAAAAGGCTGGCGTTGAAAGTTCCGAAATTAAAGCGTTCGTAGATGACCTGCTAGAAGCAAGAAAATCCAGTACTTGTGGCGCACCACATTCACTTATTCTAGAACTTGTGAAAAAACATAAACTGGATAATGTCCTCGAAATTAAGGGGCATGTACATCTTGCTCTCAAAAAGAGAGATGAGCCTACTCCTCCTAAACCAAAGCAGCAACAACTCTTATCCTGGCTCGGATCCGAAAGAACAACAACAGATGCGACCGTCTTTGTTTCTTCTGTTGAAGGTGAAAAAATACCCAAAATGGCTATGGAAAAAGAAGAACACGGTGTACAATTAATTGTTTCTACTATGTAAAAAAGAAATTACTTTTATTTGTGTCATTGGCTGATAATAATATGACTTGGAAGTACGCATGAAATTAGCTAAATTTCTTGAATTAAACGCCCAAGAAAAAAACCAGCAAATTAAGATTTTGAGCTTAAAAAAACGCTTAGACCCTATTTTTTTTAATCAAGTAATTAAAAATCTCGACCATGAATTGCTGTTCAAGCTTGCGCTGACGAATCCAGAAATCGATAAAATCTGTAAATCCCCTGAATTAAAGTCCCACTGGGAAGATGTATGGCGTCTTTGTGGTGTTAACCCTAAAGAACATGCAGAACAAAATGGTAAGCCAATTCATGAATATCAAGCGATGTGTACCGTTCCTTCATGTTTTGATCTATTAAAAGGACTTTATCTTTATGAAATTTATCGGACTACTTTTAAGGATAAAAAACACACCAATGAATTTTACCAAGATGCAGAAGAGTATTTAGCCGCTTCAGGCCTCAATGGATGTTTTTTCGCCTTAAATGTTCTATGCCAAGGTGGATTAAATTTATTAGAACAAGAATTCGATGAGGAGATTGCACGAAAAACAATTCTCTATGCCCAAGTCGCTGCAAAATATTATTTATCAGCGGGTTATTTACTATTGGGTAATACTTATCAAGAGTTGCTAAGATATCAAAATCAATCCATTTTAGTCGGACTGAATTTACGTCTACTCTCATTTCAAGCACTAAGTGTCGCCAAAAGATTGGAACAATACTCTGATCCCATGCTCAACAATGCGTATCAAGGAAAAACATTGTCAGAAGCAAGTAACGGGCAAATAAGCAATTTATCACAAGCATTACTCCGATCTCAAAAGTTTTTGGTCTTATCCCCCCTGGAAATAGAAATTGCTACAACTGAGGCAAAAACTGAGGCCGCTTTAATTCAAAAAACTTATAACCTTGAAAAAACATTGGCTGAAGCGAGTGTTTCATCTGCGCCATCCGCAATATTAGGCAAATAAAACAATTTAATTCTAAGGCATGTCCTAGTTTAATTTTTGTTTTTCAAACTCAACTACATAGTTTATTATGGATTTCTTCTAAAATAATTTTCGCGCTTAACATAATAACTTGAATCACTTCAGTTATTTCTTCTTGTCGTAATAAATTAATGCTATGTGTAAAAGAAGTTTCTTTTTTCTGTATGGTATAAATCTATAATTTATAAATCTTTATTATGTAGAAATTACACGAAATAACGAATATTCTATTGATATTTTAATAAATTATCCCTTTACTGATAATTCATTTTTCTAAGTCGCGTGGCTCCAATTATGTATTTGAATAGAAAAATTATCCTACTCACTATGCGAAGTGAATGATCCCGCCACATAAAGCGTGGGAAGTAAGTAAGATGAGTTGTCAATAGAACCTAGATTTATGATTTAAGGAAGTAGGATGCTCACAGATGAAGAATGGATTTTTAAAAATTGCGCTGAAACTTTTAGCAAATGATAAGGGCAAATTTTTTACATTAGTTGTAGGAATCACTTTTGCTGTTTTCCTTATGATGCAAATGACTTCTGTATTTTCTGGAATCATGCAGAGAACCTCTGCAACCATTATTAATATAGGCTCTTCTGTTTGGATTATGGATCCCTCAGTCAATATTCAAACAGATAATATTCCTATGCCAAATTATGTTCTTGATGTAGTAAGAAGTATTAAAGGAGTAAAATACGCTGCTCCGCTTTACTCAGGACAAGGTCTTGTTAAATTAAGAACAGGAATATACCAAGCAACTACGATAATTGGCTTGGATGACTCAACGCTACTTGGCAGACCTAAACTCATTGACGGCAATATTAATGCTATTTTTAATAATGATGCTTATATTGCAATCAAAGATACAGAATACTATAAATTAAATAGTCCACAAATAGGCACAACCTTTGAGGTAAATGACCATAGAGCGATTGTGATTGCATTAGGGAAGGCCCTAGTTAATGGATTATTTGGTACACCAACATTATACACCACTTATTCCCGAGCCATTTCAGATTTACCAACAACTCGCTTTACTATTTCCTACATTCTTTTGGAGCCTCAATCCCCTCAAGACATTCCCCACATTAAGGATCAGGTTAAAAAATTGGGATATTCTGCAGTAACTCGCCAAGAATTTATTAAGAAGAATAAAAATTACTATCTGTATGAAACCGGGTTAGGAACGAATTTGTTGATCATGACTCTAATCAGTTTCATTGTGGGCCTGTCAATTGCAGGTCAAACATTTTACACCTTTGTCTTGGAAAATCTTGAGGAGTACGGCGCTTTAAAAGCAATCGGAGCAAAAAAAAATGAAATGATCAAAATGATCTTTTTCCAATCAGGAATTATTGGGTTTCTAGGATATGGATTTGGTGTACTGTTATCTTCCGCTTTAATTGCATTAGCAAAGCTCAGACTATCTAACTATGCGTCACTAGTTACCTATCCAAGTTTACTTTTCTCTTTTTTTATGGTCATTGCTATTATTGCGTTTTCAAGCTACTTAGGTATACGGAAAGTGACCCGTATTGATCCATTTGATATTTTTCGAGGATAAATATGATCGTACAGGCGTTCAACTTAACCAAATGGTTTGGTACAGATAACAATAAAACTTATGCCGTAAGAAATGTCAGTTTTGAACTTGATTTTGGTGAAATGCTCTACATTATCGGCCCATCTGGTTCAGGTAAAACAACACTCTTAAGTATTATTTCTGGGATTCTTCGCCCTAATGAAGGATATGTACTGGTTAAGGGAAAACACATTTGGCAGCTTGAGGATGATGCATTAGCTGATTTCAGACTGTATTCATTAGGCTTTGTCTTTCAAGACTTTCACTTATTTCCCAAACTAACGAGCCAAGAAAATGTAGCAATACCCCTCATCCTCCAGAAAATCCCCTGGAATGCAGCACTTGAAAAAGCAAAAAAAGCACTTGAAATTGTTGGACTAAGCCACCGTATTTTAGTCCCTCCCTACAAATTAAGTATAGGGGAGCAACAACGTGTAGCCATTGCTCGAGCCATTATTACAGAGCCAGAATTACTTATATTTGATGAACCTACAGCATCTTTAGATGGTGAAACCGGAAAACATATTATCACATTCATCAAAGAAAATATTTTAAATGACAAGCGTGCAATTATTATTGTGACACATGATAATAGAATTTTTGATTTTGCAACGCGAATTATCACTATGGAAGATGGAAGAATATCGGAAGGTTCCCAATGAGTATAAGAACGTTATTTATTATTGCTTGCCTTGGAATTTTAGCAGGTATTGCAAGCGTGATTATTTATAACGAAAAGATTAAGCCAGAAAATCCTATTGCTGTAAGTTATAACCCTTATGAAAAAGGTATCTATGCCACTGGAATTGTCGAAAGTCATCAACCTACAGGACAAAATGTTAATATTTACCCCCAAGTTTCTGGAGAGATAACCGCAGTTTTTGCGCAAGAAGGAGAACATCTTAAAAAAGGCGACCCTATTTTAACGTTGGATGATTCAATACAAAAAGAACTGGTTGCAAAAGATGCAGCACAAATACGCTATCAACAAGCCAGCTTGGTAAACCTACAACAACAATTAGATAAGACTCGCAAATCCTATTTACTCGATCCAAAATCAGTGAGTAAAAATGCTCTAGATAATGCAATTAACGCAGTTAAAATACAAATAGAAAACGTCCAGGTTGCCCAAAAGCAATATGATGCCGACAAGGCTCTTCTTGATAAATATACACTGAGATCCCCTATCGATGGGATTATCTTACGTGTAGGTGTTGCATTGGGGGATTATGGTTCTCCTTTAGGTCGTTATGATACCTATACACAAGCCATGTTACCTATAATTGAAATGGGCATTACCAAACCATTTCTGGAAGTACGATGTTTTATTGATGAAATTCTATTACCCTGGCGTCTAAAAGTTATTGATTTTATGTGATATTCTACGCGCTTTTGACTAAATCAATTTGTTGAGATGAG
>NZ_LNYZ01000014.1 GCF_001468065.1 Legionella steigerwaltii
ATAAAATTTTTAGACCCTAGCATCTTAAATCTGTTACCTATCAGCCCGGTTTGAAATGTTACCTATCAAACCGGTTGCACAATATGTATACTTCCAGGCGGAGAAGGGATTTAATATTATCCCCTCTCCCACTTATGGGAGAGGGGTAGGGGTGAGGGTATGTTCACTTCATTATTCAAAGACTAGCTAATGCGTGTAGGTAATGACCTTCGTCAGGAGGTACATTATTTTTTTGCGCGAGCCACATGCACTCGGCTAATTGTTCCATCATTAAATGTTCCACTGTTAAAGAGTCATTATATTTTTGGATTAAATTCTTATAGATTACTTGAATACCGCTAGGGCGATCAGTTGCTATCTGCTCTCTAATTGCAAGATGAAGCCCCATATGCAGGAATGGATTGGGCTCTCCTGACTCCGGAAAATAAGATTGTTGCTGAAATTTCTCCTGATTTTCCAGCATCTTGTGGTATTCAGGATGAACTAATATCACTTGAACTATTTCATTTTCTAAAGGTGATAACAGCTTTTTATGCTGGTATTTTTCCCAGCTGGAAAAAAACATCTGTCGTGTATCTTGGATGGTATCGCCGTAAAACATGTATTGCTCATATTTATGAAAGCTTGAGTCTAACTGAAGTGAGTTGGAACAACAATAGAAATGGGTTTTGCAACGCCCACTCGCTGGTTGACATGTATAAGTGGTTATGAGATATTCACGCTGCGAGGTTGGACTTGCTATGTGTCATTCCACTGGGTCAATTGGCGACACACTGATTGGCCCTTTCTATTAAATCGATTTTCCAATCATCTCTGAAATTAAGCCTAAACAATCCGCACCGAGTTTAATCCCTATCAAGGCCATTAATAGGCCACTAAGTAACTCAATTCCTTTCCACACATTTGCTTTAGTTAAAACATCTGAAAAATATCGCGCGGTAAATGTTAATGAGCTGAACCAAATAAAACTTGAGGTGAGTACGCCTAATAAAAAAATATGTTCTTGATCAGGATATCCGCTGCTGCCTCCGCCAATAATGACTAGAGAATCAATAATAGCATGTGGGTTAAGGATGCTAAATCCTAAGGCCAGGAGAATGATTTGGGTCCTGTTTCGTGGTTGGTGCATACTGTCGGTGCTTTTTACTGGTTTTGAAAAAGCATTAGTTAACGCTTTTGCCGAGTAAAAAAGCAAAAATCCTGTACCTAGCAGCATCATCCAGATTTGTAGAACGGGGCGAACCAGGAGTAATTCATGTAAACCTGCAATACTAGAACAAATTAAGATGAGATCACAGATAAAACATATGGTAGCAGAAAGAACAGCATGATTTTTTTGTGCGCCTTGTTTAATCAAAAAGACGTTTTGCGGCCCTAGAGCAATAATTAAGGATAAACCTAAAAGCAAACCATCAAGATAAACAAACATAATCGCAATAATATAAAAATAATCAAAGATAGCGATTATAACATTGCAACTTATGTCTTGTGGAGTATAAAATGCGTCGATTATTCTGTCTCCGCAAGAGAAGCGTACAAAATAAGAACAAATAGGAGGGGGCGTGGGCTCTTTGTTACTAAGAAAGCTAATTGTCACTGCAACTTTGACAGTGTTGGGCATGGCAGGTCAATTATTACATGCAGAAAATGCTGCACCTGCTCAACAGCAATTACAAATCCATGACGGATATTATCCTGTTTATCCACCTACTGCTCCAGCTACAGGCGAGCAACAAAGTTTAATTCAGCGTGGAGAATATTTATCAAAAATAGGGGATTGTATTTCTTGTCATACCAATGTTAAAGCAGGTACACCCGCTTATGCAGGTGGATTGCCTATCGAAACTCCTTTCGGGACGTTTTATAGCCCTAATATTACCCCAGATAAAGAAACTGGGATTGGTAACTGGACAGAGAAAGATTTTATCCGCGCGCTAAAAGAAGGCCGTGATCCTAAAGGTAGAAACTATTTCCCAGTATTCCCTTATATTTATTTTTCTAAAATATCCGATGACGATGCACGTGCTCTATATGCATATTTTATGAGCTTGCCTCCAGTTAATTTGCAGAACAAATCATTACCTTTTCCGTTTAATGTCCCAGGCGCTCGTTTTACGCTTTGGGGGTGGAACCTACTATTTTTCTTCCCTGAAGGACATGGATTTCAATATGAAAAAGGCAGATCCCCTGAATGGAATCGTGGAAAATACATTGTCGATGGTTTAGGCCATTGCAGTATGTGCCATACACCTTTAAATCCATTCGGTGCACCAAAGAATAAATATTATCTAACGGGTGGATTTATCAACGGTTATTGGGCACCAAACATTACTAAGTATGGATTAGAAACCGCAACGCATGAACAAGTTGCTGATGTGTTTAAATACGATAAACTGATTAACAATGCGGGTCCAGTAGCTGGTCCTATGTCAGAAGTAAATCATAACAGCATGATGTATTTAACTGATGCGGATAGGATGGCTGTTGCTACATACCTTAAAACAGTGGTAAGTGAAGAGCCTTTAGGGTTACCCGCTTCAAATGAGCGTCCTTCACTCGACCGTGGAAAGCAAGTTTATTTCACAGCTTGTGTTATTTGCCACCAAGATGGCGTGATGGGTGCGCCTTTAATGGGTAATGCTCCAGGGTGGTATGAGCGATTAAAATCAAGTGGTTTAACCGGATTATATCACCATGCGATTAATGGATTTAACTCAATGCCGGTAAAAGGGGCTTGTGTGACTTGTTCCGATAACGACATTATTTCTGCTGTTGATTACCTATTAAATGAGTCATTAACTCGTACTGAGTTAGAAAATCTTAAGTCAGGCGGTGCAGCAAAATATCCTGCAAATGGAGAAGCCGTTTATAACGAAAATTGTGCGGCTTGTCATAATGAAGGGAAAGATGGCGCGCCTAAAATTGGCGATAAAGAGGCGTGGAAACCCTTGATTACAAAAAATATGGACGTACTGATTGAGAATACCGTGAACGGAAAAGGTCATCCGAAAAACGGGGGCTGTAAGCAATGTACTACGAATGAAGTAATTGAGGCAATTAAGTACATGGTCAGTAAATCGAAAACTGAAGGAAACTACACGTTGTGGTAGTGTGGCATTGATTGAACAGTCCCCTCGCGAAAAGAGGGGGCCAATTGAAAATTTATAAAAACTAAATTGAAGCTGGATGAATCTAGCTATTGACAAGGCGAGGAATGGGGATGTTAAACAGGTTAAAGATCTGTAGATTATTAACAATGCTTGGTGCCTGGGTTGCGAGCCAACCAATATTCGCTGCTGCGGATTTCTGGCAGTTAAATATGTATGAAGGGGTAACCCCTATCAGTAGAGACGCGTACTACTTACATATGGTTTGTATGGCAGTATGTGCCATTATCGGGGTTGTTGTATTCGGTGTGATGATCTATTCCATGATCCACCATAGAAAATCCAAAGGCTATAAGGCTGCGACTTTTCATGATAATCCTCGATTAGAAATTGTTTGGTCGATTATTCCTTTCTTGATTCTCGTTGGACTTGCAGTACCAGCTACCCGAGTTTTAATCCGCATGGATGATACAAGGCAATCAGAAGTAACTGTAAAAATAGTTGGTTATCAATGGCGATGGCAGTATGAATATCTTGATCAGGGAATAAGCTTTTTTAGCACCTTATCTACGCCTTTTGCCCAGATTCAAAATAAGGAGGCAAAGAATGAGTGGTACTTACTGGAAGTAGATAAACCAATGGTTTTACCGGTGAATAAGAAAATCCGCTTTTTGGTTACCTCAAATGATGTGGTCCATTCATGGTGGGTTCCTGAATTGGGTATTAAACGCGATGCGATACCAGGTTTCATGTATGAAGCATGGGCAACGATACAAAAACCAGGAACATATAGAGGGCAATGTGCTGAACTTTGTGGTGTCAACCATGGATTTATGCCTATAGTTGTCGAAGCGGTAAGCCAGGAAGATTTTGATAAATGGGTTGCAGCACAAACCAAATCACAAGACCAATACAATAAAGAAGAAGCGAATGAAGCAGCACAGAAAACAATGACACGAGATGAATTACTCGCTCTAGGAAAACAAAGATATGAGCAATTTTGTTCTCCATGTCATAGACCCGACGGAAAAGGTATACCACCAATGTATCCTGCACTCAGAGGAAGTTCGGTTGCAACGGGCAATCCTATTTCACGACATATAGATACAATACTTAATGGTATTCCTGGCTCAGCGATGCAGCCTTATAAAGATCAACTGACCGATGAAGAAATCGCTGCTATTGCGACTTATGAGCGCAATGCCTGGGAGAATAATACTAATGATGTTGTCCAAGCAGCAGAAGTTGCGACACAACGTCAGAAAGCTAATCAACAACCAACCATGGTTAATAAAGTTCAAGCTGGAGGTTTGCAATGAGTAGTTATACATTAGCACACGATGAAAAACATGACGATCATGGTCCTGAACAAGGCAAGGGCGTCTTAGGATTTATAAAACGCTGGTTATTTACTACAAACCACAAAGACATAGGTACACTTTATTTGTGGCTTGCAATGTTCAGTTTCTTTTTAGCTGGTGCCATGGCCTTAATTATTCGGGCAGAGTTATTTCAGCCGGGTCATCGTTTTGTTGATCCCAATTTCTTTAACCAAATGACAACACTTCATGGATTAATCATGTTATTTGGTGTAGTAATGCCGGCATTTACTGGAATGGCCAACTGGCAAATTCCAATGATGATCGGTGCTCCAGATATGGCTTTACCCCGTTTAAATAACTGGAGTTTCTGGATTTTACCTTTTGCTTTTTCATTATTACTCTCAACAACCTTTCATGCTGGTGGGGGGCCTAATTTTGGTTGGACAATGTATGCACCTCTGTCTACCAAATACGCACCGCCAAGTACCGATTTTATGATTTTTTCGATACACATGATGGGTATTTCATCCATTATGGGCTCAATTAATATCATTGCGACCATATTAAATTTACGTGCACCCGGCATGACTTTGATGAAAATGCCAATGTTTGCATGGACTTGGTTAATCACCGCCTTTTTATTGATTGCCATTATGCCTGTATTGGCTGGAGCAGTAACCATGATGTTGGCTGACCGCCATTTTGGTACCAGCTTCTTTGATGCAGCAGGTGGCGGTGATCCCATACTTTTCCAGCATGTATTCTGGTTTTTCGGACATCCCGAAGTTTATGTTCTTGTATTACCTGCTTTCGGAGTTATATCCGAAGTTATTCCTACCTTTAGTCGTAAGCCTTTGTTTGGCTACTATTTTATGGTGTATGCGACAGTCAGTATTGCCGTATTGTCATTTATTGTTTGGGCGCACCATATGTTTACAACAGGTATACCATTGGGTGCAGAATTATTCTTTATGTATACCACGATGCTTATTGCAGTCCCCACTGGGATTAAAGTATTTAACTGGGTAAGTACGATGTTCAGAGGATCTTTGTCCTTTGAAACGCCAATGTTGTTTGCGTTAGCTTTTGTCTTTCTATTTACCATAGGAGGGTTTACCGGTCTGATGTTGGCATTGGTACCTGCAGACTTCCAGTATCAAGACAGCTACTTCGTAGTCGCGCATTTCCATTATGTATTGGTTCCGGGCGTAATTTTTGCTTTATTCTCTGCTACGTATTATTGGTTGCCCAAGTGGACAGGACATATGTATAACGAATGCTTAGGTAAATGGCATTTTTGGTTATCTGTAATTTCTGTGAATGTGGCTTTCTTCCCTATGCACTTCTTAGGATTAGCAGGTATGCCAAGAAGGATCCCGGATTATGCGCTACAGTTCGCCAATTTTAATATGGTCTCCTCGATCGGCGCCTTTATTTTTGGTTTTACACAACTTCTATTTTTATATAATGTGATTGCTACTGTTAGAAAGAAAGGCACTAAAAAAGATATTGCGGCTGGAAGAGCATGGGAAGGTGCATATGGTTTAGAATGGACATTACCCTCTCCTCCTCCATATCACACATTTACTACTCCACCTAAGTTGGATTTGTAGGTTAGTTGTATGAAAAAACAAAAAGGGCATCGCAGGTTAATTGTTATTTTATCCGGCCTTGTGCTGGGAATGTTTGCCTTCGGCTTTGCATTAGTGCCCATTTATAACAGTTTGTGTAAATCACTGGGTATTAATGGTAAAACAAATCCTGAGGCAGTCGCTTACGATATAACTAAGGCTAAAGTTGACAAAAAAAGAGAAATAACAGTTGAGTTTGTTGCTACAAACAATAGCGGTGTACCTTGGGCATTTTATCCTAAAACTCGAAAAATAAAGGTACATCCTGGCGAAATAGCAAAACTTGCATTTTATGCTGAAAATAAAACGGACCATCCAATGACAGTGCAAGCAGTACCCAGTGTTACTCCAGGTATTGCTGCAAAGTATTTGAAAAAAACAGAATGTTTTTGTTTTACGCGACAAACATTAAATGGACATGAGGCGATGAACATGCCTTTACTATTTCATTTGGATGCTGATTTACCCGAGAAAGTGCATACAATTACATTGTCCTATACTTTATTTGATGTAACAGACAAGGGTTAATGCAAGTTTGTAAGTTTTAGTTGTGTGATTTGACAAAGTTCACACGATTATCATGCAAAAAATCAATGTGTCAGAATTGGCAATTTGAGTGGTTTAGACTCTCCCATCTATAGAGAGAGCATTTAAAATAGATTATTGATACAGGAGATAAAAATATAATGGGAGCACATGGTACTTATTATATCCCTAAGCCAAGCCATTGGCCTTTGGTTGCATCATGTGGGCTGACTACTACGCTTGTGGGCGCAGCATCTTGGCTTCACCATGATTGGTATGGGCCCTACATTTTCACTATTGGCATGGGAATTATGATTTTCATGCTGTTTGGTTGGTTTGGCCAAGTAGTTTACGAGAACTCAAAAGGAGTTTATGACTTACAGGTTGATCGATCGTTTCGTTGGGGTATGTGTTGGTTTATTTTTTCTGAAGTTTGCTTTTTCGGAGCATTTTTTGGTGCCCTGTTTTATACCCGATTTTGGGTTGTCCCTCTTTTAGGTGGCGATGTACATCCCATCACTCACTTTACTTTATGGCCAGATTTTAATTCGACTTGGCCTTTATTAGATAACCCGAGTAACAAAGTATTTGCTGGAGCTGATGAAGCAATGGGAGCTTGGGGATTAGCTGCGGTGAACACGCTTATTTTATTAACTTCTGGGGTTACTATTACTTGGGCACATTGGGCTTTAAAATTAGAAAAGCACAAGCAAGTTCTTATCGGGATGGTTTTAACCATTGCACTCGGTATATCGTTTTTGGTATTGCAAAGCTATGAATATCATGAAGCTTATACGAAGATGAATTTGACACTATCTGCGGGTATTTATGGAACGACCTTTTTTATGCTAACTGGATTTCACGGCCTACACGTAACCATTGGTACAATCATGCTGATTGTTATCGCGGTTCGTTGTAAGCTAGGTCATTTTACACCAGAGCGTCATTTTGGATTCGAAGGTGTTGCCTGGTATTGGCACTTTGTGGACGTGGTCTGGTTGTTTTTGTTTGTATTTGTTTACTGGTTATAAAAAGTCGAGATTAAATGTAGCCTGAGTGCAGCGAAGCGGAACCCGGGATGTTTTCTTTTACTAATTCCCCGGGTTCCGCTTCGCTGCACCCAGGCTACGAAATAGTAAATGTTCACTGAGATTTGTCATCCCGAGTGTAGCGAGGGATCTCCATGAGCTAGCGCTGTGTTACGATGGGAGATCTCCGGGGTCTGTTGCGCAACATCTAGGCTACTAAATATCTTTTTATTAATTAAGATATAATACTAAAAATTCATAGCCTAGTATTAATCAACAACCCAGGTTGGAATTGGATTTCTTGTATCGTTAATTGATAGGTAAAAAACGAATGAGCAAATTTGATTTCCTCGATAATTGCTTGACCACGAAAGTGCTTTGCAAAAAAGGAAACCTCAATGTCTTTTTCAATATACTCGTCACATTTCAGTTCTAATTTCTCTTCAGATAAACTAAGTAGTTGACCTACAAATTCATCTTCGCCAATTTTCATTAGAACGTAAACAGGTTGCACTGGCTGTATTAACATTGCAGTCTCCTAGCAATATAACCAGCTTATAACTATAAGTGTAGCTTACTATAAACTTCTTTTATTAATTTACATCGATGAAGTATGAAGGGTTGGTGTAAAACACTTCTTAAAACTATATAATTATCAGATTATTTTAAATATTTACCAATATTTAACATGCCTAAAAAAAAATTTTCTGTATATCAAGAACTATGCCCATCACGTAATGTACTAGAAAAAATCAGTGACAAATGGTCAATTTTAATAATTACTATATTATTAAATAAAACGTATCGATTTGGGGAGTTAAAACGAGAAATTGGAGGAATTTCCCCTAAAATGCTGACCCAAACATTAATTAAATTAGAACGTCTAGGATTTATAGTGAGGCAATCATTTCCGGTATTACCCATGAAAGTGGAGTACTCATTAACGCCATTGGGTGGTGAGTTAGGTGTTATTCTCAGTTCACTTACCGCATGGACGGAGAAAAATATGACTACAATAATGTTCGCTGAGAATAAATTTGTAGCAACGTATAATTTATAATTAATGCCCAAACCACTTTCTCAGCGTGTCTTCCCCTAGGTTATCATAGATATAGGATAAATATAGAGTTAATTCCTGCTCGTAGTTTTCATCGGACACGTGGTCATTTTCGTTTATTATGGGTTCGTGGTGAAAGAAAATACCACCAAGATACTCACTACAAAACGCATGATAATCTTTTGTAAACAAAAGAAAAGTATGCCACATATTATCAATATCAACCATTTCAGGGTGAATGACGCACGAAAAGTTCAGGAAGTCATTGCCAGGATTGCTGTACTTTTCTGACTTCTGCTTCATACAGAGCCAAATAAATTTCATTAATTCCTCTAAAGCGTCTTCTGCTTGCATTGTGGCACTAGGATAATCCTTATCATATCGAGAAATAATCTTATCATTTTTATAATGCACTAATTGATTTAAATCAGGTAAGTACATAATTTAACTCCATAATGTTCATGCATCATAACAAATGATAGATATGATGCATGTTTGATTATAATTATCCAACACATGTACCCGGTCCGCACCATCCTTTGCTTCTATTTAATACTTTCTCTTGAACAATTTTTTTGATAATTTTTTCCTTCATGATAATTTTCCTTAATTGAAATAAAATCACTATCGAGAATATAAAAGAGATACTAACGAGTCAATTAGTTACCAATTAGTAACTAATTTGGAGAAAACCATATGGATAATAAGAATTGGAGTAACTATTATAAAATTACAAAACAAAACACTCTCCCAAGAAAAACTTTATTGAAAGCAATTGAAATTTTTAATTGCAGGAATAAGTTTAACTGTGCTCAATTAGCGATTGATGTTGGATGTGGTGCCGGGGCTGATTCTATTGAGCTTTTAAAGAATAATTGGTCAGTGTTAGCAATAGATTCGCAAGCGGAAGCAATATCAACTTTAATTTCTTCCTGCCCTCAATCGTTACAAAATAGATTAAAGACAAAGGTAGCTTCATTTGAGTCACTAACTTCTTTACCGACATCTCAACTCATTAATGCAAGTTACAGCCTTCCCTTTTTAAGCTCGGATAATTTTTATAAATTTTGGAAATTAATTTTAGAAGCACTGCCTCCGGGCGGTATATTTGCAGGGATATTTTTTGGAATAAATGATGGTTGGAATTGTTATAAAAGATCGGATATGACGTTCCTTAGTACGAATGACTTATATAATTTATTTGTCCCGTTTAAAATTGAATTGCTTGAGGAAGAAGAAAGTGATGGGGCTGATGCCATGGGTTTCATTAAGCATTGGCATAGGTATTTTGTTGTAGCCGAAAAATGTTAGCACTGAATATAACTGTTGTAGCGTTAGCACTTTTGGTGGTTGTGCCCCAGAAGCTCAGAACCTAAATTGCATAGCTTATATGCTCATTTTCACACGGCTGAAACGAGCAGCGCAATAACCTAGTATCTAGGTCACAGCTCTGCTTAGAGTAATGAAATATCATTGATGCGCACGATTCAATTGATTAAGAATAATTTGCAAGCATTGTTCATTGTCATAGTGAATAACTAATGAACCCTTTCCAGCTTTGCCAGGTTTAAGCTTAATTGACGTTTGCAAATGGTGCGATAAATTGTTTAGCTGATCGTCATATCTGTGGGAAAGGTCCATATGTGGTTGTTGTTCCTTCACCTTTCCCGATTTGATGCGATCAACCAATTTTTCTGTTTCACGTACAGATAAATTTTTTGCAACAATAAGTTGAGCTACTTGATTTTGTTGCTCTTCATCTAATATCAACAAGGCACGCGCGTGTCCCATATCGAGATCACCATGCTCCAAAAGTTTTTTAACGCCGGCTGATAGGGCTAATAATCGCAAGTAATTACTGACTGCAGTTCTGGATTTACATAAAAGATCGGCAACTTGCTGATGAGTTAAAGAAAACTCATGTGTGAGTCTATGCATCGCACGAGCTTGATCCATTGCATTGAGATCTTCACGTTGCAGGTTTTCAACCAAAGCCATGGCCATAGCGGTTTCATCATCAACTTGCTTTAAAATGACTGGAACTTCGGTAAGGCCTGCTAATTGGCTGGCACGCCAGCGGCGCTCACCGGCAATAATTTCATAGCGTCCACTACTTAGTTCGCGAACTAAAAGTGGCTGTAATAAACCCTGCTTTTTAATTGATTGAGCAAGCTCCATGAGCGGAGCCTCTTCCATTTCTCCACGGGGTTGGTATTTTCCAGGTTGCAAACAATCGACAGCCAGCTTCAGGATTTCACCTTGCGGCTTCTCATTTAAAAGAATGCTATTCGATTGACTTAATAAAGCGGATAAATTACGTCCTAAACTACTACGTTTTACTGTCATAAATTACCCCATTTATCCTACGATAGTCTGTTTATTAATTAACTCAGAAGCAAGGACCATGTAAGCTGCTGCGCCAGGTGATGTTTTATCATATTGTAAGGCCGGCAACCCATGGCTTGGTGCTTCAGCAAGTCTGACATTACGCGGTACTACGGTTCTATAGACCTTAGTTGGAAAGTGTTCTATAAGTTGTTTCGATACCTCGGAGCATAATCGATTACGTGCATCGTACATGGTTCGTAGCACACCCTCAAGGTGCAAACGAGGATTTACCGAGGCTTTAACCTGTTCAATCGTCGAAAGCAATGCGGCTAAGCCCTCTAGAGCATAGTATTCGCATTGCATAGGAATAAGAACAGAGTCAGCAGCTACAAAAGCATTGATTGTTAGAGTATTCAGCGCGGGTGGGCAATCGATCAAGACAAAATCATAATTATTTTGAATCGGTTGCAATGCTTTATATAAGAACGTTTCACGATGATTGCGTTCCATAAGACTCACTTCCGCAACGGTTAAATCATCATTACCGGGAATTAAATCATAGCCACATGTTGTGGTAAGACATGCCTGTTCTGCAAGACAATCATGTAATAAGACATCATTGGTTGTATGTACCAATTGACTTTTATCAACGCCACTTCCCATAGTTGCGTTACCTTGTGGGTCCAGATCAATCAGTAAAACCCGTTGTCGATTTGCCGCTAAAGAAGCAGCTAAATTAATTGCTGTAGTGGTTTTGCCTACTCCACCTTTTTGGTTGGCAATGGCTATGACTTTTGCCATGATTTATTCCTTGGTTAAACCAGAAAAAGCAGTGAACTAGAGCTTACCTTTCTACTATCTTGGCCAAAATTGCCTAATTTTCTGTGCTCCGATACTCACATACTGCGTGTATGCTGCGTCTCGGTGCTCGAAAATTAGGCAATTTTGGCTCAAGATAGCGAAATGTAAGCCCTAGTTGTCACCACTCTTCTTAGGTTGATTTTCAATAATGACGCAACAGCGCTCGCCTTCAACCCCTGCGACAGTATAATGTTTCACCGTGCAGTTTTGCTTTATTTCATTCAATTCTGTATCAGGATAACGCCCTTTCATTGCTAGCCAGATTCCTTCATCAGCTATTAAATGTTGCGTCCACTGAATCATTTGTTCAAGGCTACTAAAAGCGCGACTTAATACTGTATCAAAACCTTGGGTTGGGTGGTAGTTTTCGACTCTAAATTGTACAATTTCAATATTTTTTAAATCGAGCTGACGTTTTGCTTCATGCAAAAAACGAGTTTTTTTACCGTTTGAGTCTAATAAAACAAAATTAAATTCAGGTCTGGCCAAAGCAAGAGGAATACCCGGTAACCCTGCACCGGTTCCTACATCAATAATTTGATCACCTTTAAGCCAGGGCAAAATAGCCAGGCTATCCAAGATATGCTTACCAACCATAGACTCAAGATCGCGAATTGCGGTGAGATTATAAGCTAAATTCCACTTATTAAGTAAGAATAAATAATCCGATAAAGCTGGCGTAAGCGCATGCAAATTAAATTGCTGCAAACCCGCTTCAAGTTGTGATTGGATGCTTGCTATTTGTTCCTTCATACCTCAATTCGCTGTTTTTTTAAATGGACTAAAAGGAGGGACAAGGCCGCAGGAGTAACTCCTGAAATACGGCCAGCCTGTGCTAAAGTAGAAGGTCTTATTTTTGTGAGTTTTTGAATCACTTCATTCGATAATCCAACCACTTCACTGTAATCCAACGACTCGGGCAACATCGTGTTTTCATGTTTACGCATTTTTTCTATATCAAGTTGTTGTCTTTCGATATAGCCCGCATATTTATTTTGAATTTCTATTTGTTCACTGACTTCAGTTGATAACTCAGGTAAGTTTAAATCATCGAGCATTAATAAATGCTGATAATTAATTTCAGGACGTTTAAGAAATTCTGAGGCTCTATTATCATGTTGCATGGGGTTGTGTAGAATATCTTTTAAAAGCTCATTATGTCCTACACGTACCCAAGTATTATGCAGTAGCGCCTGTGTAGATTCTATTGCTTCAGTTTTGGCAGAGAAATGTTGCCAACGTTTCTCGCCTACGAGACCTAATTTTCTGCCTTGAGCAGTTAAGCGTAAATCCGCATTATCTTCGCGCAAAAGTAGGCGATATTCGGCACGGGAAGTAAACATTCGATAAGGTTCTTGAGTGCCGCAGGTGATGAGATCATCGATCAACACACCAATATACGCTTCATCACGTCGTGGACACCAAAGTTCTTTTTCCTGAACATGTAGCGCGGCATTCATTCCTGCGATGATTCCTTGAGCAGCCGCCTCTTCGTAGCCTGTGGTTCCATTGATTTGGCCTGCAAAAAACAAATTGGGAATGGGTTTAGTTTGCAAAAACGAAGTTAACCCACGCGGGTCAAAATAGTCATACTCAATAGCATATCCAGGACGAGTGATATGAGCATTCTCAAAACCTTTAATCGTGCGCACAAATTGTACTTGAACTTCAAAGGGAAGACTTGTAGAAATACCATTAGGATAGATTTCTTCAGTGGTCAATCCTTCAGGCTCGACAAAGATTTGATGCGATAATTTATCCGCAAAACGAACAATTTTATCTTCAATAGAGGGGCAATAGCGTGGACCTACTCCTTCAATAACTCCTGCATACATCGGTGATTTATGTAGATTATTGCGAATGATGTCGTGTGTAGCTTCTGTTGTATGGGTGATATGGCACGCCACTTGTTGTGGATGATCACTAACATGTCCCAAATAAGAAAAAACAGGGATGGGCGTATCACCTGGTTGTTCGGTCATTTGGCTGTAATCTAAAGATCGACGATCAATTCGTGGTGGTGTGCCAGTTTTTAAACGGCCAACTGGTAGATCAAGATCACGCAAGCTTTTTGCTAAAGCAATCGAAGGTGGATCACCTGCCCGACCGCCAGCATATTGGTTCATTCCTACGTGAATTTTTCCCCCTAAAAAGGTACCAACAGTCAATACCACAGCACGAGCTCGTAAGGTAAGACCCATTTGGGTAACAACAGCGGTTACATGACCGCCTTCAATCAGTAAATCATCAACTGCTTGTTGAAACAAAGTCAGATTTTCTTGAGTTTGTAGTTGTTCTCTAATGGCTTGACGATAGAGTACACGATCGGCTTGTGCACGAGTAGCACGAACCGCAGGCCCTTTAGAGGCATTAAGAGTACGAAATTGAATTCCTGCCCTATCCGCAGCTTTTGCCATAGCCCCGTCTAAAGCATCTATTTCTTTGACCAAATGTCCTTTTCCTATGCCACCTATGGCTGGATTACAGGACATTTGACCGAGCAAATCCATGTTATGAGTCAGTAATAATGTCTGAGCACCCATTCGTGCTGCTGCCAGAGCAGCTTCTGTGCCTGCATGCCCACCGCCTACTACAATAACATCATATAATTTTTCAAGATTCATGACTGATCAATATTTGTGAAACAAAAAGAGGAATTATACACTTTTTTATTAATTGTCCCAATATTAAGAGCACTTGCCTGCTTTTTTAGCCAAAAAAGAAAAGGTTTGCTGTAACTATTGAGCTGGGTTTATATAGAGTTTTTGACAATTCACCTTAGCCACCTGCGAGTGGTCAACTGACCCATGGTAGAATTTAAACTGCTTTTTGCCTGTTCATCTCTATATAATAATTAATTGTTATAATATGAAAGATAGATAAATTTTTTATTGAGATAAGTAATGTTTTTCAAGACTGACATTGAAACATTTGAACATCTAGAAGCGGATTCGGTAGAGCATTTAAGAAAAAAATTAAACTCTATGAAAGGCATAAAAGCTCCCAAAAAGTCGATTGCTTTATCCATATTACGAATGCTTCCATTTGCAAGCGGATTGATTGATTCTCTAGCGGGGGCAGGGGGTGCGATTAATCGCTTGGTCGAGATTGAAGGCGTTGTAAATGAGGCTACAGCTGCTGCATCAGAAGGGTTTCAAATTATTAAAGTACTGACGGGCATTAGTGATTTTATAGTGATCCCGATTATTTATTTTGGTGCTTATATAACCAATCAAAAAGTACCTTTCACTTTATCGCGTAACGCCCGTTTTTTATATGCTGCAGTAATTTTAGGACTTACAATAACTGCTTTGGCCTTCCCTCCTTCAGCTCCTATTATTGCCTTAGTTAGCTCAATCGCTGCATTAGGCCTGAGTATAATTACTCTTGCCAAACTTTATTACAAACGTTATGAAATCGAAGACCAGTTGGCGGAGATAAAGGAACAAATTAATGTCGGAAAAAATCGACTAAATGCATTAATCGACTATTTAGAAAAATTAGAAGCAAATGCTAAAAAGGCGAAGGAGGAAGGAAAAATAGAGGAGTATAATTCCCTGGAAGCTGAAATTGAAGGCGAAAGAAGGAACATTAAAGAACAATTAAATTCATTACAAGAATTACATAATAATCAAGTACATTGCGAACAAAAATTGGAAAAGTTGGGTGCAACTGCCGTTTTAGATAAATCAGCAGGTATCGCTTTTGCCTCTCTCATACTAATTGGTGCAGTAGCCAGTTTAATAGTCCCTCCAGTAGGGGTTGGAATAATTGCAGTAACCGCTGCATTGGCGGTTGCCTACACGGTTGGACGACTCATCTATCCCTTGCTTAAGTTTCTTGCAAATAAAATAGTAAATTATGTCACAAGAAAATCTGAATCTGATACGGAAGAAGGTGAGGCGCTGAAAGAAAAAGATTCTCTGACCGAATCAGAATCTGAGAGTTCGGCCAAGAAAGCGAAAAAAGATATGCCTGAAGTTGCGAAACGATTAGAAAACGCTATAGAGGACGATCCAAAAACAAAAACGGAATACTCAACTCAAACTTTTATTTCAGGAAAAAGGGTATCTAAAAAAAATAAAGACGATGAGGAAATAGAACAAGACTCGGAAAATCCAAAAAATTTAATGCAATGAACTTCTTTTTAGCAACGATAGGACTCATTACGTGAACGATTACAAAATAGTCCTATATCAAATAGGATTAATAGGTGGAAGGTCGTTGTTGTTTTCTTTTTTACCGGCATTATTCTTTTTTATTTGTTGAATGCTACGCCACAATTCATCTCCACGCCATAAGGTTTTTTCTTTGTTTTTGTACAAAATTTGTGACAAAAGCTGTACTTGTTTTTTGAACGATGCATCAGCAGTAAGACGCGTTAAATCCGTTAGATTCAATATGGGCGCATCTGGCCAGTGTAGGCTGGCCCATTTTAATAATGCATCACGTGCACGTTGGGGATTTCCCTGCGTGCAGGATTTGTGAAGTTCGTTTAATACTGTTTTGTATCGACCTTTTCCAGTGTTTTTATTACCTCTTTGCCAAGCCCAGAGGATTAAGGTAATCAGCCAAGCGAGAGCAAAAAGTGCAGCAACTGCCCAAGCCCAATTGAATTGTGTTGATGGAGATTCACTCTTTGTCTGGATGGGTTTAACGGTATTTTGATTTTTGCTCACAGCCGGTTGGCTTGTGCTTGCTGCAGGTACGGTGTTCGAGGGAGTTACTTCAAGCGTTTTTGCAGGCAAGGTGGCTATTTCTTCTTTTCCTGTTTCTGTATTGAACCATGGAAGTTTCAATTCCGGGATGGTTGTTTTTCCTGCTTTATTGAATAAATAAGTTACTTTAATCTCAGTACGGCCAATCAATTCTCCCTGAGTGATCCGATTTTTATCTTTACCTTTCTCTGGATAGACGCTAACCCCATCTGCATCTGCAAAATTGAGTGTGGGTAAAAGCTGTGCTGGAACACCTACACCCTCAATAATTACGTTACGAATTAACGTATTACCTTGAGTTATGGTTTGATCCGAGTTTTCATATTGCTCGAATAATTTAACTCCCTTGGCAGGCAACCATATTTTACTTGAATACCCTTTAGGTATTGGTTGCACATCGATACTCATGGTTTTATCCTTAGCTTGGACTCGCTCAGGATTAAAGTCATAGATCAATGCAGTGAACACGGGAGACTTAATTTTTAAAGGCCCACTTTTTTGTGGAAAAATGGCATAATTTTGTTCTTCGACAAGATAGGGCACGCCATTTTTTTGGATCTGGGAGCGTTTATTCTCACCTAAGGGGACAAGTAAAGCATTTTCTACTTGGGGTGCTTGGTAATCCGCATCTAAAAGATGTTTTGAATTGTATAAGGTTACTTTATAAATTATTTGTTGGTTTACATACGGATTTTTTTTATCAACTTGTGTCGTTAAATAAAGTGCCTGATTTTTCTGGGAGCTAGTAGAAGTGTCGCTGGGTGTGTTAGGTGAGGTGGTACCTGTAGTTACATCAATTGTTAGCGGTTTTGAATATTCTCTACCAATCTTAATCGCAGGGATTGTTAATTTACCTTCTTTTTGTGGTTTTAATGTGACAGTCCATTCGCTGGATGATTGGGTTTGCCCATTGATAATTGAATAGTTCATGCGGCGCTCAGTGCCAAGAATCATAAAATCTTTCTGTAATGGGGTCAGATCAGGAATACCCCCATTTTGTAAATTATCTTGGGTCAGAATTAATCTGAATGAATCATCAATACTTATTTGCGAAGGATCGACCTGCACTTGTACTTCTGCATAAACGAATGCACTGAATAAATAAAAAAAACCAATAATTATTAATTTTTTCATTGATACCATCCACGTTCCCTTCGTAAATGGTCACGTAAGAATTTTTCTCGCATTAATCCGCCCGGATCATCTGGAATCAAACGTAACCACTGTTCTTTTGCTTGTTGTTTTTCCCGCTCCGCTTCAGATTGAGCTTCGCTATTGTTCTGGTTATTATTTTCTTTGTTTTGCTGCTCTTTGTTTTGTTGATCTTTGTTTTGTTGATCTTTGTTTTGTTGATCTTTGTTTTGCTGCTCTTTGTTTTGTTGATCTTTGTTTTGTTGATCTTTGTTTTGTTGATCTTTGTTTTGTTGATCTTTGTTTTGTTGATCTTTGTTTTGCTGATCTTTGTTTTGCTGATCTTTGTTTTGCTGATCTTTGTTTTGCTGATCTTTGTTTTGCTGATCTTTGTTTTGTTGATCTTTGTTTTGCTGATCTTTGTTTTGTTGATCTTTGTTTTGCTGATCTTTGTTTTGCTGATCTTTGTTTTGTTGCTCTTTGTTTTGCTGATCTTTGTTTTGCTTTTTTTCTTTATCTTTTTTTAAAAGCTCTTCAACCAGCTTACGATTATAAAGCGCATCCTGATTTGTTGAATTGAGTGCTAGAGCTTTATTGTAGGCTTTAATTGCCTCTTCGTATTGTCCCGTATGTGCTAGGGCGTTACCTTGGTTGTAATAGCCTTGTTCATTTTTTAATTCTTGATACAACTCAGCAGCTTTTTGGTAATCGCCAGCACGATATGCCGCAGCAGCGGCCCAATCACTCCGTGTAAATGTTTCCTTGGCTTGTTTAAATTGATTTTTTGCCATTAAGTCTCGCCCTTGTTGATCTGGAGTGGACCATAAGTCTTGCCAACTAAAAGCATGGGTCGTTAAAGACAAAAGTGAGATGAATAAAAGAATAAAGTAACGCATCATACAACGATCCTCTGTATCCAACCACGCCGAAATACAGGCAAAAGTAACAGCAACGCAGGTATTAAAAACCAGCGTCCTTCGTCGCGCCAAAGTGGTATGTCATCGTCTGTACTTAAAGCAAACTCATTACTATTACTTGAATTGAGCCATTGATCTAAGTCATTTGAATCTGGGGTATATTGTACCAATTGTCCTCCACCTGCATCAGCAAAACGGCTGAATAATGGATTTAGATTCTTATCTGCTTTAACCGGCATAATGGACGAATAAATGCCTGATTCGGCTAATTTCTTCGCTAGGGCAATTGCTTCATTAGAGGGGGTATCTGCGGTTAATACCAAAATTTGTCCTTGGTTGTAACCTGCTTGTTTGATTAAGTTACTGGCTTCATTCAAGGCACTATCAAGATTTTGCCCAGTTACGGGCATGACATCTGGAGTTAGAGAAGAAAGTAAGGATGAAATAGTTTGTCCATCATCAGTAAGTGGCGAAACAACAAAAGGTTCACCGGTAAAGGCTATAAGACCAAATTGGCCCACATCTTTGTGAGCAAATAAATCATGCAACTTAAATTTAGCGCGACTTAGCCGATTGGGCGTTAAATCGTTAGCCATCATATTGTCTGACATATCTAAAACTAAAACTCTAGGTTGTATTTGTTTATAGGTAGCTACGGGCAGCTTATACCAGACAGGACCGGCGATGCTCAAAATCATAAATAGAATACTTAAAAACAGACAGACCATGGAACCCATACGCCGTCCTTGTCCTTTTTTTTGCAGTAAATGACTGAGTAAATGGGAATCACAAACTTCTGACCAAGCATGCAATTTAGGTTTTTGTCGCCATAAAAACAAAATCAATCCTAATAAAGGCAAAATCATCAAAAGCCACCAAGGCCTTAAAAAATGAAAATCTGCAATCATGATTTTAATGCCCCCCGACCTGGTACCACAGAGTTTACTTTCAAGGTCAAATCAGCTTTGCCAATCAACCAAGAGAAACAAAGTAATAATGCAACACCAACAAACCATGGATAATATTCTTTTTGTGGGCGAACGGTCGCTTGTTCCTGACTTACGGTCTCCAACTCGTTAATTGTTTTATAAATAGAATGTAATGTTTCAGTATCTGTAGCACGGAAATAGCGACCCCCAGTCATATCAGACATTTTTTGTAAGGTTTCCTCATCCAAATCTGCTGAAGCATTTTGCATAATAAAATCGCCAACTAAGGCTCTCGATTCTGCTTCAGATCCCAAGCCTATGGTATAGATTTTAATTCCTTCCTCTTTGGCTAATTCAGCTGCTTTTAGCGGCGCGAGCACGCCTGAATTATTTGCCCCATCCGTCAATAAAATAAGAATCCTTCCTTCTTTAGGTACGTCATTCAACCGTTTTACAGCAAGACCAACGGCATCACCAATGGAGGTGGTTTTACCTGCAAGCCCTGCGGTGGCATCTTCCAGACGTAAAAGAATAGTATGCCGATCATAAGTGAGCGGTGTTTGTAAATAAGCACGCGTCCCGAAGAGGATCAGACCAATTTTGTCTCCGGAACGATCGCGTACAAATTGCTCAGCAGCACTTTTTACTACACTTAAACGGCTTACCGGTCTTCCATGCAGGAGCATATCAGGAATTTCCATACTGCCAGATAAGTCTAAAGCCAACATAATGTTGAATCCTTCACGTTCAATGGGTTTGGGAGGACCAATCCAGCGAGGACCAGCTAACGCAATAACTAGTAATAACCACACCACAGCTGGAACGATTAGTGAAGATTGTGCTGAAACGGAACGTTTTTCTTGATCCGCAATGTGGATCATGGCCGTAAAGAACGGTACTTTCAATGCAGCAGGCAAGTGTACTTTGGCTCTTGGTATTAAAAACCAGAGGAGCAAGGGTATAGGTAAGAGTATTAGCATCCAAGGATTGGCTAATTCGAACATGGCACGCTCCTTTGTTTAATCCAGAGTTGTGCTGTGCTGAACAATGGTTTGAGATCAATGGGTTCCCCTGTTTTAAAGGGAGCCTCTAACAACATGTCTTTTACCAAATTAAAATCAATTCCTTTGCTTGTTTCATTTAAAAATTTAAGCCACTCTTCTCCATGCAAACTTGCAACGCGCTCTCTTGGATAGTAAACAAGGGCAACTCGACGTAACAATTCTGAAATATTCGCACTGGTTAAGGAGCTATTCTGTTCTTTTTCATAGTTTTTTTGATAGTCACTTAACAAAAGTAACGCTTGTTTCTTAGCCAAAGCATGACGATATCTTTTATAAGCACCATAAGCGAGTACGATTGCTAAAAAGAGAACAAAACCCATCAGCATATACCAACCAGGAGCCAATGGCCACCAACCAATGGGTGAAGGAAGGTGTATGTCTTTTAACTGTGCTAAGGGATCAGTGTTAGCCACGAGACCTCCTAGGAAAGGTTTGACGCACCAATTGGGCTAAATCAATATCTGCTGTAACTTGAACATACTGAATGTATAAACGTCGTAATTGATTCTGCAAGTGATCTATGCGTTGCTGGCAATATTGCTCATAAGCGGTGCTCACTGAATGTAGGCTGGTATCGAGTATTATTTCTTGCTGTCCATTCGTCATGGCATATTGCTGTGGTTTAGGTGGAGAAAGTTCCACTCGATCACAAACATGATAAGCCAGTATGTCATTATGGTAACGTAACCGCTTTAAATGCTTTTCACATTCACTGTCCATAGAGTAAAAATCACTGATTAGAACCAGGATGCTCCCTGGTCTCACGACGCGCCGTAAGCGTGCCAATGCATCGCTAAGCAGTCTTGGCTGGGCTTCTCTTTGTTCATCAGTCTGATCAGTATATCGACTTAAAGAGGATAACATAGGCAGTACTCCCATATCACGACTACGAGGAGTAAATTCACTGTGATCAGTGGCTGAGAAGAATACGCCACCCACTCTATCGCCTTCCTTGATCACGGTCCAGGCAAGAAGCGCTGCTAGTCGAGCGGCAATTACTGATTTAAACGCAATGCGGGTACCAAAAATCATTGAAGGATTAAAGTCTGTGAGGATGACCACGGGTCTTTCGCGTTCTTCCTGATAAATTTTGACATGAGGTCTACCGGTACGCGCAGTAACACGCCATTCCATATGACGTATTTCATCACCAGCCTGATAATTTCTTACTTCGGCAAAATCCATGCCACGACCACGTAATTTGGATAAATGATTGCCGGATCGTATTGCTTTACCTTCGGGGTGATAATAAACGGATTGAACATAGCGCCTTAAGTCAATCAATTCATTTAATTCTGCAATAACGCCATTAACCATAAAAACCTCGTATACCTCATATGCTGTGTAGATGGGGTCGAATCCTTCAATCATGTAGCCTGGGTGAAGGCACAAGCCGGAACCCGGGTTCCGCTGCGCTTCACCCAGGCTACGGAACAGCAACTAAACGTAATAAGGAGTCAATAAAATCATCACTATTAATTCCTTCCGCCTCAGCTTCAAAACTTAATAAAATTCGATGACGTAATACATCATGAGCAATTACGTGAATGTCATCTGGAGTGACATAATCTCTTCCAGAAAGCCAAGCATGAGCTTTGGAGCAGCGATCCAAAGCAATCGTAGCACGAGGACTGGCGCCAAAACGTAACCAACGACCTAATTCTTCGCTATACACACCGGGATTGCGTGTCGCTACTACCAATTGGACGAGATAATTCTCTAATGCTTCGCTTGTATGCACATTAAGTACTTGTTTACGCGCTTCAAATAATGTTTTTTGTGATAATTTCTCTGATACCGGTGATTTGGTGGCCATAGCTGCGCCTAAAGCTTCTTTGCGTGATAGGGCTAAAATATCGTGTTCGATTTTGGCATCAGGATAACTAATTTTTACATACATTAAAAATCGATCCAATTGGGCTTCAGGCAAAGGATAAGTTCCTTCTTGTTCAATGGGGTTTTGTGTCGCCATGACTAAAAATAATTCGGGCAAGGGATAGGTCTTTCCACCTATAGTAACTTGTCTTTCTGCCATTGCCTCAAGTAATGCAGATTGTACTTTTGCTGGGGCACGGTTAATTTCATCGGCTAAAAGTAAATGATGGAATATGGGGCCGGGTTGAAACACAAAAGAACCATTTTGTGGGTGATATACATCTGTACCGGTTAAATCGCCAGGTAATAAATCAGGGGTGAATTGGATGCGATGAAAATTACCTTCGACCCCATCAGACAATTCTTTAACCGCTCGAGTTTTTGCTAATCCAGGTGCGCCTTCTACCAATAAATGGCCATCAGCAAGTAACGCAATGAGTAAACGTGAAATTAATCCATTTTGGCCTAAGATTTGCGAATTTAAGCGATGACTTAACTGTAATATTTGGTGCTGCACAGCATTTCCAGTCTTATTGCCTTCTACCTGCTCCATAGCTTCTACCTTAATAAAAAAATAACATCGAATAGAATAAAATAAAGAGAACTTATCCTAGCGTGAATTGTACGCGATGCCAAGTACTGTGAATGATTTTTGTTTAATATTTGTCCAAAAATGGTTTGATTCGGGGGTTTTTCCAATTCTGAGGATGTTTCATAATTGTAGCCTGGGTGAAGGCGAGGCCGTAACCCGGGTTTCGCTTTGCTTCACCCAGGCTACGATATTGATTATTGTTGATAGTCTGGATGAAGTTCTAACGGCATCATCGTTTGTAATTTTTGATAGAAAGAAAGAATTTCTTCACAAAAAACATGAAGCTGTTGCTGATTTTCCCATAAATCATAATCTGTTCCCTTAAGAAAAACCTGTTGTTTTGCTAAGGTTTTTAATAAAACAATTTCTTGGCGAGAAAAACCCAAATGGCTATTTAATTCAACTAACTCCATAAGTTTCTTATGTTCTTTAATTGGTCGGTGTTCATGCAAGCAATAGGCTTTTAATGTCAAGACAAAGGCTTGGTACATTAGCGAAGTCACAGGAGTTAATACGGTAAGCGGATCGGCTTGTCGAAATGTCCAATCTGTGATTTGTTGTAATAGATAATCAGCAGCATAGGCATGTTGTGTTGCGATATTGAGCATTTCCAAAGGAGATAAATAACGTTTGTCCATGAAGGGATTTTCCTATTTGATTCTTTTCTAGGTTTTAAGTATGTTAAAATAGGCCCTCATTATATCCATGAAATAAATTGATGCACGCTTTTATTAACAGTTCTTGGAAAATAGGTACCCTGATTCTGCCCAATCGATTAATTCAAGGCCCTTTGGCAGGTTATAGTTGTGCACCATTCAGAACCTTATTTAATCGATATGTGTCCCCTGCATATTGTGTTACCGAAATGAGTTCTGCAACCGACATCCTGCATAGACACCTAGCAAGTTCACGTTATGTTTACCGTGCGCCACAGGAGCAGATCCTTGCTTATCAAATTGCAGGCACAGAACCGCACGTATTGGCACAGGCAGCACAACAGTTACAGCTTAAGGGGGCGGATATTATCGATATAAATTGTGGTTGTCCAAAACCTAAAATACGTAAAAAAGGTGCGGGAAGTGCCTTGCTAGAGGTTCCAGAGCAATTGGCGCGAATTATTAAAGAAGTACGCGCCGCAATTACTATCCCTTTAACTATAAAAATTCGCATTCAAGGCAATGAACAGGATCTTTTGCTGGCGAAAAAAATCGAAGAAGCAGGTGCTGATGCATTGATTGTACATGGTCGGCGTTGGATTGATGATTATAATGTTGCTTCTGATTTGCAGCAAATTGCACAAATCAAACAAGGCCTTTCTATTCCCGTGATTGCCAATGGCGATATTCATGATGTTGCCAGTTTACAAAGAGCAATAGAATTAAGCGGTTGTGACGCTTACATGATATCGCGAGCTGGAAGTGGCAAGCCTTGGCTTTATCAGGAGCTATTGGAGCAGCAGAGTATCGCGGTAAGTGTCGCGGAAAAAATCAGTCTGTTTATGACCCATTTGCAAGGATTGGCTAGCCTGGAAGATGAGTATAAGGCAGTTTTGCAAAGCAAGTCTTTAATTCGTTATTATTTTGGTAAAAGACTTGGTGAGTCACTATTAAATAGGTTTTATCAATTGGGTTCTTTAGCTGAAGTTCATTGTTTTTTACAATCTTCTTTTTCATAAACTATAATTAAATTATCCCAATCTTGGCATCATAGCCTCAGTGAAGGCGAAGCCGGAACCCGGGTTTCCTGAGGGTGATTATTTCCCATCTCCCGGGTTCCGCTGTGCTGCACCCAGGCTACAATCATATTTAAACCGAGGAACAATTTAGGCTAGATCACTATAATCTTGATTATAAACAATGAGATGTTGTAATCGCTCAGCTACTTGCTTAGCTCCTTCTTGATTGCCGTTTTGAAAACGAAGTTTGGCCAGATAATTCAGATAAAGCTCTATATATTCTGGAGGGATAGGATAATGAAGACCAGCCTCCAAAACTCTCTGCGCGAGCTGCAGTTCATTTTGCTCGATTAAAAATCGGGCAAAAGTAATTCGAGCTAAACAAAAATGTGGATTATTTTTTAACGTTTTAAGAAAATATTTTTTTGCTTCCTGAGGCTTATTAAAGACTAAGCTTTGCAACAATGCCATTTGAAAGTAAGAATGGGCAAAGTAGGGGTTCATTGCCATTGCTTGATTAATAGCAGTCATCGCTTTTTCCGTCCAGTAATGACGCAGGTGATCCGATGGTGCATGTTGGATCAATTGCAAATAAGCATCTATTTGGAGACTTAGAATTTCAACAAAATGAAATGACTTTAATGCATGGTTGCTATAATTAATCGCCTTATGAAATTGTTTTGCCTGGATCGCGGCCTCAGTTTTTCCAATATAGTGTTCTAAGATTAAAAAGCGAATAAAGTAACTGCCCATGAGCAAGAGAAATACCATTAGGCTACTTTGTAGAATCCAAATGCTTTTGCCTGAAGACAATGAATAAAATCTAATACAGCCTTCTTTTTTAAAGAAATAATAAAGATACCCCAAACAACATCCCATGAGGAGATTCATGGGAAATACATAGAAATTAAAATCAATAAAGCTATGGCAAACCAAAGCACCTAATGCAGTAAAACAGGCCATACCCTGGATACAGGCTATAGGGTCCTTATCTTGGCGGCTTAAGTAGTGCCTTAAATAAGTGATGCAAGTCACTATAATTCCAAGCAGAATAATGATGCCTGGAACTCCTGCTTCAATCAATAATTGTAAAAAGTCGTTGTGAGCATATTCGAGATTAGAGCCGTCGCCCGGCAAACTAAACGCGGGGTAATACTGTTTAAAATTGAAAATGCCTAGACCATACCAGGGGGTTACTTGCCATAAGTGCCACGCACCTTGCCAAATAACAAGACGTGATTTCTCATGCGCAAGTAAATCCAGCCTGTGTTGTATGGCAGGTTGAGCCAATAGATACAATGTACCTAAAGCAAGAACGAGAATTGCCAACAACTGATAAATATTTTTTATTTTTATCACGTGGCGACATAAAACGATCTCTAGCGCGGTAAAGAAAAGAAAGCAAAGGATAACACCGCGGCTTAAGGCGGCAAATAAAGCAATAGTGATAATGTAAATACTGATTAAAAGAAAAGTTGTATGAATTGTTTTTTGTACCTTGGATTGATTCATTCCATTTAATTTAGGATGATTTAACGTAAAAAATTTCCCCATTAATAAGAGGTTAACCGCCATTAAAAAGGCTGCGGCAGTATTTTTACTTGCAAAAAATCCAGCAGGCATTGCATTTCTAACCAAGAGTTGAGTTAGAGCATAAGCCGCACAAACCAAGCCTAATATCCAGAGCAATCTTAGTAAATTTTGCCATAACCATTCAGTGAGAGGGGTTTGCGTCACTAAAAAAAATCCAAATATCCAGGCTGAGCATTGGAAAATGCCGAAAAAAGCAGTGTTAGGAACTATGCCCAGCAGAGGTGGAAGAGTCGTCCAGACAAGCCAGATAACGAGCCAAAACGTTAATGTGGCGCATTGGATTAATTTTGGAGGCCAAGAAAAGGAAATAGAACTAACTAAAGCAACAAGCATTATGCTGTAGCTGACCAGTATAATTGAATAATCGCTTGTTCCTTTAAACAAAAACGATGCGATCAGCAGAAAGAAAAATAGGGCTCCTACTATTTTATGAAGACACGACGTAATAGCTCACCCCCTACCTATGTGCCGTGGCTTGTCTGTGAAAGCCAATTTTGATGTCCCTTCATGGGATGCCGCGGATAACCCGCGGCACACGGATGATTGGATAAGCCAAGTGCAAAGGACTTTAACATCAAGAAAGCCATTTAGCTTTGATAAAAGGACCATCCAGAGAGAAATCATTCTGAGTTACAACTGTTGCAGGATTAGAGTTTCCTCCGGGAGGAAGAAGAAACATATCAAAATAATGTTGCCACATCCAACCGCCCATTAAGGTAAGCTGTCCGCTAATGCAGCTACCCCATTGATAGCTTAACCCTAATTTTGCTTCCAATTCGGGAACGATATGGGTGCCTTTGGCTTGCGCGCTAAAAGGAAAAACATTGGGTCCGCTTATATTGGCCCCTGATAATTTTGCTTTTCTTTCGCCAAGGAGTATGGCTGTAGCACTTTGAGCAAATACAGCAAAACCATGGTTCAGGTTATGAGCCATGTCTATCCCTACACGAGGGCCTGCACCTTGGAATTTCGTATGCGCTACTGCTTCTTGAACAAGTGTATTAGGTGGGAAGAAAATGACATTTTCAAAATCATACTCCGCACGTTTAATCTTGGAGTTGACATATTGTCCCCCGCCATAAAAGCGAATATTTGTGTTTTCACCAAAGGAGCTGCTTTGTGCCAATTCAAGATTGACCGCATCAAAATAAGTGTCAAATCTCAAATTAGTAGTAATATCTGCTATAAATGGGTTTACAGCTGGGTTTTCATTTATGTTGGTAAGGATACTACTGGAATGATTTCCTCTAAAGTGCAACCAATTTACATTAAGGTCATTTCCTGTGTTAAAATGATAGCCTCCTTCCAGCAAAAACCCCCAATCCCAAGAGGATTTAATAGTATTGAACGTTTTGGTAGTTGTGCCATCAGTTTCGAAATGATTTATAGTCAATGTAGGATTTAGCAGGTCTGAATTAGTGTTTGGTTGTAAATATAAAGCACTAATGCCTATTTCCCATGCATTGCATGGACAGGGAACGGTGACATTATCAGGGTCACAAGAAGGTTTTATTATTCCCATGCTACCAGCCTGTACCATACTGATATTCAAGGTAACAAATATAAAGGCTACTATTTTCTTCATGAATTCACTAATCCATCCTTGTTGGTTTTCCCTATTATTAAATAAGTTTTTCCATTAAGCAATTAGCTAATGATTAATTAGCCAAGTAAACTTCTTCCTCCATCCACTTTGAGTATTTGTCCGGTAATATAGGGGTTCTCAGCCAAAGCTAAAATGGCCTGGGCAATGTATTCGGGATTACCGTGTTTTTTTAATGGGGTCTTCGCAATAATTTTTTCTTGTTGTTCTGGGGTCAACGTATTGGCATTCTCAGGCCAGGAAATTGCTCCTGGAGCAACAGCATTCACCCGAATTTCAGGAGCAAACTCGCGCGCCAAGCTTTTTGTTTGCATTTCCAGGGCGGCTTTGCTTTGACAGTACGCGGAGTATTCTTTCAGTGGTTTTTCTGCATGGGTATCGGTCACATTGATAATAGCCCCTGATTGTTTGGCCAATAATGGACGCGCTGCGAGGCTCAGTAAAAAAGGCACTTTAACATGAACATTAAATAGGGTATGCCAATCCGTTTCAGCAAATGCAGCAAATTCAGTACGAATGAAAACAGAGGCATTATTGACTAATAAATCCAAACGTCCAGCCCAATCTTGTATTGTGGTTATGATTCCCTCTGCCGCGCCTGTTTCAGTTAACTCCCTTTGTACAACAAAAGCACTGTTTGGGCGTTGTTCATTTAAGTGTGCTGCTAGAGAATGAGCTTCCGACAATGAATGATGGCAATGAATGACCACTTTATATCCTGCCGCATGCAGTTTTTTGGCTGTTGCAGCACCAATACGACGTGCCCCGCCGGTGACTAAAGCAACCTTCACTTCTTGTTTGTTTGTCAAATTCAATGTATTTTCCCTATTTTTTAGATTACTGCGATTAAATTAAAAAGAATCCCTTCTCCCGCCTGTGGGAGAGGGGAAGTTTCATTATAAATGGCAGTGGTTTCAACAGGCTACAAATTTTCTAAGTAATTAACTATGAGCATAAAACAAACCCTACACGCACTATTAACGCAACGCCAGGTGATTCCCTTTGTGGAGTTCATGCAACTTGCATTGTACGCTCCTGGTGAAGGATATTATAGTTCTGGGTTGCAAAAATTAGGCAAGCATGGTGATTTTATTACTGCACCTGAGTTAACCCCCTTATTTGGTAAAACACTAGCGAATCAATGTCAGCAAGTGCTTATGAAACTTGATTCTCCTGTTCTATTCGAATTTGGTGCGGGTTCAGGGGCTCTTTGTGTCGCTGTATTAGAACATCTGGCAGAGCATCACGCTTTGCCAGAGGCCTATTACATTTTAGAGGTCAGTGCGAATTTACAGCATCGTCAACGTGAACTTATAGCACAGAAAATTCCTCATTTAGCCCATCTGGTTACTTGGCTTGATCGCTGGCCAGAAATTCCTTTTAATGGAGTGGTGCTGGCTAATGAAGTCCTGGATGCGATGCCTGTACATCGTTTTATGAAAACTGAAGAAGGCATTATGGAAAGTTATGTTGCCTTGAATGAACAGCAGCAATTAACTGAGCTATTCAAGCCCTGTCAGAATCAACGGTTACTGGATTATATAAACAACAGATTATCGCTGCCCGCTGCGCCTTATCTTTCTGAGGTGAATCTTTTTATTGATGATTGGATCCTGAATATTTTTCATATGTTAAAACAAGGTGTGGTGTTTTTAATCGATTATGGATTTCCTCGTCACGAATTTTATCATCCAGATCGTAATCAAGGAACCTTAATGTGTCATTATCAACATCGTAGTCATCCAGATCCTTTATTGCATCCGGGAGAGCAAGATATTACTGCGCATGTGGATTTTACGCATGTGGCAGAAGCTGGACAACAGGCAGGTTTTCATATTGCGGGTTTTACGAACCAAGCCTCTTTTTTGCTGGCTAACGGTTTGCTAAGCTTATTAAATACGTCGGATAATGAGTTGGATCAAGTTCGAGCCAAACAGGCGATAAAACAGCTTACCCATCCTAGTGAAATGGGGGAGTTATTTAAAGTCATCGCGTTGAGTAAGAATGTGGAAATTTCCTTAAACGGATTTCTATTAAATGATAAACGAGTGAGTTTATGAACAAAAAAAAATACCTGACAACAGTGGAATTACAAAAAGAGTCCATGAAATTTTCTGCTGGCCACACTACTATTTTCTCCGCAACTGAAAGAGAACCACTACACGGCCATATGTATGGAGTTTATTTGGCGCTTACCACTTGGGTTGAAGAAAATGGGATGACGTTTGACTATCGTTACTACAAAGAACGTATCCATAAGTTATGTCGTTATTTGAATCAAACTTTTCTGATGCCGCAATTCTCGCCTTTTCTGGAATATGCCGAAGATGAGGAATATTATTATTTTACGTTTAACCACAAAAAAATTCCTTTTCTTAAAGAAGATGTAACTTTATTACCAGTAACCAATATTACAGTAGAGGAGCTATCACGTTGGTTTGTTAATGAACTGATTAAGGATAGGGCAGAGTTAGACAGACATCGTATTGAGAACGTTTTGGTTAAGGTGTTTTCAGCTCCAGGACAATCAGCTAGCCATCAATGGCAAAGAGTGCATGAATAAAAGCGATCGAGATCATTTTATTGGGAAAAATTCGGTGCCAATATCTGCAGACACCTCTTTAGAACTTGTTGATGATGATTCTAAGGAGTCTTGGAACAAACCGCAGGATAACCCACAACATGGGAAGACTGTTTATCACGTCTGCATTCCACATACTCATCGAGATGGTTTTGACTATGTTGCGGAAGGTTTAAATCCATGCATAGGAGCTCGTGTTTGGGTTCCTTTCCGCAAACAAACGCGTTTAGGGTTGGTACTAGGTAGAATCAAATCGTCGAAAGATGTTTCTTCCCTAAAAAGCATCAGCACGGTCATTGATAACCAATCTTTGATCGATGAAGAAATGTTGACTTTATGCGCATGGATTGCCAATTATTATCAATCGCCTTTGTCTGAGGTATTACCCCTGGCGTTACCTAAAAAATATCGACTGGGAGAACCATGCCAATTACCGATGGGGGATTTTTATCAACTGGCGTTGCCGGTGGAAGAGGCCAAAAAGCGTATCCCTGCACGTGCGCGTAAACAATTGGAGCTTATCGAATTTTTGAATGCCCAAAATGAACCAGTTGCCAAACATCGTTTGACGGAGAAAGGATTTAATTCCACCCAGCTGTGTAACTTACTTGCCTCACAAGTTGTTTCTTTGTCCCAGCAAATCATGTTGCCCGAACAAGCAGAAGCTTTATCACCTCCTTTAACACTTAATCCTGAACAAGCTGTGGCTGTGGCTGCAATCACAGAAGCGTTACATCAATATCAGTGTTTCTTATTGCAGGGGGTTACAGGGAGTGGCAAAACAGAAGTGTATTTGCAGGTAATTGCCCAAGTATTAGAACAGCAAAAACAAGTTTTGATTTTAGTCCCTGAAATTGGACTAACACCGCAATTAGTCTCACGATTCACGGCACGTTTTAAGCAGCCAATTGCCGTAATTCATTCAAGCTTGAATGAAACAGAGCGCCAGGTCGCATGGCAATTAGCAAAGGAAAGCAAGGTTCAAATTGTGATCGGAACTCGGGCTGCTCTATTCACGCCCATGCCTAATTTAGGACTCATTGTAATTGATGAAGAGCATGATGCGTCATTAAAGCAAATGGAAGGAGTGCGTTACTCTGCTCGCGATGCGGCCCTAATGCGGGCGCATTTGGCCAACATACCCATTATTTTAGGTTCAGCAACCCCTAGCCTGGAAAGCATGTATAATGTGAAGCAAAAGAAATACACCTTATTGCGTCTGAACCATAAAGCGCTCTCGATTACGCCGTTACACTATCAACTCATTGATTTACGCTCCCAAACACTCCAACATGGTTTGGCAACAACAACATTACAAGTAATTAAAGAACATTTGCTCAAACAAAATCAGGTACTGGTATTCATCAACCGTCGCGGTTTTGCTCCTGTACTGTTATGCCATCAATGTGGTTGGATGGCCGATTGTCGTGCCTGTGACAGTCATCTAACTCTGCATAAACAGTTAGGACAAATGATTTGTCATCATTGTGGATTAACCCAACAAAAACCAGAGCGTTGCCACAGCTGTCATAGTATGGAATTAATTCCAGTTGGAGCAGGTACCCAGCGCATCCATGAGTTTCTAAGTACTTACTTCCCAAATACCGATGTGGTACGCATCGATCGTGATGCAGTGCGTAAAAAAAATTCTTTAAATGAGCATTTGCATAAAATACATAAGGGCGAAGCACAGTTAATCGTTGGCACACAAATGTTAGCAAAAGGCCATCATTTTCCACGTCTCTCTTTAGTGGTTATTCTTGATGCCGATGCTGGACTCTATAATCAGGACTTTCGTGCCCTAGAGCATTTAGGGCAATTATTAATGCAGGTTTCGGGGCGTGCAGGGCGTGCAGATCAAGACGGTCAAGTTTTGATTCAAACTCATTTACCCAATCACCCCTTACTTAATTTATTGATTCAGCAAGGATATGATTCGTTTGCGGATGCACTATTAACGACACGCCAACAAGCCCAACTTCCTCCTTTCCACTATTTGGCCATAATTAGAGCACAAGGAAAAGTCGCTGGGAGTGTATTAAAATTTTTACATGCAGCTAAAGAACAAATGCTGGAACATTCCATTACGGTGATGGGGCCCGCGCCTGCTCCTATGCCGCGTAAAGCCAATCAATACCGTATGCAACTGTTACTTAAATCCTCGTCACGGAAAACCTTAAAAAACGTTTTAACCCAATTGCGAGAATGGTTAATGGGAAATAAATTAAGTAACGGTGTGCGCTGGAATGTGGATGTAGATCCTATGGATTTATCTTGAGGGAGATCGAGAAATGGCTGAGTCGAAAATCGAAATACATAAAAAAGTTTTTCCCATTGCTTGGGGAGATATGGATGCACTAGGACATGTAAATAATGCACGTTATTTTGATTATTTTCAGGAGGCACGTATTGAGTGGTTAAGAGAGCTCAATATCAGCATGACTGAAAATACGGGTCCTGTAGTCATTCATGTTGGATGCACTTTTTTAAAACCAGTGATTTATCCTGCAACAGTGACGTTGTGTTCCAAAATACACAGTCTTGGGAATTCCAGCATGATGATGGATCACGATCTATATCAAGATGAAATACTGATGGCGCAAGGTACTTGTAAAATTGTTTGGGTGGATTATGTCCAAAATAAATCGGTACCTTTACCAGATGAGATCCGTAGACTTTTTTGAAAATAATGTAGCCTGGGTGCAGCGCAGCGGAACCCGTGTTTAATTGAACCCAACAGTTCCCGGGTTCCGCTGCGCTGCACCCAGGCTACATTCGCTACGATAGCACTTTAAACCGCAATTGGCGCTTTGATGCCAGGATGCGATTGATAGTTTACAAACTCAAAATCGTCATAAACATATTCAAATAAGGATTGTGGTTTGCGTTTGATATTTAAAGTAGCCAAAGGTAAAGGTTCTCTGGTTAATTGAGTGCGTGCTTGCTCCAAATGATTGAGATATAAATGGCAATCGCCGCCAGTCCATATAAAATCGCCTACATTGAGATTGCATTGCTGAGCAACCATGTGAGTCAGTAGCGAATACGACGCAATATTAAAAGGAACACCCAAAAATACATCCGCAGAGCGTTGATATAATTGACAAGAAAGCGTCTTATCCGCCACATAAAATTGGAATAAAGCATGACAAGGCATTAAAGCCATTTGATCCAGTTCGCCAACATTCCAGGCACTAACCAGCAAACGGCGTGAGTCAGGATTGGTTTTGATTTGCTCTACAATATCGCTGAGTTGGTCAATCGTACGGCCATCTGCTGTTGGCCAATTTCGCCATTGTTTGCCATAAATAGGCCCTAAATCTCCATGACTATCAGCCCATTCGTCCCAAATTGTGACCCCATTTTCATTTAAATACGCAATATTGGTATCACCTTTTAAAAACCAAAGTAATTCATGCACAATACTGCGCATATGTAATTTTTTGGTAGTGACTAAAGGGAACCCCGTGCGTAAATCAAATCGCATCTGATAGCCGAAAACTGATAGGGTACCTGTCCCTGTTCGGTCTGTTTTTTTGGCGCCGTGTTGTAAAATATGTTCTAACAAATTCAAATAAGTTTTCATCGTTTAAGCCACCATAACCAAAATCCCAGTAATAACATGGGAATAGATAAAATTTGTCCCATAGTCAGCCATCCGAACGCAATATAGCCAAGCTGTGGGTCGGGTTGTCGAAAAAACTCAGCAATGATACGACACACTGCATATCCCATTAAAAATACAGCGGATACCCGGCCAACAGGACGAGGTTTACGTGCATAGATCCAAACAAGGAGAAATAAACCAATTCCTTCCAAACCAAATTCATACAGCTCTGAAGGATGACGAGGTTGGTTATCAACATGGCTATATACCATACCCCAGGGCATATCGGTCGGGCGCCCCCATAATTCACCGTTAATAAAATTACCAATCCGGCCTGCACCTAAACCTATAGGAACCAGTGGCGCAATAAAATCGCCTATTTCCAAGAATGACTTTTTACTTTTATAGGAAAAGAACCAGAGCGCGGCAGCAACGCCAAGCAAGCCGCCATGGAACGACATACCTCCTTGCCATATTTTAAATAAAGACAGGGGGTCATGCATCAAATCCGGGAAATTATAAAAAAGCATATAGCCGATGCGTCCTCCAATAATAACACCGAGGGCCGCGTAAAAGATCAAATCACTAATTTGTTCCGAAGTCCAATCCAGATGATAGTGCTTGTTACGCCAATGAGCGAGTAACCAGCCACTTACAAAGCCAATCAAATACATTAAGCCGTACCAATGAACTTCTATCGGGCCTATGGAAAATGCTACAGGATTGATGTAGGGGAAGGTTAGCATATTTTTTTAAGTTCCTTTTATATCTCCGGCCTTTAAGAGAATAGAATGTAGCCTGGGTGCAGCGTAGTGAAACCCGGGATTAACTGTGCTTAGGATTCCCGGGTTTCGCTGCGCTGCACCCAGGCTACATTGTTTAAGCAGGTTCTTATTCATAAGGACTTACCAGCCCTGATGAGACTGCCTAATCCTTCGTCTTCCAGTGCCTTTTGTAAATGAAAACGTATTTGTGCAGGATGTTCAAATTCTAACACTTCGGCAAGAATTTTACGCGCATGAGCAATAGCCAAATTACGAATAACCCATTTCACTCGCGGTAAACTAGAAGAGTTCATACTTAGGGTATCAAAACCCATAGCGACCAATAAAATAACAGCTAGAGGGTCGCTAGCCATTTCGCCACAAATACTCACTTCTACTCCTGCTGCATGACCTCCTTCTACGACTTTTAGTAAAACACGCAACATAGCTGGATGCATGGCATCATAAAGGCCAGCAACTCGGGCATTATTACGGTCTACAGCAAGAAAATATTGGGTCAAATCGTTGCTACCTACAGAGATAAAATCAACTCGTTTGGCGATTTCGCGTGCCAAATAGGCGGCTGCAGGAACCTCAATCATGACACCTAGCTTTGGTTTTTCTATATTACAACCTTCTTCTAATAATTCTGTAAATGCTTGATCAATAAGATAAGAAGCTTCTTCGACTTCACTTAAATTGGTGACCATAGGTAACATGATGCGCAAATTATTCAATTCTTCGCTCGCACGCATCATCGCACGGACTTGCATCAAGAAGACATCAGGATGATCCAGGGTTACGCGAATTCCTCTCCACCCTAAATAGGGATTATCTTCTGCTACAGGAAAATAGGGGAGAACTTTATCACCACCAATATCCAGAGTCCGCATGGTCACGGGGCGTGGAGAAAAGGCTTTTAGTGTTTGTCGATAAATAATGGTTTGTTCATCTTCTGAAGGAAAATGATCCCGGCTCATAAAAGGCACTTCTGAACGATATAGACCAACCCCTTCAGCGCCGACGCTCATGGATAAACCAGCGTCCATAGCCAAACCCGTGTTGACTTGCAAAGAAATTCTATAGTTGTCGGTAGTTTCTGCAGGTTTATCTCGTAAACTAATCAAGCTCTGGTTTAATGCCTGCTCTTCTTGCTCAAGGAGCTTGAATTCTGCAAGTACGGATTTTGATGGTGAAATATAAACTTGCCCATAATATCCATCAACAACAATGGCCCGGCGGGAAATCAAATCTAATTTTAAACCACGCACACCCATAACCGTGGGAACACCTAATGCACGAGCTAAAATAGCAACATGTGAGTTATTAGAGCCTTTGGCTGATATAACGCCTGCCAGACATCCTTCAGGAACCTCAGCTAACGCCGCAGCAGTTACTTCCTCTCCAACCAAAACAGTCCTTTTGGGATATACAATTTCTTCTTGTTGTGACCATTGTAATGCCGCCAAAACACGACGTCCCAAATCACGGAAATCACTGGCCCGTTCACGAAGGTAGGTGTCTTCCATATTTTCAAATTGTGCTATGTGCTTTTTAATTACCGTTGCTAAAGCTGCCTGCGCCCCAATTTTTTCTTTACGAATGATATGCTCGACTTCAACACCTAGGCTGTCTTTATCCAGAATACGTAAATAGACATCAAACAGCGCATGTTCTTCTTCGCCAACCACAGACTTCATGCGTCTGCTTAAACGGTGCATGTCTTCACGAGTGGACTCCAGAGCTTCATAAAACGCGTTAATTTCCTCATCCAAAGTCTCGACAGGATTTAGTGGTACGGCATCAATGTCTGCCTGCGGATACACAACTACGGCAGTACCTATCCCAATACCTGGGACAGAGCCAATTCCAGCAAGCGCTGCGGTGCTGACTTCTCCTTTTTTGGCAACACCCATAGGCTTGGGCTGTGTTAATTCAGCTAACTCACCTGTTGCCTCTGCATGAGCGATAATTCCACCAAGTTGAGCCGCTAAAGTAATTAAAAAAGATTCTTCCGTGTCATCGAAATAACGTTGTTCTGTTTGTTGAACAATGAGAACACCATAGAGCTTTCTATGCTGAATAATCGGGACGCCTAAAAATGCTTTAAAATGTTCTTCACCTAATAACGGATTATGATAAAAATCAGGATGGGCGGGGGCATCTTCAAGATTAATAGGCTCTTCGCGTCGACCGACAAGGCCAACAAGACCGCTATCAAAGGAAATACGAACTCGAAATTGTGCTTGTTTGTTTAAACCTTCTGTTGCGATAAGAACGTATTCGGCGTGTTTGGTATCGATGAGGTAAACGGAAGCGGCCTCTGCATTAATGGCTTTATTAATTTGTTGCACTAAAATGCCAAGTGCTTCAGAAAGCTGCTTAGCTGCAGTGACTTCTTGAACTATCCGCTTAAGTACTTTGAGCATCTATGCCTATGATTACCTCTTTTCTAAATGGTCAACGGCCATATTTGGCACATCTTGTACGAAAATCGTTTCGAAAAACACCGATCTATGCTCCGTTTTTTCTAAAGCGATTTTCGTTCAACCTGCGCTCAAATTCAACCGTTCCCTAATATTTTATATCCCTGTGCCCTATGATCTCTTCTTTCGTTTAATGCCGTAAGGAGAACGACGATTTTTTTTCAATAAAGGTTCTAATTCTTTTAACGCCTGCGAGTAAACCTGGCGTTTAAAAAAAATAACCTGCCCTTCAGGCTCATGAAAATCAACCCAACGCCAGCTGTCAAATTCTGGTGAGTCACTCAGATCCAGTTTGACTTTTTGCTCACTGGCAATGAGCTTTATCAAATACCATTTTTGTTTTTGTCCAATCACCAAAGGTTCGCTGCCATGACGCAGATATTGTTTAGGAAGTCTGTATTTAAGCCAGCGCTTTGTAGAGCCTATAACTTCAACATCTTCCTTATCCAAACCTACTTCTTCATGCAATTCCCGAAACATTGCCTCTAATGATGTTTCGCCAGCAGCCAAGCCGCCTTGCGGAAATTGCCAAGCATCATGACCAGTCCTTCTACCCCAAAAAACCCTATTCTGTGCGTTGACAAGGATAATACCTACATTCAACCGATAACCGGCACGATCAATCACCATGATGTCACTGTTTAGATTAAACCGCTAATACTTTGATTTTTCCATAAACAGCAAGACCTTGGCAATTAAATCTGTAATTATTATTGAAAAAAGGTTACTACTCAACAAAATCTGTCGTAGTTTTCATTCTTGGAGATCAAATCTGTAGCCTGGGTGCAGCGCAGCGGAACCCGGGGTTGTGGATATGAATTGAGCATTCAATCCCGGGTTCCGCTGCGCTGCACCCAGGCTACATGACTCCATGACTCTATCCAGCATTGAATAAAAGTATATAATTTATAATTAGAACAAATACTCAAACTTACAAACACATGAAAAAAAGAGTTTTAATAATAAATACCGGCGGTACTATTAGCAGCATTAAGACAGAAAATGGCTATGAGCCTGCTGCAGGGTACGTAGAAGCTGCATTGCAACAAATTCCTTTGCTCAAACATGAAGACATGCCCGAATATTCGATAAAGGAATACTATCCTTTGCTTGATTCTTCGAATATGACTGTGTATGACTGGAATCGAATAGCGCGCGATATAGCGGAAGATTATGCGCATTTTGATGGCTTTGTTGTATTCCATGGGACTGATACTATGGCTTATACCGCATCGGCTTTATCCTTTATGTTGGAAAACTTGGGTAAGCCGGTAATTATTACAGGTTCGCAGATTCCTTTATCTGAAGTACGCAATGATGCAATTGATAATGTGATCACTTCCTTATGGCTTTGTGCGAATCAGCCTATACATGAAGTATGCATTTATTTTAATCAGCATCTATTACGCGGTAATCGATCACAAAAAATCAGTTCACAGGGATTTAAAGCGTTTGATTCACCGAATTATCCACATCTCGCGTCTATAGGGATTGAAATAAAGGTTCATAAAAACTTATTGCTGAAGCGGCCGAAAAAGGCATTTCATTTACAAACAATAGAACCACAGTTTATTGCCAATTTTAGATTATTCCCAGGTTTTGCCACGGAGGTTTTGACCTATATTTTGAATCAGCCTTTATGTGGTTTGATTCTTGAGACATACGGTGCGGGTAATGCTCAAAATAATGATCCTCGTTTTTTAAAATTGCTCAAGGATACTTGTGCACGCGGGGTTATCATTGTTAATTGCACTCAATGCCAACAAGGTGGTGTGGAAATGAGTCAATATGCTACGGGGCATTCTCTAAAGCAAGCAGGGTTAATTAGCGGCCACGATATGACTCCAGAAGCTGCTCACTGCAAGTTGTTGTATTTGCTCAGTAAGCGACTCGAAATTTTGGAAATAAAGAAGCTGATGACAACAGACCTTTGTGGTGAGTTGACTTCGTAGACTGGCGTTTTGTAACCTGGGTTAGGCGAAGCCGTAACCCGGATTTTTTTACGCCATCCCGAGTGTAACGAGTGATCTCCGGATAACGGGATAGATAGAATTAAGTTGTTAATGATGCCTTCTCTTTCTTCTCTTCTTCCTCTTTTTTATCGAGTGTTCTGGCTTCAATTTCCTCAAACGCATTGTCCATAGCAACTTTTAATCGTCCCCGGCTGGGTTTTATGGTTGGTGCCTTAACTCGTGCAACTGCAATCAAAGTGACTTGCACAGGTATTGAGTCAATGGGCTTGGATTCTTCACAAATTTTGGCATTTTCTCTATGAATTGCCTGTATCGCTTCGTTAACAAATGTCTTACGTAAATTTTTATAATCAGGTTTATCTGGATCCAAACCTTCCAGTTTCTTCTTACAGATCAGAATATTTTTCATCAGACATTCTTCTTTTTGAGCTCGGATCTCTATTGCTGTAGAGTTGCTAATACTATTGGCAACTTTTTCATATATTTTAGCAAGCATACCTTCTTCAGGAGGACAAAGAATATGTTCGCCCAAGTAATAAGCTGCATGAGCACAAAGTAGATTAAACGGATCATCATCATCAGCAACATCGATAAAAGTAAACGCATTCTCACTGTTCTCACTTTTCTCGCTTTTCTCACCAAGATAACGGTAGAATCGGTCCAGACTTGAATTAAGCGCACTTAAAGTATCATTCAAACCACCCCTACTCCACGATTTTAGAGAGCGTAATTTTTCTACGGCACCGTCTGTTTTGCTGATGAGCTCTTGCAAGGCAGCTAAATTTTTTTTATCTGTATCTTCCGGCTTAAGGTCCGCAACATATTTTTGCAGATTACGTGTTAAAGCCCTTTGTTGTTCAGAATGTTTGGTATCTCGAAAAATTCCAGATATCACCCCGTTATCATCAGCAATTGAATCTTCAATTGATTTTTGCAATACTCGATCGATAAGTGCTTGGGCTGTTCTAACAAATATGGTCATCGCTCTACTCCTTGAACTGTAATTTAGTTATCATACCCCTTTAATTTTTTTATTATTGAGGCAGATTGTTTCATTGCTAGCTGCTTTGTTTTTAACCTAGGAACTCATAATTACATGAACTTACAAATTATTATTTTAGCTGCAGGACAGGGTAAACGAATGTATTCCAATACCCCTAAAGTACTCCACCAAATTGCTGGGAAGCCTATGCTTACTCGAGTAGTGGAAACCGCACAGCAGCTAAATCCTGATGTAATTCATGTTGTATACGGTCATGGTGGTGAACAACTTAAGAACTCACTCCCTGACTTACCTGTGCATTGGGTATATCAAGCAGAACAATTAGGTACTGGACACGCAGTGATGCAGGCCTTACCGTTTATTCCACCACAAACACAAGTACTTGTTTTATCTGCTGATGTACCGCTTATTCAAGCAAATACGTTGCGTGCTTTGATCGAATGCAGCAATACAGCAAATCCCTATAAATCCGTTTTGGCACTCTTGGTTGCCCATCTCGAAGATCCCAGCGGTCTTGGACGTATTATTAGAAACAACCAAGGTGAAGTTTCCATCATTGTAGAAGAAAAAGATGCAAATGAGCAAGAAAAGAATATAAAAGAAATTTATTCGGGAATTTGTTGTGCAATATCTGACGATTTGGCTTCATGGTTACCCAAATTGGGTAATGATAATGCTCAGTCTGAGTATTACCTCACAGAAATTATTGCTTTAGCTGTTGCCAATCAAACACCAATTAATACACTGAGTGTAAAAGATAGTGCAGAAATTCAAGGTGTAAATAACCGTCTGCAATTGCAGCAATTAGAGCGAATATGGCAGGTAAGGCAAGCTGAAAAATTATTGCAGCAAGGGGTAACTCTTGCTGATGCAAATCGTTTTGATTTACGTGGTGAGTTAATCTGTGGAAAAGACGTATTCATTGACATTAACTGCGTATTTAAAGGAAAGGTTGTTATTGGAGATGGCTGCTCTATAGGCCCTAATTGCATTCTCGCTGATGTGACTTTGGGAGCAGGGTGCCAAATTTACGCCAACAGTGTCTTAGAAGGATGCAACATCGCAAATGATTGCGCTATTGGTCCTTTTGCCCGCTTAAGAACAGGAACTGAATTGGCTGCGCACTGTAAGATAGGCAATTTTGTTGAAACCAAAAAGGCTGTATTTGATGAGGGCTCCAAGGCTAGTCATCTAAGTTATTTAGGTGATGTCACTCTTGGGAAACAAGTCAATGTGGGGGCGGGTACGATTACCTGTAATTACGACGGAGTTAACAAACATAAAACCATTATTGAGGATGGTGTTTTTGTTGGTTCAGATACTCAGTTCATCGCTCCAGTGACGGTAGGTGCCAATGCAACTATAGGCGCAGGCAGTACTATACGGAAAAATGTTCCTCCTGGTGAATTGACGCTTACTGAATCAAAACAGAAAACGGTCTATGGCTGGAAACGGCCTGTGAAAAAGGAGTCTTAAGTATTCACTCTGATTTTTCACCAAGATTCAAACATGCCCTTTGAATAGAATAGAAATTGTAGCTGGGTGAAGGCGCGAGCCGTAACCGGGGATTTAGAAGTTTATTCATGTCCAGAACCCCGGGTTTCGCTTGCGCTTCACCCAGGCTACATCCAGCTTCAATTTTGGGGCGATTATGATTTCAATCATACTGCAACTTCAATGACTTATTTTTTTCCATATAAGCACAGAACCAGAGAATGAAAGGTAAGAAAATCAAGGTCATTAATAATTTATAATGCCAAACATTAACTACCAAACTAATAATTTGATCATAAGGATAGATGTCACCAAATAGCAAATTGTAGTCAACTAAACATAATAAAGAATTAGAACAAAAATTAGCGATTAAAATACGTAATGGACGATGTAAGTTCCACTTGGAAATTTTCAAGTAGTGTAACAACATAGCATTACTGATAAAGGCAATAAACAAAGTCAGGGAGGCAGTAGGTAGCCTTTTCAGCATGATGTAATTATAAAAAGGATTCAAATTAAAGAAGGTTGGAGATGGCAAGGCTACAATCCCCATAAGCAAAACATCAAATGTAAATTGAGTGGCAATGAGTATCAGACACAATTTTAGATTGACTCGATAACCCCACAGTTCGCCGAGAATGGTACTAATCACCAGGGTAATCGGAAAGAATAATGAACTGGCCGATAAAACCATATATTTATGTACAATCGTTACTATTCTGTATTCGCAAGCCAAACATATCAGCATGACTACGATCGCAACACAAATAAAGTAATGATATAAGGGTAACTCTTCTCTGCCGCGTTCAGGAAAAACTAAATTCTGGTATTTCAATAATAAGATCAAATAGAAAACACCGATAAGAAGCAGTATTAGTGAGGCAATCATGAATGAATCAATAAAAATTTGTTTAAAGCTTTGAAGATGAGCACCTGAAAATAAAAGGAAAAAGTCCAATCCAAAAAAACTGATGCCACCTAACACCGCAAGGAGCATACATTGCTTTGGTGAAGGTAACGTTTTACTGGATTTAGGATAAAACAAAAGATGGGGCAGGTAGAAGCTTAGTGCGAAAGCAATCGTAGTTGCAAAGAACTTTTTAGGTATGTCTTCAAAAATAATTTGATAAACTGGATTATCATGCATGTATTCAGCTGCGGGCAAATTGATTAAGACGTAAACACCAATACAAAAAAGATATAACGTCATTAGAGAGATATTGAGCAAGTGTCTTTGTTCTTTAATGGTGCAGTTTCTCAATGCTACCAAATACAAGCCTGCTATGAGTGGACAGATTAATCCATTCACTGAGAACACCAGTCCTTGAATGAGAACGATTTTAAACGATACGTTGATTAATAAAATAAGAGAGGTAATTACACTTACAGTCAAAAGTAAAAAGCAGCGTGAGTGCTGTGAAGGCAACAATTGATTCATATATGTAGGATTTCCATAATTTTGCCTTGCCTTTGCTAATAATTGCCTTGTAATGAACTAGTTCGCGCGTAAATATATCACCATTGCATTTAATATGGCAAGTATTGGTCAATTTTGCTTGATGAGCATATAAATTAAAGGAAATAGGCATAAATCAAGATATTAGCAAGAGTAAGAGGCGCACCAATTTTTATAAATTCAAGAAAGCCAAAGCCTCTAATGCCTCTTTTTTCACAGTTTTGAATAATAATGATGTTACTTGCTGCTCCTAAAATTGATAAATTACCGGCAATAGTACTTCCTGCGGCTAAAGCCAATAGGCTTGAATCAGAAACAGAATAGTGCATGAGAAGTGGCAAATATAAGGCCACCATGGGCACATTAGATATAAATTGACTAAGAACGATGCTGATTATCAATATAACAGGGATTTGAGTCACTGAGAGATGGAAATGATTGATCCGGGTTTGAAAAAAACCACTATCCCATACACTTTGCATCAGAATGAAAAGACTCACAAAAAAAATCAAAGTACCCCAATCCAAACGTTTGATCAGTTCCCATCGGAGCTTACTAAAAAAAATCGGCAAGGCTGAGATAAGTGCCATATGGCTGAAATTTAAGTGGATGGCGGGTCGGGTGAACTCGAAAATTATTTTAAGAGTGATTAAAAGAAAGAAAATGATTAAGCTCAATTTAACCAGGGTCACTGTATGGTGATCATTTATAGGCCCAGGGGCAGGTTTTTCTATAGGTTCATTTAAGGTTTCTTTGTATAAAAAATAGATAAATAGATAGGTAATTATAAGATTTATTACTGTGGGTATCGCCAAGAGTCTTATAAATTGAAAAAAAGGCGATGGCATTTCTCCTTTTATTGCAACTAATAAGTTTTGCGGGTTACCAATAGGACTAAGGGTACTGCCAATAGTAATTGAAAACGCCAGTGCAAAAAGTAAAGGCTTAATTAACTTTTTATGTGATTGGCACAATTGAATAATAATGGGGGTGCCTATAATTGCGATTGTATCATTCATAAGTAAGGAAGCGCTTAATCCAAGGACAAAGAGGATAATGAATAGAGCCTGTTTTCCGGTGTGGGCATGATAGAATAATTTATCCGTTAGTTGTTCTAAATAGCCACTGTCTTCAGCTGCTTGTGCAATGAGAAAAACACCAAACAAATAAAACACCACATCGGGTTCAATTGCCGCAATTGCATGAATTGGGGTAATTTGCTGCAATAAAAGTGCTGCTGCAGCGCCTGCAGTTGTAATCAGCCAAATTGGAATGATGACTCGCGTCATCCTACGAATCGCAATCCCAATCAAGGTGATTAAAAGAATCAGTGGCGCTACAGACATTCTTTTAATCCCTTATGCTTTAGCTGTATTCAGGTGGCGAATATTCACCTCCTATTGAGGAAGAAAACTCTTCCTTTTTAGGTGGTTCATAACCCATGGATTTAGGTCGCTGTTTGGTAGAAAATAAACTGTTTGCTGTGACTACCGTTGGAGGTTTTTGGGGAATTAAGCGTTTGGCATCAGCTATAGTTGGTGTTCGTACTGTTTTTAACTCATCGGCTGGAGGTAATGCTTTCACTGGAGTCTCTGGAGGGAGCTCAATGATTCTATTTGATTCATGTAAACCTACGCCCACTTTAGAATTTCCTTTTGCCAAGACTACTTCATAAGATACATTATTTCGTTGAAGCCACATTGTAAGTGCAGTAACAAAATCCCAAAAATCTTCTTTTTTACTTAAGGATAATAGAAATTCAGACAATTTTATAGGTAAGCCAAAGCGGTAGTTTAATACAACTGGGAGGGTGTATTTAACTGTAGATGCAATCGCAGTTGGTGCAGTCGTTAGTGATTTAACAGGTTTTGCAGACTCCACTATTTCTAAGATGTAGAGTAAATCACTGCGTATTTCGGGCCAAAATTGCTTAATCACCGGGTCATTGACTGCGTTCTTAGGGCTAAGAAACATGTTAGGTATTACAACTCGTGCCGCTTTCTTAAAAAATCCAGGCTGTGCCACTTGTACTGTCTCTAAATCACTGTCGAGTACTTTGGTTAAGAATTTAAAAACTGTTGATAGAGGAATGAATGGTTTTGCGCCTGGTGGTGGTTTAAAATCAATAGGCACTCGTTTCTGCAGTCCTGCAAACACAACATCAACAATAAACCGTTTCGTACGATCGTAAATAACTAAAGGATCCAGGGGGATTGTATTTTTTGGGGTTCTGACTAATGGCAAAGACATGTGTGATGCAACATTAATGTGCCCCAAAAGTAATAAATGGCGCAAGGTTCTAAGGTAAAGATAAGGAGGAGTTCCCACCGTGGATTCAAATCCATAATCCATCGCCATTGAGAGTAGGGTGTAAATTAAACCTAAAGACAGTATGGATTCCGATTTCATGGCTTTATGCCGTTCACATCGCTCTGGTGTTGCCATGCGAGTAATGTATTCGCCATAAAAAATGACGCTTAAAATAAAGGAGAGTTGTTCTCCATAAGGTAAGTGGCTAATTGCCCAAAGCACAAGATCATTAAAAGCTAATACTATAGGTTCGCGTAAAGTACCTTTAAATTTACGTTTAAAATTACACTCTTCTTCTTTGCATAATGTTTGTGGGGGTTGTGTGAGTTTCCATTTGTATTCATTAAAAGCGGACGAGCCTACGGCATCAAGAGCAAAAGTATGCACTACTAATTTAGGTGCTTGTCTATAAGTAAATCCCCATGTTATATAATCTATTAGAGTTAGGCTAGGTAAAACCGCATAGGAAGCCAACATTCCAGTTGGGTCTGCGGGTCGCAAATAAGTTTGAATGCCATAATTTACACCCTGGGCAGCGACAACAGGCAGGACATCATAAAGGAGTATATTCCCTGTGCCTTTGACTACTTTCAGCACCGGTGGTGTGACTACTGCAGGAATTGCTTCACGCAAGGCTAGAACTTGCTCAAATACGTAAAAGGTTGTATTTGCAACATAACCTACGGTTTGCTTTATCGGTACATTATTCCAAATCCAAGTTGCTCCATTGCCAAGTGACTTGGCGCTATCCGTCCACCAGTTCATATATTTGCGCTCCCTGCAACAACGAAATTTTATTGTATGAGTAAAAATATAGAAATGCCAGTCTTTTTCTCATGAAGCACAGGAACATTACATGTTGCTGCGATTCTATTAAGATCATTTTGTCTAAAAACAAAGTGGGTTATTCTTTATCTTTTAGTTCAACAATTCCAATGTCATCACTAATTAATTGATTCTTCCATGGTAAGTCATGATAAGTTTGTCCCTTTTTAAGCGGCAAGATTGGATATTTGATCACATCAAAAAAAGGGGAAAGATCAAAGTCGCTTGGTGTATAAAGACGAGGATTTCTGTGAATTAATGCATAACCTGTTTTGTCTTTTTTTATGAGAGGCAAAATAGGATAGTTTACTGATTGAAATACATTCGCGATCATTGAAGAACATATATCCTCAGTTGGTTGCAACATATTGTGCTGGAATAATGAAGAGCGCCATTTGCGAGGAAAAAAACTCCAGGGAAAAATAAAGCGTGCCAGATCAAAAAGATGTCTTAAACTGTAGTTTTTGCCAATTTTATGAATGGCGGCAGCAATCACTTTTTCTTTATCTTCCGGTAGGAGGGCAGAGGGTCTTAAAATGCGGATGTGATCATTTTTGTATTCATCTACAGTGGAAATTCGAGTTCCTTCACCGAGGATGCTCTCTATGATGAGTTGGTCTGAAGTCAGATTTTGAGTTTGTTTTTGCACGACTTCACGCAAAGAGGGATCAGTAATGTCCTCAAGACGTCCTATATATAATGCTGAGTGAGTCCAGGTGCTTTCGGAAATAAGGCGGATAATATTACCCATACGCGTATGACTTTCTACTAAGAGAACATCTCCAGGTCTTATTTCCTGAGTCAGCTGATCGAAATCGTACAGATACGTTCTTTTAATTACCTTATCTTCCTTTGATAAAAATCGATAAAATTTTAATAAAATGAAATTTAATAGTGTATTTTTATGACTTTCTTTCATCGTAGTTATCCATAACCAGCCTCTAAATGTAGCTTGGGTGCAGCGCAGCGAAACCCAGGAACCATACTATTGTATTTCCGAGTTTCGCTGCGCGGCACCCAGGCTACGATAATTCAAGGCAATCTCTTATAAATTCTTATCTGGGTATTCACAAAGATCCTGAATGATGCAGGTTTTGCATTTAGGACTGCGCGCTGTGCATACATATCGTCCATGTAAAACCAGCCAGTGATGTGCATCTTTTAAAAATTCAGGGTCTGTATTTTTTATGAGTGCTTTTTCTACCTCTAAAGGGGTTTTGCCTTTAGCAAGTCCAGTACGATTTGCTACCCGAAATATATGAGTGTCTACTGCTACGGTGGGTTCGCCAAAAGCCGTATTTAGAATAACATTAGCAGTTTTACGTCCGACCCCAGGCAGCGACTCTAATTCCACACGTTTATTGGGTACTTTTCCATTATAATTTTTAACCAGCAATTCGCAAGTTTTCATAATATTTTGCGCCTTGCTGTTATAAAGTCCTATAGATTTTATATATTCTTTTAATTTTTCGAGCCCTAAATCAAGAATATCTTGGGGCGTATTGGCTACTGGAAATAATTTTGCAGTTGCTTTATTGACCCCTACGTCAGTTGCTTGCGCCGAAAGAATAACGGCAATTAATAATTCAAAAGAAGAATGATAGGCAAGTTCCGTAGTTGGATGCGGATTGTGTTCACGAAATCGTACAAAAATTTCTCGACGCTTTTGTTTATTCATGATGTTTTTTTGCTTTTACACGAGCCAATGCTTGTTGAATGTAATCTTGCTTGGCTTGTATGTCTTTAGTTTGATCCACTTTCAAAGCAAGTTGGCGTTTTTCCCTATAAGCGTGTTGTTTTTCATGTTCTTCACGCAATAAACGGGTTTGTTTCGCGTGAAAACGTTTGCGTGCTAAGTCTTTATCATAGTGCACATCTGGTAAAGTAACCATCTCAATACAATCTACTGGGCAGGGCGCAACGCACAAACCACAACCGGTACATTCATGATCAATTATCGCATGCATTAATTTACCACTGCCAATAATCGCATCGACAGGGCAGGCTTTGATGCATTTAGTGCAACCAATACATTCTGCTTCACGAATGACTGCAACCGACGGCGCACGAGTATTCGCAAGGGCTTCTGTCAAATACGGCGTTGGATCTACATGCAACAAAGCTCCTAATGCTTTGACAGTGGCAACTCCTCCAGGAGGACATTTATTGATCGTGGCTGTCCCTTGAGCCAAGGCTTCAGCATAGGGTAAACAACCAGGAAAATCACATTCGCCGCATTGTGTTTGTGGCAAAAGTGCGTCAATTTCTTTAACTGTGGCCATTGTACACCTGTTTGGACTGCTCCAGCATGGCTTCTATTTTTTCTTTTTCAACACGAACCATTAAGGGCTGGAAGGTATTGAGATGATGATTTAATAAAGGCTGATCAATTGCTTCCCAAGTAAGTGGCTCACAATTTAAAAAGTCTTCTGCGGCTTTTGCCATCATAGGCAATACTGGCTTTAAATAAGTAATTAGGATGCGGAATAAATTAATTCCCATGGTGCAAATGTTTTGAACCTCGGCTAAACGTCCTTCTTCTTTTGCCAAAACCCAGGGTTTATTTGTATCGATGTACTGATTCACTTTATCGGCACAATCCATGATATGACGAATAGCACGTGCGTAATCACGTGAAATAAACGATTCGATGACTTCGGCGCGTATTTCCAGCAGTTCTGCATACAGCTGAGGATCACTTAAGTGATTACTGAGACGGTTATCAAATCGTTTATTAATAAAACCGGCACAGCGACTGGCGATGTTGACTACTTTACCCACCAGATCCGCATTGATGCGGTTGATAAAATCATCAAAATTTAAATCCAAATCATCAACACGACCATTGAGTTTGGCCGCAAAATAATAGCGTAGGTATTCTGGATGCAAATGTTCCAAATAGATACGGGCTTCGAGAAAAGTCCCACGTGATTTTGACATTTTTTGGCCGTCTACGGTCAAAAAACCATGGGTATAAACCGCGGTTGGCATACGGTGACCACTGGCAGCGAGCATGGCAGGCCAAAATAAAGCATGAAAATAAACAATGTCTTTGCCAACGAAGTGGTATAACTCTGTAGTGGAACCTTTATCCCAAAACTCAGCAAAGGAGACGCCCTGCTCATCACAGTATTTTTTAAAACTGGCCATATAGCCTATAGGGGCATCAAGCCAAACATAGAAGTATTTGTCTGTAGTTCCGGGAATAGGAAATCCAAAATAGGGCGCATCCCGAGAAATATCCCATTGTTTTAATCCAGCAGCAAACCACTCATCCAGTTTATTGGCAACCTCAGCTTGTAAATGACCGCTACGGGTCCATTCCTTTAAGAGATGTTCATACCGGGGTAAATCAAAGAAGTAATGCTCCGAATCTTTTTCTATGGGTTTGGCGCCAGAAATGGCAGATACTGCATCAATCAGATCCGTCGGGGAATAGGTAGCACCGCAAACTTCACAATTATCGCCATATTGATCTTTAGCTCCGCACTTGGGACAAGTTCCTTTAACGTAACGATCTGGCAAAAACATTTGTTTTACGGGATCATAAGCCTGACGTATGGTTCTTTTAATAATCGAACCGTTTGCCTGCAATGCCTCGTAAATGGCTGAAGCCAAAGCCTGGTTTTCTGGCGAATGGGTGGTGTGATAACAGTCATAATCAATTGCAAAGGCTTTGAAATCACGTTCATGACTTAACTTGATTTCAGCAGTCAACGCTTCGGGAGTGATTCCCATTTGCTCTGCTTTCAACATAATCGGGGTCCCATGCGCATCATCGCCACAAATGCTGATGCAATTAATGTCTGACATTTTATGGGTGCGTACCCAGATATCCGTTTGAATATGCTCTACTAAATGTCCAAGGTGTAAATGGCCATTTGCATAGGGTAAGGCGCTGGTCACCAGCATTTTACGTTGTTTCGCCATCAATAAGCTACCTGCTTGTATGAAATGACTGATTATAACGCATATGAGTGATAAATGCTGTAGGTAACTGAGTTATTGCAAGAATCATAGTACAGAGAATGTTTTGAGGGAAACCGAGAGAATACTCTGCGGTTTCAATTGGGGAAGTTAAGCCCGCAAAATAGTTTGTAAGTAGAAATAAAAAACGCGGCTTAGGCCGCGTTTTGAAGTTGTATTTTTTCTAAACTGTGTATTGTTTTTGTTGCTCATCTGTAACAACAGGAGCACCAGTACCTTTCTCTGTCTCTTTCTTAGGAGTAGCAATTGGAGAATCATAATGTACATCAGATTGTTGTGAAAATGGAACTACAGTTCCTTTTTCTTTCTTTGTACCTTGACCCATATCAGTATTTAACTTGGAAGAAGCATATGGATTAGATTTATACTGAGACCCTGTGTCAACACCTAATTTTTGTGTAGTGCTAGCATCTGTTTCAGGATGAGAAGAAAGAAGTGATGCATTTTTGTGTTTAGCGCGCATTTCTTTGCAGCAGCTTGCAACCCAAGAAACGAAGTTACCAACAGCAGCACCTACGTAAGTTGCAACAGAAGTAGCAGCAGCAGCTAATCCAGCAGCAAGACCGATTTGGGCAATAGCACTAGGACCAGCAATCGCAGCAATAGAAAGACCAGCGATTGTGAAACCAGCAACTGTAGCTAAAGCAGCAGGCCATAAAGCTAAAGTCAGTGCAAGACCACCAGCAACAGCTAAAGAAGCCCAAGCAGCAACAGTAATCGCTGTTTTATGTGCTTTAAGAAAATCAGTAGCTGAACGACCAACAGCCTTAATACCCTCAGCTAAGTAACCGAGTAAACCGGGGGTTACTAAAACTTGTCCTTTGACTATTTTAGGTGAACCGTCTGATTTTGTTACAGTAGAGCCTAATAATAAACTAGAAAGTCCAGTCAAAGCGTTAGCTGGTAAATAAGCAACCGCTTTACCAAAATTAGATAATTGTTCTCTTGTTAATGCCATGTTTTACTCCAAGGTTATAAATCACGGCGGATGATAGCAATGTTTTTGCTACATGTGAACCAAAAATGCTCAATTTGTTGTAACAAAAGTGTAAAAATATTTGATTTTTTGCTGTTATTAGTATAATAAATGGGCAGTTTTCTCATTGTAAGTTCTTTATGGTTTTTTTCTGCTCACTCATGAGGCCTTCGTTTTTAATTTAAGAAATACCAATATCCTAATTTAATGATATTAATCGAATTAATTTTTACTTTGGGGTTGAATGACGGTATAAAGTTGGATCAGCAACTCCAGCTCCAATAAACCCACGTCGTCTAAAAGTACAACTGTCGCATTCACCACATGCTTCGCCAGCATCGTTTGCCTGATAGCATGAAACTGTTAAGCTGTAATCTACGCCTAAACTTATTCCTAACTGGATGGTTTGCACCTTACTTAAGTGTTGTAAAGGAGCGTGGATGGAAAAATGATCCCCAGTGACACCCGCTTTGGTTGCCAGATTAGCTAATGTTTGAAACGCTTCAATAAACTCAGGACGACAATCTGGATAATGAGAATAATCAACAGAGCTTGCACCGATAAAAATGTCCCTTGCGCCTATGGATTCTGCAAGGCCTAAGGCCATCGCTAAGAAAATTGTATTGCGGGCAGGAACATAGGTAACCGGGATCTCAGAGCCACCCTGAAAAGCAGGTACTTCCATGTTAGAATCGGTCAAAGCAGAATTACGAAACAGTTCAGTGTCTAAGGTGACAATGTGATGTTTTAGCACTTTATAATGTTGTGCAATACGCTGGGCGGCATGCAATTCAGCGGAATGTCTTTGTCCATAAGAAAAGCTGATCGCATCACAGGAAAAACCTTTTGATGTTGCTAGAGCCAGACACGTCGTTGAATCCAGACCACCAGAGAGTAAGACAACTGCTTTTTTCATAATGTATTGGTCTCCATAAAGAATTTACTTTTTTTGTGACTTTTCAATATGCCCGAGAGATTATATTTTCCCGCAAGTTTTGGCAAATGATATTCCTACCTGCATCTGCAATGGGGACGGTCCGGGACGGACCCCGTTAATTATTAGTCAACTTGTTCAAAGCACATTGGGGTCCGTCCCGGACCGTCCCCATTGCAGCACTACGTCCACAGAATGTAGACTGTTGTTTTTTTGTCCGGACTTATTAAGCGGTTAGCTTTTTTTAGGTCAAAAATGCTGTTAGAATGCGCCAATCATGCCATAACATGGAACTTTATGACGACTACCCTTTATCCTGTTATCCTCGCTGGAGGTTCTGGAACTCGTTTATGGCCATTATCCCGTAAAAATTATCCAAAACAATTTCTGGCTTTAAATGGGGAGTTATCCCTTTTACAACAGACGGTGAAAAGAGCACAAAACTTAGTGAGTACTCATTCTCTTATTGTAAGTAATGACGCTCATTATTTTCTTTGTCAGGATCAGTTAAATCATTTTGCTCATTCAATGACTTATCTGCTGGAACCTTGTGCACGCAATACAGCCCCGGCAATTGCCTGTGCTGCCCATTATTTATCTCAAATTGCCGGCCCTGATGCCGTGATGCTAGTACTTCCTTCAGACCACTGGATAGCTGATGATAAGGCCTGGCAAGAAGCGATGTTAAGAGGCGCACAATTCGCAGCAGAACATCAAGCTTTAGTTACTTTTGGGATCGAGCCAGATAGCCCTAAAACGGGGTATGGTTACATAGAGGCGGGTTTGCCATTAACGGATAAGGTGCAACAGGTTTTAAGTTTTAGAGAGAAACCAGCCATTGAGATGGCGGAAGAGTTTATAGCCAGTGGCAATTATTTTTGGAATAGTGGCATGTTTGTCTGTCGTGCTGGTGTTTATCTCCAGGAATTAGCTGAATACCAGCCGGATATTCATTATTTTAGTCAGCAAGCTGTTTTAAAAGCCCAGCATCATCATGATTTTTTACGTCTTGATCTAGAATGTTTCTCACGTTGTGAAGCAGAGTCGATTGATTATGCGATTATGGAAAAGACCAATAAAGCAGCAGTTATCCCAGTTTCCATGCAATGGAGTGATTTAGGATGTTGGTCTGCGGTAGCCGATGCAAATGTACCTGATCAAGACGGAAATACGGTGACCGGAAAAGTTATAGCTCAGCAGAGTACTAATTGCTTGATTCATAGTACTGACATTTTGGTTACTGCCATCGGTGTACAAGATCAGATTATTGTTGCGACACAAGATGCTGTTTTAGTCGCTGACAAACAATATTCACAACAAGTTAAGGATTTGGTCAACTCTTTAAGTAAAGATCATCATCAAGTCACTCAGGATCATCAACGGGTATCTCGTCCTTGGGGATATTATGAGGTTTTAGCAGAGGGTGCTTCATTTAAAGTAAAGCGATTGATGGTGAAACCCGGTGCTCGTTTATCTTTGCAAATGCACCAGCATCGTGCCGAACATTGGGTTGTAGTTTCTGGAAAAGCAGAAGTAATCAATGACACGCAAACAATCTACTTATCTGTAAATCAATCAACTTATATTGCGCAAAATACGCTTCATCGTTTAAGTAATCCTGGGAGTGAACCCTTGTACGTCATTGAGGTACAAAGTGGTGCCTATTTGGGAGAGGATGATATTAAGCGTTTTGATGATATCTACGCGCGTGATATCTCCTAAAAATTGTTTTCTAAAAATTTTGTAGCCTGGGTGAAGCGCAGCGAAACCCGGGAATTTGATCGTAACGATCCCGGGTTTCGCTCGCTTCACCCAGGCTACCAATCTCCTTCTTCAATTAATTCCCTCTTAAAACTCACTTTTTTATGAAAAATTGTTTGCAATTGTGTAAATCAATGTATGTACATCTTGTTTTTTAAATTTATTTTATGTTATAAAAAAGAACACATTTGATTTTTTCCTTTGATTAAATGAATTAGTCGCTGAACATTCGTGGGCACAGAGGTGGGTATGGCAACAAGTAGCGCAATTCTTCAATCTTTTCTTAGAGATGAATTAAAAGATAAAGAACTTGCTGATTTGAGCTTCGAGGAGTTGCTTAAGTACAGCAGAGCCGAATGTGGTCTTATCGAGATAGATCCAGGTCAGGTTAATTTTGCCGGTAAAGATGACGACATTGATTTTGCAACCCTCAGCCCATTACTCCATGGTAATAATGCCATCGTTTTGCAGGAAGGCGCGCTTTATTATGTAGATCTAAATGCAGATTCAAAAAGAGTAAGTATTCGCTTAATAGAAGAACCAGACGAACTAGATAGCACGGCACAGACTTCTGAGCAACTGAAATCCCTTCGCCTTCAAAAGCAATATAACCAATTAAAGCAGGCATGTTCTGAAAAGTATAAACGTGCTAGAGGGAAAGAGCTAGACTCTATTCGAGCTTTAACTGGTCGCGCGTTTACGGAACATCGCAGTGATGATTTTTTGCCTTCATTGGAGTTTTATTTAGGAATATTGGATAAGACTGACAGGGTTATGTTTCAGTATATGAATGAAAAGCAAAAGGAAGAGTTGACATTCAATCTGAAAATTACTCTTTTGCTTTTGGCGGCACAACAAAAGCACGAACAAGATTATCAAAAAACGGAAAACGCAAAAAAATATGGTGAATACATTAAAAGATGCTCAAAATTCCTTATCGAACTGGATCCTGAGTATCAAAGACGAATCGAAGACTATCCTAAAGAAGAGTATCCTGATCCTGAAAATATTATAAAAGTCGCACAAGCAGTAAAATTAGAACAACATGATGGGCAACCGCTAAAGTATTTGGGTATCCCCCTTGGGCAATTGCTGGCTAGAGATATTGTTGATTTATCTGGTGGTACGACAAAAACAATTAAAGATTATATGGGAGCCCTTAATGATAAGCGGCTGTATTGGGTATGGGGCTCAACTTTTTTAAAGACTGTAATAGGTACAATCTCTGAAGATTGGTTTTATCAACAACAAGCATCCTTTGCAATAAAAGCGCCTGATCCTTATACGGGGAATTTGAGCTGGATTTTATATTACGCGCGTTTTGCTCTGAATCTGTTTTTATTGCTCAAGCATACCATTAAAGGGTCATGGATGAGTGCCGAAGAAGCAAAAACACCTTGGCAGGAGCGCTTTTTAACCCAATGGTCATTAAGAAAATTTACCTTATTGAATGATTCATTTTGGGGAACGGCTAATATGGTTTGTTTTTTCTGGCTTACCGGAAAAAGTGTATTGGGTACTGCGGGGGACGCGCTCACTATTGCGCTATTAGTTTTTGACCTCGCCATAGCTATATGGGATTTTGAAGAGCAAAGAACAAAATATAATAAAGCCATGCTGCAATATGATGAGGATTTAGAAAGGTTAGCCAAGCGACTTCAAGCGCTTAAGGATTTAGAATTAACAAGCAAGCTTCAGGATGAAGAATTAAGAGAAAAGCGCCAAATTGAAATGCAAATTCGCACATTGGGACGTGAAAAGGCAAAGTGTGAGAGAGATTGGCAGCTGCAAAAAGTATCCTTAATTACTAATATTGTCTATGCTATAGGTTTGCTGGCGGCTTTTATGATCTTAACCATGCCGTTTATGCCTATAGCAGCACCGGCGTTAGCTACAATGGCCCTTGTTGGTGCGATATTGTGTCTTGCATTTACTGTTATTAATAATGCAGTCAAAGGAGGCATTGAACTGTATAAGACCGATAAGGCAATACAGGAGCAAGAAGATCAAGCGAAAGATTTAATTAAAACATTAAAAGAAAATTACAAGAAGCTTACTGAGGATGAAAGAAAACTTCTTTACTTGCAAATCAAACAATGTGAGGCGGAAACAGAGTATCAAAAGTTAACGAGAAGATATCAAATAGCAAGTTTAATACACAGTACTTTGATTCAACTCCTTGTTCCAGCTGTGGTTTTCGCGAGTTTAGTGTTTGTGCCTTTGGGCATAGGTATCCCTGCGCTTATTGTTGCAGTAGCGTTTGCATTTGCAACTCAGCTTCTAGTTGATGCTCTTTTTAAACCCGAGGAAAAAAAGGCATTAGAATTTGATAACACAGATTATCAGGAGTTTTGTGATAAGATTCTTCAAGACGACCAACCAAAACTTGAAGGCCCACGTTTCTCCTTTGGGGGTGAAAGTGAAAAGCAACCCTTATTGGAGTATGAAGGTTCAACGGATGTTCAAGGCGATATTCTTGCTATGCAGGCTGGTTGCTAGTATGTAGCCTGGGTGGAGGCTAAGCCATAACCCGGGCTCCTCTGCGCTGCCCCCAGGCTACAAGTGCTGATGATTCTATTCAGTCCTCGAATTGAGCACTTTATCCAAAAAAATTTCATTAAAATTCAATAAATTATATAAAAATAAAAAACTAGCATTCACTTTCTTCTTATGTATAATGTTTGAAAGAAGCCTGGTTGGAGTGCCTTAATGAAAAAGCTCACTACCCTGTTGTTGCTTGTTTTTTCTGTCAACGTTGTTGCTTCTGTAGCGTTCGGTGATGCATGCGATACGAGTGCAGGCATGTCCGATTCCTATGTTCTTGCACTGAGTTCACAACCTGGTTTTTGCCAAACTTATGGCTATGAAGCAGGTAAGCCAGAATGCATGCACTTACCTAAAAATTCGTACCAAGCAAAACACCTTACCCTCCATGGTTTGTGGCCTAATCAGAATGCTTGTGGTCAAAGTTATGGCTTTTGTGGTGTACAACAAAAATCCAGCCATTGTGCTTATCCTCCACTGAATTTGTCACCACAAGTGTCTGAAGATTTGAAAAAAATTATGCCCAGCTACAATTATGGAAGTTGTTTGGAACGTCACGAATGGAATAAGCACGGCAGTTGTCAAATTTTGTCTGCTGATGAGTATTTTTCTTTGGCGATGCGGTTGACTGAAGAAGTCGATCATTCTGCTTTGGGACAGTATCTCACCCAGCATCAAGGACAAAAAGTGACATTAACTGCTTTGCGGGAGATGGTAGTCCAAGCATTTGGTAAAAAGAATTCTGGAAAAGTTTATCTAGGTTGTAGAAATGGAATCTTGGTTGATATTTATATTGAATTACCAGCATTAATTCCTTTTAATGAATCTTTAGAGTCTCTAATCGATAATGCTCCGAATTCCCCGGTGAATGATACTTGCCCTACCAATGTGCTGCTTTCTAATTTTAATAAAGGATCTTGGTTTTAAGGTAGTCTGGGTGCGCGCAGCGGAACCCGGGAAGTGAGTCATAGAAAACCCGGGTTCCGCTACGCTGCACCCAGGCTACACCTTGCACATTGTCAGAACTTCCTCTAATGTAGAGGAATTATTGAATTAGGAATGAAATCTATGCAAAAGCGGTGTTACTTATTGATTCTAATTGTCTTTTTATTAACTGCTTGCGCGCATCATGGGCCTCGAAAAAAAACCGCATCTCCCTTGCCACTAGCCGTAAAGACGAAACAAGTCAGACAAGTTCCAGCGTTTAACCAGGTTGTTGTAGATGGACCATTCAGTGTTAATTTGCATACGGGCTATAAAGAGCCGCAAGTCATTTTATCAGGCGATGCTCGTGATTTAGCCACAGTAAAAGCAGAGGTCAAACAAAACACATTGTATTTGACTATGGGTAATCCACACGGCCCAGTTTATGCCGATGTTAGAGGCCAGTTCCTTAACCGTTTGATGGCTCAAGGTGTCCCTTTAATTAGAGGAAGTCAGATACGTACTAGTGTATTGGATGTCTATTTGGTAAAAACGGGAAATGTCCGATTAGGCGGCTCTATCGGTTTACGAGTGCTGGATGTAAAGGGGAAGGGTCTTGTCCAAATTGGTGGTATCTCCAGCCAAAACTTACAGATACATCTACAGGGCGATCCAAAGGTTCAGCTCGAAGGTGTTGCCAATTTAGCTAATTTGTCGATGTATGGAAACGCTTGGCTCAGTTTGTATTGGGTCAGAACGGATAACTTGACTGTTCGCGCAAAGCAGAAATCGACAATTCAATTAGCAGGTGCAGTAAATCGACTTGATGTTGAACTTTGGGGAAATGCACGATTTAAAGGACGTTATTTGCGTGCACAACGCAGTTTTGTAAGAACACACGGCCACTCCGTTGCAGAAATTTCAGTGGCGAAACATCAGAGCAATTTAGCTACGGATGCGAGTGACATTTATTATTTTAACCTGCCAACCACGCGAGCAGATTTTATGGCTTTTGATGGATCGGTATTGGATATGCGAGAATGGAATCAAGCTGAGTTGAAAGATTTTACTCGTTACAATAAACAATTCCCGTAAAAAGTAGAAGGTGAGTTTGCCCTCACCCCTACCCCTCTCCCGATAACGGGAGAGGGATTTTTTTCCTCCATAACTGAAAAGATAGTTTCACTCCCTTCTCCCCACATGGGGAGAAGGTGCCCGTTAGGGCGGGATGAGGGTAGAAACCTTAAATTTCCTTCATACCCGGCACCTTAGCTTTTAACTGGGGTGAAGAGTGTTCATTTTGGCTGTAAGATAGCCTTTGATTGACGCATTGAACAATCTGATCCAGATCATTATCCAATGGCAAAACGTGTGCCGAGTTAGCAAGCCAGTGTATTGTAGTGTTAGGTAAATGCGAAAACATCCTTTCTACTTCTTTTGAGGCAACAACCGCATCATGGGTACCTAAAAAAAGATCAATTGGACTGTTTGGTGCAACCCAAAGATGTTCACGAATCAAGGTAAACAATTCAATAAGTGCAGGAATGGGAATTCTTCTAAATGATATTTCAGCATATTTATTGGTGCAAAGGTTACCTGCTTGTCCTCGCAGCTCACAAAATCCAAGTGTTTTCAGCAGAGTAAGAAGCTTTAGGTTCTGATTAATGTTCATCTGCAGTTTTAAAGCAGGCGCTAAAAGAAACATATGATTGAATGTAAACGTCGTACTCAACTTGCATGCTAAAAGGCCACCAAGAGATAATCCCAGAACATCTACTTTTTGGTATTCCTTAAATAGCGCTTCACACTCCAGCATGGCCCAATTGAGCCAATCTTCAGCCTTGGCTTGTGCAAAGGCCGAGATGCTTTCCGCATGTCCTGGTAATGCTGGGCAAACTAATGCATCATAATGATTTAATTGAGGAATCAGGTAGCGATACACTGCGGGGGAGGAAGTAAACCCATGTAAAAGCAGGAGGGCATGATCTTTTTTGGGACCCTGTTGACTAATTGGCTCAAGCAGTGCCAAATCTTCCTTTTTTAAATCAAGCAGTTGTTTGCCACGACGCATATAACGAAAATCATTTTGATTAATAATCATTTCTTATTCCATTTGATGTTGCTATTTTTTTTTTTTTTTTTGCAAAGTTTTTGTAAATTATGGGTGAATATAATTCACAAAAAACGAATCCTGTTAAGATCTAGTGTATCTGAAAATATTGAATTCGCGCTATTTATTTAAGGGCAATGTTTCTTTTGATGTGCTATCTTTAATATAATAGGTGCAGAGATTATAGAGGTTAAGATAATGGGCACAGAAAAAACTCCTAAGGATCCAAAACCAGACACCAAGACTCCAGGTCCTACAAGCGACAAACCTACACCCCAACAGCCGCAGGCGATCACTCCTGACGTTTCTAAGGGGCCACAAAAGCAAACTGCTAAGAAAGAGGATAAGAAGCCTCAGCAGCAAGAGCCAGACACATCTAAGAAAAAACAGGAAGGCCAAAAAGAAGACAGCAAGAAACCCGCCATGCAGGAGTATCTGGAGAGTCTGGGAGAGATGGTTAAGGGTATTCAAGATGATATCAATGGTGGTTTAAAAGCAGGTGCAGGAAAACTTTGGGGTAAAGCCGCAGATTCTGACTTAGGAAAAGCCCTGGGTGGCTTGAAAGATGCTGTAAAAGCAAAAGCAGGCGAACTAGTAGACGCTAAACTAGACGAATTCAAGAAAACCGCAATAGGCAAAACGCTTACTGATGTTGCAAACACTGTGGGCTCAGTTAAAGATGCGATAACCTCTGCTCCTGGCAAATTGACTGATGCAGTGAGTGATGCACTGGTTAAAGCTATAACGGATGCTACAAAATCAGTAAGTCAAATTGGAGTCAAGAAAGAGCAGGAAAAGGCTGCAATCGAAGACGCAGAAAATGAAGACGTAGATGAAACGGTAAAAGCAGAAAATGATGAACAACAGGAAGAAGCTGTTTCGCCTGAAACAGGCTGGGGGAATTGGAGTGGTCAGTCCCTATTTGATGATGTAGAGACTGAACAACAGGAAGAAGCTGTTTCGCCTGAAACAGGCTGGGGGAATTGGGAGGGGCAGTCACTATTTGATGATGTAGAGATGTCTGCTCCTCTTAGTACCCAAACTGCTGATCCGGAGCAATCTCTCGGATCCGTGGAGAACTATGATCAAGTTACACCTGAACAACAAACACCAACTCCTTCTCCGGGTGTAACAGAAGAGTTAGAGGAAGGCATGACTAAAACGCTCTAACGAATTAATTTCTAATAATAAATACCAATGTAGCCTGGGTGTAGCGTAGCGAAACCCAGGGAAATCAACCAAGGAAAACCCGGGTTACGGCTTGCGCCTTCACCCAGGCTACAATGGATGAAGGTATTCTCTTAATTTCCACTCAATAATTTATGCGGTAAGCTTTCAATGCGACCGGCTTGGGTGACTACTACGTAGTTTAACTTGCGTTGCAGTTCGCTGATTGTATCAGCGCCAATATAAGTCAGACCGGATCTTAAAACCTACGATGTCAGTAAATGTAGTAAATGTAGCCTGGGTGAAGCGAAGCGTAACCCGGGGGAGTCCCCATTCGGAACCCCCGGGTTACGGCTTGCGCCTTCACCCAGGCTACAAATGTTCTCTTAATTTCCACTCAACAATTTATGCGGTAAGCTTTCAATGCGGCCGGCTTGGGTGACTACTACGTAGTTTAACTTGCGTTGCAGTTCGCTGATTGTGTCCGCACCGGCATAAGTTAGGCCGGATCTTAAACCACCTACGATGTCCGCAATAATTGCGTCTGGATTGTCTTTGAAGGGCACTTCAGTGGCCACGCCTTCAGCAGTTTTCCATTCATGCATTTGTCCTAAGAAGTTTTCCTGGGCTTCTTTGGATGCCATGCCACGGTAACGCTTCACTTTAGTACCATCTTGTTTTTGAATGACTTCCCCAGGCGTTGGCGAGGTACCTGCTAACATACCGCCTATCATCACAAAATCAGCACCAAAGGCTAATGCTTTGACGATATCTCCTGAGGTTCTAATGCCGCCATCAGCAACAACAGAGCGATCAGAGCGTGAACAATCCTGAATGCAGGTTAACATGGGGACGCCAAAACCTGTTTTAATGCGAGTACTGCATACTGAACCACCGCCAATACCTGCTTTAATGATGTCCGCACCACAGGAAGCAAGATAATCTGCACCTGCATAGGTGGCAACATTTCCAGCCATAATACAGCGATCAGCAAGTAGATGGCGTAAGCTTTTTAGCGTTTTACCTACGTATTTAGCATGGGCATGAGCTACATCCACACAGAAAAAATCAGCACCTGCATCACGTAATGCTTCTGCTCTTTCTAATTCAGCAGGAGTACAACCCACTGAGACAAAAACTTTATTTTGGCACTTTTTAAATTCTTTAATGTTTTCTTCGACGGTCATAAAGCGGTGTAAGGCGCCCATAGCACCTTTAGAGCTCATGAAATTAGCCATAGTACTCTCAGTAATCGTATCCATATTGGAACTGATTACAGGAAGTTCCAGGGTTAGCTTACCCAGTCTGTCACTACTTGTGGTTTCTACTACTCTTCTTGATTCGTGGTGGTTGTATGAAGGAACAAGTAGAACGTCATCAAAGGTGATGGCTTGATCGGTCATGGTAAATCCTTAAAGTACATAGGTTCTGTTTCCATTTCTACTATCTTAGCCAAACTGTTCTGATTTTCTGCGCTCCGATGCGCACATACTCTGTGTATGCTGCGCTTCGGTACTCGAAAATCAAGCCATTTTGGCTCAAGCTAGCGAAGTGGAAACAGACCCTGCCTCTTGGTCAAACTGCCCTGATTTTCTGCGTTTCGATGCGCACATACTCCGTGTATACTGCGCTTCGGTACTCGAAAATCACGCCATTTTGACTCAAGCTAGCGAAATTTAAACAGGCCCTACTATAAATGTTCCGCAGCATAAAATGCAAGTCTTGAGCGTTCCCCACGTGTTAGGCTCATATGGGCGCTATGTTCCCAGTGTTTAAAGCGATCAACTGCAAAAGTTAACCCTGAAGTCGTTTCACTCAAATATGGGGTATCTATTTGTTTGATATCACCAAGACAAATAATTTTAGATCCAGGGCCTGCACGTGTAACCAAAGTCTTTATTTGTTTTGGGGTTAAGTTTTGAGCCTCATCAATGATGATGTAACGATTTAAAAAGGTGCGGCCACGCATGAAGTTCAAAGAACGGATTTTAATTTTATTTTGCAATAAGTCTTGCGTTGCGCCACGTCCAAAAGTACCACCCACTTGTGAACTGTGTAGAACCTCTAAGTTATCCATTAACGCGCCCATCCACGGGGTCATTTTTTCTTCTTCAGTTCCTGGAAGGAACCCAATGTCTTCGCCTACAGGGATCGTCACACGGGTCATTAAAATCTCTGAGTAACGGTTTTGATCCAAGACTTGGGTTAACCCTGCAGCAATTGTGAGTAATGTTTTTCCTGTTCCTGCAGGACCTTGTAGGCTGACAAAATCGATATCCGGATCCATAAGCAGGTTTAGGGAGAAGTTTTGTTCACGATTTTTAGCATGAATTCCCCATACAGAATGTTTTGTATAATCACGGACTAACTGAATTACTGCATGATCACTTTCCAAATTTTTCACGATGGCTTGGAACTGATCATCTTCGGTGCTGATGCAATCATTGGGGTTCCATTGATTGATTAATGGCCCCATTACTTTATAAAAGGTTTTGCCGCTTTCTTGCCATGACTCCATATCTTTAGCATGGGTATCCCAGAAATTATTATCCAGAATGTGTAAGCCTCTGTGCAACAGATTGACATCATCAAGTACCTGATCACTGTAATAATCTTCTGCAAGAATTCCTAGTATTCCAGCTTTAATACGCAAGTTAATGTCTTTTGACACAATAATTACTTGCTTTTTCCCCGCATGTTTTTTTTGTAAACCCAAAGCAGTAGCAAGAATTGTATTGTCTACTTTATGTCCGGGAAGAGTCGATGGGACAACCTGGTCGAATTCATCCGTTTGAAAAAATAACTTTCCGCTGCACTTTTTTTTATCTGAGTGTAAATAATTGGGTATTTCCAATCCGGAGACAATTTGTTCATGAGAGGAATTACTCATGAGCTCCACCAACATTCGGTTGGTTTGGCGCACGTTACGTGCTACTTCTGATGTACCCATTTTATGATTGTCTAATTCTTCCAGCACAACCATTGGCAAATAGATATCATGCTCTTCAAAATGATAGATGGCTGTAGGATCATGCATTAAAATATTGGTATCAAGTACAAACAGTTTCCGACGGGTATTGCTATTATCCATAAAAAATTCACCTTGTGATTAAAAACATGTAGCCTGGGTGAGGGCGTAGCCGTAACCCGGGGTAAGTGGTGAGAAAATTTCCCGGGTTACGGCTACGCCTTCACCCAGGCTACAATTATTTGATTGCTTCCTTCATTCTGCTTAGGGGATGAGACTCAGTCAAGAATTTTATTTTAATGTACTGAGTATTTCATCGACATGACCTTTGACACTTACTTTTCGCCATTCTTTGCTTAATTTTCCCTGAGGGTCAATGATGAATGTGCTGCGTTCGATTCCGCGCACTTGTTTCCCATACATGGATTTCATTTTAATCACATCAAACAATTGGCATATGTGTTCGTCTTGATCACTAATAAGTTCGAAAGGAAAGTTTTGTTTGGCTTTAAAATTCTCATGTGATTTCAAACTGTCGCGAGAAATTCCAAATATCTGGGTATTTAATTTTTGGAACTGAGGATATGCATCACGAAAATCCTGTCCTTCTGTAGTACAACCTGGTGTTGCATCCTTAGGATAAAAATAAAGGACGACATATTGTCCTCGATAATCATGCAGGCGCGCATTGAGTCCACTCGTTGCCGCGAAAGCAAAATCGGGTATGGAGTCACCTATATTCATTAATCTCTCCCTGTTTTTTTCATTATGCGCGAACGATCTCTTTGCCATTCACGATCTTTAATGGAGTCTCGTTTATCATGCTCCTTTTTACCTTTGGCCAGAGCAATTTTTATTTTTATGTTATTTTTTTTCCAATATAAAGAAAGTGGAACTATAGTATAGCCTTGACGTTCAACACTTCCGATGAGGTGATTCAATTCTTTTTTATTTAACAGCAGCTTACGCGTACGTATCGGGTCAGGGATAGAATGAGTCGAGGCAGTGATAAGCGGTTGAATCTGCGCACCCAGTAAAAAGGCTTCGCTGTTTTTGATAATAATATGCGCATCAGATAAATTTATTTTTCCTGCGCGCAAGCTTTTGACTTCCCAGCCCTCAAGTACGAGGCCCGCTTCGTATTGATCTTCAATAAAATAGTTGAAGCCTGCTTTGCGATTCATCACTATGGTTGAATCGGATTGTTTTTTGTTAGTCATATTTATTCTTTGACGCGATCGTGTTTGTAATCCAGTGGTAATTGAGGATAGACTCGATTTAATTGATCATCAACTGCGACGCGATTATCAAAAACAAAACATTGTCCTTCCCAGAGCGATTTTTCTTTGGGCATTTTTTCAATATAGTTGAGAATGCCATCATGCAAATGATAGACATTTTCAAAACCCAAGTCTTTTAAATAAGCAGTGGATTTTTCGCAGCGTATCCCACCCGTGCAAAACATAGCAATTTTTTTATCTTTTTTATCGCTCAACTGTTCACGCACATATTGGGGAAAATCACGAAAATTCTCTGTAGTGGGGTTGATGGCATTTTTGAATGTACCCAATTCAAATTCATAATCATTACGGGTATCAATTAACACCACATCAGGATCTTGAATTAATTCGTTCCACTCTTCAGGACTCAGATAAGTACCCACAGTTTTCAGCGGGTCAACATTATTAATGCCCATAGTTACGATTTCTTTGCGAAGTTTGACCTTAGATTTTTCAAAGGGATTTTCTTTATCAAAAGTTTCTTTAAATCTTAAATCAGCCAAACGCTCATCTTGACGGATGAATTGATAAAATAGATCCATTTGTTCACGCGTGCCGGCAAAACTTCCATTGATTCCTTCAGAGGCCAGTATAATCGTTCCCTTGATTTTGATTTCATGCATTTGAGCAAGCAAAGGCTCACGCATTGTTTCAAAATCTTCTAAGGAAACAAATTTATAAAATGAAGCAATCACTATTTCGTTCATCATACTACCTGAAAAATAACCAAAAATAATCGACAAAAATTACCATTTACACAGAATTTAATCAATAGGCTTGAATTAAATGCACCCTATGTTTCGTTTAAATGTGAAGCAAAAGTTAACTAAATGCGTTGACAAAAACTAACCAGCGATCATACTGTTATATACCCGAGAAACTTTGAAATGCTAAGTTTGGGATGACTGATTAAAATAGCATTTTGAAGTTTCTTGGGTAGATACCAAAGCTATCTGTGTTTTTCTTTCTGCTGGCTTTATAAGGAGATAATATGGCACATTACATTCGGAAGTTGCGTTGGTTCTTTATCCTTTGTTTCTTTGTCCCGGTCATGAGTTTTGCCGCCATTCCCGTAAAAACTATGGTTGTTTTTGGCGACAGTTTATCCGATACAGGGAATACTACCCATTTACTTAAAAGTTTACGTCAGGAAGAAAATCCTGCTTTTTTAGTAGCGCCTTTTAAAGCATTTGTACTCAATAAGATGGTTGAGTTTGCTGAAGAATATTATGTACCACAAATGGTTTTGGATTCAGGAATCGCGGTAGTTACCGATTTCTTTGATAATCAATTGGCACCCTACATTGCCAATTTAGTCAGTAAAATTAAATTGGTGCCTGTGTTACCAGGAAAACCATACTGGAATGCACGTTTCTCTAATGGTCTGGTATGGAATGAATATTTAGCAAAAATGCTTTCCATTTCTTCTGAAGACGAAGAAGTTTATTTGAACCGTGCTTTTGGCGGAAGCTGGGCAGCAACTTATGATTATCAACTGACCGTATGGAATTTAATTCGCCATCCATTAGGAACAATCAAAAATCTGATTGTAGGTAAATTGGTTCCACCCAGCCTTGGCTTAACGGTACAAGCGTATTTGCTGGAACATCCAAAATTAAGTGATGAAACCGTATTTTTTATTTTCACAGGCAGTAATGATTACATTAATGTCTTGTTCTTTGAAGATAATTACAACACAGAAGTGATGAGTACCTATGTTGATAACGTTCTATCAGGTGCTGGTTCTGCTGTGATGAAATTAATGCAAGCCGGTGCACGTCGTTTTGTGATTATGGGACTGCCTCGCATAGGAGACACTCCTCGCCTGGTGCAAACCACTGATAGAGAAGTTTTGAATAATGCAATTGATATGCATAATGAGCGTCTTCAAAATCGTATGAAAGAATGGGCAAAGATCTATCCTGACTCTAATTTTCTTTACATCGATATGGGCGATTATTTATCACGCGCTTTAAAAAACCCAGAAACTTATGGATTTACTAATACGACTGAAGCATGTATTGATGTGAAGCTTCCTATGTATGATTCATTCCGCAACTCACCTTTTGCGAATAACTATGTATTACGTTATGCACAAGTACTTCAGTACAGGGATGCGAGTTTTGCGGCTGGGGATACAAACTATCATGTATGCAATACTCCTGATAGTTATTTATTCTGGGATGAAATTCATCCAAGCACCCGTGCCCATGGGCTACTTGCTTTTGAAGTGTGTAAGGCTATGAAATATCACGGATATGACGTAACCTGTCAAAATCCTATGGAATAAATTTATTGTGAGTCGCTAGGGTTTTTCTAGTGTAGCCTGGGTGGGTAACCCAGGCTTTCTTTTTGAAACGTCTATAACGGCCGTATTCAATGTTTGATTTTAGAGGATAATTTACATTATCGTCCTTTCTAGATCGTAATGAATCATGTTAGTGATTTACAAATGTTTATGGCATAATTGCCCTTTTTTTATTGATATATCGTTCATACGCGGTTGTTGAAACGAGGAGCAGGTTTATGTGTGGGATTATTGGCGCTGTATCTGAAAGGGATATCAGTAAAATTTTACTGGAAGGATTACGTCGTTTGGAATATAGAGGTTATGATTCTGCCGGGATTGCGGTAATCGATAATCAAGAACATTTAAAACGCGTACGAATTCAGGGTAAGGTACAAAATTTAGCTAATGCGATGCAAGAAACTGCTATTGCTGGTAATACCGGGATTGCGCACACAAGATGGGCGACACATGGTAAACCTTCTGAGCAAAATGCACATCCTCATTTATCCCACGGACAAATTGCTTTAGTACACAATGGTATTATTGAAAATCATGAAAAATTGCGCCATGAGTTAATGATGAAAGGCTATCAGTTCACTTCTGAAACCGATACAGAGGTAGCTGCACATTTAATTCATTACTATTATCAACAGAGTGAAAATTTACTCGAAGCAGTACAAACCGCTGCTGCAGAAATGGAAGGTGCGTTTGCTTTAGGTGTTATTCATCAACAAAGACCAATGGAGCTCGTTGCTGTTCGTAAAGGCAGTCCCTTGGTTGTCGGTTTGGGTATTGGTGAGAATTTTATCGCTTCTGATGGGCTGGCATTAAAGTCTTTTGCACAATCAGTGATCTATTTAGAAGAAGGTGACAGTGCCTTTGTTACTTCAAAAAGCATAGTAATCTATGATTCATCGAAATCAGTTGTTGAGCGCCCTCTTCATCCTTTAACAAGTGATGCTGAAACGGTAAGCAAAGGACCTTATCGACATTTTATGCTCAAAGAGATCTTTGAGCAATCTAAGGTACTGACTGATACTTTGGAGGGTCGAGTCAATAGTATCGAAGTACTTAAAGCCAGTTTTGGTGAACGAGCCTCTCATATATTTCCAATGGTAAAACAAATCCATATTGTTGCCTGTGGTACCAGTTATCATGCCGGGATGATTGCCAAATATTGGTTGGAGTCTCTAGCTGGATTGCCCACTCAAGTTGAAATCGCTAGTGAATATCGTTATCGCGATGTTGTCGTACCTCAAGATACTTTATTTATTACTGTTTCCCAATCAGGAGAAACGGCAGATACACTCGCTGCCTTGCAAAAAGCAAAAAGTATGGATTATTTGGCTACTTTGGCTATTTGTAATGTTGCAACAAGTACTTTAGTCAGGGAAGCAGATTGTGTGTTCCTAACTCGTGCTGGAGTTGAGATTGGTGTGGCGTCTACTAAAGCATTTACCACTCAATTAGCTGCATTTTTGATGTTAGCCGCATCGCTATCTCATGATAATCGGGCTAATGAAGTCTTAAAACAATTGCAAGAGCTGCCTGCATGTTGTGAGCGAGCATTAAAGATGAATGAGGAAATCGAAGAGCTTGCCTCCTTATTTGTTAATAAAGCACATGCTTTATTTTTAGGCCGTGGAGTTCAGTACCCAGTCGCTCTTGAAGGTGCTTTAAAATTAAAGGAAATTTCTTATATTCACGCGGAAGCTTATCCTTCCGGAGAATTAAAACATGGCCCCTTGGCTTTAGTTGATGAAAACATGCCTGTGGTTGCTGTTGCTCCTAATGATGAACTTTTGGATAAATTAAAATCCAATTTACATGAAGTGAGTGCTCGCGGTGGTCAATTGTTTGTTTTTGTTGATAACAGTCAAAACTGGCAAGCAAATGGAGCTCGCTTAATTAAAGTACCTTACTGTGGTTTATGGGTTGCTCCAATCGTTTATACGATTCCTTTGCAGTTATTGGCTTATCATGTTGCTGTTGCTAAAGGTACTGATGTTGATCAACCACGTAATCTTGCCAAATCAGTGACGGTTGAGTAATAATGTGGCGGTTTTTTAAACGACTCACCCGGAACGGTCAGTAAGGTTTAGGGGGAGGTAATCAGATTGTTCTATATTTATGTTTTACGGGGATGTAAATGACTCAAGAGATGTTGAGATTAGCTGCGATTATTGCGCAAGAAATTAAAGTGAAACCAGCGCAGGTAGAAGCAGCCATTCGTCTGCTCAATGAGGGGGCAACAGTTCCTTTCATTGCTCGTTATCGCAAGGAAGCCACCGAAGGACTAGATGATGTGCAACTTCGCTTTATTGATGAACGTGTACTGTATTTGCGTGAATTAGATGAGCGTCGCGCTGTAGTGTTGCAGTCCATCCGAGAGCAAGAGAAACTAACTCCCGAGCTTGAAAAGAGCATTTTGGCTGCAGACACTAAAACACGTCTTGAAGATTTATATCTGCCCTTTAGACCCAAGCGTCGGACTAAAGCACAAATTGCCATAGAAGCAGGCTTAGATCCATTAGCTCAGACACTTTGGAAAAATCCTGATCAGGATCCTGAAGAACTAGCCATTCAATTTATCAATCCTGAAGCAGGTGTTGATGATGCAAAAGCAGCATTAGAAGGTGCACGACACATATTAATGGAGCATTTTGCTGAAGATGCTGATTTAATTAACGAGCTGCGCGAATACTTGTGGCAGCATAGTATCGTCAAATCAATAGGCAGTTCCAAGAAAAAAGAAACTGTAAACAAGTTTTCAGATTACTTTGATTATGCTGAAGCGATTAAAAAGATCCCTTCGCATCGTGCTTTAGCTTTATTCCGCGGCCGTCGAGAAAGTGTTTTACAAGTGAGTCTCACTTTACCCGAACACGACGCCACGTATGGTGAAAATAAATTAGCTGAGCATTTCAATATTGCTGACCAACAAAGAAAAGCTGATAGTTGGTTGCTTGAAACAGTACGCCTGACTTGGAAGATAAAATTATTTACTAAGTTAGAGTTGGAATTACTCACTCGCCTACGAGAAATGGCAGATGAAGAAGCAATAAAAGTATTTTCTAGAAATTTACGTGACTTGTTACTGGCTGCGCCAGCTGGTCCACAAATCACCATTGGTCTTGATCCTGGAATCAGAACAGGTGTTAAAGTGGTTGTCGTTGATGCAACCGGCAAGTTATTGGATTACACCGTTATTTTTCCATTTGCGCCACAGAATGAGTGGCATCAAGCAATAACTGATTTGGCTAAATTAGCAGCAAAATATCAGGTTAACTTAATCAGTATTGGTAATGGAACAGGCTCTCGTGAAACAGAACGTTTGGTAAGTGATTTAGTAAAAATGTACCCAGACTTAAAATTAACTAAAGTGATTGTGAGTGAAGCAGGTGCATCGGTTTACTCCGCTTCGGAAATTGCTTCTCAGGAATTCCCTGATTTAGATGTTACTTTGAGAGGGGCTGTTTCTATTGCACGTCGACTCCAAGATCCTCTTGCTGAATTAGTCAAAATCGAAGCCAAATCGATTGGAGTAGGCCAATACCAACATGATGTCAATCAAACTCGTTTGGCACGTTGTCTGGATGGTGTGGTAGAAGATTGTGTGAATGCCGTTGGTGTTGATGTAAATACTGCTTCGGCTGCTTTATTATCCCATGTCTCTGGTCTTAATGAGTCTCTTGCCAAAAATATAGTGCTTTATCGTGATGAACATGGGGCATTTAAAAACCGGATGGAATTAAAAAATATAAGTCGTATGGGTGAAAAAGCATTTCAACAAGCAGCAGGCTTTTTACGCATCATGCACGGAGATAATCCTTTGGATGCCTCTTGTGTTCATCCAGAAGCTTATCCTTTAGTAGAAAAAATTATTGCAGATAAAAAAATTGATATTAAAAAACTGATAGGCAATAAAGACGTATTACACAGTGTGAATGCAGAACAATTTGTTGATGAGCAATTTGGTTTGCCTACAATAAGAGATGTGTTGCGTGAATTGGAAAAGCCTGGCCGTGACCCCAGACCGGAATTTAAAACCGCACAATTCAAGGAAGGCGTTGAAGACATCGAACATTTACACGAAGGGATGATCCTTGAAGGAGTCGTCAGTAATGTAACTAACTTCGGTGCTTTTGTGGATATTGGAGTTCATCAGGATGGCTTGGTGCATATTTCAGCGATGACGAATAAATTTATTTCTGATCCACGTACCGTAGTGAAGGCCGGCGATATCGTGACGGTCAAGGTTATTGAAGTAGATAAAGAAAGAAAACGCATTGGCTTAAGTATGAAACTGGAGGATGCACCTGCGAGCCAGCCTGTTAAAAAAGTTGCAAAAACATCTGAAGTGAAAAAGCAACCGCAAGTTAAAAAAGCAGAATATAAGAAAAAACCTGAGGCTAAAAAAGTTGAGCCGGTTAAAAAGACTGTATTCAATACAGCAATGGCAGATGCATTAGCGAAATTAAAACGTAATTAAAAAGCTGGTGGTAGCCTGGGTGCAGCGCAGCGAAACCCGGGATGAGACGTTTTATTCATACCGGGAATCCTGGGTTTCGCTGCGCTGCACCCAGGCTACACCTAACATAAAAAATACAATGGTGAATCATGACCAATATCCCAAAGGGGGAGCTAACTATCCAAACTTTGGCAATGCCAGCAAGTACTAACGCTAATGGCGATATATTTGGTGGATGGATTGTGTCACAAATGGATTTGGCCGCAGGAATATTGGCGAAAAGATTGGCATTAGGACGTGTGGCTACGGTGGCTATTCATTCAATGAACTTTTTAAAACCAGTTCATGTGGGTGATCTTGTGAGCTGTTATGTCACTTTGGTAAAACAAGGCAACACGTCCATGACATTTAGTGTTGAAGTATGGGCACATCCTGCAACTCAGGATGGGGCCTATCAAGTCACTGAAGGCATTTTTGTTTTTGTTGCCATAGATGAAGAAGGTAGATCAAGACAGGTGCCTAAAAAAATATGACTCATAATTCGTCAGATCTGCACCACCTACTCACGGAAATGGCTACCCTCATTGAACAAAATGCGGAACCGGATCCTCAGTTATATACTTTATTTTTTCAAGAACCCGAACTTGCTTTTAAATTAATTGATATCATCAATAACTTGGAAGAAAAGCTGGATGAAGGTCTTTCAGTTTATTCTGCATGTGTTTTTGCTTTAGATATTTGTGTTGCACAATTGCAGGGTGCAGCGGAATCAAATAATAAAATTACTGCAAAAGCATTAATTCAATTGATGACTCACTTAGCCGAAATGATCAATTCGCGCAAACATACACTAAGTTTTTGGCTTCCTGTATTAAATTCCTTTTATGAATCGCATGTTGAATTAACTGAAGAGTTAAAAAACGCCTATTTTGATCTTGCTAGTGATGAGGAAGAAACGCTTCCTGAAGGCGAACCCATATCACATTTAGAAGCTATCCGTGATTTGATTCATGAGTTATCCGATCTTAATGTTTTTGAAATTGCGGAAAATTTTTTCGCGCAGAGTTATGCTATGCCAGCGGATTTTTTTATCGATCTTATGGTTGATTTGTATAATATTGAAGAGGGGGCCGATATTGCCTTACTCATTTTATTGCATCCTAAGGCTGAAGTTCGCGACATTGCAATTAACACATTGGGTCAAATTATAAATTTTGTTACCCTATCTTCTATATCGCTTTCACGGTTGCAGACAATTAAGTATTGGTATCCAGAGCGTTATCATGCACTTTTTAATTCCTGGATAAAAACACAACGCAAAAAAGGGGTTGTATTTGCGCCCGAACCCGAAATGGCTCAAGTGACTATTAGAGCTACTGAAGTGGATGGTACGGGCTCACAAGGCATTTTTCTGCATGTACGTAAACGTAGAAAGAATAGGCTGTGCGGTTTGTTATTAAAGTATGATTTAGGAATTAAAGATGCATGGATAACGCCTACTCTATCCGCAAAAGATGTAAAAGATTATTACAATAAGGCTTTTGATGAGAATGTAACTCTTCGTGACGTCGATTTATCTTATTTCACCATGATGGTGGAGCATTTCTTAGCAGTCTCAATAGAAAAGGACGAGATTCCTAATGTTCAATTTTTAGAGATTCAAGAATTGTTGGGAATTCGTTTACGACCAGTGACACTGGATTTAGATTATCTCTTTGAACAAATGAGTGTCCAAATCACGCCATTTACCCCGGAAGTGATTTCTGAATCCCTACGCCGCTCAAAATCATGGCTTAAAAGTAAATCGTTTACTGAATCCTGGTACTTGGAAAATCCTTTAGTTGATAAGATTGTCAATCACAACAGCAGTTTTGTTGATGGAATTAGAGTGTGTCGTATGGAAGATGCCATAGATGCAGTATTTTCTGAAGAAATGGAAGTACATCGTGATAGATGGCAATTTCACTTTTTGTGGATTGCTTTATGGATGAAAGCTAAAGAAAAACGAAATGAGAAAATATGGCGCGATAGTTTTCTGATTGCTTATACCATTTATAAAGGGACACCTTTGAAAGAGATTCCTGTGATGCAAGAGATTTGCCGACAAACGGTGATTAATAGTGTGGAAACCATGCAGGATAGACGAACACACTTGAGTCAGGAATAAAGGATTCATGTTTATGGAAATTATGAATTAAGGAGTAGTTCATGACCAAACATTTAACATCCCGATGGCATCTTCTTTTTTTGGCCACGATTGTTATTGGGATTGTTTCTGGTTTTGGTGGGATGTTTTTAGCTATATTATTGCATTTTATTCAACACCTTGCTTACGAGCACACTGTATTTCCTATTCTTGGAAATAAAAGTTTTTTATATGTTGTTAGTGATTCAACGGCACCCAGAAGAGTCGTCGCACTTCTGCTCTGTGGTTTTATTGCTGGATTTGGCTGGTGGGCGGTCTTTCGTTATGGTAGGCCCTTAGTCAGTATTGCCAATGCAATTAAATCTCCAAGGCCATATATGCCAGTCAAGACGACTTTAGCGCATGTATTTCTGCAAATTATTACTGTTGCTTTAGGGTCGCCAATGGGTCGTGAAGTTGCTCCTAGAGAATTTGGTGCAACCTTTGCGTGTTGGCTTACGAATAAACTGAAATTACATCCTAAAGAAAGTCAGATATTAGTGGCTAGTGCTGCTGGGGCAGGATTAGCAGCGGTCTATAATGTTCCTTTTGGTGGCGCGTTATTTACTCTAGAAGTATTACTTGGAAGTTTTCGATGGTTTGCGGTAATCCCAGCTATTACTACTTCTGCTATTGCTGTGGTTATCTCTTGGATGGGGCTTGGAAATCAATCCATGTACCATATACCTATGTTAATTTTGGATTCTTCAGTAGTGATTTGGGCGATTATCGCAGGACCTATTTTTGGTTTTGCCGCCTATTGGTTTAAAGAAATTACCAACAGAGCACAACATAGAGCACCTCGTGACTGGAGGATTATCGTATTTTGCCTGTTCAATTTTCTCATCATTGGCTTATTATCTATTTATTTTCCAGCAATATTGGGAAATGGTCGTTCGGCAGCACAGTTGGGATTTGATGGAAATATATTAGGCTTAAGTATTGCAGCAGTCTTATTCATACTGAGGGTGTTAATTGTATGCAGCAGCGTTCAAGCCGGTGCTTCGGGCGGATTATTAACCCCTTCTCTTGCAAACGGCGCTTTATTGGCTGTTGTTCTCGGTACCCTTTGGAGTTATGTATGGCCGGGAATCTCGATATCTGCTTTTGCTGTTATTGGGGGAACAGCTTTTCTTGCTGCTGCTCAAAAAATGCCACTTACGGCAATTGTATTGATTATTGAATTTACTGGAATCAACTTTAGCTTTTTTATTCCTATTCTTTTTGCAGTAGCGGGTGCAATTAGTATGTTTAATTATTGTGTTAGTAGGCGTTTGGTCGTAGTTGTAACTTAAGATATAGAATGTGATTACCTATTGGACTATGTCAATTTAATTATTTTTCGTTTTTGCAACACGGATCTTTATACTATATCTTAGGGCTACTTTATGATAAATTTACGACCCATATCATTTTTAAATTTATATACTAGGATTATTCGACTAAATGAAAAAAGCTCAAAAATTAATCATTTAGGTCGAATTTTTAGGAGAATGGTTTGGAGAAAAGTGCAAGTTCTTTGGCACAAAAAGAGCATTACGAAAAGATACACGATTTATATGAACAGCATTATTATGATGCAACGTCTATTGCGTTCAGGGAGCAATTTATCTATAAGCCCTTATTGAATAGCATTGATTTGAATAACAAGCGAGTCGCGGATTTGGCTTGTGGAAGTGGTTATAATTCACTTTATCTAAAAAATAAATTTCCAGGGATTATTATTCATGGTTATGATATCTCTGCGAAGGCGTGCGCAGCCTATCGACAAATTGTAGGAAGTGAGGCGTATGAATTGGACCTTACTGTCCCTGCGACACTGAATCAACAATATGACTATGCCATAGTGGTTGGTGGTATTCATCATTGCATTGCCTCTTTAGAGAATACTTTTTTGAATATTTCGCAAATGCTAAAACCAGGTGGTAGTTTATTAATGTGCGAGGCAAGCAGTAGTTTTATGTTAGAGTCAGTACGGAAACTATGGTACAAAAAAAGTAAATATTTTGATGCTGACTCTGAGGAAGCACTAAGACATGATCTGTTGCACCAAAGTTTTGGAGCAGACTTTGAGGTTAAATTTTTAAAATATATGGGTGGTCCTGCATATTTTCTAATTCTGAATAGTTTAATTTTAAATTTGCCACTATCGTTTAAAAAATTTATTTCTAAGCCATTATTCTTTTCTGAAAAGATTTATAATCTCTTGCCAGGGAATTTTTTCTTCCCCTATTTTTTAGCTGAGTGGGTAAGAAAATGATTCTTCAAGCAACGTTTGTGAATTATTCTTATATAGTATTGACGATTTTGTGTACAGTTTATGCGCAGTTGGTTATTCGATGGCAAATGAAGTCAGCAGGTGCTTTACCACCGGGATTTTTATCCAAGATCATGTTTGTTTTTTTACAGTTTCTTAATCCATGGATTGTAAGTGTTGTCTTCGCATCCACATTAGCAATAATCTCTTGGATGGCAGCAATGACTAAATTTGAAATTAGTTATGCGTATCCATTTTTGAGCTTATCTTTTATTTTTGTATTAATTTTTAGCTCGTTCATTTTAGGTGAATCATTAAATATATATAAAATTGCAGGCACTATTTTAGTGACTCTGGGTGTTATGGTTACTTTCAAAGGATAGCCAATTCGATTTTTTATTACGTTTGATGCAGTTTTTTAAAAGCTTTCAGGATAAAGAATGACCGATATCAAGTCGAACAATGGATATGAATGGGAAAAACTTTTGACCATAATTATCCCAGCATACAATGAGGAAGGGGGGATCAAAGCGACACTTGAGAGCTTACGAGCGAATCTTCCTCATGTAAATATTATTGTGGTAGATGATCATAGTACTGACGCTACATTACACCAAGCGCTCCAAGCCCCGAATGTTCGAGTGGTGACACACTCCTATAATATTGGTTATGGTGGAGCGCTTAAAACAGGCATGGCTTTGGCAGATACAGAATATGTTGCCTGGTTTGATGCGGATGGAGAGCATCGAATAGAGGACTTAATCGGCATGGCTAATAAAATTCACTCTGAGGACTTACTCGCAGTTATTGGCCAAAGACCCTCTGGTACCTCCAGTCGTATAAGAACACTGGGTAAATTTCTCATTCGAATGATAGTCAGAACGATGAAAGTCAACGCTGGTCACGATTTAAATTGTGGTTTACGTGTCTTTAGAAGAGAAGTTATTTGCCGTTATCTTTTTGTTTTGCCTGATGGATACAGTGCGAGTTTAACTAGCCTTATGATCTTCTTGGAAAGAGAATATCCAATGGCTTTTTATCCGGTTAAGGTCAATTCGCGAATTGGTACGAGCAAAGTTAAATTGCGCGATGGATTTAATACAATGGCTCTTGTTATAAGAATAACCACATTATTTGCTCCTCTTAAAATTTTCTTACGATCTGGAGTAATCATTTTTTCCCTGGGGGTGCTCTATAGCTTATATAAAGCGTTACAACTTGGAGTAGGTTTCCCAGTTGCAGGCGCAATATCAATCTTAGGGGGGGTCTTGTTAATGGCTGTAGGTTTGTTAGCGGATCAAATCAGCCAGCTCAGATTGATTCAACTTTCTTCAATAACTAATATGCCTTTTAGGCCTATAAAATCGGATATACAAACAAATGGATAATGCAATTAAATCATTCAACTCACTAGCCTTACCGCCTGATTGGGTTTATAAAAATCAAAAAACTTTTTTACAATCAGTCTACGATCTTATTGGTGCACCATTAAGAATGATTCTTTTACCCGATGGAGTTTCAGAAAAATTACATTTGACTTCGTTACGCGGCGAACGTTTTAGAAAAGTGTTACCTGAATTACAAGGTCGAGTTTTGGATATCGGTGCTGGAGATAACCTACTTATTCATTTATATCGAAATTATGCAAGTTTATTAAATAGCTCTCCAGAAGACGCATATCAAAGTATTGGTGTTGATGTGGTTGATTGGAATAGTGACTGTACAATTATTCAAAACTCAGCACATCTTCCATTCGAAGATAATAGCTTTGACACGGTTAGTTATATCGCCTGTTTAAATCATATCCCAGAGCGATTTGAATCGCTTCTGGAGATCCGCAGATTATTACGGCCTAATGGCAAAGTTATTGTGACCATGATAGGAAAAGTTATAGGCAAAATTGGGCATGCTCTATGGTGGTATAGTGAGGACAAGCATCGTGACGTGGACGAACATGAAGAAATGGGTATGGATGAATCAGAGATCATGGATTTGTTCACCAAAGCGGGTTATAGCTTAAAGAAACGTGAAAAGTTTGTATATGGTTTAAATTCCATGTATATATTTGTACCTAAATAGTGGGACTTAATATGTTTACTTCCCAGTTTTTTAATCGCCTAAATAGCCATTGGCTTGTGTTTACTTTATTCTTTATTTTCGCATCTCTATGGCTAATGAATACTTGGGGACCGGCACCAATTATTTTAACAAATGGAGACGCCGGAAACGTCTCCTCAATTGTTGCTAGTAACATGAATCCAGAGCGGTTTGTACAGGATCCTTTATTTTCTGATGCACAAAATTTTAAATTTTATTGGACAATTTCTGTTCCATTAACCCAATTTATAACCTATTTTACGCATGATATTGGCCAGGCTTATTTGCTTCTTATTTGGCCGATTATATTTGTGCAGTTAATCGGTTTTTACTTGCTTGGGTTATATTTATTTTCTAATAAGGGGTGGGCTTTTTTACTAGCCATACTCTCGCTAAGTCCAGTATTTGTTTTTCCGGGAGAGCTATGGGGACAACTTGATGTACCCCTAACTCGAAGCTATTACGGTGTTTTATTCCCTTTTATTTTATTTCTATCACTCAAAAAAAATAACAAAATCTGGCTCCCATTTGTAGTGATGGGATTATGTGGCCTGAGTGTTTATGTTCATCCAGTCAGTGCTCCCTCTGTCTCGTTTGCATGTCTAACTGCTTTATTCATGTGTAAGCCTACAGAGCGTAGTTGGCTAAAACAATTATCAGTAATTTTTGCTGCAGGTGTGATGTTCTTAGTTGTTGCCGCCCCATTTATTATTAGTTTCTTTAGTGGGTTTCCTTCTTCAGAGAATATTCATAATAACAGCAGTTCTGCAATTGCAGCGCATTATATGACTGAAGCAGCGGGACCTCAATACTACAATGTATTAAGTATTCTCAATTCATTATATTCATTGTTGTTCCAAGGGAAGTGGTCTTGGTTTTGGCTCATAGGGTTAATTGGATTGCTCATAGTCCCAACCTTCTCGAAAAAACCTTATTATGAGCGTAAATTTTTTATTTTTTTTATTGTAGGTTTGTTAATTTCTTCTGTGGGAATTGCTTGGTTGGATCAAAGCATTGCGAGAATGTACGGAAGATATCCTGCAGAAATTGACTTAGTACGTAATAGCAGATATCTAATTCCATTATTACTAATAGGGGGCGTAAGATTTTTTGCCAGCATCAATATTAAAATTCTTAGCAAATATCGTCCCGCTTTTTGGTTCCTTATTCTCATATTTGTTTATCGATGGTTTATTGATTTCCCAACTACATTTACTACTTTCTTAGTAAATCAAGTGCAACATAAGCAGACTGAAAATCTGGTGAATAATAGTTCAAATAAAAAGATGCTGAATTACATTAAATCACTACCTACAGGTTCCAAAATCATGGCCTTTTCTCTAGATAGTGATAGTAATGGCTTAATTGAAGATATAATGCTTGCAATCCGATACTCCAGTTTTCAACCGATAGCTCATCTTAGAAAAGATCTCAATTTCTTAAGTTATAGTGGACGTGGTTTACAAATTTTGGAATGGCAAAAAGAAGCGGAGCAACTTGCATTAATTAAGAAAGAGGATGATCAATCTAAGCTCAAACTATTAAAAGAGTTTATGCAAGCACATAAAGTGAATTTGCTTTTGGTTTATGAGCCTGATGTGTCTGCTGAATTAAGAAGTCTTTTCAATTCTCAATTTGAGCTACTTTATAAACAAATAAATTTTTCCTTGTATGCGTATAATCCCAATGATTCAAAAATCAAATCGGCTCATCAGGATAACTTATGATGTGTAAATAGAGTTTGGCTGTAATCATTGCTTTAGGTATAAAACAAAATGTGTGGTATTGCGGGCATTATAAATTTTGACCGATCCTTAATTTCAAAGAGTATGCTGAAAGCGATGACTGACAGCATTGCTCATCGTGGACCAGATGGTGAAGGATTTTGGTTCACGGAGGGAGTTGGTTTAGGGCACCGACGATTGGCAATAAGAGATTTAAGTGATGCGGGTCATCAACCGATGCAAGATGCACTTAATCAGATTTCTATAACCTATAATGGTGAAATTTATAATTATGATGAGATACGAAGCGATTTAGAAAAAGAAACGAATTATCTTTTTAAATCAAGCTGTGATGCAGAATTATTACCTATAGGTTGGCTAACCTGGGGGGAAAAATTATTTGATCGTATCGAAGGAATGTTTGCTATAGGTATATGGGATCATCGCACTGAAACATTAATTCTTGTTCGTGATGGTATAGGTATTAAACCTCTTTTTTATGCCCAAAATAACGCTTCATTATTTTTTTGTAGTGAAATTAAAGGGATACTTGCAACAAAACAATTTCCTATGGATATAGATGAGGGTGAATTTCATACATACTTGGCATCGGGTTATACAAATCCAGAGCACTCTTTAATAAAAAACATAAAACAACTTGAGCCGGGAACAATATTAAAAGTTTCATTTGATGGTTTGCACTCTTGCCGCAATTATTGGCAGCCGGTAAGAAAAGCAGATCAATCAATTCAATTAGATGATGCTGTTGATGAGCTTGAGATATTATTGTCACAAGTTATTAATCAAATGTTGGTTGCTGATGTTCCAATTGGCTTGTTACAGAGTAGCGGAATTGATAGCTCCCTGATTGCACTTCTTACCCAAAGTGAGGTTATAAGTTACACTGCTCAGTTTAATGAAGCCTCACATGATGAAAGTATTTTGGCTCAAAAAATAGCTAATTTTACTAAGCATCCATGGCGTGCAGTTTCTGTAGATCAAGCGAGTCACATGATAAATGATTTTTATCTTGTATCACATCATGTTGATGGGCAATTAGCTGATTCCAGTTGTTTCGCACATTTTGCATTATCAAGAGAAGCAAGCAATCATGTTACAGTTGCTATTGCAGGAGACGGCGCAGATGAAATATTTGCAGGATACTCCACATACAAAGCAAGTAGGATTGCTCATTATACGAGGCCTATTATACCGAAATTTGTAGCAAAGCATCTTGGTGATTGGCTGTTTAAAAAATATGGGCATGATGAGCGTCGCATACCTTGGCACGAAATGCTCATGCGCTTTCTCTGGGGCGTTTCAATATCTGAAGTACCCCATTCGCAATGGCGTCGGCTGGCTTATCCTTTTTTATTAAGTAAGTTATATAGTCCAACCATGTATGATTTTTTAAATGAAAATCCCCTGGCTAATTATGAAAAAGTTGTAGTTGATGCTCCTGGAGCCATTTTTGATAAATGCTTACTGGCGGATCAACGAATCTATTTACCTGGTGACATGTTAACAAAAGTTGATCGGATGAGTATGGCTCATGGCTTAGAAATTCGAGTTCCCTTTCTTGATCGTAGAATTATCAACTTTGCAAGTAAGTTGCCTGAACATTTATTAAGCCCATTATTTGGCAAATCAAAACTCACCTTACGGAAAATTTTATCCAAGCATTCTTTATTGAACGAGGTAGTAAAAGGGAAAAAGAAAGGATTTAACATACCTTTGGCGAGTTTACTTCGCAACCAATTGAATCCAGTAGGTGAGGAAATAATTATGAAAAATGCGGATATCTTTGCGCCATTTATTAATCCAGATAAATTAAGAGAAGTATGGCGTGAACATAATGATAGAGAGTTTAACCATGCTTATTCACTTTGGGCTTTACTTATTTTTGGTTCCTGGAGAATGAAGCATATTTAGATAATAACCCCAGAAGCATGTCTTATAAGAGCAACTCTCTCATTAAAAGTTTGGCTATTGCTGTAAGCTGATTATAAATTAATCCAAGATAATCTTCTTTTAGATAAAATTATTCACTTTTTTTACGTAAAACAAGTTCCTTATAAAATGAGTCATAGTGGTCCACACAGGCCTCAAGAGAGAATTCTGAATGAGCACGTTGGCTTGCAGCTAATGAAAATTGCTTTCTTAGTGAGTCATTTGATGCTAAATAAAGCAAAGCGTCAGCCATTTTTGATGGATCATTTGGTGGTACAACAATTCCTGAAACGCCATCGATCACCGCCTCGCCATTCCCTCCTACGTTAGTGACAACCATTGGTAATCCTGCTGCCATACACTCAATTACTGCATTAGAAAATCCTTCTTCCAAAGAAGATAAAATACCTATATCGGATGATTTAAGCAGAGCAGGCACATCGGATCGCGCTCCAAGCCATTTAACCGAGTCAGCAATGCTACATTCTTCTGCATATTTTTTTAACTCCGAACCTATGCCATCATCACGTCCAATAACTAGAAGATACCATGGGGTCGGTAAGCAAGCAGCGATCAGAGATAACGCCTCAAGCAGAACACGATGACCCTTGTAAGGGATGAGGTTTGCTACAATAGCAAATACTAAGGCTGAATCGGGTATTTCCAGTTTATTCCGCACGCTCTGTCTGTCTTCTATGTCAGAAAATCTGGAAAAATTCACACCATTATAGATTAACCTTAATTTGGAATTGGGTACTCCTTCTTCTTTAAGCTGAGAAATAACCGCACGTGAATTTCCAAGAATAGCATTCATATGACGGTGTAATCTTTTTTCGATCTTTGAAAGGACTGGGTATTTTGTCTGATAACTGTTTAAACTGCGGCGACTCATCACCTTAAATTTTTTAAATGTTAAAATGGAGCAAATTCCTCCAATCAAATAGGCTGTGGGGAGGAAAAAATGCACGACTTTAAAACGCCGGTAAGATAAAAAAACAAGAAGTGACCCAAAAGAAAAAGACATACGGAACAGTCGATAAATGTAAGAAGCCCCCTGTTTATGCTTAAATAAAGGCGAGTTGACTTTAATTCCCATTTTTTGTAGTTCTTGGGCCAACGCACCCGGTCGACCAATGCAAAACACTTCGACATTCCAATTTTTTTGTTTTAATTTAGGTAGAAGTTGAAAAAGATGCATTTCTGCACCACCAACATCTAAAGACCCAATCACGTATAGTATTTTATTCATTTATCCTCTAACTTTGCTAATAAATATAATGCCCTATCAAGAGCAACCTATTTTTGAAAAATTGGAATAAGCAGGGCGGAACATTTTTTCGAGTTGATTTAACGCAAAAACAAAGAAAGTCAGCAGGAGTGCCATCTTAATCTGACTTATCCAATATGAAGGTTCGTCACGTAAAATGGAATAGCTTATATAGAGTGATACAAAAGTAAGTATGGAGCCTTTGGTAATCCAATTAAAAAACATAGAAAACCACATAAAAATCAATCCTATTCCATAAGTCCCCAAAACAAATAATTGAAAATTGTAGGCAGCACCCTGGCCATTGGGTATCTGTAAAACCTCTCCTAAAGAATTGAGCATCTTTCCCGCATTCGGAGACAAAGAGGAGGTGAAAGGAAGTAAATTTGCAAAAACATGGAGTGAATTAGTTATCTTGCCTAAATCAAGCGACAAAACTAAATTGGTTAAAATAGCCATTTGTTCGGGGCTTGGCTGGAATGTGTAAGTTCTGGAAATATAATCAAGATATTCACTTAATTCAAAGCCCTCTTTAAATAAAGCAGCATGTACATACCATTTTAAATAATTTGAAACTTCTCCAATAAATGTAAGTAATAGAGCCACCAAAATAGGAGAAGCTATTTTATTTGATCTGGATAAGATGAGATAAGAAAAGATTAAAAAGGCTAAATGTCTGTATCCACTAATAACAGAGACACACACTGTGGCTAATGCTACGACGGCAATAAAAAATTTGAGGGCTTTAGACTTAAATGGAGAAAAAAACAGTCCTCCAAGAAGAATCGTATCATAGGGGAAATGGTAAAAAAATAAATCCATAGAGCGGCCTGAACTGGCGATGATAAATTTATCTTTTGGCAAAAAAATCAAATCATAACTTTTTATCAGTACATAGACTTGAGCCAAACAAGCCATTAGTAGTAAAACCTGACATCCAATCCCATTTCTGTTTAAAACAACAAGGTGGTCCCGGTTTAAGGAAGAATTTTCCTTAACAACAAATAAAGACAACAATAAAGCAAGATCAGTAATAATATAAATGCTGAGCACAAGTGCTGATGGAGTGTAGGTTACGGGAATACCAAAGAAATCAAAGCTAAAAGGAACCAAGACGACTACGGAGTAAAAACAATACAGCATCACGCTGATTTTACACCAATAGGGTTTTCTCATTGAAATAAAACTGTTAATTAAAAGTAATGTAAAGTGCATCATCCATGTAAACACAGTAAGAAGTTCCACTTTGTTCCTCACAAAAAAAATTAGATATCCTTTAGTAATAACAAAAAAATCAGGGCTGGCGGCTAATAAAGTAACTTCGTAACCCTATTTTTAAATGCCTTTCTTCTGCTAAAAACATCAATGAGAAAAAAATCAAATTGATGCCATAAACAACTGAGTATGAGTACATTACACCGGTCATGCCAAACGCTGGAATGAGTAAGTAATTGGCAGCTACTTTACTTAACAGACCCAAAACTCCCGAAATAAAAATAAGGAAGTACTTTCTTGAGCTTGCAAAATAACTCACTAAAACAAGACTGGATGCATAAAGCGGTAATTGCAACAACCCTCTTTGGAATAAATAAGCGACTACTGATGTATTGTTCGAATTAAAAGCACCTCGTTCAAATAAAATAGATACTATTTTATGCGCTGCAATCCACGAAAAAAACACAATGGCGATGCTGCCGCCAAAAATAATAAAGACCCAACGAAGAGCTAAAGATCTTACTGAGCGATTTGATCCCGCAAATTCAGACGAAAATACAGGTAAAGTAGCTCGACTAATAGAGAGGGCTGCAAGACTTAAAATCAAAGCCAATACTCTATTTGCATAACCCAGGGAAGCAATAGACCCTGAGCCGAGATTGGCAGCAAAAAATTGATCGATGATCGGGCCCAGAGCGATTAGAGCCTGGCCAAGAGTAATAATGCCAATTCCTTTGCCGAGCTCACCCCAAAATTTACATTTAAAAGTAAAGCGTGGAAAAGGAAGCTCCCCTGAGCGGTGTAAGGAAATTGAAAGCACGAGTAAATGAACTATATAGCCTATCACTGTTCCCCAAACCAGTGGTTCTAACTGTAAGTTCGAAAAACACACAATAGCCAGGCACAATATAAAAGCTGGAATGGCTTCATATAAAGTGTTTTGATGACGTCCTACCGCCAATAACCAGACGGAAAATAAGCTTATAACGGCTCCTAATGGTGCTAAAAAAATGAGCGTATTTGCCATCGTTTTTGCGATTTCTTTTGTATGCTCTGAAAATCCTAGTTCTTGTGTATTGAAAATAACCCAAAAAATGAGATAGCAAGATACCATGAAGAGAAATGCGATGACTAATGTAAACCCAAATAATTCGCTATAAAAAAATGGAATTTCTTCAGGTGTGTTAGCGCGCATGCGAGCTAAAAGAGGAACTAATACTACAGTTAAAACACTAAGCCAAATTGATAAGGGCCAACTGAGAAGAGAAAAGAGAAACAAATAAGCATCTACAATTTCATCCGTACCATAATGCCAGGCCATGGACATTTCTTTTGCTGCACCGATGATTTTACCGAGAAGAATAAAAAGAATGATCCAAAACAATCCGCTTGCTATACGCCGCCATTCCAAACTAATGCACGCTAATTTTTCTTTAATATCGAACTCTCTAAAAATAAAAGAAATCAATCTGTTTCCCACCAAAAAAAAATTTCCCTATAGCTAAGACACCTGCTTTGAATCGTTTCACTATTTAGAATCAGATTATATTCTTGGACGTCTTAAATGGGTTTGAGAGAAAACTTCTTGTTAACATCCCCTCATCAATTTATAGCAAAATATGGGTACCACTTTTATTGTGGCGTATATATCCATAACATGTTGGCACATTATCATAAATCCTGGTTTAGGGAAACTCTAATTTTTGAGCGCTAAATGGGCTAGAGGATTATTTTTTAAAGCTCGAATATTAAATTTTTTTTGAATATACTATCGCAAACAACATCAATTAGTTATTTGACTCTAGATAAGAATCGCTTTCGTAGCAAATTATCAGCAGCCAAGTAGCGTTTTAAAAAGGGATAAGCAATTATGGCAGGAATGCAAAAAGAGAGCTCACACGATACTCATGGTGTCGATCTCTTCGTCTTGCTTGGTATGATTTATCGAGAAAAATGGAGCATTCTGTCTTGTGCTTTACTGACCCTATTAGCTGGATTAACCTATATTTATCTCAGTGTTCCTGTTTATGAAGTTAAAGCCTATATCTCAGCTCCAAATGAAGGGGATGTGGCTGCATTTAACAAAGGAATTCTAGCGAACCAATCTTTGATTGAACCCCTGAACACGAATTCAGTGTATCAAGTTTTTGGCAATCAATTGCTGTCTATTTCACTGAAAAAATATTTCTTTGAACATTATTATCTGTCATTTTTACAAAAAAAACCCAAAAATACCATTGCCAAAGCGCATGTCTATAATGATTTTTCCAACAAACTGTCAATCAATGTAATTAAGAACACTAACCCAGTGCACTATGAAGTTGTAATCAAAGGAACTGAGCCAAAATTGATGGCAGTTTGGTTGAAACAATATATTAGTTTAGTCAACAACCGCACGGTGCATTCCCTAATTAAGAGTATTGACAAACAGCGTGCCATCGCCATTTATAAACTAGAGCATGAGATTGATTTAATAAAAAATATCGCCCAAAAGAAGAAATTAGATCATATGGCTCAATTACATGAAGCCATCAATATTGCGCAAAATGCAAATATAAACATCCCAGTGGTAAACCAATATCATACGGTAGATGAAACCAATATGGCGTATATGCTTGGGGCTCCAGTTCTTCGCGCGAAAATTAAAAATTTATCTGAGAGAGATTCTAATGACCCATTTACTCCTGGTCTACGTAAATTGCAAGGCCAGCTTGATTTTTATAAATCATTTGTTATAGAGCCAAAAGAAGTAAAAGTATTCCATTTGGATGGAACAATAGAAACACCAATTATCCCTGTTGCACCGAAAAAGAGATTGATTCTTACAATATCTCTATTGTTAGGTATACTAGCAGGGGGAGCGTTAGGAATTACCCGAATTTTTTGGCGAAATGTCCATGCGCTAAAAAATTCCTAGTGACAGAAGATCACACCTCGTGTACCTTTTGTTAATTAAGAAGAATTAAAAATAGGTTTTTATTTAATCTCAGTACTCTGTTTGGAGGTGATGTTTAGTGAAAGTTTTAGTTACTGGAGTAGCTGGATTTATTGGCTTTCATGTGGCACAAAAATTGTGCGAACGAGGTGATGAGGTTGTTGGTATCGATAATCTCAATGATTATTACGATGTAAATCTGAAAAAGGCACGTTTACAACAACTGGCTGATTTTGCACATTTCAAGTTCATTCATCTCGAATTGGCTGATCGTGAATCTATGGCACAATTGTTTGCATCGCATAATTTTCAGCGAGTTATTCATCTTGGTGCCCAGGCTGGAGTTCGTTATTCCATTGAAAACCCCTATGTCTATATTGACAGTAACCTGGTAGGTTTTCTCAATATTTTGGAAGGATGCAGACATCAGCGTATAGAGCACCTTTGTTATGCTTCTTCCAGCTCCGTTTATGGTGCTAATGAATCCCTGCCTTTTTCAGTTCACGATAATGTAGACCATCCTTTGAGTCTTTATGCAGCAACCAAGAAGGCCAATGAGCTTATGGCTCATAGTTACAGTCATTTATATCGACTTCCAACTACAGGACTACGCTTTTTTACAGTGTACGGGCCTTGGGGAAGACCCGATATGGCACTTTTCAAATTTACCAAAAATCTTCTGAACGATGAGCCTATTGATGTATTTAATTTTGGAAACCACCGACGAGATTTTACTTATATTGATGATATAGTAGAGGGCATAATAAGAGTACATGATCATCCGGCTACACCAAATAAAGAGTGGTCAGGTAAGTCTCCCGAACCGGGTACAAGTTCTGCTCCATGGCGCGTTTACAATATTGGCAATCAAAGTCCTGTTCTTTTGTCACGTTATATCGAAGTATTAGAACAGTGTCTCGGAAAGAAGGCAAAAATGAATTTGTTACCCCTGCAAGATGGTGATGTACCAGATACTTTTGCTGATGTAGAAGCGCTTAAGAATGATGTGGGATATGCCCCAAGCACTCCCGTAGAGGTAGGGATAAAACGTTTTGTGGAATGGTATCTGGAATATTATGCTGTAAAATCTGATAGAGCCTTAGAGCAGGCAAATTTGTGATATATATATATGATTTGAGTTGAATTTGATTACAATATAAAAAAATAAAATAGGGACTGGATGGATGATCGCTGTTGAAGAAAGAAAGCTTGCTGTAGTTGGTTTGGGTTACGTTGGATTGCCTTTAGCAGTTGAATTTGGCAAAGTACGTTCGGTGATGGGGTTTGATATTAATGAAAATCGCGTTAACGAACTTAAAAACGGCCATGATTCGACTCTAGAAATCAGTGATTTAGAGTTGCGGGAAGCCAAATATTTGTATTTAACATCAATCCAGGAAGAAATTGCCTTTTGTGACATTTATATCATTACAGTTCCTACGCCGATTGATCAGTACAAACAACCAGATTTTCTGCCTCTTATCAAAGCCAGTGAAATGATCGGACGTATGCTGGAGCCTGGCAATATAGTAATCTATGAGTCTACTGTTTATCCGGGGGCTATAGAGGAAGTATGCGTACCCGTACTTGAGCGTGTATCCGGAATGAAATTTAATGTGGATTTCTATGCAGGTTACAGCCCAGAGCGTGTCAATCCAGGTGATAAGCTTCATCGAGTAACGACGATTACAAAAATCACTTCAGGATCAACTCCTGAAGTCGCAGATATTGTCGATGCTTTGTATCAAGAAATTATTGTTGCAGGCACTCATAAGGTCGAGAGCATCAGAGTCGCGGAAGCGGCAAAGGTAATTGAAAATACACAACGTGATTTAAATATCGCATTGATTAATGAATTGGCTATTATTTTCAATAAGTTGGATATAGATACTGAAGCGGTACTGAAAGCTGCTGAAACGAAGTGGAATTTCTTGCCTTTTCGCCCTGGTTTAGTTGGTGGGCATTGCATTGGTGTCGATCCTTATTATTTGACGCATAAAGCACAAGCTATTGGTTATCATCCAGAAATTATTCTCGCAGGGCGTCGTCTTAATGATGCAATGGGATCTTATGTGGTTTCCCAGCTTGTGAAATCGATGATTAAACAACGTATTCATGTTGAAGGAGCAAGAGTATTAGTGATGGGATTAACTTTTAAGGAAAATTGTCCTGATATACGCAATACTCGTGTCATTGATGTTGTAAGTGGATTAAAAGAATATAATGTATCTGTGGATGTATATGATCCCTGGGCTACTGAAGCAGATGTTGAACATGAATATGGACTTTCATTAATTGGTCAACCCAATAGAGGCGAATATGACGGCATAATTCTCGCAGTTGCCCATCAACAATTTAAGGATATGGGTATTGAGATGATTCGCTCTTTTGGTAAAGGACAACATGTTTTATATGATTTAAAGCATTTGTTTTCAGCTGAGGCGAGTGATTTACGATTGTAATGACATGAATTTTTTATCGATTATTAAATTGATCAAGAAATATAAGCCCGAAATGTATGAACGTGGATGTTCACGAACAATTTTTTACGAAAGAGCCCGTGAACGTTTTGATCCGCTTTATAAGGAGTTATCTCACTAAATGTGTGGATTTGCTGGTGTTTTATCCCGAGCTGACTGGTCTAGTATATCCGAAAAGCTGTTAGCATCAATGTGTGATTCGATTGCACATCGAGGCCCTAATGATCGTGGTATTTGGTATGATGCAGGAGCAGGAATTGGATTCGCGCATACTCGTCTTTCTGTAGTCGATTTATCCCCGGCGGGACACCAACCTATGATCTCGGCAAGTGGTCGATATGTTATTGCCTTCAATGGAGAAATATACAATCACTTAAAACTAAGAGAGCACCTAAAAATCGAGACTTGGCGAGGTCATTCAGATACGGAAACATTGCTTGCTGGATTTGAGACTTGGGGAATTGAAGAAACCATTAAACGCACTATTGGGATGTTTGCCTTTGCTCTTTGGGACAAGCTGTTGAATACGCTCACTTTAGTTAGAGATAGAGCAGGAGAAAAACCTCTCTACTATGGATGGAATGATAATGTTTTTCTCTTTGGTTCCGAGTTAAAGGCTTTGAAAATTCATCCGCATTTTAAAAAAGACCTGGATCATGGGGCCTTGGCACTTTTTCTACGCCACAATTATATTCCTGCGCCACACTCAATTTATAAGAATGTGAATAAATTGCTTCCTGGAACGTTTCTTCAACTGTCACTCGAAAACCCTCAACCTATAATAAAAAGTTATTGGACACTCGCGGGTATTAGCACTGCAGAATCATTTAAGGGGGACGAACTTGAAGCAGTGGATGAATTGGAACGGCTTACAAAAGATGCCATTGCCCAACAAATGGTTGCCGATGTGCCCCTTGGCGCTTTTCTTTCTGGAGGAATTGATTCTTCTACAATAGTTGCATTGATGCAAGCGCAATCGACACGTCCCGTACGAACTTTTTCAATCGGTTTTCATGAAAAGCAATACAATGAGGCCGCTTATGCTAAAGCCGTTGCGGAGCATTTGGGAACGCAACATACTGAATTGTATGTTTCCACTGAGGATGCACTAGCGGTAATTCCCAGACTCCCCGTTTTATATGATGAACCTTTTTCTGATTCATCACAAATTCCCACTTTTCTTGTTTCGGAATTAGCAAAGCAAGAAGTGACGGTTGCATTGAGTGGTGATGCCGGGGATGAATTATTTTGTGGATATAATCGTTATAAGATGACCGCTCAATTTTGGGGAAAAATTAATAAGATACCACTTCCTGTAAGAAAAGCGGCTGCAAAATTAATTAAAAACTTTTCTCCAATGACGTGGGATAGGTTTGCTTCGGTCCTTCCTTTATTTGGGCGTTATCCTCAGACGGGATTAAAGCTTCATAAGGGGGCGCATGTGCTAACGAGTGTCAATGCTCAAGAAGCCTATCGCACTCTTATTTCCCATCATGAAGCGCCATACTCCTTGCTCACTGCTGAGGGAGTTGAACCGAGTTCGTTTATGGATGAAAATCTTGCTCATTTCACCGGATTAGGGGAGATTAGCAAGATGATGGCAATGGATTTTATTTCCTACCTGCCCGATGATATTTTAGTGAAAGTAGATAGAGCAGCTATGGGCGTTTCTCTTGAAACCAGAGTACCATTTCTTGACCACCGATTGATTGAATTTGCCTGGAGTCTTCCTTTATCTATGAAGTTAAAAGACGGGCAAACTAAATGGCCGCTTCGCCAGATATTATATCGTTATGTACCAAGAGAGTTAATAGAGCGGCCTAAAATGGGTTTTGGAATCCCCTTATCTGATTGGTTGCGAGGACCTTTGCAAAATTGGGCGGAGACTTTGCTTGATGAAGAGCGATTACGTCAAGGAGGTATTTTCAATTCGCAACCTATACGTGACATGTGGAAGCAGCATTTAAGTGGTAAGGGAAATTTTTCTTCTTTATTGTGGAATATTTTGATGTTTCAGGCGTGGTGGGATGTACAATAATAAAACATCATAACACTTTGGTCAAAGAATGGAGAGCATTTTGCAAATTACGGGAAGTACTCTCTAAACGCTGTTGCTATAGCAACAAGTACAATGTTAAAATTCAAGCGCTCATAAGAGCTTGTGGTAATTTAATTTTAAATATAATTTGTTTTCAAGATCATACCGAACTAATTAATGGAAAGCGTATTGGTATTTTATGAATAATAATACTCATAAAATTGCTATGAATGTGGAAGGTATCTTAGTAGGGAGTGACTTATAATGCCAAAATTTTCCAATAAAAGTCATCCTCCAAAATTCCTGTTAATCTCCAGTTTTACTGATTCAATTATTAAATTTCGTGGAGCCTTAATTCAGCAATTGAATCTTGATGGAGTTGAAGTTCATGTCTGTTCTCCAAATATTAAAGTCCCATCAAAAACACGAGACACCTTATTGTCGATGGGGGTGAACCTTCATGATGTATCTTTGCAACGAACAGGAAAAAATCCTTTTGTGGATTTAAGATATTTTATTTCTTTAATTAAAGTGATTCGTAAAATTAAACCTGATTATGTTTTAAGTTATACGATAAAACCGGTTATATATGGTACATTAGCTTCTAAACTTTTAAAGGTCCCAAATATAACCAATCTGATTACAGGTTTAGGTTATCTTTTTATAGGCGATAAAAATCATTGGTTTCATCGTCCTGTCATGTCATTGTATCAGGCCGCGCTCAGATCCTCGCGTTTGGTCATATTTCAAAACAAAGATGATCGAGAATTATTGATTGAAAAAAAATTGTTATGCCCTACTGTTAAAACGACGGTAGTGAATGGTTCTGGAGTAGAGCTTGAGAGGTATACCAAAGCTCCTCTGCCAAAGGGTATTCATTTTTTATTGATTGCGCGTCTATTGGTAAATAAAGGAATTCGAGAGTACATTGGTGCGGCTCGATTGGTCAAGAAAAAGTATCCTGATGCTACATTTACCATGGCAGGCTGGATTGATGAAGGACCGGATACTATTTCCCAAAAAGAGCTTGATGCATGGATTGACGAAGGGGTAGTAAACTATTTGGGATTTCTCGAAGATGTCCGCGATGCAATTAAACGCTGCAATGTTTATGTTCTCCCCTCGTACAGAGAGGGTATGCCTAGAACTATTTTAGAAGCCATGGCTATGGGACGTGCTATTATAACAACGGATGCTCCTGGTTGTTGTGAAACTGTAGAAGAAAATGTGAATGGATTTAAAGTTCCGGTAAAGAGCGTAGATATTTTAGCAGGAGCTATGTTCAAATTAATTGAAAATCCTTCTTTAATTCAGCAATTTGGAGAACAATCGAGATATTTATCCGAAAAAAAATATGATGCTGATGTGATAAGTAAAAAGATGCTTGAAGAGATAGGAGTATGATTTTTTTGCAATGGGTAACCATCCCGATCCAAATATAGATAAACTAACACATACGGCCATCAATACGTCCTTGAATGCGTATTTAAAAAACTTGGAATAAGCTTTGGTTTTTTATATCATACATAAGCTCGTTGTTTTTGAAGTAGCATTGATTGATTTTTTCTTTGATTCTTGGATAATTAATGACTAAGAAATTGCAACATATTCGTGTGGCACGTGTGTCAACAGTGCTTCTTTTTATGACAACTCATTTGCGGTCACAACTCGCATCCATCAGTGATGCGGGTGCAGAAGTTACTGTTATTTCCAGCAAAGATGGGTTATCTGAAGCGATGAACTCCATTAAAGACTGCAAGTTCAAAACAATATATATCCCCAGAGAAATCAGCCTAATTAAAGATACAATCGCCTTAATACGCTTAACAAAATTATTTTTTACTGAGCGTTTTGATATCATTCATTCTACGACGCCTAAAGCCGGATTCCTCTGTGCATTAGCTGCCAAATTCGCAGGCATCCCCATTAGACTGCACACTTATACCGGTCAAACCTGGGTTAGCTTAAAGGGGCCCAAAAAAGCAATAGTCAAATTTTGCGATAAATTGATTAATCGATTTAATACTCATTGTTATGCAGACAGTGCGAGCCAACGTGAATTTTTAATTCAACAGAAGGTAGTTCGTCCTTATAAACTCTCAGTTTTAGGGAGTGGCTCTGTGGCAGGTGTAGATATTAATCGTTTTTCGCAAGAAAATTTTTCAGAAGCGGCAAAGCAGCAAATTCGTGAGTCACTGAATATTGATAAGACAAGCTTTGTACTTCTTTTTGTTGGAAGGATCAATCGAGATAAGGGTTTTTTTGAGCTGATTGAGGCAGTTGGTCGTTTAACTACAAAAACTAAAATTACCCTAATTATTGCCGGGTGCTTTGAACAAAAAATTGAAGAAGAAGCACGTCGCCATGTCCAAAAGCATTGCCCAGAGAAAGTAGTTTTTACCGGATTTTATTCCAACCCAGAAAATCTCATGGCTATTTCTGAAATTTTATGTCTTCCAAGCTATCGAGAAGGTTTTGGCACAGTCGTTATAGAAGCTGCTGCAATGGGTGTTCCAACTGTAGCAACGTCCATTTATGGATTGACTGATGCGATAATAGATGAGGTTACCGGTTTATTGGTAGAACCTAAGAATGTGGCTCAATTAGCAACAGCCCTTGATCGACTGATTGCTGATGCTCCCTTAAGAAAAAAACTCGGTGAGAGTGCTAAGAGTAGAGCGATTAAGGAGTTCGATAGTCGCCATTGCGATAATTTACTGGTTGATGAGTACCAAAAATTAATTAATGAATCAAAATTATAAAAGTCATAGATTTCTATTTTGCGCTTTGTTTATTCTATAACACAATCAACTACGACAATGAAATTAAGGGGCTGCCGAGCCTTCTTTGGCTAGAGTCATTTGAAATTTATTAAAGTACAATCGCAAAACAGAAATTTCGATAAACAGACGCAGTATGTACCAAAAATAAACAAAAAGCATGCTATGACTTTGAACATGCAACTTCAAACAGAAAAATACAAATAAGGCGCTAAACAGATCGACCAATCCAGTAAATGTAACCAGTCCTGCATTATGAATAGAGCGATTGATCTTGAAATACACAATACGGTGTAAAGAAGAAAAATAACAAGAGACTATGCTAATTAATAAAAACTGCACTCCCACAAAATAAAAGTTCAATGTATCAATAGAACAAATAGAGAGCAAAGCTAAAATAATAATAAAATTTATGTGTTTGTTATCAATCAATTCAAGAAAGCGATCTTTGGAGCTCCCAGAACTCCAAGAGCTAATTTTGATCCCAATATATGAATCTACAAATACAAAACGAAATGTGATAAGGCACTTCATAAATAAAGAAGTTAAAGTTAAAAATCCCTGACCTACTTGGAGAAAAATAAGTCTTCCAACAATTTGAAATAATTGTTCTCCAAGTACCGAAATACAATGGCGCAATAAAAACCACAAGTCTTCAAGGCATAGTGGCATTTTTCCTGGAACATAATTTTGAATACGAATGAAGCTGAGTAAAAACAGCTGGATAATATGAATCAGCACAAAGGTAAATAAAAAACACAAAATAAAAAAATGTGTGGGTAAAAAAGCAAGAGTAATTACCGCTGGAATCATCAGAAAACTGGGGGTCACACTAACCAATAGCGAAGACAAATAAGCCCCAAAACGTTGTTTATGAAAAACCAGTAAAGAAACAAATAAATTTAGAAATCCGCCAAAAGCAGCTAAAAACATATAATAGGGATTCAAATTTGGCTTGATCACCATCATGAAGCCAACAAAGAACATAATAAAAATAAAGACTACAGAAAGTAATAACGAGATTAATTGTTTGAAAGGCCGAACTGCAATCAAATTTAAATAGGTAAGTCTTAACGGATCTGAGAAGAAACAAATGACAAAATACAGTGATAAATAGATCTGTAACATATCATTTAAGTTACTAAATCCAAATATAAAAACGAGTAATACATCTCGTAACATGCCAAGACTGGCACTACTTAGGGATAAGAGAATCCCTAAGGTATGAAGATTTATTTTTTCTATTCGCTTTTTTATATTAATCATTTACACTCTTTGGAGCTTCAATATATTTCTTCTCCATGCCAATTTCTTGAATAATTGAGTAGCGAAATCATATATGAGTGGGGTTCCTAATAAAATAAGAATCCAATCCGTCATCAGATTGTGTCTCATTGCAGTGCCATACGCTATAGTACCCAGTGAAAATATGAAACTAACAATGAAATACAATGAGATTAAAATCAGTGGGGATTTGATTGATTTTTTATAGAAATCCATACTCAATTTGATTGCAGAACAAAAGAATAGCAGTCGAGCAACATAAATAAAAGACAAGATCAAATTCAAGAGGGTCCATTTACCCGTGACTAATACTGCAGGTAAAAATGCATAGTTCAGGTACTCGCGTAGAGCCATGTAACTAAACTGAAATAAATTTTTTGGTACAAAATTACCTTTATCATAATTCGTTGTCGCATTAAACAAACTTGCCATATACTCAGGACTTAGTACCTCAACATCCCCATAACGAAATTTGGCTACAGTTTTATATATACCTAAGGAAGAAATAGTTTGGGATAAATCCTTAGCCACCTCAACAGTCATATAATTATTGTTATAAATGATATTAGAAGAATTTATATTTTTTTGTTCTAGTTGTCCTTTGTTTATTCCGGTAAACACAATTATTAAAAGTAAAACAAAAGGTAGATAGATCAAAGAAATATATTGCTTTAATTTTTTGGGTTGTATTAACTTCGCAACGATTTGCTGGCCATTTTTATCTTTTGCAGGGAGGACAAGTGCAATAAAGAAAAACACTGGAAGGCAAAAGAATAAACCTTTATGCAACAAACACATATAGAGTATAAGTAAAAAAGAACCACCTAAATATAATAATCGAGTAGAAATTTTAAAACCACCCGATTTAAAACAGAGCAAACATTCGATCGCGAGCAGCAAGAAGGTCAGTTCAAAAGGCTCCCGCAAAATGATATTAGTCCAAAGAAGAGATGCAGGAGATAACGCGTAAAGAAGCAAAATGGGAATTGTATAGGTGTCTAGTTGGTAGTATCTAACAATTCTCATCAGTATAAAACAAGAAGTCATAAACATGAGTAAAGAGATTTCTTGTCCAAATAACTGAGAGTTATTTATTTTATAAAATAATGCGAGTAAATTTGAAAAGAATGCGGCATCAGTGCCAAAAGAAAAATAGTTCCCGTCGGCGATGGATTTTGCAGTAAGCTGAAACGTTGTAAAATCAATGTCTTCAACATAGCCTGGATATTTTATAAAATAATATAAGGCTATAATTTGATGAATAAATAATATGAATAATAATATGCCTTTGGTTTGAGAATCTAGTTTCATCCTATCTATAAAATAGAAGCTTCCACCTAGAAGGAACCATCCCATCCAATCATTAGGATAAAAATACATGCCTCCCATTATGAGCATTAATCCTAAAAAGACAGTTATTTTATTTTTAAAAAGGAGCATGATAAACCCTTGTATCGATTAAGCTGATTTCATTTTTTATTCATTGAAATGTATTTAGAAAAAATATCCCATTACATTATCAGTTTATGAATTGATCCCAAATGTTTTTAAATAGAAGAACAACTTTAAACTAGAACGAACGTTTCTGAAAAAATGACGCAATCCATGCAGGTTTGATTTGAATAGTGCTCATATTATCCCATTTGGCCAAATAATTCTTTGCATTGATGATGGCACAAATCAATTTAGCCTTCAAGTGGCAAAGCAACAAACAGCAAGAGCTCTTGGCCATATGCCTTTTAAAAAAAACTCAGTAAAAAGGGGGGCTTTTAAACTCTACTTGCTTGCAACATGACTTCTTCAAGAACCTGGCACGTTTTATCAATTTCTGATTTTAATAAACTTGGATGCACTAAAAACATCAGGCTGGTTTCCCCAAGCCTGGATGCAACAGGAAGCCGATTATTAGGGCGCCAACCGGTATTATCAAATGCTTTTTCCAGATACACTTCAGAACAGGTACCCTGATAGCAAGGAACCCCGCGATCATTTATTTCTTTCAAAATCCGACAACGATTCCAGCTTGTTGCCAGCTGCCTTTCTTCCACAAATACATAACATTTGTAAGCAGCATGAGTAATTTCATCGGGAATTTGCGGTACTCTTAATCCTTTCAAAGTCGAGGCCACTTCACAAATTTGTTTTAAGTTTCCAAGTCTTTGTTGATGCCAAACCGGCATCTTTTGGAGTTGCATACGCCCAATCACTGCTTGGATTTCAATCATCCTGCCATTAGTACCAAAATTTCGATGTACCCAGCGAAAGGTGGATTCATGTTCCTCGTTATATACTGCATCCCAAGATTTTCCATGATCCTTGTAAGACCACATAGAGGACCATAGCGTATCATCATTTGTGGTGACCATGCCCCCCTCGCCACCCGTGGTCATAATTTTATCTTGGCAGAATGACCAGGCACCGATGTGGCCTATTGAACCAACAGAACGACCTTTATATTTTGCCCCATGAGCTTGGGCACAATCTTCTATTACATATAGATTAAATTCTTTAGCTAATTCGAGAATTGGGTCCATATCACAAGGCCAACCTGCAAGATGCACGCAAATTATGGCTTTAGTTTTAGGAGTTACTACTGCCCGAATGGTTTCTGCAGTAATGTTTTGGCTGTTTTCATCAACATCAGCAAATACCGGTATCCCCCCGCACGTCACAACAGAGGAAGCCGAAGCAATGAATGTGCGCGAGGTCACAATCACTTCGTCTTCTGCTTTTATGCCAATCGCTTTCAAGGCGACATCAAGTGCAATAGTGCCATTAGCTAATGCAACGGCATGTTTTGTGCCAACCCAAGCGGCGAATTCTTTTTCAAATTCTCTGCATTCATTCCCAGTCCAATAATTTACTTTATTCGAGAGAAGAACCTGATGGATTAAGTCCGCTTCTTCTTTAGAGTAATTTGGCCATGGTGAAAATGGGGTATTTAACATGTTTAATCCTTTGAATTTTCTTTATAAATTTTTGCTGGAACACCGAATGAAGTGCAATGATTTGGCAAGTCATTCACAACAACGGAACCTGCCCCTACCATGACTTCTGATCCAATTTTAATGCCTTGACGAACACAAGCTCCAATACCAATCCAGCTTAAATTTCCGACCTGCACATTTCCGGCTAAATTGACACCAGGAGAGATATGCACTGACAGTCCGATACTGCAATCATGCTCAATGATTGCGCCAGTATTAATAATTGTTCCAGCCCCAATGATGCAATCTGGATTTAATACTGCTCTGGCAAAAATAACAGATCCTTCTGCGATCTGGGCTGAGGAACTAATTATTGCCGAGGGATGAATAATGGTTGCGATAGGGATATTTTGGTTTAAAAATTGGGTCATTTTCTCCAGGCGAACGGCATTATCGCCTATGGCAATAATAACCCCATTGAATTCTGAGGCTTGCGACAAAATCGACTGCGTGTTTCCACTAATTTTCAGTCGTCCAACTGTTTCAATCTGGGGCCATCTATCATCAAAAAATGAAATATTCCGCCAACCAGAGCAAAGCGCTGCATCAGCTACAACTTTAGCATGTCCACCAGCACCAAGAATGGCAAGTGATTTCATGAATTATTTCCTGTAAATTTTTCATTACTTACACTTCCTTGGCTCGTAATGCCTTCGCGTATCACTACTTTCTTCACTGTTAATAAGAGGATTTTGATATCTAAATAAAACGATTGATGATCTACATACCATAAATCCAATTTAAATTTATCATCCCAAGTTAAGGCATTACGACCATTTACTTGAGCTAACCCAGTAATTCCTGGTTTCACATCATGGCGTCTTTTTTGCTCGTTATTATAAAGAGAAAGGTATTCGATTAACAGAGGCCTTGGCCCTACAAAGCTCATTTCACCTTTAAGAACATTCCATAATTGAGGCAACTCATCTAAACTGGATGCCCTCACAAAATGGCCGAAGCGTGTTATTCGATCTTTATCCGGTAAAACCTCACCTTGTTTATTGTATAATTCCTTCATGGTTCTAAATTTTATTAACTGGAAGGTCTTACCATGCAATCCTGGACGATCTTGACGAAAAAAAATCGGTGAACCCAAGTGATAACGAGTTAACAATGCCACAATAACCAGTATGGGCATTAATAGGACTAATAAGATACTCGCTAACAGTACATCGAAAAAACGCTTAAGCAAAATCACTTCTCCGCATCCAGTTCTTTATTCTGTGGAACAATAGCATAAGATTTTGCACTCTTTCTTACAAGATTTAAACAGCAAAAGATTTATGGAGCCCGTTGAATTATAAACCACAAGGAACATTTGAATCCGAGATAATATCTTATTACCCTAATTTCTGTGCCAAATCGCTTAAGACGCGACTGCCAGTACAAAACATGGCTACTTTTAGTTCATATTCAATGGTTTGCATGCATAAACTAACTTGCTCTGCTGATTCTAGAGCTGCTTCAAGCATTGGCCTTGCATAGCCGACAGTTGTGGCGCCAAGCGCAAACAGCTTAGCGGCGTTTAACCCGTTAATCACCCCACCTGAACCCCAAATTTCAAAAGAAGGTTTGAGCTCTGCTGCATGTTTTACTGATGTTACGGTATCAATTCCCCAATTGCGAAAAGTAATGGCCGCTTGTTGTCGAATGGGATCATGAGCTGCTCTATGTCCTTCAATTCGTCCCCAATGGGTTCCTCCCAAGCCACCCACATCAATCGCTGCAATACCAATTTCATCTAAACGCATCATTGTTTCACGTGAAAAACCACAACCAGTTTCTTTAACGATAATAGGTAAAGGAAGATTTTTAACTACATCTGCCAACGCCTGCCAGCAGCCTTTATAGTGTGTTGTCCCTTCGGGTTGCATGCATTCTTGCAGAGGATTGCAGTGGATAATTAATGCATTAGCCTGCAATGCATCAGTTAAGCGTTGAATATCGCTCAAGGAGTTCGTGATTAATTGTGCTATTCCTAAATTGCTGTACAAGCTAACCTGGGGAAAGTCACGGCGTAAATGTTGCCATTCAAAAGCCGCTTTGGGATCGGTCAATTCACGTCTTTGCGAGCCTACACCCATTGCCCAACCATTCAATGCACACGCCTCAATTAAATTATGATTGATGTGCTTTGCACGTCGATGGCCTGCGGTCATGGAACTGATAAGAAAGGGTTTTTCTACAGCTTGGCCAAATCGAGAACTTTTGATGCTTACTTCATCAAAATTTAAATCAGGAAGGGCATCATGAACTAAATGGATGCTATCAAACGTACTAAGATCTGCAGTTTGATTTTCAGGCATTAAAGCTAATTTGATGTGATCTTGCTTGCGTTGCTCAAACTGATCATAGTTATTCGTCATGGATTTTACCTGCGTTACAATTGACTTAATGTTTGATGCAAGGAAATGGCAGCATTGGCCACATCGACTCCTTTATGTCCACCTTTGCCACCTAATCTATCCCAAGCTTGCTCTTCATTATCCGTAGTAAGTACGCCAAAAAGAACGGGAATATTATATTCCAGTGAGACTTGCAAACATCCTTGGCTGACCATATTGCAAACCAAATCATAATGACTGGTCTCGCCACGAATTACAGCACCTAAGGTAATAATTGATTGTACTGATTTTTGCATGGCGAGGCGCTTTGCGACTAATGGAATCTCTACTGCTCCAGGAACTTCGAATGATTGGATGTCTCGTTCATTAAAGCCGCGTTTCAGAAGTTGAGCTATTGCTCCTTCTTGCAACGCTTTCGTGACTTGCCGATTAAAGACACTCGTGATGATCGCAATGGGAAAAGAGCTTACAATGGTATCTTCGGCGATCGCTGTGATTTGCATAATTTGTCTCTCTTATTTCTTGCTGTTCGTTGTAATTCATGCAATTTACCTTTTTATGTCTGTATTTTCCACTTATTTTACTTTGTGAAGATTCTATTTATGTGAAATAATTATTCTGTTTTTATGCCTGAGAACCTAATTGCTTCAATCACGGGGAAATACTTATGAGCAAAGCGCGAATAATTATTGGGATTACTGGTGCATCAGGCATGATTTATGGAATACGTCTTTTAGAATTGCTGCGACCCACTTCGATTGAAACGCATTTGATTGTCAGTAAATCAGCACAATTGACGCGTAAATATGAAACCAACCTTTCTCTTACTGAATTGAAAGCATTAGCTGATGTATATCATTCCTGGAATGATGTGGGTGCCAGTATTGCCAGCGGTTCTTTCCAAACATTGGGCATGATCATTGCTCCATGTTCAATGAAAACTCTGGCAGAAATTGCTCATGGAACGAGTGATAATTTAATTGGCCGAGCAGCTGATGTGACTTTAAAAGAGCGTAGAAAGTTAGTGCTTATGCCGCGTGAATCACCTTTGCATTTAGGTCATTTACAAAACATGGTATCACTGACGCAACATGGTGCGATCATTTGTCCTGCAATGCCTGCATTTTATACCAAACCAGAAACCATTGATGACATTATTAATTACAGCGTAGGTAGAATACTCGATCTTTTTGATATCGATGTAGGAATAGTGGATCGTTGGCAGGGTTAACGCACATGTAGTACACGTAGGCTGGGTTGGTAAGCCCAGCAGATAACAACACAACTTCCAAGATCTAAGGGGACCAAGATCTATGGGGACGGACCCCACTGGGGTCCGTCCCCTTTTAACGGTAAACGTTCACGTAAAAGTGAACGACCCAGCTTATGTATTTTTGACTAGCCCTTAGTATTAAGCTCAACCCAGCTGGCATAAGCGTCCATAAATTTTTGCAGGAACTTTTGTGTGTCTTCTTTGGTAATGCTCCCTTGAGCATCAAATAAATCTCCTGCTCCTCCTATATAAGTCTCAGGTTGTTGAAGGGTTGGTATATCCAAGAAGACAAATGATTGTCTTAAATGATTGTTCGCTCCAAATCCCCCAATAGCTCCAGGAGAAACACTTATTACTGCACCTGGTAGCTTGCTCCAAATGCTTTTACCATAAGGTCGCGAACCAACGTCGACTGCATTTTTAAGCACACCGGGAACTGAACGATTGTATTCTGGAGTGACAAACAACACGCCTTGAAATGTTTTCATTTGCTCACGAAATTGAACCCAGGCCTCAGGAGGTCTGTTTTCGTCATCCAGATCCTGGTTATATAATGGCAAATCACCAATTTCAACAATTTGTAGATTTAGAGATTTGGGTGCAATAGAAATAAGTACTTTTGCCATTTTTCTATTGTAGGATTCTTTGCGTAAGCTGCCAACGATGACTGCGATTTTTTTACTCATATACGACTCCTTGTAGTATTTGGGGGCGACGGCAAATGGTCAACCTGTGCTCAAATCCAACCGTTCACCAAGATTTTTATATCCCATTTGCTCCATTACGGGTGATGTTCGTACTTGTATTATTGCTTATTTTAGTAATTATTTCAGTATTCGAGGAGTGTTTATGAAAATACTGGATTGAGAGCAATAGTGCTCAGACGGATCACGCTTAATCGAAAAAAATTGAATTGAGAATTTTTATAAAGAAAAACCCCCTATCCACAAAAATATTGTCATACTTAAGTAAATAGGGGGTTTTAGTAAATTGATTAAACTACTTCAACTTCTTCAGCTTGAGGACCTTTTTGCCCATTACTTGGCTTGAACGTTACTGTTGCGCCTTCAGCAAGAGTTTTAAACCCGGTGCCTAAAATTGCACTGAAATGCACAAAATAATCTTTACCGCCACTTTCTAAAAAACCGAAACCTTTGGACTCATTAAACCACTTTACTGTACCACGAATTTTTTCTGACATGTTAATTTCCTAAATTGTTACCAGGACATTGTAGCATTATTTTATTAATTGTGCTGTTTTTTTATTAAATATTTTTAATTTTTTTTACATTTAATGCAAAAACAGCAAATAATGCCCCACCATCATAGAGCATTTTGATTAAAAATTCTAATACTTTACAATCTTTTAGCCGTTTTCATTGAAATGCAGGCAGAATGGCACTAAAAATCTTATAAAACCCTGTTTTCTGGAGCTTCAATTAATTCAAGTCCATCTTCTTTCTTTAGAAAAGCAAAAATGAGCCCTGAAAAAAAAGTCAGGATTCCAAGCATGAGAAATGTATCATGAAATATCTGGATGGATAAAACATGATTTACAGAATATTTATAAGTGAAAAAGCTAAGTAAGATTGCTGAAACTGCAACGCCAAAACTTTGAGCCAGTTGTTGGGTAGTGCTCATAATGCTGGTTGCAGCACTCATATTATTTTCTGTAATGTTGGCATAAGCGAGTGAATTCATAGCTGTATATTGTAATGCGATTAAAAATCCATAAGCAAAAGTCAAAAATGCAATAACGTATACCGAAGTATATTGATTAATGGAAAAGAAGGACCAAAGAGAAATACTGACTAAGGCCGTATTTAAAATGAGTAAATTTCTATAACCAAACCAACGAAGTATAGAGAAGGATAAAGGTTTTACTAAAAAAACTCCCACAGCGATTGGAGCAAGTAATAGACCCGATAGACGAGGTGTATAACCCAAAGCAATTTGTAAGAGTAGTGGCAATAAAAAAGGAACCCCGCCAAAACTGAGACGAGCTAATAAATTTCCTGCAACAGAAATAAAGAATGTACGAGTATGGAAGAGTTCTACTTTAACAATAGGATGCTTTCTTTTATAGGAGTGTTTGGTATAAGCGCCCAATAAAAGAAGTGCAATAAGGAGCACCGTAACGGTTTGGCTTATCGTTGCAGAGGATTCGCTGATCATCGATAAACTGAAGGTTAAGGTGGCTAAACCACTACCAAAAAGAATAAAGCCCAATTTGTCGAGTGGAGGAACCGGGCGAGGAGGCATGTAGGGTAATAATTTGCTTGATAAACCTACTGCCAGCACTCCAACAGGAATATTGACCCAAAAAATCCAACGCCAGGAAAAACGATAGGTAATAATTCCTCCTAATAATGGCCCCAGCATCATGCCTAATGAGGCCACCATGACTACGATGCTCATTTTGGCGATCAGTTCATGTCGTTCACAAGTTCGCAAAATAATCAGTCGACCAATGGGCATAGTTAAGGAGCCACCTAAACCCTGAACGATGCGTGCACAAATTAATTCCCATAAATTATTTGTAAACCCACACCAAATGGAACTCAAAGTAAATACAGAAATGGCCGTCATAAAAACGATTTTTATGCCGAATTTATCAGCGATCCAGCCGCTAATTGGGATAAAAATTGCCAAACTCAAAAGGTAGCTAATCAGCGCTAATTTCAAATCCACAGGATTGACATTTAAACTTTGTGCCATCACGGGAATTGCGGTATTAATAATCGTGGTATCTACTGCTTCCATAAACATGGCAAAGGAAACAATGAACAGAATGATATTTTTTCTCATGGGTTCAGTATATCAATAAGGGATGAATTCTGCATAGAGTCACAGTTCTAATGAATTACAGTCTTTATATAGATAGAATTGTGTAATAGAAATGGTTTGATTATGATGATAACCTTTTTAAGATGCAGTCAAGAGACTCAACATTGTCGATGGAGAATGTAAATGCATACGAAGTTTTTTACTCAAGAATCACTAAAAACTCAAGAAGATAAAGAAAAACGAATTCAGTTTGTGCACAACGTTTATTCCGTATTATCTCGTGACACCTCAATGAGTGAAGAGCTGAAAAAGAAAATATTGATTGGTTCGTTGATTCATACAAATCTTACTGCACAAGAGATTCTTGATGAGATAGAAAGTAGATATACACCTTTTAACTCCTAAGAGCGCACTTTAACGTCACTTTGAATTATTCATCCAATTTCTTAACGAGCCACGATCGAGGAGGGCTTTAAAGACGAACGTGGCCTTGAATAATAATTACAAGCAAAATTTATTAGGATTTCTCTTCATACAAAGATTGGCGAAATAATATCTAAAATCAGATACGAAGATGTCCCCTTCTTTTTCCATGACAAATATTCTTTCAGGCTGCAATTCAAGATAATTGGAAGCCTTTAAAATAGAGTGATAAATTGCTCCTGCAGAGGAAAAAATCCATTTATCTAAAAAGGGCAGAATTACCTCGGGGTCGTTAGAATAAAAGCGTTGATAAATATCGACAATTAATTCCTTTCTCATTTCGAAATTACTTTTAAAATAAATATTGTTCCGGTCTTGGCGATAAAGCATCAATGGTATTTTATCAGGGTTACTTTTCAAACCAGCATTCAGATTCATGGAGATGATAACACCTTTGGCATTTTCAATTTGTAATGTTGAGGTATTAAATAAATTGTATCCATTATATTCTTGTAGATAGGATTTTAAATAATCAACGGCTTTATCTGTTAATGGATCAAAATAACTCTGGATAGAAAAATTTACTGCGTCTTCATCTGGGCTATCCTGATCATAGCCACAATTGATATAAGTGTTGTAGGTAAACAGATTGGGAGAGATTTTTTTTGAAAATACCCGATCTATTTCATCTTCCACTTCGTCACAACTAAGCCCCAATCCTGCAACACTCCCTCTGACACGAACGATTTGAGTTGGAAAATCAATAGTTCTTTGCATCATTTGATTCAGATTAGGCACCTCCTGTTCATTACTATAATGCCTGACTACGGTATTTTTATCCTTAGCCAATGGGGAAAAAATAAGACCTTCTAAACGTTGATCAGAATTAGCAAAAGCAAGAAGGGGAGACAAACACAATGCGCCTAATAAACAGCTTATTTTCATAATAAACTCCTTTTTATTATTCAAAATTCCATTTAAATGTTTATCAGATTAGAAAAAAGCTGAGAATGGCACTAACCTGATGCAGCACTTAATATCTTATCTGGTTTGAAGACCAGATCATATGGGCAATAGGAACGCACGTCTTTTTGATTATTATTTGAATTAACCGTTTCAAATTTGTTGTAAAAGAGGTATGATTGCCGATATTTTATGCACTATGGTGGTTGCGATGACAATACTGGCTGTTTGTGGACCTATAGGGAGTGATTTTAAAGGACTCAGTGAACAATGTTATTCTTTATTAAATAAAGAGAAGACATTATTAATAAATAGTTCAGCTTATAATTCCAGCGAATTACTTTTATCTGCGATTGAGAATGCACGTTGCGATGTCATTGTTTTTGGACCAGATATTTTTTTAGATGAAAAATTACGTTCAAAATTTGATGTCAAGGTTTTTGTTGAGCTGGATTCAGATCTATGCTTGGCTAACTATTTAAAATCATTTGCATCAAATGCACCGAGTCTTGAAGAACGACTGAATTCTTACTTTAGTGAGGTTCAGCCTCTGAATGAAAAAATAAGATCATCTGCAAAATTTGCAAATCTACGTCGTCCACAAGCGAGCTCGAATGATAAATTAATTGAGTTGCTTATTGATGGGAAAGGTCAAACTCTAAAGAAATCGCAAACCGATTCGGGTTCTCTACCCAGAGATATGTTCTGGAAGTCTGAGTCACAACCTCAACAAACAGGCCTCGACTCCCAAGATACTTCAGTTGAGTATTTAAAATCGGAATGCAAATGAGCGTAGTAAATCGCGAATACTAGTAAACCATAAGTTTCGAGGTTGAAGGTTCGGATGTATATTATAATAAAATTAATAGGATGATTTTATAGCACGAGTTGTTTTCCTAAATGATAGGGAGATTATAGTTATGAATGTTGATATTTTATATATAGAAGATGATGACGTTGATATTGAATCGTTGCAACGTGAATTTGCCAAAATGGAAAAGCCGGTCAAGATTGTTGTCACCAAGGATGGTAAACAAGCGTTGGATATGTTGTATGGACGGAATGGTCAGCATAAAATCAAACCGAAGGTGATATTGCTTGATCTTAACCTACCCAAGATGAACGGTATCGATTTTTTGAAAGAAGTGAGAAAATCTTTTGATTTTGAAAAGGTTAAGGTTTTTTTGCTTACTGGTGAATATACTACTAGAGAAAAACTTGCTAAAAGTGAGTTGCACGTATCAGGTTGTATCATAAAACCCTTGCAATATGCAGACGCACTCAATATTTCGTGGTGCCTTTCTGCAAGCGAAGAAGTATCAAAGTTATTTTTTATGCAGTAATCGTCGTTCAAGTACAATTCAACTCTCTGAATGTCATATTATCATCTAATTCGAAAAGTCCCTCTGGGTTCAGACGATAAATTATTCACTGAAACCTAAATGAGGTTCTCAGGAAGCTATATTCTTGTATTGACTGAAATTTTTTTATACGAATCGCTTTTCTCTTTTGCCCCATTACTTTAAAATCCTCATAAGGAAGCTGAGAGAGCAACAATAAATTTGCCAATTAGGAAGGTAAAAATATTGTTCATTATATTAGAACCCCGCAAATGAGGCACAATATGTGGCACGCATTCAAGAAATCTTATCTTGCGATGATTTTACTCGCTGTAAGTCCCATTCTTTCAGCACAAGCAATTATTGATGCTGACGTTCTCCAAACGTTCAAATATCCCAAAAGATCAAAGCAAGCCCCTTTATCTCTTCTGGTTTTTTTACATAATCGCTTGGAGAAAGAACCGTTTATTGAAGAAATAAAAAAAATTCAGAATGTACGCATACAAGATTTAGGTTTTATGCCCGCCGTAGCGATACAAGTTCCAAGAAATCGCACCATACTCTATCAAATTGCTAATTTAGATGCAGCGGCACAAATTTCTTTACATACAGCAGCTGCTGAGGAATTGGATGTTAATGCCCAAGTTTTAAAACTTGCCCCTTCATCTTTTTATCCTAATGTAACTAATTGGTGGGATCATGGTTATACCGGTCAAAAAGGAATTATTGGCATAATCGATACAGGCGTAGATCCTTTGCATCCTTCTTTAGCCAATAAAAAATTAATAGTGCAACAAGATGTAGGTTCTGGATACTCAAATCATCTTAATGGAGTCAAAGAACCACATGCAACAGGTGTAGCATGTATTTATGCAAGTAACCATGAACAATACAAAGGTATGGCTTATGGTGCGTCTACCATTATCTCTGGATTAGCCGGAGAGGAAACAGCCGATCCCGCAAGTATTATGCGTACCATGGAAACTTTGGATTGGATGATGAATCGTTCTGAACTGAAGCCCACGATTATTAATTACAGTATGGGAAATGGTCGGCTGGATTTAAATTGTCCTGCTTGTCCTGAATGGAGCGGGCTTGCAAAAGTCATAGATTATGTGGTGAATACTCAAAAAATCCTCTGGGTAAAATCAGCGGGAAATGCTGGATACATTGAGCCATCACATCAATTTACTTTTGCCTCCACGCTCACGGTCCCTGGTGATAATTACAATGGACTTACGATCGCCAATATGAATACAGTCGTTACTGAAAATGAAACGGTTATTGTAAAAACTGCAGACAGAAGCAAACATCATATAAAGAACACCAGCAGTCGAGGGCCTACACCATTTGGTAGACGTAAACCTGATTTAACCGCCCCAGGTCATGATACTTTTACGTGCGCCCCCGATCCTAAAGTTTATGGTTTTGTCTATTCTAATGCGATGAAGTATAAAGATGGTTATCGTCTCATGGGCGGAACCAGTTCTGCGGCACCGCATGTAGGTGCCTCTGCATTGTTATTGCAAGATGCTGGCATTAAGAATCCTATGGCTATCAAAGCCTTACTTATTAATAGTGCAGATACCTGGACTGATGCTGGTACAGCAGATTCCGGACATTCTAAAATCATGGGCTCCGCTTGGAATAGAACATACGGCTGGGGTTATCTCAACATGGAGAAAGCATTTCGGCAGAGAAACAATATTATAGAAAGTGAGCTAACTGCTGAAAAACCAATATGGGAATTTCAAACCACGCTTAAAAGAGGACAAAAGGTTACTTTAGTTCATGAACGACGTGTGGGATATACTTCAGAAGGAAGTGAATGGAAGCTTAGTCACTTGACGTTAACTCTTATTGATTTGGAACACCAAAAAGTGATTGATAGCGACAACAGCCCAATAGACACGGTACATCAAGTTGCAAATTGTAAACGTGAACCAAATGAAACAAGATGTTCTGAGGACAGCAAAACAATGAGGGTTTTAGTCAAAGTGCAACTATTAAATAAAGTTATCGATGGTAGTTCCAGCGAACCTTTTGCGATTGTGGTTCCTCCCAACGAAACCGCGCATTAAAAAGTGCAATTCTACCATTGATTCGAATTATCAATAGGCATTGCATTAATTTCGGTTTGTAATGTTTGCTGTTGCGCTGCTTCATTTTGCTGTTCAGCGGCGGCCATTGAAGCATTCATTGCATTGATGTCATTTTGTTGTTGGATCATGGCTGATGTATCTGAGGCTGAGTTATCTATTGGTGGTGATGGTTCATTAGAAGAATCGTCATAACTCGCCGTACTATATGCCGAATTTGAAGTAGTTCCCTGAACAGTAACACAGCCTGCTTGCATCAGGGTAAGTCCAAGGATGCAGGTGCTAAGAAGAGTAGTCTTGCTCATCATTACTCCTTATAAAACCATCCTCTATAACTAATTATAGGGTAAGCCCCATGTTAATCTGTACCTATCTAGTAACAAACACCTTATCTAAGGTAATTTAATAACTTGTCAATTTGATCAAAATAAACACTATAATAAAAAGTAGGTTATTCATTAGAGAGTAATTATGCAACTGCTTTTTGAGAGACTTGAAGCCGCAAAATCTTATGAAAATGATAAAAACATCAATGAAATTCTTGATAAGCTTATAAAACGCCATACGGATAGTTTTACTAGCCAAGATTATGAAAAATTAATTAATTTTTTTATCAAAAAAAATGAACCAGATGTTTTGCGTGGTTTATTGTCTCCCCAATTTATTAAATTGGTATGTAAAGAAGGGGATGATGTTTTTTTCGTGGATAAGGAAGAAAAAAAGAAAAAGAAAGCTCTTCTTTATGAAGCGCAATTTAATTGTCTGGTAGAGTTGGTGAAAAATGGGAAATTAGACGAAGTAGAAATTTTTCTTGCATCCTCGGATCTTAAGAAATTAAATTTAAACAAACCTATTCCCGTATACGTTCTCAAAGAATTATGTCCCGGAGCAACTTTAGTCCAAATTGCTATCAAGTATAAGCACTTAAAAATCGCGGATTTGCTTATCGAGCATGGTGCAGTGCTAGCTCGAGAAGATTACCATAAAAATTCAACTCTGCATTATGGTGCCCTAGGCGGGCAAGAAGCCTATGATTATGTATTGAAAAAAACTAACCTACCCTTAACCCAAAATATGTTCGGTTATACCCCGGAAGATTATTTAAAAAGAAAAAGCGAGTTACCAGAAACGAGACAGAGACTTTTGACAGGAAAATTGGTTCAATACATCAAAAAAAATAAGTTAGAAGACAGTGTTATCTTTAAAGGAGACGATAAAAGCCCGAGTTTAACGGGAAAGGATTTAATTGAAGTAGTCACTCGAGGTGTATGTCAAGGAGATTCATTTTTTAGAGCAATTAGTGTGTTACGTGGACCAGGCAGTCGAGGCTTACATGAAAAAATGTTTGATGCGATTAGAGCTTGGGATGAGCAATTGGGGAGTTTAGAAGCCGTTGTTAGCGATCCAGAGTTACAAGTTTACTTTCCTAAACTAGATAATATTTTTGAATATATGTTTGGTACGATACTTTTTTTCCATCGCAATTCTGAGCGACTCATAGGGATAAATAATTATGATTTGCCTGCCCAATTTCAATTTGTAACCAATAAAAATGATCATTTCACAGAAATATCAGCCCCTCAAAAGATCGCAAATAAAATAGCATTTATTAATTATCTCCATAATTGCAACTTACAACCGCATCAGCTCATCGTTATTTCTCTAAATGACCCTCAGGTGTATAACCGTGGTCATCAAATTTGTTTGGTCGTAGACGAAAATGAGAAACTCCATTTTATTGATAATAACTCCCTTTATAAAGCATTACCGATGGAGCTCTCAGATGAATCTTTTACAACGGTATCTAATATCGCTTTTGCATATTTTAATCGCGTTGATAATGTTGCAAGCTATCAGTATCACCCAGACTTAACTCTTGAACCTCGGGCAAACTTCGGAAACTCCTAAATAATATAGATTTGATAAAATGAATTTAATTATCTTCTTACAGGTATCAATTGCAATCAGGATTAGGGAGTTACTGAGCGCATAATTGGATTTTGTAGGGAGATAAGCGTTTCTGTTGACTGTATTTCCTCGATAAGCTGAATTTTATTCACTAGTAGTTGTTGTAAAGTGTCTATTGATTGGCACATGACTTTAATAAAGATATTAAAATGATGACCAATGGTGTAATAAGCCTCAATGACTTCTTCCAGAGCTTCCAGTTTTTTAAGCACGGCTTGGTAGTCTTTTGCATGATTCAGTGTTATTCCAATAAAACAACAGACATCGTACCCTAGCCGTTTGGGGTTGATGTGTACGTGTACCCCTTCAATAATACCTGCTTGTCGCATTTTTTCGACACGTACATGAATCGTCGCGGGACTTACAGCGTAAGATTTAGCCAATTCCGCATAAGCGGTACGCGCATTTTTTATTAATGCATGGAGTATTTTCTTGTCCAGATCATCGATTTGATAATTTTCCAGGTCTTTCATCTGTGTTTTTTGTTGTTTATTTAAAAATAAAGCTATTTTATTGAATATTATTTTATATATCTATATTTATTTTAATTTGGTGATAAAAATTTTTGAAAAATTCAATATAATGTTAAATTAGTTTATTGTGGGGTAGTATAATGAAACAAGCATTTATTGAAAAACAAAAACAAATAGGTTTTGTTAAATCTTTTTTTTCTCGCGAATTAGAACAAAGATTAGGTCTTACTGAAGTACAGGCACCATTATTGGCTTGTGTCGGCGATGGTGTACAAGATAATTTGTCAGGTACAGAGCAAGCTGTCTCAGTTAAAGTTAAGGCCATACCGGATCGTAGCTTTGAGATTGTTCATTCTTTAGCTAAATGGAAAAGAAAGTTACTCGGGGAATATGCTTTTCAAATTGGAGAAGGCATTTACACTCATATGATTGCTTTAAGACCTGACGAAGAAGTATTAAGTGCCACACATTCAGTTCTTGTGGACCAATGGGATTGGGAGCGTGTCATCGACAATAAAGAGCGTTCCTTGAGTTATTTAAAGAAAACAGTTATTGAACTCTATGATGCCATAAAAAAAACGGAGAAAATGGTCAGTGATCTTTATGGCTTAACTCCATTTCTACCGCCCTATATTCATTTTATATATACAGAAGAATTACTTGCTTTATATCCTCATCTCTCACCCAAAGACAGAGAACGGGCTATTACTAAAAAGTATGGGGCTGTTTTTTTAATTGGAATTGGCGGTTCTTTATCCGATGGAAAACCGCATGATTTGCGTGCTCCAGATTATGACGATTGGAGTTCGGTAAATGAAGTAGGATTTACAGGGCTAAATGGTGACATTTTAGTATGGAATCCGGTAATCGAAGATGTTTTTGAAGTTTCCTCTATGGGTATTCGAGTCAATGAAGCCATGTTGAAATATCAATTGGCATTAACAGGGTATCAACATCGTTTGGATTTTGATTGGCATCAGAGATTAATTTCTGGTTCTTTGCCTCAGACAATTGGTGGAGGGATAGGTCAATCTCGTTTGGTAATGCTTCTGTTACAAAAGAAACATATTGGGGAGGTTCAATGTGGTGTTTGGCCTGATGAATGTGTAGAAATTTGAAGAAATAAAAAGAAACCCTCACCCCTGCCCCTCTCCCACAAGTGGGGGAGGGGATTAAATTAGGGTACAAACCGGGTAGACTGGTAACACTTTAAACCGGGATGATAGGTAACACTTTCTTAGGAGAAAAAGGTGTTACCGAT